>NC_011901.1:1273750-2547500 GCF_000021985.1 Thioalkalivibrio sulfidiphilus HL-EbGr7
TCGTAGTTGCGCTGGTCCAGGATCAGCACACCATCGTGGTTGAGCGCCGAGTAGAATTCCGCCAGGGCCTTGCGCCGGTCGTTCTCGCTGAACAGGTGGGTGAAGGAGTTGCCCAGGCAAACGATGGCATCGAAGCGCCCGTGCACGTCCCGGTTCAGCCAGCGCCAGTCGGACTGGATGGTGCGCAGGATGTGCCCCCGGCGCCTGCCGTTCTCGAAGGCCTTGGCGAGCATCTCGGCGCTGCCGTCCGCGCTGACCACGTCGAAACCCGCTTCCACCAGTTGCACGGAGTGGAAGCCGGTGCCGGTGGCCACGTCCAGGATGCGCCTGGCACCGCGCTCCTTGAGGGCGCGGATGAAGAAGTCCCCCTCACTGGCCCTGCGGCTGTCCCAGTCGATGAGTTCGTCCCACTTGTCCACGAAGGACTTCACGTACTCCTGCTGGTAGTGTTCCGTGTCGCGCACCTCGGTGGGTGCGTCGCCGAATTCCTGCTGTGTGGCCGTGGATGTCATCGTCTTCCTCCCTCGGCAGGCATGGTGGATTCGACCGCCTGCCCGCAGACGGTGGGGCCAGGGTCGGTCATCGCTTGGCGGCGCAGAGCCTGCCCTGGCTGCACCCGCGATGGTGGTGTGGACGGTCTCCCGCCCTTGTGTCGTCTTGATTGAGCGTCTGAAGCGTGGCCCCTGGGGCCCCTGGCCGGATCCCGATCCGGCCCGTTTCTGATGGGGGATGGTTCGGCCATGCCCCCGGCAATGAACAACTGGATGTGCCGCGCGCCGTTTCATGGCGGTGGCAAGGTCTGGACCCGGTGACCGGGCCCGGTATTGGTGCCTTGTGGCTTAAGGCCTATTTACCTTGTGGGAGTTGGCCCTGGATTGCAAGGCGCGGGGGAATCCTGTCATGCAGGATTCACGCGCCGGTGCGGCGTCATGTGGGCCCGGGAGCAGCCCTGGGGCGGGCCCGGGCGCAATTGAGGGAATCCCCCGAATTTGCTAGACTTTCTGCCCGTCCCGAGCCACCGGGCCGGCCCACTCTCCAAGAGTCTTTCCATGACGCGATATGTGTTCATTACAGGGGGCGTTGTCTCCTCCCTGGGCAAGGGTATTGCTTCCGCTTCCCTGGCCGCCATCCTCGAGGCCCGGGGTCTCAAGGTCACCCTGCTGAAGCTTGATCCCTACATCAACGTGGATCCGGGCACCATGAGTCCCTTCCAGCACGGCGAGGTGTTCGTCACCGAGGACGGCGCGGAGACCGACCTGGACCTGGGTCACTATGAACGCTTCGTGCGCATCAAGACCGGCCGGCGCAACAACTTCACCACGGGACAGATCTACGAGAACGTGATCCGCAAGGAGCGCCGTGGCGACTACCTGGGCGGCACCGTACAGGTGATCCCCCACATCACCGACGAGATCAAGCGCAGCATCCGCGCCGGTGCCGAGGGTGCCGACATCGCCCTGGTGGAGATCGGCGGCACCGTGGGTGACATCGAGTCCCTGCCGTTCCTGGAGGCCATCCGCCAGATGGGCGTTGAGATGGGCCACGAGAATGCCCTGTTCATCCATCTCACCCTGGTGCCCTACATCGCCGCCGCCGGCGAGATCAAGACCAAGCCCACCCAGCACTCGGTCAAGGAACTGCGCTCCATCGGTATCCAGCCGGACGTGCTGCTGTGCCGGGCCAACCAGCCCCTGCCGGAAGGCGAACGGCGCAAGATCGCCCTGTTCACCAACGTGGAGGAGCGGGCAGTGATCTCCGCGGTGGATGTGGACAACATCTACAAGATCCCCCTGTGGCTGCATTCCCAGAAACTGGACGAGATCGTGCTGCGCAAGCTGCACATCGATGCGCCGCCCGCCGACCTCTCCGACTGGAAGCACGTGGTCAACGCCATGGAGTTCCCCGAGGCGGAGGTCACCGTGGGCATGGTGGGCAAGTACGTGGACCTCACCGAGTCCTACAAGTCCCTGAACGAGGCCCTGACCCACGCGGGCATCCACACCGGCACCAAGGTCACCATCCGCTATCTCGATTCCGAGAAACTGGAGACCGAGGGCGCCGGCTGTCTCGAGGACCTGGACGCCATCCTGGTGCCCGGCGGCTTCGGTGAGCGGGGCGTGGAGGGCAAGATCGCCGCCGTGCGCTATGCGCGGGAGAACGGGATTCCCTACCTGGGCATCTGCCTGGGCATGCAGGTGGCGGTGATCGAGTTCGCCCGCCACGTGGCCGGCCTGGAAGGGGCCCACAGCACCGAGTTCCGGCCCAATACCCCGCACCCGGTGATCGCCCTGATCACCGAGTGGAAGGACCGTGAGGGCCGCATCGAACAGCGCAGTGCGGACTCCGACCTGGGCGGCACCATGCGCCTGGGTGGCCAGGTCTGCCAGCTGACGCCGGGTACCCTGGCCCACCAGTGCTACGGCAGCGACCACATCACCGAGCGGCACCGTCACCGCTACGAATTCAACAACGGCTACCTGGAGACCCTGACCGCCGCGGGTCTGGTGATCTCCGGGCGTTCCGAGGACGGCTCCCTGGTGGAGGTGGTGGAACTGAAGGACCACCCCTGGTTCCTGGGCTGCCAGTTCCACCCGGAGTTCACCTCCACCCCCCGGGATGGCCATCCCCTGTTTTCCGGGTTCATCCGTGCGGCGCGCGCCCAGCACGAGAAGACCCAGACCAAGAGCGACTGAACATCATGAAACTGTGTCATTTCGAAGCGGGTCTCGAACACCCGATCTTTCTCATTTCCGGCCCCTGCGTGATCGAGAGCGAGCAGCTGGCCCTGGACACCGCCGGACAGCTCAAGGAGCTCTGCGAGCGGGTCGGTGTGCCCTTCATCTACAAGTCCTCTTTCGACAAGGCCAACCGTTCCTCCACCCGGAGTTTCCGCGGCCTGGGCCTGGAGGAGGGCCTGCGTATCCTGGAGACCGTGAAGCAGCAGATCGGCGTGCCGGTGCTGACCGACGTGCACGAGGACACCCCGCTGGAAGAGGTGGCCGCGGTGGTGGACGTGCTGCAGACCCCGGCCTTCCTGTGCCGCCAGACCAACTTCATCCAGAACGTGGCCCGTCAGGGCCGGCCCGTGAACATCAAGAAGGGCCAGTTCCTGGCCCCCTGGGACATGGGCAACGTGGTGGACAAGGCCCGCGAAGCGGGCAACGACCAGATCATGGTCTGCGAGCGCGGCGTGTCCTTCGGCTACAACACCCTGGTCTCCGACATGCGCGGCCTGGCGGTGATGCGCGAGACCGGCTGCCCGGTGGTGTTCGACGCCACCCATTCCGTGCAGCAGCCGGGTGGCAAGGGCACCAGCTCCGGCGGCCAGCGGGAATTCGTGCCCGTGCTGGCGCGGGCAGCAGTGGCCTCCGGCGTGGCGGGCCTGTTCATGGAGACCCACCCGGACCCGGACAAGGCCCTGTCCGACGGCCCCAATGCCTGGCCCCTGCCGCTGATGGAAGAACTGCTGGTGACGCTCAAGACCCTGGATGACGTGGTCAAGGCCCAGGGCTTCATCGAGTCGCGCTTTCTGAATACCTGAACAACTTGAATGGACAGGATTTACAGGTTTTTGGGTTTTTAAGGATAACGACGAGGGAATGGACAGGATTTACAGGATTGACATGATGTTGAAAGGCCCATGCTGTTAATCCTGTTAATCATGTAAATCCTGTCCGATGTTTTTTGATTCTCAATCCCGTGAATCCTGAAAAATCCTGTTCATCCTGTCCATTTATCATCGAATTTCAAACTTGAGATCCAGAGGATTCACCCGTCATGTCCGAGATTGTCGATATCCACGCCCGCGAGATCATTGATTCCCGGGGCAACCCCACCGTCGAGGCGGAAGTCACCCTGGCCTCCGGAGTCATGGGCCGTGCCGCGGTGCCCTCCGGCGCCTCCACCGGTGCCCGCGAGGCCATCGAGCTGCGCGACGATGACGTGCGCTACGGCGGCAAGGGCGTGCGCAAGGCGGTGGGTCATGTGAACGGTGAGATCCGCGAGGCCCTGCTGGGCATGAAGGCCACCGACCTGGCCGCCGTGGATGGCCGCATGATCGAGCTGGACGGCACACCCAACAAGAGCCGCCTGGGCGCCAACGCCCTGCTGGCGGTCTCCATGGCCACCGCACACGCCAACGCCGCTGATGCGGGCATGCCCCTGTACCGCCACCTGGGCGGCGAGGAGGCGGTGACCCTGCCCGTGCCCATGATGAACATCGTCAATGGTGGTGCCCACGCGGACAACAGCGTGGACATGCAGGAGTTCATGATCCTGCCCGTGGGTGCGTCCTCCATCGCCGAGGCCGTGCGCTACGGCGCCGAGGTCTTCCATGCCCTGAAGAAGGTGCTGCACAAGCGCGGTTCCTCCACCGCCGTGGGCGACGAGGGCGGTTTCGCCCCCGATCTGCCCTCCAACGAGGCGGCCATCGAGGTGATCCTGGAGGCCATCGACAAGGCCGGCTTCAAGGCGGGCCAGGACATCTGGCTGGGCCTGGACTGCGCCAGTTCCGAGTTCCACAAGGACGGCAAGTACGTGCTGGCATCCGAAGGCAAGTCTTTCGATGCGGCGGGCTTTGTCGACTACCTGGCCGGCTGGGTGAACCAGTACCCCATCCTCACCATCGAGGACGGCATGGCCGAGGACGACTGGGCCGGCTGGAAGCTGCTCACCGAGAAGCTGGGCGGCAAGGTGCAGCTGGTGGGCGACGACCTGTTCGTCACCAACACCGAGATCCTGAAGGAGGGCATCGACAAGCACATCGCCAACTCGATCCTCATCAAGCTCAACCAGATCGGCACTGTCTCCGAGACCCTCGCCGCCATCCACATGGCCCACAAGGCCGGCTACACCGCAGTGATCTCCCACCGCTCCGGCGAGACCGAGGACGTCACCATCGCCGACCTGTCCGTGGCCACCCAGGCCGGCCAGATCAAGACCGGTTCCCTGTCCCGCTCCGACCGCGTGGCCAAGTACAACCAGCTGATCCGCATCGAAGAGGCCCTGGGCAGCGCCGCCAGGTACGCCGGCCGGGGTGCTTTCAAGCAGCTGGGCTGAGCTGTTTCAGTTGCATCGCTGTTTACGCAGAGGACGCAGAGACGCAAAGAGCGCAAAGACTTCACTTTGAAAACCCTTTGCGTGCTCTGCGTCTCTGCGCCCTCTGCGTGAATTGATCAGCCTGAGGCATCTCCAGGACCTCTGAGTTACACTACTGTCCGATGAAATGGGTGACCGGATTGCTGGTGGTGTTGCTGCTGGGGCTGCAGTACAAGCTGTGGATCGGCGAGGGCAGCGTTGCCGAGGTGTGGCAGCTGCGCCAGACCCTGGAGGCCCAGCGGGCCGAGAACGAAGAACTGCGCTACCGCAATGCCGCCCTGGATGCGGAGGTCACCGACCTCAAGACCGGCCTGGACGCCATCGAGGAACGGGCCCGGCGTGAACTGGGCATGATCCGTCGCGACGAGACCTTCTTCCAGGTGGTCGGCCGCCCCGGCGAGACCCCATGAGTACTTCCCCTGACTTCTGGGCCGTGATCCCCGCCGCCGGTGTGGGTCGGCGCATGGGTGCCGATCGCCCCAAACAGTACCTGGCGCTGGCCGGGCGCACGGTGCTGGAACACACCCTGGAGATCTTCATCCGCAGCCCCCGCATCACCGGGCTGGCCGTGGCCATCGGCGGTGAGGACGAATACTACCGGGAACTCACCATACGCTCCGACAAGCCCCTGCTGGTGGTGCACGGGGGCGAGGAGCGTTGTCACTCGGTGCTCAATGCCCTGCGCGCCCTCAAGCATCAGGCCGCGGACGACGACTGGGTGCTGGTCCACGACGCCGCCCGCCCGTGTCTCTCTGACGAAGATCTCACGCGGTTGCTGGACACCCTTCGGGACGATCCCGTGGGCGGGCTCCTGGCCGCGCCGGTGGCCGACACCCTCAAGCGCGCCGATGCCGAAGGGCGTGTGGCACAGACGGTGGACCGCGCCGGCCTGTGGCGAGCGTTCACCCCGCAGATGTTTCGCTATGCCATGCTGGTGGAGGCCATGGAATCCGCTCGACAGCAAGGCCTGCTCGTCACCGACGAGGCCTCCGCCATGGAGCTGGCCGGCCACGCCCCGCGCCTGGTGGAAGGCAGCCCCGCCAACCTCAAGATCACCAGCCCGGCGGACCTGGCGCTGGCGGAGTTCTTCCTCGGGCGTGGCCAGGTTTCCTGATCAGATTGCGTTCTTTACGCAGAGGACGCAGAGGCGCGGAGAGCGCAGAGAGAATACTATTGTTCCTGAGCAAGGAGCACGACGAGGTCCTCGGACACACATGCGCAGGATCCATCTAATATCCCTCTGCGATCTTTGCGTCTCTGCGTCCTCTGCGTTTCTGTCACACATTCGCTAGTAACAACATAATGGCCAATATACGCATCGGACACGGTTACGACGTGCACGCCTTCAAGGCGGGGGGCCACGTGGTGCTGGGGGGCGTACGCATTCCTCACGCCAAGGCCTTCGCCGCTCATTCCGATGGCGACGTACTGATCCATGCCCTGTGCGATGCCCTCTTGGGCGCGGCGGCGCTGGGGGACATCGGCCGGCATTTCCCGGACACGGACCCGGCCTACAAGGGCGCCGACAGCCGGGTGCTGCTGCGCCGGGTGGTGGAACTGCTGCATGAGCAGGGTTACCGGGTGGGCAACGTGGACGCCACGATCATCGCCCAGGCGCCGAAGATGGCCCCGCACATCGAGGCCATGCGCGCCAACCTGGCCGACGACCTGGGCGTCGCCCTGGAGTGCGTCAACGTCAAGGCCACCACCACCGAGCGCCTCGGCTTCGCCGGCCGCGAGGAAGGCATCGCCGCACATGCGGTGGCCTTGATTGAGTCATTCTGATTCCCCCACCGAGGTGCCTGACTGTTACGTGGCGCGGATTGGTGTCGCTGAATCACGCAGAGGACGCAAAGGCGCAGAGAGCGCAAGAAGCATGTATCCAAAAATCTCCGCGTTCGCTGCGCCTTTGCGTCCTCTGCGTGACACACGGAACATGGGAATCCCTCCATTGAATTTTTCCCCTGTCCCGCGTCTAATATCCGATAGTTTCAGTAGGTCACTGCCATGCTCCCCGCGAAGAACATCTTTTCCTACCGCAAGTACTGGGCGGAACGCTTCGGCGTCGCGCCGTTTCTGCCCATGTCCCGGGCGGAGATGGAGGCGCTCGGCTGGGATTCCTGTGACATCATCCTGGTCACCGGCGATGCCTACGTGGACCACCCGAGCTTCGGCATGGCCATCATCGGCCGGCTGCTGGAGGCGCAGGGTTTCCGGGTGGGCATCATCGCCCAGCCGGACTGGACCTCGGTGGAGGACTTCCAGCGCCTCGGCAAGCCCAACCTGTTCTTCGGCGTGACCGCGGGGAACATGGATTCCATGGTCAACCGCTACACCTCGGACAGGAAAATCCGCCGCAACGACGCCTACACCCCCAACGACGAGGGCGGTAAACGCCCGGACCGGGCGGTGATCGTTTACACCCAGCGCTGCCGGGAGGCCTACCGGGACACCCCGGTGATCATCGGGGGTATCGAGGCGTCCCTGCGCCGCATCGCCCACTACGATTACTGGTCCGAGAAGGTGCGCCGCTCCATCCTGCTGGATGCCAAGGCGGACCTGCTGCTCTACGGCAACGCCGAGCGCGCCCTGGTCGAGGTGGCCCACCGGGTGGCGAAGGGCGAGCACCCGAAGGACATCCAGGACCTGCGTGGCACGGCCTTCATGCGTGATGCGGTGCCCGGCGGCTTCGTGGAACTGGATTCCACGGAACTGGACACCCCCGGCAAGGTGGACCCACACCCCGATCCCTACGCCATGGTCACGCCGTCGACCTGCGAGACGGCGGAGCAGGCCCCCGATGCGCCGCCACCGGTGAAGGTGGTGCACCTGCACCGGGAGATCCCCCGGGACCATCCCCGGGAGATGACCGTGGTGCGCCTGCCGTCCTTTGAGCAGGTGAAGTCGGACCCGGTGCTCTATGCCCACGCCTCGCGCCTGCTGCACCTGGAGACCAACCCGGGCAACGCCCGCGCCCTGGTACAGCGCCACGGTGACAAGGAGGTCTGGCTCAACCCGCCGCCCATCCCGCTGACCACGCCGGAGATGGATGCCCTGTTCGACCTGCCCTATGCCCGGGCCCCACACCCGGCCTACGGCGATGCGCGCATCCCCGCCTGGGAGATGATCCGCTTCTCGGTGAACATCATGCGCGGCTGTTTCGGCGGCTGTACCTTCTGCTCCATCACCGAACACGAGGGTCGCATCATCCAGAACCGTTCCGAGGAGTCCATCATCCGCGAGATCGAGGAGATCCGTGACAAGGTGGAGGGCTTCACCGGGGTGATCTCGGACCTGGGCGGCCCCACCGCCAACATGTACCGCATCGCCTGCAAGGACGAGAAGATCGAGCAGAGCTGCCGGCGCCTGTCCTGCGTGTACCCGGAGATCTGCAAGAACCTCAACACCGACCACAGCGCCCTGATCCATCTCTACCGCCGCGCCCGCCAGGTGCCCGGGGTGAAGAAGGTGCTGATCGCCTCGGGCCTGCGCTACGACCTGGCGGTGGAGTCACCCGAGTACGTGAAGGAACTGGTGACCCACCACGTGGGTGGGTATCTGAAGATCGCCCCGGAGCATACGGAGCAGGGGCCCCTGTCCCACATGATGAAGCCGGGCATGGGCAGCTACGACCGCTTCAAGGCCCTGTTCGACAAGTTCTCCAAGGAGGCGGGCAAGGAGCAGTACCTGATCCCGTACTTCATCGCCGCCCACCCGGGCACCACGGACGAGGACATGATGAACCTGGCCCTGTGGCTCAAGCGCAACGGCTTTCGCGCCGACCAGGTCCAGGCCTTCCTGCCCGGCCCCATGGCGCTCGCCACCGCCATGTACCACACCGGCCGGAACCCGCTGAAGAACGTGCGCCGCAAGGGTGCCGAGATCGTGCAGTCACCCAAGGGCCTGCGCCAGCGCCGTCTGCACAAGGGCCTTCCTGCGCTACCACGACCCGGAGAACTGGCCGCTTTTGCGCGAGGCCCTGGAGAACATGGGCCGCGCCGATCTCATCGGCAACGGCAAGCGCCACCTGGTGCCGCGTTTCCAGCCCGCCGGCACGGGCGGAACCGGCGGCGAAGGCAAGCGGGTGGGCCGCAAACACCGCCCCCAGAAATTCCGCACCCAGCACACGCGCCCGGCGCGGTAGGACCTGGAACTGCCTTGCCGCGGAGACGCGGAGGCGCGGATCAAAGACAAAACGACGACAGGATTAACAGGATTTTTCAGGATTGACAGCGTCCAGGGATCCGGTGGGTGCTCGCTGGCAGATCTTTCCAGTGTTGAATTCAGAGAAATCCTGTCAATCCTGTCCATTGATGTTCTCTGCGCCGCCGCGCCTCTGCGGCGGATATCATGTGTTCGCTGATTCCAGCGCCGGCGCATCCCGGCGGCCTCGGCCCCTGTGGTAAGATTCCGCCCTGATTTTTCCGTGAATTCTGCCCAGGACCGCCGCTCATGCTGGATCCCAAACGCCTGCGTAATGAACTGGAAGAGACCGCCGCGCGGCTGGCCCGCCGGGGCTTCCAGCTGGACACCGAGACCTTTGCCCGCCTCGAGGCGGAGCGCAAGCAGATCCAGGTGCATACCCAGGAGCTGCAGAGCGAGCGCAACAGCCGTTCCAAGGCCATCGGCCAGGCCAAGGCCCGGGGCGAGGACATCGAGCCCCTGAAGGCAGAGGTCTCGCGCATGGGCGAGGCCCTGGCCGAGGCGGAGACCCGGCTCTCGGCCCTGCAGGCGGAACTGGACGAGTTCCTCATGGGCATCCCCAACGTGCCCCACGCCTCGGTGCCCGATGGCCTGGACGAGAAGTCCAACGTGGAGATCCGCCGCTGGGGTGAGCCCAGGCGTTTCGATTTTCCGGTGCGGGATCACGTGGCCCTGGGCGAACCCAAGGGCTGGCTCGACTTCGAAACCGGCGCCAAGCTCGCCGGTGCGCGCTTCACCGTCAAGCGGGGCGACATGGCGCGCCTGCACCGGGCCCTGGTGCAGTTCATGCTGGACCTGCACACCCGGGAGCACGGCTACGAGGAGGTCTACGTCCCCTACCTGGTCAACGCCGATTCCCTGCGCGGTACCGGCCAGCTGCCCAAGTTCGAGGCGGACCTGTTCCACATCAGCGAGCACGGCTACTACTTGATCCCCACCGCCGAGGTGCCGGTCACCAACCTGGCCCGGGACACCATCCTGGAGGCCGCCCAGGTGCCGGCCCGCTTCGTCAGCCACACCCCCTGTTTTCGTTCCGAGGCCGGCTCCTACGGCAAGGACGTGCGCGGCCTGATCCGCCAGCACCAGTTCGAGAAGGTGGAACTGGTGCAGCTGGTACCGGCGGAGCAGTCCTGGGATGCCCTGGAGGCGCTCACCGGCCATGCCGAGAAGGTCCTGCAGAAGCTGGAGCTGCCGTATCGGGTGATGGCACTTTGCGCCGGCGACATGGGTTTCTCCTCCGCCAAGACCTACGACATCGAGGTCTGGCTGCCGGGCCAGGAGACCTACCGGGAGATCTCCTCCTGCTCCAACTTCGAGGACTTCCAGGCCCGGCGCATGCTGGCCCGCTACCGCAACCCGGAGACCGGCAAGCCGGAACTGCTGCATACCCTCAACGGCTCGGGCCTCGCCGTGGGCCGTACCCTGGTGGCAGTGCTGGAAAACCACCAGGACGCCCAAGGTCGCATCCACATCCCCGAGGCCCTGCGCCCCTACATGGGCGGGCTCGAGGTCATGGATCCGTCTGTCTGACCGGAATCTGTGATTCAACGCAGAGGGCGCGGAGACGCAGAGAACGCAAAGGTTTTAGATCAATAAAACTCCGCGCTCTCTGCGTCTCTGCGCCCTCTGCGTGCCATAACGCAATACAGCCACATGCTCCCGCTTTGGTGTACGCTGAAGGCTGATACTGCCCAGTGAGGTTCCCCATGCCGAGTCCTGCTGAAATCCGCAACATGGCGCTGTTCTGCGACTTCGAGAACATCGCCCTCGGTGTGCGCGAGGCCAAGTATCCCAAGTTCGACATCGGCAAGGTGCTGGAGCGGTTGCTGCTCAAGGGCAACATCGTGGTGCGCAAGGCCTATTGCGACTGGGACCGCTACAAGGAATTCAAGGCGCCCATGCACGAGGCCGCCTTCGAATTGATCGAGATCCCCCACGTGCGCCAGTCCGGCAAGAACTCCGCCGACATCCGCATGGTGGTGGACGCCCTGGACCTCTGCTACACCAAGGGCCACGTGGATGCCTTCGTGGTGATCAGCGGCGATTCGGATTTCTCCCCCCTGGTGGCCAAGCTCCGGGAGAACAACAAGCTGGTGATCGGCGTGGGCGTGAAGAAGTCCACCTCTGACCTGCTCACCGCCGCCTGCGATGAGTTCATCTACTACGACGACCTGGTGCGCGAGGCCGCCCACAAGAAGCGCAAGCCCCGCAAGTCCTCCGCCAAGTCCGGCAGCAAGGAAGAGGCCCCGGCCAAGAAGGCCGAGGGACAGGAGGGCGACGAGAAGAAGATGCAGGAGGCCCTGGACCTGATCGTCGAAACCGCCGAGGCCTTGCAGGCAGAACGGGGCGAGGACGAGACCGTGTGGGGCTCCATGGTCAAGCAGGCCATCAAGCGCCGCAAGCCCGGTTTCAACGAGAGCTACTACGGCTTCCGTTCCTTCAGTGCGCTGCTAGAGGCAGCGGAGAAGGAGGGTTTGATCAGGCTGGAGAAGGACGAGCGCTCGGGAGGGCATATCATTCAGTTGGTGGAATGACCCGATGAAGTAAGAAGTGTGAATTGGGAAGTGGGAACAGGAGTAAACCGACTTCTACTGACTTCGTAGGACCCGACCCCCTGTGGGCGAGCATGCATTACTGGAGCATTTGCCAGCAGGCGCGGGCTTCTGCTGTCTTTTGAGGTCTATACTTCGCACTTCCCAATTCGCACTTCTGACTTCCATTCCCACTTCCCAATTCACACTTCTTACTTCATCCCGGGTTTCCAATTGCTGCGCCGGATCACCCAGCACCGGTGCGGCGGGTGTCTTCGAAAGTCCTCCGGCGTGGTCTTCCTGGTGATGTCCTCCAGCTCGCAGGGGATCAGTTCGTCTTCGTAGAGCTTGAAGCCCCGCTTGTTGTTGGAGAAATACAGCACACCGTCCGCGGTCAGCAGGCTCAGGGCCCGGTTGATCATCCAGGGGTGGTCGCGCTGCACGTCCAGGGTGGTGTCCATGGCCTTGGAGTTGGAGAACGACGGCGGGTCCATGACGATCAGGTCGAAACGCTCCTCGATCTTTGATGAATGCTCCAGCCAGTCCATCACGTCGCAGCGCTCCAGCCGGTGTTCGGGCCGGTCCAGGTCGTTGAGGCGCAGATTGCGGCGGGTCCAGTCCTGGTAGGTGTTGGAGAGATCCAGGGTCAGTGAACTGCTCGCGCCGCCTGCGGCGGCATGCACGGTGAAGCTGCCGGTGTAGGCGAACAGGTTCAGGAAACGCTTGTCCCGGGCCTGTTCACGCACCAGGGCGCGGGTGACGCGGTGATCCAGAAACAAGCCCGTGTCCAGGTAGCGGTGCAGGTCCACCTCGAACTTCAGTCCGTCCTCGTGCACCACGAAGGGAGCCGGCGGGTTGCCGGTGGCCTCGTACTGATCCGTGCCCTTCTGCCGGCGCCGCACCTTGAACGCCAATTCTGCCGGCGGAATTTCGAACAGCCCCGCCACCGTCCCCCGCACCGCATCCACCCAGGCCTCATAGGTGGCCTCGTCCGCCTCCCAGCGGGTTTCAAAGGCCTGCACGTGGGGGCGTCCCGCGTACACGTCGATGGCCACGGGAAACTCCGGCAGGTCCCGGTCGTAGATGCGGAAACACTCGATCCCCTGGCGGCGCGCCCACTTGGACCAGTGGCGGAGGTTCTTGGTGAGGCGGTTCAGGAAGGGAGTCGGGTCGGGCATAGGGCTGGCGAAGGGGGCAATGGAAGTGGGAAGTGTGAAGTGGGAAGTGGGAAAAGACCACCCTCACCGATGGTCGATTCAAGCTTTTCCCACCTCCCAATTCCCACTTCTTACTTCCCCCCCCAATTCCCACTTCTTGCTTTCTACCCGACTTCGTACTGATAACCCATGCTGTCTCTGTGTTGATCCGGCATCCCTCAAGTCTCACCATCTGCCCATGCATAAACTCGAAGACCTGAAGTTCATCAACAGCTACGCCCGCCTGCCGGAGGCCTTCCACGACCGGCCCATGCCGGCCCCGTTTCCCCAGCCCTACCGGGTGGCCTTCAACGAGAAGGCCGCGGCCCTGATCGGGCTGCACCCGGAAGAGGCGAGCCGGGCGGAGTTCGTCAACGCCTTCACCGGACAGATCCCCCTGACCGGTATGGAGCCGGTGTCCATGATCTACGCGGGGCACCAGTTCGGCGTCTACGTGCCCCAGCTGGGGGACGGGCGCGCGCTGGTGCTGGGCGAGGTGCAGACCCCGGAAGGGGCGCGCTGGGAATTGCAGCTGAAGGGCAGTGGCCCGACCCGATTCTCCCGGGGCGCCGACGGGCGCGCGGTGCTGCGATCCACCATCCGGGAGTACCTGGCCAGCGAGGCCATGCATGCCTTGGGCGTGCCAACCACCCGGGCGCTGACCATCCTGGGCAGCGACATGCCCGTGTACCGGGAGCGGGTCGAGACCGCCGCCATCCTGGTGCGCATGGCGCCGAGCCACGTGCGCTTCGGCAGCTTCGAGTACTTCGCCCACGGCGGCTACCCGGCGCGGCTCAAGGAACTGGCCGATTACGTGATCGCCCATCATTACCCGGAACTGGCGGAGCGGTATCAGCCCTACCTCGCCCTCCTGGAGACGGTGATTCGGCGCACCGCCGATCTGATCGCCCGCTGGCAGGCGGTGGGCTTCGCCCACGGGGTGATGAACACCGACAACATGTCCATCCTCGGCCTAACCATCGACTACGGCCCCTACGGTTTCCTGGACGCTTACCAGCCGGGATTCATCTGCAACCATTCCGATCATCGCGGTCGCTACGCCTTCGATCAGCAGCCGCGCATCGCTTGGTGGAACCTGGCCTGCCTGGCCCAGGCCCTGCTGCCGCTGCTGCATGAGGACGAGGCGGCGGGTGTGGAACTGGCCAGGGCCGCCCTGGACCGGTTCAACGGCCAGTTCGCCAGCTGCTGGACGGCGCTCATGGGGGCCAAGCTGGGGCTGCTGGAAACCCGCCGTGAGGACCTGGATCTGATCGAGCGCCTGCTGGGCCTGATGGCCGGCAGCGCCGTGGACTACACCCGCTTCTTCCGGGCCCTGGGCCGCTTCCATGATCCCGCCTGGTTGCCGGACCTGCGCGCGGCCTTCCGGGACCCGGAGGCCTTCGACGCCTGGCTTGCGGATTACCGGGCGCGGCTCGGCCATGAAGGGCGAGAGGATGCGGCACGCCTGGCGGACATGCTGGCGGTCAATCCCAAGTACGTGCTGCGCAATTACCTGGCCCAGATGGCCATCGCGAAGGCGGAGCAGAAGGACTTCAGCGAGGTGGAACGCCTGCAGCGCCTGCTGGAGCGTCCCTTCGACGAGCAGCCGGAGATGGAGGCCTACGCGGCCCTGCCGCCGGACTGGGCGGAGGAGATCGCGGTGAGCTGCTCGTCGTAGGCGCGATTTAAAATTCAAAATTCAAAATTTAAAGGGGCCAGACGCTTCCTTTGAATTTTGAATTTTGAATTTTGAATTTCATCTACGCGGTTATAATGCCTGCCTCACGCTAATCTCCGGGCCTGTCATGTTCACCCAGCAACAAATCGATGAACACCGCGAGCGGCTGGAGCAGGTGGTGGCGACCGTGCACCACTTCTCGGCAGCCATCTTCATCCTGACCTTCATCGGCTACGGCCTGGCGGTGTATCTCTGGTTCCAGGATCAGACCTGGGCCGGGCTGATCGTGGCCACCTTCAGTTATCTCTTCTTCCGGCAGTTCAGGAGCCTTTCCCTGGGCCTGGCGCGCATGAAGCTGCGCGAGCGGGAGGGTTTTGCGCAGACCTGGCAGTTGCTGGACGAGGCCCTGAAATCCGAACGCCCCCAGGCGGTCATGCTTTCCCTGGAGACACGCCTGCGCGCCCCGCGTGAGCCTGAGTAAAGATTTCAATCAAGAGCATTCAACGCAAAGGGCGCAAAGACGCCAAGAGCGCAAAGGTTTTTAATTCAAAAGGCTTTTTTGCGTCCTCTGCGTCTTTGCGCCCTTTGCGTTGAATTGCCGTACCCTGATCAGAGCCGGATCGTCTCACCACAGCCCGCACTCAGCACCCGGTTCAGGGTGTCGGTGAGGCTCTCTCCCGTGCGGTCGTTGAGCCATGCGTCCCGGTCGGCGTCGTAGCCGAAGTGGGCGGGGCCCTCCGGCGAGGCGAGCCAGATCTGGCTGGCGGCTTCCTGGCGGTTGAGGATCAGCTTGCCGCCGTCGTCGAATTCCAGGGTCAGCACGCCGTCGATGATGTCCATGTCCAGGTCCGCCAGGGCATCGAACTCGCTCATGCGCTCGAGCAGGGATTCCAGGGTCTGTTCCGCGTGCAGGGAGAAGGAGATGTCGGCCATGGGATAGTCTCTTGAGTCGTGGGTTCAGGGGTGCTTGAAGCCCTTCCAGGCGCTCCAGGCGAGGATCAGCCAGGCAATGACGAAGGCGGTGCCGCCAATAGGGGTGATGGGGCCCAGCCAGCGCATGCCGGTGAGCATCAGCAGGTAGAGGCTGCCGGAGAACAGCAGGATTCCGGCCAGCATGAACAGCCCCGCCGCGCGCGCGCCGCGCTCCGGCAAGCGTGCGTAGAGGGCGCCGAGCAGCAGCAGACCCAGGGCGTGCCAGGCCTGGTACTGCACCGCCGTATGCCAGGCGGCCAGGCGCGCGGGCTCCAGGGTGTCGCGCAGTCCATGGGCGCCGAAGGCACCCAGGATCACGGCCAGGGCCATGAGCGCCGCGCCGGTGATGATGAACAGTCGTTGCATGACAAGTTCCGTCTGTGGAGCGCCCGATTATAATGGGCCCCATCGCATTAAACAGTGGAGAAAGACCATGCCCTCATTCGACGTGGTGTCCGAGGTGGACATGCAGGAACTGCGCAACGCCGTGGATCAGACCCAGCGGGAGATCGATACGCGCTACGACTTCAAGGGTACCGCCGCGGCCATCGAGCTGAACGAGATGGAGTTGACCCTGTTCGGCGACGCGGAATTCCAGGTGGAACAGGTGATGGACATCCTGGTGCAGAAGATTGCCAAGCGCGGCATCGACGTGGGTTGCCTCGAGCCCGGCAAGCTGGAGGAGGGCGGCGGCAAGGCCCGGCGGGTGGTCAAGGTGCTGGCCGGTATCGAGACCGACACCGCCCGCAAGATCGTCAAGCTCATCAAGGAGGCCAAGCTCAAGGTGCAGGCCGCCATCCAGGGCGATAAGGTGCGCGTCACCGGCAAGAAGCGCGACGACCTGCAGGAGGTCATCGCCCTGTTACGTCAGGCCGATGTCGGCCTCCCGCTGCAATACAACAACTTCCGGGACTGAAGGAGATCGCAGAGGCAAGATACAA
Organism: Thioalkalivibrio sulfidiphilus HL-EbGr7; assembly: GCF_000021985.1. Lineage (NCBI taxonomy): Bacteria > Pseudomonadati > Pseudomonadota > Gammaproteobacteria > Chromatiales > Ectothiorhodospiraceae > Thioalkalivibrio > Thioalkalivibrio sulfidiphilus. The sequence continues at coordinate 1,290,369 of NC_011901.1, forward strand.
GAGGCAAGAGGCAAGAAAAAACGGTTTCAACTTGCCTCTTGTATCTTGCCTCTTGTCTCTAGCGCCTTCATTCCATATCGCTGTCCATGTCCTGTCCGGGTACCCAGCCGGCGGCCTGGGCGCGGGCGATGGCGGCATCGTAGATGCGGGTGTGCTTCTCCCGCAGTTCCGGCGGCAGGCGGCTCACCAGGTGGCCGTAGGGTGCCCAGGCGGCGCTGACCTTGTCATAGAGCATCTGCACGTCGGCCAGCTTCCAGCCCTCGCAGGTCTCATCCTCGGGGATCAGGCCGAAGACCCAGGCGTCCTTGATGATGGTGCCGATGGCGGTCATGCCGCCGTGCAGGTCGTTGTGGATGCCCACGTAGGTGTCTGTACTGCGATTTCTCATGCCGGTTCCGTTCTCGCGAGTGTCTGCAACGATGGGTATTCTACGCGGCGGGGCTGGCCAGGGACATGTTCCCGTTGATTGCTGCGGAGCGACCGATGACCCAGAGCGGTTCGACACGACTCTACTACCGGGTAGCCCTCAAGCTCATGGCCCTGGCCCTGGTGCTGTTCATCCTGCAGGCCATGGTCAGGGCCTTCTTCAGCAACCCGGAGACCGACATCCGACTGGCCCTTGGGGTGGACCTGAGCGCGCTGGCCCCCGGTGAAATGCAGCGTGTGGACTGGGCCGGCAGGGAGGTGGTGGTGCTGCGCCGCAGCCCCGCCATGGACGCGGCGGACGCCGCCCATGCGGATCGGCTCTACGATCCCGATTCCCGCCTGAGCAACCAGCCCCGGGCGGCCCGCAACCCCGGGCGTAGCCTGGTGCCGGGTTATTTCATCGCCTACGGGCAGGGCACGGACCTCTCCTGCCCCCTTGACCTGGTCAGCCCCGAGGCCGCCGCCGAGGCGGGCTGGGGCGGTGGCTTCACCGACCGCTGCCGGGGCTCCCGCTACGACTACGCCGGGCGCGTCTACGACGGCCAGCCCGCCCGCCGCAACCTGGAAGTCCCCGCCTATCGGGTGGAGGGCAGCAGGGTCATCCTGGGCGACTAGCTGGACTTGCGCGACCAACGCAAAGGACGCGGAGACGCAAAGAGCGCAAAGGTTTTTTCGTCAAACAGCCTTATTCCGCCCTCTGCGTCTCTGTGTGCTTTGCGTGGAATGCCTGGATTTCAACCCGTCACGTAAACATCGAAGCGGGTGGTCTTGCCGGGGATCTGGTGGCTGGGTTTGCGGCCGCTCAGGGGTTCGGCGCGGGCAGGGCGCTTGACCACCACCCGGCGTTTCGCCACGGCGAGGGCCGCCTCCAGGGTCTCGGGGGCGTCCTGGTCATCGCCCACCAGGGTACGGAACACGCGCATCTCCTTCTTCACCAGGGCGCTCTTGTCCCGGTGGGGATACATGGGGTCCAGGTAGATCACGTCGGGGCGCGGGGCCTCGTCCAGCGCCGTGAGCCAGTCCCGGGCGTTTCCCGTGACCAGGTGCATGCGCGCGATGGTCTGCGCCAGGTCCGCGTCCCGGGCGGCCCGTTCCAGGCCGTCGGCCAGCAGGGCCGCGATCACCGGTTCCCGTTCCAGCAGGGTCACCTCACAGCCGAGACTGGCGAGCACGAAGCCGTCACGGCCCAGCCCGGCGGTGGCGTCCACCACGCTGGGCCGCTCGCTGTCCTTGATGCCCACCGCCCGGGCCAGGGGCTCGCTGCGCAGGCTGATGCGGGCCTGGCGATAGCCCAGGCGCCCGGTCACGAAATCCACCTGGATGGGGCCGGGGGCGTCGGGAGCGGTGAGCGCGAGGCTCAGGCCATGGCCGTCGAGGATTAGCACCAAGGGTGTGCCGGCCGATTCACCGGCCAGAGGCAGGTTCAGCTCAGCAGCCAGGGCCTCGGCCCGTTCCCGCAGGTCCTCGGATGCGTAACGGATGCTGATACGGGTATCTGACATGGTCTGCGTGTTTGATCGTAGGTCGGCCTTCAGGCCGACAGCGTGGCTCAGGCGAAGGTGGCTGTCGGCCTGAAGGCCGACCTGCGTATGGCTGCAGGCGGCCTCAATAATGGGGCGGCGGCGGTTCCTGGTTCGGATCCATGAGCGGGTTCTCGATCACGGCCGCCAGCCGTTGCCGAAGCCCCTCCATCTGCAGCTGCAGGCTGTCGATGCGCTGCTGTTGTTCAATCATGGTCTGGTTGAGGCTCTGCAGGAGATCCTCCTGGTGGGCCAGACGGATCTCCAGTTCCATCACCCGTGCTTCCAGTGCATCGCTCATGGGTGACTCCCCTCAGACCGTGCGACGGGGCGCGCCCGCCAGGTAGGCCTGGATGTTGTCGGTCACCTGGTCGATGACCCGCTGGCGGGCCTCCCGGGCGGCCCAGGCGATGTGGGGCGTCACGATCAGGTTGGGGATGTCCGGCGCCAGCAGGGGATGATCGGCGGGGGGCGGTTCCTGGTCCAGCACGTCGATGCCGGCGCCGCCGATGACACCCCGGCGCAGGGCGTCGGCCAGGGCGGCGTTGTCCACCACCGCGCCCCGGGCGGCGTTGATGAGCAGGGCGTCGGCTTTCATGGCGGCCAGGGCCCGGGCGTCGATCAGGTGCCGGGTCTGGTCCGTGAGCGGGCAGTGCAGGCTCAGGATGTCGGATTCGGCCAGCACGCGCCCCAGGGGCAGGCGGTCCGCATCGCTGCCCGGGGACACCAGGCTGTCCGCCACGATCACCCTGAGGCCGAAACACTCGGCGGTGCGCGCCACGGCCTGGCCGAGCACGCCGTAGCCGACGATGCCCAGGGTGAGGCCGGAGAGTTCACGGATGGGGTGGTCCAGGAGACAGAACTGGCGGCTGTCCTGCCACAGGCCCCGGGCCACGTCACGCTGGTAGTCCCCAAGGCGCGTGGTCAGGGCCAGGATCAGGGTGAACACGTGCTGCACCACCGAGGCGGTACCGTAGTCGCGCACATTGCACACGGTGATGCCGCGCTCCCGTGCCGCCTCCAGGTCCACGTTGTTGGTGCCCGTGGCGGCCACGCAGATCAGCTTCAGCTCCGGGGCCGCGTCCATGGCGGCCCGGTTGACCACCACCTTGTTGGTGACCACCACCTGCGCCCGGGCGATACGCGCCGGGACCTCGTCGGTCTCGGTGTAGGCGTGGATGTCCCAGTGGGGCAGGGCTGCGCGCAGGGCCGCGAGGTCGAGATCGTCGCGGTCCATGGTTTCCAGGTCCAGCAGGACGCCGTGTTGGATCATGGTGTTCAGTCTCTCCAATGCAGAAGGGCCCCATCCGGGGCCCTTCTGATTCTACTACCTACCGAGCCGGGGCTCAGTTGTCACCGCTGAACGCGTGGAACAGGTTCAGCAGGTGCAGGAACAGCACATAGATGTTGGCGTACAGGGACACCGTCATCATCACGTAGTTGGCCTCGCCGTCGTGCACCATGCGGCTGGTGTCGAACAGGATGGCGGCCGAGACCACCAGCACCGCCGCGGCGGAGATGGCCAGGGACAGGGCAGGCAGGCCCAGGAAGATGTTGGCCACGATGGCGGCCAGCACCACCAGGAAGCCTACGAACACGAAGCCGCCCAGGAAGCTGAAGTCCTTGCGGGTGGTCAGGGCGTAGGCGGACAGGCCGACGAAGGTGACGGCGGTCGTGGCCAGGGCACCCATGACGATCTCCGAGCCGTTGGGCTGGCTGAGATACAGGGTGACGATGGGTCCGAGCACGTAGCCCATGAAGCCGGTGAACACGAAGGTCAGGGGCAGGCTCCAGATGCTGTTGCGCACCGCGTGGATCAGGAACGGACCGCCGATGAACACGGCGATCATCAGGATCCAGTTGATGGGACGTGCCCCGGTGGCCATGGCCACGAACGCCATGACCGCGCTGAAGGCGAGCGTCATGGACAGCAGCATGTAGGTATTGCGAATGACCTTGTTGGTGGCCAGGGTAGTGCTCTGGGCACGTGCCGTGGACAGTCTTTCGGTCTGCATGGGTCGTTCTCCGTTGCTGGTGGTTTCCAGTGGTGTGGGTAAAGTACCCGATTAGAGCGGCGGGTTCAAAACCTGGTTCCTCAACCGGCTGATTGTTGTGGGTTTTGGTGGTGGGCAGGTAACATACGCGCCTTGGGAGAGGTGGCAGAGCGGTTGATTGCACCGGTCATGATTGAGGTCGCCGGGAGCGACCGATAACCGCCCGACAGGGCGGGCCCCGCAGGGGTGAGGGCCAGGAAGGCCCGAATAAAACCGGAGTACGGTTTTCAACTCGAAGTCGCAGGACCTGGGTCATAGAGAAAGTTTGGAGAGGTGGCAGAGCGGTTGATTGCACCGGTCTTGAAAACCGGAGACGGGGTAACCCGTTCGTGGGTTCGAATCCCACCCTCTCCGCCATACAAAAGCAAAGGGCCCCCGGCAGTATCGGGGGCCCTTTGCTTTTGTATTGTGAGCAAGCTGGATTCGAACCCACGAACGTAGAGTTGAGGGTTCGATTAGATCGGCAGGAAGCCGATCTGATATCGCGCGCATGCGAGATACCCCGCAGGGGCGAGGGCCATGGAAGGCCCGAGTCAATCCCACCCTCTCCGCCATACAAAAGCAAGGGGCCCCCGGCAGTATCGGGGGCCCTTTGCTTTTGTATCCTTGGGAAGCTGGATTCGAACCCACGATCACCGGCCTTATTGCGCAGGCTCCATGCTCATCAGCGTGTACTCGCCGTCCACCCGGTCGATGGTCACGTTCACCTTGTCACCGGGCTTCAGGCCTTCCAGTTGAGCCGGGTCGCTCACCTTGAAGGTCATGGTCATGGCGGGCATGTCCAGGTTGGGGATCGGGCCGTGGCGCAGGGAGACGGTGTTGGCGCGGGTGTTCACCCGGCGTACCTCGGCCTCAACCTGGGGCAGTTCACCGGAGGCGGCTGCGGGCTCGGCAGGGCCGTGATCGTGTGTGTGGGCATGACCGTGGTTGCCTGCCTGGGCAGGGCCCAGGGCCATCAGGCCGAACATCAAGGCGGTGGTCGTCATCTTCAGCAGGGTTTTCATCCTGTTTTTCTCCGTATCGTGTGCCGGTGGTCCGGCGGGGTGTGTCTGGATCAATGGTTGTGCCCGCCGCCCGTGGGCCTGCGCACCTGCAGTTCCAGGGCGGTGCGGTTGAGGTCCGGCACCTCGCCGCGGTTGAGCCGTTCCGAGGCGAAGCGCGCGGGCTCGGGCAGTTCGCCGGTCCACTCGTAGGCCTGGGTGCCGGGGGGCTGTTCGTACCAGCCCGGGTCGGAGTAGTCGCCCGGCTTCTGGTCGCGGCGCACCTTGAAGCTGGTGAACATGCCGCCCATGCCGATGGCACCATGCGGGCCGTGCCCGGCCATCATGGGCAGGGTCTCCTCGGGGAGCATCATGGTCATGTCCTTCATGTCGCCCATGCCCCGCTCGCCCATGAGCATGTAGTCGGGCACCAGGTTCTGGATGCGCCCCACCAGGCCGCGGTGGTCGACACCGATCATGGTTGGCACGTCGTGGCCCATGGGATTCATGGCGTGGTGGCTCTTGTGGCAGTGGAAGGCCCAGTCACCCTCGGAGTCGGCGATGAATTCCACCTGGCGCATCTGGCCCACGGCGATGTCCGTGGTGACTTCGGGCCAGCGGGCGCCGGGCGGCACCGGGCCGCCGTCGGTGCCGGTGACCTCGAACTCGTGGCCATGGATGTGGATGGGGTGGTTGGTCATGGTCAGGTTGCCCATGCGGATGCGTACCCGGTCACCGAGGCGCACGTTCATGGAGTCGATGCCGGGGAAGGCGCGGCTGTTGAAGGTCCACAGGTTGAAGTCGAGCATCTCGTTGATCTTCGGCGTGACGCTGCCGGGATCGATGTCGTAGGCGTTGAGCAGGAAGCAGAAGTCCCGGTCCACCTCGCTGATGGCCGGGTGGCGATTGCGCGGGTGGGTGACCCAGAAGCCCATCATGCCCATGGCCATCTGTACCATCTCGTCGAAGTGGGGGTGGTACATGAAGGTGCCGGGGCGGCGCGCGACGAATTCGTACACGAAGGTCTTGCCCACCGGGATGTGTTTCTGGTTGAGCCCCGCCACGCCGTCCATGCCATTGGGCAGGCGCTGGCCGTGCCAGTGGATAGTGGTGGGCTCGGGCAGGCGGTTGGTGACGAACAGGCGCACCCGGTCGCCTTCCACCACCTCGATGGTGGGGCCTGGGCTCTGGCCGTTGTAGCCCCACAGGCGCGCGATCATGCCCGGGGCGATCTCCCGCTCTACCGGCTCGGCCACCAGGTGGAATTCCTTGACGCCCTGATTAATGCGCCAGGGGGCGGTCCAGCCGTTGAGGGTGACCACCGGGTTGTAGGGGCGACCGGTATCCGGCATGCGGGGCGGTGCCGTCTCCGGGGAGGTGACGATCATGGGCTCGGGCAGTGCGGCCAGGGCCACCTTGCTCACGGCGGTGGCGGACACTGCGCCGAATGCGGCGCTGGCGAGAAATTCGCGTCGATTCATGGCTCAGTGACCTCCTGCTGCCTTGGAATTGGATGCCGCGCCGAGACTGGAGCCGTCCGCTCCGGCGTAGTCCGCACCGGCGAGCACGGCCTGCAGGTTGGCGTGGGCCAGCCAGAAGTCGCGCAGGGCCTGCAGGGCGGCGTCGCTGCGCTCCACCCGGTCCCGGGCGCTGGCCAGCAGGTCCCAGGTGCTCTTGAGCATGCCGTTGTACTGCAGCAGGGTCTCCTCCTGGATCGCCTCGCTCAGGCGCGCGTTCTCCCCGGCCAGCCGGGCGATGTCGTAGGCCACCCGGTACTGGTGGTAGGCCTCGCGCACCTGGGAGCGGATGCGCACGGCCAGGGCATGGGCCTCGGCCCGGGCGCGCAGTGCCTCACCGGTCTCGTGGCGGGCGGGCAGGCGCCGCTGCTCCAGCAACGGGGCACGGGTGATGAGCTGTCCCATGGGGTCGTCGCTGCCGGCGTCCTCGGGCAGTGTCACGGACAGGGCCTCCCGGGCCGCCGCCTGCCAGGTCTCCAGGCTGGCGGCGGACAGACCGCGCCGGGCCCACTCGGCGTCCCTGGCCGCCAGGGCCAGTCGCGGGTGTCTTTCAAGGGCCAGGGTCTCCAGGGCGTCGGCCTCCAGGGGGCTTTCCGGCAGCGCCGGCAGGGTGTCCGGCAGGTGCAGGGCGGTGGCATCGCCCCACAGACCGAGCGTGCGGATCAGCGCCTCCCGGGCGCTGGCGGCGGCCTGGCGGGCCTGCGCCAGCTGGATGGCCGCGTCGGACAGGGCCAGTTGCTGCTTCAGCAGCCGGTCCTGGCCCCAGTTGCCCACCCGGGTCATGCGGACCGCCAGTTCGTTGCTCAGGTCGGTGGCCTCGAAGGCCTGCTCGGTGCGGCGCAGGCCCTGCTCGGCGGCCACGGCCTGGATCCAGGCCCGGTGCACCTCGCGGGAGAACTCGATCACGGCGATGTCCGCCTCGGCCCGCTCCAGGGCGCCCATGGTCTCGGTGGCGAACAGGTCCGGGCGCTTGCCCAGGGCCATGCGCAACGCCTCGGCGGGGGTGAGGGGCTCGCCCGACGGCGGGGAGACCGGTTCGGCGGCGGGCAGCGTGTCCGCTTCCCAGCGCAACACGTCCATGTGCCCACGGGTAAAGGCGCCCACGGTGTCATTGCTCTGACGCCAGTCCTCCTCGCCCATGGTCGCCCCGGGCAGGGTCGCGGGCAGGGCGCTGTAGGCGGGCGGCGGCACCGGCGTGGCGGGATCGTAGGCCGCCGGTGTGGCTGCCGCCAGGGCAGGGAACAGTCCCGCCGCCAGCAGCAGGTGGAGCGTGCGTGTTCGCATCGGTCTGTGCCTCCTCATGCTCGTGTAAACCGATCGATCCTGCGTGGATCGTCCGGGGGCCTGCGGTTCCTGACCGCTCGACCCGTGGTGATCATGCCTCGCCATTCCTGACCTGCGGCTGATAGAGGGATGACAAATCTGTCAGCATCAGCCGCCGGGCGAACTGGTGGTGGTCAGCAGCGCGGTCAACAGAAACACCCCCGACACCAGCAGCCCCTCCAGCAGGATGCTGCGGCGCAGACGCCCGGGGGCACGCATGTCACCCCGCTCATAGGCCGGTACCAGGCGCAGCTTGTTCAGGGCCGCCAGGCCGAGCAGCAGGGTCACCAGGGCGATCTTGGCCAACAGGATCTGCCCGTAGGCGGTGGTGAACAGGGGGAAGAGCCCGCCCGCCAGCAGCCAGGCCATGGCCACGCCGGCCAGCAGCAGCAGGGCCACTGCTGTGGTCGCCAGTCGGCCGAAGCGGGTGAGCAGGCCCGTGGGTTGTGCCTCGTAGGCCGGGTTTCCGGCCACCCGGTAGAGGGGGATCAGCGCGCCGATCCAGAAGCTGGCGGTGGCCAGATGGACCAGCAGCAGGCCGCCCAGCAGCCAGCGGGGTTCCTGCTGGGTGTGTCCCACCTGCACGAAGGCGAGCAGCACCAGCACGCCGCCCGGCAGGGCCAGGTACTGCCAGGCGCGACGCCGCAGCAGCAGGGCGTGAAGCAGCAGCAGTCCGGCCACCGCCAGCAGGGTGCGGTTGCCCTGGGCGCTGTCGAACACGATCCCGAGCAGCATGGGGTCCAGGGCGGCATCGAGGGTGCCGCCGCCCAGGAAGCCGGCCTGCAGCGGCCACTGCAGCAGCGCCAGGGTGATGGCGGTCCACAGGGACACCAGGGCGATGCGGTTCAGGGCCGCGATCTGGCGGGCCGGCAGGTCGAGGAAGCCGAGCTTGAACAAGGCGGTCCCGACCGCCAGCAGGCTGCTGGTATAGAAACCGGCGGCCACCAGCACCATGACCAGGGTCCAGGCATCCATGCCGACCACTAGCCCGCATATCCCACCGGTCGGACACCGGCGGGCACGTAACAGCCTGAAACGCAAATGGAATACATTGAAATGGTCGGCAACCTCAGCATGACAGTCTGTTCCCGCCAGTGTCCTATCGCGGTTCAGGCTCGTCTTCGCGTTCGTAGGCTTGCTCTTCACTCAACCCATAGCTACGGCTATGGGTTTCGCTCCAGAGCGGCGCCTACGAACGCGAATCCTTCGCCTGCTCCCGCGATCCCGGTGAGATATGCGGGCTAGCGCACCGTGAAATAAAACTCATCGAACATGACATGACCATCCTCGGCCAGGCCGCGCCACTTCACCGTGTACTCGCCCGGGACGAGGGGGCCGGCCGGGGCGGTCTCGAAACGGGTGAGCGCCTCGCGTCCCGGACGGGAATTCAGCTCCACACGCCCATGGGGGCCGCTGACCTCGAAGAGGGTGAGGCGCATGGCGTGGTCAAACCACACGGCAATCTTCCCGGGGGAGCCCTCGATGGTGGAGGCGTGCTCCGGATACGTGCCTTCCTGCTGCGCGTGTGCCCAGAGAGGGGAGGTGGTGAACAGGAGGAGGGTGATGCCGAATGCGCCGATGAGTCTGATCGAGTGCCCGAGGGACATGCCTGGCTCCTTGTGCTTGAGGGGTGGTGTGCGCAGACCCTGTCCTGGCAGGGGCGCGATGCTCGGCATCATGCCTGACGGAATTGGTCAACAACCTGACCCTGAAATTACATCTGCGTAATCTTTGCCCGGAGGGGCTGCACCCGGTGGCAGAATGGCGTTCAGGTCACATGTAATTGGAATGACAGCGTGAAGATTCTCATCGTGGAGGACGAACCCAAGACCGGCGAATACCTGCGCCAGGGTCTGAGCGAGGCGGGGTTTGTGGTGGATCTTGCCCGGGATGGCCTGGACGGCCTGCACCTGGCCACCACCGGGGACTACGACCTGCTGATCCTGGACGTGATGCTGCCGCGCATGGATGGCTGGGCCCTGCTGCAGGCGGTGCGCCTGTCGGGCCGGGAGATGCCGGTGCTGTTCCTCACCGCCCGGGACGCGGTGGAGGACCGGGTGCGTGGCCTGGAGTTGGGGGCCGACGACTACCTGGTCAAACCCTTCGCCTTCTCGGAACTGCTGGCCCGGGTGCGCAGCCTGCTGCGCCGGGGCAAGAGCAAGGAACCGGAGACCCTCAAGGCCGCCGATCTGGAGATCGACCTGCTGCGCCGCCGGGTCACCCGGGGCGGCACACGCATCGATCTGACCGCCAAGGAGTTCGCTCTGCTGGAACTGCTGGTGCGTCGCCAGGGGGAGGTGCTGCCCCGCTCGCTGATCGCCTCCCAGGTATGGGACATGAACTTCGACAGCGACACCAACGTGATCGAGGTGGCGGTGCGTCGCCTGCGCGCCAAGGTGGATGAGCCCTTCGAGCCCAAGCTGATCCGAACGGTGCGCGGCATGGGCTACGTGCTCGAGGCGCCGGAGGCACCGTGAGCCATAAGACAGTGAGCGATCTTGGCCTCGGGAGCGCCCGTCGCCGCCTGTCCCTCACCACCCGTCTGGCGCTGTTGTTCGCCCTGGTGGCCGCCGTGCTGCTGCTGGCGCTGGGGATGCTGCTGAGCCACGCGGTGGATCGCCACTTCGACGAACTGGACGAGCACGACCTCACCGCCAAGCTCACGGTGATCGGCCAGCTGGTGGCCCGCACTGACAGCGAGACCGCCCTGGACAGCCTGCCGCAGCGGCTGCGCGATGCCCTGGCCGGACACGACAACGTCGGCGTGCTGCTGCGCGACCACGAGGGGGTGGTGATCTTCGGTGCGAATCTCTCCGCCTTCGAACCGGCCCAGTTGACCGGTGCGGCCCCCGTGGCGGGACAGGGCTGGACCCGCGAGGGACGGCGCTACATCGGGCGCGAGGGGGCCTTCCAGCTGCCCCTGGCGGTTCCCCTGCCGGTGCATGCGGCAGTGGCCCTGGACATCAGCCACCACGAGCATTTTCTGAATCAGGTGCGGCTGAGCCTCTGGCTCGGGGTGACCCTGGCGGCGGCCCTGGCCGCCTTGCTGGGCTGGCTGGCGGCGCGCCAGGGCCTCGCGCCCCTGGCCCGGGTCACGACCACCGCCCGGCGCCTGTCCGCCGAGCAGCTCGGCGAGCGCATCCCCGCCGGCGATGCCCCGGCGGAGGTGCGCGAACTGGCCGAGGCCTTCAACGGCATGCTGGATCGCCTGGAGGCGGCCTTCCAGCGCCTGTCCGATTACTCCGCGGACATCGCCCATGAGCTGCGCACCCCGGTGTCCAATCTCATGACCGAGACCGAGGTGGCCCTGTCCCGTACGCGCAGCGCGGAGGCCTATCGCGAGGTGCTGCACTCGAACCTGGAGGAGTTCGAGCGCATGTCACGCATGATCGGCGACATGCTGTTCCTGGCCAAGGCGGATGAGGGTCGCCTGCCCCGGGTCGCGGAGCCGGTGGAACTGGCCGAGGAGGCGCAGGCACTGCTGGAGTTCTACGAGGCCCTGGCGGAGGAGCGGGGCGTGGGCCTGTGTGTGGTGGGGCAGGCGCGGGTCAGGGGCGACCGGCTCATGCTGCGTCGCGCGGTGTCCAATCTGCTCTCCAATGCCCTGCGCCACACGGCGCCCGGCGGCGTGGTGGAGATTCACATCGAGGAGACGGACCAGGAGGCGCGCCTGGCGGTGTGCAACCCGGGCCCCGCCATCCCTGCGGAGCGCATCCCCAGGCTGTTCGAGCGTTTCCACAGGATCGACGACGAGCGCGCCGGGCAGGGCGAGGGGGCGGGTCTGGGTCTGGCCATCACCCGCTCCATCGTCGAGGCCCACGGCGGACATATCGACGCGATCTGCGAGGGCGGCTACACCACCTTCACCTTGCATCTGCCGGGAATGAAAGTTATGCCGTAGGTGCTTCGGCTGGCGGCTATGCCCTGTTGCCAGGGAGTCGGTCGTACAGCGCCCGAGCACCGGGCGGGCCACGCGGTGGACAGGCCCAGGTCGGTGCCGATGGAGGCGCGGCCCTCATCCAGGGCGGTGGCGGCATACCTGAGCCAGCGTCTGTCCCGGATGCGCTGGATCAGGCCCATGATGGTTTTCAGTCCCGGGACTGCTTGCGCAGCTGTTCCCGTTCCAGTTCCACGATCGCCTGCAGCAGTTGCCGTTCGGCCTGGGGTGCGAGCTGGGTGAAGCGCGCGCCGATGTGCACCCGGCCCTGGGTGGGGTGGCTGTGACGGATCTCGGCACTGCAGGCGATGGCGTGGTGATCCGGCAGCTCCAGGGCTTCCACCTCGACGATCTCGAGATCCTCGAAGACGCTGTCGGCGGGCATCAGGGCCCCGAAGCCGCCCAGGGAGATGTCCTGCAGACGTCCGCTGATCTGGGCTCCGTCGCCCTTGCGCAGACGCACCTTCAGTTCCTTGCCCAGCCCCACGTAGGCGCGGAAATGGGCGCGTTTCTGCTGATAGTGGATGAGCTTGGGCAGTGGACCCGCATAGAAGGCGATGCCTTCGTGCTCGCCCACGTGGATCACCTCGATGGCGAAGTGGGCGGGGAGGTTGTTGTAGAAGCCGTACAGGTGCAGGGTCTGACCCACGGCGATCTTTTCATGGCCGTCGGCCGGCGCCAGTTCGTCCAGGAAGACGTAGCCCTTCTCGGCGTCGATCTTGAGCAGGGTGGTGTTGAAGTAACCGCGCTGGTTCTCGATGCGCGCGCTCAGCAGGGCACGGCCGTCCTTCATGGCATCGAGCACCGCGAGGATGCGCCGCCGGTGGCTGATCTGCTCGTTGAGGCTGCCCTCAACCTCGGGGGAGGGCGGCACTGCCGGGGTTTCGTTCATGCTGGATCGGGAGCCCTGCGCTGGGGCCGCCTCTGTTGTTTGTCTTGGTTATTACGGCAGCTGCGAGGTGTCGCGCTGCCAGCCCGGGGCCAATGTAACACGGAAGGCCGGTCCGTTGATGGACCGCTTGTCAGGCCTTGGAGATGTGCCGGGAGGCGTCGCCGGTGACGGTATGGCCGGAGGGGCCGTAGAGTTCCGTGCGGGGATCTTCGCCGCGCAGGATGTGGATCGCCTGGTCCACCTGCTGGCGCTGGGTTTCCACCACGCCGCCGTTGATCTGGTTGAGCCGCTTGCAGCGGCCCATGACCGTCTGCAGACGGTCCCAGAGGGGCGACATGAGACCTTGTTCGTCCCAGGCGCGCAGGCAGGCGGCCATGCCGGCGGCGTCGGCGTCGAAGCCGGCGGTACGCATCAGCTGGGTCTGCTCGCGGGTGAGGCGTTCCAGGGACACGACCAGTTGCTGCTTCTCGGCCACCGCCTGGTTCAGGGCCTGAAGATCGCGCTCTGCCAGGGCATTGCTCTCACGTTCCAGGGCGGATTCCAGCAGGCAGGCCTCGCGGACGGCCTGGTTGAGCAGTGTGTCGAGTCTCTGGGCGCTGGCGTGCATGGCGTCAGAGAAGGTCCTCGGTCTGCATGAGCTTGTCGGCCACCCGCTCGGCGTTCACCTGGTAGCTGCCGTCGGCGATGGCCTGGCGGATCTCGGCCACCCGCTGGCTGTCCACGGCGGGCTGGGCGCTGGCGGTCTGGGTCAGGTCGCTGAGCCGACGAGCGGTGTCGGTCAGGGTCACCTGGTCGTCGCTGCTGCGCGAGGAGGTGCTGCCCCCGGCCTCACCACCGCGGGAGCCGCGGCTGTCGGACACGGCGCGGCCATCGCCGGTGGCGCGGGCCTGTGTCTGACTCAAGTTTTTGATATCAATGGACATTGTTGAATCCTCTGGCCCTGGGGCTGTTCCCTGTTGAACACATTATCGGCAGCAACAGGGGATTCTTGAGGCCTGGATTACGGTATTGGGTCACATTCTAACACCCACGACACCGTGGGAGAGCACGACCCCTTCGACCACCCGACGGGAGGAGAGGTTGCGCACCTGGACCCGTTCGCCCCGGCTGCCGTCGGCCAGGGCCTCGCCTTCCACCCGCACGTTCACGGCGCTGCCTTCGGCCAGCAGGGTGACCCGCTGACCCCGGCGCACCAGCCGGGGGGGCTCTACCATCTGGGGCGTGAGCACGGTACCGGCGGGCAGGGCACGGCGCAAGACCATGTCCCGGGCCAGTTCCAGGTCGTTGAGGTAGCCGCCGGGCAGGGCGCCGACGTCATGGCGTTCCAGGCGCAGATGCTGGGCCTCCAGCTGCATGCCCCGGGGCAGGGGATGGCCCAGGACCACCACCTCGCCATGGACCGCCACATGCACGGGGACGTACAGGGACCAGGTCACCGGGCCCAGGCAGCGGATGCCCACGGTGCTGTTGCCCGCCAGGCGGGCACCCGGGGAGGTGAAGGGTTCCAGGCCCTGCTCGCAGGCGCGCAGGCGCAGGCGGGGATCGAGGCGGCCCGGCGAGACCGTGACCTCGAAGGCCTCACCGTGGGCCGCGCGGGCCTGCTCAGCCATGTAGCGGGTGGCCGTGTCTAGGATGCGTTCGTGGGGTTCGTGGGCCAGCGCGGGTGTACTGATCAGCCACGCCGTGAGGCACAGCAACACGCCCGCGGCCGAGACCCTGCGTGTCTTTGAGCGAGGTCCGCCCGTGGGTCCTGGCCCGGGCCGGTCACTGAGTGTCGAGTTGTTGACGGTATAGCACATCATGGCAGTGAGCTTGCAAGAGGCATGCCATGGTCCCGCTCAAGGAAATCTGCGCAAGGCCGATAGAGTTGTCCATAATGGACAAGAAAAGCGCCGCACCCTTGCGCCAACCTCGGGAGAGTTCCATGACCGGTGTGCTTGATGAAGTCAACCGTCGTACCCAGCTGGTGGGGCAGAACCGCCTCGAACTGCTCATGTTTCACCTGGGTGACAAGCAGCTGTTCGGCATCAATGTCTTCAAGGTCCGCGAGGTCATTCCCTGTCCGCCCCTCAAGCGCATGCCGGACTCCCACCCGGTGGTGGCGGGCATCGCCCACATCCGGGGCAGCACGGTACCGCTGATCGACATGGCCAAGGCCATCGGTAAGGCCCCGCTGCCCAAGACCGAGGGCACCTTCGTCATCATGACCGAGTTCAACCGCACGGTGCAGGGCTTCCTGGTGTCCGCGGTGGACCGCATCGTCAATCTCAACTGGGATGCCATCCGGCCGCCCCCCAAGGGCACGGAAAAGGGCAGCTACCTGACCGCGGTCACCAACGTGGACAACAAGCTGGTGGAGATCGTCGACGTGGAGAAGGTGCTCGAACTGGTCACCGGACCCGCCAAGGGCGTCTCCGCCGAGATCGCCCAGGCCGGCCAGGAGGCCTCCGGGCGTGTGCGCCGGGTACTGGTGGCCGATGACTCCTCGGTGGCCCGCAAACAGATCAAGCGTTCTCTCGACGAGATCGGGGTAGAGAGCATCATCGTCAAGGACGGCCGGGAGGCCCTGGACACCCTCAAGGAACTGACCGCGGTGACCGGTTCCATCGACGACCAGATCGCCCTGCTGCTCTCCGACATTGAGATGCCGGAGATGGACGGCTACACCCTGACCTCGGAACTGCGCAAGGTACCGGAGCTGGCCGGGTTGCACGTGATCCTGCATTCCTCACTGAGCGGGTCCTTCAATGCCGCCATGGTGCAGCGCGCTGGCGCCAACCGGTTTTTGCCCAAGTTCAATCCCGATGAACTGGCCGCTGCCGTGCTTGAACACATCAAGGGCAGCGCCGATTCCTGAGGCACCGTGGCGGCCGAGATGTACCCCCGTCGATTGCCGGGGCGGCAAGATCTTGCCGCCCCGGCAAGTGTGCCCATGACCGGCCCGTGACCGTTATACTGCCAGTGCCCGCAACCGGCACAAACCAGGAGAGCGACCCCTTGTCATCCACTGCCATCCAGCCCCAGGACTACGAGGACTTCCGTCTGTTCCTGGAAAAGAGCTGCGGCCTGGTGCTCGGCGACAACAAGCATTACCTGGTGACCAGCCGACTGTCCCGGCTGATGGGTGAGTTTTCCGTGGGTTCGGTGAGCGAACTGCTGCGCCTGCTCAAGACCGGATCCCGGCCCGGGTTGCGCGAGCGGGTCATCGAGGCCATGACCACCAACGAGACCTACTGGTTTCGCGACGTCTTCCCCTTCGACATCCTCAAGGACACCATCTTTCCGGAGCTGGGCAAGAAAGGCGTCAACCCGGTGAAGATCTGGTCGGCGGCCTGCTCCAGCGGTCAGGAGGCCTACTCCATCAGCATGATCGTGAGCGAATTCCAGCAGGCCCGTCCGGGGGTGCTGAAGAACGTGCAGATCGTGGGTACCGACATCTCCACGGCCATCGTGCGTGATGCCCGCGAGGCCACCTACGACAGCCTGTCCGTGGGCCGCGGCCTGTCCCAGGAGCGGCGCGACCGCTTCTTCGTGCAGCAGGACAACCGCTGGCAGCTGCGCCCGGAGATCCGTGCCCGGGCGAGCTTTCGCGAGTTCAATCTGCTCGACAGCTATACCCTGCTGGGCAAGTTCGACGTGGTGTTCTGCCGCAACGTGCTGATCTATTTCTCGGCGGAATCCAAGCGCGACATCCTCAAGCGCATCGCCCAGATCCTCAACCCCGGCGGCTATCTGTTCCTGGGGGCTTCCGAGTCCATGGCCAACTATTCCGACGCCTTCGAGATGGTGCGCTGCAACCCCGGCGTGGTGTACCGCAAACGCTGATCCGGGATGCCCGGATCCGGGCGTCAAAATCCCGTCCTTCCAGGCCTGAGCCCCGCTGCCGTGGCGGATTGTTGCCGCCATCAAGTCGTCACATCCCGCTGTCTATCCAATAACTCATTGAAATAAATACAGATTAAATCATGGCATGCCTGTTGCATTGCTTTCGTGCAGACAAGACTCACGAGGTGAAGCAGGCATGTCACTGTCCTTCGACAAGGCCCTGGGTATCCACGCCGATGCGCTGCAGTTGCGCTCCCGGCGCCTGGAACTCCTGGCCTCCAACCTGGCCAACGCCGATACCCCCAACTACAAGGCGCGGGACATCGACTTCCGTGCCGCCCTGAGTCAGGCCCAGGGCGGGGGCGTGGGTCTGATGCGCACCCACGCGAGCCATCTGTCCGTGCAGGGCGGTGGCGTGGGCGGCGAGCCGCTCTACCGCATACCCAACCAGCCCTCCCTGGATGGCAACACCGTGGACGCGCAGCTGGAGCAGGCGGCGTTCTCGGAGAATGCCGTGCAGTACCAGGCGAGCCTGGATTTCCTCAACAGCCGATTCCGCGGTCTGCGCACCGCGCTCAAGGGGGAGTGATAGCCCATGAGCAACCTGTTCAAGATCTTTGATGTCTCCGGCTCGGCGCTCAGCGCCCAGTCCGTGCGCCTCAACGCCATCGCCAGCAACATGGCCAACGCCCAGGTGGCCAGCCAGACCCCGGAGGGGGCCTACCGGGCCAAGCATCCGGTGTTTGCCTCGGTGCTGCAGGCGGCGGGCCAGAGCGGCTCCGCAACGCCGGTGCGGGTGGTCAATGTGCTGGAGAGCCAGGCGGAGCCGGTGGCCGAATATGCGCCCAACCACCCGCTTGCCAACGAGCAGGGCTACATCTTCAAGCCCAACGTCAGCGTGGTGGAGGAGATGGCCAACATGATCTCCGCGTCACGTTCCTACCAGAACAACGTGGAAGTGATGAATACCACCAAACAGCTCCTGCTGCGCACCCTGCAGCTGGGTCAGTCGTAACAGGAGGCCTGAGATGAACAGCGCCAGCGCCATCAGTGCAGACATCATGAACAAGCTGGGACTCACCTCCCACGAGACCGCCAACACGAAGGGTGATGATCGCCTGGGCCAGAGTGATTTTCTCAGGCTCATGATCACCCAGCTGGAGAACCAGGATCCCTTCAAGCCCATGGAGAGCGGCGAGTTCCTGGGCCAGCTGGCGCAGTTCGGTACGGTCTCCGGCATCGAGGACCTGCAGAAATCCTTCAACCGCTTCAGCCAGAGCATCGCCTCGGGCCAGGCCCTGCAGGCCGCGGCCCTGGTGGACCGTCATGTCACCGTCCCGGGCGACATGATCATCATGGATCCGGCCGAGGGCATGCGGGGGGCGGTGCAGGTGCCGGCCTCGGCCGAGGTGGTCATCGGTGTCTACAACCAGGCCGGCCAGCTGGTGCGGCGAATCCCCATGGGTATCCAGGAGGCCGGGCTGCGCGAGTTCCACTGGGATGGCCGGGACGAGACCGGCACGCTGCTGGCCCCGGGTATCTACGAATTTGCAGGTCTGGCCAGTGATGGGCGCGGCACTGAGGCCCTGGACATGCATCTCTCTGCTCGGGTCGAGAGCGTGAGCCTGGGCAACAACAACGGTGCCCTGCTTCTCCAGGTGGAGGGGATGGGTGAAGTGAATTTCAACAAGGTGAGACAGATCGGCTGAGGCCGGGCGTCGAGTTCACAGGAGACAGACCATGCCATTTCGTACTGCATTGAGTGGTTTGAACGCGGCCTCCGCGGATCTGCGTGTCACGGGTAACAACATCGCCAACTCCGGCACCACGGGCTTCAAGCAGTCCCGCGCCGAGTTCGCCGATGTGTTTGCCCTGTCCTATGGCGGTATCAGCCAGACGGCCATTGGCACAGGCGTGCGCCTCTCTGCCGTGACCCAGCAATTCAGCCAGGGCAACATCGAGTTCACGGGCAACAACCTGGACCTGGCCATGAACGGCCAGGGCTTTTTCGTGCTCAATGACAGCGGCACCCAGGTCTACAGCCGCGCCGGGGCATTCCAGGTCAATCGCGAGGGCTACGTGGTCAATACCCAGGGCCAGCGCCTGCAGGTCTACACGCCGCAGAATGCCGAAGGCACCCAGTTCAACACGGGTTCCCTGGCTGATTTGCAACTGTCCCTGTCCGAGGCGCCACCCAGTGCGACCACCGATGTGAACGTGCGCCTGAATCTGAGTTCCGTCGTAGAGCCCATCGATCCGGCGATCGCTTTTGATGTGGCGGATCCCAGCAGTTTCCACTATTCGACCTCGCTGACCGTCTACGACACCCTGGGCCAGGCGCACACCGCATCGCTGTATTTCCGCAATACCGACACGCTGCAATGGGACAGTTATCTGGCCATTGATGGGAATCTGGCTGGTGGACCGCTGCCGCTGGAATTCAACAGCGATGGCACGCTCAATACGGCCACAACCACGACGCCTCTGAATTTCGGCACCTATGCCCTGACCAATGGCGCGGACGATCTCAATATCGACTTTGATCTGGCCAATGCCACCCAGTATGGCGGTGCCTTCAATGTCACCAGCCTGAGTCAGAACGGATTCACCACCGGCCGTCTGAACAGCATCGACATCGATCCCACCGGTGTGGTGTTCGCACGCTTCACCAACGGGCAGTCACAGGCCCTGGGCCGCGTGGCCCTGGCCAACTTCGCCAACCCACAGGGTCTGCAGCAGCTGGGCGACAACGCCTGGGGTGAGTCCTTTGCCGCCGGCGATGTGATCCTGGGTGAGGCGGATACCGGCAACTTCGGCCTGATCCAGGCCGGTGGCCTGGAAAGCTCCAATGTGGACATCGCCGAGCAGCTGGTGAAGCTGATCACCGCACAGCGCAACTTCCAGGCCAATGCCCAGGTGATCACCACCGCTGACGCGGTGACCCAGACCATCATCAACATCCGCTAACGCCAGGGCCGACAGAGGTAACCGCTGATGGACCGCATGCTCTACGTCGCCATGTCAGGCGCCAAGGAAACGGCGCTCACCCAGGCACGCAACACCCAGAACCTGGCCAATGCCAACACCACCGGGTTCAAGGCGTCCCTGGACGTGTTCACCAGCAAGCAGGTGGTGGGACCCGGTCACGGCACGCGCACCTATGCCCTGACCCAGGACATGAAGGTGGATCTGAGCCCCGGTCCGTTGCAGGCCACGGGGCGTGACCTGGACGTGGCGGTGCAGGGCAACGGCTGGATCGCGGTGCAGGCCCCGGATGGCACCGAGGCCTATACCCGCGCCGGTGACCTGCGCGTGGACTCGGTGGGCCTGCTCACCACGGGCACCGGTCTGCCGGTGCTGGGTGAAGGCGGTCCCATCGCTGTGCCGCCCTTCGAGACCTTCGAGATCGGCAGCGACGGCACCATCAGCATCCGGCCCCTGGGGCAGGGTGCCAACGTGCTGGCGGAGGTGGACCGCATCAAGCTGGTCAACCCCAATCCCGATGAACTGGTGCGTGGCGAGGACGGCCTGATCCGCCACCAGCTGGGCGTGGAGCAGCCGCCCGATGCGGGCGTGACCCTGGTGCGGGGCATGCTGGAATCCAGCAACGTGAACACCGTGGAGGCCATGGTCAACATGATCGACCTGGCACGCCACTTCGAGATGCAGGTGAAGATGATGAAGACCGCCGAGGACAACGACGCGGCCTCCGCATCCCTGTTGCGTCTGACTTGAAGAACATCATTGAGGTAACGCCATGAACAAGGCCCTGTGGATCGCCAAGACCGGACTGGACGCGCAGCAGACGCGCATGTCCGTGATCTCCAACAACCTGGCCAACGTCAACACCACCGGCTTCAAGAAGGGTCGCGCGGTGTTTCAGGACCTGATCTACCAGACGGTACGCCAGGCGGGTGCCCAGGCCGCCCAGGACACGGAACTGCCTTCCGGCCTGATGCTCGGCACCGGTGTGCGCACCGTGGCCACGGAGAAGATGTTCACCCAGGGCAACGTCACGCAGACCGAGAACGCCCTGGACATGGCCATCGAGGGGCGCGGCTTTTTCCAGATCCTGATGCCCGACGGCAACATCGCCTACACCCGTGATGGCAGCTTCCAGCTGAACAGCGATGGCCAGCTGGTCACCTCCGGCGGCTACGAGGTGGATCCGGGCATCGTCATCCCCGAGGGTGCCCTGAGCGTGACCGTGGCCGAGGACGGCACCGTCAGCGCCACGGTGGCCGGCAACGTGGCGCCCATCGTGGTGGGCAACCTGCAGCTGGCGGACTTCATCAACCCGGCGGGCCTGCAGCCCATCGGTCAGAACCTGTTCATCGAGACCGCGGCGAGTGGCGCGCCCCAGGCGGGCAACCCGGGCCTGGATGGTCGTGGCCGCCTGCTGCAGGGATTCCTGGAAAGTTCCAACGTGAACACCGTGGAGGAGCTGGTGAACATGATCGAGACCCAGCGGGCCTACGAGATGAATTCCAAGGCCATCTCCACCGCTGACCAGATGCTCCAGTACGTCAACAACAACCTGGGTCGATAACACGCCATGAACAGCCAGAGCCTCAAGTCGATGCGTTCCGTCTCCCTGGTGCTGCTGGCCGGCCTGGTGCTGGGCGGCTGCGCCAGCGTCAACGGCGTGAAGCCCGGCGACAGTCCGGAATTTTCCGCGGTGAATCCGCCCATGCCCGTGCCGGCGGAATACAACAACGGCGCCATCTTCCAGGCCAGCTACGGCACCGGCCTGTTCGAGGACTACAAGGCCCGCCGCGTGGGCGACATCCTCACGGTCCGGCTGGCCGAACGCACCCAGGCGCGCAAGTCCGCGAACACCAGCACCAGCAAGGAATCCAGCGTCAACATGCCGACCCCCACCGTGCTCAATCGCACGATCCCCGAACTGAGCACCAGCATCGAGGGCTCCCGTTCCTTCGACGGCGCGGGGGACAGCGCCCAGAGCAATCAGCTGGATGGCTCCATCACCGTGATGGTGGCCGAGGTCCTGCCCAACGGAAACCTCGTGGTGCAGGGGGAGAAGTGGATCCGCATCAACCAGGGCCAGGAGTTCATCCGCCTGCGCGGCATCGTGCGTCCCGTGGACGTGCGTGCCGACAACACCATCCTCTCCACCCAGATCGCCAATGCCCAGGTGGCCTATGGCGGCAGCGGCACCCTGGCCGACAGCAATTCCCCCGGCTGGCTGACCCGCTTCTTCAACAGTCCCGTGTGGCCCTTCTGAGGAGCCTGCAAGCATGATCAAGTCACTTGAAAAGGCACTGTGTTCCGGCTGGCTGATGGCCCTGTGCCTGGCCCTGGTGATCGCGCCCCAGTTCACCGCGCCGGCCAAGGCCTACGAGCGGGTCAAGGACCTGGCCTCGGTGGCCGGTGTGCGCAGCAACCAGCTGGTGGGCTATGGCCTGGTGGTGGGCCTGGACGGCAGCGGTGACCAGACCACCCAGGCGCCGTTCACCGTGCAGTCCCTGAAGAACATGCTGGGTCAGCTGGGCGTCACCGTGCCGCCCAACGTGAACCCGCAGCTGCGCAACGTCGCGGCGGTGATGATCCATGCCGACCTGCCGCCCTTCGCCAAGCCGGGCCAGATGATCGACGTGACCGTGTCCTCCATCGGCAATGCCTCCAGCCTGCGCGGCGGCAGCCTGCTCATGACCCCGCTCAAGGGGGCCGACGGACAGACCTATGCCATCGCCCAGGGCAACCTGGTGGTGGGCGGCTTCGGCGCCGAGGGGCGCGACGGTTCGCGCATCAGCGTGAACGTGCCCAGCGTGGGCCGCATCCCCAACGGCGCGTCCGTGGAGCGCGAGGTGCCCACCGCCTTCGCCCAGGGCGACAGCGTGATGCTGAACCTGCACCAGCCCGATTTCACCACCGCCAACCGCCTCTCCGACGTGATCAACGACACCATGGGCCCGGGCACCGCACGGGCCGTCGACGGTTCCTCGGTGCGGGTGAGCGCGCCCATCGACCCGGGCCAGCGGGTGGCCTTCGTCTCCATGCTCGAGAACCTCACCGTGCGTCCCGGCGCGCCGGCCGCCAAGGTGATCGTCAACTCCCGCACCGGCACCGTGGTGATCGGCAGCAACGTGCAGGTGATGCCCGCCGCCGTGACCCACGGCAGCCTCACCGTGACCATCACCGAGTCCTTCGATGTTTCCCAGCCGGCCCCGCTCGCGGCCGGCGAGACGGTGGTCACGCCGCGCACTGACATCGAGGTCACCGAGCAGGTCAATCCCATGTTCCTGTTCGGCCCCGGCGTGACCCTGGACGAGATCGTGCGCGCCGTGAACCAGGTGGGCGCCGCCCCCGGTGACCTGGTGGCGATCCTCGAGGCCCTGCGCCAGGCCGGCGCCCTGCGTGCCCAGCTGATCGTCATCTAGGTTTTACTTTGAATCTTGAATCTTGAATCTTGAATCTTGAATCGCCGTAACGGATGAACACCGACCTCTCCAAGGCCTACACCTACACCGACTTCCAGGGGTTCTCCGACCTGCGCCGCCTGGCGCGGGAGGAGAGCCCGGAGGCGGCGGAGGCGGCCGCGCGGCAGTTCGAGGCGCTGTTCATCCAGATGATGCTGAAAAGCATGCGTGATGCCATGCCCGTGGACAGCGGCATGGACGGTGACCAGGTGAAGTTCTACCAGGGGATGTTCGACCAGCAGATCGCCCTGGAGATGTCCCGGGGCGAGGGCATCGGCCTGCGCGAATCCCTGCTGCGCCAGTTGAACCCGGAAGCACCGTTGGCGAGCAGCGGTGATGGGGAACTGCCCATGCCGGTCCACCGCCTGCCGGTCTACCAGCGTCCGGAGAATCCCTGGCCGCAGTCCAGGGTCGAGGCGCCGGCATCGGCTGCGGCGCCCGCTGCCGCCGATGATGCCTCGGGCCTGCCCCGCGACTGGCGTCCCGAGTCCCCCGAGGCCTTCATCCGGGATCTCTGGCCCCATGCCGAGCGGGCCGGACAGGCCCTGGGCGTGGCCCCCGAGGTGCTGCTGGCCCAGTCGGCCCTGGAGACGGGGTGGGGCCGCCACATGATCCCCAATGCCGATGGCAGCAACAGCTTCAACCTGTTCGGCATCAAGGCGGACAATCGCTGGGACGGCCCCCGGGCCCACGTACAGACCCTGGAGTACGTGGGCGGGGTGCCTGAGCGTCAGCGCGCCGCCTTCCGCGCCTATGAGCATCCCGGACAGAGCTTCGATGACTACGTGGCGTTCATCACCGGCAATCCCCGCTACCGGGAGGCCCTGGCGCGGGTGCCCGAGGCGGAAGGCTACCTGCGGGGCCTGCAGGCGGCCGGCTACGCCACCGATCCCGCCTACGCGGACAAGATCCTGGACATCCTGGGACGCGGCAGCCTGCAGGCCGTAGTCGCCCTAAAGAATTCGGATCAGGCGCCGATAAGCTGACATGAGGACCAAGCGCATGCGTCACATCACCAGCAATTTTGCCTATGTTCCGGGGTGCCGTCATGAGTAGCGGCGTCCTGGGTATCGGCGTGTCCGGCCTGCTGGCCTTCCAGCGGGCGCTCGGTGTCACCGGCAACAACATCGCCAACTCCGCCACCGAGGGTTACAGCCGCCAGCGCATCGATCTCAGCACCCAGATCCCGCAGTTCGCCGGCAATGGCTACTTTGGCAGCGGCGTACAGGTGTCGGGAGTGAATCGAATCTTCGACCAGTTCGTGGAGACCCAGCTGCGCAACAGCACCTCCGCGAGCGAGCAGTATGCCCTCTATTACGATTTTGCCCGCCGGGTGGACAATCTGTTGGCAGATCCCGACTCGGGTCTGGCACCGGGTCTTCAGCAGTTCTTTGCCGCCGTGCAGGACGTGGCCAACGACCCGACCTCCAATGCTGCCCGGCAGGTGCTGATCTCCGAGGCGGAATCCCTGGTGGATCGCTTCAGCTTCCTCAATCAGCGCCTGGAGGAGCAGCGCAATCTGGTCAATGGCCAGATCCAGACCACGGTGGCGGAGATCAACAGCCTGGCTGAAGCCATTGCCGATCTGAACGAGGACATCGTCTCCGCCCTGGGCCGGGGTGGCGGGGCGCCGCCCAACGACCTCCTGGACCAGCGTGACCGGCTGGTGCTGCAACTCTCCGAGCTGGTGTCCGTGAACACCATCGAGCAGGACGACGGCGCCCTCAATGTCTTCATCGGCAATGGCCAGAACCTGGTGCTGGGCAACCGGCCCACGGTGCTGGTCGCCGATGGCCTGGGTCCGGACCCGGCCCAGATGCAGGTCGGCTATGTGAGCCCCGGCGCCACGGTGGACATCACCTCCTACATGACCGGTGGCCGGCTCGGTGCACTGCTGGACCTGCGCACCTCGGTCCTGGACGTGGCGCAGAACTCCCTGGGACGCACCGCCATCGGCCTGGCCCAGGCTTTCAATGATCAACATGTCCTGGGGCAGGATCTCAACGGTCAGCTCGGCGAGGCCTTCTTCCGTGTCCCCGCGCCAGAGGCCATCGCCGGCGCGAGCAATGCCGCCACCGGTGATCTCCAGGTGGAGATCCAGGACTACTCGGCGCTCACACTGAGCGACTATCGCCTGCGTTTCGACGGCGCGGACTGGCAGCTGCGCCGGGAGCCGGGTGGTCAGCTGCTGGGTGCGGTCGCACCCGGTGGCACGCTGCTGATCGAGGGGCTCAGTATCGACACCTCGGGCATCGCGGGTGCTGCCACCGGTGACACCTTCCTCATTCGGCCCACCCGAGGTGGTGCCAACCAGATCGATACCGTGATCAGCGACCCGCGCATGGTCGCCGCGGCCTCGCCCGTGCGTGCCAGCCCGGACGGGGACAACACGGGGCCTGCGATCGTGCGCTCGGTGATTGCCGTGGATCGTGACGCCCTGGATCTCACGCCGGTCACGGTGACCTACAATGCCGGTGCCTCCCAGTTCGAGATCGGCGGGGACACCTATCCCCTGGACCCGTCCGGTGTGACCGTCATCAACCACAACGGCTGGGAGCTCACCATCGAAGGGGTGCCCGATGACGGTGACGCATTCCAGGTGGGTCCGAACATCGGCGGGGTAGGCGACAACCGCAACGCCCTGGCACTGGCCGGGCTTCAGGACCAACGCATGATGGTCGGCGGTACCGCCACCCTCGAAGGCACCTACAACACCCTGGTGGCGGAGGTGGGCACCCGCACCCGACAGGCCGAGATTGCCGCCCGCGCCCAGGTCAAGCTGCTGGACGAGGCCAGGGCCCAGCGGGAGTCCATCTCCGGGGTGAACCTGGACGAGGAGGCGGCCAACCTGCTGCGCTATCAGCAGGCCTACCAGGCGGCCGCACAGGTCATCTCGGTGACCAACTCCCTGTTCGACACCCTGATCAATGCCGTGAGGCGTTAGCCATGCGCGTATCGACGACCCAGATCTTCCGTAATGGCATCGGAGCCATCCAGGACAACCAGCAGGGCCTGGCCCGGACCCAGCTGCAGCTGGGTACCGGGAAGCGAATCCTCTCGCCCTCTGATGATCCCAGTGGCGCGGTGCAGGCCTTGCAGTTCCGCAGTTCCGTGGAGAAGACCGAGCAGTACCAGCGCAATGGCAATATCGTCGAGCAGCGCTTGAGGCTCAGTGAGACCATCCTGACCTCCGTGGGCGAGGGCCTGCAGCGGGTGCGGGAACTGGCCGTGCAGGGCAACAACGGTTCCCAGACCAACGAGACCCGCCGCTACATCGCCGGGGAGATTCGCCAGATCCTGGACGAGCTTGTGCAGCTGTCCAACACCCGGGATGCCAACGGCGAGTACATCTACGCGGGATTGACCTCTCTGACTCAGCCATTTTCTCCGGGCGCGGGCGGCGAGGTGTTCTACAACGGTGACGACGGGCAGCGCCGATTGCAGATCAGCCCCGTGCGCCAACTGGCCATTGGTGATTCTGGCCAGGCCGTGTTCATGGATATCCCGACGGGCAACGGCACCTTCGTGGTGAGGGACGATCCGGGCAATACCGGTGGTGGTGTGATCGATGCGGGCAGTGTCATTGATTTCAATGCATGGCAAGCGGACACATACACCATCAGTTTTTCGGAAGTCGGGGGAGAGCTGTTCTACGAGGTTTCTGGCGGCGGGCTGCCCCCGGTGAGCACGCCCTTTGTGGAGGGCGAGGCCATTCGCTTTGCCGGCATCGAGACCCGTATCCAGGGGACTCCGGCCGATGGCGATTCGTTCACGCTCTCGCCCTCGGAAAACCAGGATCTGTTTGCCACCTACCGCCAGTTGGCCGAGGCCCTGGAGGCTCCGGTCACCGACACCCCCAGCCGGGCCCGGCTGAACAACGCCGTTAACCGTGCATTGGTGAACCTGGACCAGGCGCTGGGAAATATCCTCGATACCCGGGCCAGTGTCGGTTCGCGGCTCAAGACCGTGGAGAATCAGCGCAATATCAACGAGGACGTGTTGCTGCAGCTGCGCACCACCCTGTCGGAGATCGAGGACCTGGACTACGCCGAGGCCATCAGCCGCTTCAACCTGCAGCAGACCGCCTTGCAGGCGGCCCAGCAGAGCTATGTGCAGGTGCAGCGCCTGTCGCTGTTCAATTTCATATAGGGCGCAGAGACAAGATACAAGAGGCAAGAGCTGACGTGCGCAGGTCGGGCTTCAGCCCGACATCAGGTGCATGAACTGGCACCTGCTTCTGGCTGAAGCCCGATCTACGTTAGGTCTTTTTCATCGTACTGTGGGCCGTAGTCGGAGAATTGCGCCATCACCTCGTCCATCTCCGCATCGCTCAGCAGCACCGGTTCCCCCAGCTGGCAGGCGCGCCAGTACTGTTCGCAGAGCTTCTCTACGGTGAGTGCGAGGCTCACCGCCTCCTCCAGGGTTTTCCCCACCGTGACCATGCCGTGGCTGGCCAGCAGGCACGCCTTGCGGTCCTGCAGTGCATCTACGGCGGCCTCGGCCAGGTCTTGGCTGCCGAAGGTGGCGTAGCGGCTGCAGCGGATGTCCGGGCCGCCGGCCTGGGCGATCATGTAGTGGAAGGGCGGCAGGTCCCGGCGCAGGCAGGCGAGGGTGGTGGCAAACATGGAATGGGTGTGCACCACGGCATGGACCTCGGGGCGCGCATCGAGGATCGCCCGGTGCAGGGGCCATTCGCTGGAAGGGCGCCCGCCCCGGGCGTGGTTGTCGCGATCCAGTAGGACCAGGCGCTGCGGCGTGAGCCGTTCCCAGGGAAGGCCGGACGGGGTGATGAGCAGACCCTCGCCCAGGCGCAGGCTGAGATTGCCTTCCGCTTCCTGGTTGAGTCCCGCCCGGTACAGGGCGAGTCCGGCCCGGGTGAGTGCGTCCCGGGCCCGGGTCTCGTCGCTGGCTGCCAGGGATTCGGACACCGGGGCGTCAGCTCATGGAGGTGAAGTCGTACTCGAGCTTCTCCGAGGGTGCCTGCAGGAAGTTGCCCTGGATGTAGTTCACGCCGATGCCCCACAGGATGGACAGCCCCGTGGCATCCTCTACGTGCTGGGCGATCACCAGCTTGTTCTGGCCGTGCGCCCCGTCGGTGAGCTGGCGGATGCTTTCCTGGTTCTCCTCGCTGCTGCTCAGCCTGTCCATGAAGCTGCTGTCGATCTTGAGGTAGTCGGCAGGCACGTGCTGCAGCAGCTGGAAGGGGTTCAGTCCGGTGCCGAAATCGTCCAGCGCGAAGCGGCAGTGCAGGCCCTTGAGGCCCCTGACGAATTCCTTGGCGGGCTTGAGATGATTGACCACCGTGGTCTCCTTCATCTCGAACACCACGCACTCGGCGGGGATGCGCCGTTCCTTCAGCTGCTCCACGATCCACGGCAGCATGCCGGGTTCCTGCAGGGAACCGGCGGTGAGCTTGATGAAGAAGGTGGTCTCCTTGCCCTTCTTGCGTTGTTCCACCAGCTGGTCCAGGGCGTGGCTGATGACCCAGCGATCCAGCACCTTGGCCATGTCGGTGCGTTCGGCACTGGGCATGAACTCGGATGCCGGGATCTCCTGGCCGTCTTCGCCCAGCAGGCGCATCAGCACCTCGTAGCGTTCGCCGGATTCCCCGTGCAGGCTGACCACCGGCTGGTAGAGCAGGCGCACCCGATGCTTGCCGATGGCCTCGGTGATGCGGGCGATCCAGGACTCGTCCAGCTGTCGCTGGGTCATCTCGCCTTCCTTGGGCTTGTAGCTCACCGCCTGGTTGCCGCCGGCCTTGCGGGCCTCCTCGCAGGCCTTGGCGGCGCGGGACAGCAATTCATTGGCGCTTGGGGCGTTCTCATCGATCTGGGTCACGCCCGCCGAGGCGGTACAGGTGATGGAGCGGCTGTCCACCTCGCAGATCAGGGCGGCGATGTCCTTGAGCATGGCCTTGAGGAAGGCCTCGGCATCGGCCGTTTCCCAGTGGCTGGTGAGGATGGCGAAGGCCTCGCCGTCGAAGCGCGCCACCACGTCGTTCTGGCCGCAGTGTTTCTCCAGGATCTTGCCCACGTCCCCGAGCACCAGGTCACTGCCGGCGACCCCCACCTGGTCGCGGATCTCCTGGAACTTGTCGATCTGCAGTTCTACCAGGGCGGCATTGCCCTTGCCCTGGGTGGCCTGGCCCAGGGCGGATTCCAGGCGTTCCATGAAGTACTGGCGGTTGTACAGCCCGGTGACCAGGTCGCGCTGGGCCAGGTAGTTGATCTGCTGCTCCAGCTCCTTGGTGTTGGCCTGACTGCGGATCAGGATCTGGGTGCAGGGTTCACCGTCGATGCTGGCAGGGGTGAATTCCATCTGGGCGGTGAAGGACTCGCCGGCGGAGTTCTTGAGCTTGATCTGTACCGACTGGCCGGACTCGTTGCCCTCCGGGGCATGGTCGTAGTTGCGCAGGAATTCCTTGAGGGTGCCCTGGTCCTCCTTGGCCACCATGTCCATGATGGGCATGCCTTCCAGGTCGTCGGGATCGGTATAGGCGAACAGCTCCAAGTAGGACTGGTTGGCGTAGATGTGCATGCCGTCATGCACGTAGGCGATGGCGTCGCGGGAGCTGTCCAGCAGGTTCTTGCAGCGTCGCTCGGCCTCGCGCAGGGAGGATTCCTGGGTCTTGAGCTGACGCCAGTGGCGCTGAGCCTCGGCGGCGCGGGTCACCACCAGCTTGAGATGGTCCGGGCGATCCTTGCGTACCATGTCGTGGGCGCCCAGGGCGAGGCAGTCCACCACGTCCTGATTGGCATCGTTGGCAATCGCAATCACCGGCACATGCCTGCCCATGTCGCGGATGCCGGACATGACCTGTTCGAGACCCAGTTCCGGTTCGGAGTCCAGGGTGCAGAGCACCACGTCGGGGGCGTGTTTCTGGAGTTTTTCCAGGAGATCGTCCTGGTCTTCAGCCCGTTCGGGCCTGACGGCGAAACCGGCCGACTTGATGGTGCTGATCATCATCTCGGCGTCGTTCAGGTCACGCTCGATGATCAGCAGGCGGAGAAGGTTTTCCATGTGCGACGTGGGCTCCCGTGTATCCATTTGGCGCGCAGAGAGCCATTGTGCCGTAGACCGGCCATGCTGTGCCAGCATCCAGGGCAGGTGGCAACATGCAGGACCTGCGCCCGCAGGGGACCAGCAGTGCGGACTAGATCAGGGTCCAGACCTTGTCGAAGGTGTCGCCGCCCGGGGAGGCTTCGGGGGAGGCTTGCTCGACGTTGCCGAGGCTCGTGTAGCGGAACTGGGTGAACAGGCTGGTGTGCTCGCCCTGGCTTGAGAGCTTCACGCGCAGGGCACGACCCGCCAGGTTGACGATGACCTGGTCGCCGAGGCGGAAGCGGCGCGTGGGGGCCAGCAGGCTGGGCGGCTGCTGGATGGTCTTGATGGCCGGCAGCAGCAGGGCCTCCACCGGGTCGCCGCTGGGCTGACCCATGTGGGCGTGCTCCAGGGTGACAAGCAGTGTCTTGGGCGCGAGCACCTGTACGCCGATCTCCAGGCCCTGTTCCCCCTTGTTGAGCATCCAGCGGATCACGCCGACGCGCCACTGGTTGTGGCTGCCTTCCTTTTCCCGCAGGCCGATGAGTTCGCCCACCTGGGCGCGGGTGGGTTGCTGCCCCGGCCAGCGCAGACAGAAGCCGCCGGCACTGGCGTTGAGCACCTGCCAGGTCTCGGCCTCGGCATGGCCCAGGCCGATGGCCCGGATGGGTGCGGGTGTGTGTTTCTCGGTGAGGTAAGACTCGGTGACCACATTGCCGCGGCCCACCATGTCCCAGGCATCGGCGCCGCCCAGGGCGTCGTGTTTGGCCAGGAACTGGCCTTCGCGGTCCGCCCGGTGCACGTCGGAGATGGGCTGCAGGCTCAGATCGCCGAACTGCGCGGGCTTGTCCTTGGGCCCGTAGACCTGCTCCTGTTCCTCGCTGATGGCGATGTGGATGTTGGTCAGGCCCATGGTGACGTTCATGTCGTCGTCCCGCTGGGCACGGCTGAAGCGACGCTTGCTGCTGCGGGTCCAGATATCCAGGAGGCGGCGCATGAGATCGGTGCTCATGTCCGTGGCCCGGGGCTTGCCGCCGTGCTGCAGGTGCTCGCGGATCTCGTGGATCAGCGGGGTCAGGTTGAACAGGCGCACCTGGGGGCCTTCCGGCAGCTCGGCGATGTTCACGTGCACCGGCCCCCGGTCTCCGTTGAGATCCGTGAGGGTGACGCCGTTGGCGCTATCGGGCATCGGGGTCGAGACGATGATCGCCGAATGCACGGCGGCCTGCAGGTAGTCGTTGAGCTTGTCCACCTCGCCCTGGCGCAGGGCGGGCGGGCGGCTCAGACCCAGCACGCACAGGCGGATGTAGGCGTCGCTCACTGTGCCGCGGTCTCGCTGGTGCAACTCGTCATCGGGCACTGGCGTATCATGCGCACCGTGCTTTTCGGCGATGGCGTAGAGCTCGTGGATGTCATGCCAGATTCCCTGGCCGAGGGGGGTGTACAGACGCCAGGCATGGATCACGCCGTCGCCGGTGTAGCGCAGCGCCCGGTAGCAGGCCAGGCCGAGCCATTTCTGGATCTGGCGCTTGTGTCCGCCCTGGACCAGGTCGACGATCGCCAGCCGGTAGCCCCGCCCCAGTTCCACCAGCAGGACCCGGTTGAGGTCGGCGATGCGCCGGCTTTTCTCCGGCAGGGGCAGGGTGCGGTTGTGAAAGTGGCGACTGAGGTGGGCCAGGATCACCTTGGCCGTGGGACGCAGGGTCTCCATCAGTTCCAGGCGGTCCACGGGAGACATTTCGGCCTTGTTCAGGCTGCGCAGGCCTTCATAGAACTGCCGCGTGGCCTCGCCCATGTTCACCATGGGCAGGGCCTCAAGCCAGCGTCGCAGTTTGCTCGGCTGGGTCGGGATTCCATCCGGTGTGGTGGTGGCCTTGAGGCCGGGCAGTCTGAACAGCATTCGGTGATTCCGTTGCTTGACCTACACCGTAGATCAGGAATTCTGTGAACTGGTTCAATATTCTATAGCAGCTGCCCGAATTTTTTCATGAATTTTCAGATGAACGAGGAATCATCCCGACAGGGGCGACTTCGCGTCCTGTCCCGGTATCTCCCGCACCAGCCGGGGCACCAGGTAGCCGGGCAGACGCGCCCTGAGCCCGTGGTGCAGGCGCAGCGCCCGATCGTCATCCACCTGGAAATGGGATGCGCCGCGCACCGGGTCCAGCTGGTGCAGGTAGTAGGGCATCACGCCGGTGGCAGACAGGGTTTCGCTCAAGTCTGCCAGGGTGTCCACGTCGTCGTTCACACCGCGCAGCAGCACGGACTGATTCAGCAGGCTCACCCCGGCCCGAGCGAGCCGGGCCAGGGCCTCGCGCACGGGCCAGTGGATCTCCCTGGCGTGATTGGCATGGATCACCAGGACGGTCTGGAAACGCCCGGGACGCAGCCAGGCCAGCAGGTCTTCGTCCACCCGCTCGGGCAGGATCACCGGCTGGCGGCTGTGCACCCGCAGGCGCCGTACATGGGGGATCTCCCCCAGGGCGCCGGCAAGGCCCGAGAGGCGCTCGTCGGACAGGGACAGGGGGTCACCGCCGCTCAGGATCACCTCGTGGATGGAATCGTCGCCCGCGATGTAGTCCAGTGCCGCCTGCCACTCACCCCGGGCGGGATTGGCTTCGCCGTAGGGGAAGTGGCGGCGGAAACAGTAGCGGCAGTGCACCGCGCAGGCGCCGGTGGTCACCAGCAGCACCCGGCCCCGGTATTTGTGCAGCAGGCCCGGCGCCACCATGGCGGCGCCGTCGCCCACCGGATCCTCCACGAATCCGGGGACGTCGCGGTATTCCGCGTCCAGGGGCAGGACCTGGCGCAGCAGCGGGTCGTTCGGGTCGCCGGGGCGCATGCGTGCCAGGTAGCCATCGGGAACCCGCAGGCGGAACAGTTCTGCGGCGCGGCGTGCCGCGGGCAGCAGGGCGGGGTCCAGGCCCAGACGCCGGATCAGCACCTCGGGGTCCGTGATGGCAGCGGCCTGAAGGCGCTGCCAGGGGCGCGCCCGGCCCGGGTTTGACGGCTCCGGCTGCGGGGGCACCTGTCTTGCTGGCAGTGTTCGGGTTATCATGTGCGGCTTGATTTTCCTGACTTTATCCGGAGCCTCGCTCCGCCTCCCGAAGAGACACACCACTTATGGCGAACTACAGCACCAGCGAATTCAAGAGCGGCCTGAAGATCCTGATGGATGGCGATCCCTACGCCATCATCGAGAACGAGTTCGTCAAGCCCGGCAAGGGCCAGGCCTTCAACCGCGTCAAGGTGCGCAACCTCAAGACCGGCCGGGTGCTGGAAAAGACCTTCAAGTCGGGGGATTCCGTGGAGGCCGCCGACGTGATGGATACCAACATGCAGTACCTCTACACCGACGGCGAATTCTGGCACTTCATGGTACCAGATACCTTCGAGCAGCACGCCGCTGGCGAGGCCGCCGTGGCCGATGCCATCAAGTGGCTCAAGGAGCAGGACATGTGCGTTGTGACCCTGTGGAACGGTGTGCCCCTGGCCGTGAGCCCGCCCAACTTCGTGGAACTGACCATCACCCAGTGTGACCCCGGCGTGCGCGGCGACACCGCCCAGGGCGGCACCAAGCCGGCGACCCTGGAGACCGGTGCCGTGGTCAAGGTGCCGCTGTTCGTGGAAGAGGGCGAGAAGGTGCGCGTGGACACCCGCACCGGCGAATACGTCTCCCGCGTCTGAGCCCCATCCCCCGGTGAATGAGGACTGGTACCCCGGGGCATCGCCGGACGTGCTGCGCGCACGGGCTGCGATGCACGCCGGGATACGTGCCTTCTTCGCCGGGCGCGGCGTGCTGGAGGTGGAGACCCCCATGCTCTCCCGGGCCGCCGCCACCGATCCCGCCCTGGAAAGCCTGGTGGCCGGTACCGATGCCGGGTACCGTTACCTGCACACCTCGCCCGAATTTCCCATGAAGCGCCTGCTGGCGGCGGGCAGCGGCGACATCTACCAGATCGCCCGGGTATTTCGCGCCGGCGAGGCGGGGCGTTATCACAACCCCGAGTTCAGCCTGCTGGAGTGGTACCGGCTGGATTTCGATGAGCACCGGCTCATGGACGAGGTGGAGGCCCTGGTACGAACGCTGGCCGCTGCAAACGATCCCGGCCCTGCCGAGCGTCTGGACTACGCCGAGGCCTTCCGCCGCCATGCCGGGCTCGATCCCTTCGCGGCCACGGTCGCTGAACTGTCCGCCAATGCGGCAGACCATGGCATCGCCTTCTCCGGCGAACTGGACCGGGACGGCTGGCTGGACCTGCTCATGAGCCAGGTGGTGGCGCCGGCCTTTCCCGCCGGGCGCCTGATCTTCATCCACGGCTACCCCGCCAGCCAGGCGGCGCTCGCCCGCCTGCGCCCTGGTGATCCGCCCACCGCTGCCCGCTTTGAGCTGCACTGGGGCTCCCTGGAACTGGCCAACGGGTTCCACGAACTGAGCGATGCCGACGAACAGGCGGCCCGTTTTGCACGGGATCTGGCGATCCGTCAGGCGCGGGGTCTGCCCGAGGTGCCCGTGGACCGGCACCTGCTGGCGGCCCTGCAAGCGGGCCTGCCCGACTGCGCCGGCGTGGCCCTGGGCCTGGACCGGCTGCTCATGTGCCTGACCGGCGCCTCGCACATCGACCAGGTGCTGGCCTTTGCCTGGGATCGTGCGTGATCCAAGGTAGGTCGGGCTTCAGCCCGACAGAGTGGCCTGCCGATGCCGCGGCTGTCGGGCTGAAGCCCGACCTACACCCTTCCCAATTCACCCTTCCCAATTCACCCTTCCCAATTCACCCTTCCCAATTCACCCTTCCCACTTCCCCAGTGCCTGCCCCATCTTCACCCGCACCCCCGGCGCCAGCTCGGCGTTCCAGGTGAAGGGGCCCTCCGGCAGCAGCAGGATCACCGTGGAACCCAGGTTGAAGCGCCCCATCTCGGCGCCCCGGGCCAGCTGCACCGGGCGGTGGTCGTAGCGGGTGACGGTCAGGTCATGCTGCGGCGGGGTGATCTCGCCGGCCCACACCAGCTCGATGCTGCCCACGTTGATGGCGCCCACCATGATGGAGGCGAGCGGGCCTCGGTCGGTGTCGAACAGGCAGGCGACCCGCTCGTTGCGGGCGAACAGGTTGGGGATGGTGCGCACCGTGTGGGGCGCCACGGAGAACAGCCGGCCGGGCACGTACACCGTCTCCAGCAGGCGCCCGGCGGCGGGCATGTGCACCCGGTGGTAGTCCCGGGGGGAGAGGTAGAGGGTGATGAAATGTCCGTTGCGGAAGGGATCCGCCCGCCGGGGGTCACCGCCCACCAGGATGTCCAGGCTGTATCCATGGCCCTTGGCCTGGATGATGCGCCCGTCGCGGATGCGTCCCAGGGCGCTGACGGTGCTGTCGGCAGGGCTCAGCAGGGCCAGCGGGTCCGGGTCCAGGGGGCGGACCTCGGGTCGCAGGGCCCGGGTGAAGAAGGCGTTGAAGCTCGCGTAGGCCTCGGGGCGGGATTCCTGGGCCTCGCCCATGGCCACCCCGTAATGGCGGATGAACCAGCGCAGCACCGGGTTCTTGGCCCGGGTCTCCCAGCGGGCGAGGCGATGCACCAGTCGGGAGATGGCGTGGTGGGGCAGCAGGTACAGGGGCAGGGACTTGAGCCAGTCAAGCCAGCGGGGCGGCACCTGGCTCATGTCAGCCGGGCCGGTAGCGCTTGTGGATCTGCAGGAAGTCCGAGGCCAGGGTCTCGACCTGGTGGGGGGCGCTCAGGACCGCCTGGAACTCGCCCCGGGGGTTGATCAGGATGATGGAGGCGGAGTGATCCACCAGGTAATTGTCCGGATCCCGGGGGTCCTCCGCCTTGCGGTGCAGGATGCCCATGGAGCGGGTCAGCGGGGTCAGTTGTTCCATGGGCCCGGTCACGCCGAGGAACTCCTGGTGGAAATAGGGCACGTAGGTCTTCAGGGCCTCGGGGGTGTCCCGCTCCGGATCCACGGACACGAACACCGCCCGGGGGTCGACGCTGGGGTCGGCGCGCCGGATCTCCTCGAAGGTGCTGGCCAGCAGGGCCATGGTCATGGGGCAGATGTCGGGGCAGTAGGTGTAACCGAAGAACAGGAAGGTCCACTGGTTCTCGAGGGACGCGCGGGTGAAGGGCTCACCGTTCATGTCCACCAGCTCGAACTCGGGCAGCGGCCGGGGCTCTGTCAGCCAGGTACCGCTTTGCAGGGTGAGCGTACCGCCGGGGGCGGCGTCCCGCTGCATCATGCCGATACCCAGCCCGATGGCCAGCGCCACCACGCCCGCCACCACCAGCAGGACGATCTGCAGACTGCGATTGTTCTGTGTGGATGTCATGCGGGTATTATTCCACATCTTTTCCCGCACCGGCAGAGACCATGACCGACCCCAATTGCACCCAGGGCCTGGAATCCATCCGCGACTTCATTCGCTGGGGTGCCAGCCGTTTCAACGAGGCGGGCCTGACCTACGGTCATGGCACCGACAATGCCCTGGACGAGGCCGCCTGGCTGGTCCTGCACGCCCTGCATCTCGGCCACGACCTGCCGCCCGCGTATCTGGACGCGCGCCTGTCCCGGGAGGAACGCGCCCGGGTGGCGGACCTGCTGCTGCAGCGGGTTAGCACCCGCAAGCCCGCCGCCTACCTGATCCGCGAGGCCTGGTTCGCGGGCCTGTCCTTCTACGTGGATGAGCGGGTGCTGGTGCCCCGTTCGCCCATCGCGGAACTCATCGAGCAGGGCTTCGCCCCCTGGATCGATCCGGAGCGGGTCGAGCGGGTGCTGGATCTGTGCACCGGCAGCGGCTGCATCGGCATCGCCTGCGCCCATGCCTTCCCCGACGCCCGGGTGGACCTGAGCGACATCTCCCCCGATGCCCTGGCCGTGGCCCGGGAGAACATCCGCCGCCATGGGGTGGCTGACCGGGTGCGCGCGATCCGCTCGGACCTGTTCGAGGGGCTTGCCGGCGAGCGCTACGACCTGATCGTCAGCAACCCGCCCTATGTGGACGCCGCCGACATGGCCGCGCTCACCCCCGAGTTCCGTCACGAGCCGGTGCTGGGCCTGGCCTCCGGCGAGGACGGTCTGGACGCCACCCTGCGCATCCTGCGTGATGCGCCCGAGCACCTGAACCCCGGCGGCATCCTGGTGGTGGAGGTGGGCAACAGCCAGGAAGCGCTCATGGCGCGGCTGCCGGACGCGCCCTTGACCTGGCTTGAGTTCGAGCACGGGGGACAGGGGGTGTTCGTGGTGAGTGCCGAAGATCTGGGGCGGCTGGGCGGTCAGGGGTGAGGGGTGAGGAGTCAGGGGGCAGGCAGGGCAGGCAGGG
This sequence comes from Thioalkalivibrio sulfidiphilus HL-EbGr7, assembly GCF_000021985.1. Classification (NCBI taxonomy): domain Bacteria; kingdom Pseudomonadati; phylum Pseudomonadota; class Gammaproteobacteria; order Chromatiales; family Ectothiorhodospiraceae; genus Thioalkalivibrio; species Thioalkalivibrio sulfidiphilus. The sequence continues at coordinate 1,327,634 of NC_011901.1, forward strand.
CAGGAGGCAAGCGATCGGGGGAGATGTAACGCGTGCGTAGGTCGGCCTTCAGGCCGACAGCAGAGGCTTCGATAAGCAGCGGCGTCGGCCTGAAGGCCGACCTACGGTTCACCCGAGGCCCCTCACTCCTTACTCCTCATTCCTCACTCCCTGACCGAATTGTTGACCTCGGTCATCTCCCGATCCGCCCGGGGGCGCTAGATTCCTACCAGGCCAATCAGACATACCCCATGCCATGACCCAAGCCCCCATCCCCCAGAACGTGGATTTCGATGCGGACCTGATCCGCCGCTACGATACCGCCGGGCCCCGCTACACCTCCTACCCGACCGCGGTGCAGTTCCACGAAGGCTTCACGGCCGAGCATTACCGGGCCCAGGCCGAGGCCAGCAACGCCTCCGGCCGGCCTCTGTCCCTGTACGTGCACATACCCTTCTGCGACACGGTCTGCTACTACTGCGCCTGCAACAAGGTGGTGACCAAGGACCGTGGCCGCGCACGGCCCTATCTGGACCGGCTGTACCGGGAGATCGGCCTGCAGGCGGCCCTGTTCGACAACAGCCGGCCGGTGGAGCAGCTGCACCTGGGTGGCGGCACGCCCACCTTCATCTCCCACGAGGAGATGACGGAACTGATGACCATCCTGTCCAGCCATTTCCAGCTGCTGGATGACGACACCGGCGAATACGGCATCGAGATCGATCCCCGGGAGGTGGGCGGGGACACCCTGGCCCTGTTGCGTCGCCTGGGCTTCAATCGCCTGAGTCTCGGGGTGCAGGATTTCGATCCCCGGGTACAGCGGGCGGTCAACCGCATCCAGCCGGCCTCCCAGACCCTGCATGTCCTGGAAGAGGCCCGGCAGGTGGGTTTCCGCTCCATCAGCGTGGACCTGATCTACGGCCTGCCGCTGCAGACCCCGGCGAGCTTCGCGGTCACCGTGGAGCGCATGATCGAGGCGGGGCCGGATCGCATCTCGGTGTTCAACTACGCCCACCTGCCGGAGCGCTTCAAGCCCCAGCGGCGCATCAACGAACAGGACCTGCCGTCCCCGGCGGACCGGCTGCTGATCCTTCAGCAGACCATCGCCCAGCTCACCGAGGCGGGCTATGTCTACATCGGCATGGACCACTTCGCACGCCCCGACGACGAACTGGCAGTAGCCCAGAGGGAAGGGACCCTGTATCGCAATTTCCAGGGCTACTCGACCCACGCCCATTGCGACGTGATCGGCCTGGGCGTGACCAGCATCGGCATGGTGCAGGACTGCTACGCCCAGAATCAACACGACCTGGAGCGCTACTACGCGCGCATCGATGCCGGCGAACTGGCGGTGTTCCGGGGCGTGGAGCTGGACGCGGATGACCGCCTGCGCCGGGACGTGATCACGGCGCTGATCTGCCACTTCCGTCTGGATTTTCGCGACCTAGAGTCACGCCACGGCATCGTGTTCTGGGATTACTTCGAGTGCGAACTGGAGGCGCTCGCGCCGATGCAGGCGGATGGTCTGATCGAGCTGAACGACTCTGGCATCCAGGTCAGTCCCAAGGGACGCCTCTTGATCCGCAACATCTGCATGGTGTTCGACCGCTACCTGCGCGAGTCTCGGGCGCAGCGGTATTCGAAGGTGATCTAGTCAAAGACCCTCAACGCAAAGACGCGAAGACGCAGAGGGCGCAAAGAAAGTCTTTTGGGGAAAACAATCATTAAGGCTTTACTGATCCGCGGACTGGCATGCATTCGCGATCACTTTCCCGCTAACATCCTGGGATTACATGGCCACCCGGGACAGCACCATGCCAATCTTCATGGAATCTCAGCCCGCCGAGATCTCCCAGGTGATCCAGCTGGCGGTTGCGCCGGTGTTCCTGCTGGCGGGCATCGGCGCCTTCATCAACGCCTTCGCCAACCGGCTGGCCCGGGTGGTGGATCGCAGCCGCAACCTGGAATCGGGCATGAGCGCCCTGGGGGACCACGCGGCCAGGGCCGCCGCCTATCGTGAACTGAACACCCTGAGAAAACGCGCCCGCCTGGCCTACCTGGGCATCGCCCTGGCAACCCTTTCGGGGCTGTTCGTTTGTCTGCTGATCGTGTTCGCCTTCCTGGACCACTTCTTCACCCTGGACCTGCCGGAGATCGTCGGCGGGCTGTTTGTCGCCGCGATGCTGTCCCTGATCGGCGCACTCATCACCTTCCTCCGGGAGGTCTTCCTGGCCGTACGCAACCTGGCGCTGCTGTACAAAGGGCCGGGAGAATAGAAAAGGGGAAGTTGAACCGCGAAGGACGCAAGGGTTTTACTTCACAAAGACTTGCTTTGCGTCCTCTGCGTCTTCGCGCCTTTGCGTTGAAGGCTTTTGACCTTCATGGGAACTCACTGCCCCCTGCTTGCCCGCGCCATCAGATCCTCGAACACCGCGATCACCTCCGGGTCCATCCATTCGATGGCGCCGAACAGGGCATGGCTGATGCGGCCCTGCCGGTCGATCACGTAGCTGGTGGGATAGGCGAGTACGTTCCAGTTGCGCAGGGCCTGACCGGCCGGATCCATGAGGATGGTGAAGTCCACGTTGATGCGTTCCAGGAAGGGCAGCACGGTGGCCTCGTCCTCGCCCAGGTTCACCGCCAGGATGGTGAAGGGCCGCCCCTCGAAGCTCTCTTCAAGGCGCTGCATGGAGGGCATCTCGTGCACGCAGGGCGGACACCAGCTGGCCCAGAAATTGATGAGCACGACCGTGCCCTCGTAATCGGCCAGGTCATGGGTCTTGCCGTCCAGGTCGGGCAGGACCAGGGGTGGTGGCTCCGGGTTGCCGCGCCAGGGTTCCAGGCGCCGGTCCTGGCGGGTTGGGGTGGCGGTGCGTGCCTCGCCGGGCAGATCCACGGCGGCGCGCCGAGATTCCAGGCCGTTCAGCAGGCGCAGGGCGGTGTCCAGCTCCGCCGCGAACTGGGGCTTGAATGCGTCCTCCGCCTCCAGGGTGTTGGGACGGAAGAAGAACCGGTCCCGCACGCGCGGCAGGGTGCGCACGTAGACCTGACTGCCGCCTTCCGCCAGCCGCTCGGCCATGGCCTTGAGCAGGGGATACTGGGGCGAGAGCACCGGCTGAATCAGGTACACGGGCAGGTTGGTGCCCCGGGTGATGGGCTGGAATTGCGCCGGGCGGTCATCCTCGGGAATGCCCGTGTGCAGGTAGGGGCTCATGAGTACCACGCCGCCCAGGCCGTCACGATCGGGTTCCTGAAGCTGCCATTCCCGCAGGCCGCTCAGCACCCAGGGAGCGGCCCGGTCGTTGCCGAACACGAACACCTGCTTGCCGGTTTCCTCCCGGGCCGCGTCGATCAGCCAGGCGATCAGGGCGTCGGGGATCTGGTCCAGGCTGCTGGGGGTGTTGGGCAGGAAGTAGGCGCTGAAGGGATCCGGCAGCCAGACCTCGACACCTCGGGCCTGCAGGAATTCCGCCTGCTGGTGATGGCCGGCGAGCACGCCGTGCTCCGAGGGCAGCCAGATGAGCAGGCGCTCGCCCTCGGCCTCGTAGCGGGCCACGGGCAGTTCGGTGCCATCCTTCAGGTCGAGGGTCATGGCGCCCGCAGCCAGGGGGGCGATCAGGCACAGGCAGAGCAGCAGGAGAGATCCCGTCTTTTTCATGTCTTCATCGGTGTGTTCAGAAATAGGCTGGGTTTATGACGCCGGAAAGGCCACAGAATTCCCCTGAATGATTGCGCGAGTCTACCGCACAGGCGTCTCCAGCAGGCGTTCGGCGTTGCGCCAGGCCAGGGCCTCGGCCAGTTCCGGGGGCAGCTGGGTCAGCCAGTGGCGGGTCTCGGCCACCAGTGCATCGAACTGGCGCCAGCGGTTGGGGCTGAAGGTGTCCATGCCCACCATGAAGCGGTCCGGGAAGCGCTCGAACAGCGCGGCCCATTCCGGATCAAGGACCCCGTCCGGGGCGATGCGCTCGTTGCGCATGGACAGGTCCACGTACAGGTTCTCGAAGCGTTCCAGGTACAGGCTGATGAAAAACGGCACCGGCACGGTGCCCGCGTGGGCCCAGAGGAGGGTCACCCCGGGGGCGTGCTCGAACAGGCGCTCCACGACGCCATGGTCGCCGTGCAGTTGCAAAATCAGGCCGCGCGCCTCGGCCAGCCGGGCCATGTCGCGGATCACCTCCGTGCCGGCGTGCTCCGAGAACAGGTGGAATTCGCCGATGCCCCGCCAGTGGCCCCACTCCAGCCACTGCTCCAGCCAGGGGATCAGGTCCGGGTCCGAGTGGTAGACGTGGCGGTCCTCCCGGCTGCGGTAGGGCATGAGGAAGGGCACGATGCGCTCCGGCGCCGCCTCGTACAGGCGCTGGGTGGCCTCGTTGGGCCGGCTGGAGAACAGCGCCCGGGACACGTGGTTGCGGTCGAGCTTGGCCAGGATCTCCTCGGGCGTCCAGAGCCCCGCCGCGCCGCCCACGTCCGGGCCGCTGTAGTGCAGGTGGGTATCGAAGATGGGCAGGTCCGCATCGGCGGCCAGGGCACCGGCGGTGCCTCCCAGGACGACCCAGAGGAGCATGCTGATGAGAGCGGTGCGCGTGGTGTATCTCATGAGTCCAGTTTACCGTCCCGTGGCACGCCGAATCACCCGCCCACACCCCGCGCCCTCTGCTACAATGCGCGCCATGTCAGGAAACAGCTTCGGAAAACTCTTCACCGTCACCAGCTTCGGCGAGAGCCATGGCCCTGCCATCGGCTGCATCGTGGACGGCTGTCCCCCGGGCATGGCGCTCACGGAGGCGGATCTGCAGAACGATCTGGAACGCCGTCGTCCCGGCAAGTCCCGGCACACCACCCAGCGCCGGGAGACCGACGAGGTGCGCATCCTCTCTGGCGTGTTCGAGGGGGTCACCACCGGCACGCCCATCGCGCTCATCATCGAGAACGTGGACCAGCGCTCCAAGGACTACGGCAACATCGCCGACCGCTTCCGCCCCGGGCACGCCGACTACACCTATTTCAAGAAATACGGCCTGCGGGACTATCGTGGCGGCGGGCGCAGCTCTGCGCGCGAGACTGCCATGCGGGTGGCCGCCGGCGCCATCGCCAAGAAATACCTGCGCGAGCGCTATGGCGTGGAGATCCGCGGCTATCTCGCCCAGCTGGGCCCCATCGCCCTCGAGCACAAGGACTGGGACGTGGTCGAGACCAATCCCTTCTTCTGCCCGGACCCGGACAAGGTGGCGGAGCTGGAGGCCTACATGGACGCCCTGCGCAAGGAAGGGGATTCCGTGGGCGCCCGGGTCAACGTGGTGGCCACCGGCGTGCCGCCCGGCTGGGGCGAGCCCATCTTCGACCGCCTGGACGCCGACATCGCCCACGCCATGATGGCCATCAACGCGGTCAAGGGCGTGGAGATCGGCGACGGATTTGCGTGTGTCGCCCAGAAGGGCACCGAGCACCGGGACGAGATGTCCCCCGAGGGCTTTCTCTCCAACCATGCCGGCGGGACCCTGGGCGGCATCTCCAGCGGCCAGGACATCCGCGTGTCCATCGCGCTCAAGCCCACCTCCAGCATCCGCATCCCGGGCCGCTCCGTGAACGTGCACGGCGAGCCCGTGGAGGTGATCACCACCGGCCGCCACGACCCCTGCGTGGGCATCCGCGCCACCCCCATCGCCGAGGCGGCGCTGGCCATGGTGCTCATGGACCACGCCCTGCGCCACCGGGCCCAGTGCGGCGACGTGCAGACCGACATGCCGGATATTCCGGGATCAACACCTTGAACAGCTGACCGCGAAGGGCGCGAAGGGATGCGCGAAGGACGTGAAGGAAAACTGGAACTGGTCGGGCATCAGGTCATCGACGCCTCGATGCGCGTTCACACCCGGCTCGGCCCTGGGTTGCTCGAAGGGGCATACGAGACATGCCTCGCTCTGGAGTTGCAGAAAAGAGGCCTCAGTGTTGAACGACAGCGGGTAATTCCCTTCGTCTATGATGGTCATCAAATCGAGAATGCCTACCGTATGGACCTGCTCATCGAGGAAATGGTCGTTGTGGAGGTCAAGTCTGTGGATCGCTTGAACGATCTCCACCTCGCCCAATTGTTGAGTTATCTGCGCCTCGGACAGTTTGCACTCGGCTACCTTCTCAATTTCAATGTGCAGCACATGAAGCAGGGCATTCGACGCGTGGTGAACTCGCGCGCGACGGTGATCTGAAAATATCCCCTCGCGCCCTTCGCGCTTCCCTTGGCGCCCTTCGCGGTTCGCTTTTGAAAGACATCAGGAATGCCCACGACCCCCTACTGGAAACTCTCCGGTTTCTATTTCTTCTACTTCGCCAGCATCGGCGCCTTCGTGCCGTACTGGGGTCTGTACCTGCGCGACCAGGGCTTCAACCCGGCGCAGATCGGCGAACTCATGGCCATCATCATGGCCACCAAGATCATCGCCCCCAATGTCTGGGGCTGGCTGGCGGACACCACCGGGCGGCGCACCTGGGTGATCCGCGTGGCGGCGCTGCTGGCGCTGGTGTGTTTCTCCGGGGTGACGCTCTACAGCGGCTACTGGTGGATGGCGGTCATGATGGCCCTGTTCAGTTTCTTCTGGAACGCCGCGCTGCCCCAGTTCGAGGCGCTTACCATGAACCGCCTGGGCAGCCGCACCAACCGCTACGCCCGCATCCGCCTGTGGGGCTCCATCGGCTTCATCGCCTCCGTGGCCCTGCTGGGGCCCCTGTTCGAACGGGTGGAGGTCTCGGTGCTGCCCTGGATCGTGCTGGTGTTGTTGGCCGCCATGTGGCTGACCACGCTGGTCGTCTCTGACGGTCCGCCCGGGGTTCAGGCGCGCAGCACCAGCTCCCTGCTTGCCACCCTCCGGCGCCCCGAGGTGCTGGCGCTGATCCTCGCCTGTTTCCTGATGCAGGCGAGCCATGGCCCCTACTACGCGTTCTTCACCATCTACCTCGAAGACAACGGCTACTCCCGCACCATGGCCGGCCAGCTCTGGGCCCTGGGGGTGCTGGCGGAGGTGGGGGTGTTCCTGATGATGCACCGCTGGCTGCCGCGCTTCGGCGCCTGGCCCCTGCTCATGGTGGCCATCGGGGTGACCGCCGTGCGCTGGTGGCTGCTGGCGAGCCTGCCGCAACTGCTGCCGGTGATGCTGCTTACCCAGGTGATGCACGCCGCGAGCTATGGTCTCTACCACGCCGCCGCCATCTCGCTCATCCACGAGTTCTTCCCCGGCCGACTGCAGGGCAGGGGCCAGGCCCTGTACTCATCGCTGAGCTTCGGCCTCGGCGGGGCCTTGGGCAGTCTTGCGAGCGGCTACGTCTGGGACGGGATCGGGCCCCACTGGGTCTACATCATGGCCTCCGGCCTGGCGGCACTCGGCTTCATGGTGGCCTGGCTGGGTGCCAGGCAGAGTCGACTGTCCGCCTCGGCTTGAGCGGTCCGGTCAGCCCGGCCCGGGCAGCATGGCCAGCATCGCGCCGGCGGCGTTGGACAGGGTTCGTTCGTGGTGCACGACGCTGCCCAGCCGTCGCACGGGTCTGAGGCCGGGCAGGGGCAGGGCCTGGATGGATGCGTCCAGCAGGGTCTCCGGCAGCAGGCTCCAGCCCAGGCCGATGGAGACCAGCATGCGGATGGTCTCGAGATATGGTGTCTCCAGGATGTGGCGGGGGCGGATGCCATGCTCCGCCAGGGCCGTGTCGATGAGCCCGCGGGTGAAGGTGCCGGCGGGGGGCAGGATGGCGTCGTGGGCATTGAGGTCCGGCCGTGCCTGCACGACCAGGGGATGGTCCGAGGCCACCACCGGCACCAGGGGGTCCGCCCAGACGGTGCGGATCTCCAGGTGCGCCTCGGGTTCGACAGGCAGGGTGACCACCGCCAGGTCCACGTCGCCATGGGCCACGGCCCGGCAGGCCTCCTCGGATTCCATGAAGCGGATGTGCAGATCCACGTCCGGCCAGTGGCGGGTGAAGGTCTTGAGGATCGGGGGCAGCCGGTGCAGGCCCACGTGGTGGGAGGTGGCCAGCCACAGGGGACCCGCCACCTGGTGGCTCAGGTTCTCCAGGGTGCGCCGGGCGTCGTCCAGGTCTGCCAGGATGCGCCGGGCCTGGGGCAGCAGTACCCGGCCTGCCTCGGTGAGACTCACCTGCCGTCCGATGCGGTCGAACAGGCGCTGCCCCAGGTCGCCTTCCAGGGCCGCGACCCGCTTGCTCACCGCGGGCTGGGTCAGGTGCAGTCGTTCGGCGGCCAGGGAGAAGGAGCGCGTCTCGGCCACGGCCAGGAAGGTGTTCAGGTTGTCCAGGTCCACGGCAATCCTCCATTTATTCCTAAATGGAATTTAGCACATGAAAAACATGAATTTGTGTTATTTCATGCCCCCGCCTATGCTTTTCCCCATCGCGAAATAGCGGAGGCATCCGTCCATGACCGGCAAGACCCTGTACGACAAGTTGTGGGACGCCCACGTGGTGCGCACCGAGCCCGACGGCACGGCGCTGCTGTATATCGACCGGCACCTGGTCCACGAGGTGACCTCGCCCCAGGCCTTCGAGGGCCTGCGCCTGGCCGGGCGCAAGCCCTGGCGCACGGACACGGTGCTGGCGGTGCCCGATCACAACGTGCCCACCACCCACCGGGACCAGGGCATCAGCGACCCGGTCTCGCGCATCCAGGTGGAGACCCTGGACGCCAACGTGCACGAGTTCGGCATCACCTTCTTCCCCATGAACGACGTGCGCCAGGGCATCGTGCACGTGATCGGTCCCGAGCAGGGCGCGACCCTGCCGGGCATGACCGTGGTGTGCGGTGATTCCCACACCTCCACCCACGGCGCCTTCGGGGCGCTGGCCTTCGGCATCGGCACCTCCGAGGTGGAGCACGTGCTGGCCACCCAGTGCCTGCTGCAGAAGAAGATGAAGAACATGCTGGTGTCCGTGGACGGCCGGGTGGGCCCAGGCGTCACCGCCAAGGACATCGTGCTGGCCATCATCGGCGAGATCGGCACCGCCGGCGGCACCGGCTACGCCATCGAGTTCGGCGGCGAGGCCATCCGTGATCTGTCCATGGAAGGCCGCATGACCGTGTGCAACATGGCCATCGAGGCCGGTGCCCGCGCGGGCATGGTGGCGGTGGACGAGACCACCATCGAGTACGTGAAGGGCCGGACCTATGCGCCCACGGGTGAACAGTGGGAAAGCGCCGTGGCCGCCTGGCGCGAACTGAACAGTGACGCCGATGCCCGGTTCGATCGGGTGGTGCGCCTCGACGCCACGGCCATTGCCCCCCAGGTGAGCTGGGGCACCTCGCCGGAGATGGTGGTGCCGGTGACCGGCCGCGTGCCGGATCCCGCAGAGGCCACGGACCCGGTGAAGGCTTCGGGCATGAAGCGGGCGCTCGAGTACATGGGGCTTGCAGCCAACACGCCCATCGAGCAGATCGCCATCGACAAGGTGTTCATCGGTTCCTGCACCAACTCCCGCATCGAGGACCTGCGCGCCGCCGCCGCCGTGGTGCGCGGCCGCAAGGTGGCGGGCAACGTGAAGCTTGCCATGGTGGTGCCGGGTTCCGGGCTGGTGAAGCAGCAGGCCGAGCAAGAGGGTCTGGACCAGGTGTTCCTGGAGGCGGGCTTTGAGTGGCGCGAGCCGGGCTGTTCCATGTGCCTGGCCATGAACGCCGACCGCCTGGAGCCGGGGGAGCGCTGCGCCTCCACCTCCAACCGCAACTTCGAGGGCCGGCAGGGGCAGGGCGGACGCACCCACTTGGTGAGCCCGGCCATGGCTGCCGCTGCCGCGGTGACCGGCCATTTCACGGACGTGCGCCAGCTGGCGCAGTCCTGAGGAGGATCTGACATGAAGCCTTTGACCACCGTCGACGGGCTGGTCCTGCCCCTGGACCGCTCCAACGTGGACACCGACGCCATCATCCCCAAGCAGTACCTGAAGTCGGTCAAGCGCACCGGTTTCGGCCCGAACCTGTTCGATGACTGGCGCTACCTGGAGCCGGGCGAGCCGGGCATGGATCACAGCGCACGCAAGCCCAACCCGGACTTCGTGCTCAACGCCCCCCGCTACCAGGGCGCCGAGATCCTGCTGGCGCGCAAGAACTTCGGTTGCGGCTCTTCCCGCGAGCACGCCGTCTGGGCGCTCACCGACTACGGCATCCGGGTGGTGATCGCGCCGAGCTTCGCCGACATCTTCTTCGGCAACAGCTTCAAGAACGGCCTGCTGCCCATCGTCCTGGACGAGGCCGTCGTGGACCGCCTGTTCCAGGAGGTGGAAGCCACCGAGGGCTATCGCCTCAAGGTGGATCTGGCCGAGCAGACCGTGACCACCCCCTCGGGCGAGGCGTTCCCCTTCGAGGTGGGCGAGTTCCACAAGTACTGCCTGCTGAACGGCCTGGACGACATCGGCCTGACGCTTCAGCATGCCGACGAGATCCGCGCCTACGAACAACGCCGCCGCGCCGAGGCGCCCTGGCTGTTTCGTTGATTCAACAGAATGGACAGGATTGACAGGATGACTATCTGAACAAAAGGATTTGACAGGATAACAACTCAAAGAGAAGAAGATCCGACAGGATTAACATGATTGACACGATTTCTAGTGCTTTAAATCCTGTAAATCATGTTAATCCTGTCCAATCCTTTCGGATCCTTTGAATCCTGAAATAATCCTGTTCATCCTGTCCATTCGCCTTTTCAAGTAGATAACCAAGGAACCTGAACATGACCAAGAAGATCCTGGTGCTGCCCGGTGACGGCATTGGCCCCGAGATCGTGGCCGAGGCCAGCAAGCTTCTGAATGCCCTGCGCCAGGACCACGGTTTGAACGTGGAACTGGAAGAGGCCCCGGTGGGCGGTGCCGGTTACGATGCCGCCGGCAAGCCGCTTCCCGATGAAACCCTGCATCTCGCCAAGGAGGCCGACGCCATCCTGCTGGGCGCCGTGGGCGGGCCCCGGTATGACACCCTGGACTGGGAACTGCGTCCGGAACGGGGTCTGCTGGGTCTGCGGTCCGAGCTGGCCCTGTTCGCCAACCTGCGCCCGGCGATTCTGTATCCCCAGCTGGCCTCCGCCTCGGCGCTCAAGCCCGAGATCGTGGGCGGGCTGGATATCATGATCCTGCGCGAGCTGACTGGCGGCGCCTATTTCGGCAAGCCCCGCGGCATCCACACCCGGGACGACGGCACCCGCGAGGGCTTCAACACCATTCGCTACGACGAGTACGAGATCGAGCGCATCGCCCGCAGCGGTTTCGAGATCGCCATGAAGCGCGGCAAGCGCCTGTGCTCCGTGGACAAGGCCAACGTGCTGGAGGTCTCCCAGCTGTGGCGCGAGGTGGTGGAGCAGGTGGCCAGGGACTTCCCCAGGGTGGAGCTGTCCCATATGTACGTGGACAACGCCGCCATGCAGCTGGTGCGCGCGCCCAAGCAGTTCGACGTGATCGTCACCGAGAACATGTTCGGCGACATCCTCTCCGATGCCGCCGCGATGCTCACCGGCTCCATCGGCATGCTGCCCTCGGCCTCCCTGGATGCCGCCGGTAAGGGCATGTACGAGCCCATCCACGGCTCCGCCCCGGACATCGCCGGGCAGGGCGTGGCCAATCCCCTGGCCACGATCCTGTCCGTGAGCATGATGCTGCGCTACACCCTCAACGAGCCGACGCTCGCCGACCTCGTGGACGCCGCCGTGAGCAAGGTCCTTGACCAGGGTCTGCGTACCCCGGACATCTGGACCGAGGGCTGCCAGAAGGTGGGCACCGCCCAGATGGGTGATGCGGTGGTCAAGGCCTTGAAGGCATAGGGCTGCCCATGGCCGCCGCGCCGCTGAGCGATTGGGGAATGGCGGGCACGGCCCGCCCTGTGTCATGTGACCATGGGCGGAAAATTTAAGGCGGCCTGTGGCCGCCACGCCCATGTCCGCGGCAGTCATGAACCTGGGTAGGCAGGGGCACCTGGGACTGCGACCATGGACAGGATGCCCGGGATTGTTCAGGATTGACGGAATTTGACGGTCAGACGTATTCAGAGAGAACGCATATGAGCAAGAAGTTCGATGTAGCGGTGGTGGGTGCCACGGGGGCCGTGGGCGAGACCATGTTGTCCATCCTGGCCGAGCGCGATCTGCCCCTGGGCGAGGTCTATGCGGTGGCCAGCGAGCGTTCCGCCGGCAGCCGGGTGAAGTTCGGTGACCGGTACCTTGTGGTGCAGGATCTCGCCAAGTTCGACTTCTCCAAGGTGCAGATCGGCCTGTTCTCCCCGGGCGCGTCCGTCTCCAAGGAGTACGCCCCCAAGGCGGCCGCCGCCGGCTGCGTGGTGATCGACAACACGTCCCAGTTCCGCTACGACGCGGACATCCCGCTGGTCGTGCCCGAGGTCAATCCCCACGCGGTGGCCGGCTACACCAACCGGGGCATCATCGCCAATCCCAACTGCTCCACCATCCAGATGCTGGTGGCGCTCAAGCCGATCCATGACGCCGTGGGCATCGAGCGCATCAACGTGGCCACCTACCAGGCGGTCTCCGGCACCGGCAAGGAGGCCATCGAGGAACTGGCGGGCCAGACCGCCAACCTGCTCAATGCCAAGCCGGTGGAGAGCAAGGTGTACCCGAAGCAGATCGCCTTCAACGTCCTGCCCCACATCGACGTCTTCATGGACAACGGCTACACCAAGGAAGAGATGAAGATGGTCTGGGAGACCCGCAAGATCATGGGCGACGACAGCATCCAGGTGAATCCCACCGCGGTGCGTGTGCCGGTGTTCTTCGGTCATTCCGAGGCCGTGCACATCGAGACCCGTGAAAAGATCACCGCCGAGGCGGCCCGGGAACTGCTCAGCAAGGCTCCGGGGGTGGTGGTGATTGACGAGCGCAGGGACGGTGGCTATCCCACGGCGGTGACCGAGGCGGCCAACCACGACCCGGTCTACGTGGGGCGAATCCGCGAGGATATCTCGCACCCCCGCGGACTGGATCTGTGGGTGGTCTCGGACAACGTCCGCAAGGGGGCGGCGCTCAACAGTATCCAGATCGCGGAAATTTTGATAAAAGACTATCTGTAGCCTATAGTTACGCCGTATAGTTAGACTTGACTTCACGAGCGCCGATCGCCAAGGCGGCAGCGCCAGGTAATCAGGGGGAGGCTTTCCGCGGAGCGGGCAGCCTGGCAGAACACCAAAATGCGAAGGGGAACAATCTGTGCGTAGACTGGCGATGGGCATGGCCCTCTGGGCGCTGTTACTGGTACCGGGACTGTCACAGGCGCTGGGTCTTGGGGAGATCGAAGTCAATTCGGCCCTCAATCAGCCGCTCAACGCGGAGATCGAACTGGTCTCGGTGCGCCCCGGCGAGATGCAGGATCTGCAGGTCCGCGTTGCCCCGGAGGCGCTCTACCGCCGCCTGGGCATCGAACGTTCCGCCATCATCACCGAACTGCGTTTCGCCCCGACGACCCTGCCGGACGGCCGTCACGTGATTCGCGTCACCACCAGCAACCCGGTGCGCGAACCCTTCGTGAACTTCCTGGTGGAGGCCACCTGGCCCGCCGGCCGCCTGGTGCGGGAATACACCCTGCTGCTGGACCCGCCGGTGCTGTTCGAGCAGCGCGCCGAGCCCGCCCCCCGGGCACCGGTCACCGAGGCCCCGCGCGAAGCCCGGCCGACCCCTGCGCCTGCCGCTCCCCGTCCTGCTGCCCCGGCGCCCCGTGCCACCCTCGATACCTACCGCGTGCAGCGCGGCGACATGCTCTGGAACGTGGCCCGGGATCTGCGTCCCGATGCCAGCGTCAGCGTCGAGCAGATGATGCTGGCCCTGCTGCGCGCCAATCCCGAGGCCTTCACCGACAACAACATCAACAACCTGCAGAGCGGCCGTGTGCTGCGCGTGCCGGACATGGCGGAGATCAACCGCCTGAATCAGGCCGAAGCCCGCACTGAAGTGGCCCGACAGAACGCCCTGTGGCAGGAATACCGCACCCGGGTCGCCGCGGCACCCCAGCCCCAGCTTCCCGCCCAGCCGGGCACCGAGACCGCCGTTGCGCCCCGTGCCGAGGCCGCGCCGGCACCGGCCGAGCAGGATGCACGGCTTGAGATACTGGCCGCCCGCGACACCGACGAGGCCCGTGCCGAGGTCGCGCGTGAACTGGCGCTGGCCCGGGAAACCGCCGAGACCCGTGGCCGCGAGGCCGAGGAACTGCGTTCCAGGGTGGCTGAACTGGAATCCCTGCTGTCGCGTAGCGAGCGGCTGCTGGAACTGAATAACGCCCAGATGGCCGAGCTGCAGGCCCGCCTGGATGAGCTCGAAGGTCGCGAACCCGCAGAGCCCGCTGAAGTGGCCGAGGCGCCCGCAGTGGTTGCGCCCGAGGAGCCGCCGGTCGTGGCCGAGACTGAACCGGCCCCCGCGCCTGTGGAGCCTGCGGTAGAAGCCGAACCCGTTGTGCCTGGCGAAGCCGTGACCCTCAGCGAGGTCGAGCGCATGGCCGAGACCGCCGAGGCGCCGGCCGTCGAGGCTGCCCCGGAACCGGAGGTGGCCGCGGCCCCCGCGCCGGCCCCGGCCCCCGCAGCGCCCGTCCAGCCCCGTCCTGCGAGCCTGGTCGACGAGATCATGGCCAGCCCCAACCTGATGATGATCGCGGGTCTGGTGCTGCTGCTGGTGCTGCTGCTCATCTGGCTGATGATCAAGCGTCTCGGCAAGGGCAAACGTGCGGCCGCCGCCTCCGGCATGGCCTCACCGGCCGGCGGCCGGACCGAACCCGCCCTGTCCGGTGGCGAGGGCGCCCTCGCGGCGGCTGCCGCCGGCGGTGCCCTGGCCGGTGCTGCCGCCATCGCGGCCGATCGCGGTGAGGCGGAAGGTCAGGAAGCCGAACTGAGCGAAGCCGAAGAAATGGCAGCCGCCGGGACCGAAGAGACCGAGGCCCCTGCCGCTGGTGTCGAGAGCGAGGAGATCATCAACGACGACACCATCGCCGAGGTGGATGTCTACCTGGCCTACGGCCTGTATTCCCAGGCCGAGGATCTGCTCAATAAGGCCGTGCAGGAACACCCCGATCGCGTGGATTACCGCTTCAAGCTGGCGGAGACTCATTACGCCAACCGTAACGTGGAGGCCTTCGAGGCCAACGCCCAGGCCATGCACGATACCCTGGCAGGCCGTCCGAGCCAGCTGTGGGAACGCGTGCAGTCCATGGGGCAGGATCTGAACCCGGCCAATGCACTGTTCTCCGGTGCAGCCGCCATGGATTTCGGCGGTGATGCCGGCGCCCCCGAGGTGGATCTGGACCTGGGCGTGCAGGACCTGGAGGGTTCCCTGGAAGACCTGGACCTGGGCGAGGAACCGGCTGCCGAGCCGGCTGAGACGCCGGAGATGGAAGCCGCCGGCGAGGTGGAGCTGGATCTGGACGTGGACGAGAAGCCCAAGGCCTCAGCCGATGAGGCCCTGGAATTCGATCTGGGCGACCTGGACCTGGGAGGAGAGGGCCTGGATACGGAACTGCTCGACACCACGGCGGAAACCCAGGTGGAAGAGCCCGTGGCGTCCAAGCCGCTGGACGTGTCCGCGGAGCTTGAGGAGAGCCTGGAGATCGGTTCCCTGGACGAGGATCTCAGTGCCGGCCTCGATGAGGAACTCGCGGCCTCCTTCGACCTGGAAGGCGAGACCGCGGCGGCGGAACGCCCCGTGGGCATCGATACCGCCGAAGACGACACCCAGATCATGGAGGAGGATTTCTCCGAGATCGATTTCCTCGGCGAGGGTGCGGAAGGCGATGATCTCCTGGTCACCGACGAGGAGGAGCAGGCGCTGCCCTCCGGAGACGAGGTCAGCACCAAGCTGGATCTGGCCCGTGCCTACATCGACATGGGTGATTCCGAAGGGGCGCGCAGCACTCTCGAGGAAGTCCTGACCGAAGGCAACGCCAGCCAGAAACAGGAGGCCCAGGGGCTGCTCGACCAGCTGTCCTGAGTCGGGTAAACCTTATAACGGGTGCGGTCCGGGAACGGGCCGCACCCGTTTTGCTTTTTGACGTCGATGCCATTGCGGGGCTGATCTCGCAGGACTGATTCCAGACCCATGCACCCAAGTCTTCGCATACTGGCCGTCATGCTGTTCATCCCTCTGGTCGCCCATGGCGGATGGCTGGTCGCCCTGGTCGGCGCTTTCGGCATTGCATTGCTGCTGGCGGGTACCGGCCGGGCGGGCTTGGCTCGTTTCCTGGGTATGAACCGCCGCCTGCGCTGGTTCTACCTGTCCATCGTGCTGATGTTCGGCTGGTTCACACCGGGGCGGGAACTGCTGCCCTTGCTGGGCGCGCTTTCCCCCACGGCCGAGGGCATGATGACCGGGGCCGGGCGGGTACTGGTCCTTGCCTTGGTGGTTGGCGCCGTGGTCTGGCTCCTGGAGCGCAGTTCCAGGCAGGAACTGATCGCCGGGCTGCTGTGGCTGACCCGCCCGCTGGCGTGGCTGGGTTTTCCCCGGGAACGCTTCGCGGTGCGCCTGACCCTGGTGCTGGAGACCGTGCCCCAGGTTCAGCCCATGGTGGCCGAGGCGCGCCAGGCGGGAGAATCGCAGGGGTCGAAGGATTGGCCCTCCCGTGCCCGCAGCCTATTCGAGCGGGTGATCGAGCGGGCCGAATCGGCGCCCTGCGAACCCATTGAGATCGAGCCGGGAAGGCCTCCGGGCATCCGTGATTGGGGCGTGCTGGTGCTCATGTTCACGCCGCTGCTGGTGTTGCTGCTGTGGGAAATCCTTAGGGTCTGAGATGATGCGCATTGCCCTCGGTGTGGAATACGACGGTTCCGGGTTCTGCGGCTGGCAGACCCAGTTGCAGGGGCGTGCCGTGCAGGCCTGCGTCGAACAGGCCCTGTCCCGGGTGGCAAATCATCCGGTGAGTGTGGTGTGCGCCGGGCGTACCGATGCGGGCGTCCATGCCACGGCACAGGTGATCCACTTCGACACCGAGTCCGTGCGCACGGCCCGCTCCTGGGTGCTGGGCGGCAACACCCATCTGCCGCCGGAGATCAGCCTGCTCTGGGCAAAAGAGGTCGATGCGGACTTCAGCGCGCGCTTCTCGGCGCGCAGCCGCCGATACCGTTACGTGATCCTCAATCGCTGGGTGCGCCCCGGTGTGCTGCATCGCAAGGTGAGCTGGCATCATCCCCCCCTGGATGCCGAGCGCATGCACGCGGCCGGGCAGCGCCTGCTGGGGGAATGGGATTTCACCAGCTTCCGCGCGGTAGGCTGCCAGGCCAAGAGCCCGGTGCGCACCCTCTTGTCCCTGTCGGTCACCCGCCGTGGCGATTTCATCTACCTGGACGTGCACGCCAACGCCTTTCTGCATCACATGGTGCGCAACATCGCCGGTGTGCTGATGGCCGTGGGGGAGGGGGAGCGGCCGGTGGAATGGGTCTCGGAGGTGCTGCACGCCCGGGACCGCACCCTGGGCGGTGTGACGGCGCCACCCCATGGGCTGTACCTGGTGCATGTGGAGTATGAACCGCAGAGTGGGATTGTGTTGGAACCGTTGTTGCCGGAGTTCTGAGGGTGGGTACGTGGGGGCTGGCTGTTTGAATGTTGGGTTTGGTTGGGTTTGTTTAAAGTCAAAGGCTTCCGATCCGGCTTGCAGCCGGCTCGGGTTACTTTCTTTGCTTGTCCAAAGAAAGTAACCAAAGAAAGGACACCCGACTTTCTCGCCCCTGCGGGGTTCCCTGCGCGCGGGGGTGTTCCGGGGAGGTCGGCTGACAGGCCGTCCGTGGCCTGGCAGCCGACGCGCCGCATCCTTGCGGCGGCCCTGGCGGGCTTTTACCCCGGAACACCCCCGTGCTCGGCGAGAAAAACGGGGGGGAACGTCAAAGGCAGCAACCCTTTTACCTTCGGTGGGGTTGTGTCTTTTTGTAGGAGCCCCGACCCCGGGGCGAATTTCCCACCATTCGCCCCGGGGTCGGGGCTCCTACCAGGAAAACCCAAAGCAGATCGAAGCGGTTTTGACCTGCCTGCCCCCCTTATGCCGCACCGAGTAGCGCAGGCTTCGAGGGAAAAAGCCCGAAGGGGCGCCGCAGGGACGCGGCGCGTCGCCTGCCAGGCCAGGGGCGAGGCGGATCAGGCGGAAGAACTGCCGCCCCGCCGAGCGGGCGCACATGGATGTGCGCCCTGGACTTTCTGTCGAAGCAGGATTGCGTAGACAGAAAGGCCTGTCAGGCGACCCCCTCGAAGCCGAGCAACGCAGGGCACCCGCGAATAGCGGGTGCGGCATCGGGGTGTCCTTCTTTTGGTTACTTTTCTTGGACAAGCAAGACAAGATCGCCGGGAGCGATCTTGCGCGCAAGCCCCGAAGGGGTGAGGCGCATGGACGCGCCGAACAAAAGTAACCCGATCCCCGTGCAACGGGGATCGGAAGCCTTTGACTTTCGTTAGTCACATAACCCCAGAACCCACTCACGTTCCAGCTTGTCTTGAAACCACGCAAAGCCAATGGACAATGCTCCAAAATCACCACACTGCTACCCCGGTGCTTAGTACAACCCCCTGATTTCTGATAGTGTACCCGTTCCCTGGAAGCCCCCTGACAAGCACCCATGGCAACACCCCGTACCCGGGTCAAAATCTGCGGCATCACCCGCATGGAGGATGCTCTGGCGGCCTGCGAGGCGGGCGCCGATGCCCTGGGTTTCGTGTTCTATGCCAGGAGCCCACGGGCGGTGACGCCCGAGGCGGCCCGGCAGATGGCCCTGGCGCTGCCGCCGTTCGTGAGCCGGGTGGGGCTGTTCGTGGACGCGGCGCCGGAGACGGTGGCGGCCGTCCTGGACGTGGTGCCCCTGGACCTGCTGCAGTTCCACGGCGACGAATGCCCCGCCGACTGCGCCAGTTTCGGCAGGCCGTATCTCAAGGCCGTGCCCATGGCGGCGGGGCTCAACCCCGTGGCCTACATGGACACCTACCCGCATGCGGCGGGCTTCCTGCTGGACAGCCACGGCAATGGCAAGACGGGCGGCACGGGACAGACCTTCGACTGGGATCGGATCCCCCGTGACCTGCGCCATTGCCTGGTGCTGGCCGGCGGGCTCAACCCGGATAACGTGGCCGAGGCGGTGCGCCGTGTGCGCCCCTGGGCCGTGGATGTGAGTAGCGGCGTGGAGGCGCGGCCGGGGATCAAGGATCCCGCGCGCATGCAGGCCTTTGTGAATGAGGTGAAACGCGTTGACTGCAACGGCTGAAAAGAACACCGCGCTCGACTGGAGTGCCTACCCGGACGCCCACGGCCACTTCGGCCCCTACGGCGGGCAGTTCGTCTCCGAGACCCTGATGGAGCCCCTGGAGGAACTGCGCGAGGCCTATGACCGTTACGTGAAGGATCCCGAGTTCCTGGCGGAACTGGACGCGGACCTGGCCGACTACGTGGGGCGCCCGAGCCCTCTGTACCACGCCGAGCGCATGAGCCGGGAGCTGGGTGGCGCGCAGATCTACCTCAAGCGCGAGGATCTGAACCACACCGGCGCCCACAAGGTGAACAACACCATCGGCCAGGCCCTGCTGGCCAAGCGCATGGGCAAGACCCGCATCATCGCCGAGACCGGTGCCGGCCAGCACGGCGTGGCCAGCGCCACGGTGGCGGCGCGCCTGGGCCTGGAGTGCGTGGTGTACATGGGCGCCGAGGACATCCAGCGCCAGGCCCCCAACGTCTACCGCATGCGCCTGCTGGGCGCCACGGTGGTGCCGGTGACCTCCGGCTCGCGCACGCTCAAGGACGCCTTGAACGAGGCGATGCGCGACTGGGTCACCAACGTGGACAACACCTTCTACATCATCGGTACCGTGGCCGGCCCCCATCCCTATCCGGCCATGGTGCGGGACTTCCAGTCGGTGATCGGCCGCGAGGCCCGGGAACAGTGCCTCAAGCGCACCGGGCGCCTGCCCGATGCCCTGGTGGCCTGCGTGGGCGGCGGTTCCAATGCCATCGGTCTGTTCCACCCCTTCCTGGGTGACGAGAGCGTGGCGCTCTACGGCGTGGAGGCGGCGGGTGACGGCATCGAGACGGGCCGGCACTCCGCGCCCCTGTGCGCCGGCAAGCCCGGCGTGCTGCACGGCAACCGCACCTACCTGATGGAAGACGCCGACGGCCAGATCATCGAGACCCATTCCATCTCCGCGGGTCTCGACTATCCCGGCGTCGGCCCCGAGCATGCCTGGCTCAAGGACACCGGGCGTGCCCGCTACGTCTCGGTCACCGACGACGAGGCCATGGCCGCGTTCCATCACCTGACACGCACCGAGGGTATCATCCCGGCGCTGGAGTCCAGCCACGCCATTGCCTACGTGATGAAGCTCGCACCGACCCTCGACAAGGACAAGATCATCATCGTCAATCTCTCCGGTCGCGGTGACAAGGACATCAACACCGTGGCGCGCCTGGAGGGAATCGAACTGTGAGCCGCATCGCCCGACGTTTCGAGGCCCTGCGGGCCGCCGGCCGCAAGGCCCTGATCCCCTACGTCACCGCCGGTGATCCCAACCCGGACAACACCGTACCGCTGATGCACGCCATGGTGGCGGCCGGTGCTGACATCATCGAGCTGGGCGTGCCGTTCTCCGATCCCATGGCCGACGGCCCGGTGATCCAGCAGGCCTGCGAGCGGGCCCTGCGCCATCACGTGAGCCTGCGCCAGGTGATCGGCATGGTGAAGACCTTCCGGGAGCAGGACGCCGAGACACCGGTGGTGCTCATGGGTTACCTCAATCCGGTGGAGATCATGGGCTATGAGGCCTTCGCCATCGCCGCCGCCAGCGCCGGCGTGGACGGACTACTCACCGTGGACCTGCCCCCCGAGGAGAGCCACGACCTGGTGCAGGTGCTGCGCAGCCATGGCGTTGACCCCATCTTCCTGCTGGCCCCCACCAGCCACGAGGCGCGCATCAAGCGCATCTGCGACGCCGCCTCGGGCTTTGTGTACTATGTGTCCCTGAAAGGCGTGACCGGGGCCGCCACCCTGGACGTGGACGCGGTGGCCGAGAAGCTTGCCGCCATCCGGGCGCATACGGACCTGCCGCTGGGCGTGGGTTTCGGTATCCGCGATGCGGACTCCGCCGCCCGGGTCTCCCGGGTCGCCGACGCCGTGGTGGTGGGCAGCGCCCTGGTCAATCGCATTGCCGAGCACGAGCAGGACCCCGAGGCCGGGCGCCGCGTGGTGAGTGAGCTGCTCGCCGAGATGCGCAAGGCCATGGATTGAAAAGGCGAATTCAAGATTCAAAGTTCAAGATTCAAAGGGGAAACCCCCTTCGCGATCCCGGACCTTGAATCTGAAAAAGTCTGTCCTTTGAATTTTGAATCTTAAATCTTGAATTTCGAATCGACCCTATGAGCTGGTTTGAAAAACTCGTCCCATCACGGATCCGCACTGACGCCACCACCAAGCGCGCCGTGCCCGAGGGTCTCTGGATGCGTTGCGACGGCTGCGGTGCCACCCTCTACCGTCCCGAGGTGGAGCGCCACGAGGATGTCTGCCCCAAGTGCAGTCATCACATGCGCATGGGCGCCCGGCGCCGCCTGGACAGTTTCCTGGACGAGGATGGCCGCGAGGAGATCGCCGCCGGCGTGGAGCCGGTGGACGTGCTCAAGTTCCGCGACAGCAAGAAATACCGTGACCGGCTCACAGCCGCCCAGAAGGCCACCGGCGAGAAGGATGCCCTGGTGGTGATGCAGGGGCGCGTGTATGGCGTGCCGGTGGTCGCTGCCGCCTTCGATTTCTCCTTCATGGGCGGCTCCATGGGCTCCGTGGTGGGCGAGCGCTTCGTGCGCGCCGTGGACACCGCCGCCCGGGAAGGCATCCCGCTGGTGTGCTTCTCCGCCAGTGGTGGCGCGCGCATGCAGGAGGCCCTGTTCTCCCTCATGCAGATGGCCAAGACCAGCGCGGCCCTGGGACGCCTGCGCGCCAAGGGCGTGCCGTTCATCTCGGTGATGACCGATCCCACCATGGGCGGCGTGTCCGCCAGCCTCGCCATGCTCGGGGACATCAACGTGGCCGAGCCCGGCGCGCTGATCGGCTTCGCCGGTCCCCGGGTGATTCAGCAGACCGTACGCGAGACCCTGCCCGAGGGTTTCCAGCGCGCCGAGTTCCTGGTGGAGAAGGGTGCCGTCGACCTGATCATCGATCGGCGACAGATGCGCCAGCGGCTCGCCTCGCTGATGGCCATGATGACCCGCCGCCCCGCCCCCAGCCTCTGATCCCGGGGCGGGCCTGGGGCCCGCATCCCGTACACTGACCCATGCGTTTCGACACCCTCGACCAGTGGCTGGCCTGGCAGGAGACCCTGCATCCCAGGGCCATCGATCTGGGCCTTGAGCGGGTCGCCCGGGTGGCTGCCCGGCTTGACCTGCTGACCCCCGCCTGCCCCGTGATCACCGTAGCCGGCACCAACGGCAAGGGCTCCACCGTGGCCATGCTGGAGGCCATCTACCGGGCCGCCGGTTACCGGGTGTGCGCCTACACCTCGCCCCATCTGCTGCGCTACAACGAACGCATCCGCATCCATGGCAGCCTCGCCGATGACGCTAGCCTGTGCCGGGCGTTCGCAGCCGTGGATGCCGCCCGGGGCGAGGACACCCTGAGCTATTTCGAGTTTGGCACCCTGGCCGCCCTGTGGCTGTTCCGGGAGGCGGGCGCGGATATCCTGGTCCTGGAGGTGGGCCTGGGCGGGCGCCTGGACGCGGTGAACATCGTCGATCCGGACGTCTCGGTCGTGACCTCGGTGGGCATCGATCACGAACAGTGGCTGGGCCCGGACCGGGAGAGCATCGGCGCCGAGAAGGCGGGCATCTTCCGCGCGCAACGCCCGGCGGTGTGCGGTGACCCGACGCCACCTGCAAGCATCGCCGGCACCGCCGCCAGGCTGGGTGCGAAGCTCTACGCCGCAGGTCAGGCATTCTCCTGGTCGGTGGACGCGTCCGGGGATCACTGGCAGTGGCGAGGCCCCGGCGACGTGGTGCTTGACGACCTGCCGCCGCCGGCCCTGCCCGGGGCCATCCAGTTCAACAACGCCGCCACCGCGCTCACCGCCGTCACCCTGCTGGCGCCGCGCTGTCCCGTGCCGAGGGAGGCCATCTGCCGGGGACTCGCGTCGGTGAGCCTGCCGGGACGGTTTCAGCGGCTCAGGTCCGATCCCGCCGTGATCCTGGACGTGGCCCACAATCCCCAGGGCGCCGAGGTGCTGGCCCAGAACCCTGGCGGGCCATCCCGTGCCGGGGCGCACGCTGGCGGTGATCGCCATGATGGCGGACAAGGACGTGCGGACGGTGATCCGCCACCTGGCTCCCCAGGTGGACCTCTGGTTTTCGGCAGGCCTGCCGGAGCTTCCCCGGGCCATGGATGCGGCGTCCCTGTGCGCCCATCTGCGGGCAGTCGCCGGGGAGGCGGTGAGCTGTCATGACACGGTGGCCGAGGCTTACCGACAGGCCTGCGCGGCGGCCGGCCCCGGGGATCGGGTGCTGGTGCTCGGCTCCTTTTACACCGTCTCGGCGGTGCTCGACCTGGAAGGCGCGCGCGTGGCCTGACACGCCTTTGTGGGGTTGTCGACCGTCGAGTGCACCCCTGAATGCCTGCTGGGTGGGCATATGGGGACATCTCCGATCCCTGTTGTCCATCCCATTTGAGACTGATCCTCTCACTGCGGCAGACAGCCCATCGAAGTGGCAAGTCTCAAGCGGCAAGGCGATGCAAAGGCCGCATTGGCTCATGGCCTACTCTTGCCACTAGCCACTAGCCACTAGCCACTAGCCACTAGCCACTAGCCACTAGCCACTAGCCACCAGCTACTAGCCACCAGCTACTAGCTACTAGCTACTAGCTACTAACAACTCACCTGCAGGGCCGACAGTAACCTGCCGTGAAGGGTATAATATCCGCCACAGTCTCCACCCTGGGCCCGACCTTGGATCCAAGACTCAAACAACGCCTGGTGGGCGCTGCCGTGCTGCTGGCACTGGCGGTGATCTTCCTGCCCATGCTGCTGGACGGCACCGGTCAACAGGCCGGGTTGAACCTGCGCGACGGCATTCCCCCCGAGCCGGAATTCGCCCGCCCCGAGCCGCCCGCGCCCCTGGAACGACAGGCCTCGCCCGCCCCGCCCCTGGAGACCCGCCCCGCCCCGCGCAGCGAGGCCCGTACTGTTCCCCAGGTCGCACCGCAACCGGCGCCCGAACGCGCCGCCGAGCCGGCACCTCAGTCCATTACCCCGATGGCCCCTGCCCCGGTCACGCCGCCACCCGCGTCGACCCGGGCACCGGCGGCCGCCAGCGACCCGGGCCCCGGTGGCTGGGCGGTGCAGGTGGGCAGCTTCAGTGAGCGGGCCAATGCCGAGGCCGAGCGTGACCGGTTGCGTCGCGCCGGTTTCCAGGTGCTGGTGGAGCCGGCCCGTGCCGGTGACCGGCAGATCTTCCGGGTCAAGGTGGGGCCGGTCTCCACCCGCGAGGAGGCGGAAAGGCTGCGCAGCCGGCTGGGCACGGAGCAGTCCCTGCAGGGCATCGTGGTGACCCACCCCTGAACGATGAACGGTCGCCCCGGTTCCCCTGTCTGCCCTTATCTGTGCCATGGCGGACTGGTAGAATGCCGCCTCACATGACCGACCTGCGTCCGGAGCCTTTCTTGTCTCATCGAGCCGTCCCCGAGACCCCATGATCTGGATCGATTTCGTCATCATCGGGATCATCGCCCTGTCGGCCCTGATCAGCCTGTTCCGGGGCTTCGTCAAGGAGGCGATCTCCCTGGCTACCTGGGTGGTGGCCTTCTGGGTCTCCCTGAGCTACGCCAGTCCCCTGTCAGGTCTTCTGCCCGCGAGCCTCGAGGATCCCACCCTGCGGGTCGGCATCGCCTTCGCGGTGCTGTTCATCCTGACCCTGATCCTGGGCGGCGTGATCAACGTGCTGGCCGGGCAGATGGTCAAGCGCACCGGTCTTTCGGGCACCGACCGCAGCCTGGGCGCGGTCTTCGGCATGGCCCGGGGCCTGCTGGTGGTGGCGGTGCTGGTGCTGCTGGCGGCACTGACTGTTCTGCCCCAGGAACCCTGGTGGAGTGACAGCCTGCTGCTGCCCCATTTCGAGCGCCTGGCCATCTGGCTGCGGGGATTCCTCTCCGAGGATCTTGCCGCCCATTTCGTCTTCTAGTGTTCTGAACTGTTCTAACATCATTCATTCGATTTGCGTTTTTCGAGGGAGTCCTCATGTGCGGCATTGTTGGTATCGTCGGTCGTAGCCCGGTCAACCAGGCCCTCTACGACAGCCTGCTGGTCCTGCAGCACCGTGGGCAGGACGCCGCCGGCATCGTCACCTGCGACGCGGACGGGCACCTGCACCTGCGCAAGGACAACGGCCTGGTGCGCGACGTGTTCAACGTCCAGCACATGCAGAACCTGCTGGGCAACATGGGCATCGGCCATGTGCGCTATCCCACCGCGGGCAGTTCCTCCTCCGCCGAGGCCCAGCCCTTCTACGTGAACTCCCCCTACGGCATTGCGCTCGGGCACAACGGCAATCTCACCAACGCCGAGGCGCTCAAGCGCGAGCTGTTCCTCCAGGACCGGCGCCACATCAACACCGAGTCCGATTCCGAGATCCTGCTCAACGTGCTGGCCCAGGAACTGCTCAAGAGCGAGAGCCTGAGCCTGCAGCCCGAGGACCTGTTCCGGGCGGTGAGCGGCGTGCACCGGCGCTGCAGCGGTGCCTACGCGGTGGTGGCCATGATCGCCGGGCGTGGCATCCTGGCCTTCCGCGATCCCCACGGCATCCGCCCCGTGGTCTTCGGCCATCGCAGCACCCCGGAAGGGGAGGAGTACATGGTGGCCTCCGAGAGCGTCGCCCTGGATACCCTGGGTTTCGAACTGGTGCGTGATCTGGAGCCCGGCGAGGCGGTGTTCATCGACAACGACGCCAGGCTGCATACCCGCCAGTGTGCCGAGGAGACGGCGGTGTTCTCGCCGTGCATCTTCGAGTACGTCTACTTCGCCCGTCCGGACTCGGTGATCGACAACATCTTCGTGCACCGTGCACGCATGCGCATGGGCACCAAGCTGGGCCAGAAGATCCTGCGCGAGTGGCCGGACCACGACATCGATGTGATCATCCCCATCCCCGATACCGGCCGCACCGTGGCCATCGAGATGGCCCACGAGATGAACGTGAAGTATCGCGAGGGCTTCATCAAGAACCGCTACATTGGCCGCACCTTCATCATGCCGGGTCAGACCCAGCGGCGTAAGTCGGTGCGCCAGAAGCTCAATGCCATCGCGCTCGAGTTCAAGGGCAAGAACGTGATGCTGGTGGATGATTCCATCGTGCGCGGCACCACCTCCCGTGAGATCGTCATGATG
Source organism: Thioalkalivibrio sulfidiphilus HL-EbGr7 (assembly GCF_000021985.1). Lineage (NCBI taxonomy): Bacteria > Pseudomonadati > Pseudomonadota > Gammaproteobacteria > Chromatiales > Ectothiorhodospiraceae > Thioalkalivibrio > Thioalkalivibrio sulfidiphilus. The sequence goes on from NC_011901.1 coordinate 1,353,955, forward strand.
GCCAAGGAGGCGGGTGCCAAGAAGGTCTACTTCGCTTCCGCCGCGCCGCCGATCCGCTATCCCAATGTCTACGGCATCGACATGCCTTCCGCCGAGGAGCTGATCGCCCACGGGCGCAGCGACGAGGAGGTCTGCCAGGCCATCGCCGCCGACCGGCTCATCTACCAGGACCTGGACGACCTGGTGGCCGCGGTGCGTAAGGGCAATCCGAAACTGGAACGCTTCGACTGCTCCGTATTCAACGGCGAGTACATCACCGGCATCGGCAATGAATACCTCGACCACCTGCGCCAGAAGCGCAGCGATTCAGCCAAGCAGAAGAAGTCCCGGGAGTATGCCCACCTGGATCTGCACAACAACACCTGAGACACGCGCCCCGAGTCATGTCCCATGTCTGGCGCGCGAGGGTCACTGCCTGGTGTCTGTGTTGCCTGTTGTGGCTGGCGGCGCCGGCCGCCGCCTGGTGGGACGAATCCATGGATGAGTGCCCGCCGGTGCCGCCCGTGACCACCTGGTATGGCGAGATCCGCGATCGCCTGGCGCGGGATTACCCGGATCGCGCTCTCGATCCCCTGATCGTCGTGCGCATCGGTGAGCAGCGTCTCTACCTGATCCGTCACGGCGTGCCGTTTCTGGACTACCCCGTGTCCACCTCCAGGTATGGCATCGGCAACCGGGACGGCAGCCTCAAGACGCCGCTCGGCGTGCACCAGGTGCGGCGCAGGATCGGCGAGGATGCGCCGCTCGGCACCATCTTCCGCGGGCGCGCCAACACCGGGCGCATCGCCAACATCCTCACCACCCCCGAGACCAGCCCCGAGGACAACATCACCTCCCGTATCCTGTGGCTGGACGGCCTGGAGGAGGGCGTGAACCGGGGCGGCGAGGTGGATTCCTTCCAGCGCTTCATCTATATCCACGGCACCGACGAGGAAGGCCTGATAGGCCAACCGGCATCCGATGGCTGCGTGCGCATGACCAACGCCGCGGTGATCGAGCTGTTCGATCAGGTGCCGCTCGGCACCCTTGTGGTCATCGTCGAGTAGTACTCTCTCAGCGGGGTTTCCCCGTGTGCCGGCGCTGCTGCCGGTGCAGCAGCCAGCCGGCGATGATCACGCCGGTGCTGACCACCACCACGATCAGGGTCGCGAGCGCGTTCACCTGGGGACTTACCCCCAGGCGCACGCTGGAGTAGACCACCATGGGCAGGGTGGTGGAACCGGGGCCGGAGACGAAGCTCGCGATCACCAGGTCATCCATGGACAGGGTGAAGCCCAGTAGCCAGCCGGCGATCAGCGCCGGCGAGATGATGGGCAGGATGATCACCAGGAATACCTTCCAGGGCCGTGCGCCCAGGTCCATGGCCGCCTCTTCCAGGCTGCCGTCCAGTTGCGACAGACGTGACTGCACCACCACCGCCACGTAGGCGGTGGTGAAGGTGATGTGGGCGATGGTGATGGTGGTCATGCCCCGCCCCTCGGGCCAGCCGATGAGCTGCTCCAGGGACACGAACATCAGCAGGGCCGAGAGACCCAGGATCACCTCGGGCATCACCAGGGGCGCGGTCACCATGCCGGCGAACAGCATGCGGGTGCGAAACTGCGTGAAACGCACCAGGGTGAGCGCGGCGAGCGTCCCGAGCACCACGGCGAAGGTGGCGTTCATGGCCGCGATGCGCACCGACAGCCACAGGGCCGAGAGGATCTGCTCGTTGCGAAACAGCTCCACGTACCAGCGGGTGGAGAAGCCGCCCCACACCGTCACCAGGCGCGAGTCGTTGAAGGAGTAGATCATCAGGGTGATGATCGGCAGGTACAGGAAGGCGTAGCCGAAGGCCACGGCGGTGAACAGCAGGAACGGCCGGCGTCCGCTCATCGACCCTCTCCGGCGGTCTGACGTTCACCGATGCGCTGCAGGAGCAGCAGCGGCACGACGATCACCACCAGCATGGCCACCGCCACCGCCGAGGCCACCGGCCAGTCCCGGTTGGAGAAGAACTCGTTCCACAGGATCTTGCCGATCATGAGGGAGTCGGGGCCACCCAGCAGGTCGGGGATCACGAACTCGCCCACCGCCGGGATGAACACCAGCAGGGAGCCCGCGATCACGCCCGGCATGGACAGGGGCAGGGTGATGGTGAGGAAGGACTTCCAGGGCGGGCAGCCCAGGTCCGCCGCCGCTTCCAGCAGGGTGAGGTCCTGGCGCACCAGGGTCGCGTACAGGGGCAGCACCATGAAGGGCAGGTAGGAGTAGACGATGCCCAGGTACACGGCGAAGTTCGAATGCAGCAGCGGCAGGGGCTGGTCGATGAGGCCGAGCCCCATGAGCAGGTTGTTGAACAGTCCGTTGTTCTGCAGCAGTCCGATCCAGGCATAGACCCGGATCAGGAAGCTGGTCCAGAAGGGCAGGATGATCATCATCAGCAGCACGATGCGCCAGCTGGGCGAGGCGCGGGCGATGCCGTAGGCCATGGGATAGCCGATCAGCAGGCAGATGAGGGTGGAGACCGCGGCCACCTTGAGGGAATTGAGGTAGGCGGCCAGGTACAGCGGGTCCTGCCACAGGAAGGCGTAGTTGCCCAGGTGCACGCGCAGCGCCAGGGTGCGCCCCTCCAGCCACTGCAGCATCGGGGTGTAGGGCGGGCTGGCCAGTGCCATCTCCGCCAGGCTGATCTTGATGACGATGAACACCGGCACCAGCAGGAACAGCAGCAGCCAGGCGTAGGGCAGGGCGATCACCAGGGCGCGGCCAAGCCGGCCCTGGGTCAGGCTCTTCACGCCCCGGTCGATGCCCCGGCGCAGCCGGGTGGAGCCGGTGGCCGTGACCTCGGGCACGCTCACGCGGTGAGCACCACGCCGGCCTCGGTGTCCCAGGCCAGGCACACGGTGTCATCCCAGGTCAGGGGCCCGGCGGTGCGCCGCGCCCGGTTGGTGACCTGGACCTGCACGGTCTGTCCCTGCTCCGTGGCCACGTGGTAGATGGAGACATCACCCAGGTAGCCGATCTCGCGTACCTTGCCGCGGACCCAGTTGCGTCCGTCGGCGGGCGGCGCTTCCACCACACGGAGCTTCTCCGGGCGCAGCGCCACCGATACCGGCGTGCCGACGGTGAGCGGCTGGGCGTGATACATGGCGATCTCGCCCCCCGTCGCGTCGCTCTGGATCACCAGCAGCTCGTCCTGGGCCTCCACCACGCGGCCCTCGAAGACATTGGCGGCGCCGATGAATTCGGCCACGAAGCGGCTGCCCGGATATTCGTAGATCTCCCCCGGCGTGCCCACCTGGAGGATGCGCCCGGCGTCCATGATGGCCAGACGCGTGGACATGGTCATGGCCTCTTCCTGATCGTGGGTGACCATGATGAAGGTGGTGCCCACCCGTTCCTGGATGTTGACCAGCTCGAACTGGGTGCGCTCGCGCAGCTTGCGGTCCAGGGCGCCCAGCGGTTCGTCAAGCAGCAGCAGCTTGGGGTGCTTGGCGAGCGAACGCGCCAGTGCCACCCGCTGCCGCTGGCCGCCGGAGAGCTGGTCGGGCTTGCGCTTGGCGTACTCCGTCATGCGCACCAGCTCCAGCATCTCGGCCACCCGCTCGCGGATCTCGCCGCGCCCGAGATCTTCCTGCTTCAGGCCGAAGGCCACGTTCTGTTCCACGCTCATGTGCGGGAACAGGGCGTAGGACTGGAACATCATGTTCACCGGCCGCTCGTAGGGCGGCAGCTCGGTGATGTCCTCTCCCTCGATCAGCACGCGCCCGTGGCTGGGGCGTTCCAGGCCCGCGAGCACCCGCAGCAGGGTACTCTTGCCGCAGCCCGAGGCACCCAGCAGGGAGAAGAATTCGCCCTTGAAGATGCTCAGCGAGACGTCGTCGACGGCATAGGTACCGCCGTCGAACACCTTGGTAACGTTGCGGATCTCCAGGAACGGCCGGGCGGACGGGTCCTGCCAGGCGTCGAGGGCGGAGGGGTCGCGTTTGGGCTGAGGCATGTTGGACGCCTCAGCCGCGTCGGGCGCGCCCGCGCCCCCGGAGCCCGGTTCCGGGCTGAGTCATGACCGGCTTACCGCCCGGTCTTGATCTGGGTCCAGATTCGGACCCGGTGCCGTTGGACCTCGTCGGGCAGGGACTGCTGGGTCACCAGTCGCTCGCGGATCTCGTCCGTGGGGTACACGCCGGGGTCGTTGCGGATCTCCTCGTCCACCAGGTCCGTGGCCGCGCGGTTGGCGTTGGCATAGGCCACCTCGTTGGTGATCTCGGCGATGTTCTCCGGCTGCATCAGGAAGTTGATGAAGGCGTGGGCGTTGCCCGGGTTGGGCGCATCGGCGGGGATGGCCATGAGATCGAACCAGAGCACCGCGCCCTCCCTGGGGATGATGTAGTCGATCTCCACGCCGCGTCCCACTTCCTCGGCCCGGTCACGGGCCTGGATCACGTCGCCGGAATAGCCGTGGGCCACGCAGATGTCGCCGTTGGCGAGATCATTGATGTACCTGGAGGCGTGAAAGTAGCGGATGAAAGGGCGCACCTGCATGAACAGGTTGGCGGCCTCCTCGATGTCCGCCGGGTCCGTGGTGTTGGGATCCTTGCCCAGGTAGAGCAGGGCGGCGGCCAGGGCCTCGCCCTCGTCGTCCAGCACCGCGATGCCGCAGGCGGAGAGTTTCCCGGCGATCTCCGGATCGAAGATCAGGGACCAGGAATCCACTTCCGCCTCCTCGCCCAGGATGGCGGCGACCTGGGCCACGTTGTAGCCGATGCCCGTGGTGCCCCACATGTAGGGCACGGTGAAGCGGTTGCCCGGGTCCACGGCCTCCAGCTTGCGCATCAGGCTGGGCTCCAGGTTGACGCGGTTGGGCAGCAGCTCGGGGTCGAGGGGCAGGTACAGACCCGCCTGGATGTGGCGCTCCGCGAAGGGGTGGGCGCTGGGAAAGATCACGTCATAGCCGCTGCGTCCGGCCAGCAGCTTGGCTTCCAGGATCTCGTTGGCGTCGTAGACGTCGTAGACCACCCGGATGCCGGTCTGCTGTTCGAAGCGCTTGACCACCTCGTCGGAGATGTAGTCCGACCAGTTGTAGACGTGAACGGTCTCCCTGTCGGTCTTGCCGCACCCGGTCAACACCAAGGCAATCGTGGCCGCGGCCAGTACGCCAGTCCTGATCCCCATTTCAGCTACCCCCGAAGATGTGCCCGTGATGAAAACCCTGGCGTGATGTTGTTGCGCTTTGCAGGGGCTGTCAACCGTCGGGGGGATACTTCAGCCCAGCACCATCCAGGCCCCGGCCAGGGCCAGCACGCCCCCGGAGAGGCGCAGGGCAATCCCCTGGCTGAGGGTGCGACCGAGCCATTGGCCAGCACCGACCAGGGCGAGGCTGGCCAGGGTGAAGCCCAGGAAATAGGTGGCCAGCGAAACCCCGGTCGGCGCCTCGATGCCATGGGCGTTGCCGTGGAACAGGGTGAACAGGGCGATCAGCAGCAGGCCCGTCATCTGCTGGCGCAAGGCAAAGCTGAGCATCAGGCCGAGGATCAGCACGGACAGGGCGATGCCGGTCTCCATGTGGGGCAAGGCAAAGCCAGCCAGGCCCGCCAGGGCGGCGGCAGCCAGCAACAGGCCGATGCCCGACACGGCCAGCAGTCGTGTGCGCGCGGCCAGGGCTGCACTCCACAGGCCCATGGCCAGCAGGGGGAGCAGGTGGTCGATGCCGAGGATCGGGTGGGCCAGTCCGGCGAGCAGGCCGCCCGTCTCGCCGTGCCCCACGTGGGCAAAGGCCGGGGCGGTGAACACAAGGCTCAGGCCGGCGAGGAGCATGGACATCGCAAATCGCATTTCGGGTCTCCCTTGTTGAGGACTGTCATCACTCGGTCAGAATGCTGTCAGGACACTAGCGTACCTTCACACGTACCAGTTCCTTGCCGTCCTTGTCCACCATGTGGACCGCGCAGGCGAGACAGGGATCGAAGCTGTGAATGGTGCGCAGGATCTCGAGCGGCTGATGGGTGTCGTGCAGCTGGTGGTTGTCCATGAGCGCGGCCTCGTAGGGGCCGAACTGGCCCTGGGCGTCCCGGGGGCCGGCGTTCCAGGTGCTGGGCACCACCGCCTGGTAGTTACTGAGCTTGCCATTCTCGATCACCGACCAGTGGGCCAGGGCGCCGCGGGGCGCCTCCATGTAGCCCACGCCCTTGCGCACCTTGTGTTCCCGGTGCCAGGTGGAGGGGTCCCAGAGATCATGGTTGTGGGTCCGGAGATCCCCGGCGCGGATGTTGGCCATGAGGTTGTCGTACCAGGTCATCATCTGGTCGGCGACGATCTTGCTCTCAAGCGTCCGGGCGGCGGTGCGGCCCATGGTGGAGAACAGGGCCTCCAGCGGCAGGTCCAGGGTCTTCAGGGCATAGCCCGCCAGTTCGCGGGTGGGCTCGTGGCCGTTGGCGTACATCATCAGGACCCGCGCGAGCGGCCCCACCTCCATGGGCTTGCCGCGCCAGCGGGGGGACTTGAGCCAGGAATAGCTGGCCTCCACGTCCAGGTGCTGGTAAGGGGGCTTGGGCCCCGTGTAGTTGAGCTTTGTCTCGCCCTGGTAGGGGTGCAGGCCCGAGTCCTTGCCGGTGCTGTAGTCGTACCAGGAGTGGGAGACGAACTCCTGGATCTGCTCCGGATCGTTCAGGTCCATGGGATGGATGCGGGACAGGTCCCGGTCCAGGATCACGCCCGCGGGCACCAGGTAGGTGGCGGGATCGTCCAGGCCCTGCTCCGGGAAATCCCCGTAGGTGAGGAAATTGCCGGTGCCTTCGCCGCGCCTGAACCAGTCCTTGTAGAAACCCGCAATGGCGAGCGTGTCCGGCAGGTAGACCTGGTCCACGAAGCTGCGCATCTGTCCGATGATGTCGCGCACCTGAGCCAGGCCCACGTCGTTGATGGCGGTGCCGCCGCGACTGCCGTCGCCGCCGGTGCTGATGGCGGACGGTGCGCCGCCCACCAGGAAGTTGGGGTGCGGGTTCTTGCCGCCGAAGATGGCGTGCAGCTTGGCCACGTCCCGCTGCCAGGCCAGTGCGTCCAGGTAGTGGGCCAGCGCCATGAGGTTGGCCTCCGGCGGCAGCTTGTAGGCGGGATGTCCCCAGTAGCCGTTGGCGAAGATCCCCAGCTGTCCGGATTCCACGAACTCCTTGACCCGCTTCTGCACGTCGGCGAAGTGGCCCGGGGATGAACGGGGGTAGCTGCTCAGCGACTGGGCCAGTTCCGAGGTGGCCCTGGGGTCGGCCTTGAGCGCGGAGACCACGTCCACCCAGTCCAGGGCGTGCAGGTGATAGAAGTGCATCACGTGGTCGTGCACGTACTGGGCGCCGATCATGAGATTGCGGATCAGCTGGGCATTGGGCGGGATCGGATAGTCCAGGGCATCCTCCACCGAGCGCACCGAGGCGATGCCATGCACCAGGGTGCACACACCGCAGATGCGTTGGGCGAAGGCCCAGGCATCCCGGGGGTCGCGGCCGGTGAGGATGGTCTCAATGCCGCGCACCATGGTGCCGGAGCTGGAGGCATGGGTGATGTTGCCGTGCTCGTCCGCCTCGGCCTCAATGCGCAGGTGGCCCTCGATGCGGGTGACAGGATCGACGACGATACGTTCTGTGCTCATTTAAGCTGTAACCCTGGTTGATGAATTAGAAGTGCGCATGTCTTGTTGGCTTCTGATCAGTGCTCGACCAGGTTGTCCGCCACCAGCTCCAGCAGGCTGTGCATGGTCTTGTCCCAGTGAAAGTGTGCCTGGCTGTCGTCGAAGTTCTGGCGACAGTTGGAACAGCTGGTGAGCAGCACCTCGGCGCCGGTCCTGTCGATCTGCGCCATCTTGATCTCGAAGGTCTTGTAACGCAGCGGGTCGGCCCGGTGGATGGTGATGACGCCGCCCCCGCCGCCACAGCACCAGTTGTAGTCACCGGCGTTGTCCATCTCGCGCAGTTCCACGCCCAGCGCCTTGAGCACATCCCGGGGCGCCTGGGTCGCGCCGCCGCGCCGTGAGACCTGGCAGGGGTCGTGGAAGGTCGCCGACTTGTCCACCTTCCTGAGCTTGAGGCGGCCGCTGTTGACCTGTTCGGCGAGGAACTCTGAAACGTGCAGCACCTTGAAGGGCAGCTTCTCGCCCAGCAGGTTGGCTGCCTGCCAGCGCAGCGCGCCGTAGGCATGGCCGCACTCGGGCAGGATCACCGTGTGTGCGCCGCATTGCTTCGCGGCATCCACGATCTTGCGGCTCATGTCCCGTTGCCAGGCGGTGTTGCCGGACAGCAGACCGAAGTTGGTGGCCTCGTAGCCGTCGGTGCGGAAGGTCCAGTCAAGCCCCAGGTGATTCATCACCTTGGCGATGGCCGCCATGGACTCGGGATATTTCTGGATCTCGATGGAGGACATGGTGAGCACCACGTCGGCCCTGTCCTTGTCGATGAACATCTCCACCTCGTGTTCATCGCCCATCCATTCCACCCGCTCCTCGAACACGCTCGGGGTGGCGCCGAGCGGGCTGCCTTCCCTCTGGGCGCGTTCCGCCACCGACCACAACTCGTGGGGCACGATGCCCGCCTGGAACATGCCATGCCGGGCCTGGCCCACCAGGGTGGCGATGTCGATGCCCATGGGGCAGATCATGGTGCACCTGCCGCACATGGTGCAGGAGTCGTAGATGAGTTCCTGCCATTCCTTGAGTTCCGCCGTCGTGACCTTCTTCTTCAGGCTCAGCAGGCGGTAGACCAGGGAGAAGGGGCCGGCCTCACGCTTGTAGGCCTGCTTGAAGGGTTCCAGCTTCCAGATGGGGGTGTAGCGGGGGTCTTCGGTCTGCACGTAGAAATGGCAGGCCTCAGCGCACTGGCCGCAGTGGATGCAGGACTCCATGTAGGTGGCGGCGGTGGCGCCGAAGTCCTTGACGAAGTTCACCATGGCCGCATGCACCCGGGCCTCGTCCGGCGTGTCGCCCTGCACGTCGTAGCGCTGTTCGGGCTTGCGCACGCCGATGCGGGCGGACTCGAGATCCAGGGGATGCTTCTGATCCAGGTCTGCGGTGCTCATGTGCGTGCTCCCCGGCGCGCGAACAGCGCGCCCGTGGTACCCCGGCTGAGAAACACCAGGAAGGCGTGGCCCAGTTTGCCGAAGGGCAGCCAGGCGAACAGCAGCCACACGCTCAGCAGGTGAACCGCCAGCAGGGTCTCGTAGCGCAGGCCGAAGCCCACGTCGGCCACGGCCATGAGCCCCGTCACCAGCGGCGCCACGGTGATCATCCAGCTAAAGTAGTCGTCGAAGTTGGAGATCAGGCGCAGCACGGGGCTGGTCAGGCGCCTGACCAGCAGGGCCACCAGGGAGAACAGGGTGACCACCGCCGCCACCGAGATCACCGCATTGGGCAGTGCCGGCCACTGGAAGCCCAGGATGCTCTCGAACCACAGGATGTGGGGCTGATAGGCGAACACCACGATGGCGAGCCCGATGTGGAAGGTGTAACCCAGCAGGTTGGAGTACAGCACCCGGGAGCGGAACGCTTTGGCCGGCACCGAGCGGCTGAAGATGGTACGCAAGGCGCCTGCCATCTGGCCGTGGCTTCGGGGCTCGGAGAGGTCCGGTTTGCGCTTGAGGAACACGATGCCTGCGATGCGCCAGCAGGTGCCCAGCACCAGGAGAATCAGCGCCCATTGCATGGCGGGGCCGCGCGCGAATTCCAGCAGGTCCATGGCATCACCCCTTCTTGATGATGTCGGACTGGCGCGCCCGGGAGAGCATGGCGCTGCCGATGCCCACCGTGGTGCCGACCACCGCCGCCGCGGCGATGCCTTCGGCGCTGCCCCAGCGGCCGGTGGAGAGCGGCGCGTAGAAGCTGCCCTTGTCCCAGAAGTCGGGTTCCGAGCAGCCGATGCAGCCGTGGCCGGACTGGATGGGGAAGGTGAGGTTCTGGTTCCACTTGGTGGTGGCACAGGCGTTGTGCACCACCGGACCCTTGCAGCCCAGTTCGTACAGGCACCAGCCGTTGCGGGCGCCCTCGTCGTCGAAGCGCTTGGCGAACTGGCCGCGCCGGTAGAAGGGGCGCCGGTAGCAGCGGTCGTGGATGGTGTCGCCGAAGAAGGCGATCGGCCGGTTCAGGTGATCCATGTCCGGCAGACGGCCGAAGGTGAGGAAGTTGGCGATCACGCCGGTCATCACTTCCGGGATGGGCGGGCAGCCCGGCACGTTGATCACCGGCTTGTCCTTGATGATGTCCGTGACCGCAGCAGCGCCGGTGGGATTGGGGTGGGCCTTGGGGAGCCCGCCGTAGGCCGCGCAGGTGCCCACGCTGATGAGGGCCGCGGCACCCTCGGCCACGTGCCTCAGGGTGTCCAGGTTGGTCTCGCCCGCGACGGTGGAATAGACGCCGCCGTCCTTGAGCGGGATGGAGCCGTCCACGATCACCAGGTACTTGCCCCAGTGTTCCTTCATGGCCGCTTCGCGGGCCGCCTCGGCCTGGTGGCCGGCGGCCGCCTGCAGGGCGTGCTGGTAGTCCAGGGAGATGAAATCGAAGATCAGGGATTCGAGCGAGGGTGCGTAGGAGCGGGTCAGGGACTCCACGCAACCGGTGCACTCCTGGAAGGACAGCCAGATCACCGACTGGCGCCGGGCCTTGGCCAGGGCCTCCGCCATCACCGGCGCCATGGTCGCGGGCAGGGCCATGCTGGATGCCACGGCGGCGCAGAACTTGAGGAAGGTGCGTCGGCTCATGCCGCGTCGGCGCAGTTCCTCGCTCAGTGTTTCCGGTGTCTTGCCCTGATGCATAACCGCCTCCTGTGAGCCGGCCTCAGTCGGGTGGTGGGTTGTCTGTCTGTGGTTTCCTGTCGTTCAGTGCCTCGCCGAGACGCTCAAGCGCGTCGGCGATGTCCTCGGGGTGGGTGGGCGCGATGGCCGGCACCCGGGCGATCTCGATGTGCGTGAGCGCCGTACTGCCGAGCAGGTTCTGGTAGTCGATCCACCAGACGCCCCCGTAGGCGGTCTCGTAGGCCTCGGTGGGCCCGGCGGCCTCCACGGTCATGCTGACCTCGCCCCTGCCCAGGGCCTCCCTGAGCTGGCGCCGGTCGGCCTCGGTCAGGGGCAGGCCCTTGAGGTCGATGGTGTGACTCTCGCTCCGCTCGTGGAGATTGACCAGGTGGGCGTGGATCTCCCGCAACAGCGCATCGGCCATGCCCGTGATCACGTCCTCGCCGTCGAACTCGGGCGCTTCGATCCTGACCGGGATGCCGTCGAGGCCGCTCATGGCTTCCAGCGCTCCAGCAGGCCTTGCACCGCTTGGCAGGCCCGGGGGATGGCGGCTGCGACGGCGGGGGAGGGTGTGTTGCCCCAGTCCATCACCCCGGGCTGGATGCCCACCAGGGCGCGGCGGGCGGGCAGTCGGCCTTCCAGGCTTGAAATGGCCAGCAGGTCACGCAGGCTGACTTCATGCACGCTGGTCTTGCGGCCGTTGCCGACGAAGTCGTCCATGTCCGCTCCCTCGAACACCCGCACGGTGCCGGGCGCAGCGTCCAGCTGGGCGGTGTCGACCACGATGAGGGCAGCCGCCTCGCCAATGGGGCCTGCCAGGGTGAAGCTCAGGGTGCCGCCGTCCATGTAGTCCACCCGGGGCGTATCGGGGGCCAGTCGCACCAGCGTTTCAATGACATGAACACCCACCCCCTCGTCCTGCAGCAGGGTGTTGCCAAGACCCAGGACCAGGGTCCTGGCGGTGTCTTCTATCACGGGGTAGGCCTGGGCCTGCAAGGGACGGCTTCCTGCGCGGATGATCGATGGATTAGATACTAGCAGCGGTTTTTAACTTCGCTAGTGATCTGGAGCAATTCCTTGGTGGAGAGTTTCGCGAATCGCCAGGGTCGTGAATTGGCCTTCAAAAAACAGGGTTTCTCGCCAGGACGCGAAGACGCCAAGAAAGGCATTCTTAAATTGAATTGCTTTTCTTGGCGTCTTCGCGTCTTGGCGAGAGATCAGGCCTTGTGCTCTTGATCGACAAAACTCCATGGTCTCTAATGGACGCTGACCATTCCGTCAGGGTAGCCCCGCCATGTGTCTCGGGATCCCCATGCGTATCGTCGAGATCGATCGATTCAACGCCCGCTGCGAGGCCAAGGGCGTGGAGCGCACCGTGAGCCTGTTCCTGCTCCAGGACGAACCCCTCGAACCCGGCGATCACGTGATGGTCCACGTGGGCTATGCCATCCAGAAGATGAGCGAGGCGGACGCCCGCACCGCCTGGGATCTCTACGACGAGATGCTCCTCGTGGAAGGCAGAAGGATGAAGGATGAAGGATGAGGCGTAAGGCGTAAGGCGTAAGGCGTAAGGCGTAAGGCGGATGAAGCATGCATGAACTTGCCGTTTGTCAGTCCGTGATCCGCCAGGCGGAGGCCGTTGCCCGGGAGCATGGCGCGCGCGGCATCACCCGGATCCGGTTGCGGATCGGTGTGCTGTCCGGGGTGGAGCCGGAACTGCTGGCGCGGGCCTTCCCCCTGGCCCAGGCGGGCACGCTGGCCGAAGGCGCAAGCCTGGAGATGGAATCGCTGCCCGTACGGGTGGTGTGCAACCGCTGCGAGGCGGAGTCGGAGGTGCCCGCCAACCGGCTGCTGTGCGGTGTGTGCGGCGACTGGCAGACCCGGGTCATCAGCGGCGAGGAGATGCTGCTGGAGAGCCTGGAGCTTGTGACGGCAGAGGAGGGCGAACATGTGTGACACCTGCGGCTGCAACATCACCCCGGGCAACCGGCACCTGGTGATCAGCGGCAGGCTCTCGACGACCGACAACGGCCAATCAGCCGTCAAGGTGCTGCAGGGCCTGCTGCATGAGAACGACCGCCAGGCCGCCCACAACCGCGCCCACTTCGACAGCCGTGGCGTGCTGTGCATCAACCTCATGTCCTCGCCCGGCGCCGGCAAGACGGCCCTGCTGGAGGCCACCCTCCAGGCCCTGGGGGATGAACTGCGCATCGCGGTGATCGAGGGGGACCTGGAGACGGAGAACGATGCCGAGCGCATCCGCCGCCACGGCGTCCCCGCCGTCCAGATCACCACCGGCACTGCCTGCCACCTGGATGCGCACATGGTCCACGATGCCCTGCATCAGCTGGATCTCTCGGGCCTTGACCTGGTGTTCATCGAGAACGTGGGCAACCTGGTGTGCCCGGCGAGCTTTGATCTCGGCCATCACCGCAACGTCACCCTGCTGTCGGTCACCGAGGGCGACGACAAGCCGGCCAAGTACCCGGTGATGTTCCGCGCCGCCGATCTCATGCTGCTCACCAAGACCGACCTGCTGCCGGTGCTGGACGATTTCGACTGTGACGCCGCCGAGACCGCGTTGCGCAACCTGGCCAACCCGGCGCCGGTGATCCGGGTGTCGAGCAAAAATGGCGCCGGCATGGACGCCTGGCTGGACTGGCTGCGCGACGAGATCCGGACTCAGCGCGATCGCCTTGAAGAGGGCCGAAGCGCCCGTCCGGCGGTGCAGCCCGACGGCGCCCGCCTGCATGCCCACGCCCATCATCAGCACACCGAATGAGCCAGGACGCCCGCCAGTGGCTTGAGCGCATCCGATCCCTGGATCTGCCTCCCCGGGTGCGCATCATGAACGTCTGCGGCGGGCATGAGCGCTCCATCACTTTGGCGGGGCTGCGCTCCGCGCTGCCGCCATCCATCGAACTGATCCCCGGTCCAGGTTGCCCGGTGTGCGTCTGTCCCGAGGAGGACATCTACCAGGCCATCCAGCTGGCGCTGCACGAAGACGTCACGCTGGTGGCCTTCGGTGACATGTTGCGGGTGCCGGTCAACGTGAAGAAGAGCGAGGCGCGCTCCCTGGTGGAGGCCCAGGCGGCGGGTGCCGACGTGCGTCCCATCGCCTCGCCCACCGAGGCGGTGAGCATCGCCCGTGACCATCCGGATCGGGCCGTGGTGTTCTTCGCCGCCGGCTTCGAGACCACCACCGCGCCGGTGGCGGCCATGCTGGCCGAGGGCGTGCCGGAGAATCTCTCGGTGCTGCTCTCCGGGCGCCGGACCTGGCCGGCGGTGGCCATGCTGCTGGAATCCGAGAGCCCTGGCTTCGACGCGCTTATCGCCCCGGGCCACGTGTCCACGGTCATGGGTCCCGAGGAATGGGACTTCGTGGTGGAACGCCACCACATGCCCGCCGCCGTGGCGGGGTTCACCCCCGAGAGTCTGCTGGCGGCCACCTACTCGGTGCTGCGTCAGCACATCTCCGGCGAGTATTTCCTGGACAACTGCTATCCGGGCGTGGTGCGTCCGGGCGGCAATCCCACGGCACGGCGGCAAATGGAACGGGTACTGGACGTGGTGGATGCCAACTGGCGCGGTGTGGGTGTAATCCCGGACTCCGGCTTCGAGCTCACAGCCGAACTGGCCGCCCACAATGCCCGGCGGCTGTTCCCGTCCTACCAGGATGCCGCCCGCAGGCGGGCCGGCCAGATGCCCCCGGGTTGTGATTGTGCCAGGGTGGTTCTGGGACGTATCTATCCTGACGAATGCCGCCTCTACGGCAAGGCCTGCACGCCGCGCAACCCGGTCGGGCCGTGCATGGTCTCCGACGAGGGGGCGTGCCGCATCTGGTGGGCCGGGGGTGTTCGGCAGCAGAGGCCGCGTGTCGCCTGAGACCCGCCGCCTGCGCATCGGCGGGCAGGTGCAGGGGGTGGGTTTTCGTCCCTTCGTCTACCGCCAGGCCCTGAGCCTCGGCATTCGCGGCTGGGTGCAGAACCGCACCGGCGAGGTGCTCATTGAGGCGAGCGGCGAGCCGGATCTTCTAAAGACCTTTCTTCACCGCCTGTTGTACGAGGCGCCGCCGCTGGCACGTCCACGGCTCATGGAACAGCAGCAACTCTCCCAGGCATCCGCGAGCGATTTCCGCATCCTTCCCAGCGATGCCGGGGCACCGCCCCGCGTCCATGTGCCGCCCGATTTCTTCACCTGCGATGCCTGTCTGGGCGAACTCGCCGATCCCGCTGCGCGCCGGCATCGCTATCCGTTCATCAACTGCACCCAGTGCGGACCCCGCTACACCCTGATCCGGGCACTGCCCTACGACCGGGCCAACACCGCCATGGCCGGTTTCCACCTGTGCGAGGCCTGTGGCGCCGAGTACCGGTCGCCCGCGGACCGGCGCTTCCACGCCGAGCCCCTGGCCTGTCCGGTCTGTGGGCCGACGCTGACGTACAAGGGTCCCGAAGGGGCGGCCTCGGGCAACGAGGCGGCCCTGGCCGCCTGCGTCGCCGCCCTGAAGGCGGGACGCATCGTGGCGGTCAAGGGCGTGGGCGGTTACCACCTGCTGTGTGATGCCACCGATCCTGCCGTGGTCGCGCGCCTGCGTGAACGCAAGCACCGGCCCCACAAACCGCTGGCCGTGCTGTTTCCCTGGGAGGGCGATGACGGTCTCGCGTCGCTGCGCCGGCATGCCCATCCAGGCGATGCCGAGGCGGCCCTGCTGACAGGGCCCGAACGGCCCATCGTCCTGGTGACGCTGAAGGCGGACCTTGGTCTGGCCAAGGGCATCGCGCCCGGGCTGTCCGAAGTCGGCGCCATGCTCCCCTACAGTCCCCTGCATCACCTGCTCAGCCGGGACTTTGGCGCGCCACTGGTGGCCACCTCCGCGAACCGTTCCGGTGAGCCGGTGTTCATCGCGGCCGCCGAGGTGGAGGCGGCGCTCGGTTCGGTGGCCGATGCCTTCCTGCACCACGATCGTGACATCCTTCGGCCTGCCGATGACAGCGTCATGAGGGTGATTGGAGGACGCGGGCGGCGCCTGCGCATCGGGCGCGGGCTGGCGCCGCTGGAGTTGGACTTGCCACGTCGAGTCGAGCGGCCGACGCTCGCCGTGGGCGGGCACATGAAAAACACCATCGCGCTCGCCTGGGAGGAGCGGGTGGTGATCTCGCCCCATATCGGCGAACTGGACAGCCCGCGCAGCCTCGCGGTGTTCGAACAGGTGATCGGGGATCTCGGTGCGCTCTACCGGGTGACGCCCGAGCGGGTGTTGCACGATGCCCACCCCGGCTATGGCTCCACCCGCTGGGCGAAGGCTCACGCGCAACGTCACGGGCTCCAACGGCGGCCGGTGTTTCACCACCACGCCCACGCGGCGATGCTCGCCGGCGAACACCCGCAGGTGGACCGTTGGCTGGTGTTCACCTGGGACGGCACAGGCTTCGGCGAGGACGGCACGATCTGGGGCGGTGAGGCGCTGCTGGGTGTGCCCGGGCACTGGCGAAGGGTGGCGAGCCTGCGACCCTTCCGGTTGTCCGGGGGCGAGAAGGCTGGCCGTGAACCCTGGCGATCGGCGGCCGCACTGGCCTGGGAGACGGGCCGGGACTGGCAACCGGAGGGGCTCGACGTCTCCCTGGCACGTCAGGCCTGGGAACGGCAACTGAACACCCCGGTCTGCACGGCCATGGGCAGGGTATTCGATGCCTGCGCGGCGCTTGCAGGCGTGATGCAGCAGACCAGCTACGAGGCCCAGGCGCCCATGGTCTGGGAGTCCCTGTGTCGTGAGGCGGACGCATCAATCGAGGTGCCGAGCCTGCCGCTTGAGCAGGACGCCATGGGCGTGCTGCGCATGGACTGGTCGCCGCTGGTGGCGCTCATGCTCGACGGGCAGCGTTCGATCGTCGAACGCAGTTGTCTGATGCATGAGGCGCTGGCCGAGGGCCTGGCGACGCAGGCGATGCGACTGCGAGAGATCCATGGCGAGTTCACGGTGGGCCTGAGTGGTGGCGTGTTTCTCAACCGGCCACTGGTGGAGCGCGTCATGCAGCGGCTCGCGTCACGGGGCTTTGCCGTGCACCTGCCCGAACAGATCCCCTACAATGACGCGGGCCTGAGTGTCGGCCAGATCATCGAGACTCTTTTCTCCACACCCGCTTGAGCCGCATGTTGTCCCCAAGGTGACCGGTGGCTTCATGTACTTTTCTCAACTCATGATTGAAGTTGAGCTGTTTGGCGGTAGAGTTGCGGTGACATAACCTAATCGCCGTTGGCCTATCGCGATGCGTTTGGCCTCTCGTCCTGCCTCCCTTGCGGATAGGGCGGCCCGTGGCCGCCTGCTGACCGGTGGACCCGTGGCTGAGGCGGATACAGGGGACGGCGGGCACGGCCCGCCCTATGCGTCTTCTGGAAGACGAAGGCGTGAGGCAGGTGGAGAGGCTGCAATCGTTGGTGATCCTTGGTGCATAGGGGCAGACATGACACAGCAACGCATCACCCTGGCCCACGGCAACGGCGGGCGCTTCATGCGGGAACTCATCGACGAGGTCTTCGCGCGCCATCTCAACGACGGTCAGCTGGACACCCACACGGACGCCGCTCACCTGAATCTCTCCGGTGACCTGCTGTTCACCACCGATGGCTTCACCGTGAAGCCGCTGGAGTTTCCAGGCGGCAGCATTGGTTCCCTGGCCGTGCACGGCACGGTCAATGATCTAGCCGTGGCCGGTGCCATCCCGCGCGTCCTGTCGCTCAATGTGTTCATCGAGGAAGGGCTCGAGTTCGCGCAACTGGAGCGCATCGTCGCGGATCTCGCCCGGGCCGCCCGGGACTGCGGCGTGCAGGTGGTGGCCGGTGACACCAAGGTGCTTCCCCACGGCGAGTGCAGCGGGTTGTATCTGGCCACCAGCGGCATCGGTGTGCGTGCCACGCCCGGCGTGTTGAGTCTTCGCAACATCCGGCCCGGGGACGTGCTGCTGGTGAACGGTTCGGTGGGCGATCACGGCACCGCCGTGATGCTCGCCCGTGAGCAGTTCGGTCTGCGCGGTGATCTGCAATCGGATGCCGCCAGCGTCCTGCCCTATGCCCAGGCCCTGTTCGACCTGCCGGGCATTCGCTTCATGCGCGACCCCACCCGGGGCGGACTGGCCACCGTGGCCCACGAGATCGCCAGTGCCTGCGGCCTGAGCGTGCGCCTTTCGGAGCCCGCCATCCCGGTGAAGGATCCGGTGCGCGCCGTGTGCGAGATGTTGGGTTATGACCCCTATTACCTGGCCTGCGAGGGCCGGGTGGTGGCGGTGGTCGCCGAAGACGCAGTGGACGAGGCCCTTGCCCGTTGGCGCGGCATCGACGGCAGTGAACCGTCACTCATCGGTCAGCTGGAGACGGGTGCTCCGCGGGTGATCCTGGAGACTGAATTGGGTGGCCAGCGATTCCTGGAAGAGCTTGAGGACGATCCGTTGCCGCGGATCTGTTGAAAGGCGTTTTGCCACAGAGGGCACAGAGGTCACAGAGAAAACCGTTCTCTCGCGGAGGCGCGGAGGCGCAGGGAAAATCTTGGGGATCAAAAGGCCGTAACTCTCGCCAAGACGCGAAGACGCCAAGGAAAAGCATTTTCAAACGGGTTTCATGGCGTAGTGCCTTGAATCATGAGCGATGAAATCGTGAATCGTACGCAGATCGGCCTTGGCCGGATCCGACCAGATCACCACGATTCAATCTCGTGCTTCAGCGCCTCGCTGGGGGTAGTGCGGCCATGCTCTACAGCCTCCTGGCCCTTGCGGATCTTATCCAGGACATAGAGTCGGTACATGATCTCGTCCATGTCGGTGTCATCGGGCAGCTTGGCGATGGCCTCCAGGGCATCCTGTTTCGCGTGTTGCATAACGTCCTCCGGAATCGGTGTTGAACGGGAAGAGGGGAAATCTCTCGATTCAAACCCTGCGACGCTGTGTCTCGGTGTGAGAAAGCGAATGATAGGACTTTCTTCGCACCTTTATAGAGTCTCCGGTTTTTGCTTCTAAGGATGTTCCCTGCGTCCCCGCGCCTCCGCGAGAGAAAGGTTTTCTCTGTGACCTCTGTGCCCTCTGTGGCAAAAACCGCAGTCAGTTTCACTTCGGTGTATAGCTGAACTTCTGTCCGCCGATGCTCGCTTCGTACATGAGGCCGCCCTTGGCCACGGTGAATACGGCCATGCCGCGGTAGTAGTTGGCCACGGCGCGGGCATCGTGCTGGGTGCCGCTGGCGCCGGCGGTGGCGCCGGTGGTGCCGACGCCCGCGGAGGCACCCGCGGTGATGGCCACGGCGGAGGCCTGGGCACCGAACTCGAAGTTGCCGCCGGTGAATTCCCGCAGCGCCCGCTGGTCCTCGAAGAAGATGATCTGACTGTAGGCCTGTCCGCCCAGCTGGAAGCCGACAGTCACCTGGGTCATGCGGGTGTCGCCAATGTGATTGCCCCGTTCGTAGACCCGGCCCCGACCGTGGGCGCCGCCGATGCCGATGCCGCCCCGTCCGATGGTGGGGAACACCGCGTAGCCGTAGGCGTTGTCGAAGAAGTGCTTGGACTCGATGGCCTCGCGGAAGACCTGGAGGGTGTCCTCGTAGGCATCGGCCCAGGCCTGACCCAGGGGCAGGAGCAGCAGCAACAGACTCAGTGTGAACAAGCGTGTGATCTTCATGGTGTCTCTCCTGTTGTCCGCTCGGGGGAGCGTTGACCTAGGGTGTTGCCTGATTCTAGCCCTTCACCCACCTACTTCTCACCGCCCCGTTCTCACTTCTCACTTCTCACTTCTCACTTCTCACTTCTCACTTCAAAGGCCCTGTTCCCAGCTGCCGCGACGGCACACCACGTCCATGGTGCAATGCTGGCAGGCCTTCTCGTCACCCCAGGCGGGCATGGGGCTGCCCGCGCGCAGGCGCTCCAGCAGCTGCAGCAGTCGCGTGGCCACGGCCTCGCGCAACGCTGTCAGGGCCTCGCCTTCCAGGCTTGCACCCGACTTGACCTTGTCCCGGTCCAGGTGCAGGTATTCCACCCGCTGGCTGTCTTCCAGCAGCAGGGCATAGGTGGGCAGCTGCACGGCCTCGCCGGCGTCCACTTCCTTCTGAGCGGGCGGCGTACCGGTCTTGTAGTCGATCACGCCCTGGCCCGCTTCGCCCGCATCCACCCGATCCAGACGGCCCTTGAGGACCGTGCCGGTGGCAAGCGCCACCTCCCGTGATACCTCGGTGTCCTGCACCTGCCAGGCCTCGGCCCGCTCAATGGCCCAGTCCAGGTAGGCGGGGATCAGGGCGCGCCAGCGGGCGAGCCAGCCCCGGTGCATGAAGTTGTCTTCCAGGTCCTTTTCGAACACCGCTTTGCTGATGGTCTCAAGCAAGGTCTGGGCCTCGGCGCGGTGAGCTTCGTCGAGAGGCCCCTGCCAGGGACCGGGCAGTTCCGGCGTGCCGCCATGGAAGGCCTGCAGACACAGATGCACCCGTTCGCCGTAATCGGCCTTGCTCAGGGCCTCGGCCAGTTCCTCGGGGGGGGCAAGCCCCAGACCGCGCGCGGCGTAGAAGCGGTAGGGACAGTCGATCAGATCCTGGTGGGCGCTGGCCGAGAGTTTGGCAGGCACATGGGCGGCGGGCAGCAGCGGTGCCGGACGTTGCGGGGTGGCCGGCAGGGGGGCCGTGTCCGGGCTCTGCACCAGGGCGTCGGGCGTCTTGAGCCAGGCCTCCAGGGCCTCGTCCCTGAGCGGTGCGCCCCAGGCCAGGCGGTGGAAGGCGTCGATCAGTTCCACCCAGGGGGCGGGGCGCTGCGGGCCGCCGCCCCGTTCCCGCTGCCAGGTGATCAACACCCTGGGCGCGGCCTCCAGCAGGCGCCGGAAGCGGCCCTGCTGGCGGGCCACCCGGTCATGCCAGGCCTCCAGGCCGAGGGCATGGCGCACGCCGTCGTTGAACAGGGCGCGCACCGGTTCGTGGCCGGGCAGGTGTTCACCGTCGGCGGCGGCGATGATCAGGGCGTCGAAACGGGCCAGCGCGGTCTCGCCGAGGCTCATGAGCCGCACCGGCGCGGGCCGTGGGTGGGGGCGGAAATGACGGGTCTCCAGCACCCGCCCCAGCCAGGTGCGGAATTCCCGCCAGTCCATGGACAGCGGCCGCGAGCCGAGGTCTGCGGCCATGGCGCGCACTTCCTCCAGCAGCCGGCGTCCGGCGGGGTCCGCCTCCAGGCTTGCCTGCATGCCCAGCCGGCGCAGGCTCTCCTGCAGGGCGGCCAGCCAATCGCCGGCGGGCCGGGCCGCGCCCCGCACCAGACCCCTGAAAGGCACGGCGGCCTCTTCCAGGGCATCCAGCAGGCTGGCCACCGCCCGGGTGCTGCGCTCGGAGGCCGGCCCCAGTCGCCGGGCTCGCTTGAACAGGTGCTCACGCATGCGGGCCAGATTCCTGGGGATGTTCTCCCGCAGCATCACGTCCTGTTCCAGGCGGTACACGGCGAACAGGTGTTCTTCAGTGCGCTCCGGGAACACGAAGGGGGACTTGAGCACGTCCATGAGGGGCTGGTATTCGAAGTCCTCTTCCAGGGCCTCCAGCCAGCGTTCCAGGGCGGCGGCGGCGCGGGTGGTGGACAGGGCCCAGCCGCCCGGGTCGTCCAGGTCGATGCCGGCGCGCTCCAGCAGGGCCCGCAGACGCCGGGCCAGGCGCCGGTCGTCGGTGACCACGCCGATGTGGCGATGGCCTTCCAGCAGCCAGGCGCGGATGCGGATGTCCAGGGCGGCGGCCTGGGCCTCGGCGTCCTCGGCGCCGAGCAGGGCGAGACGTGGCGTGGCGGGGCTGCTGGGATGGCGTTGCGCGAAGGCGAGGGCGCGTTCACGCAGAGGTGCCCCGTCGGTGTCGAACGCCTGGTCCAGGAAGGCGCTGAAAGGTGTCTGAGGGTCTGCGCCGTCGGACGTCGGTTGCGGCATGCCCGGCGCGGCGGGCAATCCCACCAGCCAGTGCAGACGACCCTCGCGGGTCAGGCCGTTGAGCAGTGCGGTTTCGGCGGGCAGGAGTTCATCGTAGCCGGCCGCATACAGGCTGCCTGGGGGGATGTTGCCGGGTTCGAGGCATGCCAGGGCACGCAGGTAGCGGGCATCCGGGTCTTCCCGGCCTTCCTGCCGCTGCTGCTCCAGCCAGGCGTGCCAGAGGGTGTGCACGATGCGGGCCTCACGACCCAAGGGTTCCAGGCAGGCCGAATCATCACCGCCCAGCCCGTAGGCCTCGCGCAGCCTCTGTACGAAGGCCTCGTAGGCGGCGGGCGGGGTGGCGCCGCTCAGGGTCAGTTCCCGGAACAGTTCCAGCAGGGTGTCCACCAGGCGCCAGGTATCGTGGCGCTCGAACAGCTGCGGGTGTTCCCGCAGCGCTTCGAAGAGCATCAGTTCACGGCCGTGATCGCCGAGCAGCGGGGCGCCGTGCGCGGGGTCCTGTTCCATCACCCACTGGCGCAGGCTGGTGATGCGCGGGCCCAGCAGGGCCTCGACCCCCTGTTCCCGGGCGGCGGCGAGCAGCAAACGGCGCAAACGCGCGTCCCCGTGGGCACGGGGACGCAGGAGGGTGACTGAGGTGAGATCCGGGAGCCGGTCCCGGTGGTCCTCGACGATGCGTCGGGCCAGTTGCTCGAGGGGGTCGGTGCCGGGGGCAGCACCCTCAATCCGGGTGGCCTGTCCCGACGACACTAGCGCTCCAGGTATTTGAGCTTGTCGGGCTTGCCGTCCCACTCCTCGGCGTCGGCGGGCGGTTCCTTGCGGGTGGTGATCACCGGCCACTGGCGGGACAGCTCAGCGTTGAGTTCCAGGAAGTCCTCCTGGCCCTCGGGGATGTCATCCTCGGGCACGATGGCCTCGGCCGGGCACTCGGGTTCGCACAGGGTGCAGTCGATGCACTCCTCCGGGTCGATGACCAGGAAGTTGGGCCCCTCGTGGAAGCAGTCCACGGGGCAGACCTCCACGCAGTCGGTGTACTTGCACTTGATGCAGTTTTCGATGACGACGAATGTCATGGGCGGGCCTCTTCTGGATATTTTGCCGCCAAGTGTATCGGCAAGGGAGGTTGAATTCGAGAACCCACTCAGGAAGTGCGAAGTGTGAATTGGGAAGTGGGAAGTAAGGGCTTCATTTCCCACTTCCCAATTCACCCTTCTCACTTTGCCAATAGCGCCCTGAGCCGGTACACGACCTCCAGCGCCTCCCGGGGCGAAAGGCTGTCCGGGTCCAGGTCCTCGACCGCCTCGCGCAGGGCCTCGAGGGACGGATCCGGGGCGGGCGAGGGTGGCGGGGTGGGGGCGAACAGGCCCAACTGGGGGTCGGCAGCCCCGCCGGCCAGGTTCTGGCGTTCCAGCTCCGCCAGACGCTGGCGGGCCTTTTTGATCACCGCCGCGGGCACGCCGGCCAGGGCCGCCACGTGCAGGCCGTAGCTCTGGTTGGCGGGGCCTTCCTTGACCGCGTGCAGGAACACGATGCGGTTGCCGTGTTCCACGGCGTCGATGTGCACGTTGGCGATGGCCTCGTGCTGCTCGGCCAGGGCGGTGAGTTCGAAGTAGTGGGTCGCGAACAGGGTGAAGGCCCGGTTGTGCCGGGCCAGGTGCTCGGCGCAGGCCCAGGCGAGCGACAGGCCGTCAAAGGTGGAGGTGCCCCGGCCGATCTCGTCCATGAGCACCAGGCTGTGCTCGGTGGCGTTGTTGAGGATGTTGGCCGCCTCGGTCATCTCCACCATGAAGGTGGAACGCCCGGAGGCCAGGTCATCCGAGGCACCGATGCGGGTGAAGATGCGGTCCACGGGGCCGAGCACCGTCCGGCGCGCGGGCACGAAAGAGCCCAGGTGGGCCATGAGCACGATCAGCGCCGTCTGGCGCATGTAGGTGGACTTGCCGCCCATGTTGGGGCCGGTGATCACCAGCATGCGGCGGGCGTCCGCGAGTTGCACGCCGTTGGCCACGAAGGGCTCGTCCAGCACCTGCTCCACCACCGGGTGACGGCCGTCCTCGATGAGCATGCCGGGGGTGTCGGTGAGTTCCGGGCGGCTGTAGCCCAGGGTCTCGGCGCGCTCGGCGAAGCAGGCCAGCACGTCCAGTTCCGCCAGGGCCTCGGCGCTTCGCTGGAGGGCCGGGAGCGGTTCCAGCAGGGCCTCCAGCAGGGCCTCGTAGAGGGCCTTCTCCCGGGCCAGGGCCCGTTCACGGGCGGACAGCACCTTGTCTTCGAAGGCCTTCAGTTCCGGGGTGATGAAGCGCTCGGCGCCCTTGAGCGTCTGGCGCCGGGTGTAGTCGTCCGGGGCCTTGTCCGCCTGGGCGCGGCTGATCTCAATGTAGTAGCCGTGCACCCGGTTGTAGGCCACTTTCAGCGTGTGGATGCCGGTGCGTTCCCGCTCCCTGGCCTCCAGGTCCACCAGGAACTGGTCGGCGTTCCCGGACAGGGCGCGCAGTTCGTCCAGTTCCGGGTCGTAGCCGGGGGCGATGACGCCGCCGTCGCGGATCAGCACCGGGGGCTGTTCGATGACCGCCCGGGTGAGCAGGTCCACCACGGCCGGGTGTTCGCCGGCGCTCCCGGCGAGTTGCTCAAGCCGGGGCGCGCCGGTCCCGGCCAGCAGGCCGCGGATCTCCGGCAGCACGGCCAGGGAGTCCCGCAGGGTCACCAGGTCCCGGGGCCGGGCGGAGCCCAGGGCCACCCGGGAGAGGATGCGCTCCAGATCCCCGATGCGCCGCAGCCGCTCGTGCAGCGCCCGGTGGCCGCGGCCCTCCAGCAGTTCCGCCACGGCGCCCAGACGCGCCTCCAGGTCCTGCCGGTGGCGCAGGGGCTGGTGGATCCAGCGGGACAGCAGGCGGCTGCCCATGGCGGTGGCGGTCTCATCCAGCACCGCGGCCAGGGTATGTTCCCGGCCGCCAGCCAGGTTCTGGGTCAGCTCCAGGTTCCGGCGGGTGGCGGCGTCCAGGATGATGCCGTCCTCGCGGCGTTCCACCCCCAGGCCGTTGATGTGGGGCAGGGCGCTCATCTGGGTGTCCTGCACGTACTGCAGCAGGGCCCCGGCGGCGCCGGTGGCGAGCGCCAGGCCCTCGCAGCCGAAGCCGGCCAGGTCCCGGGTGCCGAAGTGCCGGGTGAGCAGGGTGCGGGCAGCCTCGGCCTCGAAATGCCACACCGCCCGCTGGCGCGTGCCCGGGCGCTTGGTCCCGGGCAGGGGCTGGCCCTCGGGCAGCAGCAGCTCCGCCGGGTTCAGGCGCTCCAGCTCACCGGCCAGGGCCTCGACACCCTCCACTTCCAGCACCCGGAAGCGCCCGGTGCTCACGTCCAGGGCGGCGATGCCGAAGCGGTTCTCCCGGCCGCACACCGCCACCAGCAGGTTCTCCCGGCGCTCCTCCAGCAGGGCCTCTTCCGTGACCGTGCCGGGGGTGACGATACGCACCACCTTGCGCTCCACCGGACCCTTGCTGGTGGCCGGGTCTCCGATCTGCTCGCAGATGGCCACCGACTCTCCGAGCCGGATCAGGCGTCCCAGGTAACTCTCCACCGCGTGCACCGGCACACCCGCCATGGGGATGGGTTCGCCGGCGGACTGGCCGCGCTTGGTCAGGGTGATGTCCAGCAGGCGCGCGGCGCGGATCGCGTCGTCGTAGAACAGCTCGTAGAAGTCCCCCATGCGGTAGAACACCAGGATGTCCGGGTGCTGCGCCTTGATGCCCAGGTACTGCTGCATCATGGGGGTGTGCTGGGGGCTGGCGGCGGCGGGGGTGCTGGACATGGGCGGGAATTCTACATGACCTGACCGGGATCAAGGACAGCCCGGATTCCTGCACGAGGGGGCTGGTGGGTTTCGGGTAAAGGACTATATTCAGCACATATGAAGGGCACTTTCGTGGTTACTCGGGATCTTCGGCGCACGGCGTCCATGCTGTGTTGTCAGCCTGCCCCAGGTCTCGAGCCGGCATGATGTTTTTCCGCCATCCTGCTGATTTCATGGTTGTTTGATTCTCGCGGCGCTGCCCCATGGCGCGCCGCTTTTTCGTGTGCTGTTTCGCAAACCTTGAAGGAGGTGACCGCATGACCACTTGGGTGATTGTCGCAGACGCCAGCCGCGCCCGGATCTTCAGCGCCGAGAAGTCCTTCAGTGCCCTGCAGGAGGTGGAAGACTTCAGCCATCCCGAGGGGCGTCTCCACGAGCAGGATCTCAACTCCGATCGACCGGGGCGCGCCTACGACAGCAGCGGCGACGGCCGCCATGCCATGGGCAAGGAGGTGCCGCCCAAGAAGCAGGAGGCAGTGCGTTTTGCCAAGGTGCTGTGCGACCGACTCAACAACGCCCGGGCCACGGGCGTGTTCGAAAAGCTCTACATCGTGGCCGCCCCCGCCTTCCTGGGTACTTTGCGCCAGTGCATGAACAGCGTGACCCAGAAGTCCATCGTCGGAGAGCTGGACAAGAACCTCACCACCCACGACGTGGACACCATTCGCAGCCATCTGCCCGACTTCCTCTGACGCCTGTCCGTTCCCCGCCCGTCCGGCCTTTCCCTGCCGGGCGGGATGGGGCTACAGTTCCCGGAAGCCAAAACAGCCCGCCATGCGGGCGAACAACAGGGGAGGTGGCATGAGCCGGGACTACGAGGAGAAGCGGGATTTCCATCGCATGCAGATCGACTGTACCGTGCAATTGCGGCACAAGGCCACGGGTGAGGTACTGAGTGCCGAGGGGCGTGACCTGAGTGCCCAGGGCTTTTCCTTCCACGCGGGCCGTTCCTTCGGGGCCGGCGCCATCCTGGAGGCCACCGTGAGCCCCGAGAACACCCTGGTCCGACCCCTGCGTGCCGAGGTGGAGGTGGTCCGCGAGGAATCCGAGGGGCAGGGTTTCCTGGTGGGTGCCCGGATTCTCCGCATGCTGGACTGAGCTCGTGGTTCCCGGGGATGAGGCGCTCGCCGGGCTGGCCCGGGACACGGGGCAGGCCCTGGGCATGGCCGGCCTGAGGCTCGCCACCGCCGAGTCCTGCACCGGCGGCTGGATCGCCAAGCTGCTCACGGATATCGCCGGCAGCTCCGCCTGGTTCGAGCGGGGGCTGGTGACCTACAGCAATGCCGCCAAGACGCAACTGCTGGGCGTGCCGGCCGGGATCATCGAGGTCCATGGCGCGGTCAGTGAAGCGACCGTGCGGGCCATGGCCGAGGGTGCCCTGAACGTCAGCGATGCCGAGGCGGCCTTGGCGGTCAGCGGCATTGCAGGTCCTGGCGGCGGAAGCCCCGAGAAACCGGTGGGCACCGTGTGGCTGGCCTGGGCCGGCAAGGGTCGCGAGACCGAGGCGCGACGCTTCCTGTTCCCGGGCGACCGGGAGGCCGTGCGACGGCAGGCCGTGGCGGCGGCCCTGGAGGGCTTGCTGGCGCGGCTGTCGTCCTGAACGTCTGATTTCAGAGAAGGTATGCAAGCAACCCGCCCAGGACTCGAAGGGATGCGCCAAGGTTTAGAAGGTCTCTGATCGAAACACAACGACATCGCGTTCCCTGCTCGCCCTCATTGCGTCCTTTGCATGCTAGCCTGTGTTTTGAATGCTCGTCGATGACTTACGGGAGGACTCATGGAAGAGACCCTGGACACACCCCAGCGACTGTTCTTCGCCCTCTGGCCCTCGGATGAAGCGCGCGCGGCCCTGGCCGGCTGGCGGGATGCCCTGCCCCGGCCGGGTGGGCGACCCACGGCTGCGAGAAACCTGCACCTGACCCTGGCCTTCGCCGGCGACGTGGACGCCGAGACCCGAACCTGCCTGGAGCAGGCGGCGGCCCGGGTGCGGGGCGAACCCTTCAGCCTGCCGCTCGACCGGCTCGGCGTGTTCAAACGGGGGCTGCTCTGGACCGGCCCCGCGGACTGCCCGGCGGCGCTCTCGACCCTGGCCGGCGATCTGGCCGGGGTCCTGCGGGACTGCGGCGTTCGCCCCGACCCGTGTCCCTTTCATGCCCACATCACCCTGATCCGCCGCATGAACGGCCGTCTGCCCGGGGTGGATCCGCCCGGCCTCACCTGGCAGGCAAAGGCCTTCTGCCTGGTGCGCTCCCGGCCCGGACAGGGTTACGAGGTGCTCAAAACCTATCCCCTGCAGGGCGCGCCACCGGGCTCGCTTTCGGAGCGCTCCGGTTCTATGGGATAATCCGGGGTTTGGTGTCCCCCGGATGCCGCCGACACACCATCTAGTGTCCTGACCCTCCAGGGCACCCAACAGATTGCGAGGAAACACCGTGGACGAAAACCGCAAGAAGGCCCTGTCCGCCGCACTCGGGCAGATCGAGCGTCAGTTCGGCAAGGGCGCCGTGATGCGCATGGGCGACAGCACCGCCGTGCGCGACGTGGAGGCCATTTCCACCGGTTCCCTGGCACTCGACATCGCGCTGGGCATCGGCGGCCTGCCCAAGGGCCGCGTGGTGGAGATCTACGGCCCTGAATCCTCGGGCAAGACCACGCTGACCCTGCAGGTGATCGCCGAGTGCCAGAAGCAGGGCGGTACGGCCGCGTTCGTGGACGCCGAGCACGCCCTGGATCCGGGCTACGCCGAGAAGCTGGGCGTGAACGTGGACGACCTGCTGGTCTCCCAGCCGGACACCGGCGAACAGGCCCTGGAGATCGCCGACATGCTGGTGCGCTCCGGCGCCGTGGACGTGGTGGTGGTGGACTCGGTGGCCGCGCTCACGCCCAAGGCGGAGATCGAGGGCGAGATGGGCGATGCCCACGTGGGCCTGCAGGCCCGCCTCATGTCCCAGGCCCTGCGCAAGCTGACCGCCAACATCAAGCGCTCCAATACGCTGGTGATCTTCATCAACCAGATCCGCATGAAGATCGGCGTCATGTTCGGCAACCCCGAGACCACCACCGGCGGCAACGCGCTCAAGTTCTACGCCTCCGTGCGTCTGGACATCCGCCGCACCGGCGCCATCAAGAAGGGCGACGAGGTGATCGGCAACGAGACCCGGGTGAAGGTGGTCAAGAACAAGGTGGCCCCGCCCTTCAAGCAGGCGGAGTTCGAGATCCTCTACGGCGAGGGCATCTCGCGCCTCGGCGAGGTCATCGACATCGGCGTGCAGGACGGCATCGTGGACAAGTCCGGCGCCTGGTACAGCTACAATGGCGAGCGCATCGGCCAGGGCAAGGACAACGCCCGCACCTTCCTCAAGGAGCACCCGGAGATGGCCGGGGAGATCGAGCGCCAGATCCGCGAGAAGCACCTGCCCAAGCGGTCGGCCAAGGCGGATGAGGCGGAATCGGCGGAGGCCTGAGGACCCCGCTGAGCCGGGCGATCCCTACGCCGACGGCGTGCGACTCCTGGCGCGCCGCGAGCACAGCCGCTCGGAGCTGCGTCGCAAGCTTGCCCACAAGGGCCATGAGCCCGAGGCACTGGACGAGGCCCTGGACCGGCTCGCGGCGCAGCGATACCAGAGCGACGCGCGTTTCGTGGAAACCTTCGTGCGCCACCGGGTCCAACAGGGTTACGGTCCGGTGCGTATCGCCGCCGAGTTGCGCGAACGGGGCATTGGGGAGTCCGAGTCTGAGGCGGGTATTGCCGCCGCCGGGGCCGACTGGCAGCAGCTTGCCGAGGAGGCCTTGCATCGGCGCTTCGGCGACTTGCCCCCCGAAGATGCCCGGGAATGGGCGAAACGGGCCCGCTTCCTGCAATATCGTGGTTTCTCCGCCGACCTGGTGCGGCGGGCCCTGAAAAGATGATTCAAGATTCAAGATTCAAAGGCCGATGAGCTTGCGAGGTCTGTCCCTTTGAATCTTGAATCTTGAATTGGATTCACACCGAGACCTTTATGAAAAGCGCCGACTTAAGAACGAGCTTCCTCGAATACTTCAGGTCCAAGGGCCACGAGGTGGTGCCTTCGAGCCCGCTGATCCCGGGCAACGATCCCACCCTGTTGTTCACCAATGCCGGCATGGTGCAGTTCAAGGATGTCTTCCTGGGTCGTGAGCAGCGCCCTTACGTGCGCGCCACCAGCTCCCAGCGCTGCGTGCGCGCCGGCGGCAAGCACAATGATCTCGAAAACGTGGGCTACACCGCACGTCACCACACCTTCTTCGAGATGCTGGGCAACTTCAGCTTCGGCGACTACTTCAAGCGCGAGGCCATCCAGTACGCCTGGGAGTACCTCACCCAGGTACTCAAGCTGCCCGAGGAAAAGCTCTGGGTCACGGTGTTCGAGGAGGACGACGAGGCTGCCGACATCTGGCTCAAGGACGTGGGCGTCAATCCCGAGCGTTTCTCCCGCATCGGCGCCTCGGACAACTTCTGGTCCATGGGCGATACCGGCCCCTGCGGCCCCTGTACCGAGATCTTCTACGACCACGGCCCCGAGGTTCCCGGCGGCCCGCCCGGCACCCCCGAGGCGGACGGCGACCGCTACATCGAGATCTGGAACCTGGTGTTCATGCAGTACGACCGGGCCAAGGACGGCACCCTGACCCCGCTGCCGCGTCCCTCGGTGGACACCGGCATGGGCCTGGAGCGTCTGGCCGCCGTCATGCAGGGCGTGCACTCCAACTACGAGATCGACCTGTTCCAGAACCTGATCCGCGCCATCCGTGACATGGCGAAGGGCGCGGATCCCACGAGCCCTTCCCTGCGGGTGATCGCCGATCACATCCGCTCCTGCAGCTTCCTGGTGGCCGACGGCGTCATGCCCGCCAACGAGGGCCGCGGCTACGTGCTGCGCCGGATCATCCGCCGCGCCGCCCGTCACGGCCACAAGCTGGGCCTGGATGAGCCCTTCTTCCACCGTCTGGTGGGCCCCCTGGTGGCCGAGATGGGCGAGGCCTACCCGGAGCTGGTCAAGGCCCAGCCCATGGTGGAGCGGGTGCTGCGCCAGGAAGAGGAGCGCTTCGCCGAGACCCTGGAGAAGGGCCTGCGCATCCTGGAAGAGGACATCGACGGGCTCAAGGGCACCGAGATCCCCGGCAAGACCATCTTCGTGCTCTACGACACCTACGGCTTCCCCGTGGACCTGACCGGCGACATCGCCCGGGAGCGGGGCCTGACCCTGGACATGGCCGGTTTCGAGGCGGAGATGGAGATTCAGCGCGAGCGCGCCCGGGCCGCCAGCCACTTCGATGCGGACTACCACCGCAAACTCAAGATCGAGGGCGAGAGTGCCTTCACCGGCTACGAACACCTGGATGGACAGGGCCGGGTCACCGCCCTGTTTAAGGACGGCGAACCCGTGGACGCACTGGCATCCGGCGAGCACGGTCTGGTGGTGCTCGATGAGACGCCTTTCTACGCAGAATCCGGCGGCCAGGTGGGTGATACCGGCGAGTTGCTCGCCGAGGGCGTGATCTTCGAGGTCACCGACACCCGCAAGCACGGCGCCGCCCACGCCCACATGGGTCGCGTGGTGGAAGGGCGCATTGCCCAGGGCGACGTGCTGGGTGCGAAGGTCAACCAGGCCCGCCGCCAGGCGGTGGTCCTGAACCATTCCGCCACCCACCTGATGCACGCCGCATTGCGGGAGATCCTGGGCGATCACGTGCAGCAGAAGGGCTCCCTGGTGGCCCCCGACCGTCTGCGTTTCGACTTCTCCCATTTCCAGCCCGTGAGCGCCGAGGAACTGGAGCGCATCGAGCGCCGCGTCAATGAGGCCATCCGCGCCAATGCCGAGGCCGAGGCGCGCATCATGCCCATCGACCAGGCCCTGGAGTCCGGGGCGATGGCCCTGTTCGGCGAGAAATACGGCGATGAGGTGCGGGTGCTGTCCATGGGCGGCTTCTCCACGGAGCTTTGCGGCGGCACCCACGTGCGTCGCACCGGCGACATCGGCGTGTTCAAGATCCTCTCCGAGTCCGGCGTGGCCTCGGGCATCCGCCGCATCGAGGCGGTCACCGGCGAGAACGCCCTGAACTACATCGGCGAGACGGAAAAGAACCTCTCCCGCATCGCGGAGATGGTCAAGGCCGGCCGCGGCGACCTGGACGAGAAGGTCGCCCTGCTCGTGGAGCGCAGCCGCCAGCTGGAAAAGGAACTGGAGGCCCTCAAGGGCAAGCTGGCCAGCGCCGCCGGTTCCAGCCTCGCCGATCAGGCCGTGGAGGTGAACGGCATCAAGGTGCTGGCCGCCAACCTGGAAGGCGCCGATCCCAAGTCCCTGCGCGACACCGTGGACCAGCTCAAGAACAAGCTGGGCGAGGCCGCCGTGGTGCTGGCCACGGTCAAGGACGGCAAGGTGAGCCTGGTGGCCGGCGTGACCCAGGGCCAGACCGCGCGCCTGAAGGCCGGTGAACTGGTCAATGCCGTGGCCCAGCAGGTGGGTGGCAAGGGCGGCGGACGGCCGGACATGGCCATGGCCGGCGGCACCGACCCCTCGGGACTGCCCGGTGCGCTGGCCTCGGTGCCCGACTGGGTCCGCGAACGGCTGGGCTGAAAGATTTTCTTCATAATTACGGCGGTTTCGTGTTTAATGGCGGCCGGATTTGCGGCAGCGCACAATAACCGCCTGATGCAGGCACACACATGGCATTGATCGTACAGAAATACGGCGGCACCTCGGTGGGCTCTGTGGAGCGCATCCAGCACGTGGCCGACAAGGTGCTGGCCTATCGCAAGGATGGCCACGAGGTGGTGGTGGTGGTCTCCGCCATGAGCGGCGAGACCGATCGCCTGCTGGGCCTGGCCCGCGCCATCAATCCCCGCATCGAGGGCCGCGAGCTGGACGTGCTGCTGTCAACCGGTGAGCAGGTCACCATCGCCCTGCTGGCCATGGCGCTGGAGGCCCGGGGCTGCCCGGCGCGCTCCTACACCGGCGCCCAGGTGCACATCCTCACCGACAGTGCCCACAACAAGGCGCGCATCCGCGACATCGACGGCGCCCGGGTGCGTCGGGATCTGGCCGACGGGCGCGTGGTTGTGGTGGCCGGCTTCCAGGGTGTGGACGAACACGGCAACATCACCACCCTGGGCCGGGGCGGCTCCGACACCACCGCCGTGGCCCTGGCCGCGGCGCTGAAGGCCGATGAGTGCCAGATCTACACCGACGTGGACGGGGTCTACACCACCGACCCCCGCGTCGTGCCCAACGCCCGGCGCCTGGAGCGCATCACTTTCGAGGAGATGCTGGAGATGGCCAGCCTCGGCTCCAAGGTGCTGCAGATCCGCTCGGTGGAATTCGCCGGCAAGTACAACGTGCCCTTGCGCGTGCTGTCCTCCTTCAAGGATGGCCCCGGCACACTGATCACGTTCGAGGAAGAAGGCATGGAACAGGCGCTGATTTCAGGCATCGCGTTCAATCAGAACGAGGCCCAGCTGACTATACTGGGTGTACCGGACCAGCCCGGCGTGGCCTACCGCATCCTGGGCCCTATCTCGGATGCCAACATCGAGGTGGACATGATCGTGCAGAACGTGGGCGCCGATGCGACCACGGACTTCACCTTCACGGTGCACCGCAACGACTTCGACAAGGCCCTGGGCATTCTCAAGGGCCTGTCCGCCGAACTGGGCGCGCGACAGGTGTCAGGCGATCCCAAGATTGTCAAGATTTCGCTGGTGGGCGTGGGCATGCGTTCCCACGCCGGCATCGCCAGCAAGATGTTCAAGGCCCTGGCCAAAGAGGGTATCAACATCCGCATGATTTCCACCTCGGAGATCAAGGTCTCCGTGGTGGTGGATGAGAAATACCTGGAACTGGGTGTCAGGGCCTTGCACGACGCCTTCGAACTGGAAAAACCGCAGCAGGGAGCTTGAAACGACTGCGGCCGGTTCGGGGCACAAGGAGTGTCGCACAACGATGTGCGGCCATTGGACTTTGGTGATTGGAGCAATGGAGTAAGGACTATGTTGATTTTGACCCGCCGTGTCGGCGAAACCCTGATGATTGGAGACCAGGTCTCCGTGACTGTGCTGGGCGTAAAGGGCAACCAGGTGCGCATCGGCATCAATGCCCCCAAGGATGTGGCCGTGCATCGTGAAGAGATCTACGAGCGCATCAAGAACGAGGGTGACGAAGGCCAGGCCACCGGCGGCAACTGAGCCGCCTGAAGCCCAAACCTTTACCTGCCAGGGAGTGGCGGGTATCCTACGCGCCTGACTTGCAGTCAGGCCTCCACGTGTATCAACTCCGGAGAGATGGCCGAGTGGTCGAAGGCGCTCCCCTGCTAAGGGAGTATGGGTCAAAAGCCCATCGAGGGTTCGAATCCCTCTCTCTCCGCCATATTCAAAACAAAGGGGCTCCGGGTGTTTTCCCGGAGCCCCTTTTTGTTTGGATATGGCGACTGCAGATTCCCTGATATTGTCCCCTGGTCGTTTATCCCAAGCAGGAAGATCACGTGCCGCGCACTGGTGTGGTTGATGGCGGGCTGGTCCTGACATGCCTTGGGATTGGCGGGGCAATGTGGCGCGATTATTGAAATGCGCCACTTTGCTCGCTATGCTCGATGGCATCGCGTTGCGTAGCAGGTGCCCGATGCCCAGAACCCCCTCACAGACTGAACTCGACACCATCTGTCGGGCCATCGGCGCGTTTCCTGCTGGCGCATCGGTGGAGGAGATTGCCAGCGTGCTGGATGCCGATATCCCAAGACGCACCTTGCAGCGTCGCTTGGCATTGTTGGTTGAAAAGCGACGTCTGGTGAGTGTGGGACGTGGGCGTGGCTGTCGGTACCTGACGCCAGAACATGGCCACAATAGACAGGCCCAACGGCCGGTCGCGAACCGGGACGAGGCACTCAAGGTGCTTTCCCGGCTCAAGCCTGAATTGGCTGAGAAATTTGGCGTCACACGTTTGGCCTTGTTCGGTTCGACGGCGCGAAATGAGGCCAGGGCCGACAGTGATGTGGATGTGGTGGTCGATTTCGATGGGCCTGCAACCTCCGAGCGTTACTTCGGTGTTCAATTCCTCCTCGAGGACGAGTTGGGTCGCCCGGTGGACCTGGTGTCCAACAAGGCCTTGAGACCTGAGTTGCGCCCCTATATCGAGCAGGAAGCGATCAATGTCTGAGCGCGAATGGCGCTTCTATATCGATGACATGATCCGATTTGCCGGCAACGTGCTCTCATATACGTCGGGCATGGACCAGGATGCGTTTGTTGCCACGCCGATCAACTACGATGCCACGCTCCGTAACCTGGAACTCATCGGGGAGGCCGCGACGCATGTTCCGGAAGCGGTACGTGCAGAGAATCCCGGGATTCCTTGGAGGATGATCATCGCAACGCGAAATCGGTTGATCCATGCATATCTTGGAATCGATAACGATACCCTGTGGAGCATTATTCGTGACGATGTGCCTGCTCTTGTACAGGCATTGAAGCTTTTGCAGAAGCAGAAAGGCTGACGGGGATTCTTCAAACATCATGGCAACACAGACAAGCGTCTGCTGCCCGCGAGCCAGGAGTCCGAATTCGTCAATATGCTCAGGGCCGTGTCGTAATCCATTCCATTCATGATCCTGTTCTACGTCCACGGTTTCGGCAGCACGTCCCAGAGCCGCAAGGGGCAGGCGCTCAAGCAGCTGTTGCCTGAGCATCGCGTGATCGGTCTCGACTATGGTTATGAACCGGATGAAGCAGTGCGTGACCTGATCGCGCAGGCCGAGGCGGCGGGTGCGGGGCGGGAGCCCTGCGTGTTCATCGGATCATCCCTGGGCGGTCTATACAGCCGTTATCTGGCGCGTCATTTCCAGGCCAGGACCGTGCTGATCAATCCCGTGGTGAAGGCGGAGCTTCTGCGCACACTGATCGGTCCGGTGCACAACTACTACACCGGCGAGCCCTATGACTGGACCGAGGCGGACGTGCAGGCCTTGATGGTCTATGACGCGCCGCTCTCGGTGCCCGCACTCGTGCTGCTCGATGAGGGTGACGAGGTGCTGGATTACCGCATGGCGGTGCAGGCCTATGAGGGGTTTGCCGAGGTGAAGGTGTTCGCGGGCGGCGATCACGCCTTCGCGCATCTGGAGGAGAGCATTCCGCTGATTCGCGCCTTCATCCGCTCCTGAGCGTCGGTTCAGCCCGTCAGCGCATGTCGTGGCGGATGGGCTCCAGGGACATGAGATAGACGGCCATGGCACGCAGGTCGTCGTTGCTCAGGTGCGTGGTGCCGTGCTCGATCACATCGCTCATGGAACCGCCGGCGAAGTCGCCATCCGGATCCATGCCCGTGTCCAGATAACGCACGATGTGGCGCTGGGTCCAGCGTCCGATGCCGGTCTCCCGGTCCGGGGTGATGTTGGGGATGGTCCCGCCGTCGGGCAGGCGCTGGCCGGCAAACAGAAGCCTGGGGTCCAGGCCGCCGGTGCGGGTGCGCGGGCTGTGGCACTCGGCGCAGTGGGCCATGGCGTTGACCAGGTAGGCACCTCGGTTCCATTCGTCCGACTCTGACTCACGGGGTACGAATTCACCCGGGCGCAGGTGCAGGACATTCCAAAAGCGCAGGGCGGGGCGGAATCGGGCGAACCAGACCAGCTCGTGGGGCCTGTTTTCAAGTCGCACCGGTTCAATGGATTGCAGATAGGCCCAGATGGCTTCGATGTCCTCCCGCTTCATGCGGGTGTAGGAGGTGTAGGGCAGGGCGGGGTAGTAATGTCGCCCGTCGGGGCCGCGTCCCTCGGTCAGGGCACGCACCAGGTCATCGACTGACCAATTGCCGATACCGGTCTCCTTGTCCGGGGTGATGTTGGGGCCGTAGAAGGTGCCGAAGGGGCTTTCGATGGCACGGCCACCGGCCAGGAACGGGGCACCGTCTTCTTTTTTCGTATGGCAGGAGATGCAGCCGGCGGCGCGCAGGTTGTATTCGCCCCGTTTGATCAGTTCCTCATCCGGTGTCTCGGCCAGGGCTGCGGGGGTAAGCACCAGGGCGAGCCACAAGCACAGCAGTGCGGACCCAAGGGGTCCGCACTGTTTGAGGCTGCTATGGCGTGGCACGTCGGTCTTCAGTTGCTCTGGCGGAAGTCGTCGTGACAGGCACGGCAGGACTGACCCAGCTCACGGAAGCGGGGACCGAGATCCTGCTCGCCGGCCTCGATGGCCTCCAGCAGGGTGACGGCGGCCTTGTGGGTGTTCTCGGAGAGTTCGGCATAGCGTTCCTGGTTCTCCCACACGGCGGGCAGGGCATTGGTCTCGCCGAAGTCGCTGCCCTCCGGGAACAGGGCGGGGATGTCCTTGGTCATGTCCACGATGTAGCGGGCATGGATGGCCAGGTTGTCCCGGTATTCATTGGCACCGTCCACGATCACGGCGGCCAGTGCGGCGGTGTTGCCGCCGATGGCCCGCATGACGCCCTTGCGGTAATCCACCGTCGCCTCCACGGAATCGATGGCGTGGACCTGGCTCATGGCGCCGAGACCCAGGGTCATGGCAATACCGAAAGAGAGGGCGAGCTTGATGGGTTTATGCATGAAACACCTCCTTGATGATGCGACCAAACGAACGAATTCAAGGGGCGGACGGGCCGTCCCATGAGCGTGAATACGGCAATCCTGCTGGGGTTTATTCTAGTCCCCGGGAATCTAGACTCAAGCAAGCCCCCAGGGTTCAACCGGTTTTCCCGGATTCCCCGAAGCAGACAATCCTGTTTGGGCCTGCGCCACGCCCCGGCACTTGACGCCCGGGCCACGCCGCCCCATAATGCGCCGCTTTGAAAGCGCCCGTAGCTCAGTTGGATAGAGTACCTGGCTACGAACCAGGTGGTCGGAGGTTCGAATCCTTCCGGGCGCGCCAGACAAACAAAAAGGCCCCGTCCATTTGGATGGGGCCTTTTTGTTTGTCTGGTGGGCTGGGAGGCCCTGGTTCGAACCTCAGGTTCGATTAATCCGGCAGGACAGCCGGATTGACGGTGCCTGCAAGGCACCGCCCCGCAGGGGTGAGGGCCAAGGATGGCCCGAATCAATCCTTCCGGGCGCATCTCATCAGGTTCCCTGCGGCTCTGCGGTGCCCTAACTCAGTTGCCTGGCTCCCTCGTTCGGCCCGGGGTCGGGCCTCCTACGATCGTCCCCGTAGGCGCGGCGACCCCGCCGCGAACTGCGATGTCCGGGCAGGACTCGTGGTTAAGGTCCCGGGTAAGGCCTCCTGCGGGCTCAGTTGTGGGTCCCCGTACGCCGGCCCACGAGTCGCTTCTCCAGTTGATCCACAGGCCCCGGGCGGCCGAACAGGTAGCCCTGGAACTGGTGGCAGCCCATTTCCAGCAGGAAATCCCGCTGCTCCGGTGTTTCCACGCCCTCGGCGATCACCTCCAATCCCAGGGTCTTCGCCAGGGTGATGATCATCTCGGCGATGGCCGCGTCATTGGCGTCCACGAGGATGTCGCGCACGAAGGACTGGTCGATCTTGAGCAGGGAGAGCGGCAGGCGCTTGAGGTAGGAGAGGGAGGAGTAGCCCGTGCCGAAGTCGTCCAGGGCGAAGCCTACGCCCAGTTCCCTCAGGGCGTTCATGCGCGTGATGACGGTCTCGGTGTCTTCCAGCAACAGGCTCTCGGTCAGCTCCAGGACCAGGTGTTGCGCCGGTGCCCCGGTGGATTGCAGGATCTCGGCCACCTCGCGCACGAAATCCGGATGACGGAACTGCTTGGCGCTGACGTTGACTGCCATGTTGATCCGCATCCACTGGCTTTCCCGGTGCCAGAGGGCGAGCTGCTGGCAGGCGGTTTGAAGCACCCAGCGGCCGAGCTTGATGATGAGCCCGGTCTGCTCGGCCACGGCGATGAACTCCATGGGCGGCACCATGCCGCGTTCCGGGTGGGACCAGCGCAGCAGGGCCTCGGCGCCGAGGATGTGTCCCTGGTCGTCCACGTGGGGCTGGTAGTGCAAATGCAGCTGATCCTCCCGGAGCGCTTTTCTGAAGTCTGCCTCCAGGGCCGCGCGCGCCTTGACCACCTGGTGCATCTCGGGTTCGAAAAAGCACAGGGTGTTGCGCCCAGAATCCTTGGCCCGGTACATGGCCAGGTCCGCCTGCTTGAGCAGTTCGTCCACGTTGACCTCGCCATCACCGAACAGCGTGGCGCCGATACTGGGTGTGCAGTGGCGCTCGTGTTCACCCAGCCGGAAAGGCTCGGCGAGCAGATGCAGCAGCTTGCTGCCGAGTGTCTCGGCCTCGACCGCCGCCTGGGCCTGTTCCGGATGCAGGTCGTTGAGGATGATGACGAATTCATCGCCGCCGAGGCGGGCGAGGGTATCGGTTTCCCGGATGGTGCCCTGCATGCGGCTGGCCACCTGCCGCAGCAGTTCGTCGCCCACGTCATGGCCCAGGGTGTCGTTGATGTCCTTGAAGTTGTCCAGGTCCAGGAACAGGATCGCGCCGTGGTGTCGGCTTCGGGCCGCGCTGGCCATGGCCAGACGCAGGCGATCGTAGAGCAGGCTGCGGTTGGGCAGTTCCGTGAGGCTGTCGTAGAAGGCCAGTCGGCGGATCTCTTCCTCGGCGCGTTTGCGTTCGGTGATGTCGGTGAGGGTCCCGAAGGTGGCGATGACGCGACCCTCGGCGTCCTGGCTGCTGCGCACGAACACGGAGACCCAGCGGGGCTCGCCCGCTCGGGTGAGCAGGCGCAATTCATCCCTGAGTTGGGACTTGTTGCCATGCAGCAGCTGGTTCGTCAGGGCCTCCAGCAGGGGGCTGTCCTCGGCGCTGACGAATTCGCTCACCGGGCGGCCCAGGGATTCGGCAATGCTGTATCCGGTGAGTTCTTCCCAGGCGGGATTGAGCAGGGTCCAGCGTCCCTGGTGGTCGGTCCGGAAGATGACCTCCGAGACGTGTTCGATGACCTCGCGGTAACGGCTCTCGCTGTCCTTGAGGGCCAACGCGGCCTGTCGCTGTGGGCTCACATCCAGGGTCAGACCGCGCAGCACCGCGTGTCCATCGCTGTCGCTGGCCGAGGAGACGATGTCCCTGAGCCAGACCCAGCTTGCCTCGTTGCTGCGGTAGCGGTAGTCCACGGAGCTGGGGGTCGGCCCCGCCTGTCGGTAGGTCTCGCGCAGCCGGGGCAGGTCATCGGCATGCACGCGGGCCTCGCGGATGCCGGGCTGACCGATCTGCTGGGCGGAGATGCCCAGGATGGCCTGGGTGTCGCCGTTGACGAAACGCCACTGCCCGGTGGCCGGTTCCGCCTCCCAGAGCACCGCCTCGGCGCCGCGCAACAGGGCCTCCATGCGTTCCACGGAGCGGTTGAGCTTGAGGTTCTGCTGGCGCAGCGTGCTCTGGGACTGGCCCAGGTCCGAGGCCAGGGCATTGAGGGTGCGGGCCAGGTCGCCCATTTCATCATTGGCCAGCGGGGGGATGCGATGATCCAGCCGCCCGGCTCGAAAGGCACGCGCGCCGGCATCCAGTCGTCTGAGCCGCCGCGTGATGACGAGCCCGAAGAGCACCGCGGCCAGGATGGACAGGGCGAGCATGGCGATACCGAGGGTGACGTTGCGCTCCAGCAAGGCGTCGCTCAGGGCGTTGACGCCCTCGGGAGAGTAGCCCACGCCGAGCAGCCCCAGGGATTGACCGGCCAGGTCGATGCGGCGGGTGATGTGCACCTGGCCACGCTCGTCGACCTGGGTGCCGGTCACCGGCAACAGGGACTCCGGCGGCGTGCCCACGACGGCCAGGCGCCGCTCGCCGGCATCGATCACCACGGCGTATACCAGGTCGGGCTGGCCGGAGACCAGCTGCAGCACGTCCTGAAGCATGGCGGCGTCGCTGTAGGCGAGTCCCGGCACCAGGGCGCTTGTCATGAGCAGACTCTGTTGCTCCGCGGAGCGCACCAGCAGCTCCGTGTGGCTCTCGCGGATCTGGTGGGTGGTGTTCCAGACCAGCAGGCTCACCATAGCCACCTGGATGGCCACGGCACCGATGATGATCTGGAGCGAGAAGCGCAGGCGCATGGTCAGGGCTCGGTGCTCACGGGGCTCAGATACTGGCGGGCGCGGGGCAGGATGGCCCGGAAGGGTTCATAGTCCTCGGC
The DNA here is from genome assembly GCF_000021985.1 of Thioalkalivibrio sulfidiphilus HL-EbGr7. NCBI lineage: Bacteria > Pseudomonadati > Pseudomonadota > Gammaproteobacteria > Chromatiales > Ectothiorhodospiraceae > Thioalkalivibrio > Thioalkalivibrio sulfidiphilus. The sequence goes on from NC_011901.1 coordinate 1,394,571, forward strand.
GCTGGCGGCTTTGTATCCGGCGTAGATCATCACCCGCAGCACGTCGCTCCCGTCTTCGCGATCGGTCATGCTGATGAGGGTTTCCCTAAGTGCCTCGCGCAGCGGCTCGGCCAGGTCCTTGCGGGCCAGGATGCCGACGCCGGGAAACTGCGGGGTCTCGTCCAGGATCCGCACCGGAACCCCCCGGTTGATGTCGAGACGCGCGACGTTGATGGACACCGCAGCGGCATCCACCAGGCCGCTGGCAATGGCGTGGATGGCGGCGTTGTGGCTGGGAAAGGGGACGAAGGTCGGGGCAGGTGCCTGGTCTCCCAGTACCTTGAGCAGGTGGTCCTCCCCCACGAGGGTGATCAGTGCCTCCGGGGGCGGCGTGCCGATGCGCCGGCCCGCCAGGGCGCTGAGGTCGGCGGCGGGGTCGTCCCGGCCCACCAGGTAGACGGTGGACAGATCCTCCTTGTAGGCCGCCAGCAGCTCGTAGTGGCCGCTGTCCAGGGCGATGGGCACGAAGTGGGGGGCGGTCAGCAGCAGGTGGTAGTCGCCGGTCTCGATGCGCTGCACATGCACGGAAAAATCCCGTGCCGTCTCCAGTACGAACTGGGTGCCCAGCTGCACGTTGAGGTAGTCCCGAAGGGGGGCAAAGCGCTCGAACAGGGCCACGGGGCTGGCGAAGGGCAGCAGTCCGAACTTGAGGGTGGGCTGCTGGGCATCAGGCCTTGCCTGAGCGGCAGCCAGCGGCAGGAGCAGGGTGAGCCACAAGGCCGTGAACAATAGCCATCTGCCGGGGGATCGGCGCGGGCGCTCAGCTGCCAGGATGTACGGTCCATGTGCGTGCGTAAACATCGGTGTCCTCCGGGAGTCTGGGGATATTATGCCTTGCCGCGTCCCGGCTTTCGGGCACGGCGGGCGGCGATTTCCCCTCGCCCGTCGATGTATGCCTTATGTCCTTGTGTATGCCCGAACGGGCAATTGGTCAAGTGATTTGCTCAGGCTTTGTGATGGGCGTGACTGCAGGGTTCGGCCCGGTAGGGGGTGTGGCGGATCCGGTCATGATCCACCATGCGGTAGCGGATGAACTCGTCCACTTCGGTGAAGCACATGAAGGGATTGCCCTCGGCCTGTTCCGCCAGGGTGGAGGTGGGCTTCTCCGCGTAGTTGTGGCCGGGGTGGATCAGGGTGTCGGCGGGCAGGTCGTCACGGATGTGTTTGAGGGTCTGGAACATCTGTTCCGGGTCGCCGCCGTTCAGGTCGCAGCGCCCGCAGCCGAATACGAACAGGGTGTCGCCGGTGATCAGGTCCCGGTCGATGCGATAGCAGGCGGAGCCGGGGGTGTGTCCCGGGGTGTGCAGGATATCGATCTCGGTCTCGCCGATGCGGATGCGGTCGCCGCCGTGGTGCAGTTCGGGGCGGGCGAGCTGCTGGCCCCAGAACTGGGCCTCGGGCTTGAGCAGGTGGATGCGCGCGTCGTGGTGCTCCAGCACCTCGCCGATGCCGTTGATGTGGTCGTGGTGGCTGTGGGTGAGCAGGATGTCGGTGATGCGCACCCCGAGCCGTTGCGCCAGCGCCTCCACCTCGGGTACATCCCAGGCGGGATCCACCACCGCGGCGGTGTCCGTGGCGTGGTCATGGATCAGGTAGATGAAGTTCTCTATGGGCCCCAGTTCCAGGGCGTGGATGCTGTAGGGGGTGTCTTTGCGCATGGGGAACTCCTTGAGTAGGGCTCAAGGGACCCGGACCGGCAGGGCGCCGATCCGGGTTTTAAGCAGCTGGCCGGTGGTTCAGCCGAAGGCTTGGCCGGGGGTCACGCCCAGCTTCTTCAGGATGATGGCCAGGGGGCAGAAGCCGGTGAAGGCGGACTGCAGCAGGTTGAAGCCCACGAAGGCGGTGAACCACAGCCAGTAGATGCTGTGCACCTGGGACAGGGCCAGGGTGACGAGGATCACGGTGCCGGCAAAGGCCATAACGAAACGGTCGATAGTCATGATGCGAAAGCCTCCTTTCAATATTAGATTTTTCTAATTTACATCCAAACTCACCGTTGCTCAATGGGCACGTATTCCCGGGGTGCGCTGCCCACGTAGAGCTGGCGCGGGCGGCCGATGCGCGACTCGGGGTCGTCCATCATCTCGTTCCAGTGGGAGATCCAGCCCACGGTACGGGCCAGGGCGAAGATCACCGTGAACATGTTCAGGGGAATGCCCATGGCGCGCAAGATGATGCCGGAATAGAAGTCCACGTTGGGGTAGAGCTTGCGTTCCACGAAGTACTCGTCCTCGGTGGCGATGCGCTCCAGCTCCAGGGCCACGTCGAACAGGGGCTGGTTCTCGGCACCCAGCTCCGCCAGCAGTTCGTGGCACATCTTGCGGATGATCTTGGCCCGGGGGTCGTAGTTCTTGTACACCCGGTGGCCGAAGCCCATGAGTCGGAAGGGGTCGTCCTTGTCCTTGGCGCGCTTGACGTACTGGTTCACGTCGCCGGTCCTGGCGATCTCCTCCAGCATGTTGATCACCTTCTCGTTGGCCCCGCCGTGCAGCGGCCCCCACAGGGAGGCGATGCCGGCGGAGACTGCGGCGAAGGGATTGGCCTCGGAGCTGCCGGAGAGGCGCACCGTGGAGGTGGAGGCGTTCTGCTCGTGGTCGGCGTGCAGGATCAGGATCAGGTCCAGGGCGCGCACGAAGATCGGGTTGGGTTTGTACTCCTCCGTGGGCACGCTGAACATCATCTTGAGGAAGTTTTCCGTGTAGCCCATGTTGTTGTCCGGGTACTGGAAGGGCTGTCCGGTGGCGTACTTGTAAGACCAGGCGGCAATGGTGGGCATCTTGGAGATCAGCCGGTGGGCGGAGATTTCCCGGTGCTTGGGGTTATGCACGTCGGTGTTGTCGTGATAGAAGGCCGACAGCGCGCCCACCACGCCCACCATGATGGCCATGGGGTGCGCATCGTGGCGGAAACCGCCGTAGAAACGGCGGATTGCCTCGTGGAGCATGGAGTGCTCCTTGATGATGCGCGAGAACTTGCTCAGTTCATCCGAGCTGGGCAGGTTGCCGTACAGCAGCAGGTGGCAGGTCTCCAGATAGGTGCTGTGCTCGGCCAGCTGCTCGATGGGATAGCCCCGGTACATCAGCACGCCCTCATCACCGTCGATGTAGGTGATGGCGCTGGAGCAGCTGGCGGTGGACATGAAGCCCGGGTCGTAGGTGAAGTAGCCCAGTTCCTTGTAGAGGCTGCGGATGTCGATGGCCGCCGGGCCGTGCTGTCCCTCGTGGACCGGGAGCTCGATCTGTTTGCCCGTGGCGTTATCAGTGAGGGTGACGGTGCGCGGTTTCATGCGGGCTCCTCGTGGTTCGGTGGGCCGTATGCGAAAACGACATGATATATTAAATCGCGTTCCCCATGCCTTCCGGCCCGAACATGATTGCTGGCCAGAGAAATGGCCGCATGGGAGTATCTATGTCGTCGATTTCGCCAGAAAACCAAATGAAAATAATGAGTTTTGTTGATTTTGTAGGATGGGCAAAGCGATAGCGTGCCCATGCTGGGTGGGGTCCGATGGGTGCGCTGCGCTTCACCCATCCTACGGATTCGGAATGTTTGTTGGTTTGTAGGATAGGCAAAGCGGCAGCGTGCCCATGCGGTCATGGAAAGCCGATGGGTGCGCTGCGCTTAACCCATCCGACAATAATGGGTAGTTGTATCAGTCCATATTGCGCCTGATACAGGCCTCTCGGCGGGCCAGACAATCTCTTAGGTGATTATTCCGTCGCTTCTCGCTCAAATATTCCTTATATTACAATAAGTTATAATAAAAATGCGGATTCTGGAACGTACCCTCGCCATCTCGTTACTGGCCACCGTCCTTACCACCCATGCTCAGGCCCTTGAAGGCAGTCCCCGGGCCATCTCCCTCTACTGGGGACAGGGTGTAGATTCTGATTTGCTGGAGATGCCGGGTGATTTCCTGAGCAACGATCTGATCTATGAGGCGAGCTACCTCACCGCCCTGAGCTATCTCCAGCCGCTTCCAACACCGCAGGCAGTACAAAGCCTATTTGACACGCTCTACATACCAGGTACCAGAACGGCGCTGGAGGCCATCGTCGTAAAGCACTACGGTCTACAGGAAAATTGGGAGGCTAATCTTGCGTATTTCTTGCAGTTCAGAGGCTGGGATCTGGGCCCCATCACCGCAAGGCCAGGCGTCGGAATAGGTCTGTCTTACGCTTTTGGTACCCCCAGCTACGAAGATGGCCCGATCGATGATCCGGAGCGCCGCTATAAATTCCAGAGTTTTCAGGCCTACGAGATCGAGTGGAGTGCGCGGCAAAGCGCGCGTATCGCGCTGTTTACACGTGTACACCACCGATCCGGAATCTATGGGGTGATTGCCCCGCGTCGGGTGGGATCGAATTTTGTGACCGTGGGGTTGCGGTTTGCGTTGTGAAAGGAGCTTGATGGGTGCGCTTTGCTTCACTCATCTACGGAGCGTTTGTAGGATGGGCAAAGCGCAGCGTGCCCATCAAGAAGTACCCGTAACACCCCATCACGATCCCGCCTTTCTAATTGTTTCAGCCTCGATGTCCGGAGATTCCGAGTCATTGTCTCGCTGGTTCCACTGCACCGGTTCCCAGATGATCGCCGTCGGGGTATCAACGCCGGGAAGCCGCCGGTAGAAACTGCCATCCAGCTGGTTGTTGAGGAGCAACCAATTCCTGAACTGATGGTAGAACCCCAGATCCACCTCGCCTGGATCGCGCCAGAATTGCTCCAAAGGCTGTTCGCTCACGAGTCCCGGGATGTCGTAAAAGGCTGTTCCCAGAATCTTCACGGGTACACCATGGTGAAGCGCAGAGAGGCCCGTCGTGCTGTTCACGCAGACCATGCCGCGGGCATGATGCAGCAGCATGGGCATGGAGAGGCCATGGACGTAGATCAGCCGAGCACCAAGGCCTGTTTTGCTGCGCAGTCGCCTGAACAGACGATGGTAATCGGTATAGGCCCAGTCCATGGGGTGGTGTTTGAACACCAGAGAATCTTCAGGAGAGGCGTGTTTTGCAAAAGATTGTGCGATCTCCTCAATGAATTCCTCGACGCTGTTGTACTGCGACCAGTGCACGATCTGAGCGTCGTCGTACACCTGCAAAGGCACCAGGAAATAGCGTCGGGAAAGAGGGCCGCTGAGCAGGCGGGCAATGGGGGTCTGACTGTGTGTCAGCCAGCGCCATCGCAGCGCTCCCCAGCTCCAGGCCCACCCCTGGTATAGGGCGTTGACCTTGCGGTGGTGCTCATAGTGGGGGTAGCGCCACGCGAACAGGGTCATGGCAACGTGATACACAATGGCGTAGAAAATCGCGTGGTAGAAGCCTGTGGGTCGTCGTGCTGTCTCTTGAAGAGGTTTCGACGGCAGGCTATTGAAAACGATCGGATTGCGGGGCGTCGAAGAATGGCCGTTCACCCCGTTGCGTTCCAGTGTCAGGTAATTGGGTCTGAGATAGCCCTCCTCGAAGACGTAGAGCTCAATGCCAAGGCGGTGGCACAGCTCCCGCATGTCCTTGTGATAGACGCGTTGATCGCCAAACAGAACGATCACATCGACCGCGTATCTTTTCACGAAGTCAGATACATACTGACTCCAGTCCGCCAGGCGGCCACGATAGGTGTGGCAACCCTTGCCATGGAAGAACAGGGTGTCACCTGCGTTGAGGTTGATCTTGCTGACGCGTCCGCCGTTGAGACGGATCTCCTGGGCGAGGCGTCTGAAGAACGGACCCATGGGTCCCTGCAGCAAAAGAAAATGGCGTCCTGCGAAATCTTTATGCATGTGTGATTTTTGGTTCATGATGGGTGCGCTGCGCTTCACCCATCCTACGATGTTCATGACATTCAGCGGTGCGTAGGATGGGCAAAGCGCAGCGTGCCCATGCTGTTCGAGACCCGATGGGTGCGCTACGCTTCACCCATCCTACCGTCACCCGCCCCTAATCCCTGTGATCCCTGACAATAGCCGCCAGCAGGTGCGCGATCAGCCCCGCCAGAAGGGCGAGGATGGTGAACACGGTGATGTTATAGAGGCGTCTTGGCTCGGTGGGGTACTCCGGATGGGTGGGCTCCTGTAGCACGGAGATCTGCTTGAGGGAGCGGGCCGCCTCGACTCGGGTGTTCTCCAACGCCGCGAGTGCATTCGCATACATGTCACGGGCGAACTCCACCTGCAGATTGAGGGTCTCGTATTCGGCCGACAGCCGGTTGAGTGTATCTCCGGATTGCGCGGCCAATCGTGCCCGTTCGATACTGATCTGGTTGCGCACGGCCTCGATCTCATTGCGCAGGCTGACCATCTCGGGAGAACGTTCACTCTGGGAGGCGCCCAGTGCGGTCCGTCGCGCGTTGAGTCTGGCAAGTTCTCCCTCAAGGTTCGCGATCACGGCGCTGATGCTCTCCACGGTGGCCGTCGGTGAGACCAGCCCCATTTCATTCTGATAGGCCAGCAGGGCATCGCGAGCTCGAGCCAGGCGCACACTGAGTTCGTCCACCTGGGCCTCAATGAACTTGACCTGCTCGGCGGCCAACCGCTGGGCCATCCGGTTCATGTGCAGTTCGCCTTCCTGTAAAAGCAGCACCACGATCGCCCGGGCGATCTCCGGATCATAGGCCCCCGCCTTGACCCTTAGGACCTGCGCATATTCGTCCAGGTCCACGGAGACCCGACGCAGGTAATAGCGATGAAAATCCTCCATGGGCACGTCGGAACCACCCAGGCGCGACAGCCTGTCGATGTTGCGTTGTGAATAGTGGTTGCGCAGATCCAGCGCTTCATCAAGCCTGCGCAACATGTCCACGGACTGCAGGTGATCCCTCAGGATCAGCAGTTCATTGGAACCGGCACCGCTCAAGATGGCCGCGATACCCACATTCGGTGTAGCGATCTGTGCACTCTGCAGGACTACGTTGGCCTGGGACACATAGCGGTGCGTGGCAAGGAACGCCCAGTACACACTGCTCAACAGGATCGCCACCAGCGCCACGAGCCAGTAGGGATGTTTCTTCAAAAGGGTTTTCATCACTTTTCAATACTCTCGTGGTAGGCGTTCAACGCATCGTTGATATCGTCAAACCAGACTGCTTCGCCCTTGTCGAGCCAGAGGCCAGCCTGGCAGAGGTCCTTCAGGATTCCCTCGCTGTGAGACACCATGATCAGACTGGCCCTGCTCACGCGATCCTTAAACGCCTTTTTGGCCTTTTCCTTGAAGGCCCTGTCACCCACGGCCGTAGCCTCGTCCGAGAGGTAGACGTCGAAATCAAAAGCCAGTGACAGACCGAACGCCAGCCGGCTGCGCATGCCGCTGGAATAGGTCTTCACCGGCTCATCGAAGGCCGCGCCGATCTCAGCGAAGTCCTCCACGAAGCGCATCACTTCATCGATGCTGGATTCATTGCCATGAACCCGCGCCACGAATTTCACATTCTGCCGTCCCGTCATGGAGCCCTGGAACGCGCCGGAAAGACCGATGGGCCAGGAAACCCGACACTTGCGAACAATCTCTCCCCGGTCCGGATAATCCATGCCTCCGATCAGTCTCAGCAGCGTGGACTTTCCGGCGCCGTTGCGTCCCAACAGGCCGACACTTACCCCCTTGGGCAGGGTGAAGTTGATGCCTTTCAACACCCAGTCGCTGCCGTGATGGTTGTGGTAGCGCTTGTAGACGTTGTGAACCTCGATCATTGGGCCTTCAGCCTCATGTCAAAGCGCAGATGCAGGGCGAGCCCCAGGGCAATCATGCTCAGGCTCCACAACCAAAGATAGGTCAGGTCAATGCCCGGCAGGGACTTGTAACCCTCGAAGAAACTGAGCCTCAGGCTCTCCAGGCCGTGTACCACCGGGTTGTAGATGACATAGACCTGTACCTGATGGGGCAGGGTCTGCAACGGGATGATCACGCCGGAAAGCAGGAACATGGGCAGCATCATCATGCGCACCAGTCTTCCCACCTCGGGTACCAGTGCGCCCACCACGGACACCACCAGCCCCGCGCCGAGTCCCAGCAACCAGATGGATATCCAGACAAACATCGCGCCGAGGGGATCGGAGGGCAGAATGTCGTAACCGAGAAGGGCCACACCGGCAATCAAGATGAACAGCACCAGAGTCTTGAGCAGCCCCTCCAGCACGTTTCGCACCAGCACTGGATCCACGGGTTTGACCTGCCGGTAAGCAAACAAGCCGCGATTTGCCTCGACGGCCCCCATGGAGCGCAATACCCCCTCGCGGAACAGAAAGAAGGCCACCAGCCCCACGACCAGCCAGGGGATCCATTCCGCACCCATAATCAGGCGCAAGCGGCCCAGCAGTTCCCTGACCAGCACCATGATCACCACAAAGGCGATCGGCTCGGCCAGCATCCAGAACCAGGCGAAGCGGTCACCTGTGGTCCGCGCCAGGGCCTCGCGCATGAACGTGGCGTGCCAGACGGAGCGGGTGACTTCCCAGTGGGTGCGCATCAGGCCTTCGCGGGGCTAGATATTGAGCGCGACCCGGGCCGCCACCGCAATGTGATAGATGATCTGCGCCAGGGTGGAAGCCAATTGCAGGTTCTTGGTCGGCACAACTGGCAGTACCAGGATCTCATCACCCGGACGAAGCTCGACCTCGCTGGCCGAGACCACTTCGCCATTCTGCCTTACCACCAGGATGTTGCGTTCATCGGCCCGTTCCGTGAAACCGCCGGCGCGCCGGATGTAGTCCTCAGCCCGCTGACCGGCCACGTAGATCATGGCCTGAGGCACCAGCACCTCGCCGCTGATCAGCAGCGAATCGGACTGGCTGGGGATGGTGATGATGTCGCCATCCTGCAGCCGGATGTTGCTGATCTGGCCCTGATGTGCGACCACCATGCGTCCCGTGGGTACGACCTGTCGGGCCCGCTGCACGAAATTCTGGATGAGCTCCGCCTCGGCCGCACGAATGGCCGCTTCTTCCGCGGTCGCGGACGAGGCACCCAGATAGGCGGTCTCAAGTCGCCTCAGGCTGTCCTCCAGGGACTGACGCTGGCGTTCGGCGACACTAAGTCGCTTGATGGACACGCTGCGGACTTCAGCGAGTTCCGGATTGACCGGGATGCTGTCCAGCAGATCCAGGAGTCGGGCGTCCCGGGGCAGGGCGAAGCGTGAGGGACCCTCGTAAATACCTTCGAGCTCCACGACGATGGTGTCTGCCCGCTGGTCTGCGGAAAAGACGATCTCATCCCCCGCGTTCAGCGACTCGTCGCGAAAGGCGGTTATGGGCAGGTAGACGGAGAAGGGACCTGTTTCCCGGACGCCCCGCACCAGGGCATGGGAAACACCGGGGATGGTCTGCACCCATTGCAGCAGATCCTGGCCGCTGCGCGGTGCTGCATCCAGTTCATAGCGATAGGGCTGTGACACATCCCCTGTGACAGTGATCATAGGCCCGCGCGGACCCACGACAAGGGTATCCCCCTCCTCGAACTGAGGCCTGGGTATCTCGCCACTCAGCAGGAAAGGGTAGAGATCAACCGTGGCAATGGTTCGTCCGCCCCGCAGGATGCGGATATCCCGAAAGCTGCCGGAGGCGACATCAATGCCTGAAGCCTGGTCGAGAAAATACAACAGCGAGTCACTGGGGACGCCCGCATACAGCCCCGGGCTGTTGACGAAGCCGGTGACGAACACCGCGACGGGCTGCACCCCCTGCAGGTTCGTGTACACGGAAACGTTGTCACGGAAGACCCGCCGGATGGCCGATTCGACGCGCCCGTTCAGTTCAGCCGCCGAGGTACCCTGAACCTGCACGGGACCCACCTGGGGAATGAAGATGTTGCCCTGGGCGTCCACGGGGAGCACCCGCTCCATGGCAACCGCCCCCCAGGTGCGCAGGGTGATCTGATCCCCGGGCATGATGCGATAGGCCGGGTTAATCCCCGAACTGCGAATGCCCCTGAAGCCACCCCTGAACAGATTAGCGCCAAAGGGAGGTATGTCATCGGCGTGCAGTCCCTGGCGGTCTACTGGACCGTAGGTTCCCGTACGCCGTTCCAGCGAGGGCGGAGACTCCAGCACATCGCGAATCGGTTCGGCCTGCTGCTCTCTGGGGAGTTCGCCCATGCCCGTAATGGACTGCGCCAGGGCGGCAGCGGGCAGCGCAACCATTAGGAGGAAGCAGAAAAATCCTGCGAAGCAGCGTGAGCAAGCCATCACTGATGTCCTCCGTCAAATGGGAGGCTACCCAAGGCCGGGCGGCCACCCTGATGCAGCAATCTGACCGGTTCCCAGGAGCCGTCTCTGCGCTGACAAGCCAGTGCCGGGCGGTGCAAGCCCTCACTCTCAGCCGTGATGCCGCGGCAGATGCGGCCGCTGGCAGCATGATAGGGTTCGTGCAACACGAGCGTCACATCCCGACCCCAGGGGCTATGGTCCAGCCGGGCAACACTGCCGGAGGGCGCATCGCTCAACATGGATTGAAAGGCATCAGGAAAATGTACTGCCAAGACATGATTGCTACTGTTCATCGGGGCAACGGGCATGGCGCCACAGCCAGAAACGAGTGCGATGACAGTCAAGAACAACAGAGCAGAAGCGGGAGCATTCACGTGAGATGGCAGTCCTTTGGAATGAGCGAACCCAGAGGGGGTTAACGTGAGTTCGGCTGGTCTGTGCTGATGTATTAATTAGTTCAATTTATGGCTTTAAGTGGGTACATCATCAAAGCCCGCCAGACCGCACGGATGTTAGCAAGGCACCGGATTCAGGTCTACGAAACGCAGACCGCGACCACCCAGTGTCGCGCCGATCTCGCGCCAGCAAGGCTCGCGGGCGGTTCGAGGGGGATTGGAGCAGTGGGATCATCATCTGGATTCTATACCTGGCTTCTGTGAAAGATTTTCCGACGCCTGAGTCTGCCTTGGGAACGTCTGATTAAGTGATTTCAGGCAGCTGGCCAGTGCACATCAAGGACGACATGTCGTTTCCCCAGTCAGTTTGGGTACGGATTTGCCGTTCTTTTGACCGATCCCGGCCGATTCACGGCCCAATCCTTGATCACCAGGCGCAGCTATCCTGCCATACGCAACAACTGGCGCCTCGCCAGGTACAGATTCGACAAGGCAAACAGGGTCGTGAGCTGGGCCGTGTTCTTGGCCAGCCCCCGGTAGCGCACCTTGGTATATCCAAACTGGCGCTTGATCACCCGAAACGGGTGCTCCACCCGTGCTCGAAGCTGGGACATGCGATGGTTGATCTCGCGCTTCCACTCGGGCAGTTCCCGGCCCCGCACACGCTTGAACGGGAAACACCACAGCGGACCGCTGGCCGGATCACTCGCCGCCAGGTTGCGCTCCCGAGTCGTGTAGCCCTTGTCCCCATGTACTTCTTGCTCATCACCGTGCAGCAGGGTATCGGTGAGCTTCACATCCGGCACCTTCGCCGCCGTGCCCACCACGGTGTGCACCAGGCCATGGGCAGTATCCACACCCACATGGGCCTTCATGCCGAAGTACCACTGGTTGCCCTTCTTCGTCGAACTCATCTCCGGATCGCGCTTGCCGTCTGCGTTCTTCGTGGAGGTCGGCGCAGCAATCAGGGTGGCATCGACCATCGTGCCCTTGCGCAGGATCAGGCCGCGCTCGCCCAAAAGACCATTGATCTCTTCGAGCAGCGCGCCTGCCAGGCCATGGCGTTCGAGCAGGTGACGGAACTTACAAATGGTGGTCTCGTCAGGAATGGCCTCCACCGTGGCATCCAGGCCCGCGAACTCGCGCAGCAGCGGGATATCGTGCAGCGCCTCTTCCACGGCCGGGTCGGAATAGGCGAACCACTGCTGCATGAAGTGGATGCGCAGCATCGTCTCAAGCCCGAACGGGCGGCGCCCATTGCCGGGCTTGGGATAGTAGGGCTCGATCAAGGCCTCCAGCCGGGACCAGGGCACCACCTGGTTCATCTCGGCCAGAAACTCTGCCTTGCGGGTCTTCTTGGGATGCTTCACAAAGCCCGAATCGCTCAAGCCCAACTGTTTCATCGTGCGCCCTGTTGCTCCGAGAGGATGGTTCAGTGATTATCCCATGCGACGGGACATAATCAGAGGTTCCCTTGCTCCATGACGATGCGTTATGCTTGGTACATGGAATTAGTGAATCATAAAGTATTCATATTCTGTGGCCAGATATTTATGTAGTGGTTTTCCCCTCCAGCCATGGTTATCTTTCCCAAGAGAGTGCGGCAGGGCACACTACGCTCTTGGAGATTTTGGAATCGATGGATTTGATTCAGGGAGGCCTGGTTCAGATCTTCAGGTATGAAGATTCATATGGAAGTATCAACAACCCCAATAGATGGCGTGCTGGTGATTGAGCCCAGGGTCTTCGGTGACCATCGTGGTTTCTTCACCGAGTACTGGAGTCAGCCCCGCTACGCCGAGGTTGTCCGGCACGAGCAATTCGTGCAGGACAACCTCTCCTGCTCGCGCAAGGGTGTGCTGCGCGGTGTGCATGTCCAGAATCCCAATCCCCAGGGCAATCTCGTCTATGTCCTATATGGCGAAGTCTTCGACTTGGTCGTAGACATCCACCTGGGGTCGCCCACCTTCGGCCAGTGGTATGGCGTGACCCTGAGCGTCGAGAACCGGAAGAGGTTCTACACTTGTCGTCCATGTGCACCGTCTAGTCTCTAGAAATTACTTAACGACGCTCCTTACATGTTCCTTTATCGAGTATTGAGATCGTAATGCCCGTAAAAAATAAATTTAGAAAACTAATTCTAAACCCTAGAGCTTTCTTGTATGACTCGAAGTATCCGCTATTGCGTTGGATAAGTAAGTTCTTGGTGTCATCGCGTAAAGAACATTCAATCGTAAGCGCGGTGCGTGAACAGTCGAATATGAGTCGGCCGGTGTCAGCGGCAACATCAGGTAATCGGAATTACCCAAAAGTCGATGTAAGTGATGTGTTTAAGCTTAAGCTTGATCTTTGGAGTACTTACCGTATACCTAGTCGGCTGATATCCAATGCAAATACTCCTGTTGTTGCCGTACTACCTCTAGGTGTTCCTTACATAGATGCCGTGCGCATGAATCGGATCGAAAATGAAGGCTGCACCCCCTTATTGCTGCCACTGTGGGAACACTCTTCGAGTGACAACGATATTGATGACCTAGAGCACGTGACTGACCGTGAGCCCGCGCAACTCGGGATCATTGTGCGCGCTATGCTGAAAAAGATGCAGGCGGCAGATGCGACGATTCTCGCACTGCCTGATGACAGCTCTAACCTGGCGCGATCTCTGGCAATACGTGCGCGCGCTATGGGTCTGAAAGTAATTGGTGACTTTCCGGGTTTCGCGCCTAGCTCCACGTTGATCCCGGCGGTCGATTGGGAACTGCGAGTCGGCAGCCAAATATCTTCAACACAGCTAACTGAAAAGGAGCTTCATCGCGTACGAATTCTCATTGGTGTGGGTGGCAATGACGCTATCCGTTTACTACTTCTTCCCCCGCGTCAGTTCGGTATGCGTGATGATATGTTGCAAGCTGCGGTCGAGGCGCAATTAGTCGACATGCTCGCTGCGTGTGCTGAAACTGATCATATTGTTGTTCTTGCGAAACGTAGAAAGCGAGGATTCCTCAATAGTACGTGTCTGAAACTCTTAAATACAAAGTATCGCAAGTCGATCGTCTTCTATGACGAAGGTCTAGATGTGATGAATCTGGTTAAAGCGGCGGTTGAGACACGTGCACCGGTTGGCAGTTTTCCTCCGGGGTGGGGGGATGGCGGTAGGGTTAAATATTACGAATTGGCGAAGACGCCCGATGATATCGGGTCCATGTTGCCACCATCTCGTCAGGCAATGCATCTTAGCGATATAGTCAATGCGCCAAATATATCGCCGTGGCAAAATGCGCCGTGCGATGAACGCGACGTGGTGCTAGCGCGTATCATTAATGGTATTGGCCTTGATATGATCGCTGTGCCAGATCCCCTGACAAACCAAGCGATCACTGAAGGCAGACAGAGACACTTGAAGAATCTACTCAATGCGAGAGAGCGCTGCTATGGCATAGAGGCTGCGTCAATGTGTGCAGAAGCATTCATTCAATGGGGTGCGGAACCCAATGAGTCAAAGGAGCGACCGGAGATTCTTCGAAGTCTTATCGCTGCTCCGCGTCTTTATCTGGAGGATGGTTTCATCCGGTCGCTTGGGCTATGGACGAACCCTAATGAGCCAACGTGTTCGGTAGTGATCGACACGCGTTCCATTTACTATGACGCCTCGCGTCCTTCGCTTCTAGAAACTATACTCGCATCGGATTACGTGATCGATGATGAAGCGGTTAATCGGTCCAGACGGCTAATTGACTCTATCGTTCATCACTGCATCTCCAAATATAACTATTCACAGGTGCTTGATCTGGATTTTCGGAGCCCTGGTAAGCGCACGATTCTGATCGTAGATCAGAAGGCTGGTGATATGTCAATAAAATATGGGGCTGCTAGCGATGAAAGTTTTCGTTTGATGCTGGACACGGCATTAGAACTTAATGAGGTAGAGATCGTTATCAAACAGCATCCATGCGCCATCAATGGAGATGATAAGCAGGCACACTATACCGAGGCATTTCTTGGCACTATCGCGCAGCGAGAAAATGTTCACCTTATAGGTTTCGATGTGAACCCATACTCGCTGATCAATGCAGTAGATGAGGTGTGGGTCGTAAGTTCGGGTATGGGATTTGAAGCATTGATGGCGGGTAAGCCGGTCCGTTGCTTTGGTGTGCCTTTCTATGCCGGATGGGGCTTGACAGAAGACTGTGTAGACTGCGAGCGGCGAAGCAGAAATCGAAGTCTGGAGGAAGTATTCCACGTCTTTTATGTAATGCTTACACGCTACGTGCATCCTGACACTGGTGAGCCTGCAGAGATTGAAACGATCATTAACTACTTTGCGGAACAGATTGCGGCGCGTCAGAGATGAATGCTATTAACCCAATGCCGATGCAGACGGCACTACTCGCGGGAATATACATATCTAGTCCATTTCGTTCCTCGCAAGAGATGAAGGTCGTCCGCGCTTGCTGGAAGGTAGAAGCGCCAGATTGGGCGGTCGTTAAAGACGATGCTGAATTGCATGCGATATTAATTAGCGCAACTCTGACATCTGCAGATCCATTGGAGGTCAGATTCGAAAGCCCAGAGGCCTACCAGTGCTTGCGGCGTGTATGGCGTACTATGGTCAGGAAAGTGAGTCATAGGCTAATTCTTAGACTAAGGCCGGGGAATTCGCCAGAAATAATTATGCAGCCTGCTTTCTGGCTTATAGATTTGGTAGGCACGCCAGAGGTAGATCTGCAGAACCGTCTGACCTTCCTCACTAGGTACGCGGTCGACGGTCTCGCGGTTTTGACAGCCAATACGCCGCTATATTGGCCGGAAGTCGTTAAGGTACTCACGCTGTGCCGCGAGCCTGCTGAGATCCTGATACGTGAGACAGAAACCGTGAAGCTGGACCGTGCCAGCAGGATAGTCTTTTTGCTTCGCACTGGAGTTGAGTTGCATACACGTATCCCACGTGCGTTCTGGAAACGTCTGTTTGCCCGCGCGCTACCGGAAGTGCTAGAACTCAGTAAGTGTGCTGGACTTCGTCCACTGCGTCTGTTCGCCGACAGTAAACCTACAACTCTATTCGTATTTCCAGAACGCATGCTACCAGTTGAGCGTGCGTATTATTTACGTGCCTTTGATGTCCTGCTGGGTTTAGCCTATGGTAGCCAGCCGACTGCCGTTATGGTGCTCGGCCCAGCTAACAACGACCTAGAGCGTATCCGTAGCCTGCTTTCTATCTTCTCTTCGAGTGTAACGGCTAGGCCACTGGTGCGCGGCCGCCGGTCACTTTCACATTGGCTATTGCTTAGAGCAGAAAGTTTATTTCGCCGGCTCGCCGGTCTCACCGGATCCGCGCCACTTCGCTACACCGAACGTGGAATGCTTTTCGCTACGCCTGAAAATTCGGAGTTGCTGTCTAGTGTCATCGATACACTTCCGGATCTTCGTAACGTCGTCTATACGGGTGCGTGGTTCGGCCGCGCTATACGCAGAGTCGCGCGTAAGCGTCCCGACCTGCGTTGGATTTGCGACACTCATGATGTGTTTTTCGTTCTCGACTCAAGTAATGACAGCGCTGAAAACCGTCATTACTTTTATTCAGCGAGTTCTCAGCGGCGTCTGGAGCTAAAAGAGCTGAGTTATGCCGACATAATATTAGCTATATCACCATCAGATCACGCAGCCATGTCCGGCGCGGGATTAAATCGTCCAATTCTGGTCGAACCAGGTTCGTTCACCCACGTCGAAAATAAAACGTCAGTCTGTGAGGCTGATCGTCTTATGTGTTTTGGTTTTATCGGATCGAACAACTGCAATAACCTGAAGTGCCTAGAAATCATCCAGCGTACCTGGTGGCCGACCATCATCGCGGAAAGGCCCGATGCGCGGTTAGAATTGGCTGGTGCGATCTGTCGCTCAGATGTGGCACTTCGATTGGCAGAGACGTTCCCTGAAAGTGTGCGCTTACTCGGTTTTGTCGATTCGCTTGAGTCCTACTACTCAACTGTTGGTACGATGCTGTCGCCCATTGCGGTTCAGGGTGGTCTCAATTTCAAGAGTGTGGAAGCGCTAATGGCTGGCTGCTTCCTGCTTACTAATGACATCGGCATCCGTTGCTTGGGCGATAGTATGGATGGCGTAACAGTGGTCGGCAAGAACGGTGAGGGCCTGAAAAGATTCCTCGTTGCGCTGACCCAGGAGGTCGATATGCCTGCGCGACGAGAGGAGCTGCGTGCAGTTGCGAATCAACGCTACGGAGATGAGGTGGCATATTCGAGCTTGCTCTCGGTAATTTCTGCTAACTCATTACCCGTCCGCGATGGAAACCATCCATGAGTAATGAAAACACTAAAGTACTTACTATCGAGCTTCTGACGCCTGAGGGTACTCCGGCAAGTCAAGCGCGATTCGAGATAGACGACGAGAAGGACTTGATACAAAAATATATCGCCAGTACATGTGACTTCTATGAGCGACCATTGCTTGATTTCGTCCGTTCCCTATTGCCGAGACTAGATGTATTTGTCGATGTAGGCGCGAATATAGGTAATCACTCAGTCTTTTTCGGGTTGGCGTGTGGTGCGGAAATCTATGCGTTCGAGCCGAATGGTCCAAACTATTCACGATTAGAGCGTAATTTCACTCTTTCTAATCTAATTGATCGTGCGCACCCACGCCAGCTTGCGTTTGGCATAGAGCCTGGTTACGTAGTTTCTTCTTTCAAAGAAGGTTCGACCAATACTGGAGGGGCTGGTGTAAAGGCTGCGAACGCTTGTACGCCTGAGGCGGTGCAACTTGTGCGTGGTGACGACCAACTCGCCCATCTTATAAATGCACCACCAAACCGCATGGTAGTTAAGATCGACGTAGAAGGTATGGAAATCGATGTGTTGAAAGGTATGCGCTGCCTAATCGATACCTGTCGACCAGTGATCATCTGTGAAACTTCTACCGACAAGAACCTTGTGCTAATGCGAAACTTCCTTGTGGAGCGCAACTACATGGTTGCTGCCTGCTTCTTCAAGACAGCGACGTTTGTTCTCTTGCCAATGGAGAGGATCTCGGAAATGTTGCCTCAGCTTGCGGTGGCGTCTTGGCGAACCGCGCGATCGTACGCCGACTATTGTCGCATGGCGCGTGCTATAGGCCACTCACGCCTAGCCGTCGCCGAATTAAATCGGTGGATCGGTTGAGCATCTATACAACTCATCAGTTGTGACCGCTCGCCCACTGGTGAGGTTCCCTGTGAATCTCATATGTACCTAAATACTCATAGTCTGAGTATCTCGAGGTGGAATCTTCTGATCCATATTCAGCATCAGCACGGATTTATAAGAATTACGGTCTCGTTGGATGTCTATGCTGTAGAGGATTTCTGACTATGTACCCCCGTAGGCTGGTGGAGATCCTTGCCTGCGGCGGAATCGCGGTTACGACGCCAGCCAAATCTGTGGAGGCCATGTTCGCCGATGATAGCAATGTGGTTGCCAATGCGGAGCATGCGCGTGATCTGTTCGAACGCTTGCGCTATGGGCCCAGTACAGAGGATCTTGAGTGTGCACGTGCAGGTGCTGAATATCTGCTGAGAGAGCACTCCTGGTCGCAGAGAATCGAACGGATCCGCGAGGTTGTGGGCGTGTGACGAGGCGTTCTGCTTCATGAGCGATTCTGGGATATCTCGATTCCATGTGCCGTTTCGTAACCTGAACCTGTTTCGGTCTCCTTTCCTGGCCGTCTTTATCGGAAACCGGCTTAGGTTTTCATGCTTGCCGGTCGGGGGGCGGATACGCGATGGCTGGGGTGGGGTGCCAAACCCAGTGCGCGCTGGGCTCAGATCTATGCCAGGCTCAGCGGTGGAAGGCCTCTTCTGTTGGAAGATGGCTTTTTGCGTTCCTACGGTCTGGGTGTGCATGGTGTGCCCGCGCTGTCGATCGTTGTCGATGATCTTGGCATTTATTTCGACGCCCGTAAGCCCTCCCGTATCGAACAGCTTCTGCAGGATGGTGTTTTCTCGCCTGAGATTCTTCAACAGGCCGAGGCCGCACTTGCGTTGCTGCAGCGCGAGCGCCTGACTAAATACAATGTCGGTACTGAGGTGCCGGATGATCACTTCGCCCCGGATGTACGTCGGGTGTTGGTAGTTGATCAGACGTTGGGCGATGCCTCGATCACCGGCGGGCTCGCCGACGAAGCATCCTTCCTGCGCATGCTGGACGCGGCAGTTGCGGAAAATCCGGGTGCCGAGGTGTGGGTCAAGACCCATCCTGATGTTCTGGCCGGCAAGCGTGCAAGTTGTCTGTCCGCAGCCCGGGGGCGATCGGATGTACGCTGGATCACCCAGGACTGGCACCCGCATTCCCTGCTGGCCCATTTCGAGCGGGTCTATGTGGTCACGTCGCAGATGGGGCTGGATGCGCTCATCGTTGGGCGGCCAGTCACCTGTTTCGGGGTGCCTTTCTACAGCGGCTGGGGTCTCACCGACGATCGCGTGCCGTGTGAACGTCGCGCCGCCCGGCGCAGTCTGGTGGAACTGATCGCTGCTGCCTATCTGCTGTATGCCAGATATCTTGATCCTGAAACAGGTAAACCGGGCAATTTCTTCCAGGTCGCAGACTTTATCGTGCGTCAGCGGCGTGTGCAGGCACGCTGGCCCCGTCGCTTCGTGGCGGTGGGTTTCCGTGCGTGGAAGGCGGCCCATCTGACTCCGATCCTTGGCATGGCCCGGGAGGGCGTGCGTTTCGTGCGGGATGCGGAGGCGGCCCGTGCCCTGGGGCTTCGCAAGGATGACGGGCTGATTCACTGGGGACGGGATGCGCCGCAGCGTGTCGAGGAGCTGGCGCGGGCGACCTCCACGCGCCTGTTCCACCTGGAGGACGGTTTCTACCGGTCGGTAGGTCTCGGCTCAGACCTGATCCGCCCCAGATCGGTGGTCATCGATGAACAGGGGCTGTATTTCGATCCGCGGGGTCCGTCGGACCTCGAGCAGTTGCTCAACACTGCGGCGTTCTCTCCTGATGAACTTGAGCAGGCCCGCTGGGTGCGGTCGCTGATCGTCGAGCATGGTCTGACCAAGTACAACCTGGAGCCCTTGGTGCCAGTGGACTGGCCTGCGGCAGGTCGTACCGTGGTACTGGTGCCGGGGCAGGTGGAGGACGATGCCTCGATCCGTCATGGCTGTGAGTCGGTGCGCACCAATCTGGACCTGATGCAGGTGGCCCGTGAGACCTGTCCCGATGCATTCATCGTATTCAAGCCGCATCCGGACGTGGCGTCAGGCAATCGACATGGCGCGGTCCAGGATGACGAGGCCTTGCGCCACGTTGACTGGGTCGAGCGAAAGGCCAGCATGGTCTCTTGTCTGGATGGTGCAGATGCGGTGCATACCATGACTTCGATGGCCGGGTTCGAGGCGCTGCTGCGCGGCAAGCGGGTGGTGGTGTACGGCAGACCCTTCTATGCGGGCTGGGGATTGACGGAGGACAGGCTTTCGATCCCTCGGCGAACGCGCAAGCTTACGCTGGATGAGTTGGTCGCAGTCGCTCTATTGCGCTATCCCCTGTATTGGGATTGGGAACTCAAGGGGTTTACGAGCTGCGAGGCAGTGTTGCGGCGTTTGATTGAGGAACGTGATGCGCTGACTGCAACGGGTGGGCTTGAAAGACTCAGGGCAGGTTGGTTGCGCCGCCAAGGGCGTAAAATTCGAGCGCTGGTGGCTGGTCTCAGGTCGGGCGCTTGATGGGTGCGCTGCGCTTCACCCATCCTACGGGTTCGGTTGGGTTTGTAGGATGGGCAAAACAACGTGTGCCCATGGGTCATGGGAATCTGATGGGCGCGCTGCGCTTCGCCCATCCTACGGATTCGGGGTGTTGGTTGGGTTTGTAGGATGGGCAAAGCGATAGCGTGCCCATGCGGGTAAGGTCTGATGGGCGCGCTGCGCTTCGCCTATCCTGCGGATTCGGTTGGGTTTGTAGGATGGGCAAAACAACGTGTGCCCATGGGTCATGGGAATCTGATGGGCGCGCTGCGTTTCGCCCATCCTACGGGACTGGATTTGGGATATTGGTCGGGTGTAGATGGGCAAAGCACCGCGTGCCCATGCGGCCCCGTGACGTTTCCCAGGCCCTGTATCGCAAGCTGTAGGTTTGCCGGGAGCCATAAGATGTGTACAATAAACGTGTACACATTGCCGGGTCCAGGGTTATCGCAATGAAAACAATCAATGTTCGGGAAACCAGGGAAAGACTTTCTCACCTCTTGGATGCTGTGGCTACCGGTGAGGAGATTGTCATTCTTCGACATGGAAAGCCTGCCGCTCGCTTGACAGCGCCACAACCTGAGCCGGTTCGTTTCCTCGACCGCTCCTCGCTCAGGAGCGCGTTGCCTCCGTCCAAGGAAAATGCTGCCGCTGTAGTACGTCAGCTGCGGGACGAAGAGCGTTACTAATGCTTTACTTTGATACCAGTGCTTTGTTGCCCTATTACCGCCAGGAGCAGGCCAGTGAACAGGTTCAGGCACTGTTGCTCGCTCAGTCGGAGCCAGTGCTCATCAGCCATTTAACTGAGGTGGAAGTTGCCAGTGCCTTGGCGCGATGGGTGCGTGTGGGGGAACTGAATGAGCCTGATGCCAACCGGATTGAAAGTGCGTTTTGTGATGATGTTCGCCAAGGACGTTTTGTGCGTTGTCCTATTGATACCGCACATTATCAACGCGCCATCCATTGGATTGGCATGCGCAAGACAAGCCTGAGAACCCTGGATGCACTTCACCTTGCCTGTGCCGAGTATTATCAGGCCTGTTTGATCACAGAAGATGATGCGCTATTGAAAGCTGCTTCCTTCTTTGGTTTGGATGCCAGGCGTGCGGATGGTTAGAAATATAATGGGCGCGCTGTGCTTCGCCTATCCTACGGATTCGGTTGGGTTTGTAGGATGGGCAAAGCGATAGCGTGCCCATGCCGGTAAGGTCTGATGGGTGCGCCGCGCTTCGCCTATCCTGCGGATTCGGTTGGGTTTGTAGGATGGGCAAAGCAAAGCGTGCCCATGAGTCTTGAGGCTCAATCTCCACCGTATAATCTCACTACCCACTCAGCAGACAAGGAGGTCTGTCATGACTGGCTATCGAAGGCTTTATATCCCCGGCGGTTGTTACTTCTTCACGGTCGTCACGCAGGATCGCCGTCCCATTCTGACTGAACCTGCCGCGATTCAGCGGCTCCGCGAGGCGGTCCGCAGGACCATGGCTGCGCATCCGTTTCAGATCGATGCCCTGGTGATCCTTCCTGATCATCTTCATGCTGTGTGGCGCCTTCCGGATGGTGATCAGGATTTCACGTCGCGATGGCGCAAGATCAAACATTATTTCAGCATTGGTCAGGCTCCAGGCCAGACGCGGGATTCTCTGGCAAGACGCAGGGAGAAGGGTGTCTGGCAGCGCCGGTATTGGGAGCATGCCATTCGGGATGAGCTGGATTGGCGACGGCATATTGATTATGTGCACTACAACCCTGTGAAACACGGCTATGTCCCCAGTCCTGGAGATTGGCCACACAGTTCATTTGGCAGGGCCATGCGTATGGGGTGGTATCCCGAAGGGTGGGGGACGTCGGTACCCGTGGTGGTGAAGGGCATGAGGTGTGTGGGGGAATGATGATGGGCGCGCTGCGCTTCGCCCATCCTACGGGTCTCGGTCTTTGTTGGGCAGTAGGATGGGCAAAGCAACGCGTGCCCATGCGGTCGAGGAAACCAGATGGGTGCGCTGCGCCCATCCTTCTCTGCTCGGTTTGCCATTCCATGGATTGAGGCATATGCTAAGCATATGCCATTTTGGGTGGAGGATTCTCATGTCTACAGAGCGTCATGTCAGGTTGTTTCGTAATGGACGTAATCAGGCCATTCGGATCCCCCGGGAATTTGAATTCGATGTGCAGGAGGCGATTATCCGACGCGAGGATGATCGCTTGATTATCGAGCCCGTACGGAGAGTGAGTTTGTTGGCCGTGTTGGCAACCTTGTCGCCAATCGAGGAAAAATTTCCGGATGTCGATGCGGGGTTGCCGGCGTTGGATGACATTGATCTATGAGTTCGCCGCGTTATTTGCTGGACACAAATGTTATTTCGGAGCTGGTTCGCCATCCGCAGGGCGTTGTGGCCAAGCAGATTGCCGCAGTTGGCGAAACGGCGGTGTGTACATCGATCGTGGTAGCCGCCGAATTGCGGTTTGGGGCGGCGAAGCGGGATTCGTTACACCTGACAAATCAGGTGGATGCAATCCTGGGGGCGATGGATGTGTTGCCGCTTGATGCGCCAGCCGATAGCGCATATGCACAATTGCGAGCGGCGCTTGAGAAATCCGGTCGGCCGATTGGTCCCAACGATATGTTGATCGCCGCACATGCCCTGGCTGCGGAGTGTGTTCTGGTTACGGCTAATACGGATGAGTTTTCCCGGGTACCGGGTTTACGGGTGGAAAATTGGCTTGCCGGTTTGGTTGGTGAATAGTAACCCGATGGGTGCGCTGCGCTTCACCCAGCCTACGGGTTCGGGATGTTTGATGGATTGTAGGATGGGCAAAGTTGAGCGTGCCCATGTGGCCATGGAAACCAGATGGGTGCGCTGCGCTTCACCCATCCTACGGGTTCGGGATGTTTGATGGATTGTAGGATGGGCAAAGCAAAGCGTGCCCATGTGGCCATGGAAACCAGATGGGTGCGCTGCGCTTCGCCCAGCCTACGGGTTCGGGATGATTGATGGATTGTAGGATGGGCAAAGCAAAGCGTGCCCATGCGGCCATGGAAACCAGATGGGTGCGCTGCGCTTCACCCATCCTACGGGGATGATCGTCACGCTGGCGTCACGTTCATCGGCGTCGTCCTGCTGAAACAAAAACGGCGACTCGGATTGTTCCGTAAGTCGCCGTTTTTGCATCATTTTTGGTGGGCGGTAGTGGGATCGAACCACTGACCCCTGCCGTGTGAAGGCAGTGCTCTACCGCTGAGCTAACCGCCCAGAAAGCGCTGCATCATAGCCATAGTTCCGGCTTGCGTCAATGCCTCCGCTAGGGTGCGGGCGCCCGATCAGGCGCCCGCTTTTTCCTCACCGGGTGTGCTGGCCTTTTCCTCCGCCTCGATCCACTCCTGCACCGCCTTGATGGAGGCGTCGGTGGAGCGGAACACGTACTTCTCGCCGATGACTTCGTACAGGCCGGTGCGCTTCATGAGGTCAAGGACCTGGGCCTTGATGCCGGCGATCACCAGGGTCACGTCGCGTTCGCGCAGGCGGCGGGCGAGGCCACGGATGGACTCCTCGCCGGAGGCGTCGATCTCGTTGATGCCCTTGGCCACGATGACCAGGTAGCGGGCGTTGGGATGGCGCGCGGCCAGGTTGAGAATGGCGTCCTCGAAGAAGGCCACGTTGGCGAAGTACAGGGATCCATCGAAGCGCATGATGCAGACCTTCTCGGTGGTCTGCAGGCCGTAGAGCTGGGCGTCGCGCAGGGTGCCGTCCTCGAAGCGCGCCAGTTCGGAGACCCGGGGATGCATGCGCCGGTACAGGAACAGGATGATGGCCAGTCCCGCGCCGGCGATGATGCCGAAATCCAGGTTCGGGGCAGCGGCCAGGGTGACGATGAAGGTGATGACGGCGGCGATGCCGTCGTGCTTGTGTGCCTGCCAGGCATGGTGCACGGCGTGGAAGTTCACCAGCCCGATCACCGCCATCATGATGATGGCCGCCAGCACCGCCTGGGGCAGGTGATAGAGCAGGGGGGTGAGGAACAGCAGGGTGACCAGTACCACCAGGCCGGTGATCACCGAGGACAGGCCGGTCTTGGCGCCCGAGGTGAGGTTGACCGCCGAGCGGGAGAAGGAGCCGCTCACGGGGTACGCCTGGCTGGCGCTGCCGACGATGTTGGCCAGGCCCTGGCCCACCAGTTCCTTGTTGGGATCCAGGCGCTGGCCGGTCTTGGCGGCCATGGCCTTGGCAATCGCGATGGCCTCGGTGAAGCCCACCAGGGCGATGACGAAGGCGGAGGTGATCAGGGCCGTGAAGGTGCTCCAGCCGAGGCTGGGTACGCTCAGGCTGGGCAGGCCCTGGGGCACGTTACCGACCACGGCGCCGCCGCCGTTGAGCAGCACGCTGTCCTCGCTGCTGCGTGCGATGCGCCAGGTGGGGCCGCGGGTTTCAGCGCCCTCGGGGACGGTCTCGCGCTGGTAGTAGAGGGTGGGCTCACCGGGTACGGCGCGCAGTTCCAGGTCGCGCAGGCGGCGCTCCAGCAGGGTGGCCCGCTCGCGCACCTCCTGGGCCTCCAGGCGGGTGCGGTCCATGTCGTAACGCAGGTTCAGGGCCTCCATGCCTTCCAGGCCGCGCAGTTCCTGTTCTGCCTGGCGTACTTCGTCCTCCAGCAGGTCGGCCCGCTGGTCGTAGTCCTTGGCCTCGCGCACCAGTTCGCGCACCTCAGCATCCGCCAGGGCGTCCAGGGGCACCTGCAGCTTGCGTTCGAAGCCGGTGGCCCAGCTGATCAGGATGGCCACCGCCACCACCAGCAGCACGCCGGGGAAGCGGGGGAAGTACTTTTTCAGTGCCCACATGGCGACGATGGCGCCCACGCCCATGGCCAGGGTGGGCAGGTGGGTGTCGCCGACGCGCAGCAGCATGTACCAGATGTTGACCATGAAGGCATGGTCAGTGTCCAGGGGCAGGCCGAAGATCTTGTTGAGCTGGGACAGGCCGATGATGATCGCCGCGGCATTGGTGAAGCCGACGATCACCGGGTGGGAGATGAAGCTCACCAGGGCACCCATGCGGAACACGCCGAGTGTCAGCTGGATCAGGCCCACCAGCAGGGCCAGCACGATGGCGAGCGCGATGTATTCCGACGAACCCTCCGCCGCCAGGGGGATCAGGGCGGCGGCGGTGAGCAGGGAGACCACCGCTACCGGGCCGGTGGCCAGCTGGTTGGAGGATCCCCACAGGGAGGCGATGATCACCGGCAGGAAGGCGGCGTAGAGGCCGTAGACCGGGGGCAGGCCGGCCAGCTGGGCGTAGGCCATGGACTGGGGGATGAGCACCAGGGCCACGGCAATGCCGGCCATCAGGTCGGCGCGGACGTTGGGTCCGGTCAGTGGAAACCAGTTCAGAAAGGGAAAGATACGCTTGATCATGGAAGGGATTCGCCTGGTTATTTTGAATTCTTTTGCACAGCCCCAGGCCATCGCGGGTCAAGCGCGACGCGCCAGGGACGTTTCCGGGTCCAGGAGCCTGTCGGGCTTAGGTTGCACCTACTGCGCCGGTGGGAGAGCGAGGCTCGCTACGGGCACCTAAGTCTGACCGGCTCCTGGGCCGGTGAATCTTTCAGCGTTCTGTGGACGCTCGACCCTCTGCGGGGCCTTGTCTGCCGTGGTGCCTGGCTTCTCTGGCCAGGGGGCGCGGCTCGGTGCCGGCATCGCGCTTGCGCCGCGCAACGGTCCTTGTAAGAGGTGCAGGAGTCCTTGTGCGCAGCGCCCGGCGCATGCCCCGGGCACATCGTGGCCGCACATATTAACAAAATCTGATCTAAGGCTGTATCGGTGGGACCGGTCGCCCGCCGGACCGGGTCAGGTTCGTAGGATGGGCAAAGCGCAGCGTGCCCATCATGTTGACATTGATCGATGGGCACGCTGCGCTTTGCCCATCCTGCGGGGGTGCGGGTCAGTCGCGCAGTTCGTAGACCGCGGCCTCGCTTTCCTTCTGGATGGCCGCCTCGGTCTCCCGGGTCATGACGATGATGCTGATGCGCCGGTTGATGGGGTTCTCGGGGTTTGCCTTGTCGAACAGCACCGTGGAGGCCAGCCCAACGACCCGGCCGATCTTGGCCTCGTCCATGCCGCCCGACACCAGGGCGCGCCGGGCGGCGTTGGCCCGGTCCGAGGACAGTTCCCAGTTGCTGTAATTGGGTCGCAGGAACGGGCGGGCGTCGGTGTGCCCGGTGATGCTGATCTTGTTGGGTACCTGGTTGATCAGCCCGCCCAGCTCCTGGAGGATCGCCGTGGAGTAACCGCGCAGCTGGGCGCTGCCCAGGTCGAACATGGGGCGGTTCTCCTTGTCCACGATCTGGATGCGCAGGCCCTCGGGGGTGATGTCCAGCAGCAGCTGGTCCTTGAAGGGCTCAAGCGCCTGGCTGCGCTCGATGGCCTCTTCGAGGGCCTGCATCAGGGCCTCCAGGCGTTCCTTTTCCTGCTGCTCCGCCAGTTCCTCGATGGTCTCGGCGTCCAGCTCGGCCATCTGCTCGGGGGCCATGTCGATGGCGCCCTCGAAGTCGATCAGGGAGGGGGAGGTGCCGGTGCCGGCCTCGAAGGCCGGGGTGGGGCTGGCGCCCATGAACGCGGAGGGATTCTGGAAGAACTCGGAGATGGCGGCCTTCTGCTCATCGTCGGTGAAGCCGAGGATCCACAGCAGCAGAAAGAAGGCCATCATGGCGGTGGCGAAGTCGGCAAAGGCGATCTTCCAGGCGCCGCCGTGGTGGCCGCCTTTCTTGATGATCTTCTTGACGACGATCGGCTGTTTTTTGTCATCCAGCGCCAAGGCGCATCACTCCTTGGTGCCGCGCAGATGCTGTTCCAGTTCCTGGAAGCTGGGGCGCAGGGTGGAGGCCATGGTCTTGCGGCCGAACTCCACCGCCACCTGGGGGCTGTAGCCCTGCACGTTGGCCAGGATGCAGGCCTTCAGGCAGGCGTAGAACTTGGCCTCGTCCTCGGCGCGGCGTTCCAGGGCCGTGCTCATGGGACCGACGAAGCCATAGGCCAGCAGGATACCCAGAAAGGTACCCACCAGGGCAGCGGCCACCTTGCCGCCGATCTCCTCGATGGGGCCACCCAGGGAGTCCATGGTGTTCACGATGCCGAGCACCGCCGCCACGATACCGAAGGCGGGCAGGGCGTCCGCCACCCGCTGCACCGCATGGGCGGGTTCGCCCACCTCGTGGTGATGGGTCTCGAGCTCGATGTCCATGAGGTTGTCCAGCTCGAAGGGGTTCATGCTGCCGCTGACCACCAGGCGCATGTAGTCGGAGATGAACTCCACCACGTGATGGTCCTTGAGGATGCTGGGATACTTCTGGAAGATCGCGCTCTCCTGGGGCTCCTCGATGTCCGGTTCGATGCCCATCAGGCCTTCCTTGCGGGCCTTGGTGAACAGGTCGTAGAGCAGCGCGAGCAGGTCCAGGTAGTGGGTCTTCTTGTACTTGGGTCCGCCCAGCAGGCCGGGGATGCCCTTGAAGACCTTCATGATGGTCTTCATGGAATTGGAGATGATGAAGGCGCCCAGGGCGGCACCGCAGATGATGACCACTTCGAAAGGCTGCCAGATGGCCAGCAGTTTTCCGCCATGGGCCATGAATCCGCCCAAAACGGAGACTGTGACGATGATGGCGCCAAGGATCAGATTCACGAACAGACTCTCCCGTGTCGTTAATGCGTTTGGGGCACACAGGCCGGATGGAACGGCTTGAGTGTCCCGGCGCCGGGCACAATAATACCCAACAAACACTTACGGCGGGTACCGCTCTGGTACGGTTTTTAGGTTACCCGTCGCTTACGGAACAGACTCCTTGGATAAGCCGACAACCCCTGCTGTCTCGCATCTTGCCGGTGAAGCGGCGGCTGCCAGTCCCGACGAACTCCCCCTGCTCAAGGGCACCGCGGCCCGGGTGGCAGACCTTTCGGGCGACAGCCGAAGCTCGGTGAAGACGCTGGCCGCCGCCGTGATGGGCGATCCTGCCCTGTCCCTGCGCCTGTTGCACAAGGCCAATGCCGTGCCGCATCGGCATTTCCGCAATGAGGTCTCCACTCTCGAGGACGCCGTGCGCATGCTCGGCACCCAGGCGCTGATCCGCATGGCCACGGATGCGCCGGTGGCCGACGAGCGCCTGGATGCGGCGAGCCTGCCGCGCTACCGTCGCAGTGCCGGGCAGGCTCTGCTGGCCGCGCGTCTGGCCACCGACTGGGCCGAGAGTCGCCATGACATGTCGCCCCCGGAGGTGGCCCTGGCCGCCCTGATGTACAACCTGGGAGAGCTATTTCTGCTGGCCCATGGCGATCGGCGCATCGACCGTTACCTGGAACTGGTGGGCGACAGCCACGTGCTGCCCCACGAGGCGGAATATGTCTCCCTGGGCGAGAGCCTGGAGGAGCTGGGGCTGGTGCTGGCGCGCCACTGGAAGCTGCCGGAGATGGTGCGCGAATCCATGCGTGCCCGGAACGCACAGCACCTGCGCACCCTGGGCGTGATGCTGTCCGCGCAGATCGCTCGGGACGCCCTGTCCGGGTGGCGTCATCCCATGCTGACGGCGGACCTGCGCCTGGTCGGGGCCTTCCTGGATGAGCCCGCCAAGCGGGTGGTCGAGCGCATCAACGACGTGGTGGGAAGCTTCAACGGCGATGCGGCCTATTACGGACTGGAGCCCCTGCAGGCGCTGGCGCTGGACGAACAGGGCCGGTGCATCGCCCAGGACGAGGCCTGGCGTGCCCATTTCTGTCTCGCCCCCCGGGCCGACGATTTCGCCGCCTGCCTCAAGGCCCTGCGTGGCGGGGCTGCGGACAAGACCCAGGTCCTCAAGGCCCTGGTGCGCGGACTGCACCATGGGCTGGGGCTCAACCGCGTGGCCTTCGCCGCCCTGTCGGCGCAGCGGGAATACCTGGTGGGTGAGCATCTCCAGGGCACGGACTTCGAGCCCGAGTTCAACCGTTTCCACCTGCCCCTGGCGGAGGCCGGCCTGTTTGCCCGTCTGATGGACAAGCCCGCCGCCTTCTGGCTCAAGGCCGACAACCAGGCCAAGGCCTGGCCCCAGGTTCCGGAAAGGGTGCGCGAGCTGGTGGGGGTGCGCAGCTTTTTCGCCATGTCCCTGTTCGTGGGGGACAAGCCCCTGGGGCTTGTCTATGCCGACCGCCGCAGCAGCGAGTGCGAACTGGACGCGCGCAGCTACGAGGCCTTCAGACTGCTGGTGCGCATGGCCGGACAGCGCATCGAGCAGCTGCTGTAGGTTCAATGGCTGCGAATTCCAGATGAGCGGATATACCTGACTGACCCGCATCAATACCCTTCCCCCGGCCTTCTGTGATACTGCGTTCCTGATTCAAGAATCCTGATCGGTGGCCGATTCACTCTGTTAGGGCGCCATCGCGCAACACCCCTTAAATCCTGATCATGTCCAGCCCCGTGGGCTGGTCAAACAGCCTTATTTGCGGAGAACACATGAAGAAGAACCTGCCCGTGACCGGTAAGGAAATCACCCTTCCCCAGGGACGGACCCTGATCTCCTCCACGGATCTCAAGGGGAGCATCACCTACGCCAACGATACCTTCGTGCGGGTGAGTGGATTCAGCTGCGAGGAACTGCTGCACAAGAACCACAACGTGGTGCGTCACCCGGACATGCCGCCGGCGGCCTTCGAGGATCTCTGGAAGACGGTAAAATCCGGCAAGGCCTGGATGGGCATCGTCAAGAACCGCGCGAAGAACGGCGATCACTACTGGGTGGATGCCTACGTCACCCCGGTGTACGAAAACGGCCAGATCGCCGGCTACGAGTCGGTGCGTGCCATCCCGCGCCGCGAGGACATCGGCCGCGCCGAGCGCCTGTACCAGAAGCTCTGGAAGAGCAAGGTGAACCTGGCCCGGCGGTTTTATCATGGCGTGATCCCGCGCATGGTGGCCGGTCAGCTGCTGATCCTGCTGGTGGCTTTCCTGCTCATCTCCACGGGCTTGGGCCTCGCGGGCACCCTGGGGGTGTTCGCCGGTGCGGGTGTGCTGTCCGCCGCCCTGGCCGTCTGGCTGCTCAGCCCGGTGACCCGGGTCGCCGCGCACGCACGGCAGATCGTCGACAACCCGGTGATGGAGGCGGTCTACACGGGCCGGCGCGGCGAGGCCGCGCAGCTTGAAACGGCGCTGCATTTCCTGGAGGCGCGCCTGCGCACGGTGCTTGACCGTATCAGCGTGAGTGCCGAGGACCTGGAAGCGGCGGGCAAGGAGACCTCCCGGACCGTGCACGAGACCGTTCAGGGTATCGATCGCCAGCGGGGCGAGACCGACCAGGTGGCCACGGCCATGAACGAGATGAGCGCCACGGTGCACGAGGTGGCCTCCAACACCGCGCTCGCCGCCGAATCCGCGCGCCAGGCGGACAACGAGGCCCATGCGGGCAAGGCGGTGGTGCACGACACCGCCCGGGCCATCGAGGCCCTGGCCTCTGAGGTGGAGCAGACCGCCCATGCCATCGAGAAACTGGAGAAGGACAGCGACGAGATCGGCAAGATCCTGGACGTGATCCGGGGTATCGCCGAGCAGACCAACCTGCTGGCCCTGAACGCCGCCATCGAGGCGGCCCGGGCCGGCGAGCAGGGCCGGGGCTTCGCGGTGGTGGCCGACGAGGTGCGCACGCTGGCCAGCAAGACCCAGGAATCCACCCACACCATCCAGGAGATGATCGAGCGCCTGCAGGCCGGCGCCCATCAGGCGGTGCAGGTGATGGAGTCCAGCCGCAACCAGGCCCGCAAGGGCGTGGAGCAGGCGGAAGAGGCGGGGCAGTCCCTGGATCGGATCGCCGAGGCGGTGACCCGCATCAACGACATGAACGCCCAGATCGCCACCGCCGTGGAAGAGCAGAGCGCCGTCGCCGAGGAGATCAACCGCAACGTGGTCAACATCCGCGACGTGGCGGAGAACAACAACGAGATCGCCGGGCGCACCGAGGCGTCCAGCGAGCGGCTGGTGAGTCTGTCCCGGGATCTGCATGCCCTGGTGCTGCGCTTCGGAGCCAGCCGATAATGCCGTGAGGCGTGAGGCGTGAGGCGTGAGGGAGTATCTGTTCGTCTATGGCACCTTGATGGGGGAGACGCCGGATGCCGGTGTGAACCGGGTGCTGCGCCAGTACTGCGAGGATGCGGGGGAGGGCTGGGTGCCGGGGCGGCTGTATCGCCTGGGCTGGTATCCGGGGCTGGTGCTGGAGGCCGGTTCCAGGGCCAGGCGGGTGCCGGGGCGCTTGCTCAAGCTCAAGGCGCCGGCACGTTGCTGGCCGGTGCTGGATGCCTACGAGGGCTATCGGCCCGAGGCGCCGGCGCACGGCGAGTACCGGCGCTGTCGCGTCAGGGTAGAGCGGGTGTCCGGTGGGCGGTCGCTGCTGGCCTGGGTCTATGTCTACCAGGGGCCGCTGTCACGGGGCGAGCCCATCGAGCGCTGGCCGCCGTCCGTGCACGCCCGCGTCATGCCGTCGTGAATGAGAATCTCGCGTTTGCCGCAGAGGCGCGGAGATGCGGAGTTAATCTGGGAAAAATTGACAGGATTTACATGATTAACACGATTTAAGGCTTTGCCCCCCGACGATCAGTGTTCGGGTTTTTCAATCCCGTAAATCATGTTAATCCTGTCAAAATTTCTGTTTTCTCAATGACGCGATGGACGCGCTGCGCTTCGCCCATCCTGCAGGCTACGCCTCACCCTTCACGCCTTACGCCCGTCCATACGTGCGCTTCACATAGGCATCCACCAGGGCCTGGAATTCCTCGGCGATGTGATCGCCTTTCAGGGTCACGGTCTTTTCCCCGTCCTCGTAGACCGGTGCCACCGGCACCTCGCCGGTGCCGGGCAGGCTGATGCCGATGTTGGCGTGCTTGCTCTCGCCTGGGCCGTTCACCACGCAGCCCATCACCGCCACGGTCATCTCCTCCACGCCGGGATAGGTCTTGCGCCAGTTGGGCATCTGGTGGCGGATGTAGGTCTGGATGTCCTGGGCCAGTTGCTGGAAGTACTCGCTGGTGGTGCGTCCGCAGCCGGGGCAGGCCACCACCGAGGGCAGGAAGCTGCGCAGGCCCAGGCTCTGCAGGATCTCCTGGGCCACGATCACCTCCTGGGTGCGGTCGCCGCCGGGCTCGGGGGTGAGCGAGATGCGGATGGTGTCGCCGATGCCCTGCTGCAGCAGGATGGACAGGGCCGCGGTGGAGGCGACGATGCCCTTCACGCCCATGCCCGCCTCGGTGAGGCCCAGGTGCAGAGGATAGTCGCAGCGGCTGGCCAGCTCGGTGTAGACCCGGATCAGGGGCTGCACGCCGCTGACCTTGGCGGACAGCACGATGCGGTCGTGGGGCAGGCCGATGGCCTCCGCCTGGGCGGCGCTCTCCAGGGCGGAGGTGATCAGGGCCTCCCGGGTGACCTCCTCCAGTGCCAGGGGCTCGGGCCGGGCGGCGTTCTCGTCCAGGAGACGCGCCAGCAGGGCCTGGTCCAGGCTGCCCCAGTTCACGCCGATACGCACCGGCTTGTCGTAGCGGCAGGCGATCTCGATCATCTGCGCGAACTGGGTGTCGCGCTTGGCGCCACGCCCCACGTTGCCCGGGTTGATGCGCAGTTTCGCCAGGGCCTCGGCGCAGGCAGGGTGCCTGGTCAGCAGCTTGTGGCCGTTGAAGTGAAAATCCCCCACCAGGGGCACCGGGATGCCCATGGCGTCCAGGCGCTCGCGGATCTCCGGCACCGCCGCGGCCGCTTCTTCCGTGTTCACCGTGATGCGTACGACCTCCGAACCGGCCCGGGCCAGCTCCGCCACCTGCACGGCGGTGCGTACCGCGTCGGCGGTATCGGTGTTGGTCATGGACTGCACCATCACGGGGGCGTCGCCACCCACGGTGACGTTGCCCACCCGGACGGGAACGGTGCGGTGACGCTTTACGGACGATGTCTGGCTCATGGCGGCGGGTGTCGCGGGGCTTGGGAAAGGCAGGCATTCTAACGTATTTGCCGCCGGACTCGGCCAGCGACCCTGAGTGGTCCGGGGGCGGAGCCCGTGATGCGGGGCGGACCGGACAGGCGTCGGGTTTCCGGCGGGCAGGGCGTCCCGGGGACGTCAAAAGCCTGTCAGGGCAATGGCGGATATTCTCCAATCCACTGAATATATTGGGAATATTTTTCATTAATCCATTGGCACGCAGATTGCTAATCACCATTGACTCAAAGGAGCGCCTCGAAGACATGGCCAAGAAAGACGAACTCAATCTGGATGTGGGGACCCCGCCTGCCAAGGGCGGCAAGATGAAACTGATCCTGATCGTGGTCCTGGCGGTGCTGCTGGGCGGCGGCATCGCGGGTGGCGTGCTGTTCTTCCTCATGGGGGGTGAGCCCAGGGAAGTGGTCGAGGCCGGTCCGGCCGTGCTGCCGCCGCCCATCTACAAATCCCTGGAACCGGCCCTGGTGGTCAATTTCCAGGGACCGGGCCGGATCCGCTACGTGCAGGTGGGCGTGGTCATGTCCGCCCGGGATCCCAAGGTCATGGACGCGGTGGACGCGCACATGCCGGTGATCCGCAACAACCTGATCATGTTGCTGAGCGGCAAGACCTACGAGGAACTCAACACCCGCGAGGGCAAGGAACAGGCCCGCGAGGAGGTGCTCGACACCATCCGCCGCGTGCTCGAAGAGCGTACCGGCGAGGCGGGGATCGAGGCCGTCTACTTCACTTCATTCGTGATGCAGTAGGAAGCCCATGGCCCA
Organism: Thioalkalivibrio sulfidiphilus HL-EbGr7; assembly: GCF_000021985.1. Classification (NCBI taxonomy): domain Bacteria; kingdom Pseudomonadati; phylum Pseudomonadota; class Gammaproteobacteria; order Chromatiales; family Ectothiorhodospiraceae; genus Thioalkalivibrio; species Thioalkalivibrio sulfidiphilus. The sequence continues at coordinate 1,428,677 of NC_011901.1, forward strand.
GAGTGATCTGTTATCCCAGGAAGAGATCGATGCCCTGCTGCACGGCGTAGACAGCGGGGACGTGGAGACCGAGTCCGAACTCCAGGCCCACGACGGCGTGGCCCGGGGCTACGACTTCACCAGCCAGGACCGCATCGTGCGCGGTCGCATGCCCACCCTGGAGATGATCAACGAGCGCTTCGCGCGCCAGATGCGCATCAGCCTGTTCAACCTGCTGCGCCGCTCGGCGGAGATCTCCGTGGGCGGCATCAAGATGACCAAGTTCTCCGAGTACGTGCACACCCTGTTTGTGCCCACCAGTCTGAACATGGTCAAGATCAAGCCGCTGCGCGGCACCGCCCTGTTCGTGGTGGACCCGAAGCTGGTCTTCATACTGGTGGACAACTTCTTCGGCGGCGACGGTCGCTACCACGCCAAGATCGAGGGCCGCGAGTTCACCCCCACGGAACTGCGCGTGATCCGCATGACCCTGGACCAGGCCTTCACGGACCTGAAGAAGGCCTGGGCGCCGGTGATGGACCTCGACTTCGAGTACATCAACTCCGAGGTCAATCCCCAGTTCGCCAACATCGTCAGCCCCACCGAGGTGGTGTGCGTGTCGTCCTTCCACATCGAGCTGGACGGCGGTGGCGGCGATCTGCACGTGACCATGCCCTATTCCATGATCGAGCCCATGCGCGAACTGCTGGACGCGGGCATCCAGAGCGACCGTTCCGACGTGGACGAACGCTGGATCCGCGCCCTGCGCGACGAGGTCAAGGCGGCGGAGGTGGAGCTGTCCTCGATGCTCACCGAGACCACCCTGAGTCTTGAAGACGTCATGCGCCTGAAGCCCGGTGACATCATTCCCATCGACCTGCCCGAGCAGGTCCTGCTGCGCGCCGAGGGCATCCCGGTGCTGCGCGGCAAGTTCGGCGTCTCGGACGGGTATAACGCAATCAAGGTGACCGAGCGCATCCGGCGCGCGGACTGACATTTTACAGGCGGGAGTCAGCAGTCATGAGTGACGACAAGAAACCGGAAACCGATCAGGACGCCATGGCCGACGACTGGGCCGCCGCACTGGCGGAACAGGCCGAGACCGAGGCCAAGCCCGAGGACAAGCCCGCCAAGGGCAAGGGCGCCAAGGCCGAGAGCGATGCGGTGCAGAAGGCCAGTTTTGATTCCTTGGCCTCGGAGAGCCGCGCTCCGGCCACCCAGGAGGACGTGAACCTGGACGTGGTGCTGGACATCCCGGTGACCATCTCCATGGAGATCGGTCGGACCCGGATGCCCATCCGCAACCTGCTGCAGCTCAACCAGGGTTCCGTGGTGGAGCTGGACCGCCTGGCCGGCGAACCCCTGGACGTGTACGTCAACGGCACGCTCATCGCCCACGGCGAGGTGGTGGTGGTGAACGAGAAGTTCGGCATCCGCCTCACCGACGTGATCAGCCCCACCGAACGGGTCAAGAAGCTCAAGTAAGCCGCGATGCTGCCACGTTCCCTCCTGTCTCGTTTCTTCATCCGCCTGCTGGCGGTCTCCGTGCTTGGTCTGCCCGCCACGGCGCTCGCCGAGGGCGCAGGCTCGCCCCTGGCCGGTGGCGGCGCCGCCTACCTGGCGCAGCTGGTGGTGGGCCTGATCGTGGTGCTGGTGGCCATCGTGGTGCTGGCCTTCTTCATGCGCCGCATCACCGGCGTGCAGTCCCGCCTGGGCAGTGAGTTCCGGGTGGTGAGCGGCATTTCCCTGGGGGCCCGGGAACGCATGCTGCTGGTGCAGGTGGGTGACAAGCAGTTGCTGGTGGGCGTGGCCCCGGGACGGGTGCAGACCCTGCACGTGCTGGATGAACCCATCGCCACAGATCTGCCCAAGACCCCGGGCACCTCGGAATCCGCCTTCGCCAGCCGGCTGCGCGCCGCCCTGAACCGGGGACCGTCCTCGTGAACCTGCTCCTGTCTCTGCTGGGCGTCGCGGCCCTGTGGCTGCTCGCCGGGCCGGCGGCCGCCCAGGGCCTGGACGTGCTCAACGTGACCACCGCCCCCGACGGGGCGCAGACCTACTCGGTCACGCTGCAGATCCTGATCCTGATGACGCTGCTGAGCCTGCTGCCCTCGGCGCTCATCATGATGACCTCCTTCACCCGCATCATCATTGTGCTGGCCATCCTGCGCCAGGGCCTGGGCACCACCCAGACGCCCTCCAACCAGATCCTCATCGGCCTGGCCCTGTTCCTGACCCTGTTCGTGATGACCCCGGTGTTCGACCGCATCCACGTGGAGGCGATCCAGCCCTACATGGAGGAATCCCTGTCCATGGAGGAGGCGGTGCAGACCGCCAGCCAGCCGATCCGTCAGTTCATGCTGGCCCAGACCCGGGAATCGGATCTGGCCATGTTCGCGCGCATCAGCGGCCGCGAGGGTTTCGAGTCCCCGGAGGACGTGCCCTTCACCCTGCTGATGGCCTCGTTCCTGACCAGTGAGCTCAAGACCGCCTTCCAGATCGGCTTCATGCTGCTGATCCCGTTCCTGATCATCGACCTGGTGGTGGCCAGCGTGCTCATGTCCATGGGTATGGTGATGCTCTCGCCGCTGATCATCTCGCTGCCCTTCAAGATCATGCTGTTCGTGCTGGTGGACGGCTGGGCGCTGATCATGGGCACGCTGGCCGCCAGTTTCTTCACCTAGGAGTTTGCAGACATGACACCCGAAACGGTCGTTGACCTTGGACAGCAGGCGCTGATGGTGATCGTGCTGCTGAGCGCGCCCATGCTGCTCGCCGCCCTGGCGATCGGTCTGGCCATCGGCATGATCCAGGCCGCCACCCAGATCCAGGAGATGACCCTGTCGTTCATCCCCAAGCTGCTGGGCATGTTCGCCGCCTTGCTGATCACCGGCCACTGGATGCTGGACCTGGTGGTCGACTACACACTGCGCCTGTATGACAGCATCCCGGCGCTGATCGGCTAACTAGAGACGCGCGTTCCAAGCATGAATTTCACCACCGCTGAAATCACCGCCTGGATCGGGTCACTGCTGTGGCCCTTCCTGCGTATCAGCGCCATGCTGCTGGCCGCGCCCCTGTACGGCGCCGGGACCGTGACCGTGCGCGTGCGGCTGGCCATCGCCTTCATCCTCGCCCTGGTGGTGGCGCCGCTCATTCCGCTGCCGCCGGCGGTGGAGCCCCTGAGCCTGGCCGGGCTGGTGGTCAGCGTGCAGCAGATCCTCATCGGCCTGACCATCGGCTTCGTGCTGCAGATGGTGTTCGCCGCGCTCACCCAGGCGGGCGAGGCCATCGCCCTGTCCATGGGCCTGGGTTTCGCCTCCATGGTGGATCCCCAGTCCGGCGTGCAGGTGCCGGTGGTCTCCAGCTATTTCGTGATCATGTCCACGCTGCTGTTCCTGGCCCTCAACGGCCACGTGGCCCTGATCGAGCTGACCCTGCTGAGTTTCCAGGCCCTGCCGGTGGGCGTGGAAGGGGTCACCCGCGAAGGGCTCTGGGCCCTGGTGAGCTGGGGCAGCACCATGTTCCTGTATGCCCTGCTGGTGGCCCTGCCGGCAGTGGCCTCCATGCTGCTGGTCAACCTGTCCATGGGCGTGATCACCCGCGCCGCGCCGCAGCTCAACATCTTCGCCGTGGGCTTTCCCATGATGATCATGCTGGGTTTCATCCTGCTGCTGCTCACCACCCCGGTGCTGCTGCCCAAGTTCACGGAACTGCTGGCCAGCGGTTTCGACCTGATGGGCATCCTGACGAGGCAATAGCGCATGGCCGAGAACGACGACAGCTCGCAGGAGAAAAGCGAACAACCCACGCCCAAACGCCTGCGCGAGGCGCGGGAGAAGGGGCAGGTCGCCCGTTCCCGTGAGCTCAACACCACCCTGGTGCTGCTCGCCGGGGCCGGCGCCATGCTGGTGCTGGGCGGCGGCATGCTGTCGCGCATCCAGGAGATGGTGCGGGGCAGCTTCGTGCTGGAACGGGAGGCGATCTTCGATGCCAGCACCATGCAGGCCATGCTGATCCTGAGGATCAGCGAGAGCCTGCTCATGCTGCTGCCCCTGTTCGGCATCCTGCTGGTGGCGGCCGTGGCAGGCCCCATCGCCATGGGCGGCGGCGGGTTCTCCGGCAAGGCGATGGCACCCAAGTGGAACAAGCTCAATCCCATCGCCGGGCTCAAGCGCATCTTCTCCTGGCAGGGGCTGATGGAGTTCGGCAAGACGCTGGCCAAGTTTGCACTCATCACCGCGATCGCCGGCTCCCTGCTGTGGGGTCTGTCCGATTCGCTGCTGGGCCTCGGTTACCAGTCCCTGGAGCAGGGACTGGGCCGTGCCGCCTGGATCGTGGGCTGGACCTTCCTGCTGCTGGCCGCCTCCCTGATCCTGGTGGCGCTGGTGGACGTGCCCTTCCAGCTGTGGAATCACCAGAAACAGCTGCGCATGACCAAGCAGCAGGTCAAGGACGAGTACAAGGAGACCGAGGGCAAGCCCGAGGTCAAGAGCAGGATTCGCCAGACCCAGATGGAGATCGCCCGCCGGCGCATGATGGCGGCGGTGCCCAAGGCGGACGTGGTGGTCACCAACCCGACCCACTACGCCGTGGCCCTGCGCTACGACCAGAATGGCTCCGGGGCGCCGAAGGTGGTGGCCAAGGGCGCCGACCTGGTGGCCGCCGAGATCCGCGAACGCGCCCGCGAGGCCGGCGTGCCCCTGTTCCCGGCGCCGCCCCTGGCCCGCGCCATCTTCTACAGCACCCGCCTGGATCAGGAGATCCCGGCGGGCCTCTACGTGGCCGTGGCCCAGGTGCTTGCCTACGTCTACCAGCTCAAGGCCGCGGGACGGGCCGGGGCCCGCGCCCCGGTGCCGCCCGCCGACCTGCCCGTACCCGATGAACTGTTGCGGCGCGCGCCGCCCGGGGAGTACTGATCCATGGCTGCCTTTCTCGACAGTCTGAAGAACGTGGGGCGTGCCGGCATGGTCACGCCGTTCCTGCTCATGGCCATGCTCGCCATGATGGTGATCCCGCTGCCGCCGCTCGCGCTGGACGTGCTGTTCACCTTCAACATCGCCCTGTCCCTGGTGGTGATCCTGGTGGCCATCTACACGCCACGGCCCCTGGAATTCGCGGTGTTCCCCACGGTGCTGCTGGTGGCGACCCTGTTGCGCCTGGCCCTGAACGTGGCCTCCACCCGGGTGATCCTGCTCAACGGCCACACCGGCACCGACGCCGCCGGCAACGTGATCCAGGCCTTCGGCGACTTCGTGGTGGGCGGCAACTATGCCGTGGGTCTGGTGGTGTTCCTGATCCTGGTGATCATCAACTTCGTGGTGGTCACCAAGGGCGCCGGGCGCGTCTCCGAGGTGAGCGCCCGTTTCACCCTGGATGCCATGCCCGGCAAGCAGATGGCCATCGATGCCGACCTCAATGCCGGCATCATCACCCAGGACGAGGCCCGCAAGCGCCGCGAGGAGATCGCCCAGGAGGCGGACTTCTACGGTTCCATGGACGGTGCCAGCAAGTTCGTGCGCGGCGACGCCATCGCCGGCATCCTGATCCTGGTGATCAACATCATCGGCGGCCTGACCATCGGCACCCTGCAGCACGGCATGGCCCTGGCGGATGCCGCCACCAACTACGTGCTGCTGACCATCGGCGACGGCCTGGTGGCCCAGATCCCCTCCCTGCTGCTGTCCTCGGCCACCGCCATCATCGTCACCCGCGTGTCCGCCGCCCAGGACATGGGCAAGCAGGTCTTCCAGCAGATGTTCGCCAGCCCCCGCGCCCTGTACGTGGCGGCCGGCGTGGTGGGTTCCCTGGGCCTGGTGCCGGGCATGCCCAACCTGGTGTTCCTGTCCCTGGGCGCCCTGATGGCCGCCAGTGCCTATCTCACCGCCCAGCGCCGCGCCGCGGAGGAGGCGGCCCTGCTGGAGCCGTCCATCGAGGCGGCCGCCGCTGCGCCCAGCCCGGAGACCAAGGAGCTGTCCTGGGACGACGTGCCGCCCGTGGACCTGGTGGGCCTGGAAGTGGGCTACCGGCTCATCCCGCTGGTGGATCGCAGCCAGGGCGGCCAGCTCATGGGCCGGATCAAGGGCGTGCGCCGCAAGCTCTCCCAGGAGCTGGGTTTCCTGATCCAGCCGGTGCACATCCGCGACAACCTGGATCTGGGCCCCAACAGCTACCGTATCGCGCTCATGGGCGTCACCGTGGGCGAGGGGGAGGTGTTCCCGGACCGGGAGCTGGCCATCAACCCGGGCCGGGTGTTCGGCCAGATCGCCGGCACCCCCACCAAGGACCCCACCTTCGGCCTGGACGCCGTGTGGATCGATCCCGCCAGCCGCGAGCAGGCCCAGGGCCTGGGCTACACGGTGGTGGACGCCGGCACCGTGGTGGCCACCCACCTGTCCCAGCTGCTCAAGGAACATGCCCACGAGATGCTTGGCCACGAGGAGGTGCAGCACCTGCTCGACGTGCTGGGCAAGCACTCGCCCAAGCTGGTGGAGAACCTGGTGCCCAAGACCCTCAACCTGGGGGTGGTGCTCAAGGTGATGCAGAACCTGCTGGCCGAGCAGATCTCCGTGCGTGACATGCGCAGCATCGCCGAAACCTTGGCGGAACACGGCGCCAAGAGTCAGGATCCCGGCGTCCTGACCGCCGCCGTGCGCGTGGCCCTGTCCCGCTCCATCGTGCAAAACATCATCGGCACCGCGCCGGAGCTGCCTCTGATCGCTCTGGACCCCTCCCTGGAACAGATCTTGCAGAAGTCTTCCCAGGGCGCCGGTGGCGGCGGTCTCGGCATCGAGCCGGGTCTCGCCGAACGGCTGCAGAAGTCCATCGCCGAGGCGGCACAGCGCCAGGAGATGGCCGGCGAACCCTCGGTGGTGGTGGTCTCCCCGGACATCCGCGCCTGGATGTCCCGGTGGCTCCGCTCCGCGGTGCGCGGCCTGCACGTGCTGGCCTACACCGAGATCCCGGACAACAAGCGCATCCGGGTGGTGGCCACGGTGGGACGGGAAGGGAAGTAGGAAGGTTGAATTGGGAAGTGAGAAGTAACGGCAAATACAGCGAGCGAGGTGTGAATTGGCAGGCCGGGGATTTTTCCCACTTCCCGATTCACACTTCTCACTTCAGAAACTCGGTCGAGTGACATGCGATGAAGATCAGACGATTTTTTGCACGGGACATGCGCCAGGCCATGCGGATGGTGCGCGAGGAGCAGGGCGACGATGCGGTGATCCTCTCCAGCCGTAAGGTGGAGGGAGGCATCGAGATCGTCTCGGCGGTGGACTTCGACGAGCAACTGCTGAGCGATATGGGCCGGGAGCCGGCACCTGCTGTTGCGAAGGCCGCGCCCGAGCCGCCCCTGGCCGCGCTGCGCGAGGCGGCCCCGGAGGTGGTGGAGCCCATCATGATCCCCACCCCCGCGCCCGCATCCGAGGCACGCCCGCGCCGTGAGCCTGCCCGGGAGATCGTCTGGTCCCAGGATCCGGCCCTGGTGGCCATGCAGCAGGAGATCGAGACCCTGCGGGGCATGCTCCAGGACCAGCTGGCCAGCTTTGCCTGGAATGACCTGAAGCGTCGTGACCCACACCGCGCCCAGCTGATCAAGCGTCTCGGCGCCCTGGGTCTCGACGAGGCCCTGTCCCAGGAGATCGCCGAGGGCGTGCGCCAGATTCAGAGTCCGGAACAGGCCTGGCGCGAGGGGCTCTACGGCCTGGCCACGCGCATCCCGGTGGCCGGTGAGGCTTTGCTTGACGGGGAGGGTGTCATCGCCCTGGTGGGACCGAGCGGCGTGGGCAAGACCACCACCGTGGCCAAGCTCGCGGCCCGTCATGTGCAGCGTCACGGGCGCGGTTCCATCGCGCTGGTGACCACCGATGCCTATCGCATCGGCGCTTATCGTCAATTGCAGACCTTCGGTCAGATCCTCGGCGTGCCGGTCCATCTGGCGCAGACAGGGCGCCAGTTGGGCGATATCCTATTGGGGCTTGGCGACAAGCAACGGATCTTCGTGGATACCGCCGGCATGAGCCAGCGGGACCTGCGCCTGGCGGAGGAGATGGCCGGGCTGGCGGCCATTCCGCGTCTGCGCACGCTACTGGTGGTGGCCGCCAATGCCCAGCAGGCGGTACTGGAAGAAACCTTCCGCGCCTTCGGTCATTTGCCGCTCACCGGCGCCGTGCTCACCAAGGTGGACGAGGCCGCCAGTCTCGGACCGGTACTCTCCGCCCTGAGTCACGGCGATCTACCCCTGCTCTATGTGAGCGAAGGGCAGCGGGTACCGGAGGACCTGCAACCGGCACGGGTGCAGCGCCTGGTGAGTCGCGCGGTGTCCCTGGCCTCGGACCGACAGCAACGCGCCCGCGGGCTCCGCCCGTCCATGGCGCCCCGGAAAGTGAATCGACACGCCCATGCCCAGATACAGTGATCAGGTCAACGATCAGGCCGATGGTCTGCGCCGCATGAACGCGCCGCGTCCCGTGCAGGTGATCGCGGTGGCCAGCGGCAAGGGCGGCGTGGGCAAGACCAATGTCTCCGTAAACCTGTCCGTGGCGCTTGCCCAGGGTGGGCGCTCGGTGATGCTCATGGACGCGGACCTGGGGCTCGCCAACGTGGACGTGCTGCTGGGCCTGCAGCCCCGGGCCAACCTCTCCCACGTGCTCAAGGGAGACCTGGGCCTGGACGAGATCCTGGTGGATGGGCCCGCCGGCATCACCATCGTGCCCGCCGCCTCGGGCGTGGCGCGCATGGCCGGGCTGGATCCGGCCGAGCACGTCGGCATCATCCGCGCCTTCAGTGAGCTGAGCCGTCCGGTGGACGTGCTCATCGTGGATACCGCCGCTGGCCTGCATGATAGCGTGCTGAGCTTCTGCCGCGCCGTGCAGGAGGTGCTGGTGGTGGTCTGCGACGAGCCGGCCTCAATCACCGATGCCTACGCCCTGATCAAGGTGCTGAGCCGGGATCACGGCATCAGCCGCATGCGCGTGGTGGCCAACATGGTGCGTGGTCCCGACGAGGGCAGGCAGTTGTTCGCCAAGCTGGTGGCCGTGTGCGACCGGTTCCTGGACGTGACCCTGGACTACGCCGGGGCCATCCCCCACGACGAATACCTGCGCAAGGCCGTGCAGCGCCAGAAGGCGGTCACCGAGGCCTATCCGTCCAGCCCGGCGGCGCGCGCATTCAAGGAATTGGCCCGCAAGGCCGATACATGGCCCATACCCGCCGGTGGAAGCGGGCGCATCGAGTTCTTTGTTGAGCGGCTGGTGGGTTCGGGCTCTAATGACAGGGAGGCCCTGTCATTAACGGATTAGCCGCCATGTACTCGAGCGAACTCCTGGACCGCAACCGCCTGGTGGATGCGCATGTGCCGCTGGTCAAGCGCATTGCCTACCACCTGCTGGGTCGGCTGCCTTCCAGCGTGCAGGTGGACGACCTGATCCAGGCCGGTGTGGTGGGTCTGCTCGAGGCAGCGCAGCAGTACGACGCGACCCAGGGGGCCAGTTTCGAGACCTATGCGGGGATCCGCATCCGCGGCGCCATGCTCGACGAGGTGCGACGCTCCGACTGGACGCCGCGCTCGGTACATCGCAACGCGCGCCGGGTGAGCGAGGCCATGCGCCTGGTGGAGAACCGCCTGGGCCGCGAGGCGCAGCCGGCGGAGGTGGCCGCGGAACTGGGCGTGAGCCTGGACGAGTACCAGCACATGGTCAGCGATGCCGCCTCCTGCAAGGTGCTGAGCTTCGAGGACATCTTCGAGCCGGACTCCGAGGGCGAGGACCTGCTGCCCGGGGACGAGCCGAGCCCCTTCGAGGCCCTGCAGTCCGATGGTTTCAGGGCGGCGCTGGCCCGGGAGGTGGGCGCGCTGCCGGAGCGTGAGCGGCTGGTGATGTCGCTCTATTACGACGACGAACTCAACCTGCGTGAGATCGGCGAGGTGCTCGGTGTCAGCGAGTCCCGGGTCTGCCAGCTCCACGGCCAGGCCCTGGTGCGCCTGCGGGCGCGCATGAGCGACTGGACCGGTCATTCGAGCGAGCAGAAATGAATTATTGACCTGCGCGGCAGTGATGCCACGCGGGGCGTGAGATTGAATCACTTCAACCCCCGGTTCCCCCAGGGTCAGCCGGATGCAATCTGAATCAGGCGGAGGTCAGTGTGGACAAGAATATGAAGATCCTGATCGTGGACGATTTCTCCACGATGCGACGCATCATCAAGAATCTGCTGCGGGATCTCGGCTTCAACAACACCAGCGAGGCCGATGACGGTAGCACGGCCCTGCCCATGCTGCAGAACGGCAACTTCGACTTCCTGATCACCGACTGGAACATGCCCAACATGCCGGGCATCGACCTGCTCAAGGCCGTGCGCGCCGACGAAAAACTCAAGACCATGCCGGTGCTGCTGGTGACCGCCGAGGCCAAGCGCGAGCAGATCGTCGAGGCCGCCCAGGCCGGGGTCAACGGCTACATCATCAAGCCGTTCACCGCCGAAACCCTGCGCGAGAAGATCGAGAAGATCTTCGAACGCATCAACGCGGGGGGCTGAGCGACATGGACACGCCGGGCTTGGAGGAGAAGGCCGCCGAGATCAAGGCCCAGCAGCTGCAGAAGGCCCGTCAGCTGGTCAGCCACATCGAGGCCGGTGACGAGGAATCTGCCGCCCGGCTGATCGAGGAACTGGGCCGCATGCACGAGAGCCTGCTGTTCCAGGAGCTGGGTAGGCTGACCCGGGATCTGCATGAGGCCCTCAATGCATTCCGTCTGGACTCGCGTCTCTCCGAGCTGACCCAGACCGACATCCCGGACGCCAAGGAACGACTCAACTACGTGGTCAGCCTGACCGAGGATGCGGCACACCGCACCCTCAATGCCGTGGAAGCGAGCCTGCCCATGTCGGAGCAACTCTCCAGCCGGGCAGGCGATCTGGCCCGGCACTGGCAGCGTTTCCGTGCACGCGAGCTCTCCGCCGAGGAATTCAGGCAGCTGAGCGGGGAACTGGGCGAGTTCCTGGCCCGGGTGCACGACGATGCCGAGGCCATCCGCCGCAATCTGTCCGACGTGCTCATGGCCCAGGACTTCCAGGATCTGACCGGACAGGTGATCCGCCGTGTCATCAACCTGGTGCAGGACGTGGAGCAAAACCTGGTGGGCCTGGTGCGCATCTCCGGCGAGCGGCTCTCCACGCCGGATCAGAAAAAAATGCAGGACAAGCGCGCCGAGGATCAGAACAAGGGTATGGGTCCGGCGGTGCCGGGCACCGCCGGTGCCAGCGATGTGGTCAGCGGCCAGGACGACGTGGACGATCTGCTGTCCAGCCTGGGATTCTGAGCACGTTGCCAAGCGCATAACGAGAAGGGGTAGGGGATGAGTCTGGATAGCGATGACGAGATTCTGCAGGACTTTCTGGTGGAGGCCGGGGAACTGCTGGAAGGGCTCAGTGAGCAGCTGGTGGAACTGGAGCGCAACCCCACCGACCGTGACCTGCTCAATGCGGTGTTTCGCAGCTTCCACACCATCAAGGGCGGCGCGGGATTCCTCAATCTCACCCACCTGGTGGCGGTGTGCCACCGGGCCGAAGACGTGTTCAACGTGCTGCGCCAGGGCCAGCGCCAGGTGGATGGCGCGCTCATGGACGCCGTGCTGCAGGTGCTGGACGTGGTCAACCGCATGTTCGGCGAGATCCGCGGCGGCGTCGAGCCGGGGCCCGCGGATCCCGAGCTGCTGACGCGGCTGGAATCCATGACCGGGCCCGCGGACGCCGCGCCTGCGCCGTCTCCCGTCGCCGAGGCGCCTCCGCCCGCCCCCGAGCCTGCCCCGCCTGTGTCTGCCAGCCCTGCCGTGCCGGCCGGCGATGGCGACATCACCGACGAGGAATTCGAGGCCCTCCTGGATGCCATGCAGTCCGGTGGCAGCGCGCCCGCGCTGGCCGCAGCACCGGCCGCTTCGCACAAGAGCGACGAGATCACTGAGGACGAATTCGAGAGCCTGCTGGACGAACTGCACGGCAAGGGCAATGCGCCTGTCGAGAGCAAGGCCTCACCCCCGGCCGCAGGCAGCTCCGCGGACCCGGATCTGATCAGCGAGGATGAATTCGAGCACCTGCTGGACGAACTGCACGGCAAGGGCAAGGCACCGGTCGTGGCGTCTGCCAAGGCCGCGCCCGCCGCTGCTGCACCACCCGCCGCGAAGCCGGCTGCTGCGCCTGCCCCTGCCGCCGCCCCCGCCGCCGCCCCCGCCGCTGCGACCCCTGCGACCCAGGCACAGCCCGCCGCAGAGACCTCGGTGCGCGTGGACACCAAGCGCCTGGACGACATCATGAACCTGGTGGGCGAACTGGTGCTGGTGCGCAACCGTCTGGCCACCCTGCGTTCCAAGATGTCCGACGAGCAGGTGGCCAAGGCGGTCAGCAACCTGGACATCGTCACCGCCGACCTGCAGGCGGCGGTGATGAAGACGCGCATGCAGCCCATCAAGAAGGTGTTCGGGCGCTTCCCCCGGGTGGTGCGCGACCTGGCCCGCAGCCTCAACAAGGAGATCGATCTGGAGTTGCGCGGCGAGGAGACCGATCTGGACAAGAACCTGGTGGAGGCCCTGGCCGATCCGCTGGTGCACCTGGTGCGCAACGCCGTGGACCACGGCATCGAGTCCCCCGAGGAGCGGGTCGCCGCCGGCAAGTCCCGCACCGGACACGTGGTGCTGTCCGCCGAGCAGGAGGGCGACCACATCCTGCTGACCATCGCCGATGACGGCAAGGGCATGGATCCGGACGTGCTGCGCGCCAAGGCCGTGGAGAAGGGGCTCATGGACGAGGATGCGGCCCAGCGCATGACCGACCAGGATGCCTTCAACGTCATCTTCATGGCGGGCTTCTCCACCAAGGAGGCCATCTCCGACATCTCCGGTCGCGGCGTCGGCATGGATGTGGTGAAGACCCGTATCGCGCAATTGAACGGCACCATCGAGATCGATTCCAAAAAGGGTCAGGGCAGCACCCTGCGCATCAAGGTGCCGCTCACCCTGGCCATCCTGCCCACCCTCATGGTGGTGCTGGGCAACCAGCGTTTCGCCCTGCCGCTGGCCAATGTGAGCGAGATCTTCGACCTGGATCTGTCCCGCACCAACCACGTGGATGACCAGGAGGTGATCATGGTGCGCAACCAGGCCCTGCCGCTGTATTACCTGCGCCGCTGGCTGGCCCGCAGCGATGCGCCCAAGGTGAACCGCGAGACGCAGCACGTGGTGGTGGTGTTCGTGGGCAACCGGCGCGTGGGTTTCGTGGTGGACAGCCTGATCGGCCAGGAAGAGGTGGTGATCAAACCCCTCGGCGCCTCGCTGCACGGACTGCCGGGCTTCGCCGGTGCCACCATCACCGGCGATGGCGGCATCGCCCTGATCCTGGACGTGCCCAGCCTGCTCAAGGCCTACGCGCGGCGTTTCTGATGACTGCATCCATGCCGCGTGACGTGCACGCGACACGCGAGCGGCAACACTGAGGAGATGGTTTAGATGGCGGTACGCGCACTGGTGGTGGACGATTCGGGTTTCTTCCGACGTCGTATCGTCGAGATCCTCGATGCCGATCCGGGCATCGAGGTGGTGGGTACCGCCGCCAATGGCCAGGAGGCCATCGACGAGGCCGCCAGGCTGCGTCCCGACGTGATCGTCATGGACATCGAGATGCCGGTGATGGACGGTATCACCGCCGTGCGTCGCATCATGGCGCGCCAGCCGACCCCGATCCTGATGTTCTCCTCGCTCACCTTCGAGGGGGCCAAGGCCACCCTGGATGCCCTGGACGCCGGTGCCGCGGACTTCCTGCCCAAGCGTTTCGAGGACATCTCCCGGGATCAGCAGGAGGCACGCCAGGTGCTTTGTCGGCGGGTCCGCACCCTCGGCATGCGCCGGGTCCGTCCCGCCCCGGCAGTGCCCGGCACGGCGGCCCCGGCCGCGGCAAGAGCCGCCACCACGGCCCCAGCCGCGGGTGCCCCGCCTGCGCGCGTCGATCGCAGCCCGGTACGCATGCGGGATTTCCGCGCGGTGCTGATCGGCACCTCCACCGGCGGACCGGTGGCGCTGCAGAAGGTACTCACCGCACTGCCGGCCAATTTCCCCTTGCCCCTGCTGCTGGTGCAGCACATGCCGGCCAGCTTCACGCCGGCCTTTGCCCAGCGCCTGGATTCCCTGTGCGCCATCCGCGTCAAGGAGGCCGCCGACGGTGATGTGTTGCAGCCGGGGCTTGCCCTGCTCGCACCCGGCGGTCTGCAGATGGTGGTGGAGTCCCGGGGCGGGCAGCAGCGTGTACGCATCGTCGAGAGCGAAGCCGGCCAGCACTACCGTCCCTGCGTGGACGTGACCTTCAAGTCCGCCGCGCCGGTGTTCGGCGGCCAGGTGCTGGCGATCATCATGACCGGCATGGGCGCCGACGGCCGCGAGGGCGTGCGTGCGCTCAAGCAACTGGGCGCCAGGGTCTGGGCCCAGGACGAGGAGAGCTGCGTAGTCTACGGCATGCCCGCCGCGGTGGCCGAGGCCGGCCTGGCGGACCGTATCCTGCCCCTGTCCCAGATCGGGCCCCTGATGGCCAACGGTGTTTGATGCCTGAGTCATATCACAACGGGATGAGCCCATGGACATCCTGAGTCTCATCGGCGTGTTGCTGGCCCTGGTGGCCATCATCGGCGGCTCCATCGCCAAGGGCAGCGGTCTCGAGGCCCTGTGGAATGCTGCCGCCTTCGTCATCGTGGTGGTGGGCACCATCGCCGCGGCCCTGATGCAGACCCGGCTCAAGGTGTTCATGCACGCGCTCAAGATCTTTCCCTGGGTGTTCATGGCGCCGCGCATTGATACCGAGGCGGCGATCGAGAAGCTGGTCAACTGGAGCCAGATCGCTCGCAAGGAGGGCCTGCTGGGGCTTGAGACCCTGGCCGAGCAGGAGCCGGATGCCTTCTCCGCCAAGGGCTTGCAGTTGCTGGTGGACGGCACCGAACCGGAGGCCATCCGCAACATCCTGGAGGTGGATCTCAACACCCGCGAGCAGTTCGACCTGCAGGGTGCCAAGGTCTACGAAAGCATGGGAGTCTATGCGCCCACCCTGGGCATCATCGGCGCGGTCATGGGCCTGATGGCGGTCATGCAGAACCTGGCTGATCCGAGCCGCCTGGGCGCGGGTATCGCCGCTGCCTTCGTGGCCACCATCTACGGCATCGCCTCCGCCAACCTGTTTTTCCTGCCCGTGGGCAACAAGCTCAAGAACACGGTGCAGAGCCAGAGCGCGTACCGGGAGATGATCATCGACGGGATCATCTCCATCGCCGAGGGCGAGAATCCGCGCAACATCGAAACCAAGCTCAGGGGCTACATGCTCTGAGGCCGGATCCGATCCGGCCCCGAGTGCGACCCCGAGACTGACACGACATGTCGAGACGCAGCAGAAAGCATCACGAGGAGCACGTCAACCACGAGGCGTGGGCGATCCCCTATGGGGATCTGATCACCCTGTTGCTGGCCTTCTTCGTGGTGATGTACGCCATCTCCTCGGTGAACGAGGGCAAGTACCGGGTGCTGTCCGATTCCCTGGTCGCCGCATTCCGGGCGCCACCCAAGTCCACCGAGCCGATCCAGATCGGCGAGGTCGGCCGGCCCGCGCCAGAAATGGAGCAGCAGCAGACCCGCAGCCTCGCGCCACTTGATCTGGGTGCGGCACCCGCGCAGCCGGGCGTCATTGACCGGGGCATGGATGACCTGCTGCGCGATGCGGAACTGGACGCCGACGAACTGCAGGCCGCTGCCGAGGGCATGAGCCGGCTGGCGGACGAGATCGAGCGGGCGATGCTGCCGCTCATGGACGCGGACCTGATCCGCATGCGCCGGGACCGTTTCTGGATCGAGGTGGAGATCAACACCAGCCTGCTGTTTGCCAGCGGCAGTGCCCAGCTGTCCAGCGAGGCCGTGCCGGTGCTGCAGCGTCTGGCCACCATCCTGCGGGATTTCCCGGCGCGCATCCAGGTGGAGGGCTTCACGGACACGGTGCCCATCAACACCCCCATCTTCCCGTCCAACTGGGAACTCTCCGCCGCCCGGGCCGCCAGCGTGGTGAACCTGTTCAGCCGCAATCAGCTGGACCCGACGCGCATGGCCGCCATCGGTTACGGGGAGTATCGCCCCATCGCGGACAACGACACCGCCGAGGGACGTCGCCAGAACCGGCGCGTGAGTATCGTGGTGCTGGCCGAACGCCGGCCACGCTCGGAGCGGGCGGTCGAGGCCGACGACCTGCGCGATGATCTCAACGAGATGGTCGATCCCCAGGACCGCAACGGAGGCACACGCTGATGCGTGTCTGGGCCGTGGCCAATCAGAAAGGCGGCGTGGGCAAGACCACCACCGCGGTGAGCCTGGGTGGGCTGCTGGCCGCCCGTGGCGAGAACACCCTGCTGGTGGACCTGGATCCCCACGGATCGCTGACCGCCTATTTCGGCATGGACCCGGAGAGCGGTACCGCTGGTGTCTATGACCTGTTCCGCCAGACCACGGCCGGCAGCGTGCATCCCGAGACCCTGGTGCATGAGACCCGTTTCCCCCATCTGCACGTGATGCCCGCATCCACCGCCATGGCCACCCTGGACCGGCAGCTGGGTGGTCGCGAAGGCATGGGCCTGGTGCTGCATCGCGCCCTGACCGCGATGTCGGACCGGTTTGACACCGTGATCCTGGATTGCCCGCCCATGTTGGGCGTGCTCATGGTCAATGCCCTGGCTGCCTGCAACCGCCTGCTGATCCCCGTGCAGACCGAGACCCTGGCACTCAAGGGCCTGGAACGCATGTTGCACACCCTGGACATGATCCAGCGTTCCCGGCGCATGAAGATGGATTACCTGGTGGTACCCACCATGTTCGATCGTCGTACCCGGGCCTCGGTGCAAAGCCTGCGTAAACTTCGCGCCGAACATGCCGATACCCTCTGGGAGGGCATGGTGCCCGTGGACACCCTGTTCCGCGAGGCCAGCACGGCGGGCATCCCTTTGCCGCTGATGCAGCCCGATGCGCGGGGCGTGGAGGCCTACGACTGGCTGCTGCGTCGCCTGGAACGAGATGAAAAACAGCACAGGGCGGCCTCATGAACCCACAACGGGACCCGGTACTCCTGGACGAGCGCGAGGCGCTGATCCGCTACCTGGACAGCCTGCTTCAGGAGATCCCTGAAGCGCCCCAGGAAGCAGAGCCGCAGACGCGCACCGAAATGCCTGTGTCTCAGCCGGCTGCCGTCGCGCCTGTCAGGGAGGCGCCGCCTGTGGCAGAGGTCAGGACCGAGGTGCCTGCCCCCGTGCAGGCACCCGTCGTCGAACCTGCGCCGGCACAGGTCCCGTCGCCCGAGGCAGGCCCGCCGGAATGGGGTCGTGAACGGTTCCAGTGTCTGGGTTTGCGGCTTGCCGGCCTGACGCTGGCGGTGCCGCTGGTGAAGCTCAATGGCATCATCGAAATGCCGGAAGAGATCACGCCCATGCCCGGCCATCAGCCCTGGTTCCTGGGCCTGGTGAAGCACCTGGATCGGCAGGTCAAGGTGGTGGATATCGCCCGCATCGTGCTGCCGGAGGGACGCGAGTACGCCCCCATCGAGGCGAGGCACGTGGTGCTCATGGACGACAGCCGATGGGGTATCGCCTGCGAGGGCATCACCGAGGTGATGACCCTGGAACCGGACGCGGTGCGCTGGCGAAGCAGTCGTGGCAAGCGTCCCTGGCTGGCCGGAACGGTCATCGAACAGATGTGTGCCATACTGGACGTGGACATTCTGGCCAGGGATCTCGCCACCGGTCAGTGGAGTGTATCCGCCGCACCCGCCCAGGCACGCAGGCGCTGATACATCCGCCACCGCAGCTGGATTTTGCAACGAGACAAGCCGGGGTTCGTCCCCGATCATCCACAGGACATGAGAAGCCAGAGGACAACACGATGAAACAGGAAGCCAAGGCCAGCGCCCGGGGACCGACCGCCCAGTACGTGACCTTCCGCCTCGCGGAAGAGACCTACGCCATCAACGTGATGCAGGTGCAGGAAGTGCTGCGGGTCAGCGAGATCGCGCCGGTGCCAGGTGCTCCCCATTACGTGCTGGGCATCGTCAACCTGCGTGGCAACGTGGTGACCGTCATCGACGCCCGTCGCCGCCTGGGCCTGGAGCCCCGGGAGCCCGATGACGCTTCCCGGGTGGTGATCATCGAGGTGAGCAACCAGGTGGTGGGCATCCTGGTGGACAGTGTGGCCGAGGTCATCGAACTGGGTACTGCAGAGATCGAGCCCGCGCCCAATGTCGGCAATGATGAGAGTTCCAAGTACATCCAGGGCGTGGCCAGCCGCGACGGCGAGCTGACCATCGTGGTGGATCTCAACAAGCTGCTCTCGGAAGAAGAGTGGGCGGAGATGGCCAGTCTGTAAGCCCGGCCCGAAACCGCCCGCAGGATCCTTACAGGATCCGGGAGGTTGAATGTCATGGTGGACTTCGATCCGGTGCCCCCCGTGCACCCCAGCTGGCCCAGCCGGCCGGTACCCGAGGAGGGCGACGAGAAGGGCAGGTATCCGCGCTCACCCACACCCGAGCCCAGGGACGAGGACGAGGAACAGGCACCGGAGGAGGAGACACCCCGGCGTCCGCCTGCCGATGATTCAACCGGCCGTAACATAGACGAGTACGTATGAGCACACCCCTGATGCTGGTGGCCGTTGCGGCCCTGATTTGCGCCGCCATGGCCGCGGGTATAGCCCTGTGGGCCATGGCCCGGGTGCGCCGTCTCGGCCGCCGGGTGATGATCCAGGAGACCGCCCTGCTGTCCCTGCGCGGTGCGCTGAGCGCGGTGTGCTCCAGCGAGATGGCCACCGACCAGAGACAGGCAGAGGTGGAGCGCCGGCTCCGCCAGCTGGCCGAACAGCAGGAACAGCTGCTGCTGCGGGATCCCGACCAGGGTCCCTACCAGCATGCCATGCGCCTGGCCACCCAGGGCGCCAGCCGCGAGGAACTCATGAAGACCTGCGGCCTGACCCGCGGCGAGGCAGACCTGCTGCTTGCCCTGCATGGCGGCAGCGGAGTTGCCCGTAAGGGGTGATGCATAAGCTTTGAGTTGGTCCGATGGGCGCGCTGCGCTTCGCCCATCCTACCAAGCACTCCTCACTCCTCATTCCTCACTTCTCACTCCTCACTTCTCACTTCTCACTTCTGTAGGGCGTTCTCCCGCTCAGGAAATATACGAACGCCAGCACCTCGGCGACCGCCACGTAGAGGTTTTCCGGGATCTCGTCGCCCAGGGGGACCTGGGAGAGTGCCGCAGTGAGCAGGGCATCCTCGTGCACGGGCACATCGTGTTCTCGGGCAATCTCCAGGATGCGTTCGGCCACCTGGCCGACGCCGCTGGCGGTGACGCGGGGGGCATTGCGGCCGCTGTAGTGCAGGGCCACGGCCTTGCGGGGTGGTTTGCGGCGTTCGCTCATGCGTGATCGTCCAGCAGGGGGCGCTGGGGTCTGGCCTCGGCCGGGGCAGGCGGGATGCCGGCATGGCAGCCCAGGTCCTTGACCTCGAGGCTGCGGTTTTCCAGGGATTCCATCAGGCGCGGCAGCTCGGCGCGGATGCGTCCCACGGTCGCTTCGTTCTCCGCCCACAGTTGGGTGCGCACCTGGTCGCCGGTGACAGCGATGCGCACCCGCACGGGGCCCAGTTCCGGCAGGTCCAGGGCGAACTCGGCCCGCCAGGTGCCCTGTTCTTCCGCTTCCGGCTGATCCGGTTCCCGTTCCAGTAGCAGGTGCACCAGGTCGATGCCATTGCCGCTGCGCAGGGGTAGTTCCATCAGCCAGCGGGGCAGTCCCGACTCTGAACTCTCCGCGCTGCTCCACTGGTGAAGGGCGAGCCGGGCCAGCGCCGATTCGGCCCGGTTGCGCAGGGTCTCCAGCAGCGCCTCGCGACCCAGCAAGGCCATTGGGGTGTCCATGCGGGGCTGGGGCGAGGGTGTGGCGCCGGGTCTGGGCGGCGGTGTGTCCACGGGGCGGGTGCCTGGCAGGGCGGCGGACGGCGGGCCGGGAAGCGCGCGCAGCCGGGTGGCCAGGGACAGCAGGGCGGACTTGAGATTGGCGGCCGGGCCGGCGGCGCTGCCTGCCGCCACGGCGGCCAGTCCGGCCTCGTGGAACAGGCCCGAGGCCTGCACGGCCTGCCGCAGGCCCTCCGGACGGGTGGCCTGATCGGCGGTGGGCAGTTGGCGGAACAGCTTATCGACGGCATCCCGGACACCGGTGGGTAACTCCGCGAGACGCGCGGGCTGTTGCTGCAGGGACCAGAGGGCGGAAAGCAGGGCGGTCTGACCACCCTGGGCGGGCAGCAGGCTGGACAGCCAGCTGGCGGCCCCGGGGAGCGCGGTGCCCGGGGCAGGGCGGGCGGAGGCATCGGCAGCGGCAGTCGGCAAGGCTGCGCCGCCGCGTTCCACCAGGGCCAGTACCGGCTGCGCGCCGGCGCGCACCACCTGCAGGGTCAGGCGGCTGCCCTCGGCGGGCGTCTGGGGCAGTTTCAGGGCAAGCTCCAGGCCGCCGACCCGCACCAGGGTGCCCTCGCCGGGCGGGGCGGGCTTGACCACGGTGGCCTGCAGCAGCTGACCCACCTGCCAGTCGAGACCGGCGGGACGGGGTGAGGCCAGGGTGACTTTCAGTGCCGGCGGGGGGATCTGCATTTGTCTAGTGTACTGCGCAGTGGCCGTGCGGGGCAGTCAGGATCCATGCCCTTGCAAACCCGGGGCTCTGGTGTCATGGTGACGCGCGACTCACAAACCCGACAGGATTCGATCAACGATGGTGAATGTGCTGTTTGTCTGCATGGGCAATATCTGCCGCTCCCCCATAGCCCACGGCGTGTTCGAGCGGCAGGTGAACGAGGCGGGTCTCGGCCACCTGGTGCGCGTCGATTCCGCCGGTACCCATGCCTATCACGTGGGATCACCGCCCGATGAACGCGCCCAGCGCACCGCCATGAGCCGGGGTGTAGATCTGAGCCGGCAGCGGGCGCGGCTGCTGGACGCCGATGATTTCGAGCGCTATGACTACGTGCTGGTCATGGACGAGGAGAACCTGCACAACGCGCTGCGCATCTGCCCCGAGGGGTATCGGGACCGGGTGCGCCTGTTGCTGGAATTCGCCGAGGCACGTGACGAGCGGGAGGTCCCGGATCCTTACTACGGCGGCAACGCCGGATTCGAACGGGTGTTCGACATGGTCGAGGATGCGGTGGAGGGGCTCATGGGCCATCTGCGCCGGCAGCACGGTCTCTAGCCCGCATATTGCATCGAGGCGGCCGGCGGCGGTGGTACAAAGTGTCACCTCAGAATTCAGGCCAGATGTGTCGATTCATGTCGCGTAATCAGAAGCTTACACGAAGCCGCCGGCCGCCTCGATGCAATATGCGGGCTAGGCTGACTGTCTCTTTCGCAAGGTAAAAACAAACAGGGCGGCCAAATGGCCGCCCTGTTTGTGTTTACCTGACGATCAGGAACCCGTGATCAGCCCGGAGTCTGCTCCTTGGGCTTCTCCGACGCGCCCGATTCCCGGGGCGCTGCCTTGTCGGTGCTTGTGGGCGCAGACACCGGTGCGGATGCCGGTGCCGGGGGCACGGCTGAAGGCGCGGGCGCCTGAGCCGGGGGTGCGGGCGGCCGGCTGCCGGATTCACCGCCGCCCTGGGCCATAGCGGGACGCGCCTGGTCCGAGGGCGGGGCCTCACGGGATGGGCTGCTGGCCGCGGGCGCCACCGGTTTCGGTGCCGCCGGAGCGGGTGCCGGGCCGGGGGCGATCTGGCCGCTTGGAGCCGCAGCCGGAGGCCTGGCCGCCGGCGCAGGCGACGGTGCCTCGCTCCGGGGTGCCGGCTTGGGACCGGCCTCGCCGGAGGGCTGGGTCGCTGCCTGGCCTGTGCCTTGGCCCGTGCTCTGGGTCTGGGGCTGGCTCACGGGTTGTGACGGGGACTGGCTGGTCGAACCCGACGGGGCCGCAGGCTGCTCGGCGGCAGGCCTGCTTTCCCGGGCCGGAGCACGGGATTCACCGCGTTCACTGGCCTGGGGTTTGTCAGACTCGCTGCGGGGACGCTCGGCGGGCTTGCGCTCACCGCCCTGGCCGGATTCGCCAGAGGGGGCGGCGCCACGGGATTCCCCGCCGTTGCCGCCCTCGTCACCCTGACGCTGCTGGTCAGCACCGCGCTCGCCGCCACCACCACCGCGGCGACGGCGACGTCCACCGCGACGCCCACGGCTGCGGCCACCGCCTTCACCGCCGGTCTCCGGTCGCTCTGCGTTGCTGTCAGCGGTCTGGCTTGCCTCACGGACAGGTTTCTCGCGTGCGGGTTTTTCGATGGCAGGCTTCTCGGCTGCCGGTGCCTTCTCGGCAGCGGGCTTCTCAGGGGCCGGTCTTTCCTGCGCGGGCTTATCCTGGCTGGGGCGGGGGCGGCCTTCACCCGCATCCTCGCGGCGACGATCCCGGGTGCTGCTGCGGCGACGACCACGGCCGCCCCGTTCAGCCTCGCTGTCCCGGGCATCACGTCCGCCACGGCCGGTGCTGCTGCGCCGGGCGCGGGACTTGCTCTCTTCGATTTCGGTCTCGGCCTCGCTGCGTGGCGCGCCGGCAAACAGGCTGCTCCAGATGCGCGCGAAAAAGCCGGGCTGGGCCACGGGCACCTGTGCCCGTGCGGGGGCCTCCACGGGTTCCGGGCTCACCGGTGCCGGGGTGGCGGGGCGGATGGTCTGCACCGCGGCGCGTTCCACCGGAGCGCTGACCGGGCGCACCGTGATGGGCTCGGGCAGTTCTTCCTCGGGCAGCATCTGGTAGCTGCTCTTGCCGCGCAGTTCCTCGGGCATCTCGTCCATGCGGATGCGGCGCACGTTGAAGTGGGGCGTGACCATGTCCGGGGTGGGCACCAGGGTGACCATCACGTCGTGGCGGCGCTCGATGCCGTTGACCGCATCACGCTTCTCGTTGAGCAGGAAGGTGGCGACATCCACCGGCAGCTGCGCGAGCACGCGGCCGGTCTTGTCCTTCATGGCCTCTTCCTCGATCAGGCGCAGCACCGACAGGGCCAGGGACTCGACGCTGCGGATGTGGCCGTGGCCGCTGCAGCGGGGGCATACGATCTGGCTGGATTCGCCCAGGGAGGGGCGCAGGCGCTGGCGGGACATCTCCAGCAGGCCGAAGCGGGAGATACGTCCCACCTGCACCCGGGCGCGGTCCATTTCGAGCGCGTCGCGCAGGCGGTTTTCCACCTCCCGCTGGTTCTTGGCGGGACCCATGTCGATGAAGTCGATGACGATCAGGCCGCCCAGATCCCGCAGGCGCAGCTGGCGGGCGATCTCGTCGGCCGCCTCCAGGTTGGTGTTGAGCGCGGTCTCCTCGATGTCGCTACCCTTGGTGGCGCGGGCGGAGTTCACGTCGATGGAGATCAGGGCCTCGGTGTGGTCGATGACGATCGCGCCGCCGGAGGGCAGGGAGACCTCCCGCTGGAAGGCCGCCTCGATCTGGCTCTCGATCTGGTAGCGGTTGAACAGGGGCACATGCTCTTCGTAGAGCTTGAGCTTGCGCAGGTTGTTGGGCATCACCTGCTGCATGAATTCCTGGGCCTGCTGATAGACCGCCGGGACATCGACGATGATCTCGGCGATGTCATTGCGCAGGTGGTCGCGCAGGGCGCGGATGATGACGTTGCTTTCCTGGTAGATCAGGAACGGACCCTTGCGCTTCTCGGCGGCCTCGGTGATGGCGGCCCACAGGGTCTTGAGGTATTCCAGGTCCCACTGCAGTTCTTCCACGCCACGGCCGACGCCGGCGGTGCGGGCGATCAGGCCCATGCCCTGGGGGACTTCCAGCTGGCTCAGGGCCTCGCGGATCTCGCTGCGGTCCTCGCCCTCGATGCGCCGGGAGACGCCGCCGGCGCGGGGGTTGTTGGGCATCAGCACCAGGTAGCGGCCGGCCAGGCTCACGAAGGTGGTCAGCGCCGCGCCTTTGTTGCCGCGCTCTTCCTTCTCCACCTGGACGATGAGTTCCATGCCCTCCTTGACCAGGTCCTTGATGGACCCCTGGGGGCTGTCTTCATCGCCGGCGCCGGGCAGGAAGCTGCGGGCGATTTCCTTTAGGGGGAGGAAGCCATGGCGCTCGGCGCCATAGTTGACGAAGGCGGCTTCGAGGCTGGGCTCAACCCGGGTGACGACGGCCTTGTAGACGTTGGCCTTTTTCTGCTCCCGGGAGGGGACTTCGATGTCCAGGTCGTAGAGTTTCTGGCCATCTACCATGGCCACACGCAGCTCTTCGGGCTGCGTGGCGTTGATCAGGATTCGCTTCATGTAGGGTTTCTCGGAGGGTCGGGGTCGCCACACCGCCAGGGTTGCCGGGATCTCCGGCTTCTGTCTCCACGGGGTCGAGCGTGCGGGCGCGCATCAACAACAGCGCGCACAGGCACCACCATGAGAGCGTCAGTCCCATGGGTCTACCGGTGATGGAGGGGTGGGCAAGGTTGATCAATGAGAGCGCTCGGTTGCTATGCGTTCTTGCTGTGATCCCGGGCGGTGAGGCCTGGCGCGGGGCCGGGAGATCGCCGTCCGGGGAAAATCGGTCGGTCACGGGGGGAGGGCGTTTCGAAGGACACCGCAAGGAATAAGCCGGCGCGGAGGAAAACTGCCGATCTATCCCACGTGACACTTCATGATACCAATCTGCAACAATGCGTTCAAACCCTTGATGGATCGGTTATTATCCCGATCCGCCTCAGCCCGCCCCGCACCATGAAAACAGCCGATTCCCCGCCCTCCAAAGTCACCCTGGTCCGGGTCGGATCCGGTCAGGCCGGCCAGCGCCTGGACAATTTCCTGCTGGGGCAGCTCAAGGGGGTGCCCAAGAGCCATGTCTATCGCCTGCTGAGGAAGGGCGAGGTGCGGGTCAACAAGGGACGGGCGAAGCCCGAGTACCGCCTCCAGGAAGGGGACCAGGTGCGCATCCCGCCGGTGCGCCAGGCCGCGAGCCCCCCGGATGACAGCCAGATGCCCCTGCCCGGGGAGCTGGCCGAGACCCTGCGCCGGGCGGTGCTGCTGGAGGACGAGGACCTGCTGGTGCTCAACAAGCCGGCGGGGCTCGCGGTGCACGGTGGCAGCGGCGTGAAACTGGGGCTCATCGAGGCCATGCGACGCCTGCGGCCCCGGGCCGATTTCCTGGAACTGGCCCACCGGCTGGACCGGGAGACCAGCGGTTGCCTGGTACTGGCCAAGCGCAGGGAGGCCCTGCTGGCCTTCCACGAGGCGCTCAAGTCCGGCGGGGTGGACAAGCACTACGTGACCCTGCTGGCCGGTGTCTGGCAGGGCGGCCCGCGCCGGATCTCCGAGACCCTGGCCCGCAAGGGCCCCCGTACCCAGGTGCGCAAGGTGGAGGTCGACGAGGACGGCAAGCACGCCGAGAGCTTCTTCTTCCCGCGCCGGCATTTCGTGGACGCCACCCTCATGGGGGTTGAAATCGGCACCGGCCGCACCCACCAGATCCGGGTGCACGCCGCCCACGAGGGCTTCCCCGTGGCCGGCGACAGCCAGTACGGCGATTTCGAGTTCAACCGGCGCATGAAACGCCTGGGGCTCAAGCGCCAGTTCCTGCACGCCGAGACCCTGAGGTTCCATCTGCCCGGCCATGAACGTCCTTACCAGATCCAGGCCCCCCTGCCGGCGGACCTGGAGGCGGTGCTGGAACGGCTGGAGCCTTTGGATGTCTGAGGGTTGTCTCGAAGTAATTTAGCCACAGAGGACACAAAGGTCACAGAGTCAAAAACCCCCATCTGGTGTCTGTGAACGCTGGGTTCCAACGGAGCATCGGGTCAGCAGGTCGCTTATTCGAGGATTTTATTTCGACTCTGTGACCTCTGTGACCTCTGTGTCCTCTGTGTCCTCTGTGTCCTCTGTGGCTGGTTTATAAGGTTTTCATTATCCTATGTCATCCAGACCCTACCAACTCCTGGTGTTCGACTGGGACGGCACCCTGATGGATTCCGCCGCCCGGATCGTGTCCTGCCTGCGCGGGGCGATTGCCGATACCGGTGCCGAGGACCGGGACGAGCACGCCCTGCGGGACATCATCGGTCTGGGGCTGGAGGAGGCCATCGCGGCCCTGTACCCCGGTTCTGATGAAGGCTTCGTACATGACTTTCGCGCCGCCTACCGGGTGCATTTCCTGGAACGGGATCCCACGCCCTCGGCCCTGTTCCCGGGCATGGCGGAACTGCTGGCGGACCTGGAGTCGGCAGGCTACTGGCTGGCAGTGGCCACGGGCAAGTCGCGGCCGGGGCTGGACCGGGTGCTGGAGGAGACCGGGCTCGGCCGGCATTTCCTCGCCACCCGCTGCGCCGATGAAACCTTTTCGAAACCCCATCCCGCCATGCTCAACGAGATCATGGATGAGCTGGGCCTCATGCCCGCTGACACGCTCATGATTGGCGACAGCGAGTACGATATGCTCATGGCCAGCAACGCCGGCACCGACCGTCTCGGCGTGACCTATGGGGTGCACGGCGGGCATCGCCTGGCCCGGCACGCGCCGGTGGCCCTGATGGATGATCTGCGGCACTTGCCCCAGTGGCTCTCTGGAAGTGGGAAGGGCGAATTGGGAAGTGCGAAGTAAGCCTGCTGCTTACGGTATTGCGATGGCCCAGAGTCTTTTTCCCACTTCCCAAATCCCACTTCTCACTTCAAAAAAGGTTTGACTCCATGTCTCAAGACAACTGGGAACGCGAAGCCCTCACCAAGATCGCCCTGGCGGGCATCCAGGAACAGCGCCGTGCCCGGCGTTGGGGGGTCTTCTTCAAGCTGCTGGGCTTCGGTTACCTGTTCCTGCTGCTGATCATCTTCATGAGCGGTCCCATGGGTCCAGGGGCGAAGAAGCCCGGCCCGCACACCGCCCTGGTGGACATCCAGGGGGTGATCAGCGAGAGCAGCCAGGCCAGCGCGGACCTGGTGACCCAGGGGCTGCGCCAGGCGTTCCGAGACAAGAACACTGTGGCGGTGATGCTGCGAGTCAACAGCCCTGGCGGCAGTCCGGTGCAGTCCGCCTACATCAACAACGAACTGCGCCGCCTGAAGGCCGAGCATCCCGACACCCCGGTCTACGCGGTGATCAGCGACGTGGGCGCCTCGGGTGGTTACTACGCCGTGGTGTCGGCGGATTACATCTATGCCGATGCCTCCAGCGTGGTGGGTTCCATCGGCGTGCGCATGGATGGCTTCGGCCTGGTGGAGGCCATCGACAAGCTGGGCATCGAACGACGGCTCATGACCGCCGGCGAGAACAAGGGGCTCCTGGACCCCTTCCTGCCCGTCGATCCCCGGGAGCAGGCCCACGTGCAGCGCCTGCTGGACAACATCCACGCTCAGTTCGTGGACGCGGTCAAGACCGGTCGCGGCGACCGGCTCAAGGGCAGTGACGAGGAGTTGTTCAACGGCCTGATCTGGACCGGCGACGAGGCCTTGGCGCTGGGCATCATCGACGGTCTGGGCAGCCCCGGTTATGTGGCCCGCGAGGTGATCGGCCAGGAGAACATCGTGGACTTCACGCCCCGCCAGGACATCTTCCGCCGCCTCGCGGACAGCTTCGGTGCCGCCATGGGCCGGGCGATCGTGAATCTGAGCGAACCCACGATCCGGTAGGAGGCCCGACTTCGGGCCGAATCGCTCGTCATGACATCTATCGGGGGGTGAGCTGAACGCAGAGGACGCAGAGGAC
Organism: Thioalkalivibrio sulfidiphilus HL-EbGr7; assembly: GCF_000021985.1. Lineage (NCBI taxonomy): Bacteria > Pseudomonadati > Pseudomonadota > Gammaproteobacteria > Chromatiales > Ectothiorhodospiraceae > Thioalkalivibrio > Thioalkalivibrio sulfidiphilus. The sequence goes on from NC_011901.1 coordinate 1,456,393, forward strand.
GCGGAGAACGCCAAGCAAGTTCGATCAATAACTCTTTGCGTTCTCCGCGTCTCTGCGTCCTCTGCGTGAATGGGCGAGGCTAGGCGGATGTGGCATTCGTGGCGAGGTCGCCACGCCTACTCGATCGGCGTGATCTCCACGATGATGCCCATCATCGGGTGATCCAGGTAGTGCACTTCTCTTGAGCGCATGCGTCGGCGCTCGCTGATGTAGCTCTCCGCGAACTGACCGCCCTCCAGGGTCCAGACATGGTCGCCGGGCAGTGTCTCCTGTGTGGCGCGACGGTAGAGCAGGTCGGTCTGCAGGTGCAGGAAACGGGCGAGGCTCAGGGTCACGGTGCCGTCCACCTCGTAGAGCGGTTTCGGCGCCTCGGGCTCGACGGCGGCGCGGTCCATCATGGGCGACATCACCGGGGCGATCTGCCAGGGGGTGAATCCCGGCGTCTCCTCGGGCACCTTGCGACCGAGCAGGGGGCCGGCCTGGATGCGCACCGGGATGGCGGCCTCGGGGGCAAGCCCGGGCTGTTCCCAGGCGAAACTGGCGATCACGTCATAGAGGGGGGCCTGCTCCAGCCGGGTGACCACGTCGCGCAGTCCGAAGGGCGTACCCGAAGCGTCCCTGAAGCGGCTTTCCGGAGGGGCCTCCCCGAGCACCAGTGCCTCTTCGATGCGTGGCACAGAGGCGCTCTGCCAGACCTCGCTGTGCAGTGCCTGCCGGTCGGTGTGGCGCACCAGCACCATTTCCACCCGGAACATGCGCGGCTCCTGGGCCGGCGCAGGGGCGGGCAGCACGACGGCGAGACACAGGGCGGCGAGCAGGCAGTGTCGGCTCAGGTTTCGGGTCAGTCTGTGCAGCATGGGCATGTCCGTGTCGGTGCGGTGGCGCCTCAGGCGGCCTCCCGCTTGATGGCCAGGGTGTTCAGGATACGCTTTACCGCCTGGATGCGCTGCTCCAGGTCCTCCATGGGTTCGAAGAAGCGCAGGCGCTGCTCCGGGTCCATCTTGTACGTCTTCGGGTCCGACTGGATCAGCTGGATGAGCCGCGCGGGATCCAGGTTGGGGGTGGCCTGGAAACTGAAACGCCCGCCCTGGGGACCCACCTCCAGCTTGCGCACACCGAGGGGTTCCAGGCTCAGGCGCAGTTCGGTCACCGCCATCAGGTTCTTGGCCTGGGCGGGCAGCAGGCCGAAGCGGTCGATCATCTCCACCTGCAGTTCCCGCAGGGCGGCCTCGGACTGGCAGCTGGCGATGCGCTTATAGAGGATCAGGCGCGTGTGCACGTCGGGCACGTAGTCGTCGGGCAGCAGCGCCGGCACGCCCAGGTCCACTTCGGTGACCTCGGCCATGGGACGGTCCAGGTCCGGCATCTCGCCCTTCTTCATGGCCTTCACCGCCCGCTCCAGCAGCTCGTTGTAGAGGGTGAAGCCGATCTCCTGGGTCTGGCCGCTCTGGCCCTCGCCCAGCAGTTCGCCGGCGCCGCGGATCTCCAGGTCGTGGGAGGCCAGGGTGAAGCCCACGCCCAGGTCTTCCAGGGACTCGATGGCCTCCAGGCGCTTGACCGCATCCGGGGTCATGGCCGAGGGGTGGGGCGTGATCAGGTAGGCGTAGGCCCGGTGGTGGGAACGGCCCACCCGGCCGCGCAGCTGGTGCAGCTGGGACAGGCCCAGCTTGTCGGCGCGGTCGATGATGATGGTGTTGGCGGTGGGCACGTCGATGCCGCTTTCCACGATGGTGGTGCACACCAGCACGTTGTGGCGCCGGTGGTAGAAGTCCAGCATCACCTTCTCAAGCTCGCTCTCGCGCATCTGCCCGTGGGCGATGCCGATGTCGGCGCCGGGCACCAGCTCGGCGATCTCGCGGGCCTTCCTCTCGATGCTCTCCACCGCGTTGTGCAGGAAGTAGACCTGCCCGCCGCGGCGGATCTCGCGGGTGATGGCCTCCTGGATCAGCGCGTCGTTCCACTGGCTGATGAAGGTCTTGATGGCGTGACGCTCCATGGGCGGCGTGGCGATGATGGACAGATCCCGCAGGCCCGAGAGCGCCATGTTCAGCGTGCGCGGAATGGGCGTGGCGGTCAGCGTGAGCATGTCCACCTCGGCGCGCAGGGCCTTGAGGCGCTCCTTGTGACGCACGCCGAAGCGGTGTTCCTCGTCGATGATGACCAGGCCCAGGCGTTTGAACTTCACGTCCCCCTGGATGAGCTTGTGGGTGCCGATGACGATGTCCACGCGCCCGTCGGCCAGGCCCTCCAGCACGGCCTTGGTGTCCTTGGCGCTGCGAAAGCGCGACAGGGACTCGATGCGGATGGGCCAGTCGGCGAAGCGGTCGCTGAAGTTCTGGTAATGCTGCTGGGCCAGCAGGGTGGTGGGCACCAGCACCGCCACCTGCTGGCCGCTGCTGGCGGCCACGAAGGCGGCGCGCATGGCCACCTCGGTCTTGCCGAAACCCACGTCGCCGCACACCACCCGGTCCATGGGGCGGGGGGAGGCCATGTCCTCCAGCACCGCCTCGATGGCCCGGGCCTGGTCCGGGGTCTCCTCGAAGGGGAAGCTGTCGGCAAAGGCCGCGTAGCCGGTGGCCTGCACGTCGAAGGACTGGCCCTGGCGGGCGGCGCGTCTGGCGTAGATCTCCAGCAGTTCGGCGGCCACGTCCCGGGCCTTCTCCGCGGCCTTGCGGCGGATCTTCGCCCATTGCTCACCGCCCAGCTTGTGCAGGGGGGCGTGTTCGGTGTCGGCGCCGGTGTAGCGGCTCACCAGGTGCAGGGAGGACACCGGCACGTAAAGCTTGTCGCCGCCGGCGTATTCCAGGGCCAGGAACTCCGTCTCCTGGCCGCCCACGGCCAGCTTCTGCAGACCCAGGTAGCGGCCCACGCCGTGTTCCTCGTGCACCACCGGGGCGCCCGGATGCAGGTCGGTGAGGTTGCTGATGACCGCGTCCGCGTCCCGGGTGGGACGCTTGCGCCGGCGCTCCTGGTGGGCCCGCTCGCCGAACAGGGCGGGTTCGGTGATGACCGCCAGTCCGCAGCAGGCCATGCGCATGCCGTCCTCGACGGGCGCGACGGTGATGGCCAGGCGTGCGTCGCCGCTCACGAAACCTTGCCAGTCCTCCACCGGGGTGGGGGGCAGGCCGAAGGGGCGCAGGCTGTCGACGAGGAATTCCCGGCGTCCGGCGGACTCGGCGGCAATGAGCACGCGGCCGTCGAAGCCGTCCAGGAAGGTCTTGAGTGAGGCCGCCGGATCGGACTGGCGGATGTGCAGGCGCAGGTCCGGGAGGGCGCCCACGTCGAAGTTCACCGCGCCGGGGGTGGCGTCCAGCTGCTCGGGGCGTTCCACCCGGATACCCGGGCGCCCGGTGAGCTGGGCCTTGAGTTCCTCGGCGGTGAGAAAGATCTCCTCGGGCGAGAGGATGGGGCGCTCACGGTCGTGGCGACGCTGCTCATGGCGCTGCGCCGCCTGGGCGAGAAACTCGGCGGCGGTGTCCTCGATGCCACCCACCTGGATCAGGCGCACGTTGCCGGGCAGGTAGTCGAACAGGGTGTCCATCTGTTCGAAGAACAGGGGCAGGTAGTACTCGATGCCCGCCGGTGCCATCCCCTGGCTCACGTCCCGGTAGATGATGCTGGCCTGGGGGTCGCCCTCGAAGCGGGTGCGGTAGCGCTGGCGGAAGCCCTTGATGGCGGCCTCGTCCATGGGGAACTCGTGGGCCGGCAGCAGGCGCACGGCGTTCACGCTGTCGAGGCTGCGCTGGGATTCGGGGTCGAAGCTGCGGATGGACTCGATTTCATCGTCCAGCAGGTCCACCCGGTAGGGCTCCAGGCTGCCCATGGGGAACAGGTCGATGAGCGAGCCGCGCACGGCGAACTCGCCGTGTTCCATCACCTGGCTGACGCAGTGGTAGCCCGCCTGTTCCAGGTTGCGGCGCAGGGCGTCCCGATCCAGCCGGTCGCCGTTGGCGAGCATCAGCACGCGTCCCTGGAGCCAGGCCCGGGGCGCGATGCGCTGCATCAGGGTGTTGACCGGCACCACCAGGATGCCCCGGCTCAGGTCCGGCAGGCGGTAGAGGGTCTCCAGGCGCTGGGAGATGATGTCCTCATGGGGGGAGAACAGGTCGTAGGGCAGGGTCTCCCAGTCCGGCAGGGTGAGCACCGGCAGGCTGTCGTCGCCCAGGAAGAATTCCAGTTCCCGGGCCAGGGTCTCAGCCTCCCGGGTATCCGGTGTGATCACCACACCCAGCCCCTTGTGCCCCGCCAGGGCACGGGCCATGGCAAGGCCCCGGGCGGCGCCATAGAGGCGGCCCCAGCGATGCTGGCCGGGCTTGTCGGGCAGGGCGGGTGGCGTGAGGGGACTGTACAGGACGGACATCAGGGGCGGTCATGTGCGGACAAAATGGCCGCCCATTTTACTGCACCGGCGGGGCCGGTGCAGTAACAGTGGCAAGTCTCAAGTGGCTAGTGGCAAGGAAAACCGTGCTGGGTCACACATCGGTGATGATTGTGATGCGGGTTTCCTTGCCACTTGAGACTTGCCACTGCCTTCAAGACTTGCAGGTCTTGAATCCGATGATGTTGTAGGCTGGGCACCAGCCGATGACGGCGGTCACAAGGGGGATGATGCCGATCCAGCCCCAGGGGGTCTGGGGTCCGACGAACACCAGGGCGATCAGCACGAGGCCCACCACGGCGCGGATGATGCGGTCGGCGGAACCCATGTTCTTCAGTGTTTCCAGGCTCATGATGTCTGTCCTCCGGTTGGGAATGACAGGGAGCATAGTCCAGGATGGGGCGGGGTTCAGTGATCTTGTCACTGCTTCGAAGTGAGAAGGGAGAATTGGGAAGTGGGAAGGGTATAGATGCGTAGATTGGGAGAGTGCAGTGACGCAAACACTGGTCAGCCTTTGGCGAGCCGCTCCAGGGCAGGGCGGTCCAGCAGGTCGATCTGGCCCCGGGAGAGATGCACCCAGCCCTGGCGCTCGAAGTCCTTGAGGGCGCGGCTGACCACCTCCCGGGCGCTGCCCAGTTCCACGGCCAGGTCCTGGTGGGTGCAGTGCAAGGCGTCCTGGCCGTGGGCCAGTTCCAGCAGGCGCTGGGCCAGCCTCACGTTGAGGCGGCCGAAGGCCACCTCGTCGATCAGGGTCATGAGCTCCGCGATGCGATGGCCGTAGCCCTGGAACACGAAACGCCGGAAGCCGGGGGAAGACTCGATGCCTTCCATGAACCGGGGCGCGGGGATGGCGATGCCCTGGATTGATGTCTCGCAGATGCCCTCGGCGCCGTAGCGGTTGCCGCCCAGCAGGCAGGAGGTGGTGAGCACGCAGGACTCACCGGTCTGCACCCGGTAGAGCACGATCTCCCGCCCGCTGCTGGAGGTCTGCTGCACCCGCACCGAACCCTCGGTCACCAGCAGGTACTGTTCGCAGACGCTGCCAGGCCGGAACACCACGGTGCCCTCCGGCGCCTGGATCTCCCGGGCATCGGCCAGCACGCCGAGACCCGTCGGGTCATCCACCTGATCGAGGCTCGGGAAATACCGTGTCCAGAGGGGCTTTGGCGTGGCTGTCATCGTTCGGTGATCCCTGTGCAGTGAAAAGCGAACCGCGAAGGCCCAGGGGTTGCACGAAGGCTTTTACATCAATCTGGTTTGCTTTGCGTCCTTCGCGAACCTTTGCGCTCTTTGCGTTCAAAGGCTTTTAATCACGATAGCGCCTGAGCAGATCCTGGTAGGCGTCGATGCGCCGGTCGCGCAGGTAGGGCCAGATGCGGCGCACCTGCTCGGCGCGGGCCATGTCCACTTCGGCCACCAGCACGGTCTCCTGGTCCGTGGGCGCCTGGGCCAGGAACTCCCCCTGGGGGCCGCACACGAAGCTCGATCCCCAGAACCGGCTGCCGGCGGTCACGCCGCTGGGGTCTGCTTCGAAACCGGTGCGGTTGACGCTCACCACCGGCAGGCCGTTGGCCACGGCATGGGCCCGCTGGATGGTGATCCAGGCTTCCCGCTGGCGGGCCTGTTCGTCCTCGGGGTCTTCCGGGTTCCAGCCGATGGCGGTGGGGTAGATCAGCAGTTCCGCACCGGCCAGGGCCATGAGCCGCGCCGCTTCCGGGAACCACTGGTCCCAGCACACCAGCACGCCCAGACGTCCCACGGCGGTGTCAACGGGCTCGAAGCCCAGGTCGCCGGGGGTGAAGTAGAACTTCTCGTAGTAGCCGGGATCGTCGGGGATGTGCATCTTGCGGTAGGTGCCGGCGAGCCGTCCGTCCGCATCCAGCACCACGGCGGTGTTGTGATAGAGCCCCGCGGCACGACGCTCGAACAGGGAGCCCACGATCACCACGCCGTGCTTCGCCGCGGCCTCCGAGAGGGCCTGGGTGCTGGGGCCGGGGATGGGCTCGGCCTGGTCGAACACATCCGTGTCCTCGGTCTGGCAGAAGTACAGGCCGGTGTGCAGTTCCTGCAGCACCACCAGCCTGGCGCCGGCGGTGGCCGCCTCGCCGATGGCCTTGAGGCTCCTGGCCAGGTTGGCCTCACGGTCGGCGGTGTTGGCCTGCTGCACGAGTGCGATCTTCATGGGGGCAATCCGATGTTGAGATGGGCGCAGGGTGTTAGATTCGCGATGGTAACGCAAAGGTCGCAGAGTCGCAGAGAACGCAAAGATCCTGAAAAAAATTCTAAAGCCTTTGCGCCCTCTGCGCCTCTGCGATCTCAGCGTTTGATCCCCGCAACCTAGACGAGCACGCCCTCCGGCAGCTGCATGGTGACGCAGTGCAGGCTGCCGTACTGGTGGATCAGGGTGCGGCAGTCGATGCCAATGATCTCCCGGTCCGGGAACACTTCGCCCAGGCGTTCAAGGGCGATGGCGTCCGTGGGGTCGTCGTAGGTGGGCACCAGCACCGCGCCGTTGATGATCAGGAAATTGGCGTGGGTGGCGGGCAGGCGCCGACCGTCCTCGTCCTGGATGGGGGCGGGCAGGGGCAGGGCCACCAGGCGGTAGGGTTCACCGTCGGCGGTGCGCAGGGCCTTGAGTTCCGCCTCCATGGCCTTGAGCGGTCCATGGTGGGGATCGTCCCGGTCATTGCAGGTGACGTAGGCGATGGTGTCGGGGGTGCACAGGCGCGCCAGGGTATCCACGTGGCCGTCGGTGTCGTCCCCCTCCAGGTCGCCGTGTTCCAGCCACAGCACCCGCCGCACGCCCAGGGACTGCTTCAGCACCTGCTCGATGCCGGCGCGATCCAGGTGCGGGTTGCGGGTGGGGGTGAGCAGGCAGCCGGCGGTGGTGAGCAGGGTGCCCTGGCCGTCGGATTCGATGGAGCCGCCCTCCAGCACCAGGTCCACGGGCTCCACGGGCAGGTCGTCGAAGATACCCAGTGCCTTGAGACGCGCGGTGATGCGGTTGTCCTCATCGGCGGCATACTTGCCGCCCCAGCCGTTGAAGGTGAAGTCCAGCAGCTTGAGACGGCCGTCCTCCAGCACCGTGATGGGGCCGTGGTCCCGGGCCCAGGTGTCGTTGGCCGGGGCCAGGGCGGTGATCACCCGGGCAAGGTCGGCGCCGGCGGCCTCCAGCCGTTGCAGGACATGGCTGCGGTGGGCCTCGTCCTGGCAGACCACCAGCAGGCGCTCGAAACGGGTGACGGCGGCGCCGATGGAGGCGAACACCGCATCGGCGTCATCGAGCAGGTAGGACCAGTCGCTACGGCCATGGGGCCAGGTGAGCTGGACGCCGCTCTGGGGCGCCCACTCGGCGGGCAGGACACGGGACATGGAGAAGACTCAGCGGGCGTCGGGGCGTTCGCCGCGCACCACGGTGTGCAGAACGAAGGGACCTTCGAAGATCACGGAATAGCCGTTGTAGTCCCAGCGGCTGATGGGGGGCTCGCCCACGGCCGGATGGCGGGCTTCGGGTTCGCCGAAGCGGGCCAGCACGGTGCGTTCATGCATGCCGCGGGTGGGCTGCTCGCCCATTTTCACCACCACCGGGCTGCCGTCGATCAGCAGCACGTCGGCCGTTGCGGGCAGGCTGGCGAGCACGAGGGCCAACAGGGCGAACAGGAATCCGCGTACAATAGACATGATGCACTCCCGCATGCTGGGTAAGGTCGATGGCCTGACTATAGCATTGGACCTGAGCCTGAGGAAACCATGCCAGGTTGTTGAGCCTGCGAGATTTTTCACCGCCGTTTCCTGGAAGTCCGTCACACCCCGGATGCCGGCGCCACCACCAGACACGGAATCCCGATCATGGAGTTTGAGCCCGCGCTCATCGAGGTGACGCTGCTGCGCCGCTACAAGCGTTTTCTGGCCGACGTGCGCACCCCGGACGGCCGTGAGTTCACCGCCCACTGTCCCAACACCGGTTCCATGATGGGCTGCATGGAACCGGGGTCCCGGGTGTGGCTGAGCCATTCCCCGGACCCCAAGCGCAAGTACGCCCATACCTGGCAACTGGTCGAGGCGGAGGGTGCCCTGGTGGGCATCAACACGGGCCTCTCCAACCGGCTGGTGGAGGAGGCCATCGGCAGCGGCCTGATCGCTGAGCTGGCCGGCTGGCCCGGGCTGCGTCGTGAGGTGCGTTACGGGGATCAGGGCAGCCGCATCGACCTGCTGCTCGAGGACGGGGAACGCCGCTGCTATGTGGAGGTCAAGAACGTGACCGCCGCGGTCAGTGAGGGCGTGGCCATCTTCCCCGATGCGGTCTCCGCCCGGGGCAGCAAGCACCTGGAGGAACTCATGCTCATGGTCCGTGAAGGCCACCAGGCGGCGCTGGTGTTCTGCGTGCAGCGGGGCGACGTGCATACGGTCCGGCCCGCCGATGCCATCGATCCCCTGTACGGACAGCGCCTGCGCGAGGCGGCGCAGGCCGGTGTGCGGGTGCTGGCCTGTGGCGCCCGTGTCTGGCCCGGTGGGGTGGTGCTCGAGCGGGTTCTCGATGTGGATCTGAGCCGCGCCGGATAAAAAGCCATGAATCCAAGCCCAATTCCCCGTGTCGCCGCTGTATCGGCCCGCCCGGCTGTGATTTAATCCGCGCATGTTTCGTCCCCTCGAACTCTACATCGGCCTGCGCTACACCCGCGCCAAGCGCCGCAACCACTTCATCTCCTTCATCTCCCTGATCTCCATGGCGGGGATTGCCCTGGGGGTGACGGCGCTGATTACCGTGCTGTCGGTGATGAACGGCTTCGAGAAGGAACTGCGCGAGCGCATCCTGGGCATGGTCTCCCATGCCACCATCAGCGATTTCTCCGGTCGCCTGGCGGACTGGCAGACCCTGGCGGCACGCATCGAGGGCGAACCGCGGGTACTGGGCGCGGCGCCCTACATCCAGGCCGAGGGCATGCTCCAGGGCCAGGGGCAGGTGAGCGGTGCCCTGATCCGCGGCATCCTGCCGGAGCGGGAGAAGCACGTCTCTCGGGTGGCCGAGCACATCAAGTTCGGCAGCATGGAGGCGCTGCGCGGCGGCGAGTACGGCGTGGTGCTGGGCAAGGAACTGGCGGCGAGCCTGGGCGCCGGGGTGGGCGACCGGGTGACCCTGGTGACCCCCCAGGCCACGGTCACCCCCGCCGGTGTGATGCCCCGGTTGCGGCGCCTGCTTGTGGTGGGCGTGTTCGAGGTGGGCATGTATGAATACGACCGCAGCACCGCCTTCATGCACCTGGATGACGCGCGCCGGGTGTTCCAGTACGAGGACAACGTCACCGGGCTGCGCCTGAAGATGGACGACATGATGCGCGCCCCCTTCATCGCCCGGGACGTGGCCGATCGTCTGGGCGGGCGCTACTGGGTCAGCGACTGGACCCGCCAGCACGCCAACTTCTTCCGCGCCGTGCGCACCGAGAAGACGGTGATGTTCATCATCCTGTCCCTGATCGTCGCCGTGGCTGCCTTCAACATCGTCTCCACCCTGGTGATGGTGGTCACCGACAAACAGTCGGACATCGCCATCCTGCGCACCCTGGGCCTGTCGCCCGCCTCGGTGATGGGGGTGTTCATGGTGCAGGGCACCCTGATCGGCCTGGTGGGCACCGCCTTCGGCGTGGCGGGCGGCGTGACGCTGGCGCTCAACGTGGAGACCATCGTGCCCGCCATCGAGCAGATGCTGGGCATGCAGTTCCTGCCCGCCGACGTCTATTACATCAGTGACCTGCCCTCGGACCTGAAGGGCTTCGACGTCATGCGGGTCGGCGTGCTGGCCTTCCTGCTCACGGTGCTGGCCACCCTTTACCCGGCCTGGCGGGCCTCCCGTACCCAGCCCGCCGAGGCCCTGCGCTACGAGTGACATGGTGGATACCGATTTCCATAACGGCCCGGTGATCGAGGCCAAGGGACTGAGCCGCATCTTCGACGAGGGCGGCCTCAAGGCCCGTGTGCTGGAGAACGTGGATCTGACCGTTCAGCCCGGCGAGCGGGTGGCCATCGTGGGCGCCTCGGGCAGCGGCAAGAGCACCCTGCTGCACCTGCTGGGCGGGCTGGACAGGCCTACGGCGGGTACCGTGAAGGTGTGCGGCGTGGACATGAGCCGCCTGGGTGATGCCGCCCGGGGGCGGCTGCGCAACCAGCACCTGGGCTTCATCTACCAGTTCCATCACCTGTTGCCCGAGTTCACGGCGCTGGAGAACGTGGCCATGCCCATGCTCATCCGCGGCATGCATCCCACCGCCGCCGCCGACCGGGCAAGGCACCTGCTGGAGCGGGTGGGCATGACCAATCGCCTGGAGCACAAACCCGGCGAGCTTTCCGGCGGCGAGCGCCAAAGGGCGGCCATTGCCCGCGCCCTGATCACCGAGCCCCAGGCGGTGCTGGCCGACGAGCCCACCGGCAACCTGGACAGCAAGCGCGCCGAGGACATCTACCAGCTGATGATGCGCCTCAACCGTTCCTCCGGTACCGCCCTGGTGATCGTCACCCACGACATGCGCCTGGCGGAGAAGATGGACCGGGTGCTGACCCTGACGGACGGCAGGCTGGATTGAATTATGAACTGTGAGGCGTGAGGAGGCAGGGGTGAGACGTAAACCACTCGCTCCTTACCCCTCCACCTTCTTGCCGCGCCTGCGCCAGTTGATCCGGCTCAGGATGTGCAGGCGCCACAACACACGGACGGCCACGTAACCGGCGATCGCCGCCACGGTGGCCATGATCAGGCTGCCCAGCAGCAGGGGCTTCCAGATGATCAGCAGTTCCTGGGTGAACCACTGCAGGCTCAGCTCAAAGGAAAAACCGACGCGGGGCAGGTCCAGCACCTTGCGGCCGATGGTGTAGGCGGTGTAGTAGATGGGGCCCATGGTGAGCGGATTGGTGATCCACACCAGCAACACCGAGATGGGCAGGTTCACCCGGATCATGATGGCGATCAGGGCCGAGATGATCATCTGGAAGGGCAGGGGCAGCAGGGCGATGAACAGGCCTACGGCAAAGGCACCCGCCACGGAACGGCGGTTCATGTGCCAGAGGTTGGGGTCGTGCAGCAGGGTGCCCAGAAAGCGCAGCGACTGGTGGTCCCTCACCCGATGGTAGGACGGAAACAGTCGCTTGATGATCTTCTTGGCCATGGACGGCGGTCGGAGGTTTGAGTTTCAATCCATCGTACAGGTCATGGTAGACCGGATTCGTGACATCCCAAGGAGGGGATCATGCCGATACTGGCCCTGGGCTTCCTGCTCGGTGTCTGGCTGCTGCAACTCCAGGCCCATCTTCCATCGCCCGTTTGGATGTTATCAGCCGTACCCGCTGTGCTGCTTGGCGGGGCGCTATTGTACCGTCCGCGCGCCCGGAGTCACCGTGCCATCGTTCGGTCACTGCTGTGGCTGCTGGTTGCCGTGCCTGCCGGCTTTGCCTGGGCCTTGTTCGACGCCGGCCGTCACCCGGATCCGCCGTCCGCGGATCTGCGTCACGACGGGATCTTCGAGGGCCGCATCGTCTCCCTCCCCGTGGTCTATGACCATTCCACGCGCTTCCTGTTCGACATTCCTGCTCCCGACGGGACGAAAACACTGCGCCTGCGGGTCTCCTGGTATGGAAGTGTTCCGGATCTGAGGCCGGGTGAGACCTGGCGGCTGCACCTGCGCCTGCGTGCGCCCCGGGGTTTCATGAACCCCGGGGGATTCGACTACGAGGGCTGGCTGCGCCAGCAGGGTGTCTGGGCAGTGGCCACGGTGCGCGTGGCCCCGGACAACCAGCGACTGCAAGCGGCCCGTGGTCTGTCCGGCGGCGTGGACCGCCTGCGCCAGCGCATCGTCGAAGGGCTGGACCGAACGCCGGGGGAGGCGCGCTTCGCGGGTGTGCTCATGGCCCTCGCGGTGGGCCATCGTGCCCGGATTCCCGACGAGCACTGGTCGGTGTTCCTGGCTACGGGCACCAATCACCTGATGGCCATCTCGGGTCTGCACATCGGTCTGATGGCGGGCCTGGGTTACGGCCTGGTCAATCTGTTGTGGCGTCGTCAGCCGGCCCTCGCCCTGTGTCTCCCGGCCCAGCGGGCGGGTGCCCTGGCGGCGGTCTTCACCGGGGCCTTCTATGCCATGCTCGCGGGTTTCGCCGTGCCCACCCAGCGGGCCCTGGTGATGCTCTGCGTGGTGATGCTCGCCGTGTGGCTCGGGCGCACCGGACAGCCATGGCGCGTGCTGTCCCTGGCACTCATCGCGGTGCTGCTGTGGGACCCCGGTGCGGTGCTGGGGGCCGGGTTCTGGCTCTCCTTCGGTGCCGTGGCGGTGATCCTGCTCTCCCTGACGGGGCGCCTGCGCCCGCCCACGGGCTGGCGGGCCGCCGCCCGCATCCAGGTGCTGGTGGCCCTGGGACTGACACCACTGCTGCTCGTGTTCTTCAGCCAGACCTCGGTGGTGGCGCCCCTGGCCAATCTGCTTGCGGTGCCCTGGGTGGGGCTGCTGGTAGTGCCCCTGACCCTGCTCTCGGCGGCGCTCACCCTGCTGCATCCGCTCGCGGGCCTGCCCGTTGCCTGGCTGGCGGATGGGCTGATGGGTCTCATCTGGATCTGGCTTGAGTTTCTCGCCGGGCTGCCCTTTGCCCGCTGGCATGCCTCGCGTCCTGCCTGGGCCCTGGCCCTGGCGGCGCTGGGGATCGCCCTGTGGCTGCTGCCACGGGGGCTGCCGGGCCGGGCGCTGGCGCCGGTGCTGTGTCTGCCGCTTCTCTGGCCGCCGTCGCCGGAACTGCCCGAGGGCGGGTTGCGCCTGACCCTGCTGGACGTGGGGCAGGGGCTTGCCGCGGTGGTCCAGACCCGCCATCACACCCTGGTCTATGACACCGGGCCCGGCTTCCTCTCGGGCTTTGATACGGGACAGTCGGTGGTGGTGCCGTTTCTGCGTCACCAGGGCGTGGGGCGGGTGGACCGGCTGCTGATCAGCCACGGCGACAACGACCACGCGGGCGGTGCACAGAGCGTCATCGACCTGATCCCCGTACACAAGGTGCAGGGCGCCTGGGGCCTGCGCCAGGCGCGCGTCCCGGCAATCCCCTGCGAACGGGGCATGGCCTGGCGCTGGGACGGCGTGGATTTCCGCATCCTGCATCCGCCGCCCCACTGGGGGGATGACAACATCTCCTCCTGCGTGCTGCAGGTGGAGGGGCCGGGTGGCAGGGTGCTGCTGCCCGGTGACGTGGACGGCCTCGGCGAGGCGGTGCTGCTGTATTTCGCGGCAGACGGCTTGCGCAGTGATGTGCTGGTGCTGCCCCATCACGGCGCCCGGGACGCGGCCAGCGACGCCTTCCTGGACCGGGTGTCACCCACTCTGGCGCTGGTGGGGGCGGGCTTCAACAGCCGTTTCGGGCATCCCGATGCCTCGGTGCGCGAGCGGCTGGACATTCGCGGCATTCCCTTGCGCGGCACGGCGGAGGAGGGCGCCATCCGCGTGGATCTGCTGCCCGGAGAGCCGCTGCACAGCCCGCCGGGGTGGCGCATCACGGCGCGGCGCTACTGGCACAGCGAGTGAGTTCTAAATTCAAGATTCAAAATTCAAAATTCAAAGGCGATGGCGGAGGTAGCTCAGGCATTGAAGCTACCCCACCCTTTGAATCTTGAATTTTGATTTCCCAACGAGTCTCCTTCCGACCCCTCGGCCAAATCAAGTATCATGGCCGGCGCCGGTGGATGCCGGCACAGACCTATGAATCTGCGAGGAATCCGACACCGTGTTTGAACTGGTCAAGGCCGGGGGCTGGCTCATGCTCCCCATCATCGCCTGTTCCGTGGTGGCGCTGGCCATCATCGTGGAGCGCTTCTGGAGCCTGCAACAGCGTCGGGTCAACCCCCGCCAGCTGGTGGTGCAGATCTGGCAGATGATCCAGGCGGGGCAACTCACCGAGGACCGCCTGCGCCAGGTGCGTGACGGCTCACCCCTGGGGCGCGTGCTGGCCGCGGGACTGATCAATATGGGACACACCCGGGACGTCATGAAGGAGGCCATCGAGGAAACCGGCCGCCACGTGGCCCATGATCTCGAGCGCTTCCTCAACACCCTGGGCACCATTGCTGCCATCACACCGCTGCTGGGCCTGCTGGGCACCGTGGTGGGCATGATCCAGGTCTTCTCCGTGATCACCGATGTGGGCGTGGGCAGCCCCGGCGAGCTGGCCGGTGGCATCTCCCAGGCGCTGATCACCACCGCGGCGGGCATCTCCGTGGCGGTGCCCTCGCTGATCTTCCACCGCTACTTCCGTGGCCGCGTGGATGAACTGGTGCTGGAGATGGAGATGGAGTCCATCAAGCTGGTGGAAGTGATCCACGGTGAGCGCGAGGCCGCCGGCGCGTGAATTTCCGCACCCGCGAGACCGAGCAGGTGGAGATCAACCTCACGCCGTTGATCGACGTGGTGTTCCTCATGCTGATCTTCTTCATGGTTTCCACCACCTTCGAGCGTTACGCGGAACTCAGCATCGACCTGCCCAGCGCCGAGACCGCCGAGCAGGCGGAGCGCCAGGAGGTGATCGATCTGGCCATCGACGCCCAGGGGCGCTATTTCATCAACGGCCAGGAACTGGTCAACACGCGCCCCGAGACCCTGCGCACAGCTCTTTCCCAGGCCAGCGGCGGTGACACCACGCGGCCCCTGGTGATCCGCGCCGACGCCCAGACTCCGCACCAGTCCGTGGTCACCGCCATGGACGTGGCCGCACGCCTGGGCCTGTCCCGCCTGTCCATCGCCACCACCCAGTCCGGCAACGAAGACTGACGATGGCGCGTCATCCGGAAGAGTATACCGGCGTCGAGGTCTACCGCCGCCTGCTCGGGTATTCGTTTTCCCACTGGCCGTGGCTGGTCGCCTCCGTGCTGACCATGGTGATCGTGGCGGCGACCGAGGCGGGTTTTGCCGCGCTCATGCGCCCGCTGATGGATTCGGGTTTTGTGGAGCGGGACCAGAGCGCGATCCGATGGGTGCCGCTGGCCATCATCGCCATCTTCGCCATCCGCGGCATTGCCGAATTCGCCGCCTCCTACACCATCAAGTACGTCGGCCGCATGGTGGTCAAGAAGCTTCGCAGTCAGCTGTTCGACCACCTGCTGCGCCTGCCGGTGAGCCACTACGACGGTGCCGCCTCGGGCCAGCTGATCTCGCGGCTCTCCTACAACGTGGAGCAGGTGGCCTCGGCAGCTACCGAGAGTATCTCCATCCTGGTGCGCGATACCCTCACGGTGCTCGGACTGCTGGCCTGGATGCTCTACCTCAACTGGATGCTCACCCTGGCCGTGCTCATCATCGCGCCTGTGGTGGCGGTGCTGGTGAGCCAGGTCACCAGTCGCTTTCGCAAGATCAGCCATCGCATCCAGCGCACCATGGGCGATGTCACCCAGGTGACCCAGGAGGTGATTGAAGGCAACCGGGTGGTGAAGATCTTCGGCGGCGAGGATTACGAGCGTAACCGCTTCGAGAAGATCAACGAGCGCAACCGCAGCCTGCACATGAAGATGGTGTTCACCCACGCGATCCATCTGCCGCTGATCCAGTTCATCGGTGCCCTGGCAGTGGCCTTCATCGTCTGGCTCGCCACCTTCGAGGCGGTGATCGAGAGCGTCACGGTGGGCACCTTCGTCTCCCTGATCACGGCGCTGCTGTTGCTGCTCAACCCCATCCGCCGGCTCACCAACGTCAACCAGATGCTGCAAAAGGGCATTGCCGCCGGGCAGAACATCTTTGCCCTGCTGGATTCGGACATCGAGCGCGACCAGGGCGAACTGCGCCTGGAACGCGCCCGGGGCGACATCCAGTACCGGAACCTGCGTTTCGCCTACGGGCCGGACAAGGGCGATGTGCTGCACGACATCAACCTGCACATCCATCCCGGCGAGACCGTGGCCCTGGTGGGCCGCTCCGGCAGCGGCAAGACCACCCTGGTCAACCTGCTGCCCCGGTTCTACGAGGCCTATGAGGGCGAGGTGCTGCTGGACGGGGTGAACGTCAACCAGTACCGGCTCGCCGATCTGCGCAACCAGGTGGCCTACGTGGGCCAGCACGTCACCCTGTTCAACGACACCATCGGCCGCAACATCGCCTACGGCAGCCTGGGTGATGTCAGCGAGGCGGACATCGTGCGCGCCGCCGAGGCGGCCCATGCCATGGAGTTCATCCGCCACCTGCCCCAGGGGCTCGATACCCCGGTAGGTGACAACGGCGTGATGCTCTCCGGTGGGCAGCGCCAGCGTCTGGCCATCGCCCGGGCACTCCTCAAGGACGCCCCCATCCTGATCCTGGACGAGGCCACCTCGGCCCTGGATACGGAGGCCGAGCGCCATATCCAGGCGGCCCTGGAAAATCTCATCCGCAACCGCACCACCCTGGTGATCGCCCATCGCCTGTCCACCATCGAGCGGGCGGACCGCATCGTGGTGATGCAGGAGGGGCGCATTGCCGAGTCCGGCCGCCACGACGAGCTGCTTGAGCGTGACGGCATCTACGCGCGCCTCTACCGGCTGCAGTTCGAGGGCGACCGTGACGTCTGAGACCCCGGACAGCCGGATGTGGGGCCCGGCCTTCTGGCCGGTCCTGCAGGCTAACCTGCGCGACCGTCTGTCCGGCGAACACGCCCGGGCCAACGCCCGGCAGGGATACCTGCGCCAGCCCGACGGGCGCGGCAAGCTGCTGTGGATCAAGTCCGGGTGTACCCCGCAGTCCCTGCGCCTGGGTCTGGAACTGCTGGGCGCCATCCGCCAGAAACGCCACGACCTGCGCCTGGTGTTCACCTTCGAACTGGACGACCCGGCCATCCTGGAGCCCAGGCTCAAGGGGCTCAAGGCCACCGGTGTGGGCTACGGCCCCTCGGACCGCCCTCGAGCCGTGGCCCGCGTCCTGGAACGCCTGCAACCCTTCGGCCTGATCCTGGTGGACACACTGCCGCACCCGAACCTGCTCCGTGCCGCCCACGACAAGGGCGTGCACTGCCTGGCCTTCAACACCGACCCCTGGCCCTCCCCGGCCGAGGCTGTCTATCCGTGCGATGCCGACCAGCATCGCGCCTGGGCGTCCTCGGGCCAGGCTGCTTACCTGGCGTCAGCCGCCGATCCCCTGAGCCTGCTGGCGGAGGCCCAGGCGGACGTGACCCTGCGTACCCTCAGCGGGGCCGGGGAGACCGGACGCCTGTGGTGGTGGCATGGCCCGGTGCAGCAGGCCGAGGCGTGGATGGCCGCCTGGCGCGCCGATGCCCGCTTTGCCGATGACCGGCTGTTCGTCTCCCTGCCCGAGGGAGAGCGGCTTTCCGCGCCCGGCATCCCGAGCATCAGCGCCTGGGACCGGCGCCCCCTGGCGCCCGGTGCCGTGATGTGGGTGGACGATCACCGCTGGCTTGCCGCGCTGGCCAGTGCCTGTATCGCCGGGCACCTGGAGGGCGTCTCGCGAGGCGTTTTCTGGCAGGGCCTGGCGGGTGGGCGCCCCCTGAGCCTGGGCGCCGGTGTCCTGGACCCCGTTCCGGCCGAAATCCTGCCCCGATGCGGGGACACCGCCACGGTCCTGGCGCGCTGGACCGGCTATGCTGATGACACCCTGGGTGCCCGGCGCGACGGCGATGCCAACCGGCGCCGCTTCTGGGAGGAGCGACGCAACGTGGAGGGCGTGATGACGGAACTGCTGCAGAGGGTGTTCGACTGGTGAGGCGCCTGGACGCGTACTGGGACAGCCGCAACCCCGTGGCCCTGGCCCTGTTCCCGGTCTCGCTAATCTACTGTGTGCTGATGCGTCTGCGCCGGCTGGTCTACGGCCTGCTGCCCATCCGACGCGTGCCCGCCAAGGCCATCATCGTGGTGGGCAATCTCACCGTGGGCGGCACCGGCAAGACCCCCATGGTCATCTGGCTGTGCCGGCTGCTGGCGAGCCACGGTTATCGGCCCGGAGTCATCAGTCGCGGGCACGGCGGCAAGCGGGATCACAACGCCCCGCTACGGGTGAGCGCCGACAGCGATCCGGCGCGGGTGGGGGATGAGCCTGTGTTGATTGCCGCCCGCGCCGGCTGTCCCGTGGTGGTGGACCGCAAGCGGGCGCGGGGTGCGCGCATGCTGGTCAGGGAACTGGGTTGCGACGTGGTGGTGGCCGACGACGGCCTGCAGCACTACGCCCTGGCCCGGGACGTGGAGATCATGATGGTGGACGGCGCACGGCGCTTTGGCAACGGGCTGTGCCTGCCCGCCGGGCCGCTGCGGGAATCCGTGGAGCGCCTCAGGGATGCGGACTTCGTGGTGGCAACCGGCAAGGGCCTGCCAGGCGAACACAGCATGGAACTGAGCGCCACCGTGGCCATGCAGGTGCGGGACCCCTCCCGGGTGAAGCCGCTCAAGGCCTTCGCCGGCAAGGCGGTCCATGCCATCGCCGGCATCGGCCATCCGCCGCGTTTCTTCGCCATGCTGGAGGCCCTGCGCCTGCGCGTGGACCGGCATCCGTTTCCCGATCACCATCCCTTCACGGCCGCCGAGATCCGCTTCACCGACAGCCTGCCGGTACTGATGACCGAGAAGGATGCCGTAAAATGCCGAGACCTCGCCGATGAGCGTCACTGGTTCGTGCCCGTGAGCGCGGTCCCCGACGCCGCCCTGGCACCGGCGATACTTTCCACCGTCAACGCGGTGTCACGACTTCACAGCCTGAGGTAACACCATGGACAAGCGTCTGCTCGACATCCTCGTCTGCCCCGTCACCAAGGGACCGCTGATCTACGACAAGTCGCACGAGGAGCTGATCTCCCGCAGCGCCCGGCTGGCCTATCCCATCCGCGACGGTATCCCCGTGATGCTGGAGGACGAGGCACGCCAGCTCACCGACGAGGAGCTGGACAAGTGGAAGGACAAGTAATCCGAACGACACACTGAGAGCCGCCCATGTCCTTCAAGGTCGCCATCCCGGCCCGCTACGCCTCGACCCGCCTGCCCGGCAAGCCGCTGCTGATGCTGGGTGGCAAGCCCATGATTCAGCACGTGCATGAGCGGGCGCTGGCCTGCGGTGCCGAGGAGGTGGTCATCGCCACCGACGACACCCGCATCAGCGACGTGGCCGAGGGCTTCGGCGCACGGGTGGTGCTTACCGATGCCCATCACGAATCCGGCAGCGACCGCATCGCCGAGGTGGCCACCGAGCTGGGCTGGCGCGACGACGACATCGTGGTCAACCTGCAGGGCGATGAGCCCCTCACCCCACCCGACATCCTGCACCAGGTGGCCGAGGCCCTGGAACGCCACACCGATGCCGCCATGGCCACGCTGTGCACGCCCATCGAGACGGTGGAGCAGATGCTCGATCCCAACGTGGTCAAGGTGGTGCGAGACGCCGCCGACTATGCCCTGTACTTCAGCCGCGCGCCGATTCCCTGGGATCGCAACGTGGGTCGCGACGTCACCCACCGCAGCCTGGAAGGCTGCCATCGCCACATCGGCCTCTACGCCTACCGCGTCGGCTTTCTCAAGGCCTTCGCAGCCATGTCCCCCTGTGCCCTGGAACTCACGGAACGCCTGGAACAGCTGCGCGCCCTGCACGCCGGCGCGCGCATCCAGTGCCCGGTGGCCAGCCAGGTCCCGGGGCAGGGGGTGGACGTGAGCAGCGACGTGGAGCGGGTGGAGAAACTGCTGCGGGCATGACAGGAAGTCAAAAGCTCGCAACGCAAAGGCGCAAAGACGCGAAGGACGCAAAGAACATCATTGGAATAAAAACCTTCGCGACCTTGGCGTCTTTGCGCCTTTGCGTTGAAAGGTTTTGGGCTTCGGGGTTTGGAATCCCCCACTCAGAGCAGCGACCTGAGCCGGTGTGTCAGGTCCTCGCCGGCGAGGGTGCGGATGACCGGGTGCAGGTCTTTCTCGATCTGACTTTTGAGCGGAAGGGTATGGGTGCGGGGCACCCGGCGCTGGGGATCGCCGAACTGGTTGGACTGTATGTGCGAGCCCACCGTTTCGCAGACCACCACCCGGGGGCCCGATTCCAGGATCTCGATCACCTGGCAATGGACGCCGTCCACCACCGCCTCCCGGCCGATCAGCTCCCTCAAAACCAGCATCAGTTCGCTCATGATGCCTCAGTATAGAGGTGCCCCGTTCGGGCTGTATACGGCCTCTGCCCCGGACTTGTATCTTGTCTCTGTCAACTCGTCTCTGGTGCCCTCATGAAATGGGAAATCATCGATGACCGTCTCGCCTATGAAGGCTTTTTCCGCATCCGCAGCCTGCGTCTGAGCCACAGCCGCTTCCAGGGGGGAGATCCCCTGGTCGTGAAGCGGGAATTGCTGGAACGGGGGCATGCGGCGGCCGTACTGCCCTACGACGCCAGGCGCGATCGCATCGTGCTGATCGAACAGTTCCGCGTCGGGGCCCTGGAAGCCGAGCGGGGCCCCTGGCTGCTGGAGACCATCGCCGGCATGATCGAGCCCGGAGAGCGCGCCGAGGACGTGGTGCGGCGCGAGGCCCTGGAGGAGGCCGGCTGCCAGCTGGGCGAACTGGTGAGACTCTATGAATATCATTCCACGCCCGGTGGCGCATCGGAGCGCGTTACGCTGTTCGTGGGGCAGACGGACAGCGAAGGGGTCGGCGGCATCCATGGCCTGGAACACGAGGGGGAGGACATCCGCGTGCATGTGCTCGACGCCGAGGAGGCCTTCGCGCGCATGGACAGCGGGCTGGTGGACAATGCCATGACCCTGATCGCCCTGTTGTGGTTGCGGCTGAACCGGGAGATGCTTCGGGAGCGCTGGGCTTGAGTCGCGCTGAGGCATCAGGGCAGGGGAGGGGTGATCAATGACCGGGGAAGAGCTGAAGCAGGTATTCCGGAACTGGGGTCTCAACGCAGCCCAGGGGGCGAAGGTGCTGTGCCTGCACAGCAACAAGCTCAGCGAATACCTTGAAGACGTCAGCCGCATTCCGTGCGCGGTGGCCTTCCATGTGGAGGCCCTGAGTCTGCTGCCGGAGGCTGAGCGTCGGCGGCTCCTGGAGCAGCGTGTTGAACGCCGGGCCCATGAGCGCTAGCAGACCGATGTCTGCACGGGCCGGAGTGATTCCGGGTAATGTGTCTATACTGCATGGTGCAACATGCGTCGCATGGGACAGGCTGCGATAGCGGGGCCCGGAACTGGGGCAGCCATCAAGATCTGGTCTGTTCGACCGCTAACTTGTCATAGGCCCGGGGCATCAGGTCCCCGGTTCCAGAATCCGTCCGAAGCCTCCGGAGAGTGGCATGCAGGTATTGATCTGTGACGACTCCAGCTTCGCTCAGAAGCAGATTGCCCGCGCTTTGCCGCCGGACTGGCGGGTGAGCTTGAGTTTCGCCCGCAACGGCCACGAGGCCCTCGCCGCTCTCCGGCAGAGCAAGGGCCAGGTCCTGTTCCTGGATCTCAACATGCCGGACCTGGACGGATATAAGGTGCTGGAGACCATTCGGCATGAGCGGATCGACAGTGCCGTGATCGTCGTGTCCGGGGACGTTCAGCCCGAGGCCCAGCGACGGGTCGAGCAGCTGGGTGCCCTGGGGTTCGTGAAAAAGCCGGCCGACCCCGCCGTGCTGGCTTCCCTGCTGGGCCGGCTGGGCATCCTGGATGGCAGCCGCTTCGCGGGCCTGGGTGATCCGGCACACAGCGCCCTCTGGGATGGTTACCGGGAGATCGCCAACGTGGCCCTGGGGCGGGCGGTTAGCCTGATCGCACAGCTGCTGGACGTCTTCGTCCTCATGCCCATCCCCAACGTGAACATCCTGGAGAAGAGCGAGTTGCAGATGGCCCTGTCCTCGGTGCGCAACACCGAGGAAGAGGATGTCAGCGCGGTGTGCCAGGGGTTCGCGGGCGGTGGCATCACCGGCGAGGCTCTGCTGATCTTCAACGACTCCAGTTTTCGGGATATCGCGCAGCTGATGCACTTCGAAGGTGTCGTTGACTCCAATGCCCAGGTTGAATTGCTCATGGACATGGCCAGCATCCTCATCGGCGCCTGCCTCAAGGGCATCGAGGAGCAGCTGGACGTGAAGTTCAGCCAGGCCCATCCCGTGGTCCTGGGCCGGCACGTGGCGGTGAGCGATCTCATCGAGCGCAACATGGCGCACGGCAAACCCACCCTCACCATCGAGATGGCCCTGCAGTTCGAGGGCCGCAAGGTCAGCTGTGACCTGCTGCTGCTGCTCACGGAGGAGTCCATGCCCCGACTCAATGACATCGTCAGCTACCTGATGGCGCCGTGATGAACCGCACCGAGGACATCCGCGAACTGCACCTGCTCATGGGCATGCTGGAGTCCCTGGACGTGGGACTGACCGTGCTGGACCGGCATTTCAACATCACCCTCTGGAACGGCTTCATGGCCAATCACAGCGGCATCCCGGCGGAAAAGGCCATCGGCAGCAACCTCTTCAATCTGTTCAGCGATGTCCCGGAGGCCTGGCTCAGGCGCAAGGCGCGTGCGGTGTTCATGCTCAAGAGCCGCATCTTCAGCACCTGGGAGCAGCGTCCCTATCTGTTGCGTTTCAGGAACTACCGACCCATCACCGGCGTTGCCGAGTACATGTACCAGAACGTTACCTTCCTGCCCCTGAGCTCACCGGATGGTGCCGTGGATCACATCGGCGTGATCGTCTATGACGTCACCGACATCGCGACCAACAAACTGTCCCTGGAAAAGGCCAATGAGGAACTGGCGTGCCTGAGCCGGACCGACAGGCTGACGCAGCTCAACAACCGGGGTTTCTGGGAGGAGTGCCTGGGCGGGGAGTTTGCCCGATGCAAACGTTACGGCACCGTATCCAGCCTGATCATGTTCGATATCGATCATTTCAAGAAGGTCAATGACACCTACGGCCACCAGGCCGGTGACGAGGTGATCCGTACCGTATCCCAGCTGCTGACCAAGACCCTGCGCGATACCGATATCGCCGGGCGTTATGGCGGTGAGGAGTTTGGCGTCATACTCACCGATACCAGCGCGGAGAAGGCACGCGTGTTCGCCGATCGTCTGCGGAGGCTCAACGAGGCCGTGACTGTGCGGCATGAAGACGTTGCCATCCGTTTCACCATCAGTCTGGGGATAGCCCAGTTCGATCCGGCCATGGAGCGCCATTCACAGTGGATCGAGGCGGCGGACAAGGCCTTGTATCTGTCGAAGCAGGGGGGGCGGAATCGGGTGACGGTGGCGGGGGAGGGTTTGGATTTGCGGGTCGAGGAGGGTGGGGGGATTCAGCTTTAGTGGCTGAGCCTTTGTGTCTCGTAAGGTCTTTTGGTCCGACACCTTGAGATAACATCAAGATCAAAGGCGTTTCGATCCGGCTTGCAGCCGGCTCGAGTTACTTTTCTTGCTTGTCCAAGAAAAGTAACCAAAAGAAGGACACCCGAGTTTCTCGCCCCTGCGGGGTTCCCTGCGCGCGGGGGCGTTCCGGGGAGGTCGGCTGACAGGCCGTCCATGGCCTGACAGCCGACGCGCCGCATCCTTGCGGCGCCCCTGCGGGCTTTAACCCCGGAACGCCCCCGTGCTCGGCGAGAAAAACGGGGGGGAACGTCAAAGGCAGCAACCCCCTTAACCTGGGTAGCTTGTTGTTCTTTCGTAGGAGCCCCGACCCCGGGGTGAATATTCCACCATTCGCCCCGGGGTCGGGGCTCCTACGATGAAAACCCAAGGCGTATCGAAGCGGTTTTGACCTGACTACCCCTTATGCCGCACCGAGTAGCGCAGGCTTCGAGGGAAAAAGCCCGAAGGGGCGCCGCAGGGACGCGGCGCGTCGCCTGCCAGGCCATGGACGGCCTGTCAGGCGACCCCCTCGAAGCCGAGCAACGCAGGGCACCCGCGATCAGCGGGTGCGGCATCGGGGTGTCCTTCTTTTGGTTACTTTTCTTGGACAAGCAAGAAAAGTAACCCGAGCCCCGTGTAACGGGGATCGGAAGCCTTTGATCTTGATTTCGGCTGGGAATGTCAGTCAACAACACAGCTTGCAGTAAGGCACGGTCGACGGGCCGTACCCCGACCAGTCCCCGGCAGCAAAAAGCTATCCCTCAACATCCACCTTCACCAAAACCGCCCCCGCATCCCGGTCCCTGGTCCGTTGCGTGCCGATGATCCGTTGATCATCCATACGCGATCGCCCGACTGTGCCGCCCAGATCTACCCATTCCCCTGTCTCGATCGTGACCACGGTCTCAAGCCCGCGGGTCTCGATCCGCCCGCCACCGGCCGGGCTCTCCCGCTCGGCGATCTGAACGATGTGCAGGCGCACGCGACCATCGGGCATGAGATGGGGCGTGACCACGAAACCACGGTCGAGGCCCTGGTAGTCCACGCCGCCGACCAGCGTGCCGTCGCGGCGCAGGTAGGCGATGCTGGCCATGGGGATCACCTCGCCTTCGCGGATGTGGGCCTGCTGGCCCTCCTGGACACGCACCCACTGCTCGCCGTTGCGGCGGGTGGTGGTGTAGCGACGTACCACGCGGCCCTGGGCATCGATTTCACCGGCGGGATCGATGCGTTGCTGGTCGCGTTGGGCACTGTCCTCCACGCGCACGGTGAGCCGCAGCTGGCGCACGGGCTGGTCCAGCTCGGCGATCACTTCGCGGATCTGGTTCAGGCGGCCGGGGCTGGTGCGCACGATCAGGCGATAGCCGGTCCCGGTCAGGGCATCCCGGGGGCCGAGCAGGGGCTGGATATGGGGCATCAGTTCATCGGCACTGCGGTGCTGCAGCTGGATGATCTCGATGGGCACCTTGTCGTCTGTCTCGGCCGGCACGACGCCGATCCAGAATAACAGGGGCAACACCAGGAGGAAGGCGGGAAGATGCTTCATGGTCACGGATTCCCGGAGCTGGAGACTGGCCGCCCAGATTTTGGGGTTGAACTGTCTCAAAAAACTGAAGGGACTCGACAGGATTGACATGATTTACACGATTAAATCCTTCCGGAGCTTTTATTCATGTTAATCATGTTAATCCTGTCCATTGTTTTTTCTTTGAGGTCCGTCCAGACCCCGGTGTGTCAGATCTTCAGCCGGCGCAGTTCCGGGTCGGGCATGGCGTGGGTCCAGAAGGTGCGGAAGCGGCCCTCCAGGGTCTGCACCCGGGGCGGTGCGTAGGCATCCGCCATGGCCACGGGGTCGGCGGCGCGGCGCTGGTGCAGGTAGCCGCCGCTGTCGATGAGTACTATGGACTCGTCCAGTCTGGCCTCGTCAGGCGGTTGACGGCGCAGGTGGATGCGGCTGCTGATGCGCAGTGCCAGATCCACCAACCTGTGTCCGCCGCTCGGCAGGCTGCGGCTGTCCTGGATCAGGATGCGCACGTCCGCGTGGCGGCTTCGCCGGGCCAGGGCCGAGACCGCGTCCACCAGGTCGGGGTCGTTGTAGATGAAGGCGTTGAGATCGGGGCTCAGGATCCAGAGTCGCCGGCGAGCCTCCGCGACCCGGTGATGAATGAACTGGCGGATGGCCTCAAGGCCTTCCAGGCGCACGAGGCCGGATTCCCGGTCGGTGCTATCGGGATTCGAGTTCGGATTCCGTTTCAGGGGCATGGCATTCGATCCTTTTGACCATGCGGATGTGAGGGATGCCGGCGTCCATGAAGACCTCGCCGATCTGCTGGAAGCCTGCCTTGGCATAGAACGCGCTCGCATGGCACTGGGCGTTCAGCTCCACTTTAACCATGCCCAGTTCCTTTGCAAGCCTGATGGCCGCATCCAGCAGTGCCCTGCCGACACCGCGGCCCCGCCAGGCAGGGAGTACGGCCATGCGTCCGATGCGTCCGTCCGGAGCAAGTCGCGCAGCGCCGATGGGGTGGCCGCTGCTGTTCCTGGCCAGCAGGTGCAGGCAGGCGATATCCACGCCGTCTCGCTCCAGTTCCAGGGGCACGCCCTGTTCTTCCACGAAGACCGGTTCGCGGACGCTGCGAAGCGCCCCGGTATCCCGAGGCCAGAGTGCCTCGCTCACCGTGAAATCCCGGGGGACGGTGTGACGGGGCGTGGAGGGTCTTTCCTGTTTGTTCGGCATCGGCGCGTAGGGTCCGTGTCGGTTTGGGCTGGGAACATCCTAGACATTGGACCCCTGTGTCAATACTGACCGGGGTCAAGTGATCGTTGGATGGTGTCAACGGAACCGACAAGCGGATGCTGCAGCGCACACTAAGGCACCGTGTGCTGCATCACATTACTGACCCAGCAACGCGTTGCGCAGGTTGCTGGACAGGGGCTCATCGCCCAGCCAGATGCCGAAGTAGGCCCGCGCGAAATCCCGGCCTTCCACGGTGACCAGGGGCTCGCCGTTGAGGCGCAGCACCGTGCCCTGGTCGGGCAGGTACTCCATCACGTAGCGATCGCCGGGACGCACGCTGCGGTAGGCGTCGTGCAGCTGGCGGATACGGGGTTCCAGGGCCTGCAGTTCCTCGGCGCTGAGCTGTCTCTCGAGGATGGTGTTGGCGGCAAGCACCAGGTCGGAGGCCTTGATGTCCACGAAGTACTCGATCTCCAGGCGCTTGGGCTCGCCACGCTCGAGCAGGCTGGAGGCGGGCACGCCCTCGGGGCCGTAGAGGCCGGCGCCGTAGACGCGGATGAACACCGCGTAGCGGGCAACGCCGGTGCCCTTGAGTACAAGGTTCTTACCCGCCTCGTTCTTCAACTGGGTCTGGAACCGGGCATCGCCCACCGTGACCACGCTGGCCTGCGCCGGCAGGGTGGGGATCAGGAACAGCAGCAATGCGGCGACGAACAGGATCATGCGGTCCGTGCAGGTGCTGCGATTGGGCTGCGCGAGCGTCCGCGCGCGCATGTGGGTGTGCAGGCTAGACATAGGCGTTGTCCTCCAGGATCTCGACAGCGTTGCCTTCGCTGTCCTTCAGATAGATGGATGCGGTGCCGTCCCGGTGCGTCTTGAGTTCACCGAAGCTTCTGGCATCGGGATGCACCACGCCGATGTGTGGAGGGTGCTGACCGGGGACCACCAGGGCGAGACTTGTGTTGGCGAATTTCAGCAGCGCCCAGGTCTCGTCCTGGTAGGCGATACGCACCCGGAACTGGTTGCGGTACCAGTCCACCGCCCGCGCCACGTTCTCCACCGGGATGGCCACGTGGTGCAGGGCGTCCAGATCCGCGTCGAAAACCTTTTGCTTCATGTGCCGTGTCCCTCCTTCTTGAAGAACAGGGTGACCTCACCGAGACGGACACCGAACTTGCTCATCTCCGCACGATTGATGAGCACGCCGTCCTCGTGCATGAACATCCAGTCGTTGAAGTTCACGCGCCAGGTGCGCTCGCCCACTTCCAGCATCAAGGTATAGCGGAAGTTGAACGCCTGGCCATAGAGCACGCCGGTCGCGACGCCGTGCACGTCGTCGGCACGACCTTCGTAATGATGTTCGTCCAGGCGCTTGAGGCGCCACACGCGCCGGCTCTCCTCGCCGTCGCTGTAGACGAAGTCCTCCTCCAGCACCAGTTCGTCGCCATCCATGTAGCCGAGGATGTCCACGGTGAACTGGCGGCGGATCTTGCCACTGCGATCCTGGAAGATGCCCCAGGCGCGCACCTGGCCGGTGAAGTAGGTCTCCAGGTCCAGGGTCGGGGTGCTGTCGCGGAAGTCCTCAGGCTTCATGCTGGCGCACCCGCTGAACAGGGCCGACAGGAACAGCAGCAGGAGAAGACGGCGAAGGGATCGGCTCATGGTGAGACTCCGTGGCGGTGTCGAGGTGATCGCGCAGACGCGCGTGGGCGCCCGCATCGATGGGGAAACGCCACACCAGGGCGGTGGCGGCGAGCTTGAGCAGCACCGGCAGGCCCGCGTAGAGCAGGGCCAGCCACATCAGGGCCGAGGCGCTGTTCTCGGCGCCGGCGTCGAATCCGGCCAGCTGCAGCAGCGGGAAGGCGATCCCCACGGCCAGGGCCAGGGCGAGCTTGGTGGCCATGCCCCAGAGGCCGAAGAACACCCCGGCGCGCTCGCCGCCACCGTTGGCGGTGTCCAGATCCACCACGTCCGCCTGGATGGCCGAGGGTAGGGCCAGGTCCACGCCCAGGCTCAGGCCCGACAGCAGGCAGATCACGGCGAAGGCCCACACCTGCCCCTCGGACAGGAACGGCACCCACAGGAACACGGCGCAGGCCCAGAGCATGGACAGGGACCAGGTGCGGTGCTTGGAGGTCACCCGTGCCAGGCGCAGCCACAGGGGCAGGGACAGCACCCCGGCGGCAAAGTAGAGGAGCAGCAGCAGGCCGGCCATCTCCGGTGCGCCCAGCACGTGGCCCACGAACAGCAGGAACAGGGTGGCGGGCAGGGCGTTGGCGGTGCCGTTCAGCAGGTAGGCCAGCAGCAGGCGCTTGAACGGGGCGTTGTCCAGCAGGATGCGCCAGCCCTCGGACCAGGCCACGGGCGCACGCACGCGCTCGGGTTCGCGCACCCGCCACAGGAGCAGCAGCAGGCTCGCGGGGATCAGGATCCAGAGCCACAGGGCGAGACTGGCCAGCGTCGCGCCAGTGTCCTCGCCGTGTCCCAGCAGCACCGGGGCGGCGGCGGCCAGCAGGGTGCCGGCGATCACGAAGCCCTCGCGGCTCGCGGCGATGCGCGAGCGCTGGTGGTAGTCGGGGGACAACTCCGCCCCCCAGGCGGTGTAGGGCAGCGCCACCAGGGTCCAGCCCAGGTAGGTGATGAGACTGAACACCAGCAGGTAGGCCGTACCCGGAGAACCTGCCGGCAGGAACAGGAATGTCACGCCGATGAGCAGCAGCGGTGCGCCGGCCAGCATCCAGATCTTGCGTCGCCCGAACCGGGATCGGGTGTGGTCACTGAGATGGCCCACCAGCGGATCGGTGATCACGTCGAACAGGCGTGCCACCAGCAGCACCGCACCCACGGTGGCCAGACCGATGCCAAACGCCTGGGCATAGAAAGCAGGCAGGAACACGTACAGCGGCAGCCCGAGCACGGCCAGCGGCAATCCAGGCAGGCCGTAGGCGAGCAGGGTGGTCGTGTTCACACTGTCAGGCTGTGTGCTCATGGCTCATGCTGTGTCTTGGAAAGCCTTACCGCAAAGGGCGCGAAGGTATGCGCGAAGGTCGCCAAGGAATGATTGATTGAAAAAACTTCGCGCCCTTCGCGGTCAAGCTTTTCATCACGCCGGCTTGTGCAGAAGCGCCTGCATCAGATCCGTGCGGCCGGTCCTGAAGCCCGCCTCGCAGTAGCTCAGGTAGTAGCGCCAGGTGCGCAGGAAACGCTCGTCGTAGCCGAGCGCCGGCAGCACGTCGGCGTGGGCCATCACCTGGCGGTGCCAGCGGGCCAGGGTCTCGGCATAGTCCAGGCGGTGAAAGCTCTGGGTGCCCACATCCAGTCCCGCGGCCTCGGCCGCGGCGTTGAAGCGCTCCACCGACGGCAGCATGCCGCCGGGGAAGATGTAGAGCTGGATGAAATCGGCGCCCTTGCGGTAGCGCTCGAACACCGCCTCGTCGATGGTGATCACCTGCAGTGCGGCGCGCCCGCCCGGGCGCAGCGCCCGCTGCACGGTCTCGAAATAGGTGGGCCAGTATGCCTCGCCCACGGCCTCGAACATCTCGATGGACACCACGTGATCGAACTGCTCGTCCAGATCGCGGTAGTCCTGCAGACGCAGGTCCACGCGCTCGGAAAGTCCGGCTTTCTCCATGCGCTTGCGGGCGAAGTCCAGCTGCTCCCGGGACAGGGTCAGGCCGGTGACCCGGTAGCCCTGACGGGCAGCCAGTTCGGCGAAGCCGCCCCAGCCGCAACCGATCTCCAGGATGTGCGCGCCGGGTTCGGCATCGAGGCTGTCCAGCAGGCGCTGATACTTGCGGGTCTGCGCACTCTCCAGGGCCTCGTCCCGGGACGCGAACACGGCGCTGGAATAGGTCATGGTCTCGTCCAGCCAGAGCTTGTAGAACTCGTTGCCCAGGTCGTAGTGGAAGGAGATGTTGGCCCGGCTGCCGCGCTTGCTGTTGCGGTTCATCAGGTGACGCAGCCTGCCCATGAAGGTGCTCAGCCGGTTGGCCTCGACCACGCCGGACAGGCGGTGCTCGTTCAGGGCGCCCAGGGTGAGCAGGGCGCTCAGGCACGGCGTGCTCCACTCCCCCTGCATGTACCCTTCCGCGAAACCGATGTCGCCCCGGGTGAGCAGGCGGCGCAGCAGTCGCAAGGGACGGTGAATCTGGATGCTGGCGGAGGGACCCGTGTGCTCGCCGGTGAGGGTGTGGCGATTGCCATCGGCGGCGATCAGGGTCAGTTCGCCGTACTCCAGCTGTCCCAGGCGGCTGACCAGCCAGCGCAGGGGCAGGGGCAGCTTGGGAATGCTCAGTGCGGAGGCAACGCGGTCGGAAGGCGTGGACATCAGGACATCTCCTCTCGGGGCGGGGCGGGCTTGCTGTGGTATCGGGCGCCCTTGAGCCAGATCTTCAGGGCCTGCCAGTGGATCATGGTGATGACCTTGAAGGTCATCAGCGGCATGCGCAGCCAGGTGCGCAGCAGCTGTGCGTCGGTGAACGGGCGTGCCTCGCCGGT
This sequence comes from Thioalkalivibrio sulfidiphilus HL-EbGr7, assembly GCF_000021985.1. NCBI lineage: Bacteria > Pseudomonadati > Pseudomonadota > Gammaproteobacteria > Chromatiales > Ectothiorhodospiraceae > Thioalkalivibrio > Thioalkalivibrio sulfidiphilus. The sequence continues at coordinate 1,487,287 of NC_011901.1, forward strand.
CTGGGTGGCGACCAGCATCAGTTCGCCCTGCTGGTATTCGTGGATCAGCACCCGCAGCTTCTCGTCGGGCACGGAGATGCGGAAACGGTACTCGGCGTCCATGTCGATGAACGGCGAGACGTGGAAGATCTTGTCCCGCTGCTGCCGCACCGGGCTCTGCATGGGCCGGCCCGCCTCGTGCAGCAGGTAGTGGTGGTGTTCGCCGAAGGTGTTGCTCACCTCGCAGATCACCGCGCGCAGGCTGCCGTCGCGGTGATGGCAGAACCACACGCTCAGGGGGTTGAACGCGTAACCCAGCACCCGGGGCATGCACAACAGCCGGATCGTCCCGCCGTCCAGGCGGATGCCGTGTTCCGCGAGCTTCGCCTCCACCCAGGGGCGCCAGGGGCTGCCGTCCCGGGGTCCGTGATCCCTGGTGCGCACGCTCAGCAGGTTGAAGCGCTCGAAGGAGAACAGGCGTGATTTCCGGCTGGTCTCATCCAGACGGTCGATGTCCAGCAGCAGGCTGAACACCGGGTACACGAAGCGATAACCCACGGGGAAACGACGCTGGTGCATCACCTGCGTGTGATAGATGCGTGCTGCGGGCTGGGCGGTGTTCACGCCGCCGCCACCCGGTCGGGCCTGGTCTGAATGTGCGCAGGCTCGCGGGACTCGCCGAGCCACGGCGGGCTCACGCCCAGGCGCCAGGCCACGGTCTCGGCGGACTTGAGCCCGTCCTCGTGGAAACCGTAGCCGCACCAGGCACCGCAGAACCACAGGCGGTCCGCGCCCTGGATGCCCGGCACCCGTTTCTGTGCGGCCATGGCGGCGGCATCGAACACCGGATGCTGGTAGGTCATCTCGCGAATGATGGTCTCCTCCCGGGGTTCGGTGAGCGGGTTCAGGCTCACCAGGTAGGGCCCCTCGTTCTCCGGCAGGCGGTGCAGGCGGTTCATCCAGTAGGTCACCGAGACCTGCGGGCCGCCGTCACCGAAATCCCTGGCCAGGTAGTTCCAGGAGGACCACACCGCCCGGCGCTTGGGCATCAGGCGGGCATCGGTGTGCAGCAGGGTACGGTTGGGCTGGTAGCGGAAGGCCCCCAGCACCTGGCGCTCCGCCTCGCTCGGGTTCTCGATCAGGGACAGGGTCTCGTCGGCGTGGCTGGCCATGACCACCTGGTCGAAGCGTTCCACCCGACCATCGGCGCAGCGCACCTGCACCCCGTCGGGGCGGCGACGCACCTGCACCACCGGGGAGCCGGTGTGCACGTCCCCGTTGAAGGTGTCCAGCATGCGGCGCACGTACACGCGGCTGCCGCCGGTGACGGTGCGCCACTGGGGCCGGTCGGTGACGTTGAGCAGGCCGTGATTGCGGAAGAAGTTCAGGAACGAGATGAGCGGGAAGTCCAGCATCTGCCGGGTGGGGCAGGACCAGATGGCCGCGGCCATGGGCAGCAGGTAGTCGTCCCGGAAGCCGGCGCCGTAACCTTCGGTGAACAGGTAGTCGCCCAGGCTCACGTCCGGTACCCAGTGGGTCTCCAGCAGTTCCTTGCCGTGGCGGTTGAAACGCAGGATGTCGCGCACCATGCGCAGGAAGCGCGGCCGCACCAGGTTGCCGCGCTGGGCGAACAGGGTGTTGAGGTTGGTGCCCGCGTACTCCATACGCCCGTCGCCGATCGAGGCGCTGAAGGACATGTCGGTGTCCTGGGAGGCGACGCCCAGGTGGCGGAACAGGCTGGTGAGTTCCGGGTAGTTGTGCTCGTTGAACACCACGAAGCCGGTGTCCACCGGCACCGGACCCCGGGGGCCGTCTACCATCAGGGTGTTGCTGTGGCCGCCCACGTAATGATTGCGCTCGAACAGGGTGACCTGGTGGCGCTTGTCCAGCAGCCAGGCGCTGGCCAGGCCGGAAATGCCGCCGCCGATGACTGCGATGCGGGAATCTGCGTGGATCATGGGACGCTCCTGGGCGTGGGGTTCTGGCCTTGAATAAAGCCGATGCAATACTTATACACCATCTGTACAATTTTTGTAAATTGGTGTACAACTATTTTGTGATCGAGACCCGGGGGTCTCTGTTGAAGGAGTCAATGCCATGCGCCGAATGAGCTTCCTTGCGATCCTGACAGTGCTGCTGGCGGTGCCCGCCGCGCAGGCCGCCTGTCCCGACTACCTGAACGTGAACAAGCGCCCCCTGACCGGGGGTGAAGCCATCAACCTGTGCGAGACCTATCGCGGCCAGGTGATGCTGGTGGTCAACACCGCCAGCAAGTGCGGCTTCACCCGCCAGTTCGAGGGCCTGGAGGCCCTGTACGCCCGCTACCAGGACCGTGGACTGGTGGTCATGGGCTTCCCCTCCAATGACTTCGGTGGCCAGGAGCCGGGTACCGAGGAACAGATCCTGGAGTTCTGCCGCCTGACCTACGGGGTGCAGTTCCCCATGTTCGAGAAGACCCACGCCGCCCGGGAGCAGGCCGATCCCCTGTACCGGGGACTGGCCCGGGAGGCGGGGGGAGTTCCCGGCCTGGAACTTCCACAAGTACCTGATCGACCGTGAGGGCCGCGTGGTGGGCAGCTTCCCGAGCCGGGTGACCCCGGAGGATCCTGCCCTGATCCGGGCCATCGAGGCGCTTCTGTGAGCGCACAGGCCCCCGTACATCCGGCAGACCACAGCCCTGCCGGCTGGCTGGATGAGGCCCTGGCGGGCGCGGAGGTGGTGATCTTCCGCTCCCGGCTCACGGATGTGCGCCCGCTCAAGAGCTGGCTCTCCCGGCATCCGGAGGTGCGGGTGCGGGAGGTGCTCATGGAGATGGGCAGTGGTGAGCAGCGGGAGCGCTTCCAGGGACTCAAGACCCGTACGGACTGGGAGACCCTGCCCCAGGTGTTTATCGACGGACAGTTCGTGGGCGGGCAGGTGGAGTTTTTCGGCCATCCCCTGGTCACCGGCCGGGACGTGACCCCGGCGACCCCCGGGGCCTCCCTGCCACCGGTCGCCCTGGTCAAGGCCCTGGGTTACGCGGGACTCGTGCCCTTCGGGGTGGGTCTGCTGATGCTGCTGTTCGGGATGCCGCTGCCCCGGGACTCTGCCGGCGCCTGGCTGGCCGCCTACGGCGCGGTGATCGCCACCTTCCTGGGGGCGGTGCACTGGGGCCAGGCCCTGGCCGGACGTTTCCCGGCGGGGCAGGCGGGCAGGGCCATGGTCTGGGCCGTGGTGCCCTCCATCCTGGCCTGGCTGACGCTGCTGCTGCCGGTGGACTGGGCCCTGCCCCTGCAGGTGGCCCTGTTCGCCCTGATCCTGGCGGTGGACGGCCGTTTCGGTGCGCAACTGGGCTGGCCCGGGTATTATCGCCGCTTGAGACTTATCCTGAGTGCGGCAGTCATGATTACGCTGGCCACGGCCTGGCTGATTCTGTTGGCAATTCCTTAAACGCATCAGGAGTGAGACGACGATGAAAGCACAAGCGAAGGAATACCTGATGAGCCATCACGACTGCTGCGAGCAGGAAGACGATTTTCCCGGTGCCGATGCCGAACAGCGCATGGCCGAGGACTACACCCGCATCATCCGCGGCCTCGGGGAGGACCCCGATCGCAACGGCCTGATCGGCACCCCGCTGCGCGCGGCCCGGGCCATGTCCTACCTGACCCGCGGTTATCACCAGAGCCTGGACGAGCTGGTCAACGGCGCCCTGTTCGAGACCGACAACGACGAGATGGTGCTGGTGCGCGACATCGAGTTCTACTCCCTGTGCGAGCATCACCTGCTGCCCTTCCTGGGCCGCTGCCACGTGGCCTACCTGCCCAAGGGCAGGGTGATCGGTCTGTCCAAGATCGCCCGCATCGTGGACATGTTCGCCCGCCGCCTGCAGATCCAGGAGACCCTCACGCGCCAGATCGCCGAGGCCATCGAGTCGGTGACCGATGCCCGGGGCGTGGCGGTGGTCATGGAGGCCAAGCACATGTGCATGATGATGCGCGGCGTGGAGAAGCAGAACTCCACCATGACCACCTCCATGATGACCGGCACCTTCCGTAACGATGCCCGCACCCGTGCGGAATTCATGGGCTTGATCAGATAGACAAGGCGAAAGGCGTTTTAGCCACAGAGGGCACAGAGGTCACAGAGAGAAAACCCTTGTAGGAGGGGCGACCTCGCCCCGAACATCGATGCCAGGCCGACCACCGCTGTTCGGCCCGAAGTCGGGCCTCCTACCGCAATGATTTTTTCTCTGTGACCTCTGTGCCCTCTGTGGCTAAACATCATCCTTCATCCTTCGTTCCTTTAATCACCTCCCACATCTCCAGCGCCTGCCGGCGGCTTTCCGCGAGATCCACGATGGGCCGTGGATAGTTGCCGCCCAGGCGCACACCCGCCGCCTTGAGGATCGCCTCGGGCGCCTCCCAGGGCCTGTGGATGTATTTCGCCGGCAGCTTCGCCAGTTCCGGCACCCACTGGCGCAGGTAGTCGCCGTTGGGGTCGAAGCGCTCGCCCTGGAGCACGGGATTGAACACCCGGAAGTAGGGGGCGGCGTCGGCGCCGCAGCCGGCGGTCCACTGCCAGCCCAGGGTGTTGCCGGCCAGGTCCGCGTCCACCAGGGTGTCCCAGAACCAGCGGGCCCCGGTGAGCCAGTGGGCGCCCAGGTTCTTGGTGAGCAGGGAGGCGACGATCATGCGCACCCGGTTGTGCATCCAGCCGGTGGCCCACAGGGCGCGCATGGCGGCGTCCACCAGGGGGATGCCGGTGCGGCCCCGCTGCCAGGCCCGCAGCGTCTCTTCATCCAGTTCGCGCCAGGGCAGCTTGCGAAAGCGCGGGTCCAGGGGCTCGTCGCTGGTCCGGGGGAAATGGTAGAGCAGGTGATGGGCGAACTCCCGCCAGCCGATCTCGCGCAGGAAGCTGTCGATGCCCTGGTGGGCCGCCTTGCCGCCATGCCGGTCCTTGGCTACCTGGCAGGCGGCGGCCGCCTGGCGGGGGCCGATCTCACCGAAGTGCAGGTAGGGGGAGAGACGTGAACTGCCGTCCCGGTCGGGGCGGTTGCGCATCTCGTCGTAGTCCGCCACCGCCTCGTCCATGAACTCCGCAAGGCGTGCCAGGGCGCCGGCCTCGCCGGGCTGCCACAGTTCGGTAAAGCCCGCGGCCCAGTCGATGTCGGGCAGCAGGCCCAGGGATTTCAGCGTCTCGCCCGGCGGCAGCTGTGCAGGACCCTGGATGCGTTCGGGCGCAGGCGTCACGTCCACCGGCACGCCCAGACCCAGGCAGGCCTTCCAGAAGGGGGTGAACACCTTGTAGGGGGTGCCGTCCTGCTTGGCCACGGTCCAGGGCTCGAACAGCAGGGCGGCATTGAAACTCTGCGTCCGGATGCCCTGATCCCGCAGTTGCTGCTTGATGCCGGTGTCCCGGGCAATCAGCGCCGGTTCGTAGAGCCGGTTCCAGAGCACCTGTTGGGCCCCGGTCTCCCGGATCAGGGCCTGCAGGGTCTCAAGACTCGCACCCTGGCGGATGACGAGATCCACCCCCCGGGCGCGCAGGTCCTCGCCCAGGGCGGCGAGGCTGTGGTGCAGCCACCAGAGGCTCGCGCCGCCGGGTGCCCAGTCGCCTTCCTCCTCCGGGGCATGGATGTAGACGGGGATCACCTCGCCGTCTTCCAGCGCCCGGGCCAGCGCCGGGTTGTCGGTCAGGCGCAGGTCGCGCCGGAACCAGAGCAGGGTCTTCATCACCGGGCCCTCACCATGGGGCGCACGGCGGTGAAGCCGCCGTCCACGGGCAGCACCTGTCCGGTGATCCAGTCGGCCTCCTCGGAGACCAGCCAGCAGGCGGCCCGGGCCAGGTCCTCGGCGGCGCCGTAGCGGCCCAGGGGATACTGGGCGCGAATCTGCTCCTCCGCCGTCTGGGCCGAGAACAGGCGTTCCGTGGCCGGCGTGCGGGTCAGGCCCGGGGCGATGGCGTTGATGCGGATGCCCTGGGGGGAATAGGTGGCGGCCGCCGAGCGTACCAGGGCCTCGATGCCACCCTTGGCCATGGCGATGGCCTCGTGGTTGGAGACACCCACCCGGGCCACCACGGAGCTGACCAGGACCACCTTGCCGGGCCGTTTCGCCTTCAGCGCCGCCTGCACATAGGCGCGCAGGGTGAAGAAGGCGCTGTCCAGGTTGGCGGCCAGTGTCTGGCGATAGGTGTCCTCGTCGGTGCGGTGCAGGGGCGCGAGCAGGGTGCTGCCCACGGCGTGGATCAGGGCATCGGGCGGTGCGCCGAAGGCCTCCATGCAGGCGGCGAGCGCCTGCTCCGCGCCCGCGCCGGTGGAGACGTCGGCCTGGATAGGCAGGAACTGCTCGGATGTGCCGGACAGGCGCGCGGCATCCCGGCTCACGCCGGCCACCCGCCAGCCCCGGGACTGCAGCATGGTGGTGGCGGCCTGGCCGAGTCCGCCGGCGGCGCCGGTGATCAGTGCGGTGCGGGTCATGTTCGGTCTCCGGTGAGGGTTGTGCGGATGTCCTGAGCCTTCCTGCGGATGGCCGCCAGGCGCTCGGGGGAAATACGTTCCAGGTTGCGCCATTGCAGGGTCGTGCGCGGGTGCCTGGAGAATCTTGCCCGGTGCCGGTCCAGGAAGTCCCAGTACAGGGTGGTGAATGGGCAGGCCTGCTCGCCCACGGCCTGGTCCGGCCGGTAGCGGCAGTGCTCGCAGTAGTTGCTCATGCGTTTGATGTACTGGCCCGAGGCCACGTAGGGCTTGGAGGCCATGCGCCCGCCGTCGGCGTACTGGGACATGCCCAGGGTGTTGGGCAGCTCCACCCACTCCACCGCGTCCACGTACACCGCCAGGTACCATTCATGGAGCGCAGGGGGTCTGACGCCCAGCAGCTGGGCGAACAGGCCGGTGACCATGAGCCGCTGGATGTGGTGGGCATAGCCGAGTTCCAGCGTCTGCCCCAGGGTCTCGGCCAGGCAGCGCATGTCCGTCTCCCCAGTCCAGTAGAAGCCGGGCAGCGCCTCCCCGGCCTCCAGTGCGTTCCATTCAAGCCACTCGGGCATGTGCTGCCAGTACAGGCCGCGCACGTACTCACGCCAGCCCAGCACCTGGCGGATGAAACCCTCCACCGAGGCCAGGGGCGCGCGGCCTTCCCGCCAGGCGGCCTCGGCGGCCTCGATCACCTCACGGGGGGAGATGAGCTTGAGGTTCAGGGCCGCACTGATGCGCGCGTGGTAGAGCCAGGGCTCGCCGGTCCACAGGGCATCCTGATAGGGGCCGAAGGCGGGCAGGCGGTGGTCGATGAAGTCCTCGAGCGCCGCCCGGGCCTGTTCCGGGGAGACCGGCCAGTCGAAGGAAGCCAGGGAGCCCGGGTGGTCTGGGAAATGGCGTTCCACGTCCGCCATGGCTTCCCGGGTCAGGGCATCGGGTTCGAAGCCCAGGGGGGCCCGCAGCATCCCGGGGCCTGCCCTGGGCAGGGGCTTGCGGTTTTCGGTGTCGAAGTTCCAGCGTCCGCCGGCGGGCTCGCCGTCTTCCATGAGCACACCCATCTGTTCGCGCACGTGGCGGTAGAAGTGCTCCAGCCGGGTCTGTTTGCGCCGCCCGGCCCAGTGCCTGAACGACTCCAGTGAGACGAGAAAATGTGCGTCCTCCCGGATCTCCAGGGGCACGCCGGCCGAATCGCAGACGCGGGTGAGGGACTGGAGCACCCGATGGTCGCCGGGCCGGGTGAGAATCACCCTCTCGGGGCGCAGTCGCGCCAGGTCCGTGGCCAGGGCCTCGGCGAGCGAGCCATGGGGATGGTGGCCGAGGCGGTGATACACCAGGGGACGGCCGGCCTGTAGGCAGGCGTCCCGGAAGTGGCGCATGGCGGCCAGGAACAGGGTGGAGCGGGCCTTGTGGGACCAGACGTGGGTGGATTCGCCGGTCACCTCCGCCATCCACAGGCAGTCCCGGGCGGGATCCAGCGCGACGAGCGGACGCGCACGAGGGTCCAGCTGGTCACCCAGCACGACGATCAGGTGTCTGACTGGCGGGCCAAGCTCAGACCTGGAGGAGGCTTCCATGAAGCCGTCTCGCGGCCTTGTCCGGGTCGGTGCCCAGGGACTGGGCGCCGATGAGTTCCAGGGCGGGCGGCAGCGGCTCGAAGCCGGGACCCATGGCGAACACCGGCAGGCGCTCGCCACCCGCCTCGGCGCCGGGCCAGTGGGCCAGCCGGGCGCTGTGCTGCAGGGGGCTGTCGCTGTAGAGCACGATGGCGCTGGCGTCGGCGCGCCGGGCCAGGGTTTCGAGCCCGGCCACCGGGGCCCCGGTGGTGAGCAGGTGCGCGTGAATGCCCCGTTGTGCCGCGGCCAGGGCGAACAGCAGCAGGCCCAGGTCCCCCGGGGATTCGTGCATCGGCACGGCGAGCACGTGCATGGCGTCGGCGCAGCACTGCTGCTGGCGCAGGCGGGTGTCCAGGGTCTGGCGCAGCCAGCGGTTGAAGAAGGCCAGTTCGGCACCGGCCACCACGTCGGTCACGGGGCGTTCCTGGAGCATGCGCTGCAGGGGCAGGGCGAGCTGCTGGATGACCGTGTCCAGGGAAAACAGCGACAGGGCGTCTTCCCAGGTGGCGCTCATGGCGGGGACATCCAGGCTGCCGATGGCCTCGCGCAGGCGCATGCGGTAGTCGTTCCAGCCGCGGCTGTCGCGTCCCGGCGGCGGGGTCTGGGGCGCAGCCGTGCTCTCGGCGGGCGGCGTCTCGGTGCTCTCCAGCAGCTGTCCCACCTGGCCGATGGACACGCCCTGGTCCAGCAGGCGCAACACCCGGTTGATGAGTTCGATGTCCTCGCCGCTGTAGAGGCGGTGGCCCTTAGGTGTGCGCTTGGGCCGGATCAGGCCATAGCGGCGCTCCCAGGCGCGCAGGGTCACGGGATGAATGCCCGTCAGTGCACACACCGTGCGGATGGGGAACAGCCCTTCCTCGGTCGGCAGGTCTTCAATGGAGTCCGTGGTGATCGCCATGGAAATAATTGTACAACAATTGTATAAAGGATCCAGTGTTTCGCGTACAAATATTTTACAGGTAATCCGGAGGGTTTCCATGGAATCACCCGTGGCATGGCTGATCGGTGCGAGCAGCGGCATTGGGGCCGAGCTGGCGCGGCGCCTGGCCGACGCCGGCTGGCAGGTGGCGCTGACTGCCCGGCGGGCGGAGCGCCTGGAGGCCCTGTGCCAGGCATCGCCCGCGCAGTTGTCCAGCTTTCCCGGGGATGTCACCGACCCCGAGGGGCTCGCGGCCCTGGCTGCGCGCATCGAGGCGGAACTGGGACCGGTTGAACTCTGCATCCTCAATGCCGGCGACTACGAGCCCATGGGGCTAGACGACTTCGATGTGAGCCTTTTCCGGCGTCTCATGGAGGTGAATTACCTGGGCGTGGTCCACGGCCTGGCCGCCGTGATGCCCGCCATGCGCGCCCGGGGGCGGGGGCAGATCCTGATCACCGCGAGCCTGGCCGGCTACCGGGGTCTGCCCCGTGCCGCGCCCTACGGGGCCACCAAGGCGGCGCTGATCAGCCTGGCGGAATCCCTGCAGCCGGAACTGGCCGCCGAGGGGGTGCGCCTGCGGGTGATCAACCCGGGCTTCGTGAAGACCCCGCTCACGGACAAGAACCGTTTCGAGATGCCCTTCCTCATGACCACGGAACAGGCCGCCGAGGCCATCATGAAGGGGCTGCACAATGATGCCTTCGAGATCCGCTTTCCCTGGCGCTTCGCCCTCATGATGGGCCTGCTGAGGCTGCTGCCCAACGGCCTCTACCTGCGCATCGCGCGGCGCATGGTGTCGGCATGAACGGCACCGTGGATCTCGCCGAGCGGGTCAGGGCCTACGCGGAGTTCTTCGCCACCCTGACGCCGCAATCCCTGGACAGGCTCGATGAACTGTTTACTCACAGGGCCCGCTTCAAGGACCCGTTCAACGACGTGAGCGGCGTGCCCGCCATCCGCGCGGTATTCGAGCACATGTACAGGGTCTGTCCGGCGCCCCGCTTCGAGGTGCGGGAGTGGGCCCTGAGCGGGCAGACCGCCTTCATCCGTTGGCGCTTCACCGATGGTCCCACCGTCGGGCGACGCATGGCCCTGGACGTGGACGGCATGAGCCGCGTGGTGTTCGACGAGGCGGGCCGGGTGTTGGAGCACGTGGATTACTGGGACCCGGCGGCAGCGCTCTACGAACGCATCCCGATGTTCGGCGCGCTGCTGCGAGCCTTGCGGCGCAAGCTGTCCGCCGAGTGAGCCCAGGCCGGATGCCGCATCAGGGCGGCTGACGGCGCAGTGCTGGCTTCCTTCGCGCATAGGGCGGCCCGTGGCCGCCGTCAGCCGCAGTGTCGCGGTCAGCAGGCGGGCACGGCCCGCCCTATGTTTCACCTGGAAGCCGACGGCGCGAGACAGGTCGGGAGTAGGCCCTGCTGCACTGGCAGGGCTCGCCGTGCGGGAAGAATCCGGCCGTCTGGTGCGTCGGTTTACAGATAGAACAACACATACAGGCGCGAGCCACGTCCTCGTGCCACCACCGGACCACCGAGGAGTGTGCATGAATACCGTCCGACCCCTGTTTCTTGCCCTGTCCGCCCTGCTGTCCCTGGCGCTCATCACGCTGCCGGCCCAGGCCGAGACCCTGGGCATGGAGAACCGCATGGCCGGGAGCCCGTCGCCCTACCTGCGCCTGCACCAGGACGACCCGGTGCTCTGGCAGGCCTGGGAGGACGCCACCCTGGAACTGGCGCGGGAGAACGACCGGCTCATGTTCGTGTCCGTGGGCTACTTCTCCTGCCACTGGTGCCACGTGATGCAGCGGGAGAGCTTCAAGAACGAGGACATTGCCGCGCGCATCAACGCCGGTTTCGTGCCCGTGAAGGTGGACCGTGAGCTGGACGCGGCCCTGGACGCGCGCTTGATGAACTTCGTGCAGGTGACCCGCGGTTACGGCGGCTGGCCCCTGAACGTGATCCTCACACCCGATGGTTATCCGCTGGTGGGCATCGTCTACATGCCCCCCGATGAGTTCGACGGTTTCATGGAGCGGGTCCACGCCCACTGGATGTCCGACAAGGACAACCTGCGCGAGATCACCCGCCAGGCGGCCCTGGAACTGGCGCAGCTGGAACGGGCCCGGCAGGCCCCGGTGCAGGGCATCAACGTGGACGAACTGCTGGACCGTTTCATCAACGCCAGTCGCGGCCTGGCCGACAAGATGAGCGGCGGCTTCGGCAACCAGAGCAAGTTCCCCCAGGCGGCGCAGCTGCTGGCCCTGCTGGAGGCGCGCCAGTTGCGCGACGAGCCCTGGCTGGACGAGTTTCTGACAGTGACCCTGGACACCATTGCGAGCCAGGGGCTGAGGGATCATCTGGGCGGCGGTTTCTACCGCTACACCGAGGATCCGGGCTGGCAGGTGCCGCACTTCGAGAAGATGCTCTACGACAACGCCCTGCTGGCCGAGGTCTACCTGCGCGCCGCCGAGGTCTTCGGCCGCGAGGACTACCGTCGGGTGGCCCTCGACACGGTGCATTTCATGATCCAGGGCATGGCCACGGGCCGTGGAGATTACGTGGCCAGCCTGTCCGCCGTGGACGACCAGGACGTGGAGGGCGGCTACTACCTGTGGTCGCCGGAGGAGGTGCGCGGGATCATCGGCGACGAGGCCTGGCGGGTGGTGCAGCCCGCCTGGGGCTTCGACACCACGCCGATCCTAGAACATGGCCACCTGCCCATCATTGCGCGCAGCGCGGCCCAGGTGGCAGAACTGCTTGGCATGGAACAGGACCGGGTCGAGGCACTGCTGGAGCAGGCGCGCAGCCAGCTGATGGAGGCCCGGGCCTCACGGGTGCTGCCGGTGGATGACAAGGTGGTGGTGGCCTGGAACGGCCTGACCCTCTCGGCCCTGGCGGCGGCGGCCCCCCACGACCGGCGCGCCGCCGAGGCCGGCGCCGCCCTGCATGCACGCATGATCTCCGCCATGTGGCGCGACGGCGGCCTGCCCAGGGCCCTGGACGCCGCGGGCGCGCCGGTGGGCGAGGGCGAGCTTGAGGACTACGCCTTCGTGGCCCGCGGTCTCGCGGACTGGGCGGCGTTCACGGGTGATGAGAAGGTCTGGTCTCAGGCGAGCCTGGTTGCTGAGCGGGCCTGGCAGCTGTTCCACAACGACGACGGCTGGCGTCCCAGCCGTCAGCCGGTACTGCCCGGTGCGCCGCGCCTGGTGCACCTCGAAGACACGCCCCTGCCGTCCACCAGCGCGAGCCTGAAGCGCACGACCGACCGCATCCTTGGCCAGGTGGGTCATCAGGCACTCCGTGAGCGGGCGGCTCAGGCGCCATCCAGCCTGACCCGCAACCTGGTGGAGACGCCTTTTGTACATGCCAGCCAGATCCTGTATCTGCATGGCCTGGAAGGCGTTGATTCGGGCCCGTCAGGCACGAACTGAGTGGACTTGATGTGATGAAAAAACGAACCCCGCCGAATGGCGGGGTTCGTTTGTGTGGCTCAAGTACTCGGCAAGGGGGCAGAGACCTACACAGTGTTCGTCCCTCTATTCTTGCCGTCAGAAGGCGTCCAGGGTCTCCTGCACGATCTCCTCCAGCAGTTCCTCCACGGCCATCAGACTTTCCCTGGAGGCATCGTCACCCACGGGAATGGGACGACGGTAGGAGACGTAGACCGTGTTTGGCTCCGCCTTGGTGACGTAGACCGCCACGATGTAGGGGCAGAACACGATGTTGTGGATGTCCGCCTCCATCATGCGCCGGGAGATCACCGCGCTGCAGAACTCCAGGGCCTCGCCTTCCTGGTACAGGGGCTTGCCGCCCACGTCGGCGGCGGTGCGCTTGAGCATGTTGCCGATGTAGGCCACGTTGTTGATCACGATGCCGCGGTTGGTGATGGCCATCTCCAGGGCCTCGCGGTAGGTGGCGAACTCCCCTTCGACGCTGTAGACGCGCATGTGCTCGGTCTCCAGCAGCGGTTCCTTGGCGAGGGAAGCCTGGGAGAACAGGCACAGGCAGGTGACGAGGGCGATGAGGATTCTGGATTTCATGATGACTCCGGAATGCATGGATTTTTTTGGGGTTATGAAATGTTGGAACGTGTCGGACCTTGAGGGTTCCAGTCATGCTGATCCCGGCAGTTTAACCGCTCGGGTGTGCAATCAGTCCGGAAAGTAATGGCCCACGTGCAGCAGGCGGGGCGCCCAGTAGGGATTGTCCAGGCGCTCGATGCTCACGTGGCCGCCGGAGGAGGGGGCGTGCACGAACTGGCCGTTGCCCAGGTAGATGCTCACGTGGGAGGGCTTGTTGTCGTTGATGCGAAAGAACAGCAGGTCCCCCGGTTGCCGGGCCTGGGCCGGTACCGGGCGTGCGTGGGCGGCCTGATCACCGGTCTGCCTCGGCACGGGGATGCGCGCCGCCTGGTGGGCATACTGAACCAGGCCACTGCAGTCGAAGCCCCGGGGGGTGTCGCCGCCAAATCGATAGGGTGTGCCCAGTTGCGCCAGCGCGGTGTTGATCACCTGCGCCCGGGCAGGGTGCAGGCTGCCCTGATCCGGCAGCACAGGCGGCAGGCTAGCGGCAGGGCGCTGCGGTGCGGTGCTGGCGCAGGCGCCGAGCAGGCTGGCCAGCAGCAGGGCTGCGGCGAGACGCCCGATACCTGTCAGCCCGTTGAGCACCGCGCCTGCCATCTCAGAAAGGGGCCACCGGCTGGTAACCTTCCGGGATCCTGAACAGATCCGCTGAGAGTCGCTCGCCGGAACTGGAGACCAGGGTGACCGTGGAGCCGTCGGCCATGTTCCTGACCTGCACCGGGATGCCGTCCACCACCGGCAGCATCTCGGCGCCGATCTCGGCGGCCGCCGGCCCGCCCATGGACAGGGCGATGTCGGACAGGTTCTGCATGAACTCGAACAGGTTCTTCAGGGTGGCGAAGTCCGCGCGGTTCATGCGGATGCGATCGGGGGACGCGACGCAGATCTGGTTGGTGACCCGACCCTCCAGCAGCACCTCCATGTGATCGCAGCGCACACCGTTGATGGTGCTCGTCTCTCCGGTCTTGCGGGTGGTGAGTGAGGAGGAGTCCCGGATCGGCGCCTCGCTGCCGGCCATGACGGCCGGGTCAAAGCCCATCTGGATCAGTTGCTGCTCCATCTGCTGGCGCATCTCGGGGGGCATCTGGGCCATCTGTTCGCGCATCTGCTGCACGAACTCCTGCTGCACCGCGCGCATCTCACCGGCCTGGGCCTTGAGCCCTTCCTCGGTCAGTTCGCTGTAGCTTTGCTCCTCGTCGATGATCATGGTCAGGGTGCGCTTGCGGCTGTCGTAGAGGCTGTAGATGACGCTGCGGTCTTCCGCCTGTTCCTCCATGCGTACCAGCTCGCCCTTGATCATGAGGCGGCTGCCGGTGGCGCCATCGGAGTCTGTGAAGTGCAGGGTCATGTCCGCCAGCAGCGCGGTGCTGGTGCTGGCAACGGCCAGCCCAAGGGCCAGGCTGAGAGCAGGGGCGGCAAGACGGGAACGAGGGCGCATCAAGGACTCCGGACGATGAGAGAATATCCGGATCATAGCCCAAGGGCGGGTGGATGTACCAAGCAGGCCCCGACGGAACCGGACGGATTCGAGACCGCTGTCACGACTCCGGTTTCTTGCGCAGGGCATCAATGTTGATGGGCACCACCGTGTCGCTCTTTCTCGGTTCATCCGCGTAGCGGGGGCGCATGTTCATGTCCTGCCCCAGGGCCTCGGCCAGCTCCTGCTGACGCGCCGTGATCAGGCTCAGGCAATCGCGGATGTTCTGGATGGTCTTGTCACTCAGGGGATGCTTCATGCCGGGTGGCGCATGGGTGTCCCGGGCCACGTCGGTGAGCACCGACTGCATGATGCGCAGGATCTTCTGCTCCTTGGTCAGTTCGGCGTGGTCGTCGTCGTGATCGGTCATGGGTCGTGTCCCGTGGGTTTCGGTCTATGACTAGAGTATGCAGTATGGACCTGCGAAGCTCGTAGTGTGATAGCCGTAAAGGGGTAGTTTCACCTTTGGCGAGAAAAAAGCGCATGATATCCCTGCGCTTTTTCACAGTCATCGCGGTGCTGGACCATCCCTGGTGGCGGCCGCAGTGTCCCGCGAACACGGAGTGGGCTCGATGGACGAACAACAGGGCGAGGCCGGCTGGCTGATCCAGAGACTCACCCTGGCCTACCATCGCCTGCTCATCGCCGGCTTCGCCCTGACGCCGCTCATTGCCATCGCCTACGTCTACAGCTTCCAGGATCCGGCGCTGCGCTTCGAGCACCACCTGTTCCACGAGGTGGCCATCGGCATCGCCATCGCCCTGAGTGCCTTCGCCACCTACGTTACCTGGCGCTGCTACCGGGCCTCGGGTGAGGTCTTCCTGCGCTGGCTGGCCCTGGGCTTTCTGGGCTTCACCGTCATCTACCTGCCCCACGGCTTTCTCACCCGTATCGTGGACGAAGGGCTGGCGCTGTTCCTGATCTTCGGACCCGCCTCGAGGCTGGTGATGGCCGCCTGTTTCTTCATCGCCCTGCTGCGCTACCGCGCGCTGCCCGATGTCCTGCCGGTGCGCTGCCGGTATCAATTCTGGCTGGCAGGGCTGGGGGTGTTCATGCTCATCATGGGGATTGCCGCTTACCTCGGCCAGCTGCCCTGGGCGCAGGCTCGTCCCGTGCTCGTGGGCCTGGAGACCGGGGCCATGTTGCTGTCCCTGGCCGGCATCCTGGTCATGGCGGTGCTGCGTACCCGTTCTCCCCTGATGACCGTCTACATGGTCTCTCTGGCGGTCTTCGCCCAGGCCTCCCTTGCATTCCTGCTCGCCACCCCCTGGAACCACCTGTGGTGGCTGGGCCATGGCATCTTTGCGGCCGGTTTCTTCATGCTCAGCTACGGCATCGTGCAGGCCTTCCACACCACCCGGTCCTTTTCCACGGTCTACAGCCAGATGGACATGATGGCGCAGCTGCGCGAGCAGCAGGCCTGGACCCAGGAGGCCCTGCTGCAGGTCCAGGAGGCCAACCGCAAGCTTGAACAACTGGCCTCCACCGATGCGCTCACCGGCGTGGCCAACCGGCGTCAGCTGGTGGAACGGGCCGACATGGAGGTGCCCAGGTCAGAGCGCCATGGTGCGCCGCTGTCGCTGCTGTGCCTGGATCTGGATCACTTCAAGCGCATCAACGACGACTACGGCCATCTGGCCGGGGATGAGGTCCTCAAGCAGGTGGCCGAGGCGATCCAGCAGAGCCTTCGCCCCTCCGACCTGCTGGCCCGTGTGGGCGGCGAGGAGTTTCATGTGTTGCTGCCGGACACGGACCTGGCGGGCGCCAGGGACGTGGCCGAACGCATCCGGGTGAAACTGGAGGGCCTGGATATCCCGGTGCAGGGGGTGGTGCTGCACGTCACCGTCAGTGTGGGCTGCGCGCAGCTGGGGCCGGACGGCGCGGACATGAAGTCGCTGACCCACACGGCGGACGAGCGGCTCTACCAGGCGAAGGCGCTGGGCAGGAATCGGGTGGTGATCGCCTAGGCGGGCTCGGCGGAGCGTGCGCAGCACATGCAGATGCGTCTACGTGCGGTCAGGCGCGCACCCCCTGTAGGAGGCCCGACCCCGGGCCGAAAGGGGTTCAACCGGATGCCGCCGTTCGCGGCGAGGTCGCCGCTCCTACGCCATACAAGCGCCTCAACCCATGAGCCGACCGATAGCCTCGATCGGCACATCAGTCTGCGTGTCGATCACCACCACCGGTTCATCCGCGCCCAGGGTCTGCGCACTGGCCAGCTGATGCTCCAGCACCTCGATGCCCGCATCGGAGGCATCCCGGTCCGCTGCCTGCCGCGCCCGGATGCGCGCCCGCAACACGTCCTCCGGCGCCTGGTAATCCAGCACGTGGAAAGGCACACCCAGATGCCTGGCCAGTGAAGCGAACCGGTCCCGCTGCGCTCGCTTAAGGAACGTCGCATCCACGATCACGGAAAACCCCGCGCCGAGCACAGCCGTCGCGAGCCCTTCGAGCCGCGCATAGGTGCGTTCCCCCATCTCGCTGGAATAGATCCCGCTGCCGACACCGCTCAGGTCCCGTTCCCGGCTGTCCATGCCGGCGAGCCGCTTGCGTTCCACGTCCGAGCGGATACGGATAAGGCCAAGTTGCTCCACCAGCGGCTGACTGGCGGTGGTCTTGCCGGAGCCGGAGAGGCCGTGGTTGATGAACAGTACCGGGCGGGCAGGGTGGGTGAGCCGTTCGGCCAGGTCCAGGTAGCCGTGGCAGCGGGCCTCCGCCTGCGCGCGTTCGGTATCACCGATGCCCGCCTGGCCCAGTCGGATGCCGCTCACCTTGGCGCGCACCATGGCGCGGTACACCTGGTAGAAGCGCAGCAGCGTCAGGCCGGAGTAATCGCCGCTGCGTTCCAGCCAGGCGTTGAGGAAACGATTGGCATGGCTCGGCGCGCCCCGGTCCATCAGGTCCATGGTAACGAAGGCCACCTCGCTGATGATGTCGATCCAGCGCAGGGCCTCGCTGAACTCGATGCCGTCGAAGATGAGCAGGTGCCCGTCGATGTGGGCCATGTTGCCCAGGTGCATGTCGCCGTGGCACTCGCGCACGAAGCCCTGTCGGTGGCGTTCATCCAGCGTCGCGGAGAGCGCCCGGTGGTGCTCGAGGGTCCAGGCCTCCAGCCGGTCCAGCTGTGCCAGGCGATCCCGGGTGTTCACGAGTGGGCGCAGTTGCCTGAAGTTTTCCGTCATGGGCGCCAGCACGGCCTCGGGGGTGCCGTGGGCATCGTCCGGCGCAGCACTCGGGATGCGGCCATGGAAGTCCGCCACGCAGTCGGCCAGTTCGTCCATCCATGCCAGGGGCAGGGCGTTGCGCTCGAGCAGCGCGTCCAGTTGCCGGTCCCGGTCGAAGCGGGCCATGCGCACGGCGTATTCGAACGCCTGTTCCTGGCCGTCGAATGCCGGGTGGTCCGGGTCGCCCGAGAAACCCACCACCGCCTGGTACAGGTCCGGGGCCAGGCGCCGGTTGATGCGCAGTTCCTCCTCGCAGAAAAAGCGTCGCCGCTCCAGGGTGGAGAAATCCAGGAAGCCCAGGTCCAGGGGCTTCTTGAACTTGTAGGCGTAGTTGCCCGCCAGAAGCACCCAGGAGATGTGGGTCTCGATGCATTCCACCGCGTCCACCGGATGGGGATAGTGCTCGGGGCGCCGGAGGGCCTCGATGAGTCGGTGCTGGATCTCTGTCTGTACGTCCATGGGTATCGGGTATTGTCGTTCAGGAATTCAACGCAAAGGCGCAAAGGCCGCGAAGAGACTGATCGAATGGCTTTTTTGCGTCCTCTGCGTCTTTGCGACTTTGCGTTGAGGCTTTTGGGGTCTTCCAGAACATGCGCTCCATGGTAACGCATCACCCCACTGCTACGGGTGCACGGATCAAACCGCCGAAAACCCTGTAGAATCCCGGCCCCATGGCACGCCGCAGACCCAGCAAACCGACCCGTACCCGCCGTCCGGCCAGGTCCCGCCGCCGCAGCTCATCCCGCAGGCCTCTGCGTCTCTGGCGGGGGCTGTTTCTGGTCATGCTCGTGGGCCTGCTGGGCCTGGGCGGCTACACCGCCTACCTCGACTACGAGATCCGCAGCCAGTTCGAGGGCAAGCGCTGGTCCCTGCCGGCGCGGGTGTTCGCCCGGCCCCTGGAGATCTACCCGGGACGGGAGCTGGATCGCGCGCAGCTCACCCGGGAACTGGAGCTGCTGCACTACCGCCGCGGCGATGCCATCCGCAGCGGCGAATTCCGGGAGCAGGGCGGGCGCCTGATCCTCAGCACCCGGGGCTTCCCCTTTGCCGACGGCGTCGAGCCGCCCCGGCGCCTGAGCGTGGACCTGCGTGACGGCCGGGTGGCCGCCGTGACGGAACTGGAGACCGGCCGCCCCGCCGCCCTGGTGCGCCTGGAGCCGGCCCTGATCGCCAACATCTACCCGCGCCACGGCGAGGACCGGGTCCTGGTGCGTCTGGACGAGGTGCCGCCCCTGCTGGTCAGCGCGCTGATCGCCGTGGAGGACCGCAAGTTCTACGAGCACCACGGCCTGGACTTCTCCGCCATCGCCCGCGCCGCCTGGGCCAACCTGCGCGCCGGACGCACGGTGCAGGGTGGCAGCACGCTTACCCAGCAGCTGGTGAAGAACTACTTCCTCACCCAGGATCGGACCCTGCGGCGCAAGTTCAACGAGGCCATCATGGCCCTGCTGCTGGAATGGCGCTACGAGAAGGACGAGATCCTGGAGGCCTATCTCAACGAGGTCTACCTGGGTCAGGACGGCGACCGGGCCATCCACGGCTTCGGTCTGGCCAGCCAGTTCTACTTCCAGCGGCGCCTGGACGAGCTGCATCCCGAACAGATCGCCCTGCTGGTGGCCCTGGTGCGCGGGCCTTCCTTCTACGATCCCAGGCGCCGCGCCGAGCGCGCCCAGGCCCGGCGCGACCTGGTGCTGGACATCCTCGAGGCCCAGGGCGGGCTGGAGCGGGACGTGCTCGCCCGCGCCAAGGCGCGCCCCCTGGGCGTGGGCGCCCGGCCGCCCTCGGGCATCACCCCGTTTCCCGCCTTCCTGGACCTGGTGCGCGAACAGCTGCGTCGGGACTACCGGGAGCAGGACCTGCAGACCGAGGGCCTGCTCATCTTCACCACCCTGGACCCGAGCATCCAGCTGGCCACCGAGGCCGCCGTGGCCCGGCGCCTCGCCCAGATCGAGCGCGCCCGGGGCATCGAGGCAGGCAGCCTGCAGGCGGGCGCCGTGGTCAGCGCCGTGGACAACGGCGAGGTGCTCGCGGTGGTGGGCGACCGCAACCCGCGCAACGCCGGCTTCAACCGGGCGCTGAACGCCCGCCGCCCGGTGGGCTCCCTGGTCAAACCGGCGGTCTACCTGGCCGCCCTGTCGCGCCCCCGCCAGTACACCCTGGCCACCCTGCTGGACGACGGCCCGCTGACCCTGACCCTGGACGACGGCACCGAGTGGAGCCCGCGTAACTACGACCGGGAGTACCACGGCATGGTGACGGCCCTGGACGCCCTGGTGCACTCCTACAACATCGCCACCGCGCGCCTGGGCCTGGAGGTGGGGCTCAATGCCGTGATCCAGCAGATGCAGCGCCTGGGCGTGAGCCGCAACCTGCGCCCCTATCCCTCCCTGCTGCTGGGGGCCGTGGAGCTCACGCCCCTGGAGATGACCCACATGTACCAGTCCCTGGCCGCGGGCGGTTTCGAGACCCCGCCCCGGGCCATCCGCGAGGTCATGGACGCCAACGGCCAGCTGCTCAACCGCTATGCCCTGGACCTGCGCCAGGCGGCCGACCCGGCCGCCGTGTACCTGGTGACCGCCGCCCTGCACGAGGTCACCCGGCGCGGCACCGGCGCGAGCCTGCGCGGCCTGCTGCCCGAGGACCTGCCGGTGGCGGGCAAGACCGGCACCACCGACGACAACCGCGACGCCTGGTTCGCCGGCTACGCCGGGGACTTCCTGTCCGTGGTCTGGGTGGGCCGCGACGACAACGCCCCGATGGGCCTGACCGGCTCATCGGGTGCGCTGCCCGTGTGGGCGGATCTGATGAAGGACATCAGCCGCCGCGGCTTGGAGCCCATCCGGCCCGATGGCGTAGAATGGCTGCTGATCGACCCCGCCAACGGCCTGCGTGCCGTGGAAGGCTGCGAGGGCGCCCAGTGGATGCCGTTCATCGAAGGTTCGGCACCCGCGGGCATGTCTCCCTGCGCCGAGGGGGTCCCCGCCGCGGTGCGGCGATCCTTCCGCTGGTTCAGAGGGCTGTTCGAGTAATGCAACGATTCCTGCGTCTGGTGCCCGCCCTCGCGGCGGTGCTGGTCCTTGCCGCCTGCGCCCCGCCCCAGGCGACCCGTCCCGATGGTGCCCCGGGTCCTGCCGGGGAAGTGTCCACGGATCCCCAGATCGCCCCGGTCCCCCTGGGGGCCCCTGACGCCCGTCCCGCCATCGCCCGCGAGCCCGCACCGGCCGACACCCGCACGGGCGGTGCCGATGCGGTGGTGGCGCTGATGAGCGAGGCGGATCGGCAGCTGGTGGCCGGCAACGCCGACGGCGCCGCCGCTTCCCTGGAACGGGCCCTGCGCATCGACGCCCGCGACCCGCGCGTGTGGCAACGCCTCGCCGTGGTGCGACTGCAGCAGGGCCAGCCCGCCCAGGCCGAGGCCATGGCGGTGCGCTCCAACGGACTGGCCCGGGGCGACCGTGCCCTGATGGCCCGCAACTGGCGCATCATCGCCGAGGCCCGGCGCATGGCCGGCAACGCCGCCGGCGCACGCGAGGCCGACGCCCGCGCCAACCAGCTCTCCGGCGAGCCCGGATGAACCCCAACGCCTCAGAGGTCCTGGGCCCCGACGGCCCCCTGGCCGAAACCCTGACGAACTTTCGCCCGCGCGCCGCCCAGCAGCAGATGGCCGCGGCGGTGGAGCGTGCCCTGGAGGCGCGCCAGGCCCTGGTGGTGGAGGCGGGTACCGGCGTGGGCAAGACCTTCGGCTACCTGGTGCCGGTGCTCATGGACGGCCGGCGCACCATCCTCTCCACCGGCACCAAAAACCTCCAGGACCAGCTGTTCCAGAAGGATCTGCCCTTCGTGCGCGACGCGCTGGTCGGCGCGGGCCTCGGCCGGGTTCCCCGGGTTGCCCTGCTCAAGGGCCGCTCCAATTATCTCTGTCGCCATCGCCTGGACCTGGCCCGGGAGGACGGCCGGCTCGGTGCCGCGCAGACCGATCAGCTGCTGCGCGTGGTGCGCTGGGTCTCGCGCACCACGCGCGGTGATATCGGCGAACTCTCCGGCATCCCCGAGGATTCGCCCCTCTGGCCCCAGGTCACCTCCACCCCGGACAACTGCCTGGGCCAGGACTGTCCCGAGTACGAGGACTGCTTCGTGGTGCGCGCCCGGCGCGAGGCCCAGGAGGCGGACCTGGTGGTCATCAACCACCATCTGCTTATGGCGGACCTGACCCTCAAGGAGGAGGGCTTCGGAGAGATCCTGCCCTCCGCCGATGCCTTCGTGCTGGACGAGGCCCACCAGCTGCCGGACGTGGCCTCTGCCTTCTTCGGTCGTTCCGTGGGCAGTCGCCAGCTGCTGGACCTGGCCCGGGACGCGGTGGCCGAACAGCTGCGCGAGGCCTCGGACATGGGCGACCTGCGCGATGCCGCCGATGCCCTGTCGATGGCGGTGGCCGCCCTGCGCAGCGAACTGGGCGCGACCAGCGGCCGCAGCCCCTGGACCCGCCACGAGCAGGACGCCCGGATCACCGGGGCCATGGACAGCCTGGTGGCGCGCCTGGAGACCCTGGTCATGTGGCTGGACACCGCCGCCGACCGGGGCAAGGGCCTGGAGCAGTGCGCCCGCCGGGCCAATACCCTGCGCGCCCGCCTGCTGGCCTTCATGAAGCCTGAGCCCGACACCGTGCGCTGGGTGGAGACCTTCACCCGGGCCTTCGCCCTGCACGCGACGCCGCTCAACGTGGCCGAGCGTTTCGGCGAACGCATGCGCGCCTATCCCAGCGCCTGGATCTTCGCCTCGGCGACGCTCTCCGTGGGCGGACGCTTCGAGCACTTCACCGGCCGCCTGGGCCTGGAGCAGGCCGAGACCCTGATGCTCGACAGCCCCTTCGACTACAGCCGCAACGCGCGCCTGTACCTGCCCGCCAACATGCCCCAGCCCAACGCTCCGAACCACACTGCCGCCGTGGTGGAGGCCGCATTGCCGGTGATCGAGGCCAACCCCGGTGGTACCTTCATGCTGTTCACCAGCCACCGCGCCCTGCGCGAGGCGGCACAACTGCTGGAAGGCCGCCTCGAGCGCGAACTGCTGGTGCAGGGCACCGCCCCCCGGGACGAACTGCTGGCGCGCTTCCGCGCGGCCGGTGACGCGGTGCTGCTGGGCGCCCACAGTTTCTGGGAAGGGGTGGACGTGCGCGGCCGTGCGCTCTCCTGCGTGATCATCGACAAGCTGCCCTTCGCCGCCCCCGACGACCCGCTGCTGGAGGCCCGCCTGCAGGCCATCCGCGACGCCGGCGGCAATCCCTTCATGGACTACCAGCTGCCCCAGGCGGTGCTCAGTCTCAAGCAGGGCGTCGGGCGCCTGATCCGCGACGTCACCGACCGGGGCGTGCTCATGCTCTGCGATCCGCGCATCCGCACCAAGGCCTACGGG
Source organism: Thioalkalivibrio sulfidiphilus HL-EbGr7 (assembly GCF_000021985.1). NCBI lineage: Bacteria > Pseudomonadati > Pseudomonadota > Gammaproteobacteria > Chromatiales > Ectothiorhodospiraceae > Thioalkalivibrio > Thioalkalivibrio sulfidiphilus. The sequence goes on from NC_011901.1 coordinate 1,510,455, forward strand.
CGGCTGTTCATCAGCAGCCTGCCGCCCATCCCCAGACTGGACAACCTGGCCGAAGTGGCCAGTTTTCTGATGACCGAGGAACCCGAATTCGACGAGGTTGCTGGCACCCTATGAAACTCCTGAGCATTGAGACCGCCACCGAGGCCTGCTCCGCCGCCCTGTGGCTGGACGGCGCGCTGACCACCCGCTTCGAGATGGCGCCCCGGGAACACACCCGACTGATCCTGCCCATGATGGACGCACTGCTGGCGGAGGCCAGCGTGCGCCTGGCGGACCTGGATGCGCTCGCCTTCGGTCGCGGACCCGGCGCCTTCACCGGTGTGCGCATCGCCGCCGCCGTGATCCAGGGTGCCGCCTTTGGCGCGGATCTCCCCGTGGTGCCGGTCTCGACCCTGGCCGCACTCGCCCAGCAGGGCCTCGACGCCGGCGCGACCCGGGTACTCGCGGCCCTGGACGCCCGCATGGGGGAGGTCTACTGGGCTGCCTTCGAGACAGACGCTGAAGGACTCGCCGTGTCGGTCGGTCCCGAGCAGGTGCTCGCCCCCGATGCGGTGCCGGTGCCCGAAGGCCAGGGCTGGCGCGGCGTGGGTTCCGGCTGGGGGGCTTACGAACAGGCGCTGCGTGCGCGTCTGGGTGCCTGTGTCGGTGACATCGACCCTGCGCCGTATCCCGCCGCCGCCGAGGTGGCCCGCCTCGCCGTGCGCGACTTCGCCGCCGGCCTGGCCGTGCCCGCCGAACAGGCCTTGCCCGGTTTACCTGCGGGACAAGGTAGCAGAGAAGCCGAAACCGCAGTGATTGAGTGTGCCCATGTGTGTTGCGCGGAGAGCGCAGAGACGCAGAGGACGCCAAGAAGTCTTGCGCGGAACACGCCCATCAGTCAGGCAAGCCCCGGTTGCCCGTGTTGGCCATGATCGTCCATGGGTGGGCCGGGTTCACTTCGATCCCCTTTGCGGCCTCTGCGTCTCCGCGTCCTTTGCGTCATCACACCGAACCCACGAGCGCTTTCATGACGACACCCGCCACAGCACCACCACTCTTCCAGGCGCGCATCCGCACCCGCCCCGAGGACTTCATCGTCGAGGAGCTCTCCGCCGCTGATCCCGATGGCCAGGGTGAGCATGTCTGGGTGTTGCTGGAGAAGACCGGCTGCAACACCGAACACGCCGCCCGTTGCCTGGCCCGTGCAGCCAACGTATCCCGCAGCGCCGTGGGCTATGCCGGCCTCAAGGACCGCCACGCCGTCACCACCCAGTGGTTCAGCGTCCAGCTCCCCGGCAAGGACGCCCCCGACTGGTCCGCCCAGCTCGGCCCCGAGTTCAGGGTCCTGCGCTCAGAACGTCACAGCCGCAAGCTCAAGACCGGCTACCTCCTGGGCAACCGCTTCCGCCTGACCCTGCGCGAGTGCCGCGGCGATCGCGCCGGTCTGGAACAGCGCCTCGAGCAGATCCGCGGCCACGGCGTGCCCAACTACTTCGGCCCGCAACGCTTCGGCCGGGAGGGCGCCAACCTGGACAAGGCCCGCGCCATGTTCGAGGGCAAGATGCGAGTGCGCGACAGGAAGCTGGCCGGTCTCTATCTCTCCGCCGCCCGCTCCGAGCTGTTCAACCGGGTGCTGGCCCGTCGCGTGGAACAGGGCAACTGGTGCCGGGCCCTGCCCGGGGACGTGATGACCCTGGACGGCAGCCGCAGCCATTTCCTGGCCGAGGCCGTGGACGCGGCTCTGGAAGGGCGGGTTCGCATCGGTGACGTGCATCCCAGCGGACCGCTGTGGGGCAAGGGGGAGCTGGCGACCCGCGGCGAAGTGGCTGCACTTGAACAGGCCGTGGCAGAGGCTGAGCCGGTGTTCGCCCAGGGTCTCGCCCAGGCCGGGCTCAAACAGGAGCGGCGCGCACTGCGCATGAGGGTGAACGGCTTGAGCCATCAATGGCTCGACGAGGAAACCCTGGTGCTGGCGTTCGAGCTGCCTCCGGGTGGCTACGCGACCATGGTGCTGGCGGAGATCGCGGCGGTGGTGGATGCGGGCACGGGGGCGATGGAGGAGTAGCCCGGAGTCAGCGAAGGCTTGCGGCCTCTCGGCCTGTCTCGCTTGCTCATAGGGCGGCCCGTGGCCGCCGGCTGACCTTGAACCTGCGGCGGACGGCGGGCACGGCCCGCCCTATGACGACTACAAGGCCGATGAGGCCGGATCAGGAAACAGGACGATGCGCGCAAAGGGAAGAATTTATGACTGGAAGGATGATCGCGGTTTCGGCTTCATCAGGCCGAATGTGGGGGGCAAGGAGGTCTTTGTCCATATCCGGTCCTTCAACAATCGAACCCGAAGACCCGTCAGGAATGAGATCGTGACCTACGACCTGGTCATCGATGACCAGGGTCGGCCGAGGGCGGAGAAGGTCGCATTTGCCGGGGAGCGCGTTGCCATGGGCACCCCGGCCAGGCGGGTGACGGCGCCTCTGGTGTTTGCCGGGGTGTTCCTGTCCTTGGTCACGGTGAGCGTCCTGGTCGGCCTGTTGCCGGTCATCCTGCTGGTCTGGTACCTGGCCGCCTGTCTGGTGACCTTTTCCGCCTATGCCCTGGACAAGTCGGCCGCCCGGCAGGGCAGGTGGCGCACCCAGGAAAGCACCCTTCATTTGTTTTCCCTGGCGGGCGGCTGGCCAGGCGCCCTGATGGCCCAGCAGCGCTTGCGTCACAAGTCCAGGAAGCAGCCGTTCCAGACGGTGTTCTGGCTGACAGTCCTGCTTAACTGCGTGGCGTTGGGCTGGCTCTTGTCCCCCATGGGCAATGAGCTTCTTAAGGTCATAGCCGCCTTGCCCTGACCACGGCAACGCCCTACAGGTTACGCAAGGCCTCGAATCCCCTTTGGCTGCCCTGATGCCCCGGATCGAGGGAGAGTGCCCGTTCGTAGGCGGCCTTCGCCTCGCGCAGTAGGCGCAGGTCCCGCTGCCGGTCTCCCGCCTTGTGATGGATCAGGCCTCTCAGGTAGTGGGCATATGCGTTGCGCGGGTTGTGGGCCAGGGATTTTTCCACCACCGCCAGACTGCGGGCGTCCTGACCCTCCTGGTGCAGCCGGAAGGCCCAACGGTTGTAGTGCTGAGTGGCCGCTGCCTCGATGCGCTCGGCGAATGCAGCGAGAGAATCCTCGCTGCCGCCCCGGAAGGGGGAGAGTCTGACCGGGGCTTCGCCACTGGCCGGCACCAGCACGTAGAAGGAGGGGTAGCCGGTACCGCCGTATTGTCTGAACAGGGCCATCTCCTGGGGGCCCCGTTCCGGGTTGATCTCCACCTTCTTTATTCCTGAGAGCGTGCTGCGCACCGCGCCGTTGCGCAGGTAGCGATCATTGAGCTGGCGGCACCAGGGGCACCAGTCGGTGTGGAAGTACACCACCAGGGGTTGTTCTGAGCGTTGCGCGTCGGACAGCGCGAGGGTGTGGCCGGCCGCACCGTGACGCCAGTCTGACCAGGCCGCCGGCTGTGCGAGGGTGAGTGCGGGCGTGACAAGGGCCAGGATCAGGAGCAGTGTGTGGATAGGGTGTGTTGTCATGAAAATCCCTTTATGGCGAGGATGGCGTCCTGCTGGATGCGCCGCAATGGCGCGCATCGAAATATGCTGGATTTTGTTCATGATCTCAATGGCATCCTCAATCGTGCTTCGATCTGGATATGTGCAAGGAGACGTGCAGGTACTTCTTCTATTACAAGGCCATGAGAGCGTGGGGCTGGGGAACGCTGTACCCTGCGGTTGGGTGAGAAAGCAAGGCGTGATCATGCCGGTGGCTGTATTTTTCACAGGGTCGACTATACACAGGTGAAGTTCTTCACCGATTCGGGTTCTCCACATGACGGACACCCACGACAACACTGCCCAAGTGGCGGAGGGCATCCGCCGCCTGGGTTTCGTGCGCTGGCACGAACGCACCCTGATCGTGGCCCACCTGCACCTGGTCACCTGCCTGCTGGGCCTGCTGCTCATTCCCATCGGCATGGAGGCCTTCAGCGACCCGACCACTGCCTGGGAATGGATACAGCGCTATGGCCTGATGATCGGCGGTGCCTTCCTGGGGTTCTTCGGCCTGAACCGTTACGTGATCAACATCGTTCGCGCCTGGCAACGTTCCGAACGGGCCCGGTGTCCCCAGTGCAATGCCTACGGGAAATTTGATGTGCAGACCTACGGCGTCGATTCGGCCGCCGAGGGCGCCGGCAGCGGTGCACGTGACTCGGGGGGAGGGTGGATACGGGTGCAGTGCCGAAAGTGTGGTGAACAATGGAACATCTAGTGGCGTCAGTGCCGGACTTTCGCGTCAGTGGGCTTCAGGGGCCGATCTGACGTAGAGTGAGGGAAGAACATCTGGCGTCGCACACGGCGTGGAAGTTCCTGGCTCACCCATCGAACCCATTGGCGGCATTCCATGATCGAATCCATCCTCCTCACCGCGGCCCGACTCTCCACCTTCAACGGACAGCAACTCCTCACCAATGCCAGCGGCTTTTTCTTTGCCCGTGACGAGCGGCTGTTCCTGGTCACCAGCCGTCACGTGATGCACGATGAACCCAGTGGTCATGACCCGGATCGCATCGAGATCGAACTGCACATCGACGCGGACAACATGGCCCGTTCCACTGGCTTCTCCATGCTGCTCTATCGGGATGGCGTGGCCCAGTGGCGCCAGGGCGTGGACGAAGCCGGCGAGATCGACGTGGCTGCCATCGAGATCGATCGGGCCGCGCTGCCCGATACGGTCATCTACAATGCTTTCACCCCGGAGCACCTGCTGGGTGAGTTCGACCAGGTGGAAGTGGGGACCTCGCTGCTGGTGGTGGGTTTCCCCCTCGGGTTTCACGATACCCTGCACCACATGCCCGTAGTGCGCCAGGCGGCGGTGGCGTCCTCCTTCGGGCTGCGCTTCAAGGGGGAGGGCTATTTTCTGACCGATGCCCGGACCCACAGAGGTACCAGCGGGGCACCCGTGGTGATGCGTATCACGAACCCTTCCCGTGCCAACGAGGTGCTGCCCTGGATGCTGCTGGGCGTGCACTCGGCGCGGCTGGACGTGGGGACCCGGGACCTGATACTGGATGAGGCCCTGGGTCTCAACTGTGCCTGGTATGCGGATATCCTGATGACCTTGACTGAAAACTGAACGCAGACATTCCCATGCTGATGGTTGGAGCCTTGTCTCCATCGCAGCGTTGCGTTTCGCCAGGAGAAATGACTCATGGCCATTAATGCAATTCCCGTGGATCAGCGGGTCATCGACATCGACTCGCGACGCTTTGCCTCCATCGAGAAGGCCCTGGTGGAGCTGGTCACCAACAGCGATGACAGCTATGCCCGCCTGGAGAGACGGGACAAGGATGTGAGCGGACGGATCCTGGTCCAGTACGAGCGCCACAAGCGGGGTGCCCTGCTGACGGTGGTGGACCAGGCGGAGGGCATGTCCTTCGAGCGGGCCTGCCTGATCCTGAGCTACGGCGGGGCGCACAGTTCCCTGGCCAACGGCCTGGCCGGCGGACGCGGCTATTTTGGTCGCGGCCTCAAGCAGGCCATTTTCGGCCTGGGCTACGGATGGCTGGAGACGATCCATCATGGGAAGCTGTCGCGTATCGAACTGTTCCGTGCCGAGAATGGCGGTTACCTCTACGACGACGGGGGTCATGATCGCCCAGCCACCGACAGGGACCGTGAACGCCTTGGCATTGCCGAGGACGGCACCCGGGTCGCCATCGTCATCGAAAATCCCCAGGTGAGCATCTCCCATTTCGGTTCCGTGGTGCACTCGCTGTCCAACAACATCTACCTGCGCGATGTGCTGATCCGGCGCTACGTGGAGGTGGCGCATCTCAATAATGGCAAGGAGATCGAGCGCAGCGGCCGGGTGCAGTTCGAGGAGCCGCCGTCCGTGGTGCTGATCGGGCCCGAGATGCAGGGTCAGTTCCAGCACGAGAAGCACACCTATCCCTTCACCCTCACGCTCAAGCGCGCCCTCGATGTGGAACTCACACCTCGGGGCGACGAACGCACCAACGGGCTGGTGGTGCTTTCCGGTATGGCGGTGCTGGACTGCCAGCTGTTCGATTACGAGAACCAGGTGGGCACCGAGTACCTGTTCGGCACGGTCCGCTGTCCGGCGCTGGTGGAGAAGCTGGGACAGGGCGTGGCCGTGATCAGCGACGAACGGGCCGGGCTGAACCCCAAGGACCCCTTCGTGGCGGCCTTCTACAAGGCGGTCAGCCGGATGATCGCGCCCTGCGTCATGGCGGAGCAGGAGAAACTGAGACACCTGGAGCGGGCCAGCACCTCCGGTCGGACCACCCACATGATCGAGCATCTCCTGGCGCGTATGAATCGTGCGGCGATCCACGACCTTGGTATCACCGTGCCGCCATCCCCCGACCATCAGTTACACGATGTCGAGGAACCGGAACACCCGGCGGCACTTCGATTCAGCACACCCTTCTATTACCGCAAACCCGACCACCCGTTCCACGTGAGCCTGCTGGTGGATCCGGGCCAGCTTGCCGATGATGCGACACTGAGCATCGAGACCACCCTGTCTGCCGGGCTGACCATGGACCCGGTGCCCGGAGCGCTTCCGGTCATCGTGTTGCGAGACAATCCGCGGTTGCAATGGACCGTGAGCGGTGCCTCACCCGGTGATCATGGCGAGATCGTCGTGCGTGCCGGCAACTACCTGGCCTGGTGCGAGATCGTCATCGCAGAACACGCCTCGGGACACAGCCATCACGCCAAGGGGCACGTGACCAGACGCCGTCTGCCCAGGGACCATGGCGAGGTCATGTTTACGGGCTACGAATTCCGTTATCTCGGCAAGGACATGGACAGGGCCGTGTACAGCCCGGAGGAACGCAAGATCCTCATCAACACGGCGGCGCCGACGGTGCAGCTGTACGTGGATGGCCGTGGCAACTTCCGGGATTCCGCCAGGCTATTGCTGGCGGAGCTGTTCATGGATGTGATTTCCGACGAGCTGGCGCGCTACAGGATCGCCAGGTCAGGGCAGAACAATGACGTGGATGCCTTTCATGCCGCCAAGCGGGAGATCATCCGCCGCTATGGCAGCGATATTCACCTGTCATTCCAGAGCGGGTGAGGGCGGCGAATGAAACGGGACACGGGGTTATAGGCCCCGTGCCCCGTCTGAGGTGTGGCGATGGGTGTCAGAAACGGTAGGTCACGCCAAGGCTCACCACCGGGTAGAGCTTGAAGTCGCTCAGTTCGTCCTTCAGGGACTGCTCTTCACGTCGCAGGTCATCCTCGAAGCCAGGGTCAGAGGTCCCCGGGCCGGTGGCTGAAAGCCGTACATCCGGAGAGCCGGTGAACATGACGCCCGCATCCAGGGCGAAGGCAACACGGCCTCCCCGGACGGCGTTGCCGTAACCGATGCCCAGATAGGGGGCGGCATCGGTCCAGTCCACGGTGGCGTCCAGCCGCACGTCATAGGTGTCGTTGCCGATCTCCAGGTCGCCTGCGGCGCGACCCTTGAGCTCGTTGCCGTTGTAGAACAGGCCGGCGGTCATGCGGAAGCCGCCGCCACCGGGATGCCAGTCCAGCATCGCGGCGGCGCTCTGGAGGTGCAGGTCGCCCTTGTAGTCGATGCCTTCCTCCTCGAAATCGTAGCCGTATTTCAGGCCGTAGATACCGCCGCGCAGGTTCAGGGTCTCGGTCATGCCCAGCGTCGCCTCCAGACCCAGGCCGGTGGTGCCGACCTTGGCGCCGAGGGCGATGCCCTGGGCGGCGGCGACGCCGCTGACGCCGCTCAGAACCAGGGCCAAAGCAATTGCTGATCCAGGTTTCACGATAGAACTCCTGTGTGTATTGTTGGATGCCACCATTCTATGGAATTGCCCGTGGCTGGTGGCCCTGTTTCATCGGGCCAAACCCGCCGCTCAAGGAGGTTGAACACAGCGATGACACAAGAACTCAAGATGTACACGTCTCTGGCCCCCTACTGGTCATTGATCACGCCCGCGGAGGATTATTCGGAGGAGGCTGCGTTCTATGAACAGTTGCTGATCGAACACTGCCAGGGCGCGGCCCGCACCGTTCTGGAGCTGGGCTGTGGCGGTGGTAACAATGCGACCTATCTGAAGAAGCGGTTCGTGATGACGCTCACGGATCTCTCAAGTGAGATGCTCGCGGTGAGCCAGCGGCAGAACCCGGAATGCGAGCACCTGCAGGCAGACATGCGCACCCTGCGCCTTGGCAGGCAGTTCGACTGCGTGTTCGTGCAGGACGCGGTCTCCCACATGAACACCGAGGCGGATCTGCGCATGACCATGGAGACCGCCTTCCAGCATTGCCGCCCCGGCGGGGTCGCCCTGTTGATGCCCGATGCCGTGCGCGAGCACTTCTGTCCATCCACCGAGTGCGATGGTCATGATGACGGGGTCCGCGGCCTGAGGTACCTGGAGTGGACCTGGGACCCTGATCCCGACGACAGCCAGTACACGGTGGACTTCGCCTATCTGCTCCGGGATGAGAACGGGGCCGTGACCACGCTCCATGATCGCTTCGTGCTCGGGCTGTTTTCCCGCCAGGAATGGCTGAGCTGGCTCGAGGCGGTGGGGTTTCAGGCCCATGCGGTGCCCATGGACATCGATGGCGTGGAGCCGGGCCGATACGAGGTCTTTGTGGCCAGGAGGCCTGTCTCCTGACCGGGTGGTGAAACCTCGACCTGTTCAACCTGTCAGTTGATACACTGTGTCCAGCTGATTCGGACCCTGCAGCGCATTCCGAAAGCTGCTCACAGCCACGTCCTGTCTGCCCGTCCAGACGGCATGCTCACCCCAACTGAGGACATCCCATGAAGGCACTGCTGATTACGCCCGAGAACCAGTCCATCGAGGAGATTCAGATCTCCGGCAAGGAGGACATCGTCCGGCTGGTGGGTTATGACACCCTGGAGTCCGACGAGGTGGGCGATCAGGGAGACCGGCTGTTTTTTGACGAGGAATGCTTCCTGCGCGCGACCCCTGGGCGGTTCCAGATCGACAGCCTGATCCCGGTGTCCGGCAAGGGCGTGGTGGTTGGCGTCGCGGATGACGGCGCGACCCTGAAGGATGTCAGCCTGGACTGCGATGGTCTGCGCAGCCGATTGAAGTTCCTCTAGTCGACCTTTTCAGTGCCGCAGGACCGAGAAAGACATGAAAGACAAAACCAGTGAAGGCATGGACACCGACAGCGACGTCTACAGGACGCTGCTGGAATCCACCCGTGCAATCCCCTGGAAGATCGACTGGCAGACCATGCAGTTCGCCTACATCGGACCCCAGATCGAGGCCCTGCTCGGCTGGAGCCAGGACAGCTGGGTGAGCGTCGAGGACTGGGCGCAGCGCATGCACCCCGAGGATCGGGACAAGGTGGTCAATTTCTGCGTAAGCCAGTCCCGGGCCGGAACGGATCATGAGGCGGATTACCGGGCCCTGACCGCCGATGGCCGTTACGTGTGGATCCGCGACGTGGTGCACGTGGTGCGCAACGAGGACGGCGAGGTGCAGGCCCTGGTGGGCTTCATGTTCGACATCAGCGAGCGCAAGAAGACCGAGCAGGAACTGGTCCGCCTGCAAAAGGAGCTGGAGGAGCTTTCCTTCAAGGACGGCCTGACCGGCCTGGCCAACCGGCGCATGTTCGACTCGGTGCTGTCGCTCGAGTGGAGCAATGCCCGGCGCAACCACCAGCCGTTGTCCCTGATCCTGCTGGATATCGATTATTTCAAGCAGTACAACGACTGTTACGGCCATCTGCAGGGTGACGATTGCCTGATGCGCGTTGCCCGGATCCTGGAGTCCGCCGCCACCCGCGCCCGGGACTTCATCGCCCGCTTCGGTGGCGAGGAGTTCGTGCTGATCCTGCCCGAGACCGATGCGCAGGCGGCGGAGAAGGTGGCCCAGCGTTGCCGTACCCTGATCCTGGATGCCGGGATTCCCCATGAGAGTTCCGAGTCCTTGCCGTTCCTGACCGCGAGCCTCGGAGTCAGCACCATCATCCCTTCCCATGGGGACGAGCCGGGCGAGTTCGTGGATGAGGTGGACAGGCTGCTGTACAAGGCCAAGCAGGAAGGCCGCAACCGGGTCGAGTCGCTCGTGTAGTGGCACGACTGCGGGGGCGCGGGGTCCTGTCCCCCATCTCCTTACGCCATCGCTCGCGCGGGTACCATCCCCGGATGCGGGGCGTTTCTGGCGGCCTTTCGGGCCCGTAACGGGCCTCAGGACAGGCTCCGATCGCCCGTACCAGGCGCCGAAATCCCCCTCTATTCCATCGAAAACCTGCCGTTCATCGCGTTCCGGATACCGCTCATGCGGCTGGTGCCTCCATGGCCGATTTCCACCGGTGACAGCGAATTCGTGCAGGAATAAAGTGTGACCAGCATCACATAAGTCGGGGTGGCGGACTCACTTAAGTCCCAGACACCCCGGCGACCCTCACAACCTCTTTTCCCCAAGGTATTTGTGTCATGAGAAGGAATGCGCTTGCACTGGGTGTGGCGCTGTCGCTGGCGAGTGCCGGACAGCAGGCCATGGCCATCGAAGATATCCGCATCAACGGCTTCCTCACGGCCGCCGCCACGCAGACGGACGCCGACAGCCCCTACAACATCGACCTGGCCTCCGATGCACTCCGGTTCGATGGTCGTGACAACCGCCTGGGCCTGCAGATCGCCGCGGACATCAACGAGCGCATGAGCTTTACCATGCAGCTGCTGGCACGCGCCGTGCCGGACAACTTCAATGCCGAGGCCGACTGGGCCTTCGTGGGCTACAACGTCAGCGACGACCTGCAGGTGCGCGCCGGCAAGGTCAAGCTGCCCACCTTCCTGACCTCCGACTACATCGAGGTCGGCTACGCCTATCCCTGGATCCGCCCCCCCCAGGAGGTGTACAGCCTGAGCCCGATCACCTCCCTGTCGGGCGTGGACGTGCTCTGGACCGTGCCCGTCGGTAACAACCGGCTGCTGGTTCAGCCCTACTACGGCAACTCCAGCGGTACGGGCTTCGTGACGGGTATGCAGGCTGAAAGCGGTCCTCCGTTCCCAGAGGTCGGTACCGAGGTGAACTTTGAGGCCAAGCAGCTGGCCGGCATCAACTTGGCGCTGAGCACCGACATCGGAACCTTCCGCGTGGGCTATCTGACCACCAAGGTGAGCTCAGCCTTTGAAGTGAATGGGAACAGATTGATCGATGACGACAAGGCCACCTTCATGAGCGTGGGCATGAATATCGATTGGAACAACTTCGTGGGCTATGCGGAGTGGGCGGCTCGCGACCAGGACGGTGGTGCAGAGTTTGGCTTCCCGGACCAGAAGGCCTGGTACGTGACCGCCGGCTACCGCATCGGGCCCTGGCTGCCGAGCATCACCTATGCGCAGCTCGAGGCCGGTTCGCCGGACAACGAATCGGTGAAGGCCTACACCCAGGAGCAGTCCTCGGTGACCCTGGGCGTGCGCTACGAACTGGCCGCCGGTGCGGCGTTGAAGTTCGAGGCCACCCGTGTCGAGCCCAAGAACGACAACATCGGCCTGTTCGACGGCCCGCTGGGCAGCAGCAACGCCAATGTCTACGGCCTTGCCCTCGACGTCGTGTTCTGAGGATCCGCATCCATGAAATTCATCAAGAAAGCCGTCGCAGGCGGCCTCATCGGAGCGGCACTGTTCTGCAACGCGGCCCTGGCGGAACTGGCCATCATCGGCCATCCCGGCATCAGCCTGCGTGGCGTCACCCATGATGAAGTGAGCAAGGTCTATCTCGGCACGCTGAGCAGCCTGGAGGGCGTGAGCGTCAGGCCCGTCGACCAGGCCGTCGGTAGCCAGACCCGCAGCGAGTTCTACGGCAAGGTGGCTGGCATGGGCGAGGCACAGATTGCCCGTTACTGGTCGCAGCGCATGTTCAGCGGCAAGGGCAGGCCACCGCCGACGGTGGCGGATGATGCCGCCGTGAAGGACTGGGTCATCAGGACACCGGGCGGCATCGGTTACATCGATAGCAGTGCCGTGGACGGCAGCGTCAAGGTGCTGTCGATCGTTCCCTGAGCCGGTGTTGCAGTGCCGGTGAGGTGGGACGAACGCAGTAAGCAGGGATGACACGCGCCGGGTCGAGGCCGCACTCGTGTGGCTTCGACCCCGGCAGGGAAGGGCCGGTACGGTGCGGGGGTGCATGCGGCTGACCGCGTGCAATCTGTTCATCGGGTCGTGACATCTCGTGAGGTGGTCAAATGTCGATGCGTTCACTGTTGATAGTACTGTTCATCCTGACCGGCTCCACCGGTCTGGCCAGTGCGTCCTGGGAGGGTGTTTTCAACTTCCAGCAGCGGCTCGCCCAACAGGGTAACCCCGAAGCCCAGTTCAGACTGGGTGACATGTACGAGCAGGGGCTGGGCGTGGCGCAGGATGAAGCCCAGGCACGCCACTGGTTTGAAAAGGCCAGTGAACAGGGCCATCCGGAGGCAAACGTCCGGCTGATGAAGCTCGAGGCCCGTCTGCTGGAAGCCCCCCAGGAGACGCAGGAACAGGTCCGCCGCGAAGAGGAGGCCCGCGAGCGTGCCCGGCAGGAGGCCGCCGCTCGAGAACAGGCCCAGCGTGAGGCCGAGGCGCAGGAGCGTGTTCAGCGTGAGGCACAGGTCCGTGAACAGGCCCGCCGTGAGGCGGAGGCCCGTGAACGTGCCCAGCGCGAGGCACAGGCCCGTGAACGTGCCGAGCGTGAGGCACAGGCCCGTGAACAGGCCCGTCGAGATGCTGAAGCCCGGGAACAGGCACGCGCCGCAGCAGCCGCGACAGAGGCCCAGTCTGACGCTGCATCCAGCCTGCCTGTCCCGAACCAGGAACAGTCCACATGGAGTCTCGATGACCCGGAACCGGGCCAGGTGGCGGAAGCAGCCGGGGATCGCCAGGAGAGGGGCTTCTCCACAGATCCCTGCGCCAGCCCTGCCGCCCGTTTCACCTCCACCTGTCGAGACCGCAGATAACCGAAATCCCCCGTCCGTGGTGGCGGGGGAGGGCACTTAACGGATGTTCAAGACCTCCATGATGACCTTGCTCAAGTCGGCTACGAGGCGCGCCTCTGGGCTCGCCCCCCGCCGAAGCCACTGGATGGTGGCAGCCCAGTGTGCACTGATCGTGTTGCTGGCCACGGCGCCCGTGGCGGCTCAGAACCTCTCCAGTTCTCTGTTGCGCATCGAGATGATGCAGGCGAAGGGTGGTGACCCGGAGGCGCAGTTCACCCTGGGGGCCCGTTACGAGGACGGCAACGGGGTGGAGAAGAATCCGGCCGAGTCCCATCGCTGGTATTCCCTGGCGGCCAATGCCGGGCATGCCGGCGCCCAGTTCCGGCTGGGGCGGCTCCATGAGCTGGGAATCGGTGTGCCCGCCTCCTCGGAAACCGCCCAGGAATGGATCAGGCTCGCGGCCAGCAACGGCCACGAGGGTGCCCGCCAGCACCTGGCGGCCCAGGAGCGTGAGCGTGTTGCGGAGGAGGCCCGTGCCGCCCAGCGTGCCCTGGCCACCACCGCACCACGGCCTGCACCCCGGCCCGCACCGGCACCACAGCCTGCGCGGACCGAGGCCCCGGCTGCTGTTGCGTCCGCACCGCGGCCGCCTGCCCCCGAACCCGAAGTGCGGCCCCAGCCGGCGGCACAGGCCCCGGCCCCCGCACCGGCGGCTCCGGAGCCCGCAGCGCCTGCCATGCCCGACATCCGCGACGTGGTGGTCAACGCCAGCTGGTCGAACGCAGGCACGCCTGCCCTGTACCTTCCTTCCACGACCACCAGCTGCGTGGTTTCCGGTGAGGAAGTGGTGTGTTTCTCCCGGGAGCAGATGCGCCGGCTGGAAGGCCAGGAAGTGACCTTCATCACCCGGACCACCCTGTCGGACTTCAACGCCGAAGGCTCATTCAGGGTCAGTTTCATCCACAACGTGGTGGACCTGAGAAGACGTGGTCAGGGACCCGACGATCCGGTGCCGGAAGGTCTGCGTGCGGAGCGCGGCTGGCTTGATCCGGCGATCTCACTGCGGTGCCAGGCCGCCTCTCGCAATGAGGTGCGCTGCGAGGGCAGTGCGGGTGAACGGGTCTTCCTGAACCAGTGAGCTGACAGTCTCCGGGATTTTCCGGATGGGTGTTCTCCGCATGGTGGCACCTGTCAGTACAATGTAAATGCATGAAGACGCGGGGCCTCTGTGTCATTCAAGCACAGACCCAGCGTCTGATCTCTGCTCTTAGAGGAGCCGTCCTGGCTTCTGCTCGATTCTTTGACCCTTAATTACCGTTGTCATGGAGGGGCCGATGGCCGCTGCAATCGAGGCAAGGGGGTTCTTCAGTGCTATGAAGCTCGCCACCAGGTTTGCCCTGGTGCTGGCGGCGGTGCTGGCATTCTTCTGCGTGCTTGCCGTGCTGCTCGTGAACTGGCAGACAGGGCTCGTGAAGGCGCAGTTGCTCAATGAGGTCGCGCAGGTCATGCAGTCATCGCAGGATGCCGCAGTGTCCAGGGGGCGCGTGTCAGGCCTCATCAGCGACACCATGGACGGAGTCGCCTTCAAGATCAGCCTGCTGATGCTGGTGGTGGCCGTGGGTGTCGTGGTCACGGTCTACGTGCAGTTCGTGATCATGATCCGTCGGCGCCTGCAGGGTCTGGCACTTCGATTTCGCGAGGTCTCCGAGGGAGAACGGGATCTGCGCAAGCGTATCCAGGTGCGGGGTGATGATGGCATCGATCGACTCGGGCGACACTTCAACACCTTCCTCGAGAAGATCCACCAGACCATCAGCGAGGTGGTCGGGGCTTCTGCCGACCTGGCGGCCAGTACCGTGCAGGTCTCGAGCATCGCGCGGGAAACCACCACCAGTGTGACGCGCCAGCAGGGCGAGACAGAGCAGGTCGCCGCCGCCATGAACGAGATGACGGCCAGCGCCGAAGAGGTGGCGCGCAATGCCTCTGCGGCAGCCCAGGCGGCGCATCAGGCCGAAGACGAGGCTCGTCGCGGCCGGGCCGTGGTGGGTAGCGCGGTGGAGTCGATCGGCGCACTGTCCCAGGAGGTCAGTCAGGCCAATGAGGTCATCCAGCGGCTGAAGGGCGACAGTGTGCAGATCGGTGCGGTCCTGGATGTCATACGTGCCATTGCCGAACAAACCAACCTGCTCGCGCTCAACGCCGCCATCGAGGCGGCCCGGGCGGGTGAACAGGGACGCGGGTTTGCCGTGGTGGCCGATGAGGTGCGCACGCTGGCATCCAGGGTGCAGCGATCCACGGATGAAATTCAGGACATGATCAGCCGCCTGCAGAGCGGTGCCAATGACGCGGTCAAGGTGATGGACAAGGGGCGGGAGCGCGCCATGTCGGCCGTCGATCAGGCCACCCAGGCCGGAGAAGCGCTCAAGCGCATTACGGAGGCGGTCACCGCCATCAATCACATGAATTCACAGATTGCCGATGCGGCCAACCAGCAGAGTGTCGTGGCCCGCGAGATCGATGTGAGCATCACCAACATCAGTCATCTCGCCACCGGCACGGCCGACGGCGCCTCGCGTACGGCAGGCGAGAGCGAAAAGCTCGCGCGCCTGGCGGACAAGGTCCAGACACTGGTGGGGCAGTTCAGGGTCTAGCGTCCTGAGTCAGAGAACTCTGACTCAGGACACTCGACAGGGCCGTTCTTGCAGTCATTGCACAAGGGATCGAGGCTGCGCGACACTGCGCCAGGAACGATGATCCGTTGCGGGCTGCTGCATCCGGTGGTCGCAGCGGCAGATCTCCCGGACCCGGTGATGGACATATGAACCAAACCAAGGAAGCCGCGATGCAGGATAAAGCCGCCTATCTCGTCGTTCTCATCGGGGGCGGAATGCTGTGGTTGCTCACCGCGCTGCTGACCGGACGCAGCGAGGCCTGGGATTCCCCCTATTACTGGTCGCTGGCTTACCCGATGTCCATCCTGCTGGCCGGCATTGTCGCTTATCGCGCGCCACGCCGGGCCTGGCGCTGGGGACTGGCGGTCATGCTGGTGCAGGCGCTGGTGATGGTGGTGACCTCGGGTGGCTCGTTCGGGTTGCTGCCCCTGGGGCTGTTGCTGTTCGGCGTCCTGTCCCTCCCCGCCATGGCGCTGGCCGTGCTGGTGGCCCTGTGGCGCAATCGCGTGGGGAAAGGCTGATGGTGTTGTTCCAGGGCTTGTTCTTTCTGGTGCTGGGTGTCGGGCTGGTGCTGATTGCCTGGAACAGCCGCAGGACTGGCTGGTTGCCCTATGGACCCAGGCGATTCGGCCGGGACATCGCAGTCTGGCGTCACGAGCGCCCAGTCTTCTACTGGATGCTGTTCTTCGGATACAACCTGGCGG
The DNA here is from genome assembly GCF_000021985.1 of Thioalkalivibrio sulfidiphilus HL-EbGr7. Taxonomy (NCBI): domain Bacteria; kingdom Pseudomonadati; phylum Pseudomonadota; class Gammaproteobacteria; order Chromatiales; family Ectothiorhodospiraceae; genus Thioalkalivibrio; species Thioalkalivibrio sulfidiphilus. The sequence goes on from NC_011901.1 coordinate 1,526,788, forward strand.
GTCTGTGGATGGCGGTCTTTGCCTTGCGCGTGCTGGCAGGCACCGCAGAACCGCTGCCCCTGAGCTGAGGGGCCTGATTCATTCGTGGCGACTGGCCACCAGCATGGCCTCCGGCACGCGCACCTTGAGGGCGGCGGGGAGTTCGAGGCAGATGCCCGGGATGGGCCTGACCGTGACCCAGAGAACGTTGAGCTTGAGGTTCATGTCGGCAAACACCACGGCGTGCTGGTAGGCGCAGAGCACGGCTTCGATCTCCCGCAGGATCTGGCGCATCTGCTCGACCGGGCGCTTGCCGAGGCGGGGGATCAGCATCATGAAGTCGGACAGGGGGCGGCCTTCGTCATCCCGGGCGGGAGCGCGCATCCACAGGGGTTCGGCCGGGCCCGTGGCGGTGACGGGACGCAGCATGCTGGTGGTGTCGTCGGCCTGGAGCTTGCCCATGCACTATGAGCGTAGCCCGAGTGCGGCGATTTGCCAGGGGAGACTGTCAGGCAGCTGAGGCTGGCTTATTGCCCGGCGCGCAGCTTTTCAAGTTCGCGCAGGGCCTCGTCGCGCTGCTGCTCGGCCACCACGCGGTCGGTGACGTCCTTCTGGATGCCGATGTAGTAGGTGAGCTGGTCCTGGTCGTTGTAGACGGGGGTGATGCTCAGCTCGTTCCAGAACAGGGTGCCGTCGCGCTTGTAGTTGCGCACCACCACCCGGCAGGGTTTGCCGGCCTTGATGGCCTCGCGGATCTGCTTGAGGCCTTCCTGATCACGGTCGCCTTTCTGCAGGAAACGACAGTCCTGGTAGAGGATCTCGTCGGCACTGTAGCCGGTGAGGCGCTCGAAGGCGGGATTCACGTAGATGAGGATGTTGTCGTCGCCTTCCTGCTCGGCAATGGTGATGCCGTCGTTGGAGGCATCGATGGCCAGTTCCAGCAGTTCGGCGTCGATGAGCCGTTTCTTGTTCATGGGTACCCGGTTCTTTGAGGTTGCCGCCGATGGGTGACAACCGGAATTTAGCATGATCCCCGTTCCCGACCAATGCCGTCGGGATCGTATGCGCGCCGCCCTGTTCCGGGATGATCAGCCCCTGCCGATAAAAAAGAGCCGCCTTGCGGCGGCTCCAGATCGGAGGTTCTTGCTTGCCGGAACTTACATGGGCTGGCGGACCACGAAGGCGCCGCGCAACTGGCCCTGCTCGTAGCCGCGGGCGGCATCGGCGGGGTAGAGGCGGTTGAGGGCGTCGATCACCGGGGCCTGGACCGCGGTGCCGTGGCAGGCCAGACAGACCTCGCCCACGGGGATCGCCTTCATGAAGCGGAATTCCTGCTCGTCGCCGCGTACGTAGTAGGTGAATTCCTCGATGTGCATGGGGTTCTCGCCCGCGGCGCGCCTAGCGTCGAAGCGTTCCAGGACCTCACGTTCCCAGGCGTCAGGGGCGTTGCCGGGGTTGCGGATCTTGAGGCTGGTGCGGCTCAGGTCGACGCCCCGCTGGCCGGAGACCTGCTGGGCGATCTCCGGGGCGCGGGTATGGCAGACCTCGATGGCCTGTACGGGACCGCCGGCCTGCATGGCCGCCTGGAGTTCACCCTGCAGGGTCTGGGCGAACTGCTGGATGGCGGCGCGGCTCGCGTCCACGCGGGTGACGTGGTCCTGGGCGGCGACGGGCGCGGCGGCCAGGGCGAGCAGGCTGATGAGTGCGAATCGTTTCATGGTCGTGGCTCCTTGTGGTCTTGTCTGAGAAGTGCGGGCGTCCGGTACTTCTAGGTGGTGCCGGGACGCCTGATTAGGCAACGGGCGCAGCGCCGGGCTCAGTGACATGGTCACACAGGCAGGTGCCTGGCCCTGGTCAGGAGCATAGGTGATGGGCGGCGGGGCGACTTGACCGCCGTCAAGAAGGGATGCATCAGCGCTTGAGGAGTACGTACACCGCCCCGGTGCCGCCATCGGCGGGGCGGGCGGAGCAGAAGGCCAGGACCTCGTCCCGCTGGGTCAGCCAGTGCGCCACGTGGCCCTTGAGCACCGGCCCCCGGTTGCTGGAACGCAGACCCTTGCCATGGATCACCCGCACGCAGCGCCAGCTCAGATCCCGGGCCTCCAGCAGGAACAGGGCCAGGGCCTGCCGGGCCTCCGCCGTGGTCATGCCGTGCAGGTCCAGTTCGCCGTCCAGGCGGTACTGACCCCGGCGCAGCTTGCGATAGGTATTGCGCTGCAGGCCGGTGCGCGCGAACTGGAGCTCATCCCCGGGTTGCACCTCGGTGCCGCCGAAGGGGTCGAACATGAGATCCCGGACCACCTCCCGGTCGGCGGCCTCGGAATGCTGGGGGTGGGGCCTGGGGGGCTTGCCGCGGCCCGCGTGGCGGTCCTGGCGCACGGGACGCACCTCGCCCACGGCGGCGCGGAACAGGGCGGCGTCATCATCGGGCGGGCTGTCGTGATCCATGGGGGTCTCCCCGGCGTCGTGAACGACACTGGCTGAATGGCCGGCCGGCAGCCTGTGACCGATGGACAGGTCTGCGATTGGCGCGGGCTTTCAAGTATATTACCCGTCATGCCCGAACCCCGCCGCCCCATGCGCATCCTGCTCAGCAACGACGATGGTGTCCATGCCCCCGGACTGCAATGCCTGGCCGCCGCCCTGCGCACGGTGGCCGAGGTGCACGTGGTGGCCCCGGACCGGGACCGCAGCGGCGCCAGCAACTCCCTGACCCTGGCCAGGCCCCTGCGCGCCATGCGCCTGGACAACGGCGATGTGCGCGTGGACGGCACCCCCACGGATTGCGTGCACCTGGCCATCACGGGTCTGATGGAGGAAGAGCCGGACATGGTCATCTCCGGCATCAACTCCGGGGCCAACATGGGTGACGACGTGCTCTACTCGGGCACCGTGGCCGCCGCCATGGAAGGGCGTTTCCTGGGCCTGCCGGCCATCGCCGTGTCCATCAACAGCCACGAGGGCAAGCACTACGATTCCGCCGCCCGGGCGGTGCTGGACCTGCTCAAGCGCCTGGGACACATGCCCCTGCCGGCCAATACCATCCTGAACGTCAACGTGCCCCATCTGCCCTGGTCCGAGATCCAGGGTGTGCAGGCCACGCGCCTGGGCCATCGCCACAAGTCCGAGCCCATGATCCGCAGCCACGACCCCCGCGGCCGGCCCATCTACTGGGTGGGGGCGGCGGGTCCCGAGCAGGACGCCGGCCCCGGGACCGATTTCCATGCCGTGCGTTCCGGTTATGTGTCCGTTACGCCCATCCAGGTGGACCTGACCCGCTACGACGCCATCGACACCGTGGCCAACTGGCTGCGGGACGAGGACCCGGCGTGAACACCACCATCAGTGGCATCGGCATGACCTCCCAGCGTACCCGGGACCGGCTGGTGCGCCAGCTGGAGGAGGCGGGTATCCGCAACCGCCGGGTGCTGGACGTGATCCGCCATACCCCCCGCCACCTGTTCGTGGACGAGGCCATGGCCAGCCGGGCCTACGAGAACACCGCCCTGCCCATCGGTTACGGCCAGACCATCTCCCAGCCCTACGTGGTGGCGCGCATGACCGAGGCCCTGCTGGAGGGCGGTCCGCGCCGCAAGGTGCTGGAGGTGGGCACCGGCTCCGGCTACCAGGCGGCAGTGCTTGCGCCGCTGGTAGAGCGGGTCTACAGCGTGGAACGCATCCAGGGCCTGCAGCGCCGCGCCCGGGAGGTGCTCAGCACCCTGCGCATCCGCAACGTGAGCCTCAAGCACAGCGACGGCGGCTGGGGCTGGCCCGAGCAGGCCCCCTTCGACGCCATCATGCTCACCGCCGCCCCCCGGGAGATCCCCGAGGCCCTGCTGCAGCAGCTGGGCGAGGGCGGCGTGCTGGTGGCCCCGGTGGGCGATGAGGGGGGCAGCCAGAAGCTGATCCGCATCACCCGCACGGCCAATGGTTTCGAGCAGGAAGTGCTGGAGTCGGTGAGTTTCGTACCCATGCTGCCCGGGACCATCACGTGAAGCTGTTCGGCCCCCTGTATGACCGGGTCATGGTCTGGTCCCGGCACCGTCATGCACCCCGCTATCTGGCCGCGCTGTCCTTTGCGGAGTCGTCCTTTTTTCCCGTGCCGCCGGACGTGATGCTCGCGCCCATGGCGGCGGCGCGCCCGGAGTGCAGCGCGCGCTTTGCCTTCATCACCACCGTGTTCTCCGTGCTGGGCGGTGTCCTGGGTTACCTGATCGGCTGGCTGGCCTTCGGGATGGTGGAGCCCTGGGTTGTGTCGGCCGGTTACGGGGATCGCCTGGAACTGGCCAGGGAGTGGTTCGACGTCTGGGGTGTCTGGGTGGTACTGATCGCCGGCTTCTCACCCATCCCCTACAAGTTGTTCACCATCACCGCGGGGGCCCTGTCCATGGCCCTGCTGCCGTTCATCATCGCCTCATTCATCGGGCGTGGCGCCCGGTTCTTCGCCGTGGCGCTGCTGATCGGCTGGCTGGGTCCCCGCATGGAAGACAAGCTCCGGCCCTACATGGAATGGCTCGGGTGGTTCACGGTCCTGCTGCTGTTGGTGGCGGTGGCCGTCTACAACACGCATGGGTAATGAGACCGGCTCGCCTGATCCTGCTGGTGCTGATCTCCCTGACCCTGCTCGAGGGGTGCGCCACCCCGCATTCCAGCGACACCCGTTTCCAGTCCGGTTACTACACGGTGCGCCCCAATGACACCCTGTATTCCATTGCCTGGCGTTACCGGGTGGACTGGCAGCAGCTCGCCAGCTGGAACGGTATCCGTGCTCCGTACACCATCCATCCAGGACAGCGACTGCGCATGAACCCGCCGCCCGGTGGCACCGCCACCGCCGCAGCGCCGGCACCGCCACCAGCGAGTTCCCCGCCGGCCGCGCCACGCACGGGCGGTACGACGGGCGGCGCCACGGCGAGCACGCCGCCCCGACAGGCACCCGCCGCAGCCGCGCCACGCCCTGCCCAGCCCCAGACACCGCCGCCCTCGGCCGCGGCCACCGGCATCCGCTGGCAATGGCCCACCGAGGGGCAGGTGGTTCGGCCGTTTCCGACCAACGACGACACGGTCAAACGGGGCATCGGCATCGCCGGTACACGGGGCCAACCGGTACGTGCTGCCGCGCCCGGGCGGGTGGTCTATAGCGGCAGTGGACTTGTCGGATATGGTCAGCTTATCATCGTCAAGCACGATGAAAATTTCCTAAGCGCTTACGCACACAACGAAAAACTCCTGGTAAACGAAGGCATGGACGTCACCGGCGGGCAGCAGATCGCGCGTCTCGGTGACACCGGTACGGACCGCCCCATGCTGCATTTCGAGATCCGGTTCGAGGGCAGGCCCGTGGATCCCCTGCGGTATCTGCCGAGACGTTGAGCGGGGGGTTCGCCCCATCCTCAAGGAGGCACTATGCCGAAGCGGCGCAGGACGGAACCCCCTGCGGGGGAGCTGGAAGACGAGATCAGGGAAGACAAGCTCGAGGCGCCTGATGAGCTCGGTGACGAGGATGAGGCGCTGGTCCTTGCCGATGAAACCGAGGATGTGGACGAGGAAGAGGAAGACGAGGATCCCGCCACCAAGGTCTATGCCGCTGGCGATGTCCCCAAGGGTGAACTGGACGCCACCCGGCTGTATCTCAGCGAAATCGAATTCTCCCCCCTGCTGACTCCTGAAGAGGAAGTCCACTACGCGCGGCTTGCCCAGAAGGGTGACGAGGCCGGCCGGCGCAAGATGATCGAGTGCAACCTGCGCCTGGTGGTCAAGATCGCACGGCGCTACATGAATCGCGGCCTTGCCCTGCTGGACCTGATCGAGGAGGGCAATCTGGGCCTGATCCGCGCCGTGGAGAAGTTCGATCCCGAGCGCGGTTTCCGCTTCTCCACCTATGCCACCTGGTGGATCCGCCAGACCATCGAGCGGGCCCTGATGAACCAGACCCGCACCATCCGCCTGCCCATCCACGTCATCAAGGAACTCAACGTCTACCTGCGCACCGCGCGCAAGCTCGCCCAGGAACTGGACCACGAGCCCACCGCGGAGGAAGTGGCCCGGCATTTGGACCGCCCCGTGGGGGACGTGAAGAGAATCCTGGCCCTGTCGGAGCGGGTCACCTCCGTGGACCTGCCCATCGGCAAGGACGGTGAACGTGCCCTGCTGGACGTGATCCCCGACGAGCAGACCCCCGAGCCCTCCATCCTGATCCAGGACGAGGACGTGGTGCAGTTCGTGGACGAGTGGCTGCAGGAGCTGGACGAAAAACAGCGCGAGGTGATCGTGCGCCGCTTCGGCCTGCACGGCTACGAACGCAGCACCCTGGAACAGGTGGGCGCCGAACTGGGCGTCACCCGCGAGCGGGTGCGGCAGATCCAGATGGATGCATTGAAGCGCCTCAGAAAAATTCTGGAGAGCAGAGGCTTTTCGGAAGAGGCGCTTTTGCAGGGATAGGGGATGAGAGACAAGTGGCAAGAGACAAGAGGCAAGTAAAACCCTCTTTTCTTGTATCTTGCCTCTTGTATCTTGTCTCTAGCGCCTTTCTATCATCAGCAATGCCGCCGCCACCGGCCGCCCCTCGGCCATGAGGATGTTGTAGGTCCGGCAGGCGGCGCCGGTATCCATCACCTCGAAACCGATCCCCCGACTGCGAAACCCCAGGATGATCTCCCGGGGCGGGAACCGCAGGCGCGCGCCTGTACCCAGCAGCACGATCTCCGGGGGGGCATCCAGCAGGGCCTGGAAGCAGGCCAGGTCCAGATCCTCGAAGGCTTCCGGCGCCCACTGGGGATCCACGTGCTCGGGGGTCACGATCAGGCTGGTGCGATGGATGGTCTCGTTCACCCGGACCATGCCGGCCTCGTAGCCGGTGATCAGGTGGCTGGCGGCGCCGAAATCCTGGGTCATCTTCATGGCCCTAAACTACCGTCCCAAGGCCGCTTTTCGCAAGGCCGGGCGGGCAGGGCGCATTGACAGTCAGGGGGGGTCACAGTACCTTTGTCAGTTTATCCGCACCCGCCCCTGGGGCTTCCGGTGCCGGATCATTGACCCGCGACCTGCGACCAACCTCCTGCCCTGCGAATACGCCCGTGATCGACGAATTTCCCAGAATCAAGCGCCTGCCGCCCTATGTCTTCAACATCGTCAACGATCTGAAGGCCAAGGCCCGAGCCCGGGGCGAGGACATCATCGATTTCGGCATGGGCAACCCGGACCAGCCCACCCCCCAGCACATCGTGGACAAGCTGGTGGAAGTGGCCCAGCGGGAGGACACCCACCGCTATTCCATGTCCCGGGGCATTCCGCGCCTGCGCCGGGCCATCTCCCGCTGGTACAAGGACCATTTCGACGTAGACCTGGACCCGGAGACCGAGGCCATCGTCACCATCGGCTCCAAGGAAGGCCTGGCCCACCTGGCGCTGGCCACCCTGGGTCCCGGTGATGCGGTGCTGGTGCCGAATCCCTCCTATCCCATCCATCCCTACGGCTGCGTGATCGCCGGGGCGGACATCCGCCACGTGCCGCTCACCGAGGGCGTGGATTTCTTCGCCGAACTGGAAAAGGCGATCCAGGACAGCTGGCCGAAGCCCAAGATGCTGATCCTGAACTTCCCGGCCAACCCCACCACCCAGTGCGTGGAGCTGGAGTTCTTCGAGAAGGTGGTCGCCATCGCCAAGGAACACGGCATCTGGGTGGTGCACGATCTGGCCTATGCGGAGATCGTGTTCGACGGCTACAAGTCCCCGTCCATCCTTCAGATACCCGGTGCCAAGGACGTGGCGGTGGAGTTCTACACCCTGTCCAAGAGCTACAACATGCCCGGCTGGCGGGTGGGCTTCATGTGCGGCAACCCGAAGCTGGTGGCCGCGCTCGGGCGCATCAAGTCGTACCTTGATTACGGCACCTTCACGCCCATCCAGGTGGCGGCCATCGCCGCCCTGGAAGGCCCCCAGGACTGCGTGGAGGAGATTCGCCAGCTCTATCTGCGGCGCCGGGACGTGCTCTGCGACGGCCTCAATGCCCTGGGCTGGAAGGTGGAAAAGCCCAAGGCCACCATGTTCGTCTGGGCGCCGATCCCCGAGCAGTACGCCCACCTGGGTTCGCTGGAGTTCTCCAAGAAACTGCTCAAGGAGGCCAGGGTGGCCGTGTCCCCGGGCATCGGCTTCGGCAGCTACGGTGACACCCACGTGCGCTTCGGTCTGATCGAGAATGAACACCGCACCCGCCAGGCCCTGCGCGGCATCAAGGCCATGTTCCGGGACGACAGCCGCCAGACCGGCACGGCGTGAGCCCGCGACAGATGACGATCAATCCCTAAGGAGTCCATGTGAAACCGGTTAAAGTCGGCCTGCTCGGCCTCGGTACCGTGGGTTGCGGCACCATCAACGTGCTGACCCGCAATGGCGATGAGATCGCCCGCCGTGCCGGTCGCGGCATCCAGGTGGTGGCCGCCTCGGCCCGTGACCTCAAGCGTCCCCGCAATTGCGACCTGAGCGCGGTGCGGCTCTGCACCGACCCCTTCGAGGTGGTCAACGATCCGGACGTGGAGATCGTCGTCGAGCTGATCGGCGGCACGAAGCCCGCCAGGGAACTGGTGCTGGCCGCCATCGGGCAGGGCAAGCACGTGGTCACCGCCAACAAGGCCCTCATCGCCCTGCACGGTAACGAGATCTTCACCGCCGCCCAGGAGAAGGGCGTCACCGTGGCCTTCGAGGCCGCCGTGGCCGGTGGCATCCCCATCATCAAGGCCATCCGCGAGGGTCTGTCCGGCAACCGCATCCTGTGGCTGGCCGGCATCATCAACGGCACCGGCAACTTCATCCTCACGGAGATGCGCGACAAGGGCCGCGAGTTCGCCGATGTGCTCGCCGAGGCCCAGCGTCTGGGCTATGCCGAGGCCGATCCCACCTTCGACGTGGAGGGCATCGACGCCGCCCACAAGCTCACCATCCTGGCGTCCATCGCCTTCGGCATCCCGCTGCAGTTCGACAAGGTCTACACCGAAGGCATCACCCGCATCACCCGGGAGGACGTGGGCTATGCCGCCGAGCTGGGCTACCGTATCAAGCACCTGGGTGTGGCGCGGCGCACGGAACAGGGCATCGAGCTGCGCGTGCACCCGACCCTGATCCCCCAGCGGCGCCTGATCGCCAACGTGGATGGCGTCATGAACGCGGTGCTGGTCAAGGGCGACGCCGTGGGTCCAACCCTCTATTACGGCGCCGGCGCCGGTGCCGACCCCACCGCCTCCGCCGTGGTGGCGGACCTGGTGGATGTCGTGCGCGCGCTGACCTCCGACCCGGAGAACCGCGTGCCGCACCTGGCCTTCCAGGCCGATGCCCTGTCGGACATCCCGGTGCTGCCCATGGACGAGGTGCAGACCGCCTTCTACCTGCGCCTGCGGGTGCAGGACAAGCCCGGCGTGCTGGCGGACATCACCCGCATCCTGGGCGACCAGCACATCAGCCTGGAGGCGGTGCTGCAGCGGGAGACCGACGAGGACGCCGCCGAGGCCAGCATCATCCTGCTCACCCACAAGGTGCGCGAAGGCAACATGAGCAAGGCCATCTCCGCCATCCAGCAGCTGGAAACCGTGATCGCCCCGGTGATTCGCATCCGGCTGGAGAGCCTGAAGTAGGACACTTCTGGTATGTAACGCGGAGATCGCAGAGGCGCAGAGCACGCAAAGAAGACATTAAAAAATGTTTTCATGACCTTTGCGTCCTCTGCGCCTCTGCGATCTCCGCGTTAAACACAAAGTGCAGGGTTAACCCCCTCATCAGACATAGAGAATATCAAGATGCCATTTCGTACCCGCTACACCGGACTGATCGACCGTTACCGCGACCGCCTGCCGGTGCATGACGACACCCGCATCATCAGCCTGGGTGAAGGCAACACGCCGCTGATCCGCCTGAACAACATCCCGCGCATCGTCGGCAAGGAAGTGGACATCTACGTGAAGTACGAGGGGCTCAACCCCACCGGCTCCTTCAAGGATCGCGGCATGACCATGGCCGTGACCAAGGCGGTGGAGGAGGGCTCCAAGGCCATCATCTGTGCCTCCACGGGCAACACCTCCGCGGCTGCCGCCGCCTACGCCGCCCGGGCCGGCATCACCGCCTTCGTGCTCATCCCCGACGGCAAGATCGCCATGGGCAAGCTGGCCCAGGCCATGATGCACGGCTCCGTGGTGATCCAGATCAAGGGCAACTTCGATGACGGCATGCGCCTCGTGAAGGAAGTGGCCGACCAGGCCCCGGTGACCATCGTGAATTCCATCAATCCGTATCGTCTTCAGGGCCAGAAGACCGCCGCCTTCGAGATCGTCGAGGAACTGGGTCGCGCCCCGGACTATCACTGCCTGCCCGTGGGCAACGCCGGCAACATCACCGCCCACTGGATCGGCTACTGCGAGTACAGTTCCGCCTCCGGCGATCACGTCACGGCGGCCTGCACCTTCTGCAAGGGCCACTGCAAGTACGCCGGCGGCGCCGTGGTGGGCAACCGCCCGAAGATGATCGGCTACCAGGCCGCCGGCAGCGCGCCCTTCATGCGCGGCGCCATGGTGGACGACCCCGAGACCGTGGCCACCGCCATCCGCATCGGTCATCCCCAGTCCTGGGATTCCGCCTGGAAGGTGAAGGAGGAATCCGGCGGCTGGTTCGACGAATGCAGCGACGCCGAGATCCTGGCTGCCCAGAAATTGCTGGCCGAGAAGGAAGGCGTGTTCTGCGAACCCGCCTCCGCCACCTCCCTGGCCGGTGCCCTGCGCGACATCCAGACCGGCAAGATCCCCGAGGGCTCCAGCATCGTCTGCACCCTCACGGGTCACGGCCTCAAGGACCCCGACACCGCCATCGCCCAGAGCACCCGTCCGCTGGTGAACGTAGAGGCCAAGCTGGATCAGGTGAAGCGGGCGATCCTGGATAACATGTAATTGAAGTGAGAAGGGTGAATTGGGAAGTGTGAACTCGAGCGTGGAGCCGTGGCCGGTGATAATGGCCAGTCATCCTCACTGCCTACTTCCTACTTCACCCTTCTCACTTCAGACCGAATTCCCTCCGGATCTCCGGCGCCCTCAGCCGCAGGATGATCCACCCGAACACCGGGATCATCAGGGCGGAGACCAGTATCTGGAATCCGCCGCCGAACATCCCGGGCCGCAGCACCGGTCCCGGGAAGGCACCCAGGCCCGCCATCGTCATCAGGTGCAGCACGACCGCCGCGCCGTTCCACAGCATCCCCACACCCATCATCACCAGGGTCAGTCCATAGGCCCAGGGTCTGCGACCCAGCAGGCCGATGGCACCCGTCAGCACCAGTACGGCGAACAGCAACGGGACCAGCATCAGGCTGCGGAAGTGTTCCGCCATGAAGCGGTGCGCGGGCGCGTCCGTGCCCATGCCCTGCTGCGCCCCCAGGAGCCGTTCCAGTTCCCCGGGGGAGAACATGAACTGCAGGAATAGATTCTGGGCAGCGAGCATCACACTTGCGACACCCGCCAGGATGATGAGCACCCAGGCCAGTGTGGTCACAAACCCGCTTCTCTGGGGTGGCTGTGTGTCTGTCATAAGCATGACCCTAGTGTCCTGAGTCAGAGATTCGTTGCATTTCAGCGGGCCTGTACGGGATGCACGGCAAGGCGCACGAGCGAAGGACGGGCAGGCCCATTCGAGCGAGAGCAACGCGGCCGAGCGCCCGTACAGGCCCGCCCGCAGGGAGCCCCGCACAAGACCCAATGCGGCGTTGCGGTCCTTGCCAAGGGCTTGCCATTGCCTGCGGCCCGCGCCTTGCCTTGGGTCTTGTGCGGGGCTCTGAAATGCAACGAATCTCTGACTCAGGACACTAGCACCCGGCACGGTAATAACGACCAATAACCATGCTGGATATGATGATTTGCGTATGCGGCAAACCAGCCTGGACCGGTCAACAGAGGCAGCTCATCTGTCGTCAATGGGCTTGCTCTATGGGTGGAACAAAATAAGTTATGATTCTCGACGCCATCAACGGCGCCGACTTTAATTGTTTCGCTGCTGGCCTGGATTGAGACGCCGGGCATGTCATCCTGACTGCGTCGGCGTGTCGCAGTCATCAATGCAAGGACCCGCAGAACAGGGGAATGACCGTGGGGATGGACGAAAAACCCAGTAACGGCGTCAAGGGCCTCAGGCACTGGCGTTATGACCTGAGTGCCGGCCTGCAGGTGGCGCTGGTGTCCCTGCCGCTGTCCCTCGGGATTGCCATCGCCTCCGGTGCGCCGCCGGTGACCGGGGTGATCTCGGCCATCATCGCAGGCCTGATCTTTCCCTTCCTGGGCGGTGCCTACGTCACCATCAGCGGCCCGGCCGCGGGGCTCGCGCCGGCACTGCTCTCGGGCATGCTGCTGCTGGGCGGCGGCGATCTTGCCGCCGGCTACCCGCTGTTGCTGGTGGCCATCTGCCTTACCGGCCTGCTGCAGATCCTGCTGGCCTTCATGAACGCGGGGCGTTTTGCCATCTTCCTCCCGGTGACCGTGGTGGAGGCCATGCTCGCCGCCATCGGCATCATGATCATCCTCAAGCAGATCCCGCCCTTGTTCGGTGATCTGTCCCCGGTGGCACCCACCACCGTGGATTCCATCCTCAAGCTGCCTCACACGCTGCTCAACATCGAGCCGACGGTGTTCCTGATCGGCGCCGTGTGCCTGTTCCTGATGTTCTATCTGAACGCGACGCGCCGGCAGTGGATGAAACGCATCCCGCCGCCCCTGTTCGTGGCCCTGCTGGGACTGGTGCTGGCCACCGTGTTCGGCCTGGAGACGGTGTATCTGATCACCATGCCGGAGAGCCTGCTGCAAGGCGGCATCACCGTGCCCGCCTTCGGCGAGGTGATGAACCGGCCGGAACTCTGGATCAACCTGCTCATCGTGGTCATCACCCTGACGCTCATTGACGGCATCGAGTCCCTGGCCACCATCGCGGCCGTGGACAAGATCGATCCCTACCAGCGCAAGTCCAACCCCAACATCACCCTGCGCGCCATGGGCGTCTCCAACATGCTGTCGAGCCTTGCGGGCGGTCTGACCATCATCCCGGGCGGCGTGAAGAGCCGTGTGAACATTGATGCCGGCGGCCGCACCCTGTGGGCCAACTTCTACAACGCCATCTTCCTCATCCTGTTCCTGCTGGTCGCCACGGATCTCATCGCCATGATTCCCCTGGCCGCCATCGCCGCGATCCTGATCTACGTGGGCTGGCGCTTGTGCGAGTACAAGGTGTTCCGCAAGACCTACGCCATCGGCAGGGACCAGATGGTGATCTTCCTGATCACCGTAGGTGCGATTCTGGCCACGGATCTGCTGTGGGGCATCCTCATCGGCATGGCTGCGGAAGTGCTGATGCTCGCCTATCTGCTGACGCCCTCGTTCCGGGTGGTGCTCACCGGGAGACTGAGCTTCTCCCAGTCTCTGGAGTTGCTGGCACGTAACTTCATGGGTCTGTTCAGAAATCCCATCATCAAGGTGCACGGTGACACCCGTGACGGACGGCCCCACTACGATGTCTCCGTGGGTTCCCTGGTGTGTTTCAACCTGCTGCCCTTTGACAAACTCCTGCAGCAGCTGCCCGAGGATGCCGGTCTCTCCATCATCGTCACGGAGTCCGGACGCATCATCGACCACACGGCCATGGAGTACCTGCACCAGTTGCAGGAGGAGTCCCTGCGCGCACAGCGCCCCTTCGAGCTGCTGGGTATGGAGAAGTACTACCAGTTCACCCAGCACTCCCTGTCGGCGCGCATGCACGATGCCGCGCTGGTCAAGCGGGAGGCGCGGCTGTCCGCCCGCGCGGAGGAGATGCACCAGTTCGCGCGTCTGCATGGTCTGCAGTTCGATCCCGCCACCCTGGCGGAACTCAACGCTCACGATTTCGTCTACCTGCGCCGCGGCGATCACAAGCAGGAACGCAACGTGATGACCGGCCACTATCGTGACTGGATGCTGCGCGCTTTCGATTACAGTCATACCGCCGCGCCGGATTACTACGCGGAACACCAGCACACCCTGGTGATCGTCAAGCCCGCAGAGCCGGTCTCGGGTCTGCCCGACATGGTGCTGGCACCGGGGCACTACCTGAAGAGCTACCTGGTGAATTACCAGGAACTGGAATTGCCCGAGTCCCTGGGTTTCCCCGAGGGCTATCGCCTGTATGCACCGAGTACCCACGATGGCGTGATCGCGGCAGCGGGGCGTTTGCGTGGTTTCCTGGCACGCCACCCCGGTGTGTATCTCGAAGTGCGCAAGAACGCCGTGCTCACCTTCCGGCCCGATCGGGAACTGGAGATGCCGGAGGGGATCGAGGAACTGCTGGAAATCATCGAGTACTGTTTGGAGGGTTCTCCATCCCCCGCTGATGACAACGTATCCGGCGCGGACCCTGCGGAGGAGGGGGCATCCTGAGGCGTATTGAATGGACAGGATGAACAAGATTTTTCAGGATTAACAGGATTCAAGACGAAAAACATTTGACAGGATTAACATGATTTACATGATTTCTTTTTGAAAGCTCTTAATCCTGTTAATCGTGTAAATCCTGTCAAAACTCTTTTGCTCTTATCCTGTCAATCCTGAAAAATCCTGTTCATCCTGTCCATTGCCTTCAACCGCCGATCTCCAAACCCTTCTGCCCCGCCCAGTCCCGCGCGAACTGCCAAGCGACGCGGCCGCTGCGTGAGCCTCGGCCCAAGGCATAGCGCAAGGCCTCGGCACGGCTATCTTCCGTTTCAATGCAGCCAAGGCGGGTGAGCCAGTGGGCCACCACCGCCAGGTACTGGTCCTGGTTGAAGGGATGGAAGGCCAGCCACAGGCCGAAGCGTTCCGACAGGGAGATCTTCTCCTCCACCGCCTCACCGGGATGGATCTCGTCATCTACCCGCTTCACCTCCAGGTTGTCCAGCATCTTCTCTGGCATCAGGTGGCGCCGGTTGGAAGTGGCGTGGATCAACACGTTCTCCGGCGTGCCTTCCAGGGATCCGTCCAGCATGGCCTTGAGCGCCTTGTAGCCCGGGTCGCTGGCCTCGAAGGAAAGGTCATCCGCCAGCAGGATGAAGCGCTCCGGGCGTCCCGCCAGGGGCAGGGCGATCTCCGGCAGGTGCACCAGGTCCTGGCCGTCCACCTGGATGATGCGCAGCCCCTCGTCCCGGTATTCATTGAGCAGCGCGCGCATCAGCGAGGACTTGCCCGTGCCCCGGGCGCCCCACAGGAGCACGTTGTTGGCGGGCAGGCGTTTAAGGAACTGGCGGGTGTTGCGCACCAGCTGGACCTTCTGACGCTCGATATGCAGCAGATCGTCCAGGGCCAGGGGCGCGATCCCGTGCACCGGCGAGAGGTGCCCGTCCCGGTGCCAGCGATGGGCGGGTGCGGTCCAGTCCGGCTCCTGCCTCGGCGCAGGCAAGAGCTGCTCCGCCCGGTCCATGAGCCGGGAAAACTGTGCCAGCACGTCTTTGAGTTCGGTGTCGTCGGTCATGGGTTGTGTCCGGGGGTGTTTTGCTAAGGATCATGGAGTCCGCGAATGAACGCAAATCAACGCGAATTCAGATCGAAAAAGCAAACCGCGAAGTACGCGAAGGTATGCGCGAAGGACGCAAGGGAAATCATGTGATCAAAAATCCTTTGCGCCCTTCGCGCATACCTTCGCGCCCTTTGCGGTTCATGCTTTGGCCTTCCATTCGCGTTGATTTGCGTTCATTCGCGGACCCCTGTTTTCAGTGCGCCATTCGCCACAGAACCCCAAGGATCGGGTAACCTGTGCTGCCTCCGAGAGTCTCAAAATTGCCCATGTCCCAGGACCGCATCCGCATCTTCGGCGCCCGTCAGAACAACCTGAAGGGCCTGGATCTCGAACTGCCCCTCAATGAACTGATCGTGGTCACCGGGGTGTCCGGTTCGGGCAAGTCCTCGCTGGCCTTCGATACCGTGTACGCCGAGGGCCAGCGCCGTTACGTGGAGACCTTCTCCCCCTACGCCCGGCAGTTCCTGGACCGCATGGATAAGCCGGCGGTGGACCGCATCGAGGGCGTGTTGCCGGCGATTGCCATCGACCAGACCAACCCGGTGCGCACCTCCCGCTCCACCGTGGGCACCATGACGGAGCTCAACGATCACCTGAAACTGCTCTATGCCCGGGCCGCGCACCTGCACTGCCGGGGCTGTGGCACCCGGGTGCGGTGCGACACCCCGGAGGCCATTGCCAACGAGTGGCTGGAGCGTGCCCACAGGGACGGCACGCGGGTGATGGTGGTGTTCCCGGTGCCGGTGCCGGAGAACTTCAGCCTGGAGGAGGTGAAGGGTCACCTGAAGGCCCAGGGCTACGAACGCTTTCACGGGGAGACGGATCAGCGCCTGGAGGTGATCCAAGACCGTCTGCGGGTGGAGCCCGGCAACCGGGGCCGCCTGGTGGAGGCCCTGGAGACGGCCCTGCACCACGGCCAGGGCCGGGTGCGGGTCTATCCCCTGGGTGAGGACCGCGAAGCCCTCGCTCCCGTGGACTATTCCGCCGATCTGCACTGCGCCGCCTGCGACCTGCACTACAGCGAGACCACCCCCAATCACTTTTCCTTCAACTCGCCCATCGGCGCCTGCGAGGCCTGCCGGGGATTCGGCCGCACCATGGGTATCGACCTGGACCTGGTGATACCGGACGGGCGGGTGAGCCTTGGCGAGGGTGCGGTGAAGCCCTGGCAGACCGACGCCTACTACGAGTGCCAGGCGGAGCTGAAGACCTTCGCCCGCAAGCGGGGCGTCCCGCTGGACCTGCCCTGGGACGAGCTGAGCGATGACCAGAAGGCCTGGGTGATCGAAGGGGAAGGGGACTTCGACGACGGGCTCTGGTACGGCATCCGGCGCTTCTTCGACTGGCTGGAGACCAAGAGTTACAAGATGCACATCCGGGTGCTGCTGTCCCGCTACCGCAGCTACGAGCCCTGCAAGGCCTGCCAGGGCGCCCGCCTCAAGCCTGACTCACTGCTCTGGCGCCTGGGCACGCAGGCCGATGCGGATGGCGTGCTCGAACCCGGCGCCCGCTTCCTGCCCGCGGGGATCTCATGGTCCCGCGATCTGCTCGAGACCCTGCCGGGCCTGTGCCTGCACGACCTCATGCAGGTGCCCCTGGCGCGCTGCAAGGCCTTCTTCGATCAGCTGCACCTGCCTGCACCCCTGGACGAGGCCACGGACCTGCTGCTCGCCGAGATCCGCGCGCGCCTGAATTATCTCTGCGAAGTGGGGCTCGGCTATCTCACCCTGGACCGCCAGTCACGGACGCTCTCCGGCGGCGAGGTGCAGCGCATCAACCTGACCACGGCGCTGGGCACCTCCCTGGTGAACACCCTGTTCGTGCTGGACGAGCCTTCCATCGGCCTGCATCCCCGGGACATGGACCGGGTGGTGGGCGTGCTGCGCCGGCTGCGGGATGCGGGCAATTCCCTGCTGGTGGTGGAACACGACCCCCAGGTGATGCGCGCCGCCGATCGCATCCTCGACATGGGACCCGGTCCCGGCGAGCGGGGCGGGGAGGTGGTGTTCTTCGGCACGCCGGCGCAGATCCTGCGTTCGCGCCAGTCCCTCACCGGGCAGTACCTGAGCGGCCGCAAGCAGGTGGCCCTGCCGTCCGCAAGCCGCCCACCGGATGGCGACACCGTCTGGCTGGAACTGCGCGGCGCGGCCCAGCACAACCTCAAGGGCATCGACGCGCGCTTCCCCCTGGGGCGCCTGGTGTGCGTCACCGGGGTGTCCGGCTCCGGCAAGTCCACCCTGATCCAGGACCTGCTCTATCCGGCGCTGGCCAAGCTCAAGGGGCGCCCGGAGTATCCCGCCGGCGCCTTCGGCTCCCTGATCGGTCACGAGTCCCTGGACGCGGTGGTGATGGTGGACCAGTCCCCCATCGGCCGCACTGCCCGTTCCTGCCCGGCCAGCTACGTGGGCGCCTTCGACGCCATCCGCAAGCTGTTCGCCGAGGAGCCGCTGGCGAAGGAGCGGGGCTACACCGCCGGCACCTTCAGCTTCAACTCCGGCAATGGCCGCTGCCCGGTGTGCACCGGCTCCGGCTTCGAACACGTGGAGATGCAGTTTCTCTCCGATGTGTATCTTCGCTGCGGCGAGTGCGACGGCAGGCGCTACCGGCCCGAGGTGCTCCAGGTGAAGGCCCTGGGCGCGGAGGGTCACGCCGCGGACCTCTCCGGCGTGCTGGGAATGACCGTGACCGAGGCCCTGGCGTTCTTCGCCCATGTGCCCGAGGTGCAGCAGAGCCTGGAACCGCTGGCGGCGGTGGGCCTGGAGTACCTGCGCCTGGGCCAGCCGGTGCCGACCCTGTCCGGTGGCGAGGCCCAGCGCCTGAAGCTGGCCGGGCATCTCGTGCAACACGCGGGGAGAAACGTAGGTCGGGCTTCAGCCCGACATGCCGCAGCTTCAACGGGCACCGCAAGTCGGGCTGAAGCCCGACCCACGGGTGAGCGCGGTGGAACCCTGTTCCTGCTGGATGAACCCACCACCGGCCTGCACTTCGAGGACATCGCCCGGCTGCTCAAGGCCCTACGGCGCCTGCAGGCACAGGGCCATTCCCTGATCGTGATCGAGCACAACCTGGACGTGATCCGCGCCGCCGACTGGCTCATCGACCTCGGCCCCGAGGGCGGCGACGGCGGCGGTGAGATCGTCTGCGAGGGCACGCCGGCGCAGGTGATGAAGCACCCGGGTTCCCATACCGGCGCGGCCCTGCGCGCCGAGGCGGCTGGCAGCATCGCGGAGTCCTCGGCAGCGTCTTATCGCAAGGCAGCGAAAACGGTCCGCGCCGAGATCCGCATCAGCAATGCCCGGGAACACAACCTCAAGGGCGTGGACATCCAGGTGCCCCGGGACCGCTTCACGGTGATCACCGGCGTGTCCGGCTCGGGCAAGAGCACCGTGGCCTTCGACATCCTGTTCAACGAGGGCCAGCGTCGCTACCTGGAATCCCTGAACGCCTACGCCCGCTCCCTGGTGCAGCCGGCCTCGCGCCCCGAGGTGGACGCGGTCACCGGCATCCCGCCAACCGTGGCCATCGAGCAGCGCACCAGCCGCGGAGGACACAAGAGCACCGTAGGCACCCTCACCGAGGTGCACCACTTCCTGCGCCTGCTGTACGTGAAACTGGGCACCCAGTACTGCCCGGACTGTGACGTGCCCATCGAGCCCCAGACCCCGGAGGCGATCCTGGCCGCGTTGCTCAAGCAGTGGAAGAGCCGGGAGGTGCACGTGCTGGCGCCCCTGGTTTCCGCGCGCAAGGGCTATTACACGGATCTCGCCCGCTGGGCCCACAACCGGGGCTTCGCCCACCTGCGCGTGGACGGAGAACTCATCCCCACGGACCCCTGGCCGCGCCTGGACCGCTACCGGGAACACGACATCGAACTGCCGGTGGCGAGCCTCAAAGTGACGCCCAAGGCCGAGGCTGCGCTGCGCGAGGCCATTGCCCGGGGCCTGGATCTGGGCAAGGGCATGATCCGCGTTGCACCGCTCTCGGGCCGCGCCGAGAAACTCTACTCCACGGAACGGGCCTGTCCGTCCTGCGCCCGGTCTTTCGACGTGCCGGACCCGCGCCTGTTCTCCTACAACGCCCGCCATGGCTGGTGCCGCACCTGCTTCGGCACCGGCGTGGTGCTGAAGGGCTTCGACGAGGCTCACAGCGGCGAGGAAGGGGAGTGGCTGGAAGCAGGCGAGTCGCGCCAGACCTGTCCCGCCTGCCACGGCCAGCGCCTGCGGCCCGAGGCCCTGGCGGTGCGTTTCCGGGAACGCTCCATCGGCGAGTTGTCGGCCCTGCCGGTGAAGGCGGCACGCGCCTGGTTCGAGAAACTCAAACCGAAGGCGCGGGAATCCGCCATCGCCCGGGACATCCTGCCCGAGATCCGCGGCCGGCTGGCCTTCCTGGAGCAGGTGGGTCTTGGCTATCTCAGCCTGGACCGGGGTGCACCGACGCTCTCCGGCGGCGAGGCCCAGCGTATCCGCCTGGCGGCGCAGCTCGGCACCAACCTGCAGGGGGTCTGCTACATCCTGGACGAGCCCACCATCGGCCTGCACCCCCGGGACAACCGCATGCTGCTGGACACCCTGCATCGCCTGCAGGCCAAGGGCAACACCGTGGTGGTGGTGGAGCACGACGAGGACACCATCCGCAGCGCGGAACACGTCATCGACCTGGGCCCCGGCGCCGGGGAGCGGGGCGGACGGCTGGTGGCCCAGGGCAGCGTGAAGCAGGTGATGAAGGCGCCCGAGTCCCTCACCGGGCGCTTCCTGGCCCACCCCCTGCGACACCCGCTGGTGGCACGGCGGCCCACGAAGGCGGGCCAGGCACCGGCCCTGAGCATCGAGGGCGCGTGCCTCAACAACCTGCGGAACGTGGCGGTCTCCATTCCGCTCAACCGCCTGGTGTGTGTCACCGGCGTCTCCGGCTCCGGCAAGTCCACCCTGGTGCGGGAGGTGCTGTACCGGAACCTGGCGGAGCGGGTGGGCAAGCGGGGGCGCAAACCGGCGCTCACCGGCTGCGCCGACCTGGAGGGCTGGCAGGACCTGGAGCGGGTGCTGGAGGTGGACCAGACCCCCATCGGGCGTACGCCGCGCTCCTGCCCGGCCACCTACGTGGGCGTGTTCGACCGTATCCGCAAGCTGTACGCCGAGACCCCCGAGGCGCGCCTCAGGGGCTGGAACGCCTCGCGCTTTTCCTTCAACACCCCCGGCGGACGCTGTGCCGTGTGCGAGGGGCAGGGGGTGCGGCGCATCGAGATGAGCTTCCTGCCCGACGTGGTGGTGCCCTGCGAGGCCTGCGGCGGCGGGCGCTACGGCCGGGAGACCCTGGAGGCGCGCTTCAAGGACCGCTCCATCGCCGATGTGCTGAACATGAGCGTGGACGAGGCCGTGCCGTTTTTCACCGCCCACCCGGCCATCCACCACGCGCTGCAATTGCTCCAGGACGTGGGCCTGGGTTACCTGCGTCTGGGCCAGCCCAGCCCGACCCTGTCCGGCGGCGAGGCCCAGCGCATGAAGCTGGTCACGGAACTTTCGAGAAGCGGCAAGACCTTCGCCAACACCGTAGGTCGGGCTTCAGCCCGACAGCCCGAGGCTTGGACAGGCATTGCAAGTCGGGCTGAAGCCCGACCTACGGCACGGCCTTCGGGCCAGGCACGCTCACGCGGCAGTCTCTACATCCTGGACGAGCCCACCGTGGGCCTGCACATGGCCGACGTGGAGAAGCTCATCCGCGTGCTGCATCGGCTGGTGGAGGCGGGACACTCGGTGATCGTCATCGAGCACAACCTGGACGTGATCGCGGAAGCCGACTGGATCATTGACATGGGGCCCGAGGGGGGCGACGGCGGCGGGCGCGTGGCGGGGCAGGGCACGCCCGAGAGCATGGTGCGCCGCAAATCACATACCGGGCGCATGCTGGGAGCGTTTCTGGCGGGTCGTAGCGGTGCGTGAGGCAGGCTGGTGAACGTTGGCCGGGCGACCTTCAGGTCTCCAGCGGGAGCATGCCCTGCTCCGGCGCCAGGTCGACCCGGCGGATGCCCGGGCAGTCATCCCGGCCCTTGGACTGGTACAGGGCCGCGTCCACCCGGGGCAGGATCTCGTCCAGATTGTGGCCATGGAGCGGGGCCTCGCCCATGGCAAGGGTGGTGCCGAAATCCAGCCCGTTGTCGCTGGCGTAGGCGCGTACCCGTACCTGGATGCGCTCCGCAACGGCATGCGCCTCGTCCAGGGTGGTGTCCGGCAGCAGCATCACGAATTCATCCCCGCCCAGACGCGCCGCCACGTCCGTGGATCGCAGGGACTCGCGGAGGATATTGGCGAAATCCTGCAGGACTTCATCGCCACGGGCATGGCCGAGGCTGTCGTTGATGGACTTGAAGCGGTCCAGGTCAGCAAGCATGACCACCACCGAGCCACCCTGGCGCTCGATCAGCTCGAACAGGTAATCGGAACACTCGTGCAGCGCGCGTCGGTTCATCAGCCCGGTGAGCGTGTCCAGACGGCTGCGTTCCTCCAGCTGGCTGCGGCCCTGCTCGATGCGGTTCATGAGCAGGTAGCTGTAGACCAGGATGCTGGCGCCGAACAGGTTCAGGAACAGCAGGCCGGGTGTGAATTCCTGCACGCTGCCCATGTAGCGCAGGGTGAACACCAGCATGAGTGCCCCGAAGCTGACCGCCAGGGCCTCGGCGAACATGTGCATGCCGTAGCGCATGCCGTTGCCCAGCACCACCATGATGTAGACCAGCATGGAGGGGGGGAGGGTGTAGGGATCGTTGAGCACGGCCACGGAGACGATGGTGATGTCCATCCACATGGCGATGCGATAGCGCGCCGGACAATCGTGCTGGCGCCAGGCGTGGATGACGACGCCGGCATGGAGGATGAAATAGAGGGCAAAGGCCGCGTTGAGCTGCGCCAGGCTCATCCAGGCAGGCTCGATGTCCTCCACCAGGTTGAAGAAGGCCAGGCCGAGGAACCAGAACAGGTAGCGGGTAATGAACTGGACCTTCTGTTCGGCCCAGCTGGGGCTGCCACGGGGTGGCGTGATGGGCTGGACACGGCGGTCCCCGCGCCGGCGATCCGCCGCGCGCAAGTCACTGTTCCCCGCCGATTTTGAACCCTTCCCCACCCTGGATAACGTCCTGTGCAAGCCCTGTTTCCGTAGCCCTTGTCCGGCCAACGCACAACACTACCTCTAAACACCCGCCCGGACAATCCACCGGGGATCGTCTGGCGGGCCCTGTCGTGCTATGGTTCTGCCCCATGAACCAGGATCAACGGGGACACGCCATGAGCCATGAGGCCGAGCACGACAAGACGCCGGAAATGGCGGTCGACTTCATGCAGGATGATCACGAGGAGGCCCATCGCCTGCTGGATCGCATCGTCGAGAGCCTGGCGGCCAGCACCGGCAACGAAAGCCCGGGCCTGCGCAAGGATCTGAGGAATTTCATCGAGCACACCCGTGCCCACTTCAACCGGGAAGAGTCGCTCATGAAAGAGATCGACTTCCCGCCGTTCCCCGTGCACAAGCAGGAACACGACCTGCGCCTGGAAGAACTGGTCAGCTGCCTGGATGACCTGGACGCCGGCGCCGTCGGCCTCGATGACGTCCGGGAACTGTTCATGGGCCGCTTCCTGCCCTGGTACCGCCGCCACTGCGCCACCATGGACCAGGCCACGGCCAACTTCGCCGAGGCCCATCAGAAGGGGAAGGAGTAGGGAATGTGCGTGAGGGGTGAGGCGTGAGGCGTGACTCCGGTTGCCTCTCATCACTGAAAAACTGCATCCTTGCCACTAGCCACTAGCCACTAGCCACTAGCCACTAGCAGCCACTAGCCTCACGCCTCACGAATCAGCCTCATCGCCAGCGCCTTTTCCTTTTTCACCACCAGTTCCGCGAGTGTCACCCGGTCCAGGGTGGCCATGAAGGCATCCCGCGCATCGTTCAACACGCCCTTGAGTCTGCAGTCCGGCAGGATGATGCACATGGGCGCGCTGCAGTTGATGATCTCGAGGTTTTCCTCCATGTCCCTGACCACGTCACCGATGCGGATCTCCGCAGGCGGACGGGCCAGGCGCATGCCGCCGTGCTTGCCCCGGTAGGTCAGGATGTGGCCGTGTCCGGCCAGTTCGTGGACCACCTTCACCAGGTGATGGCGTGAGATGTCGTAGGCCTCGGCGATATCCGTGATGCGGCTCAGGCGATCGGGATTGACCGCCAGGTAGATCAGGACGCGAAGGGCGTAGTCGGTGTGACGGGTCAGCTGCATGAGGTTGCCTGCTCAGGCGATGGCCTCGGTCCGCTGCGGGACAAGGGCCGGGTGGCCGAAGGTATTCTCCCGAACATTAGCACGAAGGGCGTGAAGGTCTCGGCAATGATTCCGCCGTGAACTTCACGCCCTTCGTGTCTCACTGGTGTCAGTGCTCCAGGCGCCGGTACTTGATCCGGTGCGGGGTGTCCGCGTCGCTGCCCAGGCGCTTGTGGCGGTCGGCCTCGTACTCGGTGTAGTTGCCGTCGAAGAACACCACGTTGCCGTCGTCCTCGAAGGCGAGGATGTGGGTGGCGATGCGGTCCAGGAACCAGCGGTCATGGGAGATGACCACCGCCGAGCCGGGGAAGTCCAGCAGGGCCTCTTCCAGGGCGCGCAGGGTCTCCACGTCCAGGTCGTTGGTGGGCTCGTCGAGCAGCAGCAGATTGCCGCCGCTCTGCAGCAGCTTGGCCAGGTGCACCCGGTTGCGTTCACCGCCGGAGAGTTCCTTCATGAGCTTCTGCTGGTCGGAACCCTTGAAGTTGAAGCGCCCCACGTAGGCCCGGGACGGCATCTGGTAGCTGCCCACCTGGATGATGTCCTGGCCATTGGAGATCTCCTCCCACACGGACTTGTTGTCCGCCAGGTGATCGCGGCTCTGGTCCACGTAGGCCACCTGCACGGTGTCGCCGATGCGGATGTTGCCGTTGTCCGGCTTCTCCTGGCCCACGATCATGCGGAACAGGGTGGATTTGCCCACGCCGTTGGGGCCGATCACCCCGAGGATCCCGCCCCGGGGAATGGCGAAGGACAGGTTTTCGTACAGCAGGCGGTCGCCGTAGGACTTGGAGATCCCGTCCACCTCCACCACCACGTCGCCCAGGCGGGGACCCGGCGGGATGTAGATCTCCTTGGTCTCGCTGCGCTTCTGGTAGTCGGCGGAGGAGAGTTCCTCGAAGCGCTTGAGGCGCGCCTTGCTCTTGGTGCCCCGGCCCTTGGGGTTGGAGCGCACCCATTCCAGCTCCGCCTCCATGGTCTTGCGCCGTGCGCTTTCCTGCTTCTCCTCCATCTCCAGGCGCTTCTCCTTCTGCTCCAGCCAGGAGGAATAGTTGCCTTCCCAGGGGATGCCGTGGCCGCGGTCCAGCTCCAGGATCCAGCCGGCCACGTTGTCCAGGAAGTAACGGTCGTGGGTCACGGCCACCACGGTGCCGGGGAATTCCTGCAGGAAGCGCTCCAGCCAGGCCACGGACTCGGCGTCCAGGTGGTTGGTGGGCTCATCCAGGATCAGCATGTCCGGGTTGGACAGCAGCAGCTTGCACAGGGCCACCCGGCGGCGCTCGCCGCCGGAGAGCTTGCTCACGTCCGCCTCCCAGGGAGGGAGGCGCAGGGCGTCGGCGGCCACTTCCAGCTTGCGGTCCAGGTCCCAGGCGCCGGCGGCGTCGATCTTGTCCTGCAGCTCGGCCTGTTCGGCCAGCAGGGCGTCGAAGTCGGCGTCCGGGTTGGCAAATTCCTCGGCTATGGCGTTGAAGCGGTCCACCAGGGCCTTGGTCTCGCCCACGCCGTCCTCCACGTTGCCGCGCACGTCCTTGCCGGGGTCCAGCTGCGGCTCCTGGGGCAGGAAGCCAATGCGAATGCCGGGCTGGGGTCGGGCCTCGCCCACGTATTCCTTGTCCACGCCGGCCATGATGCGCAGCAGGGTGGACTTGCCGGCGCCGTTATAGCCCAGCACGCCGATCTTGGCGCCAGGGAAGAAGTTCAGGGAGATGTTTTTCAGGATCTCCTTTTTCGGCGGGACGACCTTGCCCACGCCGTTCATGGTGAAAATGTATTGAGCCATGGATACCTTGAGGAAATCGGGAACGTTTGTGAATTTACGGACTCGTAATGGGCGGGCATTATCCGGCAAAGCCCACGATGCTTTCCAGTCGGCGCCTTTTCAAGGGGCCGACGCACAATAAAAACCCGATTCCAAAGGAGATTCACCGTGAATACCCAGATGATGCACAAATCCCTCATGTCCCTGGCCGGCCTGGCCCTGCTGGCCGCGGGTTCCGTCCAGGCCGCCGAACGGGTGGAGCTGGAGAAGGGCGGCCTGACCCACATCGCCCACCTGGAGATGGCCCCGGGCAAGTCCCTGGATGACGGGGTTATCCTGATGCTCCACGGCACCATGGCCCATGGCCGCATGGAGATCATGGAGGCCCTGCAAAACCAGATGGCAGAGCGGGGCTACAGCAGCCTGTCCATCACCCTGAGCCTGGGAATGGATGCCCGGGAGGGCATGATGGACTGTGCTGATCCCCATGTGCACCGCCACGAGGATGCCCTCGCGGAGCTGGATGCCTGGATGGGCTGGCTGAAGGCGCAGGGTGCCGGCCAGGTGGCCCTGATGGCCCATTCCCGGGGAGCGGCCCAGATGGCCTGGTATGCCCTGGAACACAAGCCGGAAGGGGTGGAGAAGATGGTGCTGGTGGCACCGGCCACTTCCGATCATGCCAAGACCGCACGTGAATACGAGTCCCGCTACGGCGTGCCCCTGGCCCAGGTCTACGAGCAGGCGGTGGAACTGCAACGCATGGGCCAGCCTGAGACCCTGATCGAGGGCATCGGCTTTCTGTACTGCGCCGACGCCAGCGCCAGTGCCGCCACCGTGGCCTCCTACTATGCCGACAATCCCAAGTTCGACACCCCGACCCTGCTGCCCAAGCTGAGCCAGCAGGTGCTGGTGATCGCCGGCAGCGAGGACACCGCCGTGCCCGATCTGCCCGAGCGCATGGCGGCCCTGGAAGGCCAGGCGAACATCCACTTCGGCATGGTGGACGGCGCCGACCACTTCTTCCGGGATTTCTTCGCTGACGACGTGGCCGACAAGGCGGCCGAGTTCATCGGCTGGTGAGGAAAGGCCTTGTCCGCAAATGAACGCAAAGAACGCAAATGATCCCTGTTGATCAGGTCTTGATTTGCGTTGATTCGCGTTCATTTGCGGACCCCGGCCGTTTCGTTTGATGCGTTGTCGGGAACGGCGGGCGGTGGTATGATGCGCCCTTCCAACGCAGGCGCGTAGCTCAGCTGGTTAGAGCACCACCTTGACATGGTGGGGGTCGTTGGTTCGAGTCCAATCGCGCCTACCAGATGCAGTGCCGGCTGCAAGTGACAGTCAATCGGGACACCGTGACGGCTGATCCACTTGCAGTCTTTCTTGACCACGCAAACAGCGCACGACCCTTCGTACCGGCCGGCGCAGGAGAAGACCATGCCCCTCATTACCCTCCCTGATGGCAGCGAACGCCGTTTCGATGCCCCTGTCACCGTGCGCGACGTGGCCGCCGACATCGGCGCCGGTCTCGCCAAGGCCGCCCTGGCGGGCCGGGTCAACGGCAGGCTGGTGGACACCAGCCACCTGATCGAGGACGACGCGAGCCTCGCCATCATCACCGACCGTGACCCGGAAGGCCTGGAGGTCATCCGCCATTCCACTGCCCACCTGCTGGCCCAGGCGGTCAAGGACCTGTTCCCCTCCGCCCAGGTGACCATCGGCCCGGTGATCGACAACGGGTTCTATTATGACTTCGCCTTCGAGCGGCCCTTCCATCCGGACGACCTGGAGAAGATCGAGGCCCGCATGAAGGAGCTGGCCAAGGCGGACCTGCCCGTGTCCCGCTCGGTCATGGACCGGGACGAGGCGGTGGATTTCTTCCGGGATCAGGGCGAGGAGTACAAGGCGCAGATCATCGCCGACATCCCGGCCGGCGAGACCATCTCCCTCTACAAGCAGGGCGAATTCATCGACCTGTGCCGCGGTCCCCATGTGCCCAGCACCGGCAAGCTCAAGGCCTTCAAGCTCACCAAGGTGGCCGGCGCCTACTGGCGGGGCGACTCCAGCAACGAGATGTTGCAGCGCATCTACGGCACGGCCTGGCCCAACAAGCAGCAGCTGGACGACTACCTGCACCGCCTGGCCGAGGCCGAGCGGCGGGATCACCGGCGTATCGGTACCGAGCTGAACCTGTTCTCCATCCAGGAGGACGCCGGCGGCGGCCTGGTGTTCTGGCACCCCAAGGGCGCCCGCATCCGCCGCGCCATCGAGCAGTTCTGGTTCGACATGCACGAGCGGGCCGGCTACCAGTTCCTGTACACCCCGCACATCGCCAACCTGGACCTGTGGAAGACCTCGGGGCACGCGGATTTCTACTCGGAATCCATGTACGAGCCCATGGAGGACGACAACCAGGCCTTCCAGCTCAAGCCCATGAACTGCCCGTTCCATGTGCTGGTGTACAAGGACCGGCTGCATTCCTACCGGGACCTGCCGCTGCGCTGGGCGGAGATGGGCACCGTGTACCGCCGGGAGATGTCCGGCGCCCTGCATGGCCTGATGCGGGTGCGCGGTTTCACCCAGGACGACGCCCACATCTTCTGCCGCGAAGACCAGATCGAGGCGGAGATCCTGCGTATTCTCGATCTCACCCTGGAGGTCCTGCAGGCCTTCGGCTTCGACGACTTCGACGTGAACCTCTCCACCCGCCCGGACAAGGCGGTGGGCTCCGACCAGATCTGGGAGCACGCCACGGCGGCCCTGAAGGCGGCGCTGGAGAAGAAGGGTCTGGACTACTCGGTGGACGAGGGTGGCGGTGCCTTCTACGGCCCCAAGATCGACATCAAGATCCGCGATGCCATCGGCCGGGAATGGCAGTGTTCCACGGTGCAGCTGGACTTCAACCTGCCCGAGCGCTTCGAGATGGAGTACGTGGCGGAGGACAACAGCCGGCGGAGACCGATCATGATCCACCGGGCCCTGCTGGGCTCCGTGGAGCGCTTCTTCGGGGTGCTCATCGAGCACTACGCCGGGTCCTTCCCCCTGTGGCTGGCGCCGGTCCAGGTCCAGGTGCTCACCATCACCGATCGGCAGGACGATTATGCCCGGGAAGTTGCCGACAGGCTGCGAAACCGGGGCATCCGGGCCGACGCGGACTTGAGAAACGAGAAAATCGGCTTTAAAATCCGCGAGCATACGCTTCAACGCGTCCCTTATCTGCTGGTCCTGGGTGACCGGGAGATGGAGACGAATACCGTGGCCGTGCGCACGCGCAGCGGCGAGGACCTTGGCAGCATGGATCTGAACCAGCTGTCCGAACGCCTCGCCGGTGAGATCGCGAGCCGCGGCCGCTCTCATTTGGAGGATTAAAGTATCAGCGCTGGAAAAGAGACTCGCCTCAACGAACAGATCGCCGTCCCCAAAGTCCGTCTGATCGACAAGGACGGGGAAAACGTGGGGATCGTGTCCATCGACGAGGCACTGCGTATCGCCGAGGAAGCCGAACTGGACCTGGTGGAAATCTCGCCCAATGCGGAGCCACCGGTCTGCCGTGTCATGGACTACGGCAAGTTCAAGTTCGAGCTGAGCAAGAAGGCCCAGCAGGCGAAGAAGAACCAGAAGCAGATACAAATCAAGGAAGTTAAGTTCCGGCCCGGAACCGACGAGGGTGATTATCAGGTCAAGCTCCGCAACCTGACCCGATTCATCAACGACGGCGACAAGGCCAAGGTCACCATCCGTTTCCGGGGTCGCGAAATGCGTCACCAGGAACTGGGCGGCAAGCTCCTGGACCGCATCGAGGCGGACCTGAGCGAAATCGCCACCGTCGAGCAGCGGCCCAAGATGGAAGGCCGTCAGATGGTGATGGTGTTTACGCCCAAGAAGTAGGGCGCATCAGTCAGTATTACACAGCCCGCGATCGGCGCCAGGGCGGCCGACGGGGGATTTCAGCGACCCAGGCGGGGCACGACCCCAGGCCTGTATTTTTAGGAGAGCAAACATGCCCAAGATCAAGACCAACCGGGGCGCCGCCAAGCGGTTCAAGCCCACCGGTTCGGGCGGGTTCAAGCGAGCCCAGTCCCACCGGCGTCACATCCTGACCAAGAAGAGCACCAAGCGTAAGCGCCATCTTCGCTCCACCGGCATGATTGCCGAGTGCGATAAGGCATCCGTACGCCAGATGCTGCCTCACGTTTAAGGAGACGCCACCATGCCACGAGTCAAGAGAGGCGTTACCGCCCACGCCCGCCACAAGAAGGTCCTGAAGAAGGCCAAGGGTTACTACGGCGCGCGCAAGAATGTCTACCGCGTTGCGGTCCAGGCCGTCACCAAGGCCGGCCAGTATGCCTACCGTGACCGCCGTCAGCGCAAGCGCCAGTTCCGCGCCCTGTGGATCGTGCGTATCAACGCCGCGGCCCGTCAGTTCGGTCTGTCCTACAGCCGCATGATGGACGGTCTGAACAAGGCCAATGTGGAGATCGACCGCAAGGTGCTGGCCGACCTGGCCGTGCACGACATCACCGCTTTCGGGCAGATTGCCGAAAAGGCCAAGGCTGCCCTGGCGGCGTAAGCACCGCACGCGCGATTGACCGGCGCCCGATCACGGGCGCCGGTGAATGCTCGAAAGGGGGAAAGGCCTGGCCTTTCCCCCTTTTTGTTTTCAACCCGACGGAGACTCGCCGTGGAGCAACTCCAGAATCTGATCCGCGATGCCCTCAAGGCCATTGATGGCGCCACCGACACCCAGGCCCTGGACGCCCTGCGGGTGCAGTACCTGGGCAAAAAGGGAGTGCTCACCGAGCAGCTCAAGGCGCTCGGCAAGTTGCCGCCGGAGGAACGCCCGGCGGCAGGCCAGGCCATCAACCGGGCCAAGGAGACGGTCAACGAGGCGCTTTCCGCCCGTCTCGAGGCCCTGAGTGCCGCCGAGCAGGAGGCCCGGCTGGCCTTAGAATCCGTGGACGTGACCCTGCCGGGACGGCGTCAGGCCGTGGGCGGCCTGCATCCCGTGACCCGGACCATCGAACGCATCACCGACCTGCTGGGCCAGCTGGGATTTCAGGTGGCGGAAGGTCCCGAGGTGGAGGACGACTACCACAACTTCGAGGCCCTCAACATCCCGGCCCATCACCCGGCGCGGGCCATGCACGATACCTTCTACTTTGACGCCAACCGCCTGCTGCGCACCCACACCTCGCCGGTGCAGGTGCGGGTCATGGAGCAGGGCAGGCCGCCGTTCCGCGTGATCGCGCCGGGGCGAGTCTATCGCTGCGATTCCGACCTGACCCACAGCCCCATGTTTCACCAGGTGGAGGGGCTGCTGGTGGACGAGGGGGTCACCTTCGCCCATCTGCGCGGCGTGCTGGACGCCTTCCTGCAGGCCTTCTTCGAGCAGTCGGAACTGAAGACCCGTTTCCGGCCCTCCTATTTTCCCTTCACCGAGCCCTCCGCCGAGGTGGACATCCAGTGCGTGCACTGCGGCGGCGATGGGTGTCGCGTGTGCAGCCACACGGGCTGGCTGGAGGTGATGGGCTGCGGCATGGTGCACCCCAATGTCTTCGCCCACGTGGGCATCGACAGCGAGCGTTACACCGGCTTCGCCTTCGGCCTGGGCGTGGAGCGCATGGCCATGCTGCGCTATGGCGTGAACGACCTGCGGCTGTTCTTCGAGAACGACGTGCGCTTCCTGCGGCAGTTTGCGTGAGGGCATAAAGACCTTTTTGACAGGATTTACATGATGAACCAGATTATTAAAAAAAATTTTCAATTGATTGTTTTTTATACTTAATCTTGTAAATCATGTTAATCCTGTCGATTTTGATTTCCCGGAACGAGCGATAAAGCATGAGAATCAGCAATCAGTGGCTTCTGGAGTGGGTGGATCACGGCTTGAGCCCCGAGGAGCTGGGTCACCGGCTCACCATGGCCGGTCTTGAACTGGACGCCCTGGAAGCGGCGGCGGGCGAGTTTTCCGGTGTGGTGGTGGGCCATGTGCTCCAGGTGGAACCCCATCCGGACGCCGACAAGCTGCGGGTCTGCCAGGTGGAGGACGGCTCCGGCTCTCCCGTGCAGGTGGTCTGTGGCGCCCCCAACGTGGTCGAGGGCATGAAGGTGCCCTTTGCCCGGGTCGGCGCCGTTCTGCCAGGCGAGTTCAAGATCAAGAAGGCCAAGCTGCGCGGCGTGGAGTCCTTCGGCATGCTCTGTTCCGCCAGGGAGCTGGGTCTGGCGGAAACCAGCGAGGGGCTCATGCCGCTGCCCTTGGATCTGGCCGCCGGGGCCGATGTGCGCGAGGCCCTGGGACTGGATGACACGATTCTGGAAGTGGATCTGACCCCCAACCGCGCGGACTGCCTGTGCATGGCCGGTATCGCCCGGGAAGTGGCGGCGTTGACCGGCAAGCCTCTGTGCATGCCCGAAATTTCGCCGGTGGGCGCCGACGTGGATGAGCGCTTCCCGGTGAGCATCGAGGCTGGTGCTGATTGCCCCGTGTATCACGGCCGCGTGGTGCGTGGCGTGAATCCGGGCGCGGAAACGCCGCTGTGGATGCGCGAGAAGCTGCGCAGGGCGGGTATCCGCAGCCTCGGCCCGCTGGTGGATGTGACCAACTACGTGATGCTGGAACTGGGTCAGCCCATGCATGCCTTCGACCTGGCGTGGCTGGAGGGCGGCATCGTGGTGCGCAGGGCCCGCAAAGGCGAGCGGCTCACCCTGCTCGACGGCCAGGAGATCAGGCTCTCGGAGGCGGACCTGGTGATCGCCGATCACGCCAAGGTGCTGGCCCTGGCCGGCATCATGGGCGGCGAGGCCAGTGGCGTGGGGGAGGAGACCCGGGACGTGTTCCTGGAAAGTGCCCATTTCGCCCCGATGGCCATCGCCGGCCGGGCACGGCACCATGGCCTGCACACCGATTCTTCCCACCGCTTCGAACGCGGCGTGGATCCGGCCCTGCCGAGCCGTGCCCTGCAGCGGGCCACGGCCCTGTTGTGCCAGATCGCCGGCGGTCAGCCGGGTCCGGTGGTGGAGGCCCTGGGTGCCCGTGTCGAGGAACCCGCACCGATTATGCTGCGGGCCTCGCGCATCGTTCGTGTGCTGGGCGCCCGGATCGATGAGTCCGAGGTGACCCGGTTGCTCAAGGCCCTGGGCTGCCAGGTGGAGCCCATGGCCGGTGCCTGGCGGGTCACGCCCCCCAGTTTCCGTTTCGACCTGTCCATCGAGGTGGACCTGATCGAGGAGGTGGCCCGGGTACACGGCTATGACCGGCTGCCCGCAGAGGTGCCGCCGCTGAGCCCGGAGCTCGGTGCGGTCGATGAGGCGCGCCTGCCCCTGTCCCGGATTCGCCACCTGATGGCCGACCTGGGCTATCAGGAGGCCATCACCTACAGCTTTGTGGATCCGCAGCTGGAGGCCCTGTTCTCCCCGGATTCCCGCCCCCTGGCCCTGGCCAACCCGATCTCCTCGGAGCTGGCGGTGATGCGTTCCAGCCTCTGGCCTGGCCTGGTGAAGGCCCTCAAGTACAACCTCAACCGCCAGCAGGAGCGGGTGCGTTTGTTCGAGACCGGCCTGAGCTTTGTTTCCCAGGGTGATGATCTCAAACAGCATCCCATGATCGCCGCCGTGGCGACCGGGGCCCGCTGGCCGCTGCAGTGGGCCGAGCCTTCCAGGGCCATGGATTTCTTCGATCTCAAGGGTGACGTGGAGAGCCTGCTGAGCCTGGCGGGCGGTGACGTGAGTTTCGCGTCTGCCGTCCATCCTGCCCTGCACCCCGGTCAGTCGGCCCGGGTCCTGTTGGGTGGCGTACCCTGTGGCTGGCTGGGCGCCCTGCATCCGTCCCTGATTTCCCGCCTGGATCTGGATCAGGATGTCTATGTCATGGAGCTCAGTCTGGATGGGATCAGGCAGGGCTCTGTGCCTAAGTTCACCGAACAGTCGCGATTTCCGGCGATCAGACGCGATCTCGCCGTGGTGGTGGATCGGGATTGTCCCGTGTCACGCATCGAGGCGGCGATCCGGGATCTGGGCATTTCTGCACTCAGGGAAGTGGTTGTATTTGACGTATATACAGGCAAAGGCGTACCCGATGGTCGAAAAAGTCTCGCTTTGGGATTGATTCTACAGGAGTTATCGCGCACTCTTACCGATCAGGAAGTGGATGCCGTGATGCAGGGCATCGTGAAAAAACTCGAACAGGATGTCGGAGCTACACTAAGGGCTTAAGCACATGGCGCTGACCAAAGCGGATATGTCGGAACGTCTCTTCGAGGAACTCGGCCTCAACAAGCGCGAGGCCAAGGAACTGGTGGAGATGTTTTTCGAAGAAGTCAGGATGGCGCTGGAACGTGGGGAACAGGTGAAGCTGTCGGGTTTCGGCAACTTCACCCTGCGCGATAAGAATCAGCGGCCTGGCCGCAATCCGAAGACCGGTGAGGAAATCCCCATCTCGGCACGCCGAGTGGTGACCTTCCGTCCGGGACAAAAACTCAAGGCGCGGGTTGAAGCTTATGTTGGAAGCGGGGAATAACAGCGAATTACCAGTCATTCCTGGTAAGCGCTATTTCACCATCGGGGAGGTCAGCGAGCTGTGCGGGGTCAAGCCCCACGTGCTTCGCTATTGGGAACAGGAGTTTCCTTCGCTGCGCCCCGTCAAGCGCCGCGGCAACCGCCGCTATTACCAGCGCCATGACGTCATCCTGATCCGTCAGATCCGCAGCCTGCTCTATGAGCAGGGCTACACCATCGGCGGTGCCCGCCAGAAACTGGCCGGCCAGGATGCCCAGGAAGACACCTCCCAGAGCCAGCAGATCATTCGCCAGATGCGCCTGGAACTGGAAGAGATCCTCAAGCTCCTCAAGCGCTGAGAGCGCCCGAGCGGCGCCTGGATCTGCCGCTCAGTGATGCTTGTCCGCGTTCCCGCGTTCATATTCCGGAAACACGCTTTCCTTCTGCGAAGGGATCGGCTATTCTTCGCAACCCTCGGGGCGTAGCGCAGCCTGGTAGCGCACCTGCATGGGGTGCAGGTGGTCGGAGGTTCAAATCCTCTCGCCCCGACCAAATTGATCTGATCAGTACCGAGCAAGGGGCTCCGCAACGCGGAGCCCCTTGTCGTTTGTGTGCGGGCAGGAATCGGGCGGTACAATGCCTCTCACCGCTGGGCCTCTCACTGCCGGCCGGCGCCCGACAACGGAGACACGATCCATGCCCATGAGTTCGAGACGTGCTGGTCTCAGTTCCCTCAAACTGCTGGAGAACCTGGCCCTGGTGATCATCACCGTGGCCACCACCATCGCCATCTTCCAGGAGGTGATGGTGATGATCGAGCAGCGCGAAGTGCGTCTGGCGGATCTGCTCCTGTTGTTCATCTACCTGGAGGTGCTCGCGATGGTGGGCATCTACATCAAGTCCGGTCAGTTGCCGGTGCGCATGCCCATCTATATCGCGATCGTGGCCCTGGCCCGCTACCTGATCCTGGACATGAAGGAGATGGATTTCTGGCAGATCATGGGTGTGACACTGGGCGTGCTGCTGCTGGCCGCCGCGGTGCTGGTGATCCGCTACGGCCATGTGCGTTTCCCCTACGAGAGCTACGGTGCTGACGAGCCGGCCGCTTCGCCGTCCAAGTCCACGAAGCCTCCCGGCTCCTGACTCCCGCTGCTCTTGCATGACACGTGATGCGTCGGTCCTGCATCTCCTGGTGCCCGGTCTGCTGGACCGGACAGGGGAGTGGCAGGCGAGCTACGGTGGTGTGGGCCGTTTCCCGGCACTGGAATGGCTGCTCGCCCGTTCCACGCGCCGTTCAGTCCCGTATGCGGGTCTCGGGGAGGTTCTCGCCGGGCTGTTCGCCATCGCCGGTCCCATGCCCGCAGGAGCCCTGACACGCCTGGCACTGACCG
Source organism: Thioalkalivibrio sulfidiphilus HL-EbGr7 (assembly GCF_000021985.1). Lineage (NCBI taxonomy): Bacteria > Pseudomonadati > Pseudomonadota > Gammaproteobacteria > Chromatiales > Ectothiorhodospiraceae > Thioalkalivibrio > Thioalkalivibrio sulfidiphilus. The sequence continues at coordinate 1,562,239 of NC_011901.1, forward strand.
GGGAGCGGGATGCCCAGGTCTGGATGTGCATGGACCCGGTGCACCTGGAGGCCGGCATCACTGACCTGGTGCTCACAGGCCCGGATCAGCTGCGTCTCGGCCTGGACGAGGCCCGGGCCCTGGCTGCGCGCATCAACGCGCATCTGGCCGAAGACGGTTTGCACATCGAGGTCAACGCGCCAGGGCACTGGCACCTGCGCCTGCCCGCCACCAGGGCCGTGCCCGAGACCCGCAGCCTGGGCGAGGTGCTGGGGCGCCCCATCAATAGCCGTCTCCCCACCGGCCCGGAGGCGGCCTACTGGCATCGTCTCATCAACGAGCTGCAGATGGTCCTGTTCGATGCCCCGGAGAATCGTGCCCGGGAGGCCCGCGGCCTGCCGTCGGTCAACAGCGTCTGGCCCTGGGGCGGCGGCGTCCTGCCTTCAGGCCTGGCATCTCCGGTCTCCCGCCTGTGGGGTGACGATCTGCTGCTGGCCGGGCTCGCCCGGTGTGCACAGGTGCCTACTGAGCCGCTGCCAGAGACCGCCGAGCCGGTGCTCGCGGCAGGTGGTGCGCGATGCGTGCTGCTCGACTCGCTCCATGCCGATGCCGCCCTGGATGACCTGGAGGCCTGGCAGGCGGGCATGGAGGGTCTGGAACGGGCCTGGTTCGAGCCCCTGCGCAAGGCGCTCGGCACGGCGTCCCTGAAGCGGCTCGTGATCCACAGCACCTGCGGCGACGTCTTCGAGGTGCCGGCCAGCGCCCGCTGGCGACTGTGGCGCCGCAGCGAGCCGCTGGGGAAATACGTCTCATGAAGGCCCTGCGCACCATCAGACGCCGGCAGCCACCCACGGGCGTGGCCCTGCCCCGGGGCGATGTCCTGGCACGCGTGCTGGCCCTGCGGGGCGTGCTCGATCCGGCCCAGTGTGATTATGGTCTGAAGGGGCTTGCCGCCCCGCATCTGCTCTCTGGCATCGAGCCGGCCGTGGAGCGGCTCGAGCGTGCCCTGCGCAGTGATGAGCGCATCGTGGTGGTCGGGGACTTCGATGCGGACGGCGCCACCAGCACCGCCGTGGCCCTGCGGGCGCTCTCCGCACTGGGTGCGCGGGATGTGCATTTTCGGGTGCCCAACCGCTTTGAGTACGGCTACGGGCTGACGCCCGAGATCGTCTCGGTGCTGCGTCCTCTGGACGCCGGTCTGCTCATCACCGTGGACAACGGCGTCTCGAGCCTGGACGGTGTGGCCGCCGCGCGCCATGCGGGCATGTCGGTGCTGGTGACCGACCATCACCTGCCCGGGACATCGCTGCCCGAGGCCGACGCCCTCGTCAACCCGAATCTTCCCGGCGACCCCTTTCCCAGTAAGCACCTGGCCGGGGTGGGCGTGATCTTCTACGTGATGCTCGCCCTGCGCGCACGCCTGCGGGACAGCGGCTGGTTCGACACCCGCGGCATCGACGAACCCAACCTGGCGGAATTGCTGGATCTGGTGGCCCTGGGGACCGTGGCCGATGTGGTGCCGCTGGACCAGAACAACCGCATCCTGGTGGAGCAGGGCCTGCGACGCATCCGCGCCGGCGCGGCGATCCCCGGCATCGGTGCACTCCTGGAGGTGGCGAGGCGAAGCCCGGAGCGCAGCGTCGCCACGGATCTGGGCTTTGCCGTCGGTCCGCGCCTCAATGCCGCCGGCCGTCTGGACGACATGGCCCTGGGCATTCGCTGTCTGCTCACCGATGACCCGGTCGAGGCCCGTGCCCTGGCGGCCGCCCTGGACGATCTCAATGCGGATCGTCGCGACATCGAGGCGCAGATGCAGGCGGAGGCCCTGGCAGGCCTCGAGGCCCTGCCGGTGGACTCCTGGGGGGATCGCTACGGGGTGTGCCTCTACGAACCCCAGTGGCACCAGGGGGTCATCGGCATCCTGGCCGCGCGCATCCGCGAGCGCATCCACCGCCCGGTGATCGCCTTCGCCGATGCCGGTGATGGCCAGATCAAGGGTTCCGCACGCTCCATCCCGGGGCTCCATATCCGCGATGCGCTGGATGACGTGGCCGCGCGCCATCCCGGCCTGATCAGCAAGTTCGGCGGTCATGCCATGGCGGCAGGCCTGAGCCTGCCGCTGGAAAATCTCCAGGCCTTCAGCGAGGCCTTCGATCACACCGTCGCCGCGCGCGTCTCACCCGAGGACCTGGAAGGTGTCGTGCACAGCGACGGCGAACTTACACCGGGCGAGATCAGCCTGGACACCGCCACGCGCCTGCGGGATGCCGGTCCCTGGGGTCAGGGCTTCCCGCCCCCGGTGTTCGACGGGGAATTCGAGATCCTGGATCGACGGGTGCTCAAGGAACGCCACCTGCGCCTGCAACTGCGCCCTGCTCCGGGTGCACCGCCCATCACCGGCATTGCCTTCAACGTGGACTGGGACGACTGGCCGGAGGCACTGGACCGGGTACGCCTGGCCTACCGGCTGGAGGTCAACGAATACCAGGGCCTGGTCAGCCCCCAGCTGATGATCGAGCACGTGGAGAGGTGCTGAATTCAATATTCAAAATTCAAAATTCAAACTGTAGAGGCCATGCGAAGCATCCTTTTTGAATGTTGAACTTTGAATCTTGAATTGCCTCCCGCCCTTAATCGCGGGAGGCACTTTCGTGTACAATTGCGCGCTTTTCCGACCCGGACAGACCATCCATGGAACTCAATCCGCTTTACACCCAGATCGACGATCTGCAAGGCCGCGTGGACGCCTTGAGGGGGTATCTTTGACTACGATGCCAAGCGTGAACGCCTGGAGGAAGTGAGTCGGGAACTGGAAGACCCCAACGTCTGGAACAACCCCGAGAAGGCCCAGGAACTGGGCCGCGAGCGCTCCCGCCTGGAGGAGGTGGTGCTGCTCATCTCCCGCATGGACAAGGCCCTGGGCGATACCCGGGACCTGCTGGACATGGCCGCGGAGGAAGACGATGCCGAGACCGTGAGCGCGGTGGAGGCGGATCTCGCGAACTACGAGAACGACGTGGCGCAGCTGGAATTCCGGCGCATGTTCTCCGGCGAGATGGACGAGAACAACGCCTACATGGACATCCAGGCCGGCTCCGGCGGTACCGAGGCCCAGGACTGGGCCAACATGCTGTTGCGCATGTACCTGCGCTGGGGTGAGCGGCGCGGCTTCAAGACCGAACTGATGGAGGTCTCCGAGGGCGAGGTGGCCGGCATCAAGAGCGCGACCATCAAGTTCGAGGGCCCCTATGCCTACGGCTGGCTGCGCACCGAGACCGGCGTGCACCGCCTGGTGCGCAAGTCCCCCTTCGATTCCGGCAACCGGCGCCACACCTCGTTCGCCGCCGTGTTCGTCTCTCCCGAGGTGGACGACAGCATCGAGATCGAGATCAACCCGGCAGACCTGCGGGTGGACACCTACCGGGCCAGCGGCGCGGGCGGTCAGCACGTGAACCGGACCGAGTCCGCCATCCGCATCACCCACATGCCCAGCGGCGTGGTGGTGGCCTGCCAGGCGGACCGTTCCCAGCACAAGAACCGGGACACGGCCATGAAGCAGCTCAAGGCCAAGCTCTACGAGCTGGAGCTGCAGAAGCAGAACGCCGCCAAGCAGGCCCTGGAGGACACCAAGTCCGACATCGGCTGGGGGAGCCAGATCCGCTCCTACGTGCTGGACCAGTCGCGCATCAAGGACCTGCGTACCGGCGTGGAAGTGGGTAATACACAGGCGGTGCTGGATGGCGACCTGGATCAGTTCATCGAGGCCTCGCTGAAGAGCGGACTTTGATGAAGTGGGAAGGGTGAATCGGGAAGTGGGAATGAAGGGCGAAAGGCGAAAGGCGGAACACCAATGACTGATCAAGAACAGGGCCAGGAAGAACACAAGCTGATCGCGCAGCGCCGGGAGAAGCTCACGAAACTGCGCGAGCGCGGCGTGGCGTTTCCCAACGACTTCCGCCGCAATGTCATGTCCGGCGAGCTGCACGCGGAGTACGACGCCAAGCCCGCCGAGTTCTTCGAGCAGAACGCCATCCGGGTGTCGGTGGCCGGGCGCATGATGGCCAAGCGCATCATGGGCAAGGCGAGCTTCACCCAGATCCTGGACATGTCCGGCCGCATCCAGCTGTTCATCCAGAGGGACAGCCTGCCGGACGGCGCCTATTCCGACTTCAAGACTTGGGACGTGGGCGACATCCTGGGCGCCGAGGGCACCCTGTTCAAGACCAAGACCGGCGAACTCACCGTCAACGTGGACAGCCTGCGCCTGCTCACCAAGTCCCTGCGCCCGCTGCCGGAGAAATTCCACGGTCTCTCCGATACCGAGACCCGTTACCGGCAGCGTTACGTGGATCTGATCATGAACGAGCCGGTGCGTGAGACCTTCCGCACCCGCACCCGGGTGATCCAGTTCATCCGCCAGTTCCTGGATCAGCGTGGCTTCCTGGAGGTGGAGACCCCCATGATGCAGGCCATTCCCGGCGGCGCCACCGCGCGTCCTTTCGCCACCCATCATCACGCCCTGGACATGCAGCTGTTCCTGCGCATCGCGCCGGAACTGTATCTGAAGCGCCTGGTGGTGGGCGGCTTCGAGCGGGTCTACGAGATCAACCGCAATTTCAGGAACGAGGGCCTCTCCACCCGGCACAACCCCGAGTTCACCATGGTGGAGTTCTACGAGGCCTACGCCAACTACCACGACCTGATGGATCTGACCGAGGACCTGTTGCGGGATCTGACCCTGGAAGTCCTTGGCAGCACCCAGGTCCACTACCAGGGCGAGACTTATGACTTCGAGCGACCCTTCACGCGCATGACCGTGAAGGAATCGATCCTGCAGCACAACCCGGACGTGAGCGAGGCGGAGCTGGCGGACCTGGAACGGGCCCGGGCCGTGGCCCAGAGGCTGGGAATCCCGCTCAAGGACAGCTATGGCCTCGGCAAGGTGTGGATCGAGATCTTCGAGAAGACCGTGGAGGGCAATCTGAAGGATCCCACCTTCATCACCGCCTATCCCACCGAGGTCTCGCCGCTGGCCCGGCGCAACGATGAAGACCCCTTCGTCACCGACCGTTTCGAGTTCTTCGTGGGCGGGCGCGAGATCGCCAACGGCTTCTCGGAGCTAAACGACTACGAGGACCAGGCGGAGCGTTTCCGCAAGCAGGTGCAGGAGAAGGAGGCGGGCGACGACGAGGCCATGCACTTCGACGCCGACTACCTGCGCGCCCTGGAACACGGCATGCCCCCCACCGCCGGCGAGGGCATCGGCATCGACCGCCTGGTCATGCTGCTCACCGACAGCCCGTCCATCCGCGACGTGCTGCTGTTCCCGCACATGCGACCGGAATCCTGAAGGGCGTTGGGGATCCGCGAATGAACGCGAATCAACGCTAATCAGATGATCTGGAGAAAAAGCGGACCGCGAAGGACGCGAAGGTCTGCGCAGAGGTCGCTAAGGCTTTTGTTGAAAAAGCATTTACCTTGCGCCCTTTGAGCATACCTTCGCGTCCTTTGCGGTCCCGCTCTTGAACTTGCATTTGCGTTAATTCGCGTTCATTCGCGGACCGCCTTTCAGACCAGCCGCAGGTACCCCGCGATCACCAGCACCGTCATCACCGCGCCGACGATGTAGAGGATGTTGGACAGGCGCTTGTTGTTGGGGCGGCTGAAGAATGCCGCCCAGAAGGCCAGCAGGATCAGGACGACCAGGAAGAACAGGAAGCGCATCAGGAGGCCGCCGCCATTTCGAAGGAGTAGGGCAGGGTTTCCAGACTCACCGCCGGATGCTTCTCACCAGCCAGGTGCAGACCGCCGGCCTCGGCGGCGGCGATCTGCAGGACCGCGAGGGCCATGACCTTGCCGTCCGGGTGCAGCTGGGCGTCCACGATCCGGCCCGCGGCCTGATCCTCTTCGGTCTCGCCGCCACCGGCGCCCAGGATCTCGGTGCCCGGGGCCGGGGGTTGGTCGGTGTCGATGGTGACCCGATACATGCGCCGCTTGAGCTTGCCCAGGTAGTGCATGCGTGCCACCACCTCCTGACCCGGGTAGCAGCCCTTCTTGAAGCTCACCCCGCCGATCAGCTGCATGTTGGCCATCTGGGGCACGAAGGCCTCGCTGGTGGCCGGCGTGACGTTGGGAATGCCCGCCAGGATATCCAGCAGGGCCCAGGGTCCGGCACCCACCGGGGCGCAGCGCACGTTGAGCTTGTTCCAGAGCTGCTTCATGGCCTCCAACTCCCCGTAGAGTTCGAAACGTGGGTGGGGGCCGGGCACCCGGATGGCGGTGATGTCGTTGTGATGGAGCACGTCGTTGACGGCCGAGGGCACGTCGCCCAGGGCGGTTTGGAGTTCCTCCACGGCCCGGGGTCCGGACAGGCCGATGCGTACCAGGGCGTCGTCGGCATCCTCCAGGGTCACCTTGGATCGGAGCACGAACATGCGCAGGCGCTTCAGGACAGACTCCACCATGGCCCGCGGCATGCGCAGGTAGTAGCTCTCGCCCCGACGGAAGACCCGGAAGTTCGCCAGCATGCGGCCCTTGGGGGTGCAGTAGCTGTTCAGATGGCTATGGGCGGAGGCCAGACCCAGCACGTCGTTGCTGAATTGCCCCTGGAGGAAACTGCCCGCCTCTTCGCCGTAGGCGACGATCAGGCCCTGGTGGGACAGGTCGCAGATGACATCCCCGCTCACCACCACCCGGCGTTCACGTTCGGCGTTGCCGAAGTCCGCCACCGAGCCGTTGTCGAATTCGGCGCCCGCATCCACGAGGAAGTCTTTCCACTCGGGTTTCATGGTTTCTCCAGGGTGATTGAACTAAGCTCGGCCATATTAGACCAAACCCAAAAATGCTGTCAGCAGGCTGACAGCATGCAAAAATACAGCTAATCTAGATGACTGGTGCGTTGCACCATCGTGCCCTGACACGCCGATTGGTTGACCACCAGACAAGAATAAAATTCATCGTCCAGAGGAGTCTCCGCATGCGCCGTGAAGGTCGGCCTGTGTTCCTGAATCTGCTCAAGATTCGGCTCCCTGTCCCGGGCGTGGCCTCCATCGCCCACCGCATCAGCGGCGTGCTGCTGTTCCTGGCCATCCCCCTGTTCCTGTTCATCTTCCAGCGATCCCTGCAGGGCGAGGCGGGCTATGCCGAGGCCCTGGCCCTCCTCAGACACCCGCTGGTGATGCTCATCAGCCTGGTGCTGCTGTGGAGCCTGCTGCACCACTGGCTGGCCGGGATCCGCTACCTGCTGATCGACGTGGACGTGGGCGTGGAACGCACCGCGGCACGCAAGAGTGCCTGGACGGTGCTGATACTGGCACCGGTGCTCACGGTCATCATCCTGGGAGTGCTCTGGCTATGAGGGGTGGCATGAGTGGCATGGGGGCATGGTTGTGGCAGCGCCTGACGGCCCTGTACCTGGGCGTCTACATCCTGGTGCTGCTGCTGGCACTGGTACTCAGCGGCGGACCTTCCGCCGGGGCATGGCAGGGCTGGATGACCCATCCCGGGGCGCTGCTGGCCTCGGCCCTGTTCCTGGGCGCCTGGCTCATGCACGCCTGGATCGGCCTGCGTGACGTGGTGGTCGATTACGTGCATCCCTTCGGCGCCCGGGTCACGGTCCTGGTGGCGGTGGCACTGTTCCTCCTGAGCTGCGGGATCTGGGGCACCTTCATACTCATTCAGGCGGCATCCTCATGGGCGTAACGGTTCGCAAGTTCGACGCACTCATCATCGGCGCCGGCGGCGCCGGCCTGCGCGCGGCCCTGCAGCTGGCCAACGCCGAGGCCAGCGTGGCGGTGGTCTCCAAGGTCTTTCCCACCCGCTCCCACACCGTGGCGGCCCAGGGGGGCGTGAATGCCGCCCTGGCCAACGTGCTGCCGGACAGCTGGCACTGGCACATGTACGACACGGTCAAGGGCAGCGACTGGCTGGGCGACCAGGACGCCATCGAGTACATGTGCCGGGCGGCACCCAAGGTGGTCTACGAGCTGGAGCACTTCGGCGTGCCGTTCTCGCGCCTGGACAACGGCAACATCTACCAGCGGGCCTTCGGCGGCCAGAGCCAGCACTTCGGAAAGGAGCAGGCGGCACGCACCTGCGCGGCTGCGGACCGCACCGGCCACGCCATCCTGCACAGCCTCTACCAGCAGAATATCCGCGCCAAGACCCATTTTTTCGACGAATACTTTGCCGTGGACCTGCTCAAGGACGAGGAGGGCTATGTGCTCGGCGCGCTGGCCTTCGAGATCCTCACCGGCGAGCCCATCGTCATCGAGGCCAAGACCACGCTGCTGGCCACCGGCGGCGTGGGCCAGCTGTTCCGCACCTGCACCAACGCCCTGATCAACACCGGCGATGGCATGAGCATGGCCCTGCGCGCGGGCATCCCGCTGCAGGACATGGAGTTCTTCCAGTTCCACCCCACGGGCATCGCCGGGCGCGGCATGCTGATCACCGAGGGCGCCCGGGGTGAGGGCGGCTATCTGCTCAACGCCGATGGCGAGCGCTTCATGGAGCGCTACGCGCCCAACGCCAAGGACCTGGCCAGCCGCGACGTGGTGAGCCGCGCGATCTACACGGAGGTGAAGGAGGGCAGGGGTTGCGGACCGGAGAAGGACTATGTGCTGCTGCAGCTGACCCACCTGGGCCGGGACAAGATCATGCAGCGACTGCCGGGCATCCGGGAAACCTGCATCACCTTCCTGGGACTCGATCCCATCGATCACCCCATCCCCATCTACCCGACCGCCCACTACACCATGGGTGGCATCCCCACCAACCGTTTCGGGCAGGTGGTGGTGCCGGTCAAGGACACGCCGGAGGATCCGGTGCCGGGGCTGTATGCGGCGGGTGAGGCGGCCTGTGTCTCGGTCCACGGCGCAAACCGCCTGGGCGGGAATTCCCTGCTGGACATCCTGGTGTTCGGCCGCGCCGCGGCCAATCACATCATCGACGTGCTCGAGCACAACCGTTATCACCGTCCCCTGCATCAACCCGCCGTGGATGCGGCCCTGGAGCGCTTCCACCGCTGGGACCGCAAGGGCGACGGCGAGCACGTGGACCAGCTGCGACAGGAACTGCGCAAGGTCATGGAGGCCCACTGCGGTGTGTTCCGGACCGAAGAGGTCATGGCCGAGGGCGTGGCCAAGGTCAAGGCCATCGCCGAGCGGGTCAAGGACGCGGTGCTGCGGGATCACAGCAAGGTCTTCAACACCGCCCGTGTGGAGGCCATGGAGCTGGAAAACCTGGTGGACTGCGCGCTGGCCACGGTGCAATCGGCCCTCGGGCGCAAGGAAAGCCGCGGCGCCCACTCGCGCATCGACTATCCCGATCGCGACGACACCCACTGGCTCAAGCACACCCTGTACTTCAAGCACAGCGACAGCCTGGATTACAAACCGGTGCGCACCAAGCCCATGACCGTCGAGAGCTTCCCGCCCAAGGTTCGGGTGTACTGATTCATCATGGGTGACCGGGTTCCTGTTCGAACAGGGACCCGGTCTGTCTCAAGCGATTCTGTAAAATATTCCGTCGTTTCATCCCGTTGAATTGCCTGTGCATTTTTGATCTGACTCAATGGCATTGTTGAGTCATTGATCTATGCTTTGAGTAGTCATGCAAGGATTGAACATCTGTGTCTCTGTCGTGTCACAGGCAGGGCAGGTGATGTGCACGGAAAGACTCGATGCCCATGTCATCGCACACCCGCAACGAACACCCATCCCGCAAGGAGACAACAATGAAGAAGAAACTCATACAAGTGACTGCAGGTCTGGGCTGCATGCTTGCAGCCGGTCTGCTGGTCCAGGCCCATGCCCATTCGGGTCGTGAAGACATCCAGGGCACGGCCGGCTATGTGGTCGATGCCCGAGGCCACGTGGTGCGCAACGCCGCCGGTGATTGCTGGCGCACCATCCACTGGACCAAGGAACTGGCCGTCAAGGGCTGCGACCCGCACCTGTTCCCCGAGCGCGCTGAAGCACCGCCTCCGCCCCCGCCCGCCGCACCGGCCCCGGCTCCGGCTCCGCCGCCCCCGCCGCCCCGCCAGGTGGAAGAGACCCGTACCCTGGGTGCGGCCGCCCTGTTCGCCATCAACAGTGCGGCCATCAGTCCCCAGGGCAGGGCGGAGCTGGATCAGCTGGTGAGCGATCTTGCCCGCCTGGATAACGTCCAGAACATCCATGTGGTGGGCCACACCGACAACACCGGCGCTGCCGACTACAACATGGACTTGTCCAAGCGTCGTGCCGAGAGTGTGAAGGCCTACCTGGTGGAGAAGGGCATCCGTGCCGACCTGATCACCACCGAGGGCCGGGGCATCACCCAGCCGGTGGCCAGCAACGCCACCACGGAAGGTCGTGCCCAGAACCGTCGCGTGGAGATCACCATCCGCGGCACCGAGACCGTCACCGTGCCACGCTGAGGGATCTGCCAGGCACTTTGCCAGGCCTGAAGGCCGCTGCCGGAGAAATCATCCTCCGGCAGCGGCCTTCTTCAGTTCCGGCTGCTGTATTCATCGGCCCCCTGCGGCATCTGCAACAGGATTACGGTCCCACGCGCTGTGCCCAGGGCTGGCATCCGCGGCACGAGGCTCAGTAAGATGCCAGCCACTGCGTTGTTACGCCGCGCCTGATCACAACTGGCCGCCTGCGGGTGGAACGGCGCGACCTCAATGCCCGGAATGCCGGGCCCTTTCCCCGGAGCGCGTCTTGCCCCTCGGACAACTGCTGATCATCCAGTACTGTACCCTCCTGGTCTTTTCCGCCCTGTACACCCCTCAGCCCCTGCTGCCTGTACTGGCGGAGCATTTCGGCGTGGGCGAGGCACGGGCCTCGCTGCTGATCACCGTGACCCTGCTGCCCCTGGCCGTGGCTCCCATCGCCTACGGTTTCCTGCTACAGAAGATGGCGGCCCGTCGGCTGCTGCTGGTCTCCATCTGGCTGCTGGCCGCCTCCCAGGTGGTCGTTTATTTCGTGGATCGCTTCGATGTGCTGCTGGGCCTGCGCCTGCTGCAGGGTATGGTGATCCCGGCCATGCTCACCGGCCTCATGACCTACCTGGGTGCCAGTGCAGGACCCGGTCGCATCGCCCAGGTGATGGCTGCCTACGTGGCATCCACGGTGATGGGTGGTTTTCTGGGGCGCGCCCTGTCGGGCGTGATCGCGGCCAACTTCGGCTGGCGCTGGTCCTTCCTGCTGCTGGGCCTGGCCACAGTGCTCGCGGCCCTGCTGCTCAGCCGCCTGAAGTCCGATCCGCCGGTGAGCTTTCAGCGATTGCGCCTGTCCGCCGTGATCGAGATCCTGCGTCAGCCCAGTTTCCTCAGGATCTATGGGGTTGTGTTCTGCGCCTTCGGGGCCTTCGCGTCCCTGCTCAATTTCCTGCCCTTCCGCCTGGTGGAACTGGGCACGGGCATGAGCGAGAGTGGTATCGGCCTGATGTACTCCGGCTACCTCATGGGGGTGGTGGTCTCGCTCGTCTCCCTGCGCCTGGCCTCGCGGATCGGGGGCACGGTCAATGCCATGCTGGTGGGCACCCTGATCCTGGTCACGGCCCTGCTGTTCTTCGCTGCGAGCCCGGTGTGGGTGATGTTCCTGGGCATGTTCGTGCTGTGTTCAGGCATGTTCATGATCCATTCCCTGGCCCCCGGCGTGCTGAACCAGCAATCCGGAGAGCATCGGGGGGTGGTGAACGGCCTGTACATCGCCTTCTACTACGCCGGTGGTGCCACCGGCTCCTTCCTGCCGGGTTTCCTGTACCACGGTTTCGGCTGGTATGTGTATCTGGGCTCACTGGCCCTGGTTGTGGGACTGGCGGGCAGCCTGCTTTGGGGACTCAGGCGGTAACAATCCCGATTTCCTGTGTATACTTATCTAGATGACATATCTGTGACGCCGAACCATCGGCCAGCAGTCATGTCATTCATTGTGGTCAGGGAGCTGCAACAGCAAGGGACGCAAGCCGTTCACGCCGCCAGCCGGACCAAGATGCCTCGCAGGGTGCCCGGGTCCGGATCGGTGATTATTCAAACTGATCCATAAAATAAGATAGCGGAGGGGTATCATGATTTTCTCCAAGACCCGTTTCCTCAGTACCCTGGTGGCCATCGGTGCCACCTTTGCCCTGTCGCTGGCGGCCATCCAGCCCGCCGAGGCCCAGCGTCAGACCATCCGTTTCGCCACATCCAACGTCGGTTCCTACGGCTATGCCGTGGGTAACGTGATCTCCGAGATCCTGCAGCAGAACCTGGGCCGCGGTTATGCCGTGGTGGTGCAGCCCTATCCCTCCACCTCCGGCGCCATGCGCTCGGTGATGGATGGCGACGGCGAGTTCGGCTACACCGCTGACGTGGGCATGCGCGGCCTGTATGACGGCGAGCGTCCCTACGACAACTACACCCCCCGCCGCGGCATGCTGGTGCACACCCTGTACGTGTATCCCATGGAGACCTTCATGCTGGTGGCCGACCGCCGCAAGGGTGAGTTCAACTCCTACAAGGACTTCGACGGTGCCCCGGGCTACTACACCCCTGCCGGCTTCATGAACTGGCTCAACATGCGTCGCGTGTTCGCCGCTCTGGGCTATGAGTTCAACCACGTGGAGATCGACAACACCACCGTGGCGGATGCCTTCGAGGCCAACACCATCGCCGGTTCCGCGGGGTATACCACCGCCGGTGTCTCCCTGCCCACCTACTGGCGTGAGGCCGAGCTGCGCGCCAACCTGGCCGCGGTGAACCCCTCCGAGGAGGAGATGGAGAAGCTGCGTGCCGCGGGCCTGAACCCGGTGCCTGTGGATCCCTCCAAGGCCTTCAGCCAGGAACTGGGTGTGGACACGATCTACGCAGTGCCCATCTACTTCGCCTACAACGTGCGCGCGGATATGGATGCTGACCTGATCAAGAACATCCTGGACATCCTGTACAAGAACAAGGACAAGCTGGTGGAAGGTGATGCAGGCTTCGGTCCTCTGGCTGCCGACTTCGTGGGCACCCAGGCCGCCGGCGTGGCTGCCAACCCGGATATCCCGGTGCATCCCGGCCTGGCCGCGTTCCTGAAGGAACACGGCGCCTGGAATGACAGCTGGACCATCGCGGGCCAGTAAGTCCTCAGCAAACCAAACCACAGGGCGGGTAACGCAAGCAACGTTCCCGCCCTGTTTTGTTGTGACACTGGAAAGCGGGGGCCGACTGTGTCCTTACTCAAGAAGACGCTCACCTCGGAAGTGGCGTATGTCCTCATGGGCGCGGCTTTTCTTGTCGCCCTGTATCAATACCTGTTCAGCGGTGAGACGGCCTACCTCTGGCTGGTAGCGCCGGCGCTTGCGCTGCAGATCGTGCATCTGCAACTGCACGGACGCTTCTATCCGGGACTTTCTGCCGCCGCGCGACAGACACTCACGCTGGTCTACCTGGGCGTCTGTCTTTACGCCCTCTATCACCTGTGGCCGGGCATCCATGACATCGGTACCTGGCGCCAGATCGCCCACACCGATGTGACATTGTATGTCGGCCTGGCGCTGCTATTACTGGCTGCGGAGATGCTGCGCCAGGGCGGCGTGCTCACACTGCGCAACCTCACCTTCATCCTGGGCGCCGTGCTGTTCGTCTCGCTGATGCATTATTTCCTCACCGGTGCCGGCGGACAGCGTTACCTGGCCGTGCGCCTGGTGCCCCTGGCGATGATCATCCAGATTCTGTACCTGTATCAGAATCAGTACCTCTACTCCCGTCTGCCCGCGCTGATCAATCACACGGCGGTGATCGTTTATATCGGTATCTGCCTGTATACGACCTACTACCTGACGGCCAATTTCGAAGACATCGCCATCTGGCGCCAGGCGGCCTACACCACCCATGACTTCGTGGTCGGTGTGCTGATCTTCCTGGTGGTGATGGAGCTCTCGCGCCTCATCCACCCGGTGCTGTTTTGGGTGAACGTGGTGCTGGTGTTCTATGCCCTCTGGGGCCATCTCAGCCCCATCGATTTCTTCTGGCATCCCAGCGTCAACCTGGACCGGATCATCACCTCCAGCACGGTGGAATTCTCCACCGGCGTCTACGGGCGCTATTCGCAGCTGTCCCTGACCCTGATCGCCGCGTTCCTGCTGCTGGCGGCGGTGGCCAGTGGTTTCGGCGCACAGCGCGCCCTGGTGGACGTGATGCGAAGGCTCGCCGGTCGCTCGCGCCATACCATTCCCCAGACCGCGGTGCTGGCCTCGGTGTCCGTGGGCATGGTGAGCGGCTCCGGCTCCGCCAACACGGCGGTGACCGGCAGTTTCACCATCCCGCTGATGAAGCGTTATGGCGTGCCCGGCACCTTCGCCGGGGCGGTGGAGACGGCCGCCTCCATGGGCGGTCTCATCATGCCGCCGCTGATGGCGGTGGCCGGCTTCCTCATGGCCGAGTTCCTGGGCGTGCCCTACTGGGACGTGGTGGTGCGCGGTTTCGCCGTGGCATTCGTCTACTTCGTGTCCCTGATCCTCGCCGTCTACCTGCTCAGTGTGAGGCTTCTGCCCAGCACGCCGATCCAGGTACCGACGGTGCCGCTCTATGACTGGATGCGCACCACCATCTTCTTCTCGGGGATCATCTTCCTGATCCTGCTGATGAGCACCTTCGGCTATGGCGCCCTGCGCGCCGCGCTGTACACGGCCGGCGCGATCCTGGCGATGCTGCTGCTCACCTGGCTGTACTTCAAGTACGTGCTCAAGGATCCCAAGCTCCAGGGAGAAACGCTGCTGGGCAACCTGCGCACGGTGATCGAGACCCACGCGGAGATGACCGCCTACCTGACCCTGCTCATGGCCACCCTCGGCATCATGATCGGGCTGTTCACGGTCACCGGCTTCATCACCCGCATGGGTTCCCTGCTGCTGCAGCTGGGTGATTTCCACATCGTCGCCATGATCCTGATGGCCTGGATCTTCGGCTGGTTGGTGGGCACCGGTCTGCCGCCCACGGCCACCTACATCATCGTCGCGGTCATCATCGTGCCGCCCCTGCGCCAGATGGGCGTCGATCCCTGGGTGGCGCATTTCTTCGCCTTCCTGCTGGCCATCTGGGGCGAGCTCTCGCCACCCACGTCACTGACCGCGGCGGTGGCGGCCAAGATCGCCGAGGCCTCGTTCATGAAGACCATGTGGGAGGCGCTCAAGATCTGTCTGCCCATCACCATCATGTCCTTCGCAATTTTCGTGCGCTCTGACATGGTGGTGAACCCGGGCTGGGCCCAGATCACGGATACCCTGCTGGTGGCGGCGGGCACGGCGGGCGTGACCTTCGCGACTTTCGGGCGCTTCTTCGTCACTCGACTCAACAACTGGGGCATGCGCATTTTCATGCTGGCCCTGTCCCTGGTGGTGGTGTTCTACCCGCATGACGGCGTGGCCACCGTGGCTGCTGTCATCGTGGTGCCGCTGATCATCCTCGGTGTGATCCGGCACCGCACGCTGGCGGCGCCGCCGGAGGTTCCTTCCGCCAGCGCCGCCACGGGGAAATAGCCCATGCATATCGTGATCCCTGACGATTACCAGGACTGCGTGCGTGAGCTTGCCTGCTTCCAGAGGCTCAAGGGTCACCAGGTCACCGTGTACAACGACACGGTGCGCGATCTGGACACCCTGGTGGAACGCTTCAGTGACGCCGAGGCCCTGGTGCTGATCCGGGAGCGCACGCCCATCACCGAGGCCCTGCTGGAGCGTCTGCCGAAGCTTCGGCTCATCAGCCAGACCGGCAAGGGCATCGCGCACGTGGACCTGGATGCCTGTACCCGTCGCGGCGTGGCCGTGGCCACCGGCATCGGTGCCCCGTACGCGGCGGCCGAACTGACCTGGGGCCTGGTGCTCGCCGCCATGCGCCACATCCCCGACCAGGTGGCCGCCATGCGGGCGGGACGCTGGCAGACCCGGCTCGGCACGGGCCTGCGCGGTCGCACCCTGGGCGTCTTCGGCTACGGCAAGATCGGTGCACTGGTGGCCGGTTATGGCCGCGCCTTCGGCATGAATGTGCTGGCGTGGGGCCGGGAAGGCAGCCTGGAGCGGGCTGCGGCCGCGGGCATCGACACCGCCGAGAGCCAGGAGGACCTGTTCGCCCGCGCCGATGTGCTGTGCCTGCACCTGGGGCTGAATCCGGGCACCCGGGGCATCGTCAGGGCAGAGCACCTGGCCCTCATGAAGCCCACGGCCCTGCTGGTGAATACCGCGCGCGCCGAGCTGATCGAGGCCGATGCCCTGGTGAACGCGCTCAGGGCGGGACGACCCGGCATGGCCGCCGTGGATGTCTACGAGGACGAACCGGTGCGCGATCACCCGCTGCTGCATCTGGACAACGCCCTGTGCACCCCCCACCTGGGCTACGTGGAGCGGGACGGCTATGAACTCTACTTCGGGGCGGCCTTCGACAACGTGCTGGCCTTCGCCGAGGGTTCACCGCGCAATCTGTCCAATCCAGAAGTGATGCAGGCCTGAGACCTGCATCCCTGTCGAGTCGCACATGATGAAACCGTTGAACGAGAAGGGCCTCGCCACGCGCCGTGAAGTGCTGGGTGACGCCTACGTGGACCGGGCACTGGAGAATGCCGATGCCTTTTCCTGGCCCCTGCAGGAACTTGTCACCGGGTTCTGCTGGGATGCGATCTGGAACCGCCCGGGCCTGCCACGCAAGACCCGCAGTCTGATCAACCTGTCCATGCTCATGGCCCTGAACAAGCCCCACGAGCTCAAGGCCCACGTCATCGGCGCCCTGCGCAACGGCTGCACCCAGGAGGAGATCCGCGAGGTGCTGCTCCAGGGCGCCGTCTACTGCGGGGTGCCGGCGGGCGTGGATGCCTTCCGTGTGGCCCGGGAGGCCCTGGCGGAGGCGCGTGCCTCGGGGCTGATTCCCGACGCAGGGGAGGGTGACGCTTGATCCGCGTGTGTTCCCTGGATCACCTGGTGCTGACGGTGGCGGATATCGAGACGACCTGTGATTTCTACCGGCGGGTGCTGGGCATGGAAGTGGTGAGCTTCGGCGCAGGTCGCAGGGCATTGAGTTTCGGCACTCAGAAGATCAACCTTCACCAGGCGGGGCAGGAGTTCGAGCCCAAGGCGCATCGTCCCACGCCGGGCTCCGCCGATCTGTGCCTGCTCATCGACACCCCGCTGGAAACGGCCATCCGCCACCTGGAACGCTGTGGCGTGAACGTCCTGGAGGGCCCGGTGCAGCGCACCGGCGCCACGGGTCCGATCCTGTCGGTGTATTTCCGTGACCCGGACAGCAACCTGATCGAGATCTCGAACCCACTGGAGCGCGATACCGCCAGGGAGTAAGATAAAAAACCGTTGCGGGCCTGCGCCCGGCGGCGACAGTCAAGCGATGCGTGTCATCAGGACACAAGGAAGACGTCATGGAAGTCCCATCCCAGCCCCTCATGAAACCGGAGCAGGTCCCTGCGCCGGGATCTTCCCGACCGGCAGATGCGCTCAGACCGCGTCTGCGTGCGGTGCCTGCCTCCACGCAGCCGGTGGTGCTGGTTGCCCAGCACAACCGCATCAGTCAGCGCCTGCTGGTGAGTCTGCTTTCCCGCCGTGGTTATGATCCCTGCCTGAGCATGGGGCCTCATCAGGCCTTCGAGATGATCCAGCGTCATCCCGGACGCTTCGTCATGGCCATCCTCGACTTGCGTGATCCCCTGGCGGGCGAGCTCGATGAGTTGCGCGCCTGCAAGATCCGGATGGGTGAGGCCTGCCCGCCACTGATCGTGCTGGGTAATAATCCGAGCTCCGACGCGCGTGCCGCCTGCCGTGACGCCGGCGCCGACTTCTACCTCACGGACGGCCTGCGCGATGGCCTGCTGAGTCGTGCCGTGGATTTCATTGCCCATTCGCGCCTGCCCATGGGATTCCGCCTGCCGCAGAGCAGCGAGCCAGCCCCATCCTTGCTGGATGACGCCACCGTGGAGCGCCTGCTGTCCATGGGCGAGGGCGGCGGTTTCCTGGAGGAGGTCTTCAGGGATCTGCGCGATGACGTGCGAGAACACCTCTGGGTCATGGACCGTGCCCTGAAACGCCAGGACTACGCCCTCTGGCGCAGCGGTCTGCACGCGCTGAAGGGGGCGGCGCTCAGTGCCGGTGCCGCACTGCTCACCGAACTGTGCATCGAGGGTGAAGCCCTGTGCCAGCAGGCCCTGCAGGCAGGTCTGTGCCTGGGACATCTGGCGCGCATCCGCAGGGCCTGGGAAGAGACCCAGACGGCGCTGCAGCAGATCATCGAGGATGCCCGCGCTCAGCGGGTCTCTGGCGCCGGCTGATCGAACTCCAGCGGATCCTGCTCCTGTTCGCGTCCGGCACCCGGCGGACGCAGGCGAATCACCTCGTAACCCAGGGCGCGGAAATCGTTGATGCGTGCCGGGGCGGATTCCGCCACCTGCACGAAGTCCGGAAAGTCTTCCAGTTCCACATTGCGCCAGCCCGCATAGGTGGCACACACCGCAACCTCCACGTGCTGTTCCCGCACCAGGGATTCCATCCGGGCGTGCAGTTCCCCGCGGGCGTCCCGTTGGCCGCGGGTGAGGCTGAACTGCTCATTGCCGTGGGTTACCACGGCGATACCCATTTGCGGATAGCGAGCGCGGAGGCGCGAGATGTGATCAAGGATCTCGGGCAACAGGGTCTGCAGGGCCTCGTGATCATTTTCCACCACTTCCAGCACCACGCCGGGTGGTGCCTGCTCCTGCGCCAGCAGGTCCTCGACGGTCATGCCGGCCTGCGCGGGCAGGCCGAGACACAAGGCCAGGGTCAGCAGCCAGCGCATCATTCAGCCCTCAGGCGCAGGCGTACGCCGTCGCTGATGTCTCGGTCCGGGTGCACCACCACCCGTTCGCCCGCCTCAAGACCGGCGCCGGCCTCGCTGTGGATAGCGCCACGGCGCCCGATACCGACCGTGCGCAGCCTGGCCCGGCCATCCTCCAGGACGAACACGGCCCAGTCTCCCTGATGGCGGAACAGCGCGCTGGTGGGCACGCGCAGGACGTCGTCAGACTCCCAGAGCACGAAGCGGGCATTGACCCGGTAGCCGTCGCCCAGCCTCGCCCAGTCCTCGTGCGCCGAGGTGATGTCGGCGATGACCCAGACCCGTTGTTCCTCCACCCCCAGGGCGGAAATCTTGGTAAACCCGGTGGGTTCGACGCGACGCACCCGGCCCTCAAGCGCCCGGGTCTCGCCCCAGCGCTCGAAGATCACCCGCATGCCCGGCTCGATGCGCACCGCATCGGCGGAGAGCACATCCACGGCCACCTCCAGACGACCGGGGTCACCGATCTCCAGGATCGGCTCGCCGGGTTGCACCACCCGGGCGCTCTCGAAATGGCGGCGCAGCACGAGTCCGTTCACCGGGGATCTCAGTTCCAGGACGGCGAAGGCATCGGGGTCCTGGCCGTTGCTGTGGGCGAGGACAGCCTGGGCGGCGTCCCGCTGGGCGATGGCGGTCTGCACGCGAAAGCGTGCGGAGCGGGTCAGGGCCTCGGCCTGATCAAGTTCGGTGGCGGCCCGGTCCAGGGCGCTGCGGGAGATGAGCTGCTGTTCGGCCAGGCCCTTGAGGCGTTCAAATTCCTCCCGGGCGAACAGGGCCTGGGCCGCCAGGGCGCGCACTTCCGCCCGGGCGGTTTCCAGGGCGGCCTCCGCCGCGGCCAGGCGCGCACGGGCCTCCTGCAGGGTGCGTGCATCGAGTGCAGGCGAGGCCGGGGCGTCCAGGGTGACCAGTACATCGTCCAGTCGCACCGCGTCACCCACCTGCAGGTGGATACGCCGGGCCTGGGCAGTCAGGGGCGCCGAGACCTCGTAGCGGTCGATCACCCGGGTGCGGCCTTCCTCCTCGACGGTGATGGCCAGATGCCCCGGGGTCACGGTCTCCACGTCCACCAGCACCGGCGTGGGCCTGAAGCCCAGCGCGATGAGCCCGGCAACGATCAGCGCCACAACAACGATGAGAATCTTTTTGATCATCCAACGATCCAGGTCCAGTTCAAAACCCAACGATACAAGAAAAGCCCCTTGCGCATCCCTGTCAGCAATTCACACTGACTTGCCACTTGCCACTTGCCACTTGCCACTTGCCACTTGCCACTTGCCACTTCTACTCCCTGCTCTTGAGCACTTCCACCAGATCCAGCCGGTTCAGGCGGCGAAGCACCACCAGTGCCGACAGCACAGTGGCGACCAGGATCACCGCGGCGGCGAAGGCGTAGGCATCGGGGGTGATGACCAGGGGTACCCGGTAGAGATCGGAATCCATGGTGCCCACCAGCAGGTAGACCAGGGCCTTGCCGATCAGGAAGCCCGGCAGGATGGCCGCCAGGGCGATGAGAAACAGTTCGCCCAGCAGGATATAGCTGATCTCGCCCCGGGTGAGTCCCAGCACCCGCAGGCTGGCCAGCTCGCGGGCACGTTCCGTGAGCGCGATGCGCGCGCTGTTGTAGACCACGCCGAAGGCGATGCTGCCGGCCAGCAGGGTGCTGAAGAACGCGAAGGTCAGCACGATCTCGGCCATGGAGTCCATGAAGTTCTGGATGGCCTTCAGCCGGTCGGTGACACCGGCCACCCGGGGAACATCCTTGAGGACGTCGACGATCTCGTCGCGGTGCTCATGATCCACCGCGAGCCAGACTCCGGAGATGGCCGTGCCTTCGCGCATGATCCGGTTCAGGGCATCCAGGTCCATGTAGGCGGAGGCGCCGGTGAATTCCCGGATCACGTCGGTGACCGGTACCGGCAGCTGTTCACGACGCCCCTCCAGGAATTCGACCCACACCGTGTCCCCTGGCCGGGCATCCAGGTGATCGGCCAGGAAGTCGTTCAGCACCAGGCCTTCCGGGGGAAGAGTGACCACCTGAAGCCGGTCATCCAGGATGCGGTGCAGGCGGCTGTCCGGCTCTACCCCGCGGATGGCGGTGCGGTAGACGGCCTGTCCCTTGCTCAAGCGCACGGCGGCGCTTCGAAACGGTTCCACGTGATCCACGCCGGACAGGGCGGCGAGTTCGTACATGGCGCGCCGGGAGGTGGGTTCCGTGAACACCACGGTCAGGTCGTCCCGCTGGGCCTGCCCGTACTGGACCTTGATCAGATAGGTGATGGCGCCTTCCTGGTAGCCGCCCAGTACCAGGATGCCGCAGGCGAAGGCGATGCCGGTGACGGACAGCAGGGCCTTGAACGGGCGGCGCTCAATGTTGCGCAGGATCATGCGGCTGGGCTGGGAGAACAGGCGCTGCAGGCCCAGGCGTTCCACGAGCGTCGCGCGAAACACCGGCGCGGGTTCCGGGCGCATGGCCTCGGCCGGCGGGATGCGCACCGCCCGCACCAGGGCCATGGCGGTGCCCAGCAGACCCGCGGCCAGGGTCACCAGGGTGCCCAGGGCCACGCTGCGGGCCTGCAGCTGCAGTTCCAGGTAGGGGAAGCGGAAGAAGTCCTGGTACAGGGCCGCCATCATCGAACCGAGCCACAGCCCCACCGCCGTGCCCAGCATCAGGCCGATGACCAGGATCACCAGCACCATCTGGGCGTAGTGCAGGCCCACGTTGAGATTGCTGTAGCCGAAGGCCTTGAGGATGCCCAGCTGGTCACGCTGGGTGTTGATCAGCCGAGTCAGCACCACGTTGAGCAGGAAGGCCGCCACCGCCAGGAAGATGGCGGGGAACACCGTTGCCATGGTGCGCAGCTGCCCCAGCTCCACGTCCAGATAGCGGTGGGAAAGCTGATCCTCACGGCCCACAGCACCCTGGCCGCCGTAGGGGGCGAGCAGGGCATCCAGTCGGTCGATCACATCGCCGCTGCGTGCGTCCCGGGTCAGGGTGAGCACCAGGTCGTTGAAGGCACCGTCCATGTCGAAGGCAGCGGCCAGCTGGCTGCGGTTCATCCATAGGATCCCTAAGCGGGCGAAATCCGGGAACAGTTCGCCGGGGGCCACGTGGTAGATGTATTCCGGCGAGAGCACGATGCCCACGATCTCGATGTGCTGCAGGCGGCCGTTGATGATCGCGCCGATGCGGTCACCGGGCACGAAGCCATGGGCCTGGGCAAAGGCCTCGTTGACCACCGCCTCGCCCGAGCGTCCTGCCTCCGGCAGCCGGCCCGTGCGCAGGAACAGGCGATTGAGTTCCGAGTTGCGGCCGTCGGGCAGGGAGATGAGGATGCCGGTGGCGGGATCCACGAAACCGGGGATGTCCAGGTTCGCTCCGGAGACCACCCGCGTCTCCACCTGCTGAACCCCGGGGATGTTCTCCACCGCCTCGCGCAGGGATTCGGGGGCTCGTTTAATCGTGACGAAGATGTCCGCGAATCGGTAGTCCCGGTAGTAGGCGTCCCGGGTGAGGGACAGGGCATCCAGGGAGGTGAGCGACATGACCAGGGTGGCCATGCCGCCGGCGATCACGACGGCGATGGCGAGCACCTGGCCGCGCAGGTGCCAGAGCTCGCGGGCGAGCTTGCGGTACAGGGCGTTCACCAGCTCAGTTCCCGGGGTGCCTTGCGCTGTGCGGGCCTGTCGATGCGCTCGATGTGGCCGTCCATGAAATGGATCACCCGGTCGGCCATGTCGGCGATGCCGGCATTGTGGGTGATCACCGCGGTGGTGGTGCCCAGTTCCCGGTTGATGCGCTCCAGGACCTCGAGCACCACGATGCCGGTCTTGGAGTCCAGGGCGCCGGTGGGCTCGTCGCAGAGCAGCACCGCCGGGCGCTTGGCGACCGCCCGGGCGATGGCCACCCGCTGCTGTTCGCCGCCGGAGAGTTGCGCGGGAAAGTGGTCCATGCGTTCACCGAGGCCCACCATCTCCAGGGCCTCTTCCGGTGACATGGGGTTTCGGGCGATCTCGGTGACGATGGCCACATTTTCACGGGCCGTGAGACTGGGGATGAGGTTGTAGAACTGAAACACGAAACCCACGAAGTGGCGCCGGAATTCGGTCAGTTCCCGGTCGCCGGCCTTGACCAGGTTCCGTCCCTGGCAGATGACCTCGCCGCCGCTCGGGCTGTCCAGGCCTCCGAGGATGTTGAGCAGGGTCGACTTGCCACTCCCCGAAGGGCCGAGGAGGACGACGAATTCGCCTTTGTAGAGGTCCAGGTCCACGCCTCGCAGGGCATGGACCTCGACCTCGCCCATGCGGTAGACCTTGGTCAGGCCCCGGGCGCGGAATACCACCTCCTTGTCCGACGCCGCCTTCATGGCCCCGTGATCATGGTCCCGGTGCTTCAGCCACGTGCCCGAATGCTGTCCTCTCTGGACACGCCGGTATCGGGTTCAGAACTCCCCTCGGTGGGCCGGTCGGCGTCTTCGGTTCCGGTGGCGGCGTGCTCGTCGCGCCGGGCGGTCACCGGACGCTCAGGTGTCTCCTCCAGCTCCACATGCTCGGGGATGTGGGGTGCATCGCCCATCATGTGCTCGTCGTCGTCGAGCACGCGCTTGGTGCCTGCGGCGGTTTCCTGCTGCTTGTCCTCCTCCTCGGAGGCACCGCTGGCGGCTTCCGGGGGCACCGGGCGGGAGCGTCCTTCCAGCAGGGCGCCGGGGTGATCCGGCAGCAGGCGTTGCGCCGGGGCATCGGCCAGGCGGCTGTAGCTCTCGGAGAGGTGGTCGTAGAGATCCCGGTAGGAACCGGCCATGGAGGTGAACAGGGTGGCGGTCTTCTCGAAGTGCTGGTTCACCGACTGACGGTAGTCGGCCATCTCCTGGCGTTGTTTTTCCAGCTCGGCCTTGAGAGCCTGCGCTTCCTGGCGTCCATGGGAGGTCTGACGGCCGAGGAGGAAGCCCGCGACAGCGGCTGCGATCAGGCCCAGGAGGATGAGGATCCAGGTGGTGGTGGCAGTCATGGGGGCTCCGGAGGATTTTTTTAGATCGTTTGATCAGTTTGAACCACCCCTTCGACCCGACTCAAGCGCATATGTTGCGCGGCGTGCTACTAAACTGACAGATATCAATTCCCATGCAGACGGCCGAGGCTGATCATGTTGGCTGGGTGCGGGGGCCGTGGCCGGCATGATGTGGCGTGCTTCGGGACCACGGCGCGTGCGTGTCACGGGGCGGAGGCGGGTGTATTGAACCTGACTGTATTCTGGTTGCTCTAAGGTGCATAATGCCAGTCATATAGATGACCTGAGAGACTGCGGGTCAAGAACAATAACCCCACCAGCGCCGAGGAGTCATCCGATGCGTTTCTCCATCTACCGCTTCAACCCGGAAACCGACGCCGAACCCTACATGCAGGATTTCGAACTCCCGGACGCCCAGGTGGAACCGGGCATGATGCTGCTGGAGGCGCTGCTTCGGCTCAAACGCCAGGACGAGACCCTGAGTTTCCGGCGCTCCTGTGGGGAGGGCGTGTGCGGCTCCGATGGCATGAACATCAACGGCACCAACGGACTGGCCTGCGTCACACCCCTGGCAAGCCTCAAGCAACCCATCACCCTGCGACCCTTCCCGGGCATGCCGGTGATCCGCGACCTGATCGTGGACATGGGCAACTTCTACAACCAGTACCGCAAGGCCAAGCCCTACCTGGTGATCAACGATCCGGTGCCGGAGGTGGAGCGCAAGCAGTCGCCGCAGGATCGCGAGAAGCTGGACGGCCTGTATGAATGCATCCTGTGCGGCTGCTGTTCCGCCTCCTGTCCCTCATACTGGTGGAACCCGGACAAGTTCCTGGGTCCGGCCGCGCTGCTGCAGTCGGCCCGGTTCATCCTGGACTCCCGGGACCAGGCCACCCCCGAACGACTGGAACAGCTGGACGATGCCTACAAGCTCTACCGCTGTCACACCATCATGAACTGCGTACAGGTCTGCCCGAAGGGCCTCAATCCCACCAAGGCCATCGGCGAGATCAAGAAGCAGATGCTCAAGCGCTCCCTGTGACCACGGACGAACAGCTCGCCAGCACCGACGTGGAGGCCCTGCGTCGCCTGCGCTGGAGTTGCCGGCGCGGCATGCTGGAACTGGACCTGCTGCTGGATGCCTTCCTCAAGCACGGTTTTGTGAAACTGGACGCCCGGGGTCGGGAGACCTTCGAGCGTCTGCTGGACTATCCCGATACCACCCTGCTGCAGCTGCTCATGGGGCAGATGCAGTCCAGCGACAGGGACGTCGCCCATGTGGTCGAATTCATCCGCCAGACCGCTCGTCATCCATCCTGAGCCATCCCGCTGCCTGGCTGCGTGGCTGGTGCTCGTGCACGGCCTGGCCGGGGCAGGGCTGATCGCCGCCGCGATGCCCCTGGTCGCTGCCGTCGGCGTTGGTGTCCTGCTGTTTTCTTTGAACATTCATCTGATGCGCCTCGGATTCCTTGCCGGGCGTCCCGTGATCCAGGGCCTGCGCCTGGAGGTGGATGGCCGGTCTCGCGTGCAAACCGCCGACGGGCACTGGCGCCCGGCGGTCATCCTGCCCGGCAGTTTCTGCGCCCCGTGGCTGTGCGTGCTGCAACTGCGGGTGGAGGGGCGCTGGCAGAGCCTCAGCCTGGCGCCGGACAGCCTGCCAGCGGATCAGCTGCGGCGGCTGCGCATGGGCCTGCTGGCCCTGCGCCCGAATTCGCCTGAGTACGCCCGGGGTATTCGGGCCGGCCTGGTGCGCCTTGGTATACTGCGCGGCAAACACCCTGTGGAGATATTGCCCATGCCCACCGATCAGGAGCGGCTGGAAGCCCTGCTCAGTGACGATCCGGACCATGTCTACAGCGACGAGGAACTGGACGCTATCGAGGCCATCGATCCCGAGATGGCCCTGCGCATCGACCGCGTGCAGACCCAGGCCCGTCGCCAGGGCGGAAACGTGGTGGTCGAGGGCCCCATCGACGAGGCCGTGGTGCGGGAGGCGGTGGAAGAGGCGCGCAAGATCCTCATGCAGGACGGCGGCGACATCGAGTTCGTCGCCATCGAGGACCGCACCGTGCGCGTGCGCCTCAAGGGCGCCTGCGTGGGCTGCCCCCGTTCCACCCTCGATCTGCGGAACGTGGTGGAGCGCCTGGTGCGCTCCAGGGCGCCGGGGGTGGCACGGGTGGTGAATGAATTTTGAGGTGAATTCAAAATTCAAGATTCAAAATTCAAGATTCAAAGGTGCATGCCTCGATCTGATGCATCTTGATTTGACGGGAGCATGTCCCCTTTGAATTTTGAATCTTAAATTTTGAATTCACCATTAAGTGATCACGTCCGGCTTCTCCCGCCCCGTGTGTTCCCGGATGCCGGCGATCTGCTCGGCGATGGCGATGAGTTCGGCCAGGGCCTCCTGGGTGTCCAGATTGTGGCGCTCGGGGTCGGGTTCGAAACGCTCCACGTAGAGTCGCAGGGTGGCACCTTCCGTGCCGGTGCCGGAGAGTCGGAACACCACGCGGGATCCGCCCTCGAACAGCACCCGCAGTCCCTGATGCTCACTGCGCGAGCCGTCCACCGGGTCGGTGTAGGCGAAGTCGTCGGCCTGCTCCACCCGGTAATCGCCGAAGCGCTGGCCCTTGAGCGCTGCCAGTTTGTCCCCCAGGTCCTTCATCAGCGCCTCGGCCCGTTCCGAGTCCACTGCTTCGTAATCGTGGCGGGTGTAGTAGTTGCGCCCGTAGAGGCGCCAGTGTTCGCGCACGATCTGCTCCACGGACTGGCGCTTGACCGCCAGTAGGTTCAGCCAGAACAGGACCGCCCAGAGACCGTCCTTCTCGCGCACGTGGTCGGAGCTGGTGCCGAAGCTTTCCTCGCCGCACAGGGTCACCCGGCCAGCATCCAGCAGGTTGCCGAAGAACTTCCAGCCGGTGGGGGTCTCGAAGCATTCCACCCCGAGACGCGCCGCCACCCGGTCGGCGGCCTGGCTGGTGGGCATGGAGCGGGCGATGCCGCGGATCCCCTGGCGGTAGCCGGGCACGTGGTGGGCATTGGCGGCGAGCACCGCCAGGCTGTCGCTGGGGGTGACGAAGAAGCGCCTGCCCAGGATCATGTTGCGGTCGCCGTCGCCGTCGGAGGCCGCGCCGAAATCCGGCGCCTCACGGCCGAAGAGTTGCTGCACCAGGTCGTGGGCATGGGCCAGGTTCGGATCCGGGTGTCCCCCGCCGAAGTCCGCCAGGGGTTCGGCGCGCATCACCGTACCGGGCTCCGCGCCCAGCCGGTTCTCCAGGATGCGCACAGCATAGGGCCCGGTGACCGCGTGCATGGCATCGAAGCGCATGTGGAAATGCCCCGAGTTGAACAGGGCGTGGATGCGGTCGAAGTCGAACAGGGACTCCATCAGGGTCTCGTAGTCGGCCACCGGGTCGATCACTTCGACGCTCATCTCGCCGAGCCTTGTCTCTCCCAGGTGGTCGATGTCCACGTGGGGGATCTCGGCGATGTGGTAGCGCGAAAGGCTCAGGGTGGCCTGGTGGATGGCGCCGGTGACCGATTCCGGGGCCGGCCCGCCGTTGGCGATGTTGTACTTGATGCCGAAGTCCGCGTCCGGGCCGCCGGGGTTGTGGCTCGCCGAGAGCACGATGCCCCCCTGGGCCCGGTGCTTGCGGATCACGCAGGAGGCGGCGGGGGTGGAGAGGATCCCTCCGGCGCCCACCAGGACCCGGGCAATGCCATTGGCGGCGGCCATGCGCAGGATCACCTGGATGGCCTCGCGGTTGTGGTAGCGACCGTCGCCGCCCAGCACCAGGGTGCCGCCGTGCAGGTCCTTCTGGGTGTCGAAGATGGCCTGGACAAAGTTTTCCAGGTAGTGGGGCTGACGGAATACCCGGACCCGCTTGCGCAGGCCCGAGGTACCCGGTTTCTGATCCTTGAAGGGACGGGTCTCGACGATGGCGATCTTCATGGGGGAGCAGTTTTCCTGAGCAGGTTGACTAGGCAAACGTTAGCAAAGACGGCGTCTGATGTCGCTGTGCTACCATGCCTCTCATGTTGATCCAGGACATTAAACCCGCTTATCTCGAGCCGGTGCCGCAGAGCTTCGCGGCGCTCATGGATCTCTATGAAGCCAACTACATCAGGCTGCGCCAGCTGTGTCCGGAACTGGGTGATCTGCAGGGTGAGTACGTATCCCGGGTCGCCGGGGCCATGGACCTGCACCTGGAGGTCCTGGAACACACCCCCTACACCAGCACTGCCCGCCTGACCTATCTGTTCGAGGAGCCGGACGGCACCCGCCGCAGCCCCGATCTTCTGGTGCGTATGTTCCACGATGCCCGTCAGGTGGAGGTGCTCGGCCGCCACTGCCGGCCCCTGGATGTGAACATCACCGTGGAAGACCTGCCCCGGCAGCGCTCGCTGGCCTGCAAGTGGCGCCTCAACCGCTTCCTGTTCAAGTGGCTGGGTTACAGCCTGCGCCAGGGCCATCGCTTTCATCTGCCCGAGACCGATACCCCCGCCGCCGGTCTGCCTTTGGAAATCGCCCCCTGAGGGGGCATCTCCCGCCTGGAATCCCCGATTACCGACAGAACCACTCGGATTTTTTGTGGTCGTATTGTTGACTGTGTCGGTCAACTATTGTATCAATACACCAATTCCTGACCATCCAGGTCGGAAATGCACATTCTGCCAACCCAACCTGAAAGGGGTGGATTTATGAAACTCTCAACCAAAGGTCGCTACGCCGTCACCGCCATGATGGATCTCGCCATCCACGACCGGATCGGTCCGGTGACCCTCGCCGACATCTCCCAGTGCCAGGGCATCTCCCTGTCCTACCTGGAACAGCTGTTTGCCAAGCTGCGCAAGCACGGCCTGGTGGAAGGCGTGCGCGGACCCGGCGGTGGTTACCGTCTGGCCAAGCCCGCAGACCGCATCACCGTGGCCAACATCATCACCGCCGTGGATGAGAATGTGGACGTGACCCGCTGCCAGGGCAATGAGGACTGCCAGCAGGGAGACCGCTGCCTGACCCACGAACTGTGGAAGGATCTGAGTCAGCAGCTCTACGGCTTCCTGGACGGCATCACCCTGGCCCAGTTCGCCAACCGTCCCGAGGTCCAGGCCGTGGCCCGCCGTCAGGATCGCGAGATCAACCGTCACCACTTCATCTTCCGCCGTAGCGCGGCTTAAGGGAGGTGGTCGTCATGGCCGACAAGACCCCCATCTACCTGGACTATTCCGCGACCACGCCGGTGGACGAGCGCGTGGCCGAGGAGATGGCCAAGTACCTGACCCGCGGCGGCATCTTCGGCAACCCGGCGTCGCGTTCCCACGTGTTCGGCTGGGACGCGGAGAAGGCGGTGGAGCGCGCCCGTGAGCAGGTGGCCGAGCTGGTGGGAGCCGACCCCCGGGAGATCGTCTGGACCAGCGGCGCCACCGAGGCCAACAACCTGGCCATCAAGGGCGCGGCGCACTTCTACCAGAAGAAGGGCCGTCACCTGATCACCGTCAAGACCGAGCACAAGGCGGTACTGGACACCTGCCGGCAGCTGGAGCGGGAGGGTTTCGAGGTCACCTACCTGGACGTGCAGTCCAACGGCCTGGTGGACCTGGAGGTGCTGAAAGCCGCCCTGCGCGAGGACACGGTGCTGGTGTCGGTGATGCACGTGAACAACGAGATCGGCGTGATCCAGGACATCGAGGCGATCGGCAACCTGACCCGGGAGCGTGGCGTACTGCTGCACGTGGACGCGGCGCAGTCCACCGGCAAGGTGGCCATCGACCTGTCGAGGCTGCCGGTGGACCTGATGAGCTTCTCGGCCCACAAGACCTACGGCCCCAAGGGCATCGGCGCGCTGTACGTGCGCAGGAAGCCGCGGGTGCGCATCGAGGCGCAGATGCACGGCGGCGGTCACGAGCGCGGCATGCGTTCCGGGACCCTGGCCCCGCACCAGATCGTGGGCATGGGCGAGGCGTTTCGCATCGCCCGCGAGGAGATGGGTGCCGAGGTGGAGCGCATCCGCATGCTGCGCGACCGCCTGTGGACGGGCCTCTCGGACATGGACGAGGTGTACCTGAACGGCGACCTGGAGCGGCGCGTGGCGCACAACCTCAACGTCTCGTTCAACTTCGTGGAGGGCGAGAGCCTGATCATGGCGCTCAAGGACATCGCGGTGAGTTCGGGTTCGGCCTGCACCAGCGCGAGCCTGGAACCCAGCTACGTGCTGCGTGCCCTGGGCCGGGATGACGAGCTGGCGCACAGCTCGATCCGCTTCTCCATGGGCCGCTACACCACGAGTGAGGAGGTGGACTACACCATCGACCTGGTGAAGAACGCGGTGGCGAAGCTGCGCGAGCTCTCGCCCCTGTGGGAGATGTACCAGGAAGGGGTGGACCTGAAGAGTGTGCAGTGGGTGGCGCATTAGGCGCCACCCATAGAGACAAGAGACAAGAGGCAAGAGACAAGTAACCCCGTTTTTTCTGGCCTCTTGGATCTAGGAACTTGTCTCTGCTGACTGATGCTTGTTCGTCCTCCCCAAGGTGCGGAGAGGACGCAAAGACAAACCTGGAGGTGACGTATGGCTTACAGCGACAAAGTGCTGGATCACTATGAGAATCCCCGCAACGTGGGTTCCCTGGACAAGGCGGACCCGAGCGTGGGCACGGGCATGGTGGGTGCGCCGGCCTGTGGCGACGTGATGAAGCTGCAGATCAAGGTCAACGCCGAGGGCGTGATCGAGGACGCCAAGTTCAAGACCTACGGCTGCGGTTCGGCGATTGCCAGTTCGAGCCTGCTGACCGAGTGGGTGAAGGGCAAGACGCTGGATGAGGCGGCTGCGATCAAGAACACGCAGATAGCCGAGGAGCTGGCGCTGCCGCCGGTGAAGATTCACTGCTCGGTGCTGGCCGAGGATGCCATCAAGGCGGCCATTGCCGACTTCAAGCAGAAGTCCGGCGCTGAGGACGAACGCAAGATCGCCTGAAGATTTTCACAGAGCCCATGCAGTGCGGCACGGACGCCGCGATTTCTCTCGCCCAAGCAGAGACAGAAAGACCCGCCCATGCCGGCGGGTTTTTTTGTAGTTCGGTTTGATGGGTTGGGGCGAAGATCGAAAGCCTTCAACGCAAAGACGCGAAGACGCAAAGGGGCGCAAAAGACTTTTTTGTTTTATTCAAAACGCTTTTCTTCGCGTTCTTTGCGTCTTCGCGTCTTTGCGTTGAAGGTCTTTGACTTTCATTCCAGACAATCAGGACAACCCGCGCAGTGCCTGGCGCAGGGTACTGAACTGGTCCGGGTCGGGGTCCGAGCCGTAGCGCAGGGCTTCGTAGGTGCGTGTGAATGCCGCCACTGCCTCGTGCAGTTCCGGGCGTTCCCGTGCGACACGGCGGGTGAAATCCCGCGGGCCTTCGTGGGGCAGGGGCGGGATGCCGAGCCGGGTCATGCGCTGTGCGAAACGCTGGTAGAGGCGGGCCAGGGGGTCTTTCTGGGGGCGGCGGTTGCGCCACAGGAAGGCCAGGGTGAACACGCCGGCGGTGAAGGCCAGCAGGGCCACCATGAGGGCGGTGATGCCGCGCCAGTCGAGCCAGCCGAGGCCCAGGTGCTCGAGGAGCTCACGCTGTTTCTCCGGACCGAAGCCGAGCACCCAGCCGTTCCAGTAGTAATCGGCCAGGTCGCGCCAGTATTCCAGCTGAAACCGCAGCGCCATCAGCCCCAGGCCCATGCCTTCCCGTTGCCGGAGGAAATCGGGCAGATCCGCCTCGGCGCTCAGGGCGGCGCGGATGCCAAGTTCGATGCGTTCCGGGGCCACGGCTGCGGTGGGATCCACCCGCACCCAGCCCCGGTCCTCCAGCCAGACCTCGGCCCAGGCATGGGCGTCGGACTGGCGCACCAGCAGGTAATCGCCGGTGCGGATCCACTCACCGCCCTGGTAGCCGGTCACCACGCGAGCGGGGATGCCTGCCGCGCGCATCAGGAACACGAAGCTGCCCGCGTAGTGTTCGCAGAATCCCGCGCGGGTATCGAACAGGAATTCATCCACCGGGTCCCGTGGCAGGCGGGGTGGCGAGAGGGTGTAACGGAACGGCTCCTGGTTGAAGTGCTGAAGGGCCCTTTGCACGATCGCCTCGGGGTGTTCCTCCTCCGTGCGCCACTGTTCCGCGAGGGCCCGGGCCCGGGCGCCCGGTGCATCACCGGGCAGCTGCAGGGCCTGGCGCCTTCGCGCCGGGATGAGTTCCGTCTCCATGGCGTGTCCTGTGGCGGCGCGCAGCTGGTAGGTCTCGACGCGCAGCACCGGGCGGGTGCTGGAGAGCACGTAGTCCGGGGTGAGCCGCGCGCCGGAAGGGGCCTCCACCGGGGTCTCCAGGGCGATCAGCCAGCGCTGGTTGTGGGGTTCGAGCATGATCGAGTAGCTGCGCAGCTCGCTGGTGTCCGCAGGCGTGGGATCGGGCGTGTCCAGGGGCGGGAAGGAACCGCGCCAGGTGCGTCCGTCGTAGGTGTTGAACACCAGGGCGCGCCAGTAGCGCTGATTCGGAGGCGGCGGCGTGTTGTCGGGGAAGGTGACCCGGAAGGCCGTGGCGTTGGATTGCAGCAGGTCGCTGATGGAGCCCGGCGACATGGAGTCGGAGAGCCCGGTGCTGGCGCTGCTGGATTCCTGGGGCATGCCCCACAGGGGTCCGGGCAAGCGCGGGAACAGCAGGAACAGGATGAGCATCACCGGCAGGGCCTGGAGCAGCATCAGACCCGCCAGGCCCAGCTGCTCGCGCAGGGTCGGCGGCGTGTCGGCGGCGTTGAGGCGGATCAGGGCCATGGTGGTGACCAGCATGGCGACGATCAGGTAGGCCACCACGGGCATTTCCTGGCTGTAGAAGAAGTGGGTGATCACCACGAAGTAGCCCAGGAATATGCTGAGCATGGCATCCCGGTGGGTCCGGGTCTCCAGCATCTTGAGGCCGGTCATGATGATCAGCAGCGATACACCGGCATCCCGGCCGAACAGGGTGCCCTGGCTGAACAGCACGCCCGCGGTGGCGGCAATGGCCATGAGCACCAACAGCCATCGACCCGGCAGGGGCAGGCGGCCCCGGGCCCCTGCATGGCGCCAGGCCACCGCCAGCAGCGCCAGGCCCACCACCCAGGCCGGCTGGTTGAGCAGGTGCGGCAGCAGCACCACCGCGAGGGCGAGGCTCACCCAGGCCAGTGCGCCCTGAGAGGGTGGCGCGTGGGACAGGCGGCTCATGATACCGGACTGCCTTGAGCCGGCTGACCGTAATGGGCCAGGGCCGAGAGGCAGCGGTGCCGGTGGTCCGCACCCTGGTCGGGCTCCAGTTCCAGGCCGGACAGGCGCAGCCCGTAACGGATCCCCTGCTGGTGGGCCAGCAGCACCTGGTGACAGAGCATCGACAGCCGGGTCTCGGTGTCCGTGGCGGGCAGGGCATGCCAGTCGATCCACAGCTCGCCACCCCGGGGGGATTCGAAGTTGCGGGTATAGAGATCGCCGGTGCGGGCCAGGGCCTTCCAGTCCACCCGCCGCGGGGAGTCGCCGGGCTGGTATTCGCGCAGGCCGGAGAAGTCCTCGCCCAGTCCCGGATCGGGCCGGCCTTCGCCCTCGCTGCTGCCCGCATCGGTGAAGCGCTCGTCCACGGCGAGGGGGTGCGGGTAGACCGTCAGGGCCTCGTCGAACTGGATCCAGGACCAGGCCCGGAACAGGCCCAAGGGATAGGTGGTCGACAGGCTGAAACGCCCCGGGCGCAGACTGCCGCGGCGGGTGGTGACGATGGGCAGCTCTGCCACGGCCTCCGCCCGGGCCTGTGCCGCGATGGCGGCACCCTGGACATCCCGGCGATGCAGCACCAGGCCGCGACGGGGGACGTGGCTCGGGTTCTCGATGCGGTAGCGGCAGTAGGCGGTTTCGCCGGCGAACACCGGCTCCAGGGGCAGGCGCGTGATGCGCAGTCCCAGCAGGTTGCGGTGGGTATGCCAGATACCATTGGCGCCCAGGCCTGCCAGCAGGAAGGTGAGCAGGAAGGCCATGCTGTTGCTGTAATTGATGGCGCCCAGCAGCATCACCACCAGCATCAGGCCGAACACCAGGCCCTGGCGGGTGGGCAGGATGTAGATGCGCCGGCGGTGCAGGGTGATTTCGCGGCCGGCGGGATGTTCGCGACGCATCAGCCAGGTGACGGCCGGCTCAAGGATCTGGGCGGCAAGCTTCATGGCATGGGCGGGCGCGGGCCTTCACGCAGATGCATCACGGGATGGCCACGTGCTCGATGAGTTCGCGGGTCAGCTGCTCGGGCCGCTGGCTGCCGCCGCCGGCGGCGAACAGGCGATGCCCGGCCACCGGCGGCAGCACGGTCTGGATGTCCTCGGGGATGACGTGGTCGCGCCCGTCCAGCCAGGCCCAGGCGCGGGCGGCGGCCAACAGGCCCAGGGCGGCCCGGGGGGAGAGGCCGTGGGCGTAGTGCTGGGGATTGCGGGTGTGGGCGATGAGCCGCTGCACGTAGTCGATGAGGGCCTCGGAGACGTGCAGCTGGGTGATCTGCTGCTGCAGTCGCAGCAGGGACTCGGCATCCAGCAGGGCGGGCAACTCGGCGATCAGGGCGCGACGGTCACGTCCCTGCAGCAGGGCACGCTCGGCGGCGGGATCCGGGTAGCCGAGGTGGATGCGCATCAGGAAACGGTCCAGCTGGGATTCCGGCAGCGGGAAGGTGCCCGCCTGTTCCCGGGGATTCTGGGTGGCGATGACGAAGAACGGCTCGGGCAGGGTACGGGTGACCCCTTCGATGGTGACCTGCTGTTCTTCCATGGCCTCCAGCAGGGCGCTCTGGGACTTGGGCGGGGCGCGGTTGATCTCGTCGGCCAGCAGCATCTGGGTGAACACCGGGCCCGGGTGGAACTCGAAGCCCTTGCCCTGACCGCCGTAGACGGACACGCCCAGGATATCCGCGGGCAGCAGGTCGCTGGTGAACTGGATGCGCTGGAACTGCAGGCCCAGGGTCCTGGCCAGGGCGTGGGCCAGGGTGGTCTTGCCGACGCCGGGCTGGTCTTCCATGAGCAGATGCCCCCGGGCCAGCAGGCAGGCAAGCGCGAGGCGGATGGGCTGGGGTTTGCCCAGGATCACACTGCCTACCTGGTCGAGCACCTGATGGAGCAGCGCGGCGCTTTGCCGGGGCTGGGGCATGGGGCTGATGGACATGGGTCTTGTTCCCTGACGTGTTCTCAAGCGATGTCACGACAATAGCATCCGCGTGGCGGGCGGTACCAACCTCAGGGCGCTGTACAGAAAGTTTGTCCCCGGGAACCGTGACGGGTTCCCGCTGGCATCAGAGCACGACCTGCTCGATGGGGAGGTCAGCGGCCTCGCGGTGCCGTGCCCAGTCCCGGTGGTTGAACACCTGCCCCTTGCGACGCACCCGGGTGATGGCCCGGGGGTCAAGATCAGCAAACACCCAGCCGGCCTCGTCCGTCCGCCCTTGCGCGAGGATGCCGTTGTCGGGGAAGCCGATGTCCACCGGGGTGTAGACGGCCCCGAGTCCCACGTTGCTGTCGATGGACTCCGACCAGGGGGCCTCGCCCACGGTGGGGGACTGCACCACGTAGACCTGGTTTTCCAGGGCCCGGGCCTGACAGCCGATGCGCACCCGCTGGTAGCCCGCCTCCCGGTCGGTACAGCTGGGCACCAGCAGCAGCCAGGCGCCGGCCTCCACCTGCCTGCGCACCGCCTGGGGGAATTCCACGTCATAGCAGGTGGCCACGGCCAGGGCGCCGATGTGCGTGTCGAACACCTTCACTTCGTGGCCGGGACTGATATGCCAGTGTTCCTGCTCGAAGCGGGTCATGTGCAGCTTGTCCTGGAACCCCTCGCTGCCCTCGGGTGAGTAGAGATAAGCGCGATTGCGATAGCTGCCGTCGGCCTCGCGCACGGGGAAACTGCCCGCCAGCAGGTAGAGGCCATGTTCCATGGCGAGCGCGCGGTGCAGCGCCCGGTAATCGGGCAGCAGCGCCTGAACCGCCTCCAGCTGGCGCTGCAGGTCACCGTAGACCTCCGGCCCGAACAGGGAGGCCAGTTCCATGGAGGCATATTCCGGGAACACGACGAGCCGGGTGCCCTGGTTCGCCGCCTCGCTCACCAGGCCGCGCAGTTTGGCCTCGAAGTGCGACCAGTCGCCCAGGAACTCCACCGGATACTGGCAGGCGGCCACCCGCACCGGCGCATCGGGCAGGCGGGCCTCAGGGAACAAGGCGCTTCATCCAGAAGGTCATGGCCTTGGGGGATTCCCCGGACTCGTCCAGGTCGCGCCAGCTGAAGCTGGCCTTGAGATCGGGCTGGATCTGGTAGCCGCGTTTTTCCCAGAAGCGGTTCAGGGGCAGGTAATCCGGCGGGCGCCGGGGATGGTCCACGGGACGATCCACGGCGCAGAAACAGCTGGTATGAAACCGCCCCAGGCCGCGCGCGTGCGCCTCCCGTTCCTCGAAGAAGCGCACCCCGAGCCCCCGTCCCCGGTATTCGGGCAGCAGCACCGATTCGCCGAAGTAGAAGATGCCGTCCACGTCCAGGCCCTGTTGCCGGAAGGGGGCGATTACGTTGTCGGTCTCATCGACCAGGGGCAGGGCCGTGGAGGCGCCGACGATGCGTGCGCCGTCCATCACCAGCACCACCACGCTGTCCGCGGAGTCGGTGTAGGTCTTGAGGTAGCGTTCCTCGTAGGCGGTGTCGCCGTCGTAGAGGTAGGGAAACTCCCGGAACACGGTGATGCGCAGGCGGGCCAGTTCGGGCACATGATCGGCCAGTTCCCGGCCGATACAGCGTTTGACTTGCAGGGACTGGGTCATGATGCGGGAGACGGCCTCGGGCTCGGGATGAAAAGCGCGGGCAAGTGTGGCAAGTTTGCCCGATGGGTTCAAATGGACCCTGCGACCAGGTTGTGGTTCCCGTGAGAGATCTAAGTTGAAGTCAGTGCAAGCGTATCTTGCCTGGGATGAGTCCCCCAAGGGCGTCGTGCTGCGCCTGGCGGGACGGCTGGACGTGCACACGGTATCCACTGTCTGGGGCGAGGCCCTGGCAGGCCTCAAGGTCAGGTCAGGGCGTCCGGTGCGCGTGGACACCAGCGGCGTGGACTACTGCGACGGTGCCGGCGTGGCCCTGGTCGTGGATCTGCTGCGCCAGCCCCGGGACCCGGGCGCCGAGGTGGGCCTCGGCGAGACGCCGGAGGAGGTGCGACGCATGCTCGTGCCCTTCGATGTGCGTGACTTCAGCGGCGAGGCGGTGCCGCCCCAACGGGGGCCGGGTCTCAAGCAGCACCTGGCCAACGGCATGCATGACCTGGGTCGCTATCTCTATCTGCAGGTGGCCTTCGTCGGCGAGGCCACGGCGGCGATGTTTCACGCCGCCCGCCATCCCCGCCAGGTGCGCTGGCGCGATGCCCTGAATCTGGCCCAGGAGGCGGGCGCAAACGCCCTGCCCATCGTTATGCTCATCGCCTTCCTGATGGGTGTGATCCTGGCCTTCCAGTCCGCCGTGGCCATGCGCCAGTTCGGTGCCGAGATCTTCGTGGCCAATCTGGTGGCCCTGTCCCTGCTGCGGGAACTGGCGCCGCTGATGACCGCCATCCTCCTGGCGGGACGTTCCGGCGCCGCCTTCGCCGCCGAGATCGGCACCATGAAGGTGAACGAGGAGATCAATGCCCTGACCACCATGGGCCTGGATCCGGTGCGTTTCCTGGTGGTAACCCGGGTGCTGGCGGCGGTGGCGGTGATGCCCCTGCTGACCCTGGTGGCCAACCTGGTGGGGCTGGTGGGCGGTGCGGTGGTGATGAAGGGTTTCGACATCCCCTTCGTCACTTACTTCAACCAGGTGACCAGCGCCGTGACCCTCTCGGACCTGCTGGGTGGCCTGTTCAAGGCCACGGTGTTCGGCCTGCTGGTCGCCGGGGTGGGTTGCCTGCGCGGCCTGGAGACGCGCAGCGGTGCGGCGGCGGTGGGCATCTCCACGACCCGCGCGGTGGTCAGTGCTATCATTCTGATCGTCGTGGCGGACGGCGTGTTCGCCGTGGTCTTCTACCATCTGGACATCTGATGACCGAAGTCGCATCCGACAAGCAGACTTCCTCATCCGGCGATGCCTCCCGGGCGCTCATTCAGGTGAGTGATCTCACCCTGGGATTCGACGGGGTCGCGCTGCTGGAAAACCTGAATTTCCAGGTCAACCGAGGGGAGGTGTTCGTGATCCTCGGGGGTTCCGGATCCGGCAAGAGCACCCTGCTCAAGCACATGATCGGCCTCTACGCCCCCATGTCCGGGCAGATCCTGATCGACGGGCAGGACATTGCCCACGCCGAGGGCGAGGCGCGCATGGCCCTGCTGCGCAAGATCGGTGTGGCCTTCCAGTCCGGGGCGCTGTTTGGCTCCATGACCCTGCTGGAAAACGTCTGTCTGCCCCTGGAATCCCATACCGGGCTGGATCGCAGCGCGCGCGAGCTGGTGGCGCGCATGAAGCTGCGCCTGGTGGGCCTGACCGGCTCTGAACACCTGCTGCCTTCAGCACTCTCCGGCGGCATGCAGAAGCGCGCCGCCATCGCCCGCGCCATGGCGCTCGACCCCATGATCCTGTTCCTGGACGAACCTTCCGCGGGTCTCGATCCGATCACTGCCGCGGATCTGGACCAGCTGATCCTGCGCCTGGCTTCGACCCTGGGCATGACCTTCGTGGTGGTGACCCATGAGCTGGCGAGCATCGATACCATCGCCGACCGGGTGATCATGCTGGACCGGGAAAGCCGCGGCATCATCGCCGAAGGCGCACCCGCCACGCTGCGCGCCCAGTCAGAGCATCCCTGGGTGCGGCGCTTCTTCAACCGTGAGGCCACGGAGGCCGCGTGACCATGTTGCCACAGGATCACTCGCACCGATGAACAGCCGCGCCAGTTATTTCCGTCTGGGTCTGTTCATCACGGCTGCCGTCGGCGCCGGCATCGTCATACTGGTGGTGCTGGGGATAGGTAACCTGTTCCGGCCCAAGGTACTGCTCGAGACCTATTTCGATGGCTCCGTGCAGGGGCTGGATGTGGGGGCCGCGGTGAAACTGCGGGGTGTGACCATCGGGGAGGTGAGCTACATCGGTTTCACCCGGGGTCGCTACGAGCAGGATGTCATGCCCATGGATCAGCGCCAGTACGTGCTGGTGGAGGCCGTCATCCGTCCTGACCGGCTTAGTCCCAGCGGCCGCATACCCACGCCGGAGATGGTCCAGACCATGGTTGACCGCGGTCTGCGGGTGCGCATGACCGCCTTCGGCGTCACGGGGATCAATTTCCTGGAACTGGATTTCATGGATCCGGCGGAATTCCCACCGATCCCCATCGACTGGACACCGGAGAACCTCTACGTGCCTTCGGCGCCCGGCGCGGTGACCCAGTTTATCCAGTATGCAGACAACATCGCCCGACGCCTGGACAGAATGGATGTGGAGTCAATCGTGGACAACATGAACCGTCTGCTGGTCAACCTCGATACCACGGTTTCGGCAGTGGATGCGCCACGCATCAATGCACAGATGATCCAGTTGCTGGATGCGCTCGCCACCTCCCTGGAACGTCTCAACCGGGTCATCGCCTCGCCGGCCTTCGACGATATCCCCACCGATCTCGGCGTGGCCGCCGCCAACCTGAGGGCCCTGTCGGAGAGCCCGCGCTTCGACGAAACCATGAACGCCCTGGAAATGACGATCAAGCGCCTGGAAGGCACGGTGGTGGATGTGGAGTCCATGGTCTCCGGCTACGAACACGACCTGACC
This sequence comes from Thioalkalivibrio sulfidiphilus HL-EbGr7, assembly GCF_000021985.1. Lineage (NCBI taxonomy): Bacteria > Pseudomonadati > Pseudomonadota > Gammaproteobacteria > Chromatiales > Ectothiorhodospiraceae > Thioalkalivibrio > Thioalkalivibrio sulfidiphilus. Next base: position 1,601,822 of record NC_011901.1, read on the forward strand.
CTCTCTTTGGACAACCTGCGTGCCCTGAGTGATTCTCTACGCGCCTTGAGCGAGGAGGCCGGGCATCACCCTGGCCTCATCTGGACCCGTCCCCCTGAACCCGTCGAGATCCCGCAGCCATGAACCACCGTTCTCTGCTGACCCGTCTCGTTCAGACGATGCTGACGATGGCCCTGCTGGCAGGTCTGAGCGCGTGCAGTGTCGGGGTCGATCTGCAGCGGCCCGCGCCCGTCAAGCAGACCTTCCTGATCGAATTGCAGCGCGACAACATCCTTGCTCCCGCCACCGCCCCGAGCCTGGTCATCGCGCCGGTGCGAATGGCCAGCGCCTACGAGGGCAGGGCGCTGGTCTACCGCATGCAGGACGACCGCTTCGAGTCCGACTACTACAACCAGTGGTTCACCGCACCGCGGGATCAACTGGGCGAGGCGGTGGCCTACTGGATGAGGCGCGGCAGCGTGTTCGCTGACGTGCTGCCACCGACCCTGGCCGGGGAGGCAGACTATCGTCTGGACCTGGTGGTCACGGATTTCTACGTGGATATGCGAGATGCCGCCGATCACCGCGCACGGGTCACACTGCAGGCCTATCTCAGCGCGCGTGAAACGGCTGGCCGGCGGCTGATCGCGCGTGTGGAAGTGGCAGCGGACGCCGCGGTGGTTCCGGCAGAAGGCGAGTCCGTGGGAAATGCCCAGTCACGGGTCACCGCCCTGGCCGATGCCCTGGGCAAGGCACTGGTGAAGCTTGAAACAAGCCTGGCACAGGCTTTGAACTGAAGTCGCGTCCGGCTTCGCTGCACCTCGCAAGTGCGTAGGTCGGGCTTCAGCCCGACAGCCATCGCTTCGACACGCACCACTGTTCGGGCTGAAGCCCGACCTTCCCATTTGAAAGCGCGATGCTCCTGGTGGCAGGACGCCTGGTTGTGCACCTGCCTGTGAAACAGCTCAATGCCTGGATGGAACCGCTGGACGCGTCAGTTTCAGGCGCAGGGTGTGTGCGGCCTCGTGGCCCTCGTGACTCGGATGCAGGGCCTTGTGCATGACCCAGCCGCCGTCCCGACGTACATTCACGAACCGCGGCCCCAGACTCAGGACCACCTCCTGCGTGTCCCCATGTTCCCTTGCATGGGCCAGGGCACGGTCCGCGATCTCCCTGAGTTCCTCGGGGGTGATGTCCACGATGACGTTGAGATCTGCCATGGCGTGCAAGAGGTCTTGCTCGCTGACCTCCGTCAGCACTGAGCAGCTGCGGTATCTCCTGTCCATCAGGGACACGGGATAACGGCGCCAGCGGAACGGGTAATTGGCCACGACCGCCACGAGGAACAGGATCAGCACGTTGAGCATCACCGGCGCGATGACGAAGCCGTAGCCCAATCCATAGACCGTGCTGCCCCCCAGTGCCGCGCTCAGGGCCGTGGCGCCTCCCGGCGGATGGATGCAGCGCAACAGATGCATGAGACCCACGGCCAGGCCCACGGCCAGGGCCGCGGCCAGCACGGTGGATGGCACCCACAGGGCCATGGTGACGCCGGCCAGTGCCGAGACCAGGTGACCACCGAACAGCGGCCAGGGCTGCGACAGACTGCCATGGGGGACGGCAAACAGCAGCACGGCGGAGGCGCCCATGGAGGCCACCATCAGCAGGGCGGCCTGGGCCTCCAGGATCCAGGCGCTCAGGGCATACACCATCAGTATCGCCAGGAGTGCGGTGGCCGCGGAGACCAGCATCTCGGTCCAGTGCACGGGATTGGTCAGGCTGGCCGAGACCCCGGCTTGTCTGGTGTTCTGAGGACCCATTCAGTTTTCCTCGGTACTGTGTGCCGTGTGTCCCTGCTGGCGTATCCGGAACCTTTCCGGAGATGCCTTCACGGGATTCGGTCTGACCATTAATAGATGTATTAATAATACATTAATAATGGCGAAGACATACCCCTTGCGGGGTGGCGGGGATCAATCAGGCAGGAGTCTTCAACTGATGGCCTGCAGGCCCGGGGTCAGGTGGGCAGGTACGCCACCAGAGTAACGCTCCAGCCATGCCTGGATTTCATCGAAGGCAACCGGCCGGCACAGGTGGTAACCCTGGGCATAATCGCAGCCCAGGGCGGCCAGCAGGGTCATCACCTCGCCGGTCTCCACGCCCTCGGCCACCACCTTGTAGCCCAGGTTGTGTGCGAGGTCGATGGTGGAGCGCACGATGATGGCATCGTTCTCATCTTCGAGCATTTCCATCACGAAGGAGCGGTCGATCTTCAGGGTATCCACGGGCAGCAGCTTCAGGTAGCTCAGGGAGGAGAAACCGGTGCCGTAGTCATCGATGGACAGCGCCACGCCCATATCACTGAGCACATTGAGGAGTTCACGGGCGTGCACCGGATCGTTCATCATGGCGCTCTCGGTGATTTCCAGGCACAGCGAGAACGCCGGTAGTTCACACTGCCGCAAGGCATCGCTCACCACCTCCGGCAGGTGGGGATCCTGAAGATTCCAGGCGGATAGATTGACGGAGAGTGTCAGGTCAGGATGCTGCTTGAGCAGCTGACGGAACTGGCACAGGGCGGTCACCAGGACCCAGCGGGTCAGCGGTCCGATCAATCCCGTGTGTTCCGCCATGCGGATGATCTCGTCCGGCGGGATGGGGCCATGCACCGGATGCTGCCAGCGCAGCAGCGCCTCCATGCCGGCGGCATTGCCGGACGGCAGGGCCGCCAGGGGCTGATAGTGGATGCAGAGATTGCGTGGATTCTGCAGTTCCTGGTGCAGTTCACCCACCAGGGACAGGCGGTCCGCACGGTTCTCGTCCTGTTCCGGACTGTAGATGCAGCTCCCCAGGCCCTGATGCTTGGCCGCGTACATGGCGATGTCGGCGCGGCGCATGAGGCTGCTGGCGTCGTTGCCGTGCTCCGGATACAGCGCGATGCCGATGCTGGTGCCTACATACACGTTCTGGTGTTCGATGGTGAAAACGCCGCTGATCGCCTGGTGGATCTTGCCGGCAAACTCCAGGGCACTGGCGCCATCGGTATTGAGCGCCAGGATGGCGAATTCGTCACCACCCAGACGCGCGACGGTATCCGATCCGCGCAGGCTGGTGCGCAGCCTCCGGGCAACCTGCTGCAGCAGCTTGTCTCCCACGGGATGCCCCAGGGCATCGTTGACCTCCTTGAATCGATCCAGGTCCAGCAGCAGCACGGCCAGCTGGCCCCCGTTGCGCTCCATCAGCTGGATGGCCTGTTCCAGGCGGTCGTTGAGCAGGACCCGGTTGGGCAGGCGGGTGAGCGCGTCATGCAGGGCCTGGTGCTCCAGCGCCTTCTGACGATGATGGATCTGGCGCTGCATGGCCTTGAAGGCGCGGACCAACTGCTGGATCTCCTGGCTGCTGTGGTTGGCTGTGCCGGGCAACTGGTGACCGCCATCCTCGGTCAAAGAACGGGCAATGCCGTGAATGGGGGTCAGCACGGAGCGGTCCAGCATCAGATAGACCAGCAGCAGGAACAGCAGGCTGAGCCCGGTGAGGGCCCAGAGCTGGTAGGCGGTCTGGTGGGCTGCCGTTTCCAGGGAGGTGGTATTGTAGGCCGACCAGTCCAGGATGGCGCTTTCCACCGCCGAGAGCATGTCGAAGACCTCCTGCTGGGCGGGGCGCACGGCCACCTTCAGGTACTCGGTATCGGCCCGCCAGATCTCGGACCGGCGGATCTCACGGGCGGTCTCCCAGCTTTCCATCCACTCCTGTGCCGCCGTGCGCATGACCTCCACGGCGTGCTCGGACTCGAGGCCCAGTTCACCGCGGCTGCGCCGGGACTCCAGGCGCGCGATGCGTTCCATGATCACCGGATAGAGAATCTCGATGTTCTGTTCCTGTTCCTCGATGCTGGTCTCGCTGAGACCCGCGTAACGGATCATGCCGGCGCGGAAGTTGAGAATCATGCGCCGCCACAGGTCACGCACCTCATCGAATTCGCCAAACAGTTCAGATGCGTAGCTCCTGCCATCGATCTCGGCAATCTCCAGCAGTGCCAGATCGGCCGCGGATTCGAAATTGATGTTGGGGATTAGGAGTCTTTCGGTGAGGAAGGGCAGCAGGGGGTAGACCCAGTCAGGGTCTCGGCGCTGTTCGATCAGGTGCAGGACCTCGATGTTGAGATCGGACAGCCGGACATGAAGCGCATCGATATGCGCGGAGAGTTCGGGTTCCTGGATCTCCGGGTCGCGCCTCAGGAGGTCCAGGCTGTCCCGTGCCTTGAGCATTTGCCCGGTGATCTCCTCCTCATGCTCGGGCATGGGTGTGATCAGCATGGCGTTGAGGGTGTTGTCCGCGATCCACACGGCGTTGCGGATCTCATCCAGTGATGCCCTGGCGCGGTTGCTCAGCTCCAGGGCGTCGGTGTTGTCCTGGATGGCCGCGCGGGTGTACCAGCCGGCCAGCAGTGCGCCGCTGACCAGGACAGTCGCCACCAGCGCGGAAAGCAGCGCATACCGGCTGCGCAGGCTGGGCAGCCGGGTAGCCTTGTGAGTGGATCTTGCGCCTTGTTTCATCCGCTATCCATGTCTGCACTGGACGGTCTTATTGTTGTCTGTGGCGTCGCTGGCCTGGACATCCAGGCAGTCAACACGCCGCGGATACTTCTTGCTGTATCGGCAGATGCGGGCAAACCCTTGAGTATTCCCTCAACACTACTCGGGTATGCCAACACTGGAGTATCAGCCTTGGCTTAAAGACCGGCATGAGGCGCAGGACAGCAGGAGGGTTTTTCCCGATAAGTGGATGGCTGGTGCGATTCGATGGGAGGGCCAGGCAAAGGAAAAGGCCCTTACCGATGCTGGCAGGTCGTGCACTGACAGCTGAGGTTCGATCAAGAGTTGGAGAGTGGTTTGATATCGAGCACAGTCTTTTCAAAATGCTGTCTCGCCTGCTGCAGTTTCTTTGTGTATTTGCCGTTTCGTGGCGTCAGAGCCAGGTAGTGTCGAAGTATCAGATCCGTTCGCGCGGCCTTGTACCCCCGCAGGTACGGTCGTACCTGTTCAAGCAGCCGGAGCGCCTGTCTGTTGTAGACGGCGTAGGTGTAGCTGGGTGAGTGGTGGGTCTGTGCAACCCGTTTTCGTGTGATCTTGCCGACCCCGAGGGTTTCTTTGACGAAGTCCAGCAGATTCCGCTCGGTGCTGCTGATGGTCACCGCGAGCTGGCGGTTTTCGTTGCGGTGTTTCCGGGTGAGGGTGACCGTGCCTTCTCCGTCAATCAGTCCAGCGATGTAGGCGGCGTCCACCTCGGGCAGCTTTTCCAGACTCATCCCTGTCACTCATGCGTCCGTGGCTGGCTGGCCTGAGTATAGCCCCAAGAAAAAAGCCCTGACCGTTACCGGTCAGGGCTTTTAGTGATGGTGGAGGCGGCGGGACAGTCATCCATATCTTTCGATATGGGCTGGACTATACCTTCATCCTGTTGCCAGGATGCGGGGCGTGTTATCCACGGTATGGTTTTCCGTGAATCCTAGTGCCGGCTCTGTTCCCATGAACTCAGCCGGTCTATGAGTCTCTACAGGGCAGGCCTGAGGTTAGCCCTCTTCCTACCCCTCGGTGTTGCCGTAGCAGGTTGCCCTGCCGTAGGGTCCACCGATGTGAGCCCCGTTTTCACTCTACCCTTACGGGTAGAGGCGACCATTGTGTTAATCGAACCCGCGTCCGCAGGACCTACATCCTTGGATACTACATGCTTAGTGCCGTCATTTGATTTTACGTCTGAGTCTCCGACGGACAGGATACCCAGACGCGATCCCGATTGGATTTAACGGTTAAGACCCGGGCGAGTCCGCTCCGCGAGCTTGTGTGCGATGACCTTCAAGTAGGACCCACAAGCAAGTCCAGTCGAAGGTCTAGCTGGTTTTACGCAGCCAGAGCGTAGTTGTCGTCGTTGGCAACTATAGCGTAACAGCTGGTTTTACGAGGGAAGCTGTCTCCTCGGCATGCACCTCGGGTTTCGCGAACCACGTCGAAGCCAGGTCGCCCCCATTTTTGGTACTGAACAATAAGACACACATTATCCGCGGAAGTTCCCCCTTCGGCATCGCTTCCGACGGTGCCGCGGACAGGCCTTTACAGTATCATAGTCGGCCTTCCTTCACAGCACTTTACCGGGGTCTGCGATGCTGTTTCTGCCTGGGGCGCCCGCCCTGTCCGATTTCCGTCTGGAGCGCCTGCTGGGTCAGCTCCGGGAGACCGAACCCACGATCCAGGGTCTGGACGCCCGGTTCGTCTATTTCGTGGATCTCGAGCGGGCCCTGACCACGGCGGAGCAGGCGGTTCTCGAGGCCCTGCTGGAGACGGCGGGCACAGCCCCTGCGGAGACGGCGGACTTCCTGGTGGTGCCACGCCTGGGCACTGTCTCCCCCTGGTCCAGCAAGGCCACCGACATCGCCCACCATTGCGGCCTGGACGGCGCAGTGCGGCGCATCGAGCGGGGCATCAGCTACCGCCTCAAGTCCGGCAAGGCGCTGGACATCCCCGGCAGGCGGCGCCTGGCCGGTCTGCTGCACGACCGCATGACCGAGACCGTGCTCCTGGATCCGGCCGACGCGGAGCGGCTGTTCGTGCATCACGAGCCGGCCCCGGTGACGGTGATCGAGCTGGGCGACGACGCCCGGGGCGCCCTCGAGCGGGCCAACGCCGAGATGGGGCTGGCCCTGTCCGGGGAGGAGATCGACTACCTGGCGGAGGCCTACGGCGCCCTGGGGCGGGCACCCACGGATGTGGAACTGATGATGTTCGCCCAGGCCAACTCCGAGCACTGCCGGCACAAGATCTTCAACGCCGACTGGGTGATCGACGGCGAGGCGAAGGAAAAATCCCTGTTCGCCATGATCCGCAACACCTACCACCACGCGCCCCAGGGCATCCTGTCCGCCTACCGGGACAATGCCGCCGCCATGGAAGGGGCCCGGGGCCGGCGTTTCATGCCGGATCCGGAGTCGGGCGAGTACCGGGCGGAGGAGATGGACCTGCCCATCATCATGAAGGTGGAGACTCATAACCATCCCACGGCCATCTCGCCCTTCCCGGGGGCCGCCACCGGCGCCGGCGGCGAGATCCGCGACGAGGGGGCCACGGGACGGGGCTCCAAGCCCAAGGCGGGGCTCACGGGCTTCTCGGTCTCCAACCTGCGCATCCCGGGTTTCGAGCAGCCCTGGGAGACGGACCACGGCAAGCCCGGGCGCATCGAGAGCGCCCTGCGCATCATGCTGGACGGACCCATCGGCGCGGCGGCCTTCAACAACGAGTTCGGCCGTCCAGCCCTGGCCGGCTATTTCCGCACCTTCGAGGAGCGGGTGCCGGGACCCGGTGGTGAACAGCTGCGGGGCTATCACAAGCCCATCATGATCGCCGGCGGCCTGGGCAGCATGCGCCCTGAACACGTGGAGAAGCTTGGGCTGCCCGAGGGCACGCCGGTGGTGGTGCTGGGCGGTCCGGCCATGCTCATCGGCCTGGGCGGTGGCGCGGCCTCGTCGGTGGCCAGCGGCGAGAGCGCCGAGGACCTGGACTTCGCCTCGGTGCAGAGGGGCAACCCGGAGATGGAACGCCGCTGCCAGGAGGTGATCGATCGCTGCACCGCCATGGGCGAGGCCAACCCCATCCTGTCCATTCACGACGTGGGTGCGGGCGGCCTGTCCAACGCCGTGCCTGAGATCCTGAACGACGCCGGCCGCGGCGGTGCCATCGAACTGCGTACCGTCCCCTCGGACGAACCGGGCATGTCGCCCATGGAGATCTGGTGCAACGAGGCCCAGGAACGCTACGTGCTGGCCATCGATCCGGATCGCCTGGAGGTGTTCTCCGCCCTGTGCGAGCGGGAGCGGGCACCGTTTGCCGTGATCGGCACCGCCAGCGCGGAGCAGCGCCTGCTGGTGGGCGACGGGCTGTTTCACAACGAGCCCGTGGACCTGCCCATGGAGGTGCTCCTGGGCAAGCCGCCCAAGATGCTGCGCGAGGTGCATCACCAGACCTTCCACAAGCCCGAGTTCGACACCTCGAACGTGGATCTCGCCGACGCGGTACAGCGTGTGCTGCGTCTGCCCTCGGTGGCCTCCAAGTCCTTCCTCATCACCATCGGTGACCGGACCATCACCGGCCTGGTGACCCGGGACCAGATGGTGGGTCCCTGGCAGGTGCCGGTGGCGGACGTGGCGGTCACCGCCACGGACCTGTACGGCCACACCGGCGAGGCCATGGCCATGGGCGAACGCGCCCCCATCGCCCTGGTGCACCCCGCCGCTTCCGGGCGCATGGCCATCGGCGAGACCGTGACCAACCTGATGGCGGCCGACATCGGCACCATCGGCAACATCCGCCTGTCCGCCAACTGGATGGCCGCCGCAGGCTTCCCCGGCGAGGATGCGGCCCTGTTCGACACGGTGAAAGCGGTGGGCGAGGAACTGTGTCCGCGCCTCGGCCTCGCCATCCCCGTGGGCAAGGACTCGCTGTCCATGAAGACCGTGTGGAAGGACGCGGGCGGCGAGCAGGTGATGACCGCGCCGGTGTCACTGATCGTCACCGGCTTCGCCCCGGTGGAGGACATCCGTCGCACCCGCACGCCCCAGTTGCGCACCGATCTGGGGGATACCGACCTGATCCTCATCGACCTGGGCAAGGGCCACAACCGCCTGGCGGGTTCGGCGCTCGCCCAGGTGTACAAACAGGTGGGTCACCACGCCCCGGACCTGGACGACCCGGACATGCTCAAGCGCTGCTTCGCGGCGGTGCAGGAACTCAATCGTGAGGGCAGGGTGCTGGCCCTGCACGACCGCTCCGACGGCGGCCTCATGGCCACGGTCTGCGAAATGGCCTTCGCCGGACACACCGGCGTGACCGTGCACCTGGACGACCTGGGCGCCGACCCGGTGGCGGCCCTGTTCAGCGAGGAGCTGGGCATTCTCCTGCAGGTGCGCCACGAAGACACCGAGGAGGTGCTCTCGGCCCTGCGGGAGGCGGAGCTGGGTCATCACAGCCACGTGATCGGCAACCTCAACGGCGAGGATCGCATCGAGTTCTGCCGCGGACGCCAGGTGCTGTACGGCGCCGCGCGTGCCGAGCTGCAGGCGGTCTGGTCCGAGACCAGCTACCGGATGCAGGCGCTGCGTGACAACCCGGACTGCGCCCGGGAGGAGTTCGAGCGCATCAGCGACGCCACCGACCCGGGCCTGTCCCCGGTGCTGGGCTTCGATCCGGAGGAGGACGTGGCCGCGCCCTTCATCAACACGGGCAGCCGCCCCCGGGTGGCCATCCTGCGCGAGCAAGGGGTGAACGGCCAGATCGAGATGGCCGCCGCCTTCGACCGGGCCGGTTTCGCCAGCGTCGACGTGCACATGACCGACATCCTGTCCGGCCGCCTGGACCTGTCCGGCTTCCGGGGCCTGGCCGCCTGCGGCGGCTTCTCCTACGGCGACGTGCTGGGTGCGGGCGGCGGCTGGGCGCGCTCCATCCTGTTCAACCCCCGTGCCCGGGAGGTGTTCCAGGCCTTCTTCGAGCGGGATGACAGCTTCAGCCTGGGTGTCTGCAACGGCTGCCAGATGCTCTCCCAGCTCAAGGACCTGATCCCCGGCGCCGCCCACTGGCCGCGCTTCCTGCGCAACCGCTCCGAACAGTTCGAGGCGCGCCTCTCCCTGGTGGAGGTGAGCGAGAGCCCGTCCATTCTGCTGGAGGGCATGGCGGGTTCAAGGTTGCCGGTGGCCGTGGCCCACGGCGAGGGCAGGGTGGTGTTCGAGAGCGGAGATCCTGCGGATGCGCCGGGCGTTGCGCTGCGTTACGTGGACAACCGCGGACAAGTCACCGAGCACTACCCCGAGAACCCCAACGGTTCCCCCCAGGGCATCACCGGCCTGACCACCCGGGACGGGCGTGTGACCATCATGATGCCGCATCCAGAACGGGTGTTCCGCACCGTGCAGCATTCCTGGCATCCGCCCCAGTGGGGCGAGACCGGGCCGTGGCTGCGGCTGTTCAGGAATGCCCGGAAATGGGTGTCCTGAAGTCGCGTTCTGAAGTCGGAAGTGGGAATTGGGAAGTGCGAAGTTACAAAAAAAGCGGGCCCAACGGCCCGCTTTTTTGATCCAACTTCCGGATTCGGACTTCCGACTTCTTAGAAGTCCAGCTCGGTGGGTCCGTAGCTGTCCTCGCCGAAGGCGTCTTCCAGTTGCCGGCGCAGGGCGCGGCGTTCCAGGTAAAGCTCCAGGGAGCGTCGTGCGCCCGGGCGGTTTTTGGCGGTCTGATCCTGCTTCCATTCAGGACTGTCCATCTCTTCGTCCAGAGTCAGGATGTCTTCGGCCCGTGCCATGTGCGGAGGTCTCCAGGTTGGGGCGCCAATGTTTCATTGAGGTTTCACGACGCCCTTATACCGCTGTGCAAAAAATCTGCAACAAGATTTTTTTTATGGATCCTCCAAAGTTCCACTGATGGATTTGCCATGAGGAAACCAAACGACACCAGCGGTATCCAAGCACAGACGAGCGGTCATTTTGCCCAGTCAATCCGGAGCCTGCCATGCTGATTCGAGTGCCTTCGCGCAACACCCCGCGCCCCTCCGAAATCACACCGCCGGAGGTCTATCGTGACCGGCGCAGGTTTCTGCAGATGGGTCTTGCCGCAGGCCTTGGCCTGAGTATCGGCGCGTTGCACGGACCTGCGCGGGCGAGCACGACGCCCCCCCTGGCATTCACGACCGGTTCCTTCGGTACCGACGAGCCACTGACACCGCGCCAGGACGTGACCACTTACAACAACTTCTACGAACTGGGCACCGGCAAGTCGGACCCTTCACGCAACGCCGAGCGACTGGTCACCGAACCCTGGACCGTCACCGTGGACGGCCACTGCCTGAACCCGGGTCGTTACCAGTTGGAGGACTTCCTCAAGCCCCACGCCCTGGAGGAGCGCATCTATCGCATGCGCTGTGTGGAGGGCTGGTCCATGGTGATCCCCTGGGTGGGCTTCGAGCTGAACCGCATCATCGAACAGGCGGAACCCACCAGCCGGGCGAAGTACGTGGCCTTCACCACCATTCTAGACCCGGAGAATCTGCCCGGTCAGCGTCTGCGGGTGCTGGACTGGCCCTACGTGGAAGGCCTGCGTCTGGACGAGGCCATGCATCCACTGACCATCCTGGCCGTGGGCCTCTACGGCGAGACCCTGCCCAACCAGAACGGTGCGCCCCTGCGCCTGGTGGTGCCCTGGAAGTACGGTTTCAAGAGCATCAAGTCCATCGTGCACATCCGTTTCACCGAGCAGGAACCACCCACCAGCTGGAACAAGGCCACGCCCCGGGAATACGGTTTCTACTCCAACGTGAACCCGGATGTGGCCCATCCCCGCTGGAGCCAGCGCACCGAGCGTCGTATCGGTGAGTTGCGCCGGCGGCCGACGCTCATGTTCAACGGCTACGCCGAAGAGGTGGGCCCGCTGTATGCCGGGATGGACCTGAGGAAGTACTTCTGAATCCGGCCAGGCTTCAGGGCCTGAAGGCCGCGGTCTTTGTCCTGTGCCTGCTGCCCCTGGTAGCGCTCATGGTGCAGGCCCTGGGCGGTCTGGGCGGGCTTGGCACCAACCCCATCGAGTACCTTACCCACGAGACCGGCATCTGGGCCCTGCGCCTGTTGTGTCTGACCCTGCTCATGACACCGCTGCGACGCATGACCGGCTGGTCATGGCCCATGCGGTTGAGGCGCATGCTGGGTCTGTTTGCCTTCTTCTACGCCTGCCTGCACCTGTCCATCTGGATCGGCCTGGACCTGTTCTTCGACTGGACGCTGATCTGGGACGATGTGCTGAACCGCCCCTACATCACCCTGGGCTTTACCGCCTGGCTGCTGCTCCTGCCGCTGGCCGTCACCTCCACGGATGCCATGATGCGCAGGCTCAAGCGTCGCTGGGTTCAGTTGCACCGGCTGGTCTACCCGGCGGCGATCCTGGCCGTGCTGCACTTCTGGTGGCTGACCCGGGCGGACTACCGGGAGCCGATGCTCTATGGGGTCATCCTGGCGGTTCTGCTCGGCTGGCGGGTGATCCAGCGCTGGCCGTGGAAGGCGTGGTCAGGGTCGGCCCGCAGGTTGGGGTGAGCGCAGCGAAGCCCAACGCAGCGGTATTGAACGGATCGGCATGTTGGGGTTCGCTGCGCTCACCCCAAGCTACGTGTGTGTAAGAGGGGGGTGTAGGAGGCCCGACCCCGGGCCGAACAGCGGTGGCCCTGCAGACACCGCTGTTCGCGACGAAGTCGTCGCTCCTACCCAGGATCAATCCATGACCACGACCGCGCGACCGCGGACCTGGCCCATGAGGATCCTGTCCGCATAGTCAGGCAGGTCTTCCAGGCGGATCTCCGTGGTCATGGCATCGAGACGGCTGGCATCCAGCAGGCCGGTGAGCCGTTCCCAGGCCAGCACCCGTGTGTCGTGGTCGCACATCACGGAATCGATGCCCAGCAGCTTCACACCGCGCAGCAGGAAGGGCAGCACCGTGGTGTTCAGTCCCGGGCCTCCGGCCAGGCCGCAGGCGGCCACGGAACTCCCGTAGCGCATCTCCGCCAGCACGTGGGCCAGCATGTCGCCGCCCACGGCATCCACGCAGCCGGCCCAGCGTTCACTCAACAGGGGCTTGTCCGGTGCGCCGGCCAGTGCCTCGCGCGGCACGATGGTGGTGGCACCCAGGGACTTGAGATAGTCCGCGTTGTCCGGGCGCCCGGTGACTGCGGCCACCGAGTAGCCCAGCCGGCCGAGTAGCGAGACGGCAACGCTGCCCACGCCACCGGAGGCACCGGTGACCAGCACCTCGCCATCCTCAGGGCTCAGTCGATGGTCTTCCAGGGCCTGCACGGCCAGCATGGCGGTGAAACCCGCCGTGCCCACGGCCATGGCCTGCCTCGCCGTCAGTCCCTCGGGCAGCGGCACCAGCCAGTCGGCCTTGACCCGGGCCTTCTGGGCGTAGCCGCCCCAGTGCGCCTCGCCCACGCGCCAGCCGGTCAGCACCACGGCATCGCCTGGCTTGTAGCGAGGGTCACTGGAGGCCTCGACGGTGCCGGCGAAGTCGATGCCCGGCACGTGAGGATAGTGGCGCACCAGCCGGCCCAGACCCTTGAGGACCATGCCGTCCTTGTAGTTGAGCCCCGAATGGGACACGCGCACCAGGACCTCCCCCTCGGGGAGATCGGTCGTGTTCAGTTCCTTGATCTGGATGCTGGGTGCCTTGTCGGCCGCTTCGAGGACCAGGGCCTTGAAGGTGTCTGACATGGAGTGCTCCTTAACTGAATTGTATTTTTTCATGATACCTCTGTGGCGATTACGCGCTTAAGAGAATTTATGCCACAGAGGTCACAGAGGTCACAGAGAAGAAAAGCCTGGTTTTCTCAGCTGCATCGGCTCGGTTCGAGGTATGAGGTCAGTTTCGTAGGTCGGGCTTCAGCCCGACAGCGATGCCTGACGAAGCCACCGCTTATCGGGCTGAAGCCCGACCTACGGTTGCGCGTGGGCGCGGCGATCCCGCCGCGAAAGCCGATGCTTCATCCACCGGCGGGCTGTTCGGCCCGGGGGCGGGCCTCCTACTCGGCGCCCATCTCCTTGTCCAGCCAGACGCCGAGGCCCTGGACGTTCAGGCCCACGTCCGGCCCGAGCAGCCGGGTCATGTCCGCCTTGGGCAGCGTGCAGCCATGGGCACGGGCACGCTGCAGCAGCAGGGTCATCATTTCGCGGCACAGCTTCGCGTGGCGGGCCGTGCCCGCATGGGCATGCTCCCGCGCCATGGCCACAAAGGCGTCGATCAGCTGGTGCATGTCCGCCTGCAGGCGGGGCAGGTCGCCCACCCGGCTGTAGTGGGTGAGGTACATGTAGGACAGCCCCTGACCCATCAGCCGGTCCACGGAGGCGTGCAGCGCGTCCGGGTCGAACTGGACGGGCGTGGTCGTGGGAAACACGAACGGACCGTTTTCGGTGTCGAATTCCCGGTAGGACAGGCCGAAGGTGTCACCGGAAAAGATGCCGTCGCCGGTCTCGTCCACCACGCAGAAATGGTGCCGCGCGTGGCCCGGTGTGTCCAGAAAGCGCAAGGGCCGGCCGTTGAAATCCAGCTCGAATCCGTCGTGTGCCTCGATGATCCGATCCTCGGACACGGGAATGATCCGGCCGAACAGGCGTTCCATCTGCGTCTCGCCATACACGGCGGCGGCCCCCGCATTGAGTTTCGACGGGTCGATCATGTGCCGGGCGCCACGGGGGTGGATCACCAGGCGGGCATTGGGCAGGTGCTGCATCAGGGCGCCGGCCCCACCGGCATGGTCCAGGTGCACGTGGGTGGGGATCACGTAGTCCACGTTCTCCCGGGGGATGCCCTTGAGATCCAGAACCTCCAGGAGCCCCGACACGGAATGGGCGGTACCCGTCTCCACGAACGCCGCCCGATCATCCTGGACCACCAGGTAGGTGGACACCTGGCCCTGACGATAGAGCTGGGCATCGATCATGGTGATGCCGTGGCCGAGATCTTCATGGTGAGGTTTGTTCTTCATGTGGATAGCTCTTGGGTTCGGCATTGAACGCAGAGGGCGCAGAGACGCAGAGAACGCAAAGATGGTGAATTTTTAACCCATTCACTTTGCGCTCTCTGCGTCTCTGCGTCCTTTGCGTTAATGTTGGTGAATCAGATCAAAAACAGATCCATGAATTCGTGCACTGGCGTAGCGCCGAGTCGCTGCGGGTCCTTGCACAGGTCGTAGATGCGCGCGGCCTGGCCGCGGGGGAAACGGGTGCGCAGGGCGTCGCGGAACTTGTTCTCCAGGACCGGGATGCCCTCGGCGCGGCGGCGGCGGTGTCCGATCGGATATTCCACTTCCACCTTGTCGGTGCTGCTGCCGTCCTTGAAGAAGACCTGCACGGCGTTGGCGATGGAGCGCTTGTCCGGGTCATGGTATTCCTTCGAGTAGCGCGGATCTTCCACCACCCGCATCTTCTCGCGCAAGGCATCGATGCGCGGGTCGGCGGCCACCTCGTCCTCGTAGTGGCGGGCGGTGAGCTCGCCGAAGATCAGGGGCACGGCCACCATGTACTGCAGGCAGTGGTCCCGGTCCGCCGGGTTGTGCAGGGGGCCGTCCTTGCTGATGATGCGCACCGCGGATTCCTGGGTGCTGAGTTCGATGCGATCGATCTGGTCGATGCGGTCCTTCACCTGGGCATGCAACTGCATGGCGCATTCCACCGCCGTCTGGGCGTGGAACTCGGCGGGGAAGCTGATCTTGAACAGCACGTTCTCCATCACGTAGCTGCCGTAGTCCCGCTGGAAGCGGAACTTCTCGCCCTTGAACAGCACGTCATAGAAACCCCAGCGGGGGGCGGAGAGCACACTGGGCAGGCCCATCTCGCCCTTCATCACCATCAGCGCCAGGCGCACCGCACGGCCGCAGGCATCGCCCGCCGCCCAGGACTTGCGTGAGCCGGTGTTGGGCGCGTGGCGATAGGTGCGCAGTGCCTGGCCGTCCACCCAGGCCTGGGACAGGGCATCGATCACCTGGTCACGGCTGGCGCCCAGCATGTGGGCGGCCACCGCCGCCGAGGCCACCTTCACCAGCACCACGTGGTCCAGACCCACCCGGTTGAAGCTGTTCTCCAGCGCCAGCACGCCCTGGATCTCGTGGGCCTTGACCATGTAGCGCAGCACGTCGTCGATGGTCATGGCTCGCTTGCCCTCGGCCACCGCCTTGCGGCTCAGGTGATCGGCCAGACCCAGGATGGTGCCCAGGTTGTCCGAGGGGTGGCCCCATTCCGCGGCCAGCCAGGTGTCGTTGAAGTCCAGCCAGCGCACCAGGGCACCGATGTTGAAGGCGGCCTGGATGGGGTCCAGCTGGTACGGGGTGCCAGGGATGCGGCTGCCATTGGGCACCACCGTGCCCGGCACCACGGGGCCCAGGTGCTTGGTGCATTCCGGATACTGCAGGGCCAGCATGGCGCAGCCCAGGGAATCCATCAGGCAGTTGCGCGCCGTGTCCAGGGCCTCGGCGGAATCGATGGGGTAGTCGCAGACGTAGTCCGCGATGGCTTTCAGTTCCGGATCGGGTTCGGGGCGGACGTTGGTGTCGGCGATGTGGTGACTCATTGGTTGCTCCGCAAAGAGGTGAGATGTGAGAACGAAAGTGCGAAGTGGGAATTGGGAAGTGGGAATGACACCACCCTCACCCCGGCCCTCTACTTGAGCGAGAGGGGGGCAGCAGGGTTTTATCTCACTTCCCAATTCCCACTTCGCACTTCAACGCTTGTCCATGGGCATCCAGGGCTGATTCTCCGGACCCGTGTAGTTGGCGCTGGGGCGGATGATCTTGCCGTCCTGGCGCTGTTCGATCACGTGGGCCACCCAGCCGGTGGTGCGGGAGATGACGAAGATGGGCGTGAACAGGGCGGTGGGGATGCCCATCATGTGATAGGAGACCGCCGAGAACCAGTCGAGATTCGGGAACATCTTCTTCAGCTCCCACATCACGCTCTCCAGGCGATCGGCCACCTCGAACATGGTCAGCGTGCCGCGCTCCTCGGACAGGCGCCGTGCCACTGACTTGATCACCTGGTTGCGCGGATCCCCGGTGGTGTACACGGGATGGCCGAAGCCGATGATGATCTCCTTGCGACCCACCCGCTCACGGATGTCCGCCTCCGCTTCGTCGGGGTTGTGGTAGCGCAGCTGGATCTCGCAGGCCACCTCGTTGGCGCCACCGTGTTTCGGCCCGCGCAGGGCGCCGATGGCGCCCGTGAGGGCCGAGTACATGTCGGCGTTGGTGCCGGCGATCACCCGCGCAGTGAAGGTGGAGGCATTGAACTCGTGTTCCGCGTAGAGGTTCAGCGAGGTGTGCATGGCGCGCACCCAGATGTCCGGGGGCGTGCTTCCATGCATGAGATGCAGGAAGTGCCCGCCGATGCTGTCGTCGTCGGTCTCCACCTCGATGCGCTTACCGTCGTGGGCGTAGTGATACCAGTAGAGCAGGGCGGAGCCGAGGCAGGCGATCAGCCGGTCTCCGATGGCTCGGGCCCCGGAAACGCTCATGTCCTCCTTCTCGGGTTCTAGGGCGCCGAGCACCGAGACCGCGGTGCGCATCACGTCCATGGGATGGGCCGAGGGCGGGATCTGCTCCAGGGTGTTGCGCAGCGCTGCGGGCAGGCCGCGCAGGGCACGCAGGCGGTCCTTGTAGGCGAGCAGTTCTGCGCGGCTGGGCAGGCTGCCGTGGATCAGCAGGTAGGCAATCTCCTCGAACTCGGCAATGTCGGCGAAATCGAGGATGTCGTAGCCCCGGTAGTGCAGGTCATTGCCGGTGCGCCCCACGGTGCAGATGGCGGTGTTTCCCGCCACCGTGCCGGACAGGGCGACGGATTTTTTCGGCTTTGGCGTCGTGGCCTGGCTCAGGTCTGCATCACTCATCGCGTTTCCCCTTGTCCTGGCTGTAGAGTGCGTCGAGCTTTTCCTCATAGGCGTGATAGCCCAGATGTTCATAGAGCTGGTCGCGGGTCTGCATCAGGTCGATCACCCCTTGCTGGGTACCGTCACGGCGGATGGCCTCGTAGACCCTGAGCGCGGCCTGGTTCATGGCGCGGAAGGCGGACAGCGGGTAGAGCACCAGTGACACGCCCGCGGACTTCAGTTCCTCGACGGTGAACAGCGGCGTCTTGCCGAACTCGGTGATGTTGGCGAGCACCGGCACGCCGACGGCCTCCACGAAGCGCCGGTACTGCGCCAGTTCCGTGACCGCCTCAGGGAAGATCATGTCGGCGCCGGCCTCCACGCAGGCCACGGCCCGCTCAATGGCGGCATCGATGCCTTCCACCGCCAGGGCGTCGGTGCGCGCCATGATCACGAAGTCCCGGTCGCGGGCGTCGGCTGCGGCCTTGATGCGGTCCGCCATCTCGCCCTTGGTGACGATGGCCTTGCCGGGTCGGTGACCGCAGCGCTTGGCCTGCACCTGGTCCTCGATGTGACAGCCGGCGGCCTCGGCACGGATCAGTTCGCGCACCGTGCGGGCGATGTTGAAGGCGCTGGGTCCGAAGCCGGTGTCCGCGTCCACCAGCAGCGGCAGCTCGGTGACGTAGGTGATGCGGCGCACGTCTTCCAGCACGTCGTGCAGGGTGCTGATGCCGAGATCCGGAAGGCCCAGGGAGCCGGCGGCCACGCCACCGCCGGAGAGGTACAGGGCGCGGTAGCCGGTCTGTTCGGCCAGCGTGGCGTGGTAGGCGTTGATGGCGCCCATCACCTGCAGCGGTGTTTCTTCCTGCACGGCCTGGCGCAGGCGCGCGCCCGGTGTCTGGCTTTGATTCATGGTGACTCCTATCCCGCAGCCCGGATGCTGGGTGACTGGTTGGGGTGTTCGGCGAACTGGCGTGCCACGTTCTCCCGGGAGACACGCACATGGCGGCGCATGAGCAGTTCCGCCATCTCTGCGTCCCGGTCGGCGATGGCCTCGACGATGTGGCCGTGTTCGCGGAAGGCATTGCGCGCACGACTGCTGGCCATGCCGAACTGGTAGCGGTACATGCGCATCAGGTGGTAGAGGTCGTTGCACAGCAACTGGATCAGGCGGGCATTGCCGCTGCCCTGGATGATGCGGTAGTGGAAATCCATGTCGCCCTCCTTCTGGAAATAGGCGACGCCCTCCTGGAGTTCTGCGCGCTGCTCGTGCTGGTGCAGCAGGTCCCGTAACTCGCGGATCTCCGTATCGCTCATGCGCTCTGCCGCCAGGCGTGCCGCGAGGCCTTCCAGGGATTCACGCAGCAGGTAGAGCTCCATCAGATCTTCCAGGCTCAGGGACACCACCCGGGCGCCCACGTTGGCGCGCCGTTCCACCAGGTGGCAGGCCTCGAGCCGCCCGATCGCCTCGCGCAGGGGGCCGCGGCTGATGCCGTAGGCACTGGCCAGTTCCGGCTCGCTGATCTTGCTGCCGGCGGGAATCTCGCCTTCCACGATGGCCTGGCGCAGCCGGGCGAATACGCGGTCGGCGAGGGTGATGCCGTGTTCTTCTGATTTCATCGTCGCCTCGGTGTTGTGAGCATCGGCGTCACTGGAAAAAAAACCTGGACAGGATTGACAGGATTAAAGACAAGGGCGGATACAGATTTAACCGGCCGATCATGACCTGACATGGGCATTAATCCCGTAAATCCTGTCCATTCCTTTCTGTCTTTTTAGATCTTTGCCTTGCCATCCGCGTATCCGATCGCCGTCAGGGCGCCCCGGATCTCGTTGAGGATCGCCGGGTCATCGATGGTCGCAGGCGCCTGGTAGGCCTCGTTGTCGGCGATCTTGCGCATCACGGCGCGCAGGATCTTGCCGGAACGGGTCTTGGGCAGACGGTCCACCACCGCCACCTTCTTGAACACCGCCACCGGGCCGATCTCCTCGCGCACCAGGTCCACCAGTTCCTTGCACAGGGTCGCCTTGTCCAGGTTGACGCCGCTCTTCATGACCACCAGGCCCAGGGGCAGGGAGCCCTTGAGTTCGTCGTTGACCGCGATCACCGCGCATTCGGCCACCGCAGGATGGGAGGCGAGCACCTCCTCCATGGCGCCGCTGGAGAGCCGGTGGCCCGCCACGTTGATGGTGTCGTCGATGCGTCCCATGACGAACAGGTAGCCGTCCTCGTCCAGGTAGCCGGAGTCGCCCGTGAGGTAGTAGCCGGGCACCGCGTTGAGGTAGGCCTCCTTGAAACGCTCGTCGTTGTTCCACAGGGTGGGCAGGCAGGCGGGGGGCAGGGGCAGCTTGACCACGATGCGCCCCATCTCGCCGGCGGCCACGGGCTTGCCGTTGTCGTCGACGATTTGCACGTCGTAACCGGGCGAAGGCTTGCCGGCGCTGCCGGAACGGATGGGCAGCAGTTCGATGCCCAGGAAGTTGCCGGCGATGGCCCAGCCGGTCTCGGTCTGCCACCAGTGGTCGATGACCGGGCGGTCGAGGATCTTGCCGGCCCATTCCAGGGTGTCAGGGTCGCAGCGCTCGCCGGCCAGGAACAGGGCGCGAAATCCGCTCAGGTCGTAGCGTTTGAGGTGCTCGGCCGTGGGGTCTTCCTTCTTGATGGCGCGAAACGCGGTCGGGGCAGTGAACATCACCGCCACCTTGTGCTCGGAGATCACCCGCCAGAAAGCGCCGGCATCAGGGGTGCCCACGGGCTTGCCCTCGTAGACCAGGGTGGTGCAGCCGTGCAGCAGGGGCGCGTAGACGATGTAGGAATGTCCCACCACCCAGCCCACGTCCGAGGCGGCCCAGTAGACCTCGCCCGGCTTCACGCCGTAGAGGTGCTCCATGCTCCACTTGAGGGCCACCGCATGGCCGCCGTTGTCCCGCACCACGCCCTTGGGTTTGCCGGTGGTGCCGGAGGTATAGAGGATGTAGAGGGGATCGGTGGCCTCCACGCTGACGCAGTCGTGGGGCGTGGCACCGTCGATGGCCTCGTCCCAGCTGATGTCACGTCCCTGTTTCAGTTCGGCGGGGCCCTGGGGCCGTTGCAGGACGATGCAGTGCTCCGGCTTGTGCCTGGCCTGGTCGATGGCCTTGTCCAGCATGGGCTTGTAGTGCACCACACGGGTGGGTTCGATGCCGCAGGAACCGGCGACCACCACCCGGGGCTTGGCGTCGTCGATGCGGGTGGCCAGCTCGTGGGCGGAGAAGCCGCCGAACACCACCGAGTGCACCGCGCCCAGGCGGGCGCAGGCCAGCATGCTGATCAGGGCCTCGGGCACCATGGGCATGTAGATGATCACCCGGTCGCCCCTGGCGACACCGAGGCGTGCCAGGGCGCCGGCGAACAGGGCCACCTGGTCGCGCATCTCGCGATAGGTGGAGGTGCGCTTGGTCTGGGTGACCGGGCTGTCGTAGATCACCGCAGCCTGGTCGCCGCGGCCGGCCTCGACGTGACGGTCCAGGGCGTTGTAGCAGGTGTTGAGGCGTCCGCCGCGGAACCAGCGGTAGAAGGGCGGGGCACTGTCGTCCAGGATTTTCTGCGCCGGGCTGTCCCAGTGGATGGCCCGGGCCGCCTCGGCCCAGTAGCCCTCGGGATCCCGCACGGCGCGGGCGTAGACCTCGTCGTAACCCATGTCTCTCTCCTCGCTTCCCTGGTGTGGAGCCGCCCGGGATCAGGCGGCCCTGTTGTTATAGATGCACGGGTCTGTTCCGTCTTGGTACAGACCCGTCAGGGGCTTTTAAGAAGGTAGACGATCCTGAAAGATTGTCAACAATATATGGCTAATATGGGCGGTATATACCGGTTAACCTGGCTTATATGGGGTATATTGATGACAACAATGGGTTGCTGACCGGGACTATCAAGCCAAAGAAGTATCTCGCCTTCTTTGGCGTTCCCACTTCCAAAATCTCACTTCGTCCTTTCATCCAGCCACGCGCCGATGGCCGGCGGCACCTGCTTCTGTGCCTTGCCGCTCACGTAGATACCGATGTGACCGCCGGGGAAGGACAGCTCGGTGTAGTCCCTGGTGCCCACCTTGCCTTCCAGTGCCTTGGAGGCGGCGGGCGGCACCAGGTGGTCCTGCTCGGCGAAGATGTTGAGCACCGGCATGGTGACGTTGGCGAGTTTCGCCATGGCATCGCCGATCTGCACCCCGCCGTTGATCAGCTTGTTCTGCTGGTAGAAGTCCTTGATGAACTGCCGGTAGGCCTCGCCTGCCTGGTCGGGGCTGTCGAAGATCCATTTCTCCATGCGCAGGAAGTTGTTCACCTGGCTGCTGTCGTCAAGCAGGTCCACCATGTCCAGGTATTTCTGGCCGATGAGCCGGTAGGGCTTGAGCATCAGGAAGGTGGCATTGAGCAGTTCGCCGGGGATGTTGCCCAGGGTGTCCACCAGCAGGTCCACGTCCACGTGGCGCACCCAGCGGCTGAGCATGTTGTCGGGGGTGTGGAAGTCCACCGGCGTGACCATGGTGACCAGGTTCTTCACCTTCTCCGGGTGCAGGGCGCTGTAGCAGAGGCTGAAGGTTCCGCCCTGGCAGATGCCCAGGATGTTGATGGCGTCCAGCTTGTGGCGCCTGCGGATCACGTCCACGCAGCGGTCGATGTAGCCGTTGATGTAGTCGTCCAGGCCCAGGAAGCGGTCGGCCCGGTCCGGGTAGCCCCAGTCGATCAGGTAGACGTCCAGCCCCGCCTCCAGCAGGCCGCGCACCGTGGAGCGGTTCTCCTGCAGATCGGTCATGTAGGGGCGGTTCACCAGGGCGTAGACGATCAGCACCGGCACCGGGTTCTGCACCTTTTTGGTGGAGGGCTGGAAGCGGTACAGGGTGAGCTTGTCTTCCTGGTAGATGGCCTCCTTGGGGGTCACGCCGGTGGGGATTTCACCGGCCGCCATGAGGTTCTGGATTCCATGGCCCAGCTTGGTCTGGAACTCGCTGAGTTCGGCCAGGATCTGGTCGGGTCGGAGCTGCACGGGGATCATGACATCAGGTCCTCTGGGTGTCTGTCTTTGCGGACTTTGCGGACTTTGCGGACTTGGCCGACTTGGCACGGCTGGCCTTGGCCTTCGGTGCCGCCTTGGGCCTGGCGGGCTGTGCGGGTGGGGGTGCCTCGGCCCTGGCCTCGAGCAGTGTCTCCACCTGGCTGCGCAGGCGCTGCATCTCCCGGCGGGTCTCCTGGAGGCGCTGCTGAAGGGTGCTCACCTCGCGCCGGGTGGGCATGTTCATGGTTTCCAGGGTCTCATCCACCAGGCGTGAGCCTTCCTGTTTCACGGCCATGAGGGCGTTGACCAGGTCACCGTAGTGGCGGGCGTGCTCCTCGGAGACGGCGTAGTCTCCGTAGACCTCTTCGCAGACATCCACCCATTCGTTGAACAGTTCGCGCAGGGAACTGATGGGCTGTTCCCGGTGCGAAGCCTCCTCCAGCCGGGCGCGAAAACGGTCCACGGAGTCCAGGGCGACCTTGGAGAGGGCGGCCTCGTAGGCCTGGTAGGCACGCTGATAGTCCAGCAGTCGCCGGCCGAAGTCCTGGACCTGGGCCTGGGACTCGCGGCTGTAGCCCAGGCCCGGCATGGACAGGAAACGGTCCATGTGCTCGCGCATGCCCTCGCCGAAAGCGGCGGCGCCTTCCGGCTGAAAGGCCTTCATCAGGTCGCCCGGCACCGGCATCACCGAGGAGGCGAAACGCTGCCAGGTATCCATGGGCAGTTGCCAGAAGGCCATGAAATCCTTCATGCCCGGCGCGGCGTCGGCCCCGGATGCGGGATTGCGCAGGGCCTCGGAAAGCTGGTCCATCCAGGTCTTGAACGCATCCACGGGGACCTCGGAACCGCCGCTCTTGCGCATGAACTCCTCGGCCATGGAGAAGTAGCTGCGCCCCATCCCCACCATGCGGTCGTAAAACTCGCGGGCATCCGGGGCCACCGCGGGCGAAACCCCCTGCCACCAGCGCTCCAGGGCACCGGTCCAGGGGTTTTCCGCAGGCGCGCCGGCCTCCATGGCCCGGCGCGACATGTCGAACCAGGCGTTCCAGTACTTGCGCTGGGCCTTCAGCCAGTCCTCTGAGGAGAAGGGATTGGAATCAGTCATGGGAACCGCTCCTGGGATTTGGTGATCTTCTGATTGGATGTCTGGGAGATTAGCATAAAATTTGTGCACTGCAACAATCCGCGCGACCGGCAGAGTGCTTGAGCATCTGTTATAGATCAGGGTGTCAGGCCGAGCCTCCCGATCGGCTCCGGACCTGATCGTACGGACCTTGAGCCTGGTCAATATCAGCTTGTACCGGCGCGCTTATGGTCCGCCGGATACCCAGTCCTCATAACAACCCGAATGCCCATGCAGGAGACCCACCATGAGTGATTCCGTCGTCATCGTCGAGGCCGTGCGAACCCCCGTAGGCAACTTCAACGGTGCCCTGGCGGGCATACCAGCCAGCGAGCTGGGTGCGCGTGTGATCCGTGCGCTGCTGGAGCGAAGCGGTGTGTCCGGGGATCAGATTGGCGAGGTCATCCTGGGACAGGTGCTTCAGGCCGCCGCCGGTCAGAACCCGGCCCGCCAGGCGGCCCTGGCTGCGGGTCTGCCGGTCAGCGTGCCGGCCATGACCATCAACAAGGTCTGCGGCAGCGGTCTGAAGGCGGTGCACCTGGCCTGGCAGGCGGTGCGTTGCGGTGATGCCGAGGTGGTGATTGCCGGCGGCCAGGAGAACATGAGCATGGCCCCCCACGTCCTGCCCGGATCGCGCGTGGGCAAGAAGATGGGTGGCTGGGAGCTGGTGGACACCATGATCACCGACGGCCTCTGGTGCGCCTTCAACAACTGCCACATGGGCAACACCGCCGAGAATATCGCCAAACAGTTCGAGATCGGCCGCGCGGACCAGGATGCCTTCGCTGCCGAGTCCCAGCAGCGCGCGGAACGGGCCCAGAAGGCCGGGGTGTTCCGCGACGAGATCGTGCCGGTGGAGATCCCCCAGCGTAAGGGCGATCCCATCGTGTTCGACACCGACGAGTTCCCCCGTCACGGCACCACGGCACAGACCCTTGCCGGCCTGCGCCCGGCCTTCGACAAGGAAGGCAGCGTGACCCCGGGCAATGCCTCGGGCATCAACGACGGTGCCGCCGTGGTGATGGTGATGAGCGAGTCACGCGCCAAGGCGCTGGGACTCAAGCCCCTGGCGCGCATCGTCTCCTTCGCCGCCACCGGCGTGGACCCGGCGATCATGGGTACCGGGCCGATCCCCGCCACCACCAAATGTCTGGAGCGCGCCGGCTGGAAGCCCTCGGATCTGGACCTGGTGGAGGCCAACGAGGCCTTCGCCGCCCAGGCGATTGCGGTGAACCGTTCCCTGGGCTGGGATCTGTCCAGGGTCAACATCAGCGGCGGTGCCATCGCCCTGGGTCATCCCATCGGCGCCTCGGGGGCGCGGGTGCTGGTCACGCTGCTGCACGGCATGAAGCGCACCGGCGCCCGCAAGGGGCTGGCGACGCTGTGTATCGGTGGCGGACAGGGCGTGGCCATGGCGGTGGAGGGACTGTGACATGTGCGGTGATCTGAAGAACAAAGTGGCCCTGGTGACCGGCGGTACCGGCGGCATCGGCACGGCCATCTGCGCGCGCTTGAGCGACCTGGGCTGCCGGGTGGCCACCACCTACCGCAACCGGGAGAAGGCCGAGGCCTGGCAGGCACAGATGAAACAGAGCGGACACCAGGTGACCATCTACGCCTGTGACGTGGGCGACTATGAAGCCTGCGTGCAGCTGGCCGAGACCATCGAGAAGGATCTGGGGCCCGTGGACATCCTGGTGAACAATGCCGGCATCACCCGGGACACGACCCTCAAGAAGATGACCCCGGGTCACTGGCGGGAGGTGATCTGCGCCGACCTGGACAGCGTGTTCAACATGACCCAGCCGCTGCTGCCGCGCATGGCGGAGCGGGGCTGGGGCCGGGTGATCAACATCTCCTCCATCAATGGCCAGAAGGGCCAGTTCGGCCAGGCCAACTACAGTGCCGCCAAGGCCGGCATGCACGGCTTCACCATGGCGGCGGCCCAGGAGGTGGCCCGCAAGGGGGTCACCGTGAACACCATCTCCCCGGGCTACATCGCCACGGAGATGGTGATGGCCGTGCCGGAGGAGGTCCGGGAGAAGATCATCGCCCAGATCCCCGTGGGGCGGCTGGGACGACCCGAGGAGGTCGCCCATGTGGTAGCCTTTCTCGCTTCCGAGCATGCCGGTTTCATCACCGGCGCCAATTTCGCCGCCAACGGCGGACAGCACATGCACTAGTGTCGTGGCCGGTAAATATCTTGCCATTCAGAGCCCCGCAAAAGCGCCAAGACAAGGCGCACACCGCAGGCAATGGCAAGCCCTTGGCAAGGTGTGCAACGCCGTATCGGCGCTTTTGCGGGGCTCCCTTTGGGCGCGGCTGTGCGGGCATGTGGCGGTGTTAGGCTTGCTTGAAAGGGGAGTGGCCATTCCTGCCCAAGCGTGCCTGGCCACATGCCCGCACAGCCGCGCTGAATGGTAAGATATTTACCGGACACGACACATGGAGAGGACCGGGTGAAACCGCCGCGCATCATCAAGAAGTATCCCAATCGTCGGCTCTACGACACCGAGGAAAGCCGCTACGTGACCCTGGCGGACGTTCAGCAGCTGGTGCGCGGCGGCACGGACATCCAGGTGCTGGACAGCCAGAGTGGCGAGGATATCACCCGCAGCATCCTGATCCAGATCATCACCGACCAGGAGACCGGCAAGGATCCGCTGTTCTCCACCGAGATGCTCACCCGCTTCATCCGCTTCTACGACGACGCGGTCCACGACGCCTTTTCCGGCTACCTGGAACAGAGCATGAAGTTCTTCGCCGATCAGCAGCAGCACTTCAGCCGCCAGATGCAGGAGGCCATGAGCGGCAAGGGCGCCTGGGACGTGGCGGAGATGACCCGCCGCAACCTGCAGTTCTGGCAGGACATGCAGGGGGAATTCCTCAAGGCTGCGGGACTGGGGGGGACACCGAAGGACAAGTCCGGAGGCAAGTGACGCTCAGGCCAGGAGCGCAAGGGCGCAGAGGTTTGCGTAGGAGGCCCGACCCCGGGTCGAACGTGCCTTCAGGTCTCAGCTCATGCCCGTGATGCCCAGCACGGGGTTTACGGCCGTCGTCCCTCAACCATCCTGCCCAAGCCGCTGCAAGGCCGCGCGCGCCTCGGCGTTGTCCGGGTCGAGCGTAAGCGCCCTGCGTAGATCCGCAACCGCCCGTTCCGGCCGATCCAGCGCCAGGTGCGCCAGTCCGCGCTGTACATAGCCCAGGGTACTGCCGGGCGCCTGCGCCAGAAACCGGTCCAGCGACTCGATCCCTTCCTCGACCCTGCCCAGCCGTGTCAGGGCCATACCCCGGCCGAAATAGGCCTCATACAGGGCGGGGTCGATCTCCAGCGCCGCATCGTAGTGCGCGATGGCCTGCGGGTCGTCCCCTTTCAGGTACCAGGCATCGCCGGCCTTGACCCGCAGGTCCCCACGCAGGGGCGTGATGCGGCGCTTGTGTTCGTACTGGCTGATGAGCTGATCCAGTTCCGCCGCGCTTTCCGGGCGAATGGCCGGCCATTGGGCGGTCCCGCGCAGATGATGCAGAGGGTCAATGTGCTCGCCGGCCTGTTCCTGGAGCATGCCGAAGCAGCGCCGGTAGGCGTCGCTCTCGACGACTGACTCATCCATCGGGAAGAACTCCGCATCCAGCCACAGGGATTCCCCCTCCAGTCTGCCCCGGCACTGTTCGTAACGCCGATTACCCGAGGCGTCGAACTGGCGGAAGGCACGCAGCTCACCGTGGTAGGCATGCAGGTTGACCAGGGTGTTCATGGGCGCATTGCGAAACACGGGCAGATAGGCGGCGTAGTAGTCCACCCGTACGCGACCCTCGTCATCGTGGAGGTAGACCTGGATGCTGTGGATGGTCTGCACCTGCGCCGTTTCCCACTGGATGCGGCTCAGCAGGCGTCCCGTGGCCGCGTCGTAGTAGTGCACTTCATGGAAGAAGTCCGGACCTCCCAGGCTGCCCTCGGGGTAGCCGCCCGCACGGGTCTCGGTCCGCACCTCCGTGTCGCGCAGGTGCTGCAGGTGCAGCTGGTAGATCCCGTCGGCAAAACGATTCCATGTGCGTACCGTGTCCGGGTTGGCGCGGATGGCTGGTGTTTCCTGGGCAGCAGCGTTGCTGATGCCGCTCAGCAAGAGGGCGGCGAGACAGGTGAGGGCGAGGGTCGTGTGGACCTTGGGGCTTCGGGGCGCGCAGGCGGGAATGGCTGAAGCAGGGGACATGGGCTGGCCTGTTTCGATGAGTGTCCTCTATTCAACGGGCTGGCCCCCCGGTTTATTCCACGGAGCCAGGAACGGACGGCCAGTTTTTTATATCCGGGGGCTTGACACGGGTGCCCCATGGGCTATATGTTGCAGTGCAACAATGCTGCATTGCAGCATGACAGATCCAAACCTAACACCCGTGGAGGGTAGCGCCATGAAAGAGATGATCGAACTGATGAACAAGATGACCCAGGACGCCTTCGAGAACAGCCGTCGCCTGGCCGAGATCAACCAGAGCGCCATGGAAAAGCTCATGGCCCAGCAGGTGGCCCTGATGGACGCCTGGGTGGAGACCGGCGTGAAGAACCTGGAATTGGTGGGCAAGGCCAAGGGTTACCAGGACGTGGTGGCCGGACAGGCCGAGCTGGCCCGCGAGTACGGCCAGAAGCTGATGGCCGGTGGCAAGTCCTGCGCCGAGGTGCTGACCGAGGCCCGCGAGGCAGCCGTGAAGCTGGTGGACACCGCCATCAAGAGCGCCGGTGAAGACGTCAAGCAGGCCTCTGCCGGCGCCACCAAGCGTGCCGCCTGAAAGTCTGAAGACGCCCGAAAAGGAGGCGAAAACATGGTAAGGCGAGTCGCCCTGGTGACAGGCGGTACCGGTGGCCTCGGCACGGCCATCTGCCGGGAACTCACCCGGCAGGGCTGTCTGGTGGTCGCCAACTACCTGCCATCGCTGGAGACCGAGGCCAGGGCCTGGCAACAGGCCCAGCTGGCCGAGGGCATCGAGGTGGAGATCGAGCCCGGTGACGTGTCCTCCTTCGAGGACGCCCGGGCCATGGTGGCATCGGTGGCAAAACGTATCGGCCCCGTGGACATCCTGGTCAACTGTGCCGGCATCACCCGGGACAAGACCCTGCGCAAGATGAGCGACCAGCAGTGGCGCGAGGTCATGACCACCAACCTGGACAGCGTGTTCAACGTCACCCGCCATGTGATCGACGCCATGGTGGAACGGGGCTTCGGCCGGGTGGTGAACATCTCCTCGGTGAACGGCCAGAAGGGCCAGTTCGGCCAGTGCAACTACGCGGCGGCCAAGGCAGGGATCCACGGCTTCACCATGTCCCTGGCCCAGGAAGTGGCCACCAAGGGCGTGACGGTCAACTCCGTCTCCCCGGGTTACGTGGCCACGGCCATGACCCTTGCCATGCCTGATGAGGTGCGCAACGCGATCGTGGCCCAGGTGCCCATGGGGCGCATGGGAACGCCGGAGGAGATCGCCCACGTGGTGGCCTTCCTGTGCGATCCCCGCGCCGCTTACATCACCGGGGCCAACATCCCCGTCAACGGCGGTTTGTACATGTCCTGATGTGCCAATGACAGGACACCTCCTGCTGGGCCCCATCCGGGGCCCTTTTTTTGGTCCGGGTGAGGCGATAGGCGCAAGGAGAGCGGGGTGAAAGGCGGGGGACATCCCGGGGTTGATATACTCTGCGGCTGAACCATCCATTTCCCGCACCACGCCACAGATCCTCCAGGAGCGCACCCTTGGCCACCTTTGAACTGCATCTCTCCCCCAGCGAAACCTCCCCGGTGATGATCAGGACGGAGGGCGAACTGCCCGAGTACGGCCAGGTCTGGATCTGGGACATGCTCTATGCCCGGGTGATGCACGAACTGGGCGACTGCAGCGAGGCGCGGGAACTGCGCGAGCAGCTGGAGCTCTGGGCGGTCAACATGTCCAGCAAGATCTTCCAGCCCTTTGATCACATCCGCAGCAAGGGGCACCTGGATATCGACCCCAAACTGAAGCTGGGCGAGGTGAGCGGCCCGGCGCAGATGGTCAGGCTGGAGATCCACGGTGCCGCCGGCGAGCTGCCCAGCATCCGCATGGAGGCCGGCGAACTCTCCCGCGCCCTGCGCGCCCGCATCCCGCTGGCGCTGGCGCAGCACTTCATCAACGCCAACGAGCTGTTCGCCAAGGAACTGCCCATCCACATCCTGGCGTTTCGCAAGTACTACTCCGACGTGCGCACCCCGGATGCCGCCGAGAGCCTAGAAGAGGCACCCATGTTCGCCATCCAGAAGGCCCTGGAATACTTCCAGAGCGCCAATCGCGGCACGGTGCAGTAAGGCTGCATGAAGCGGGTGTTCTTCGCCAGCGACCCGGCCGCCGCGGGCTTCATCCAGGGGGTGCTGGAGAACGAGGGCATCCAGTGCATGGTGAAAAACCGGCTGCTGTTCGGTGCCTCCGGTGAACTGCCGCCGACGGAGTGCTGGCCGGAGGTCTGGGTCATGGAAGACGGGGACGAGGACCGTGCCCGGGAGATCATCGAGGCGGTCACGGCGGCGGGAGAAGAAGGCCCCGGCTGGACCTGCCCGGGCTGCGGCGAACAGCTTGACCCGGTCTTCACCCAGTGCTGGAACTGCGGCCGGGAGCGGAGCTGACGTCCTTGCCTGTCTTCAGGATGCTGAGTCAAATGCCTTAACGCGAAGGCGCAAAGACACAAAGTTCGCAAAGGTTTTTTAACAAGAAGATCTTTTTCGCGTCCTTTGCGTCTTTGCGTCTTCGCGTTGAAGCTTTTGCTCCCGCGGCCTCACTCGACCGTTACCTTGCCCTCCAGCCGCACGATCTCGCCCGTGGTGCGGCCGGCGTCGGGGCCGAGGAAATACAGGTAGGGGGCGATGACGCTCTCCGGTTTCGGATTCTTGTTGGGGTTTTCGCCCGGATAGTGCTGCACGCGCATCTGGGTGCGCAGGGGGCCGGAGTCCACGCCGTTGACACGCATGAAGCGCTCGCCCTGGTACTCGGCGGCGAGGATCTTCAGCATCGCCTCCTGGCCCGCCTTGGCCACGCCGAAGGCGCCCCAGTAGGCCTTTGCACTCTCGTGGGCGGAGAACACCACCGCAGGATCCCCGGCCGCCTCCAGCAGCGGCAGCACCGCCCGGGTGAGCAGGAAGGGGGCGTGCAGGTTGGCGGTGATCACCCGTGACCAGAGTTCCACGTCGTAGAGCTTGAGCGGGGTGAAGCCGCCGATCCAGCCGGCGTTGTGCACCAGCCCGTCCAGTCGGCCCAGTTCCTTTTCCACGTTCTGCGCCAGATCCTCGTGGTCCTTGGCGGTGGCGCCTTCCAGGTTCATGGGGTAGATGGCCGGCTGCGTGCCACCCGCCTTCTCGATCTCGTCATAGACCGCCTCCAGGGCACGGATCTCCTTGTCCAGCAGGATCACCGTGGCCCCCAGTCCCGCGCAGGCCAGGGACAGGGCGCGGCCGATGCCCATGCCGGCGCCGGTAACGAGGATCACCCGGTCCCTGAGCAGGTCGGGGGCGGGCTGATAGGCGAGCAGTTCTTCTGGGGTCATGGTTTCGCGTTGCGTCAGAGGAAGTCAGGTGACGGGGTGGCTGGCGAGGATGGCGCGGGCGCATTGTAAGCCATTGATCACCGCCCCTTCGAGGGTGGAGGGCAGGCCGTTCTGCACGTGATCCCCGGCCAGCCACAGGCCGGGCAGGGCCGTGCGCATGGAGGGACGGTGCGCCTCGCAGCCGGCAGCGGCCTGGAAGGTGGCGCGTTTTTCCCGCACCACCCAGGTCTCGCCGGCGGCGGGCCAGTCCGGGTAGAGCAGGGCCAGTTCCGCGGCCACCTGACGGGTCAGGGCGTCGTTGTCCAGCTCCATGTGGGGACCGGGACCCGAGATCACCACTGCCATCACGCCGGGATTGCCGGTGTGCCGGCGGTCGAAGATCCACTGGGCGGTGAGATCCAGCACGCCCACCATGGGCATGGGCAGGCGCACCTCGGGGGGATAGCGCAGGTAGACCGTGCAGATGGGTTCGTGGCCCAGGTGTTCCAGTCCGAGCACCACGTCCTTGAGTCCGGGCAGGCCGGTGCACAGGGCCGCGGTCACCCCGGCGGGGGTGGCCAGCACCACGTGCCGTGCCTCCACGGCCAGATCCCGCATGCGCACCCGCAAGCCGCCGCCATCGAGGGCTTCCAGGGCCGTGACCCGGTGGCCGGTGAGCAGGCGGCTGCCCCGGGCCTCCAGATAACGCCGCGCCGGTTCCGCCAGCACCCGGTCGAGATCCACCCGGGGGATCAGCAGGTCGCAGTGACGGCGATGGCCGGTGAAGGCCAGGTTGAGCACCCGGGTGAACAAGCGCGCCGAGGCCGTTTCCAGCGGGGTATTGAGGGCCGCCAAGCACAGGGGCGCCCAGAGTCCGCGGACCAGGTGCTCGGGCTGGCCGCAGCGCTGCAACAGGGTGGCGACCGTGATGTCCTCGGCCTCGTCCCAGCCCAGCATGCGTCGGATGCCGGGCAGGGCGCCCAGGGTCTCGAAGAAGCCCACACCCCGGGCGGAGAGCAGTCCGCCCAGCAGGTGCAGGGGAGCCGGCAGGTACAGGGTGGACAGGGACAGGCCGCGGTGTTCCGGGGCGCGCATGCTCAGGTCCAGAGGCAGGCGCAGCAGGACCTCGGCCTCCGGGATGTCCAGCGTGCCCAGCAGTTCCAGCATATGGCCGTAGGCGCCCAGCAGGATGTGCTGGCCGTTGTCCAGGGTCTGGTCACCGAGGCTCACGCTGCGCGCCCGCCCGCCGGCCTGGGGCGCGGATTCCAGCACGGTCACCTCGCGGCCTGCCCGGGTCAGCTCCACGGCGGCGGCCAGTCCCGACCAGCCGGCGCCCACCACCACGGTATCCACGGGCCTCATGATGACGCGCCCTTTAGCGGTTTCCGGTGACGCTTTTCACGGCGCTTTTCCTGGCGCGCCGTGCGCCAGGCGATCCACAGCTTGCGGATCGGCGTGAGCCGGATGCGTCGCTCCAGGACCCGGTAGCCATCGGCCTCGATCTCATCCAGCAGGGTCTGGTAGATGGCCGCCATGATGATGCCGCTGCGCTGGGCGGGGCGGTCCACCTCGGGCAGGCGCTCGAAGGCGCGTTTGTAATAGTCCCGTGCCCGCCGGGCCTGGAACTCAAACAGGGACTTGAGGTGCTCCGAGGCCTGTGGCATCTGCAGTTCCCGGGGCTCGACGCCGAAACGGCGCATCTCGTCCATGGGAATGTAGACCCGGCCGCGCAGGGCGTCCTCGTGGACGTCGCGCAGGATGTTGGTGAGCTGGAAGGCCATGCCCAGGTCATGGGCGTAGCGGGTGGTCTGGCGGTCCTGGTAGCCGAAGATCTCCGCGGCCATCAGGCCCACCACCGAGGCCACCCGGTAGCAGTACAGGGACAGCTCCGTGAACGTGGGGTAGGCGTCGTAGTCCAGATCCATCTGCATGCCGTCGATGATCTCCCGGAAATGCTCTTCCGGTAGATTGTAGCGTTCGATGGCCGGCAGCAGGGCCTTGCCCACCGGGTGATTCGGGTTGCCGGCAAACACCCGAGCGATCTCCTCCCGCCACCAGTCCAGTTTTCGGCGCGCGATGTCCGGCTCCTGGCATTCATCCACCACGTCGTCCACCTCTCGGCAGAAGGCGTACAGGGCAGTGATGGCCCGGCGCTGTTGCTCGGGCAGGAACAGGAAGCTGTAGTAAAAGCTGGACCCGCTGCGCGCGGCCTTGTCCTGGCAGTACTGTTCCGGTGTCATGGTGTTCTCGCAGTGGCGATGCGGGCGGCGCGCGCCGGGAACAGGGCACCGCGCAGGATGACGGCGTAATCGGCCAGGCGCAGACGGGGCCGTGAGAACAGGTTCGACTGCTGACGCCTGAGATGCCAGAGCACCCGGGCACCGGCCAGGGTGATGAGGCGAATCTCCAGACCGAAGCGACCCTTGAGCACCCCGCCCAGGGGCGCACCGGAACGCAGCAGCCGATCGGCGCGGGTAAACTGCAGGTGCATGAGGCGCTGCATACTCATGTCGGAGATGGCCTCGGCGATGTGCCGTTCGGTGACGCCAAAGCGGGCCATCTCGTCCTGGGGCAGGTAGATGCGACCCATCTCGTGATAGTCCTGGCTCAGGTCCTGGTAGAAATTGATCAGTTGCAGGCTGGAACAAATCGCATCGGACCAGGCCAGTGAACGCTTGTCCGTGTGACCCACCAGGTGCAGCAGCAGGCGCCCCACCGGGTTGGCGGACAGCCGGCAGTACTGCATCAGTTCGCCGAAGTCCCCATAGCGCTTCTTGTTCACGTCCTGGCGGAAGGCATTGAGCAGATCCTGGAACAGGGCGACAGGAAGCCCATGGCTGCGGATGGCATGGGCCAGGGCCAGGAAGCCAGGATCGTCATCCAGCCGGGACTCCGCGGCGGCCAGCAGCTGCTGCTCCAGTTCATCGAGGGCACGCAGGCGCGCCTCGGCGGGCAGCGAACCCTCGTCGGCCAGGTCATCGGCACGGCGGGCGAACAGGTAGATGGCCGCCACGGGACCGCGCAGCCGGGCCGGCAGCAGGCGGGAGGCCACGGGGAAGTTCTCGTAATGGGCCCGGGCCTTGTCTATACACTGGGCATAGGCCCGGCGGATCTCACGGTCGGGTGGGGCTGGCATTGCGAAGCGGGTGCCGACGCCGCGGCACGGGAACGGGAGGGAAACAATGAGTCAGCATGGGCCTCTGCATGGGGGGCGAGTCTACCACAGGACACCCGGTCTCAAGCTGCGGAGGGCGCCCCATGGATGAACTGGAGATCTACCGCGACACCCTGCTGTACCTGTTCCTGCTGATCGTCGTCACCCTGGTCACGGTGGTGCCCGCGCTCATCGCCCTGCGGCGCATGCGCGCCCGGGCCCGGCGCATGCGCACCGCTGGCAGCCGCCAGGGCTTCGAACCCTGGGCCGGCCAGCAGGTGCTGCTGCTCAAGGAACTGGTGCGCCTCGGCATCATCGAGTCCATCGAGGCGGGCATGGTGTTTCATCCACAGTACCGGGAGGAGGGCGGACGTCGCTGGTGGCTGTTCGATCTGCTGAGCGGCCAGGCCCGCTGGCGGCGCTACCTGCTGCGCGATCGCGCCGCCGGCCCCATGCGCACCGTGGTGCTCATCTACAGCGATATCCTGGATGCGCCCTATCTCATGGCGGAGCCGGAAAATCCCCGCTTTGCCGCCTTCGGTCATCTGGCCGACCGGGTGGAAACGCTCCATGACCTGGTGCCCATGGAACTGCCGCCGGGCGTGCGGCCCGTGCCGGGTCTGCGGCTGCGCACCCATCCCGACGAGAAGGATGAGGCCCTGCGGGTGGTGATGGAGTCAGGCGTGCTGGAGAGCCTGCGGCGCGAGCATGACCTGGCCCTGCGTGCCAGCGCCCGGGCCTTCGCGGTGATCCGTCCCCTCAGTCCCACGGAACCCCGGGAGATCGCCACGCTCCTGGGCAGCGCCGAGGTCCTGATCTCGGAGCTTGAAACCGCAGCCCGCAGACGGGAGAGCTGATGGACATTCCCGGCACGATTCACCCTTGGTCACCCGCCCCACTTTGTGGCTAAATGGTGGCAAACAAGAGAGCTGTCCGACCATCCATGGCGAATCCCCGCCCCAAGCGGCAGACCCTGAGCTTCCGTCCCCTGCAGGAATCCGACTTCGCGGCCCTGCCACGGCTTACCGTGGACGAGGCCGAGGCCGCGCTCGTCTACTGGGAATGCAGCGAGCCCGGCAAGGCCTGTGCAGTGCGTGATCTTTTGCGTTCCCGGCAGGACGTCACCGTGGCGGAGTTACAGGGCCGGGTGGTGGCGCTGGGTGCCCTCTACGAGGTGGAGGAAAGCCGCCAGGGCTACCTGGGTCCGCTGGTGGTGGACCCGGATTTGCGCAACCACGGCGTGGGCAGCGAACTCATGGAGCATCTGCTGGACATCGCCTTTCGCAAGTATCGGCTGCGCGAGGTCCGGGTGCGCCTGCTGGGCGAGAACGAGGATGGCATCATGCTGTGCTCGGAGATGGGCTTCCTGCCCTACAGCAACGAGGAACACCTGGGCTTTGACGGGCGCAGGCACGTGGTCGTGCAGATGCGCATCAATCGCAAGCAACTGGAAGACCTGGACTGATCCGTCCGTATCGCCGCGCCGTGCTCAACGCACAGCGGGATCGGTTTCTAGCCCGCATATCTCACCACCGTTCGTCGCGAGGGCGCTGAGATGCCGCTGTGACGGGGCGCGTGGACCGCAAGACGGCGCTGGCGTAGCCGACACTACGTCAAGCTGGCTGGAGGGAGCACGCCCCGTCACAGCGAGCAGATCGGCGGCCGCAGTAGAAGGGTGGTGAGATATGCGGGCTAGGTGCCTGTCGGACTTAGCCTGCGCCTACTGCGCCGGTGGGAGAGCGGTCCATTTTTCCGATGCTTTTCGTCAAATAGCTACGGCTATTCTTCTCCTCAAACGATCGAAAAAATGGCCCCACTCTCCCACTCGGCTCGTTACGGGCACCTAAGTCCGACAGGCTCCTAGCTTCCGTTGTCCTCTTCCTGGATCGGTGGCCTGGGGGCCTGTTCCAGCGGCACGGGCTCTTCCATCTGCTTCCTTGCCTGGATGCCCAGTTCGGCGAAACGCCGCGCCCCGGGCATGACGCTGCGCTCCAGCGAACCCACCGCCTTGTTGTAGTGGTCCACGCTGCTGCCCAGGCTCTTGCCGATGCGGCCGAGGTGTTCGGTGAACGTGGCCAGGCGCTTGTAGAGTTCCTCGCCCAGCTCGCGGATCTTCTCGGCATTCTCCGCCACCGCCTGCTGGCGCCAGCCGTAGGCCACCGCGCGCAGCAGCGCCACCAGGCTGCTGGGTGTCGCGAGGATCACCCGGTTGGACAGGGCGTCCTCCAGCAGGGCCGGGTCGTGTTCCAGCGCAGCGGACAGGAACTGGTCACCGGGGATGAACAGGATGACGAAGTCCGGCGATTCCTTGAACTGGGTCCAGTAGGCCTTGCTGGAGAGTTCACGCATGCGCTCGCGCAGCTTGCGCGCGTGGGTCTTCAGATGCTGTTCCCGGTGCTTGTCGTCCGGGGCGTCCACCGCCGCCAGGTAGGCATCCAGCGGGGTCTTGGCGTCCACCACCAGTTCACGTGCATCGGGCATGCGCACGATCATGTCCGGGCGCATGGCACCGTCCTCGGTGGCCCGGTGGGTCTGCTCCTGGAAATCGCAGTGCTCCACCATGCCCGCCAGTTCCGCCAGGCGCTTGAGGGTCATCTCGCCCCACTGGCCGCGCACCGTGGGACGTGACAGGGCCCGGGCCAGGTTGTGGGTCTCGTTCTGCAGCCGCTGCTGACCCTCGGCCATGATGCGCAGGTGCTGGGTCAGGGAACCGAAGGCCGACTCCCGGGCCTGCTCCATGGCGCGGATCTGGGCCTCGGTCTTCTCCAGGGTCTCGCGGATGGGTTTAACCAGCCCCTCGAAGGACTTCTCCTTCTGGGTGAGTTCGGCACTGGCCTGCACCTGGAAGGCCTTGAGCTGTTCCTGGGCAAGCCGCAGGAAGGCCTCGTTGTTCTGGTGCAGGGCCTGGTTGGCCATGGCGGAGAAACTGTCGGCCATCTGCCGGCGGGACTCCTCGAAGGCCGCGGCCCGTTCCTCGCCCCGGCGCCGCTCGGCGTCCAGTTCCGCCTGCAGCACCGCCACCAGCCGCTGGGCCCGCAGGTGCGCGATGCCGTAACCGAGCAGCGCACCGGTGGCGAGGGCAATCAGGCTGACGATGATCAGGGTCGTGTCCAAGGTGTTTCCTGTTCAGGGATCAATATCTGCCGCTGAGGCGCGGGGGCGCAGAGGAAAGGCGGAAAAAGATTTTGACAGGATTTACATGATTCACAGGATTAAACACATCATTGAACAGCGCCTTAAACTCGCTCTACATCATGTTAATCATGTAAATCCTGTCCATTCCCTTTATTTCTCTGCGCCTCCGCGGCAAGCATCTGGTTTTACCGATGCTCCACAACCGGCAGCGGCTCATGGGTCCCCAGCATCCAGTCCAGGATCTCGCGGGGCTCGCGGATCATGCCGCTGGCGCCCCATTCGTCCGGGCGCTGGGTCTCGTCGATGTAGCCGTACAGGGCGATCAGGGTGGCCATGCCGGCGGCGCGGCCTGCCTGGATGTCCCGTTCGGCGTCGCCCACGTACAGGCATTCCACCGGCCGGGACCCGGCCAGTTCGCAGGCGTGCCACATGGGCATGGGATGGGGTTTGCGTTCATCCACGGTGTCGCCGCTGACGATGCAGGCGGCCCGCTGGGCCAGACCCAGGGATTGCATCAGGGGATCGGTGAGGA
Source organism: Thioalkalivibrio sulfidiphilus HL-EbGr7 (assembly GCF_000021985.1). Taxonomy (NCBI): domain Bacteria; kingdom Pseudomonadati; phylum Pseudomonadota; class Gammaproteobacteria; order Chromatiales; family Ectothiorhodospiraceae; genus Thioalkalivibrio; species Thioalkalivibrio sulfidiphilus. The sequence continues at coordinate 1,639,731 of NC_011901.1, forward strand.
AGGCGGGTTTGTTGGTCACCACCCCCCAGTTCAGCCCCTGGGATTCGATCCAGGCCAGCAGGGTCTCCATGCCCGGGAACAGGACCGTGTCCAGAAACAGGTTCTGGGCGTAGATCTCCAGGAATCGTTCGCGCAGTTGCTTGAACACCTCCCCCTGGACCTCGGGGAAGGCGAGTTTCACCAGGGCACTGGACCCGTGGGAGACATGGTTGCGCACGGCCTCGAAGGGCAGGGGTTCGCGGCCCCGCTCCCGGGACAGCAGGGCCTGAGCGGCATAGAGGTCCGGGGCGGTATCGGCCAGGGTGCCGTCCAGGTCGAACAGGATCGTCCGGTACGGCAGGTCCAGGGGCGTCCTCACGATTCCCTCGTGGTGTGCATGAGGTAGTTCACCTGCACGTCGTCATCCAGGCGGTATTCCCGGGTGAGCGGGTTGTAGCTCAGGCCGCCCACATGCCGGGACTCGAGACCGGCGGCGCGCACCCAGCGATTCAGCTCCGAGGGCTTGATGAAGCGGGCGTACTCGTGGGTGCCCCGGGGCAGCAGGCGCAGCAGGTATTCGGCCCCCACGATGGCGAACAGGAAGGCCCTGGGATTGCGGTTGATGGTGGAGAAGAACACGTGTCCGCCGGGCTTCACCAGGCGGGCACAGGCGGCCACCACCGAGGCGGGGTCCGGCACATGCTCCAGCATCTCCATGCAGGTGACCACGTCGAAGGCACCGGGCATCTCCTCGGCCAGCTGTTCCACCGGCATCTGCCGGTAGTCCACCTCGAGCCCCGATTCCAGCAGGTGCATGCGTGCCACCTCCAGCGGGCCCGAGGCCATGTCGATGCCGGTCACCGTGGCGCCGCGCCGGGCCATGGATTCAGCCAGGATGCCGCCGCCGCAACCCACGTCCAGCACCCGGGCGCCGGCCAGGGGCGCGCGGCGCTCCACGTAGTCCAGGCGCAGGGGATTGATCTCGTGCAGGGGCTTGAACTCGCCTTCCGGGTCCCACCAGCGGTGAGCCAGGTCGTCGAACTTGGATACCTCACGTGGATCCACGTTGGGGGCGGGATTGTTAGGCATGTCGGGTAAGGTCAGGGGTGTGGTGTACATGGTACAACATGGTGGGGAATTCAAAATTCAAAATTCAAAATTCAAAGCACGGCTGTGGATGTCCCCTTTGAATATTGAATCTTGAATCTTGAATCTTGAATTGCTGTTGTTCCGCCTTCATGCATTTGCCTTCAAGCGCTCCTGCCACGCCATCGCCCTGGCCTGGATCGCCTCCAGGTCCAGGGTCGTCAGGCGGCGGTCCTTCAGCAGGGCCTTGCCGGCCACCCAGACATGGGTCACCTGCTGTCGGCCCGTGGCATAGACCAGGTGTGAGACGGGGTGATACACGGGGCGGCTTTCGAGGGCGCCGAGATCCACGGCCACCACGTCCGCTGCCTTGCCGGGCACCAGGGAGCCGGTCTCCTCGCCGAGCCCCAGGGCCCGGGCGCCGTTCAAGGTCGCCATGCGCAGGGCCGCAGCGGCAGGCAGGGCGGCGGCATCCCCGGCCACCCCCTTGGCCAGCAGCGCGGCGGTGCGCATCTCGCCCATCAGGTCCAGGTCGTTGTTGCTGGCGGCGCCGTCGGTGCCCAGGCACACGTTCACCCCGGCATCCAGGAGTTTCTGGACCGGACAGAAACCGCTGGCCAGCTTGAGGTTCGATTCAGGGCAGTGCAGCACGTGGGCGCCAGCCTCGGCCAGGTGGGCGATCTCGGCATCTTCCAGCTGGGTCATGTGCACGGCCAGCAGGTTGGGGCCCACCAGGCCCAGCTGCGCCAGGCGCTCTAGCGGGCGCATGCCGAAGCGGGCCATGGATTCTTCCACCTCGTGGGCGGTCTCGTGCACGTGCATGTGTACCGGCAGGTCCAGCTCATTGGCCAGGGTCCGGATGCGCTTGAGGGGCTCGTCGGAGACGGTATAGGGCGCGTGGGGCGCGAAGCAGAATGACAGCAGGGCCTCGTCCTTGTGGTCGTCGTAGAGGGCCAGGCCCTTGGCGATGTACTCATCCGCATTGGCCGCCCAGGCGGTGGGGAAATCGATGACGATCAGGCCCAGTGCCGCGCGCATGCCCGCCCGCGCGGCGGCGTGGGCGGTGATCTCCGGGAAGAAGTACATGTCGTTGAAGCAGGTCACCCCGCCGCGCAGCATCTCCGCCATGGCCAGCAGAGTGCCGTCCTCCACGAACTCCGCGCCCACCCAGCGGCCCTCGGCGGGCCAGATGTGGCCCTTGAGCCATTCCATCAGGGGCAGATCATCGGCCAGACCGCGCATCAGGCTCATGGCGGCATGGGTGTGGGTGTTCACCAGCCCCGGGATCAGGGCGTGGTGGGGCAGTTCATGGACCTTGTCCGCCCGGTAGCGGTCATCGGCCTCGGCCGAGGGCAGGAGCGCCACGATGCGCCCGGCGCGGATGGCCAGGGCATGGTGTTCGAGGACGGTGTCGTCGGGCTCCACCGGAATGATCCAGCGTGCCTTGATGAGGGTGTCGATGGTTTCCATGGGCGCAAACGATACAGGCGACGGGGCGCACCGACAATCAGCGCCACCTCCAGGCTTCACCGGGGACGGAAGGCGGACACGAACGGACAAACGGCGCTTTCCCCCGGAAGAAGCCGGGGTCGCTGCCTTGTGAGAATTTGCACTGGATCACATAATTGCAGGGCGTGATGATGTGCAACAGTCCGGCCCGGTCTGACGCCTGATCGGGGCATCACCAGAAGCATCATTTCCCATCCCACCACCGCCCACGTCCCAGGAACGCCTCCCCAGCATGCTGAAGAAGATTCATGTGAAGCATCTCGTGGAGGGCATGTACATCAAGGAGATGTGCGGCTCCTGGATGGAGCATCCGTTCTGGCGTACCAGTTTCCTGCTCGACGACCCGAAGGACCTTACCACCCTGCAGGCAAGCAGTGTCAGGGAGGTCTGGATTGACACGGACCGCGGCCTGGACGTGCAGGAGGCGGCGAACGCGGTCATGGAGGCACAGAGCGAGGCCGAGGTTGAGGCGTCACTGGAAAGTGCCGCGGCCGGTGAGCGCATCCGGGAAGACGTGCCCATGGCCGAGGAGCTCACTCGCGCCGCGAAGGTCTGTGCCAAGGCCAAGCAGGCCGTGACCTCCATGTTCCAGGAAGCGCGCATGGGCAAGGCAGTGGACACCGCCCTGGCGCGCAAGGTGGTGGAGGAGATCACCGACTCGGTGACCCGCAATGCCGGTGCGCTCATCAGCCTGGCCCGGCTGAAGAATGCCGACGATTACACCTATATGCACTCCGTGGCGGTGTGCGCCCTGATGGTCGCCCTGGGTCGGCAGCTCGGGCTCGACGAGGCGCAGTTGCGCTCGGCCGGCATCGCCGGCCTGGTCCACGACCTGGGCAAGGCCGCCATGCCGCTCGAGGTGCTCAACAAGCCGGGCAAGCTCACGGATGACGAATTCGCCATTATGAAGACCCACCCGGAGGCAGGTCATCGCATGCTCCTCGAGACGCCGGGGGGTGTTGACGAGGTGGCCCTGGATGTCTGTCTGCATCACCACGAAAAGGTCAATGGCTCCGGGTATCCCAAGGGGCTGGCAGGAGACCAGATCAGTCTCTACGCCAAGATGGGCGCGGTCTGCGATGTCTATGACGCCATCACCTCCAACCGTCCCTACAAGGCCGGCTGGGATCCCTCCGAGTCGATCCGCAGGATGGCGGAATGGGCCGACGGGCATTTCGATCCCGCCGTGTTCCAGGCCTTCGTCAAGAGTCTCGGCATCTACCCGGTCGGATCGCTGGTGCGCCTGGACTCGGGCAAGATCGCCGTGGTGGTGGAGCAGTCCAGGCGCTCGCTGCTGAAACCGGTGGTGAAGGTGTTCTACTCCACCAAGTCCAAGGGCCGGCTCGCGCCCAAGCTGGTGGATCTCTCCGCCCCCCTGTGCCAGGACAGCATCGCCGGCAGGGAAGACCCCGCCGCGTGGCAGTTCCCCGACATCAACGAGCTGTGGTCCGGTCTGCCGGGCGCCCCCTGGTGATCCATTGACCCACGCCTTGTAAGGGTGCAGTCTGCGGCGACCGCACCCTTAACCAAGGAGTCCTCCATGGAACCGCTCGAGATCATCACCCAGCCCGGATTCGTCGAACAGTACGCCATCCCCTGGACCCTGCGCATCCTGGTTGCGCTGCTGATCTGGTTCATCGGTAAATGGATCGCCGGCAGGATCACCTCGGTAGTCAAGAAGGTCATGATCAAGACCGGCATGGACCAGATGCTGGTGCAGTTCCTGGGCAATATCCTCTACACCCTGCTGCTGATTGCGGTGATCATCGCCGCCCTGGACCACCTGGGGCTGCAGACCACCTCCCTGCTGGCCATCTTCGGTGCCGCCGGCCTGGCCGTGGGTCTGGCCCTCAAGGACTCCCTGTCCAACTTCTCCTCGGGCGTGATGCTGATCCTGTTCCGGCCCTTCAAGGTGGGTGACTTCATCGAGGCCGCCGGCACCGCCGGGGTGGTGGAGGAGGTGCGCATCTTCTCCACCATGATCCGCTCCGGGGACAACCGCCAGATCATCATCCCCAATGGCCAGATCTACGGCGGCACCATCGTCAATGTCTCCGCCAAGCCCACCCGGCGCATCGACCTGGTGTTCGGCATCGGTTACGGCGACGACATCAAAAAGGCCAAGCAGATCATCGCCGAGGTGATCGCCGCCGACGAGCGCATCCTCAAGGACCCGGCGCCCGGCATCGCCCTGGGCGAGCTGGGGGACAGCAGCGTGGACATCAACGTGCGCCCCTGGGTCAACACCCCGGACTACTGGCCGGTTCGCGCCGACCTGCTGGAGAACGTCAAGCTGGCCTTCGATGCCAATGGCATCAGCATCCCGTTCCCGCAGCGGGACGTGCACCTGCACGAGGTCAAGTCCGCCTGATCCCGCCATACCCCGGGCATGCACGCCCGGGGTGTTTTGCGGTTTCGATGCCATCGGCTCAGGGGTACAATCCCGGCCCATGAAACCGACCGATCTCGCCTTCGATACCGTGCGTGCCGTCCTCTGGGACGGCACGTCCCTCAAGCTCCTGGACCAGCGCCGCCTGCCCCGGGAGACCGTCTACCTGGACATTCCGGACGTCGGGGCCGCCGCCGACGCCATCCGCGAGATGGTGGTGCGTGGCGCGCCGGCCATCGGCATCACCGCGGCCTACGGCGTGGTGCTGGCCGCCCGTCGCCTGCCTGCCGACACCCCGGACTGGCTGGATGCCCTGACTCCGGACCTGGAGCGCCTGGCCGCCTCCCGGCCCACGGCGGTGAACCTGTTCTGGGCCCTGGCGCGCATGAAGTCCGTGATCGGGCAGGTCGGGGCGGATCTGCCTGCGCGCCTGGAGGCCGAGGCCCGGCGCATCCACGAAGATGATCTCGCCGACAACCGGCGCATGGGGGAACTGGGCGCGGCGCTGATGGACCCCGCCGAGGCGGTGCTGACCCACTGCAACACCGGCTCCCTGGCCACCGGCGGCTACGGCACTGCGCTGGGGGTGATCCGCAGCGCCTACGGTCAGCAACGCATCAAAAAGGTCTATGCCGACGAGACCCGCCCCTGGCTGCAGGGCGCCCGGCTCACAGCCTGGGAACTGGTCCAGGACGGCATCCCCGTAGATCTGATCTGCGAGGGGGCGGCGGCGAGCCTGATGCGCTCCGGCCGGGTGGGCTGGGTGGTGGTGGGTGCGGACCGCATCGCCGCCAACGGCGACACCGCCAACAAGATCGGCACCTATGCCCTGGCGGTGCTGGCCCGCCACCACGGGGTGCGCTTCATGGTGGTGGCGCCCACCTCCACCATCGACATGGACACCCCTGACGGCGCCGGCATCCCCATCGAGGAACGCCCGGTCTCCGAGGTCCTGGGCCTGGCCGGCCAGCCGGTGGCCGCCGAAGGGGCAGGGGCCTGGAACCCGGCCTTCGACGTGACCCCGGCGGAACTGATCGACGCCATTGTCACGGAGAAGGGCGTGGTGGAGCGGCCTGATCGGGCGAAAATGACCGCCCTCATGAAGTAAGAAGTCGGAATTTGGAAGTGTGAGTTTTAAGTAAGAAGTGGGAAGTAGGAAGCGGCTCCAAGACCGCATCAGACCGTCCGTTTCGCGATTTCGCACTTCGCAATTCCCACTTCTAACTTCATGAGAGCCCCTGAGAGGCGCTCTGAGCCGTTTTCTCAATCGACCCTGACCCCGGGGTCGTGGTACCATTTCGCCTTTGTCAGTCCCGCCACAGAAGAGGGTTTCCCCCGGCATGGCAGAGTTCGCGAAAGAAGTCCTGCACGTCAATCTGGAAGACGAAATGCGCCAGTCCTACCTGGATTACGCCATGAGCGTGATCATCGGGCGGGCGCTCCCGGACGTCCGGGACGGTCTCAAACCGGTACACCGCCGGGTCCTGTATGCCATGCAGGAGCTGGGCAACGACTGGAACAAGCCCTACAAGAAATCCGCCCGCGTGGTGGGTGACGTGATCGGTAAGTACCACCCCCACGGCGACACCGCCGTGTACGACACCATCGTGCGCATGGCCCAGCCCTTTTCCATGCGCTACATGCTGGTGGACGGCCAGGGCAACTTCGGTTCCGTGGACGGCGACGCCCCGGCGGCCATGCGATACACCGAGGTGCGCATGGCCAAGCTGGCCCACCAGCTGCTGGCCGACATCGACAAGGAGACGGTGGACTTCGTCGACAACTATGACGGCTCCGAGCGCGAGCCCTCGGTGTTCCCCACCCGCCTGCCCAACCTGCTGATCAACGGCTCCGCCGGCATCGCCGTGGGCATGGCCACCAACATCCCGCCCCACAACATGCGCGAGGTGGTGGACGCCTGCGTGGCCCTGATCGACGACCCGTCCATCGGCATCCCGCAGCTCATGGAACACCTGCCGGGCCCGGACTTCCCCACCGCGGCCGTGATCAACGGCGCGACCGGCATTCACGAGGCCTATCACACCGGCCGTGGACGCATCTACCTGCGCGCCCGTTCCCACGTGGAGACCGACGAGGGCAGCGGCCGCCAGAGCCTGGTGGTCACCGAGCTGCCCTACCAGGTCAACAAGGCCCGGCTGCTGGAAAAGATCGCCGAGCTGGTCAAGGAGAAGAAGCTCGAGGGCATCAGCGAGCTGCGCGACGAGTCCGACAAGGACGGCATGCGCATGGTGATCGAGCTCAAGCGGGGCGAGGTGCCCGAGGTCATCCTCAACAACCTCTACCAGCACACCCAGATGCAGAACGTGTTCGGCATCAACATGGTGGCCCTGGTGGATGGCCAGCCGCGCCTGCTGGACCTCAAGCAGGTGCTGGAGGCCTTCCTGCGCCACCGCCGCGAGGTGGTCACCCGGCGCACCATCTACGACCTGCGCAAGGCCCGCGAGCGCGCCCACGTCCTGGAAGGCCTGGCCGTCGCGCTGGCCAACATCGACGAGGTCATCGCCCTGATCAAGGCCTCCGCCAGTCCCGCCGAGGCCAAGGCCGGCCTGATGGGCCGTGCCTGGAAGTCCGGGGTGGTGGACGAGATGCTGGCCCGGGCCGGCGCCGCCACCTCCCGTCCCGAGGATCTGGATGCCGCATTCGGCATCCACGCCGACGGCTACTACCTCTCCGACGCCCAGGCCCAGGCCATCCTGGACCTGCGTCTGCACCGCCTCACCGGGCTGGAACAGGAGAAGGTGGTCAGCGAGTACAAGGAACTGCTGGAGAAGATCGACGACCTGCTGGACATCCTGGGCAGTCCAGACCGCCTGATGCGGGTGATCCGCGACGAGCTGCTGGAGATGCGCGAGCAGTTCGGCGACGAGCGACGCACCGAGATCATCGAAAGCCGCCTGGACCTGACGCTGGAAGACCTGATCACCGAGGAAGACGTGGTGGTGACCCTGTCTCACGCGGGTTACGCCAAGTACCAGCCGGTGAGCGCCTATCGCGCCCAGAAGCGGGGCGGGCGCGGCAAGTCCGCCACCAGCTTCAAGGACGAGGATTTCGTCGATCGCCTGGTGGTCTGCAGCACCCACGACACCATCCTGTGCTTCTCCAGCCGGGGCAAGGCCTACTGGCTCAAGGTCTACGAACTGCCCCAGGGCAGCCGCGCGGCACGGGGCAAGCCCATCGTCAACCTGCTGCCGCTGGAGGAGGGCGAACGCATCAATGCCATCCTGCCGGTGCGCGAATACCTGGAAGACCTGTACGTGTTCATGTCCACCAGCAGCGGCACGGTGAAGAAGACCCCCCTGGTGGACTTTTCCCGCCCGCGCAGCAACGGCATCATCGCCGTGGACCTGCGCGATGGTGACCAGCTGGTGGACGTGGCGATCACCGATGGCAGCCGCGATGTGATGCTGCTCACCTCCGCCGGCAAGGCCATCCGCTTCAGCGAGGAGCAGGTGCGACCCATGGGTCGCACCGCCTGCGGCGTGCGCGGCGTGAGACTCGCCGAGGATCAGCGGGTGATCTCGCTCATCATCGTGGACGAGGGCACTGTGCTCATTGCCACGGAGAACGGCTACGGCAAGCGCACCCCGCCCGACGATTTCCCGGTCCACGGCCGTGGCGGTCAGGGCGTGATCGCCATCCAGACCGGCGGCCGCAACGGCGCCGTGGTGGGTGCGACCCTGGTGGCCGATGAGGACGAGGTGATGCTCATCACCGACGGTGGCACCCTGGTGCGCACCCCGGTGGCCGACATCTCCGTGCTGGGCCGCAACACCCAGGGCGTGCGCCTGATCCGTCTCACCGACCAGGAGCACCTGGTGGAACTGGCCCGGGTGGCCGGACTCAACGGCGAGGGCGATGAGGAAGGCGGTGAGGACGAGGAAGGCGGTGAGGACGCCGGCACAGAAGAGGCCTGATACCCGTGGCTTGGGGTTCGCTGCGCTCACCCCAACCGACGCCCGGCGACGCCAAGACCTGACAGATTTCCAGACAACCACAGCGAACCACAACCCGAGGTCCCCATGACGCGCGTGTTCAATTTCAGTGCAGGTCCCGCCATGCTGCCCGAGCCGGTGCTCGAAAAGGCCCGGGAGGAGATGCTGGACTGGAACGGTACCGGCATGTCGGTGATGGAGATGAGCCACCGGGGCAAGGCCTTCATGTCCATCGCCGAGGCCGCCGAACGTGACCTGCGCACCCTCATGGAGATCCCGGACAACTACAAGGTCCTGTTCCTGCAGGGTGGCGCATCGGCGCAGTTCGCCATGGTGCCCATGAACCTGCTGCGCGGCAAAAAGCGCGTCGATTACGTCAATACCGGCGCCTGGTCCAAGAAGGCCATCGAGGAGGCCCGCAAGTACGCGGACGTGAACGTGGCGGCCAGCAGCGCAGCGGACGGTTTCAATTCCGTGCCCGCCTTCGAGACCTGGCAGCGCAGTGAGGACGCGGCCTATCTGCACTACACCCCCAACGAGACCATCGGTGGCGTGGAGTTTCCGTGGATCCCGGAGACCGGGGATGTGCCCCTGGTGGCGGACATGTCCTCCACCATCCTGTCCCGCCCCGTGGATGTCTCCCGCTTCGGCCTGATCTACGCCGGCGCCCAGAAGAACATCGGACCGGCGGGCCTGACCATCGTCATCGTGCGTGAGGACCTGATCGGCGAGACCCTCGCCGGCACGCCCACCATGTTCGATTACAAGGTGCACGCCGACAACGATTCCATGTACAACACCCCGCCCACCTACGGCTGGTACCTGGCCGGCCTGGTGTTCCAGTGGCTGCTGGGCCTGGGTGGCCTCAAGGCCATGGCACAGATCAACGAACGCAAGGCCCGCAAGCTCTACGACGCCATCGACGGCTCGGACTTCTACGCCAATCCCGTGGACCCGGCCTGCCGCTCCTGGATGAACGTGCCCTTCACCCTGGCCAATCCCGACCTGGACGGCGAGTTCCTCAAGGAGGCCGCCGCGCTGGGCCTGACGACCCTCAAGGGCCACCGCTCGGTGGGCGGCATGCGCGCCAGCATCTACAACGCCATGCCCGAGGCGGGCGTAAGCGCGCTGGTGGATTTCATGGCCGACTTCGAACAGCGCAAGGGCTGAAACAATTCAGCCACAGAGGACGCAGAGGTCACAGAGACAGAAACAAAACAATCTGGATTTCCTTGTTTTTTTAACTCTGTGACCTCTGTGACCTCTGTGGCAAAAATAAAAAATCATTCAGGCAACGACCCATGTACAAGATACTGACGCTCAACAACATCTCCGTGAAGGGCCTGGATTGCTTTCCCCGGGACCATTACGAGATCGCCTCCGAGATGTCTCACCCGGACGCGGTGCTGGTGCGTTCCTTCAACATGCACGACATGGACCTGCCCGCTGATCTGAAGGCCATCGGCCGGGCCGGTGCCGGGGTGAACAACATCCCCGTGGAGGCCATGAGCGAGCGGGGCGTGGCGGTGTTCAACGCGCCCGGCGCCAACGCCAACGCGGTGAAGGAACTGGTGCTGGCAGGCATGTTCATGGCCGCGCGCAATCTCTGCACCGCCTGGGACTATACCCGCAACCTGGATACCGCGGCCCCGGACCTGGAACACCGGGTGGAGGCGGGCAAGAAGAAATTCGTGGGCTTCGAACTGCCCGGCCGGACCCTGGGCGTCATCGGCCTGGGCGCCATCGGCGTGCGCATCGCCAACGCCGCCCGCGCCCTGGGCATGCATGTGATCGGCTACGATCCCAAGATCACCGTGCGCAGCGCCTGGCAGTTGTCGTCCGACGTGCAACATGCCGCCAGCGTGGATGACCTGCTGTCCCGCTCCGATTTCGTCACCTTCCACGTGCCGCTCAACGACGCCACCCGCAACATGATCAACGCCGACCGCCTGGGCCGCATGAAGTCGGGCGCGGTGCTGCTCAACTTCGCCCGCGCCGGCATCGTGGACGAGGAAGCGGTGTGCCGTGCCCTGGACGCGGGTCAGCTGCACGCCTACGTGTGCGATTTCCCGACGCCTGCCTTGCTGGCGAATCCCAAGGTCATCGCGCTGCCCCACCTGGGTGCCTCCACCCACGAGGCGGAAGAGAACTGCGCCGTGATCGTCGCCGAGCAGCTGCGGGAGTATCTGGAGAACGGCAACGTGCGTAACTCCGTCAACCTGCCCGAGGTGTTCCTGCCAAGGGCCGGCGACTCCCGGCTCGCGGTGATCAACCGCAACCTGCCCGACATGGTGGGTCAGATCTCCCACATCCTGGGCAAGGCCAGCCTGAACATCGTGCACATGGTCAACGAATCCCGGGGCGCCATCGCCTACACGATCATGGACGTGGAAGGCGAGATCACCGAAGATGCCGCCCGGGAGATCTCCGCCATCGATGGCGTCCTGCGGGTACGGGTGTTGTAGAGACTCATGAGCGAACAGGAATCACTGGAACAGATCCGGGCGCGCATCGATGCCCTGGACGATGAACTGCTCAGGCTGATCAGCGAGCGGGCCCGCTGTGCCCAGGCGGTGGCCAAGGTCAAGCGCGACGCGGATCCCAACGCCGAGTTCTATCGTCCCGAGCGCGAGGCGCAGATCCTGCGCAAGATCCAGCAGCGCAATCCAGGCCCTCTGGATGCCGAGGAGATGGCGCGCCTGTTCCGGGAGATCATGTCCGCCTGCCTCGCCCTGGAAGAACCCCTCAACGTCGCCTTCCTGGGTCCCGAGGGCACTTTCACCCAGGCGGCGGCCCTCAAGCACTTCGGCCACTCGGTGCACACCGTGCCCCTGGGTGCCATCGACGAGGTGTTCCGGGAGGTGGAGTCCGGCGCCGCCCATTACGGCGTGGTGCCGGTGGAAAATTCCACCGAGGGCGTGGTCACCCACACCCTGGACCGCTTCATGCAGTCGCCGCTCAAGATCTGCGGCGAGGTGGCCCTGCGCATCCATCATCACCTGATGGCGAAACCCGGCCTCGCCCGGGAACAGGTCAAGCGCATCTATTCCCACCAGCAGTCTCTCGCCCAGTGCCGGGAGTGGCTGGACGCCAACCTGCCCCAGGCCGAGCGCATCCCGGTGAGCAGCAACGCCGTGGCCGCGCGGCGTGCCGCCGAGGAGGAGGGCGCCGGTGCCATCGCCAGCCAGGCGGCCGCCGAACGTTACGTGCTCAATGTCCTCAACGCCAACATCGAGGATGCCCCGGACAACACCACCCGTTTCCTGGTGATTGGTCAGCGGGCCAGCGGGCCGTCAGGCCGGGACAAGACTTCCCTGCTGCTGTCCACCCGAAACCGCCCCGGTTCCCTGTACCGCCTGCTGGAGCCCTTCGCCCGCGCGGACGTGAGCCTGACGCGCATCGAATCCCGTCCCTCCCACTGCGTGAACTGGGATTACGTGTTCTTCATCGACGTGGAAGGTCACGAGGAAGACGACAAGGTGCGCCAGGCCATCGCGGCCCTGGAACAGGAAGCGGATCTGGTCAAGGTGCTGGGGTCCTATCCCAGAGCGGTGCTTTGATTGAGAAAATGTCCAACGCAAAGACCTGAAAAGACTTTTCTGACAGGATTAACAAGATTTTCAAGATTAAAAGAAATAAGACGAAACCCTGTTTGACCTTGTGAATCCTGTTAATCCTGTCGAGATTTTGTGTCTTTCATTGAACCGGTCTTCCGCCCCCTACATAACCACCGGAATTCAAACATGAGTTGCGATTATCGGGCCCTGGCGCTGGCCGGGGTGCAGAACCTGACCCCCTATCAGCCCGGCAAGCCCATCGAGGAACTGGAGCGGGAACTGGGTATCCGCGAAAGCATCAAGCTCGCCTCCAACGAGAATCCCCTGGGTCCGAGCCCGAAGGCGCTCGAGGCCGTGCGCGCCCAACTGGGCGGCATCGCCCTGTATCCCGACGGCAACGGCTTTGCCCTGAAGCGGCGGCTGGCCGAGCAGTTCGATGTCGCTCCCTCGCGCATCACGCTGGGCAACGGTTCCAACGAGATCCTGGAGCTGGTGGCCCGTGCCTACCTGGCGCCGGCGCGCAATGCGGTGTTCAGCGCCCATGCCTTCGCCGTCTATCCCATCGTGGTGCAGGCGGTGGGCGCCGAGGCCCGGGTGGCCCCGGCCAACGGCCCCGACCATGCCATGCCCTACGGCCATGACCTGGACGCCATGGCGTCCCTCATCAATGCCGATACCCGGGTGGTGTTCGTGGCCAACCCCAACAACCCCACGGGCACCTGGCTGGACGAGGACGCGGTACACGGCTTCCTCAAGCGGGTGCCCGAGGACGTCCTGGTGGTCATGGACGAGGCCTATTTCGAGTACGTGGAGGCGGATGGCTACCCGGACAGCAGCCGCTGGCTGGATGCCTTTCCCAACCTGCTGCTGACCCGCACCTTCTCCAAGATCCACGGACTCGCGGGCCTGCGCATCGGTTACGGCGTCTCCGGCGAGGCGGTGGCGGACATCCTCAACCGGGTGCGCCAGCCCTTCAACACCAACCTGCTGGCCCAGGCCGCCGCCGTGGCGGCACTGGACGACACCGACCACGTGAGCGAGAGCGTGCGCGTCAACCGGGAAGGCCTGGTCCAGGTGATGGACGCCTGCCGGGAACGGGGCCTGGGTTTCATCCCCTCGGTGGGCAACTTCCTGTCCATTGACATGGGCCGGGAGGCGGGCCCCGTGTACCAGGCCCTGCTGCGCGAGGGCGTGATCGTGCGTCCCATCGCCGGCTACGGCCTGCCCAATCACTTGCGGGTGACCATCGGCCGCGCGCACGAGAACACCCGTTTCATTGCTGCCCTGGACAAGGTGCTGCGCGCTTGATCCGCAAGCTCGCCATCATCGGCGCCGGCCTGATCGGCGGTTCCCTGGCCCTGGCCCTGCGCCGGGCCGGCTACTGCAAACAGGTGGTGGCCTGTTCCCGTTCCGAGGCGCACCTCAAGCGGGCCGTGGAGTTGGGCGTGATCGACGCCTACAGCCTGGAACCGGCCGAAGCGGTGCGTGACGCGGACATGGTGCTGCTGGCCGTGCCCCTGGGTGCCATGGAAGCGGTGTGCCGCGCCATTGGCGATGCCCTGGCCCCGGATGCGGTGCTCACCGACGTGGGCAGCGCCAAGGCGAGCGTGGTGGCCGCGGTGAGCGCCGCCTTCGGCGAGGCGCCGGCCAGCTTCGTGCCCGGACATCCCATTGCCGGCACGGAGAAGAGCGGCGTGGAAGCCGCCTTCCCGGAACTCTATCAAGGTCGCCGGGTGATCCTGACGCCGCTGGCGCACACCCGTCCCGATGCCGTGCGGCAAGTGCGCGCCATGTGGGAGGTGGCCGGCGCGGTAGTGGAGGAGATGGGCGTTGAACACCATGATGAGGTCCTGGCCGCCACCAGCCATCTACCCCACCTGCTGGCCTTTGGCCTGGTGGACAGCCTGGCGCGCATGGGCGAGCGCGACGAGATCTTCCGTTACGCCGCGGGCGGTTTCCGGGATTTCACCCGCATCGCCTCCAGCGACCCGGTCATGTGGCGGGACATCTGCCTTGCCAACAGCCAGGCCATCCTCAAGGTCATGTCTCACTACCGGGAGGACCTGGACGGCATCACCGAGGCCGTGCAGCAGGGCGACGGCGACCGGCTGCTGGAGATCTTCCAGCGGGCCAAGGCGGCCCGGGACCGGTTTTGTCATTGATATTTGATACTGGGATTCAACGCAGAGAGCGCAAAGGCGCGGAGATCGCAAAGAAGATTGCTATGGTCGGAAACATTGGGAGCAGTATCTAAAGTATTCCAGCATTTCCATCAGGCGAATTTTCCCAAGGTATTTTCTTGGCGTTCTCTGCGTTAATAGATTTGAGGAAACAAGACTCAATGTCACAAGCACAAGAACTCGCATTCGAGGTCCAATCCGGTGGCACGCTGACCGGGCGCATCCGGGTGCCCGGGGACAAGTCCATTTCCCATCGTTCCATCATGCTGGGCTCCCTGGCCGAGGGCACCACGGAGGTCACCGGCTTCCTCAATGGTGAGGACTGCATGGCCACCCTCGCCGCCTTCCGGGCCATGGGCGTGCAGATCGACGGGCCCAGGGAGGGCAGGGTGACCATTCAGGGCGTCGGCCTGCACGGCCTCAAGGCACCCGCCGGGCCCCTGGATCTGGGCAATTCCGGCACCTCCATGCGTCTCATGTCCGGCCTGTTGGCGGGGCAGGCCTTCGATACCACCCTGGTGGGCGATGCCTCCCTGACCAAGCGGCCCATGAAGCGGGTCACCGAGCCGCTGGCTGCCATGGGCGCCCGGATCGACACCAGCGCGACCGGCACGCCACCCCTGCATGTGCACGGCGGCCAGACACTCAGGGGCATCGACTATCAAATGCCCATGGCCAGCGCCCAGGTGAAGTCCTGCCTGCTGCTCGCTGGCCTCTACGCCGAGGGCAGCACCTGCGTCACCGAGCCGGCCCCCACCCGGGACCACACCGAGCGCATGCTCACCGGCTTCGGCTATCCGGTGAGCCGCGAGGGCAACCGGGCCTGCGTCCAGGGCGGCGGGCGGCTCAAGGCCACCCGCATCGACGTGCCCGCGGACATCTCCTCGGCGGCCTTCTTCCTGGTGGGCGCCAGCATCGCCAAGGGCTCCGAGATCACCCTGGAACACGTGGGCATGAACCCCACCCGGGTGGGCGTGATCGACATCCTGCGGCTCATGGGCGCCGAGATCCACGTGGAGAACCCCCGGGAGGCGGGCGGTGAACCGGTGGCGGATCTGAGAGTGGTGAGCGCGCCGCTTCGGGGCGTGCGCATCCCCGAGGAACTGGTGCCCCTGGCCATCGACGAATTCCCGGCGCTGTTCATAGCCGCCGCCTGTGCCGAGGGGGAGACCCTGCTCACCGGGGCCGAGGAACTGCGGGTCAAGGAGAGCGACCGCATCCAGGTGATGGCCGACGGCCTGCTGGCCTGCGGCATCGAGGCCGAGCCCACCCCGGACGGCATCCGCATCCGCGGCGGCCAGCTGCGCGGCGCCACCGTGGACAGCCACGGGGATCACCGCATCGCCATGAGCTTCGCCATGGGGGCCCTGCGCGCCGAGGGGGCCATGCACATCCGCAACTGCGCCAACGTGAACACCTCCTTCCCGGGCTTCGTGGAACTCGCCGCAGGGGCAGGGCTCGCGATCACCCAGGGGCCCCAGTCGTGACGGCGCCGGTCATCACCATCGACGGACCCAGCGGTTCCGGCAAGGGCACCCTGAGCCGCCTGGTGGCGGAACGCCTGGGCTGGCACTGGCTGGACAGCGGCGCCCTGTACCGCCTGGTGGCCCTGGCCGCCCTGCGCCGGGGCATGGCCCTGGACGACGTGGCGGCCGTGGCGGAACTGGCACGGAACCTGGATGTGCGCTTCGAGGTGGACGGGCAGGGGGCCCCGGTGATCGTCCTGGATGGCGCCCCGGTGGGCGGGGAACTACGCACCGAGCAGGCCGGCAACGCCGCCTCCCGGGTGGCCGCCCTGCAGCCGGTGCGCGACGCCCTGCTGGACCGCCAGCGGGCCTTCCGGCAGGCCCCGGGGCTGGTGGCCGACGGCCGGGACATGGGCACCGTGGTGTTCAGCGATGCCCCCCTGAAGGTGTTTCTCACCGCCAGCTGCGAGGAGCGCGCCAGGCGCCGTTATAAGCAGTTGAAAGAACAAGGACTTAGTGCTAACCTTCACGCCCTTTCGGAAGAGCTGGCCGAACGCGACCGCCGGGATGCCGAGCGGAGCGTGGCGCCATTGAAGCCGGCCGATGACGCGGTGGTCCTGGATTCCACCCATCTCGACATCGAATCCGTGCTCGAACAGGTGCTGCGACTGGCCGAAGAAAGAAATTTGACCTAAACATTAATGTTCAACGACCAGGACAGGATCGTCCCTCGGTCACAACACCATCAACCGGTCCGGGCAGGGAATGCACAGGATCCGCATTGCAGGTTCAATCAACTCATGAGTGAAAGTTTCGCGCAACTGTTCGAAGAGAGCATGGCCTTCACGCAGATGAAGCCAGGCAGCATCATCAACGGCACCGTCATTCACGTGACGCCCGACGTGGTGGTGATCAACGCAGGTCTGAAGTCTGAAGGCGTGGTCCCCGCCGACCAGTTCCTCAACGAAAGAGGGGAAATGGAAGTCAAGGTGGGCGACGTGGTCGAGGTGGCTCTCGAGAGCCCCGAAGACGGCTTCGGTGAAACCCGTCTGTCCCGCGAGAAGGCCAAGCGCGCGAAGGCCTGGGAACGCCTGGAAACCGCCATGGAAAGCGACCAGACCATCACCGGCATGATCTCCGGCAAGGTCAAGGGCGGCTTCACCGTGGAACTCGGCGACATCCGCGCCTTCCTTCCCGGTTCCCTCGTCGATGTGCGCCCGGTGCGCGACACCGCCTACCTGGAAGGCAAGGAGCTGGAGTTCAAGCTCATCAAGCTCGACCAGCGCCGCAACAACGTCGTTGTCTCCCGCCGCGCCGTGGTGGAGAAGGAATACAGCGCCGAGCGCGACGAACTGCTCAAGAACCTGCAGGAAGGCATGGTGCTCAAGGGCATCGTCAAGAACCTCACCGACTACGGTGCGTTCCTGGACCTGGGCGGCATCGACGGCCTGCTGCACATCACCGACATGGCCTGGAAGCGCGTCAAGCATCCCTCCGAGGTGGTGGAGATCGGTCAGGAGATCGAGGTCAAGGTGCTCAAGTTCGACCGCGAGCGTAACCGCGTATCCCTGGGCCTGAAGCAGCTGGGCGACGACCCGTGGGAGAACATCACCCGTCGTTACCCCATCGGCTCCCGCCTGTTCGGCAAGGTCACCAACATCACCGACTACGGCTGCTTCGTGGAAATCGAAGACGGCGTGGAAGGCCTGGTGCACGTGTCCGAGATGGACTGGACCAACAAGAACATCGCCCCCAACAAGATGGTCGCCGTGGGTGACGAGGTCGAAGTGATGATCCTCGACATCGACGAGGAGCGTCGCCGCATCTCCCTGGGCATCAAGCAGTGCAAGGCCAATCCCTGGGACGAGTTCGCCGCCACCCACAACAAGGGTGAGAAGGTCTCCGGCGTGATCAAGTCCATCACCGACTTCGGCATCTTCGTGGGCCTGGACGGTGGCATCGACGGCCTGGTGCACCTCTCCGACCTGTCCTGGAACATGGAAGGCGAAGAGGCCGTGCGCAACTACAAGAAGGGCGACGAGATCGAGGCCGTGGTGCTGGCCGTGGATCCGGAGCGCGAGCGCATCTCCCTGGGCGTGAAGCAGCTGGACAAGGACCCCTTCTCCAACTTCGTGGCCGAACACGCCAAGGGCAGCATCGTCAAGGGCGTGGTCAAGGAAGTGGACGCCAAGGCCGCCATCGTGGAGTTGGCCGACAGCGTGGATGGCGTGCTGCGCGCCTCCGAACTGTCCCGCGACCGCGTGGAAGACGTGCGTTCTGTGCTCAACGTGGGCGATACGGTGGAAGCCAAGTTCATGGGCGTGGATCGCAAGAACCGCACCGTGACCCTGTCCATCAAGGCGAAGGATTACGCCGAGGAAGCCGAGGCGCTGCAGGACTACAGCAGCAGCTCCGGCTCCGCCACCACCTCCCTTGGGGATCTCCTCAAGGAGCAGATGGGCTCCAAGGACAAGTAAGGCAATTCGTAACAAAGCCGGTCGGGCCTCAGCCCGGCCGGCCTTTTGTGTGATGGACTGGCCGGATATCCGATGCCGGCGTCCATGCTCCACAGTCCCGAGCGTGTTCTATCACGTAACCCAGTGGCGGAGACCCTGTGATGACCAAGTCCGAACTCATCGAGATCCTTGCTCGCAAGCAGAGCCATCTGGCCTACAAGGACGTGGAACTCTCGGTGAAGACCATGCTGGAACATCTCAGCCAGGCCCTGGCCACCGGTGACCGCATCGAGATCCGCGGTTTCGGCAGCTTTTCCCTGCATTTCCGGCCGCCGCGCGTGGGCCGTAACCCCAAGACCGGCGAGACCGTATCCCTGCCGGGCAAGTACGTACCCCATTTCAAACCGGGCAAGGAACTGCGTGAACGTGTCAATGCCGTCCACGAACAGTAAATCCGCACAGTCTTCCTGAAACACCAACCCATGGAGTCTCCAGAGTGCGCAAGCTGATCCTGCTGCTGGCCCTGGCTCTGGCCGTCCTGATCGGCGCGACATTCTCCCTGCTCAACGCGGGTTCCGTGGCGGTGAATCTCTATCTGGGCGAGGTGCAGCTGCCCCTGTCCATCCTGATATTCCTGAGCATTCTCATCGGCGCGATCCTGGGCGCATTTGCCTGTACCGGATTCATCCTGCGCCACCTCAACGACAACCGGAAATTGCGCAAGCGCATCCGGCTGGCGGAGGAGGAGCTCAACCAGTTGCGCAAGATCCCCATCAAGGACGCCTACTGACCATGACCGAGTTGCTCTGGCTGCTACTTCCAGTCGCAGCCGCCTCGGGCTGGCTGGCCGCGCGCCGCACCGGGCGCAAATCCAAACGGACCCTCACTGGCGCCCTGTCCGAGGATTACATCAAGGGCCTCAACTATCTGCTGAACGAGCAGTCCGACCGCGCCCTGGCGGTGTTCATCGACATGGTGGACGTGGACTCCGACACGGTGGAGACCCATCTCATCCTGGGCAGCCTGTTTCGTCGCCGGGGTGAAGTGGATCGCGCCATCCGCATCCACCAGAACCTCATTGCACGCCCCAACCTGGAGCCCCGCCAGCGGGCCAATGCCCTGCTGGAACTGGGTCGAGACTACATGAAGGCGGGCGTGCTGGACCGCGCCGAGGGACTGTTTCGGGAACTGATCAACACCGGCTACCTGGAGGCCGAGGCCTATGGCCGTCTCAGGGCGCTCTACGAGCAGGAGAAGGAATGGGAGCGTGCCATCTGGGCCGCCGAGCACCTGCGCCGCTTCAGTGCCGAGCCCCAGTATGAACACATTGCCCACTATCACTGCGAGCTGGGTGAACAGGCGTTTCGCAACGGCGATCCCGCCAGGGCGGCGAGCCATGCCCGCAAGGCCCTGTCCAGCGATCGCAATTGTGCGCGTGCCAGTATCCTGCTGGGCGATCTGGCGGTGGCTGAACAGGACGATCGGCAGGCGCTCAAGCATTTCAGCCGTGTCCTGGAGCAGCATCCTGACTTCGCCATCCTGGTGCTTGATCGCGTACGCGCCGCCTATGCCAGACTCAACGACAATACTGGCTACGAGCGCTTCCTGGCGCGCCTGCGTGAGCCGGACGCCTGCCAGACCACCTTGTTGGCGCATATCGACGCACTGCATGCGGAAGGGCGGGAAGCGGAGGTGGATCAGCTCATAGACCATGAGCTGTCCCGGGGCAAACTGACCCTGCCGGCACTTCAGGCCTATCTCAAGATCCAGTCCGGCAGGGCAGAGGATACGGCAGCGGGCGAGGTACTCAATCGCGCCGCGCACGCCCTGGAACATTACCTGCAACTGCGCCCCTTGTATCGTTGCAACCATTGCGGATTCAGTTCGCGCAGCCATTTCTGGTGCTGTCCCGGCTGCCACCAGTGGAGCAGCATCAAGCCCCGGGAACTGCACGCAGAGCGACCCCAGACGGTCCTGAGCCCCTGACCAAGAGCCGATCAATCATGCCTGCCATATACAACGACCCCCGTATCATTATCGCCCTGGATTTTCCGGATGCCGGCCAGGCCCTGGAATTCACCGCCCGGCTGGATCCCGCTGCCTGTCGTCTCAAGGTAGGCTTCGAACTGTTCGTCAGTGCCGGTCCGGCGCTGGTGGAGAAGCTGGTGGCAGCGGGCTTCGACGTGTTCCTGGATCTCAAGTTTCACGACATTCCCAACACCGTCGCCTCCGCCTGCCGGGCAGCAGCCCAGCTCGGCGTGTGGATGATGAACGTGCACGCCTCCGGCGGCGGCCGCATGCTTCAGGCAGCCCGGGAGGCCCTGGACGGCCAGTCCCACCGCCCCAGGCTCATCGCCGTGACCGTGCTGACCTCCATGGACGAACGGGATCTGGATGAGCTGGGGCTTGGCAAGGACGTGGGCCGGCTTGCCGAGGCCCTGGCCGGGCTCGCCGCGGCCAGCGGCCTGGACGGGGTGGTCTGCTCTGCCAGTGAGGCGCCGATGCTGCGCCAGCGACACGGCGAGGATTTCCTGCTGGTGACCCCGGGCATCCGTCCGCGCAGCGCGGAACAGGATGACCAGCGCCGGGTCATGACACCGGCCGAGGCCATCCGCGCCGGATCGAGCTACCTGGTGGTGGGCCGTCCCATCACCCGTGCCGATTCGCCCATGGAGGTGCTGGAGGCCATGAACGCGGAGATCCGCGGGGCGCATTTGCATTCCGTGTAATGCCTGATAGACTCAGTCTCGTCCCGACCATGCAATCTGGAAGGTTCGGGATGACCAAGGATCGCCATGGAAACCGAAAGGAGGCATAGGTCATGAAACATCTGTCTGTCATTGCGTTTGCAATCCTGCTGTTCTTCTCCCTGCCGGTGTTCGCGGATGCGCCCGACGCGCGCATCAACGTCAATACCGCCGACGCCCAGACCCTCACCCAATTGACTGGCATCGGTCCGTCCCGCGCGGAGGCAATCATTGCCCACCGGGAGCAGCACGGCCCGTTCCGCTCCCTGCACGAGCTGACTCAGGTCAGCGGTATTGGCGAACGGACTGTTCAGGAGAACCGGGAGCGCATCGCGTTCGAATGATCCGGTACCGGCCCTGCCGGTGAGGATCCATCACAGCGGCCCCGCCGGCCCTCCAGCCGGCGGGGCCGTTATGCTATCGTGTTCGTCCACACCCACAGCTCACGCATGCATGGACCCTATGCACAAGAAGATTCGCAAGGCCGTGTTCCCTGTCGCCGGCATGGGCACCCGATTTCTGCCCGCGACCAAGGCCAATCCCAAGGAAATGCTGCCCATCGTCGACAAGCCGCTGATCCAGTACGCGGCGGAGGAGGCGGTGGCTGCGGGCATCGATGTGCTGGTATTCGTGACCGGACGCAACAAACGCTCCATCCCCGATCACTTCGATAAGGCCTACGAGCTGGAGACGGAACTGGAGGAGCGTGGCAAGGAGAAGATGCTGGCCATCGTGCGCAACATCCTGCCGCCTCACGTGTCCTGTGTGTACATCCGCCAGGCCGAGGCCCTGGGCCTGGGGCATGCGGTCGGCTGCGCCCGGCCGGTGGTGGGCGATGAACCCTTCGCGGTGATCCTGGCCGACGACCTGGTGGATGGCCAGGGACACGGCGGCGCCCTGACCCAGATGGTGGAGATCTACAATCGCCACGGCTGCAGCGTCCTGGGCGTGGAGGAAGTCCCCCACGAGGACACCAACAAGTACGGTGTGGTCACGCCCGAGCCCCTGGAAGATGACCTGTGGCGGGTGAAGGGCATCGTCGAGAAGCCGGCCCCCAAGGACGCACCCTCCAATATGGCTGTGGTGGGTCGATACATCCTCACGCCGCGCATCTTCGAGTTGCTGGAAAACACGGGCCGTGGCGCCGGTGGCGAGATCCAGCTCACCGACGCCATCGCCAGCCTGCTCAAGGAAGAGCAGGTACTCGCCCATCGCTTCAAGGGCAAGCGCTATGACTGCGGCAGCAAGCTGGGCTACCTGCAGGCCACGGTGGAATATGCCCTGAAGCATCCGGAACTGCAGGATGACTTTGGCGCCTACATCGACGAGCTTTGTGCCGGGAGGCGCAAGGCCTGACCGGAAGCGCCAGCGGCCCTGGCAGACCACCACTGCCGTAGGTCGGCCTTCAGGCTGACTGCGCTGTTGATCAGACATCGCCAGTCGGCCTGAAGGCCGACCTACGGTTTATCGGGAAGCAGGCGGGCGGGCACCCATCGCAGGTAGAGGGCCATGCCCAGCAGTTCCACCAGGCTCTGCAGCACGATCACCACCACGGCAGCCTCCCAGCCCGCCGGCAGGGCAAGGGCCAGGGGCAGGACCACGAAGGAGTTGCGTGTCCCCAGGCTGAACACCAGGGTGCGCGAGGCGTGAATCCCCAGTCCGGCTCCCCTTGCCAGCCATCTTCCCGCCAGGGCCGTGATCACCAGGTAAGCGACGAACACGGCGGTGACGGTCCCCATGGCGGGGAACCACTGCACCACCACCTGTACCTGGCTCGCCGCGATCAGGAACACCATCAGTGCCAGCAGCGGCACGGGCAGCCAGCCCAGGCGCGCGATGATCGCGCCTCGCTCGGCACGACCCGCGGCCCAGTGTTCCAGCACGGTGGCGAGGACAAGGGGCACGACGATCAGCCCCACGAACACCCCCACCAGACGCCCCGCATCCAGTTCGTTGGCAAAGATCGCCCCATCGAACAGCACCACCAGGTAGAAGGGCAGGAGCAGGATCTGTGCGAACAGCAGCAGGGGCGAGGCGGCGATGGCCCGGGCGGTGTCACCGCGGCCCAGGTGGGTGAAGCTGATGAACCAGTCGGTACAGGGCACCAGCAGCACTGCGGCCACCGCGAGGCGGATCACCGGATCATCGGGCAGGAACTGCACCAGCAGCCAGACCAGGGCCGGCACGAGCACAAAATTGGCGATCAGGAGCGTGCGGGTGAAGCGCGCATCCACGAAGGCCCGTCCCAGGTGTTTCATGGGCACCTGGGTGAAGGTGGCAAACAGCAGGAGACCCAGCACCGGCCAGAGCACCCAGTCCGGCAGACCCGCGAGGGCAGGAAACTGGAGGCCCAGGGCGAGTCCCAGGCTGATGACGGCGAGATAGAGCCAGAGCTGATGCCGTTCCAGTGACTCGCGGCTCATCACAGTGTCTCTGCCACCCCGTGTAATAGGGCGGCCCATGGCCGCCATTCGGCCCACCACGTTGACCGGCTGTGTCAGCCTTGATGGTCAACGGCGGGCACGGCCCGCCCTATGACGAGGGATGGGTCACCCGTGATCCCGGGAGACCCGGGGCGTCAGGGAATGATTCAGGCCCCGTAGACCGCCCGTGCGGCGGCGACGGCCCGACCGGGGACGATGTCCGCACCCTGGGCCACCAGGGCGGTCTCCAGGGCGCCCAGGCAGAACAGCACGTTCTTGCGGTTCGCGCCGTAGCCCATCAGGCCGATGCGCCAGACCTTGCCCGCCAGGGGGCCGAGGCCGGCGCCGATCTCCAGGTTGAACTCATCCAGCAGCAGCTTGCGTACGGCGGCCTCGTCCACGCCCGCGGGCACCTTCACGGCGTTGAGCTGGGGCAGGCGATGCTCGGGGGCCACGATCATGCTTAGGCCCATGGTGTCCAGGCCGGCCTTGAGCGCCTCGTGCTGGGCGCGATGCCGTGCCCAGGCGTTCTCCAGGCCTTCCTCCTGCAGGACGACAAGGGATTCGTGCAGGGCGTAAAGGGCGTTGATGGGCGCGGTGTGGTGGTAGGCGCGCTTGGTGCCGCCGCCCCAGTAGCCCATCACCAGGCTCAGGTCCAGGAACCAGCTCTGAACCTTGTGCTTGCGGGACTTGATGCGTTCCACAGCGGCCTCGTTGAAGCTCACCGGGGACAGGCCGGGGGTGCAGGAGAGGCACTTCTGGCTGCCGGAGTAGATGGCGTCCACGCCCCAGTCGTCGACGCGCAGTTCCACGCCGCCCAGGCCCGTGACGCTGTCCACGATCACCAGGCAACCGTGACGGTGGGCGATGTCGGTGAGGGTCTTCACGTCGGAGCAGGCGCCGGTGGAGGTCTCGGCGTGCACGAAGGCCACGGTGCTGGCCTGCGGGTGGGCCTTCAGGGCATCCTCGAGCTTCTGCGGATCGACAGGCTTGCCCCATTCGTCCTCCACCATCACCGGTGTGGCGCCGCAACGCTCCACGTTCTCCTTCATGCGTCCGCCGAACACCCCATTGGCGCACACCACAACGGTGTCACCGGGTTGCACCAGGTTCACGAAGCAGGTCTCCATGCCGGCGGAACCGGGGGCGGAGACGGGCAGGGTGAGCGCGTTGCGGGTCTGGAAGGCGTACTGCAGCAGGCCCTTCATCTCGTCCATCATGTCCACGAATACCGGGTCCAGGTGACCGATGGTGGGGCGGCTCATGGCGGCCAGCACCCGGGGATTCACATCGGAGGGGCCGGGGCCCATGAGGGTGCGCACGGGAGGATGGAAGGACTTGAAGGTCATGATTTCACCTGGATTTGGATTGGAAAAATACCTGATCAAATTCGTGGGGTCCGCAAGTATAGAGAGTGGGCCGTGTGAGTCACAAGTCTACAGAGTCCGTCATGGCATCCCCCCCTTACGGTTCAGATGCGCGCAGGCCTGCCCAGTGGCAAGGCTGCGAACGTGCCTCTCTCGGTATGGGCGATCTGGCATGCCCCTCGCTGCCGTCGGGGCATGCGCGGCTCAGGCTGCCGGCTGTGCGGAGTCCGCGGTGGGAAACTCGATGAGCATGCGTTCGGGATGGATCTGCAGGATGCTCAGCTTGGCATCGTTGAGCACCTCGGCGTAGGCGGCCCCGGTGTCCAGATAATAGATATTGCCGGCATGCACCGCCTGTTGCAGAGGGGTGTGTCCCATCACCACCAGGTCGATGCCCGCGATCGGCGGGATCTCGCCGCCGGACTCGGACTGGGTGATGCGCCTGCGGGACCAGACCGCGTAGTCCCGCAGGCGCTGGTCGGTTTCCAGGCGGACGACGAAATCCTGCCAGCTCAGTTCCAGGGGGACATCCGCGTGGACGATGCCGACCCGTCCCTGGTCGGTGTCCACTTCCAGGATGTAGGGCAGGGCGCGGATGCGCTTGCGGTACTCGGGCTGTTCGGACTTAGGGATCTCGCGCCACCATTCACCGCCGTTGAGGGCGATCCAGGAACAGGCCATGTCCGCGTCCGATTCGGAATCCAGCAGCAGGCGCTCATGATTGCCCTGCACCGCGTAAAACCAGGACTTGTTGAGGAACTCCAGGACCCGGTGCGACTCCGGGCCCCGATCGATGAGGTCGCCCACCGAGATGAGACGGTCGTGGTCCGGATCGAAGCAGAGGCTATCCAGGGCCTGTTCAAGCTGGCTGAACATGCCGTGGATATCCCCGACGGCAAAATCCCGCCCCAGGGGGTTGCGTTCAAGGCGGCGCATGATCTGCTCTGTCATGGGGCTGATCATACGATGTGCTGCACCAAAGCGGTGAGCATCCCGGTTAGACTGTGGCTTTCAACCTGACGAGCGGTCAAGCTGGCCGCACCACCGGACCCTATGCCTTCATGAGCCAACCTGCCTGCCAACTGGGAATGCCCTGTTTCCTGGACTTCGAGGCCTCCAGCCTGTCCGGGGACAGCTACCCCATCCAGGTTGCCTGGTCCGACGCCCGCGGCCATATCGAATGCCACCTGATCCGCCCCGAAGCGGACTGGACCGACTGGGACGAGCACTCGGAAGAGGCCCACGGACTGGAGCGTGAACGGGTGATCAGCGAGGGGGTCGAGGCCGAGGAGATCTGCCGGCGCATGAACGCGGTCCTGGGCGGGCTGACGGTGCTGACCGATGCACTCAGCATGGACCGGTTCTGGCTGCTGCGCCTGTTCGAGGCAGGCAACCGCATGCCCAGTTTCCGCCTGGCCGACATCACGCCCCTGCTGCAGCAGCGCCTGTCCCTGAAGGGCGAGGAGGCCCAGGCGCGCATCCAGGCGCTGCAATCCCGGGCCTGGCGCAACGTGCCCGGGCATGCCCACCGGGCCGACCATGACGTGGCCTACCTGATGGAGCTGTGGCGGCTTTCCGGGGAAGGCTGAGCTGACCCTTGTACCTACTGCGGACTCCGGCCAGTCTCGCACCCTCGTCTTACAGGAGAAGCATAGGGCGGGCCATGCCCGCCGTTTGCCGCGGGTATCCAGCCACCAGGCGGCCACGGGCCGCCCTATGAGCAAGCGAGACAGTCCCAGAGGCCTCGATCATTCGCGATCCTGGATGCCATGTCCGGGCTGATCAGAACTGGCGGGCGAACCAGATCCCGGCACTGCGCCGCCCACCGGACTCCACCTGGAAACTGATGCGGCCCGTGGCATCCACCAGCAGGTCCAGGGCGGCCCGGGCAGTGATCGTCTCATCCTCCGACAGGCTCAGGGTGCGCTGCACCGGGCCGCTGGATTTCTCGTCGCCGTCCACCCGGGTGTAGTCCGCCCCCAGACGCAGCTGGATGGCGTCGAAACGCAGGGCCGATTCCAGGCCTGCCCCGTAGGCATGCCAGCTGTAGCGGGTGTTCTGGTCCCCCAGGGTGTCGTCCGCCTCGTTGTAGGTGTACTGCCCCAGCAGGCTCAGCCCCAGGGGGCCCAGTTCCAGGAACCGCCAGCGTCCCGAGGCGCCCAGGTACCAACCGCTCAGGTCCATGCCCTGGGTGACGGGGTTGCCGCTCTGGGTCAGTTCCAGGTACCCGCCGTGAATTCCGACCCAGACGCGCTCACCCACGCGATCGTGGATGCTCAGGCCCAGGCGGTTCATGCGGCTCTCCACGGTGCTGCCCCCCTCCAGGCGCCAGTCGCTTACCTCACGGCTGAGATAGACCTCCAGTTCCGGGCCGGATGTCCGGGTCTGGGCCTGTGCAGCCAGGGGAAGGATCAGCAGGAGGAGAAGCGGCAGGATGCGTGGCGGCATTGTCGTGAGGGGGTAGGAGTGAGAGGGTGAGGTGTCTGGGGATTGTACTGCATCCTGAGAGAGAGAATTCTTCACCCCTGACGCCTCACGCCTTTCCCCTCACGTGCCAACCCGAGGCGCCGCCGCTGCAGCAGCCATATCACACCCAGCACACCCAGCGCCGGCAGATAGAACCACTCCGGCGCCGGCCGGTCCGCCGGTACCAGCACGCCGGTGATGCGCCAGCCGCTCTCGATACCGAGGCGTTCGGCGGGGCTGCCGAAACTTACGAAGCTCACGCTCACCTGGTCGCCCAGGGCCAGGGTGCCGAGACCTGCCCGGGTCAGGCGCTCCGCACCGGCGCCGGCATCCCCGAGCGGCAGCATCACGGCCCTGGCGATCTCCCGACCCTCCAGGTCCATGCCCTCGAGGGTGAAGCGCAGGTGGCCCCCGGCGGGCGTGGCCTCGGCCACCTGTTGCAGGCGGGCGGGCTCCACGGTCTGAAGGGGCGGGTGGATGCGATCCATCCAGAAACCGGGCACGAACAGGGTGAAGGCGACGCCCAGCAGCAGGGCGGACTCGTGCCAGCGACTGCGGGTCAGGAACCATCCCTGGGTGGCGGCGGCGAACACCAGCATGCCAGTCAGCGCCCCGAAGAAGGTCAGTAACAGCTGCCAGGCGCTGGTGATGCCGATCAGCAGCAGCTGGGTGTTGAACACGAAGAAGAACGGCAGGGCCACGGTGCGCAGGCTGTACCAGAAGGCCTGCACCCCGGTGCGGATGGGGTCGGCCCTTGCCACGGCGGCGGCGGCGAAGGAGGCCAGGCCCACCGGCGGGGTGACGTCCGCCATGATGCCGAAATAGAACACGAACAGGTGCGCGGCGATGAGCGGGATCAGCAGGTTGTTCTGGGCGGCCAGATCCACGATCACCGGCGCCATCAGGGTGGCGACGATGATGTAGTTGGCCGTGGTGGGCAGGCCCAGGCCCAGGACCAGGCAGATCAGCGCGGTGAGCAGCAGCATGAGCAGCAGGTTGCCGCCGGAGAGCAGTTCCACCAGGTCGGTCATCACCAGGCCGATGCCGGTCATGCCCACGGTGCCCACGATGATGCCGGCGGCGGCGGTGGCCACGGCGATGCCCACCATGTTGCGCGCCCCCTGCACCATGCCGTCGCCCAGTTCCTTCACCCCGCGCAGCACGGCCCGACCCTGGCCGGTCTGTCCGCGGCACAGGCACAGGAGCGGACGCTGGGTGAGCAGGATGAATACCATGAACATCACCGCCCAGAAGGCGGACAGGCCGGGGGAGAGGCGTTCCACCACCAGGCACCAGACCAGCACCACCACCGGCAGCAGGAAGTGCAGGCCGCTCTGGATGGTGGGCCGGGGTTCGGGCAGGACCAGGTGCTCCTCGTCCACCATGTGGGATTCGGGCACCCGGCTGGAAAACCAGAGCAGCAGTCCGTAGGCCGCGAGCACCAGCACCCCGATGATCCAGGGCGATGCATCTCCGGCGACCCCCTTGATCCAGCCCAGGCCGTAATAGACCCCGCCCGCCAGGATCAGCAGCCCGGAGACCGTGAGGGCGAAGCCCAGCAGCCGGTGCCAGACCGGGACGATCCGGGAGCGGGGCAGGCCCTCCAGTCCCAGCTTCATCGCCTCCAGGTGCACGATGTAGAGCAGGGCGATGTAGGCGATCACCGCCGGCAGGAAGGCGTGCCGGATCACCTCCACGTAGGGGATGCCCACGTACTCCACCATGAGAAAGGCGGCGGCGCCCATCACCGGCGGCATGAGCTGGCCGTTCACGGAACTGGCCACTTCCACGGCGCCCGCCTTCTGTCCGGAGAGACCCACCCGTTTCATGAGCGGCACGGTGAAGGTGCCGGTGGTCACCACGTTGGCGATGGAGGAACCGGACACCACGCCGGTGAGCCCCGAGGCCACCACCGCCGCCTTGGCGGGACCGCCGCGCAGGTGTCCGAGCAGGGCAAAGGCCACGCGGATGAAATAGCCGCCGGCCCCGGCCCGTTCCAGCAGGGCACCGAACAGCACGAACAGGAACACGAAGCTGGTGGAGACCCCCAGGGCGATGCCGAACACCCCCTCGTTGGAGAGCCACTGTTGGGACATGGCCCGGCCGAAAGAGGCACCCCGGTGGGCCAGCAGCTCCGGCATCCAGGGGCCAGCGAAGGTGTAGAACAGGAACACCCCGGCGATGATCATCAGGGCCGGTCCCAGCACCCGGCGGGTGGCCTCCAGCAGCAGGGCCATGCCCACACCGGCCACCACCAGGTCAGTGGGCGTGGCGCGTCCGGGCCGCTGGGCCAGTTCCTGGTGGAACAGGTACAGGTAGGCGGCGCAGAACGCCGCCAGGGCCGCGAAGATCCAGTCCAGGGCCGGTACCCGGGTCACGGGGCAGGGCCGCAGGCTGGGCCAGGCCATGGCGAGCACCACCCCGCCGATCAGGGCGAACACCCCCGCGCGGGGCAGTTCCGAGAGATGGTTGTAGGCGGCCAGGGACAGGAGCCCCAGGCCGAATACGATGTAGAAGACCCTGGCCAGGGGGCGGTGACCCCTGGCCAGGGGCGAGAAGGCGGGAAAGGCCAGATAGGCGAGGAACACGCCGAAGGCCAGGTGAATGGCCCGGGCCTGGGTCTCGGGAATGACGAAGGCGCCGATCCAGTACCCGAAGGGAGAGGCGATCCAGACCTGGAACAGGGACCAGGCCAGCGCGGTGGCGTAGATCAGGCCGCGGGTCAGGCGACCCGGGTCCCGGGCCCCCATCTCCATGGTGGCGGCCATCTGCGCCGCCCCGGGGGCAGGGGCGGCCCCGGCCGAAACGACCGGTGCCTTGTCAGGGGCGTGCGCCATGCAGGGCTGGTCCCGGGCGTGTTCAGTCGCTGAGCAGGCCCGCTTCACGGAAGTAGCGACGGGCACCCTCGTGCATGGGCGCGGAGAGACCCTGGCTGACCATGGTCTCCTTCTCCAGCACGCCGAAGGCCGGGTGCATGCCCTTGAAGGTGTCGAAGTTCTCGAACACCGCCTTGACCAGGTGATAGACCGCCTCCTCGGAGGTGTCCGTGGAAGAGACCAGGGTGGCGCCCACGCCGAAGGTGCGCACGTTCGCATCCTGTCCCGGGTACATGCCTGCGGGGATGGTGGCGTGGAAATAGTAGGGGGTCTCGCTCACCAGGGTGTCGATGATCTCGCCCTCCACCGGCACGATGCGCGCGCCGCAGGTGGCGATGGGCTCCTGGATGGCCGCGGAGGGGTGGCCCACGGTGAACAGCACCACGTCGATGCGGTTGTCGCACAGGGCCTGGCCCTGTTCCCGGGAGGGCAGTTCCGAGGCCAGGGCGAAGTCGGACATGCGCCAGCCGTAGACCTCCATCAGGCGCTCCACGGTGCCCCGCTGGCCGGAGCCGGGGTTGCCCACGTTGACGCGCTTGCCCTTGATGTCCTCGAAGCGAGTGATGCCGCTGTCGGGACGCACCAGCACGGTGAAGGGCTCCGGGTGAAGGGAGAACACGGCGCGCAGGGACTCGTGGGGGCCCACGTCACTGAAGCGGTCGCTGCCATGGTAGGCGTGGTACTGCCAGTCGGACTGCGCCACGCCCAGGTTCATTTCCTTCTGCCGGATGGCGTTCAGGTTGAACACCGAGCCGCCGGTGGATTCTGCGTTGCAGCGGATGCCGTGGCTGGCCTGGTCACGGTTCATGAGCCGGCAGATGTTCTGGCCGGTGGGGTAGTAGACCCCGGTGACACCGCCGGTGCCGATGGTGACGAAACGCTCCTGGGCGTGCATGGGGCCGGCGAGGCCCAGGGCAAGGCCTGCGGACAGGAGCGTGAGCAGGGAACGACGCATGCGTGACAGGTTCATGGGGATGATCTCCTTGAGGGTTCGGGGCGCAGGGTTAGCCCGCATAGCTCACCACACTCCTACTGCGGCCGTCGATCTGCTCGCTGTGACGGGGCGTGCTCACTCCAGCCGGCTTGACGTAGTGTCGGCTACGCCTGCGCCGTCTTCCGCTCCGCGCGCCCCGTCACAGCGGCATCTCGACGCCCTCGCTACGAACCGTGGTGAGCTATACGGGCTAGGAGTCGTGGTCCTGCGCCTTCAACACAAAATACGGGGTCTTATCCTGTGTGTTGGCTCAAAATACGGTATAATTCGGCTCTTTTTCTGGCGCCTCTACCGCTGGTCACCATACCAGACGTTTTCCCGGGAGTGTAAGCATGTTTTCCATCCAGATGGGTATCGCAGGTTATGACGACGAACTCTGGCAGGCCATCGAATCCGAGGCCCGTCGCCAGGAAGAGCACATCGAGCTGATCGCCTCGGAAAACTATGCCAGCCCCCGGGTCATGGAGGCCCAGGGCTCGGTGCTCACCAACAAGTACGCCGAGGGCTACCCCGGCAAGCGCTACTACGGCGGCTGCGAGTACGTGGACATCGCCGAGCAGCTGGCCATCGACCGGGTGAAGCAGTTGTTCGGTGCCGACTACGCCAACGTGCAGCCCCATTCCGGCTCCCAGGCCAATGCCGCCGTGTACATGGCCCTGCTCAACCCCGGCGACACCGTGCTGGGCATGAGTCTTGCCCATGGCGGTCACCTGACCCACGGCGCCAAGGTCAACTTCTCCGGCAAGATCTATCACGCCGTCCAGTACGGCATCGACGACCAGGGCTACATCGACTTCGACGAGGTGGAGCGCCTGGCCCTGGAACACAAGCCCAAGATGATCGTGGGCGGTTTCTCCGCCTACTCCCGTGAGATCGACTGGCAGAAGTTCCGCGACATCGCCGACAAGGTGGGCGCCTACCTGCTGGTGGACATGGCCCACGTGGCGGGCCTGGTGGCGGCGGGCATCTACCCGAGCCCGGTGCAGATCGCGGATGTGACCACCTCGACCACCCACAAGACCCTGCGCGGCCCCCGCGGCGGCATCATCCTGGCCAAGAGCAACCCCGACATCGAGAAGAAGCTCAACTCCCTGGTGTTCCCCGGCACCCAGGGCGGCCCCCTGATGCACGTGATCGCCGCCAAGGCCGTGGCCTTCAAGGAAGCGCTTGAGCCCGGCTTCAAGGACTACCAGAAGCAGGTGGTGGCCAACGCCCGCACCATGGCCGCCACCCTGATGGAGCGCGGCTACAAGATCGTCTCCGGCGGCACCGACAACCACCTGTTCCTGGTGGACCTGATCGACAAGGGCCTGACCGGCAAGGCCGCCGACGCAGCCCTGGGCAATGCCAACATCACGGTGAACAAGAACGCCGTGCCCAACGACCCCCAGTCCCCGTTCGTCACCAGCGGCATCCGCATCGGCACCCCCGCCATCACCACCCGCGGCTTCGGCGAGCAGGAATGCAAGGACCTGGCCGGCTGGATCTGCGACGTGCTTGATGATCACGAGAACGGCGCGGTCATCGAGCAGGTCAAGGCGAAGGTCCTGGATGTCTGCGCGCGTTTCCCCGTCTACGGGCACTGACCCGTGACTGGGAAACAGTGGCAAGTCTCAAGTGGCAAGTGGCAAGGAAGACCTTTCCTTGCCACTTGCCACTAGCCACTTGAGACTGCGCTCATGCGCTGCCCCTTCTGCGGAGCCCCCGATACCCGGGTGATCGATTCACGGCTTGCAGGTGAAGGCGACCAGGTGCGCCGTCGTCGCGAGTGCCTCTCCTGTTCCGAGCGCTTCACCACCTACGAGAACGCGGAGCTGAACATGCCCCGGGTGGTCAAGCGCGACGGCTCCCGGGAGCCGTTCAACGAGGACAAGCTCAAGTCCGGCATGACCCATGCGCTGGAGAAGCGCGCCGTGTCCACGGACAAGGTGGAAGAGGCGGTGGCGCGCATCAAGCGCAAGCTGCTGGGCCAGGGCGAGCGGGAGGTGGATTCCCGGCGCATCGGCGAGTGGGTCATGGAAGAACTGCGCAACCTGGACCAGGTGGCCTACATCCGCTTCGCCTCGGTGTACCTGAGCTTCGCCGACGTGCAGGCCTTCCGGGAGGTGATCGAGCGCCTGGAGAAGGACCTGACCCCTGAGATGCGCAAGCACCAGATCCCGCTGCTCGGTGACGAGGAGGGGGAGGGCAAAGACTGAAAATAATTTTGACAGGATTTACATGATTAACATGATGTTATAAATACTTTTTAATCTTGTTAATCATGTAAATCCTGTCAAATATTTTAAGCCTGAATGACCACGGAAACTGACACTCGCCACATGGCCCGGGCGCTGCAGCTGGCGCGGCGGGGTCTGTACACCACGGATCCCAATCCGCGGGTGGGCTGTGTCATGGTCCGCGACGGGCAGGTGCTGGGCGAGGGCTTTCATGTGCGCGCCGGCGAGCCCCATGCGGAGATCCTGGCCCTGCGCCAGGCCGGCGAGGCCGCCCGGGGCGCCACGGTCTACGTGACCCTGGAGCCCTGTGCCCACTTCGGCCGCACACCGCCCTGCGCCGACGCGCTGATCCATGCGGGCGTGGCCCGGGTGGTGGCCGCCATGGTGGACCCCAATCCCCGGGTTGCAGGGCAGGGTCTGGCACGACTGACCGCCGCCGGCATAACGACCGCCAGCGGCGTACTGGAGGCCGAGGCACGGGCGTTGAACCCGGGGTTCATCAGCCGCATGGAGCAGGGCCGGCCTTATGTCCGGGTGAAGCTCGCCATGAGCCTGGACGGGCGAACCGCCATGGCGAGCGGGGAGAGCCGCTGGATCACCGGCGAGGCCGCGCGCCGGGACGTGCAGCGCCTGCGGGCCCGCGCCGGCGCGATCCTCACGGGCTCGGGCACCGTGCTCGCCGACAATCCGGGTCTGGATGTGCGGCTCTCTGCGCAGGAACTGGGCATCGAGGGGCCTGTACGTCAGCCCCTGCGGGTGGTGCTGGACACACGGCTTGCCTGCACGCCCGAGGCGAAACTGTTCACCACAGGCGGTCCGGCGCTGGTGCTGACAGCCGAGCAGGACACTGCCCGCTACACACAACTTCAGGCGTGCGGCGCCGAGGTGGAGGCCGTGGCCTCCGCCCCCCGCGGACTGGATCTGCACGCGGTCCTGGAACTGTTGGCCCGGCGCGGGATCAATGAGCTTCACGTCGAAGCAGGCCCGATCCTGTGCGGTTCCCTGATGCAGGCGGGCCTGGTGGACGAACTGGTGATCTACATGGCCCCGCACCTGATGGGCAACGATGCCCGGGGCCTGCTGAACCTCGGACTCGAACACATGGACGAGCGGGTCCCACTCAGGATCGAGGACATCCGCGCCGTGGGCGGAGACTGGCGCATCGTGGCGCGTCCGACGGCATGATTCTTAAATGGACAGGATGCACAGGAATAAAAGGACTGAAAAGGACTCGACAGGATTAACATGATTTACAGGATTTTTGGTTCTTTTCATCAAGTAAATCATGTTAATCCTGTCCGATCCTGATCTTTTTGGGGTCCAAATAATCCTGTTCATCCTGTCCATTGTTTTCGTTTTGAACACAGAGATCACGAGCATGTTCACAGGCATCATCCAGGCGGTCGGCGAGGTGGCGGGCATCGAGCCCAGGGGCGGCGACTGCCGGCTGCGCATTCGCACCGGCAAGCTGGACCTCTCCGATGTGCAACTGGGCGACAGCATCGCCGTGAACGGCGTGTGCCTGACCGCCGTCGAACTGCCTGGGGATGGATTCGTGGCCGATGTCTCCGGGGAGACCCTGTCGCTCACCAGCCTGGGCGCACTGGGCAAGGGCAGTGCCGTGAACCTGGAGAAGGCCCTGACGCCCACCACGCGCCTGGGCGGGCACCTGGTGAGCGGTCACGTGGACGGACTGGGCGAGGTGCTGTCCCTGAAGGACGACGGCCGCTCCGTGCGCTACGAGATCCGCGCCCCGGCAGGCCTCGCACGCTACATCGCGCCCAAGGGCTCCATCTGCATGGATGGCGTGAGCCTCACCGTCAACCGGGTGGATGGTGCGGTGTTCTCCGTGAACATCGTGCCCCACACCCAGCAGGAGACCACCATCCGCTTCTACCGGGCCGGCACCCGGGTGAACCTGGAGGTGGACCTGATCGCCCGCTACCTGGAACGCCTGCTGCTGGGCGAGAAGGCCGCCGAGTCCGGCAGCGGACTGACCGAGGCCTTCCTGGCGGAACACGGATTTCTTGGAAAGAAATGATCGGACAGGATTTACATGATTAACCGGATGAAATTCTTTTAAAATCATAATAATCCTGTTAATCCTGTCTAATTTACTTTAATCATTTATCCCACTCGGATGACCATGGCATTCAACACCACAGAAGAGATCATCGACGACCTGCGCCAGGGGCGCATGGTGGTCATCCTGGACGACGAGGACCGTGAGAACGAGGGCGACCTGCTCATGGTGGCCTCCATGGTGCGCCCGGAGGACGTCAACTTCATGGCCCGGTATGGCCGAGGGTTGATCTGCCTGACCCTCACCCGGGAGCGCTGCAGGCAGCTCAAGCTGCCTCTGATGGTCACCGACACCAACGACCAGCACGGCACCAACTTCACCGTCTCCATCGAGGCGGCAGAAGGGGTGACCACGGGCATCTCCGCCTACGACCGGGCCCACACCATCCGCACCGCCGTGGCGCCCAATGCCCAGCCCACCGACGTGGTGCAACCCGGACACGTGTTCCCGCTGATGGCCCAGCCGGGCGGCGTGCTGGTGCGCGCCGGCCACACCGAGGCGGGCTGCGACTTCGCCCGTCTGGCCGGCTTCGAGCCGGCGGCGGTGATCGTGGAGATCCTCAACGAGGACGGCACCATGGCGCGGCGCCCGGATCTGGAGAAGTTCGCCGCCGAGCACAATCTCAAGATCGGCACCATCGAGAACCTGATCCGCTACCGCATCGAGAACGAGAAGAGCGTCGAGCAGGTGGCCGAGACCGCCTTCCCCACGGAGTTCGGTGAGTTCCGCCTGCATGCCTTCGAGGACGTGATCGGCAAGGAACTGCACTTCGCCCTGGTGATGGGCGAGATCCGCGGCGACGAGCCCACCCTGGTACGCGTGCACGTGGAACACACCCTGTGCGACACGCTCGCCTACAACGGCCCCGACTGTGGCTGGCCCCTGCGTGACGTCCTGTCACGCATCAGTGCCGCCGGCAAGGGCGTAGCGGTGATCATCCGCAAGCCCGAATCCTCCCGGGACCTGGTGCGCCGCATCCGCCAGATGGCACTCAAGGAACGCCGCCCGGTGGAGCACGGCGAGGCCGAGCCCGTGGAACTGCGCACCCACGGCATCGGCGCCCAGATCCTCGCGGAACTGGGTGTGCAGAAGATGCGCCTGCTGTCGGCGCCCAAGCGCTTCCACGGCCTGGGTGGCTTCGGCCTGGAAGTGGTCGAGTACGTGAGCGACTGACCCCAAAGCGGGTACACTGGGAGAACTGGCTTCGTGGTGTGACGCAAAGAGCGCAAAGACGCAGAGGACGCAAAGTTTTTGATTTGAAATGATTACACTTTGCGCTCTCTGCGTCTTTGCGCTCTCCGCGTTTAATTCCAGACCCAACCAATCAACCAACCGGATACCGTCATGAATTCGATCAAGACCATTGAAGGCGACTTCACCCAGGCCGCCGGCGGCCGTTACGGCATCGTGCTGGCCCGCTTCAACAGCTTCATCGTGGAGCGCCTGCTGGAAGGGGCGGTCGACACCCTGCGCCGTCACGGGGTGAAGGACAAGGACATGACCATCGTGCGCGTACCCGGCGCCTATGAACTGCCCCTGGCCG
This sequence comes from Thioalkalivibrio sulfidiphilus HL-EbGr7, assembly GCF_000021985.1. NCBI lineage: Bacteria > Pseudomonadati > Pseudomonadota > Gammaproteobacteria > Chromatiales > Ectothiorhodospiraceae > Thioalkalivibrio > Thioalkalivibrio sulfidiphilus. Next base: position 1,677,024 of record NC_011901.1, read on the forward strand.
CCCAGGCCATGGCGAAGTCCGGCAAGCACGACGCCATCATCGCCCTGGGCTGCGTGATCCGCGGCGCCACCCCGCACTTCGACTACGTGGCCGGCGAGAGCGCCAAGGGCCTGGCCATGGTCTCCATGGACAGCGGTCTGCCGGTGTCTTTCGGCGTGCTCACCACCGACAGCATCGAACAGGCCGTGGAGCGCGCCGGCACCAAGGCGGGCAACAAGGGCGTGGACGCCGCCATGGGCGCCCTGGAGATGGTCAGCCTGATGAAGCAGTTGAAGGGCTGAGCCTTGACCGGACCCGACAATCGACGCCTGAGCCACGCCCGCCGCCAGTCCCGGCGCGTGGCCATGCAGGCCCTCTACCAGTGGCAGCTCACCGGCTACCACCCCAAGGACATCCTGTTGCAGTACCGGGAAGACCCGGAGCTGGAGAAGGCCGATGCGGATTACTTCCGGGAACTGCTGCTGGGCGTCACCGAACAGGTGGACGAACTGGACGAACTGCTCGCACCCCAGATGGACCGCAGCGTCGCCGAGCTGGACCCGGTGGAACGTGCCATCCTGCGCCTGGCCACCTTCGAACTGAAGCAGCGCATCGATATTCCCTACCGGGTGGTCATCAACGAGGCGGTGGAACTGACCAAGAAATTCGGCGCCACCGACGCCCACAAGTTCGTCAACGGCGTGCTGGACAAGCTGGGGCGTCAGCTGCGGGCCATGGAAGCCTCGGCTAACTGAAAGTCAAAAGCCGGAACGCAAAGGGCGCGAAGGATGCGCCAAGAACGCAAAGGATATCGTTATAAAACCCTATGCGACCTTCGCGCATACTCGCGTCCATAGCGGTTCGCTTTTCATTCGGTTTCAGGACGGACAGACCCGCACGTGCCGGAATTCGATCTCATCCGCAAGTACTTCACCCGACCCGGGACACGCCAGGACGTGATCCTGGGCGTGGGGGATGACGCGGCCCTGCTGCGGGTTCCGCCGGATCAGGAACTGGTCGTGTGCGTGGACACCCTGGTGTCCGGGGTGCATTTTCCCGCGGATACCCCGGCGCAAGCGGTGGGACACAAGGCACTCGCGGTGAATCTCAGTGATATCGCGGCCATGGGTGCGACACCCGCCTGGGCCACCCTGGCCCTGACCCTGCCCGAGGCCGACGAGGCCTGGCTGGCCGAGTTCAGCGAAGGCTTCCTGGGTCTGGCCCGCCGCTATGACGTGGACCTGGTGGGCGGGGACACCACCCAGGGCCCCCTGAGCGTCACGGTCCAGGTGATGGGTCTCGTGCCCCGTGGCCAGGCCCTGCGCCGGGCCGGCGCGCGGGCGGGGGAGGGCATCTATGTGACCGGCACCCTGGGCGACGCGGCCCTGGGACTCAGACAGTGGGCGCATCGGGGCCAGGGAGACGGGAACACGGACTGGCTCGTGGAACGACTCACCCATCCGAGTCCGCGCATCGAGGCGGGACTCGCCCTGCGCGGTCAGGCCCGCTGCGCCATCGACCTCTCCGACGGCCTGCTGGCGGATCTGGGCCACGTGCTCGAGGCCTCCGGGGTGGGCGCGACACTGCAGTTGTCCGAGATGCCCCTGTCCGAGGCCTTTCGTGCACTCTGTGGCGATGCCCCGGACTGGGGCCTGGCACTGGCCGGGGGTGATGACTACGAATTGCTGTTCACCCTGCCGGAAGGGGTGGCCGGGCTGCTCAGGACCTGCGTGCCCACGCCCTTCAACCGCATCGGGACCATCGACGCCGAACCCGGGCTGCGCCTCCTGGATGACGATGGCAGGCCATTCAGCCTTTTGACACCGGGTTACCAGCATTTCACCTGAGAACGGACCGAAACCATGCCCCGCATTCCGCCACCGCCCGCGCGCACGGTCTTCAGCGACCCGGTGCATTTCCTCGCCTTCGGTTTCGGCTCCGGGCTCTCACCCTGGGCACCGGGCACCGCCGGCACGGTGGCCGCCATCCCCCTGTTCCTGCTGCTGCAGCCGCTGCCCCTGTGGGCCTACCTGCTGGCCACGCTGCTGGTGACCCTGGCGGGCTTCTGGCTGTGCGGCCAGAGCGCGCGCAAGCTTGGGGTGCATGACCACCCCGGCATCGTCTGGGACGAGTTCGCCGGCTTCCTGGTGACCATGATCGCCGCGCCTGCGGGCTGGGTCTGGATACTGATCGGTTTCGCCCTGTTTCGCCTGTTCGACATCGTCAAGCCCTGGCCCGCCCGCTGGTTCGACCGGCAGATGCACACCGGCGCCGGGATCGTCATGGACGACATCGTGGCGGGTGTCTACGCCCTGATCGTGCTGCAGCTGATCGCCTGGTGGTGGGGCGGCAATTGAAGTGGGAAGTGAGAATTTGGAATTTGGAGGTACGAATCGAGCAAGGAGTGCGAAGCTTCCTACTTCCTGACTTTCTACTATTTCTCCCTTGTATCTTGTATCTTGTATCTTGTCTCTCTTCCCTTGTGATCACCCGTGGCACGCACCCCCTGGATTCTGCTCTGCCTGCTGATGCTCTCTCTGCCCGCCCAGGCGCGGGACGTGGTGGTGCTGGGTATCTTTCCCGACCGCGCCATGCTCGAAGTGGATGGCAAGCGCCAGGTGATGCGCGTGGGTGAACGCAGCGAAGAGGGCGTTCACCTGCTGTCCACGGACAGCCGGGCCGGGCACGTGGTGCTGGACATCAACGGACAGCGGCGTCAGGTGGCCCTGGGCGGACGGGCCGGCGGGAACTTCCAGGCCCGTGAGTCGGCCCGGGCACAGATCTATGCCGACTCCCGTGGTTCCTATACCACCACAGGCAGCATCAACGGCCGCACCATCACCTTCCTGGTGGACACCGGTGCCACCAGCATCGCCATGAGTTCCAACGAGGCGCAGCGTCTGGGCATCGACTACACCCGGGGCCAGCTCACCCAGGCGCGCACGGCCTCGGGGACCACGTTCGCCTATGAGGTCACCCTGGACCGGGTGCGCGTGGGCGAGATCGAGCAGCGCAATGTCCGGGCCATGGTCCTGCCCGGCAACTCCCCCCACATTGCCCTGCTGGGCATGACCTTCCTGAGCCGCGTCGAGATGCGCAACGAGGGGCAGGCGCTGATCCTGGAACAGCGGTTCTGATCCGGACACCCCGTTCGCGGCGAGGTCGCCGCTCCTACACCTTCACTCTGTAGGAGGCCCGACCACGGGCCGAACGCCGATGCCAGGGTGGATGTGGCGGTTTGCGACCGGATTGCCGCTCCTGCATCCACTCTCCAATCGACAGATCTTCAACAGCTTCCATGCGCTCCCTCACAGCACCAGGCTGCGGCAGCGCGATGCCTGCACCCCGATCTGTGCCAGGGCCGACAGCCCCGCCCGGACGAAAGTCTCGGAACCTGCCACGAACGCATCCCGTTGGGGCGCATCCGTGATCTCCGGCAAGGCAGACCGGATGACAGCTTCCACCTGAGCATCAGTCCCGACACGCAAGGCCTGGTAACGAAACCCGTCCAGGGCATCGTTCCAGGACCGGCACAGGTTGTCCTCGTAATGGGTCCGTTCCCCGCTGGCCACCCACACCAGGTCCAGGGCCTCGCCGGTCTCCTGGGCCAGCACATGCTCCACCAGGCTGTGCACCGGGCCGAAGCCCGTATCCATGGCCAGGAAGACCAGCGGGCCGGGATGCTCCTCGCTGAGCACGAAGTCACCCTCGGGGCCCTCGATGTCCACGCTCGTTCCCTTGCCCAGCTGATCCAGACAATGCCTGGTGAAGGGATCCTCTCGCGAGGCGTCCAGGTGAAACACCAGGTTGCGATCATCACAGGGGCAGTTGGCCAGGGGCAGGGTGCCGGATAACCCCCCGCCGAGATCCAGGCGAACGGACTGACCGGCGAGAAAGCGCAGCCGCTGGGTCCGGGGTGTCTGCAGGCGCAGGATCAGCACATGGGGGTCCGGGTGTTCGATGCCGCGCACCGTGGCGCTGACGCGCTGCAAGGGAATCTGCTCGGGGCCCTCGGCCAGCCCGGCCTCCAGCAGCAGGTCGGTGACCGGGGTGACGGAACACATCAGGGTGTAGGCCTGCTGCTTCTCCGCTTCGCTGAACACGTAGTCGTGGGGCCGGATCTTGCGCACCTCGCCCTCCAGCACCCGGGCGCGGCAATCCCCGCAGTTGCCATTGCTGCAGCCGTAATTGACCGACAGGCCGGCGCGCAGGGCGGCCTCGAGGATGGTCTCCTCGCCCTCGACGCTGAACGTGTGGTCACCGGGGATGAGACGGACGGTTGCTGCGGTCATCTGGGATCGTGCAAGGGCGTGGATTCAGCACCACAGCATATCATCCAGCCGCGGACACCTCGTTTGAGGAACGGCCCGAGAGCCGATCCGCCAGGCGTTCATGGACCGCCAGCAGGGCGGGGATGACCACCAGCACCAGCACCGTGGCCACGCCCAGGCCGAACACGATGGACACCGCCATGGGGATCAGGAACTGGGCCTGCACGGAACGCTCGAACAGCAGCGGGATGAGACCGGCGATGGTGGTGAAGGAGGTGAGCACCACGGCGCGCAGGCGCTGGCAGGAGGCCTCCACGATGGCCAGCTCCCGATCCATGCCTTCCTCGCGCAGGGACTGGTAGAAGCTCACCAGGATGATGGAGTTGTTGACCACGATGCCGGTGAGTCCGAACAGACCGAACAGGGACAGGATGGTCAGCTCCAGGCCCATGAGCCAGTGGCCCACCAGGGCCCCCAGCAGGCCGAAGGGGATGATGGCCATGACCACCAGGGGCCAGCCGTAGGAGCCGAACACCCAGGCCAGCACCAGGTAGATCATGGCGAGCGCGAAGATCAGGCCCATGCGCATGTCGCCCAGGGTCTCGGCCTGGTCGGCGGCGCGGCCCTCGAAGGAATAGGTGACGCCATGGCGCTGGGCAAGATCCGGCAGCACATCGGCGGCCAGCTGCTCGCGGATGCGTGCCGCATTGTTCTGGGTGCGATCCACCTCCGAGGAGACCGACACCGCCAGGCGGCCATCCGCGTGGCGCAGGGTCTCGAAGCCCTGCCGGGGCAACAGCTCCGCCACGGTGTCGAGCGGCGCGATGCCGCCGCCGGGCAGGACCACGGCGAAACGCTCCAGCATGGCCGTGCGATGGCGCTCCGCGTCGGGCAGCACCACGCGCACCTCGATCTCCTCCAGGCCCTCCTGGTAGATCTGGGCCAGGCGCCCGTCGAAGGCGGCGCGCAGTTGCCGACCGAGGGATTCCGTGGTGAGCCCCAGGGCCAGGCCCTCGGGGCGCAACCGGTAGATGAGCTGTTCCCGGCCGAAGGGCATGTCGTCCTCCACCGCGAACACGCCCGGGTAGTCGTTCATGGCCTCGGTGAGTTCCAGGGCCGCCTGTTTGAGCCGGTCCGGATCGGCGCCGGTGAGGCGCACGTCCACGTCCCGTCCCGGCGGGCCGGCCTGACGCTCAGTGATGCTGAACAGTTCGATGCCGGCGGGCAACCGAACCCGTTCCTGCCAGGCGCGGATCAGTTCCGTGTTGCGCACCTCCCGCCGGTCAGGAGAGACCAGCTCCACCAGGATGGAGCCGAACTGGTCGCCGCTGGGGGCCTGGGCGGCGCCGCCCTGTTCCACGCCGCTACCCAGGCGCACCACCACGTTGCGGATCAGTCCGCCACCCAGGGCCTCTTCGGCCTCGAACAGCGCCTCCTCCACGTGCTCGATGAAGGCCTCGACCCGCTGTGGCGGCGTGCCCGCCACGAAGTTGGCGGCGGCGTTGACCACCGTGCCCTCCGGGTTGGGGAAGAAGGTGAAGCCGATGCGCCCGCCGGCCATCAGGCCGAAGGCCAGGATCAACACCGCCACCGCGCCCGAGAGGGTGATGCCCGAGTGGGCCGTGGCCCACTGGACCATGCGGCGGAAGCTGTGTTCGCGGAAATGCTCGAAGCGCGCGTCGAAGCGGGCCCGGAAGGAACCCTCCCGGGGTGGCCTGATCTTCTCCATGCTGTTCTTCAGGTGCGCCGGCAGGATCAGGAAGCTGATCACCAGGGTTGCCAGGATGACGCACACCACCACCAGGGGGATGTCGAACAGGATGTTGCCGATGATGCCGCCGATGAGCATGAGCGGCAGGAAGGCGGCCACGGTGGTGAGCGAGGCGGAGATCACCGGTGCCAGCATGCGCTTGGCGCCCCGTTCCGCCGCCTGGGTGGGCGTCATGCCACGCTGGTACTGGGTGTAGGCGTGCTCGCTCACCACGATGGCGTTGTCCACGATGATGCCCAGCGACATGATGAAACCGAACAGGGAGATCATGTTGATGCTGCCGCCCAGCAGCCACAGCACCAGGAAGGCGGTGGTGAAGGCCACCGGGATACCGATCGCCACGCGTAGGGCGAGCCGCCCGTTGAGGAACAGGAACAGGATGGCGAGCACCAGCACCAGACCGCCGATGCCGTTCTTCAGCAGCAGCATGATGCGCTCGTAGATCAGCTCCCAGAACTGGTCGTAGAGATGCAGCTCAACACCCGGCGGGAGGGTGGGGGTGACCTCTGCGATCCAGTCCATGAGGATCGCGGAGGATTTCAGGGCATCGGCGGTCTCGGTGCGCTGCAGCTGCATCTCCACCGCCGGTTCGCCCCGATAGTGCACGGACACCTGGTTGTCCCGGGGACGGCGCTCGATGTGCGCCACGTCGCCCAGGCGGATCAGCCCGCCCTCGGCGTCGGAGCGCAGCGGAAGCCGGGCGAAGGCCAGCTCGTCCCGGCGCTGCTCCAGGCTCCGGATCTGCCGGGCGGTGTCGTCCCGGCCCACCATGCCGGCGGGCAGGTCCCGGGAGATGCCCGCCACCCTATCGCCGATCTGGTCCAGGCTCATGCCCAGTTCCAGGCTGCGGGCCATGGGCACCTGGATGGCCATCTCCTCCTCGGGCAAGCCCTTGAAGTCGATGCGCGCGATGCCCCGGTCCAATAGCTGCTGCTCGAAGTCCCGCACCAGGGGGCGCAGTTCGCGCATGTCCGCGGGTCCGGTGATGAGCATGCGCGCCACGGGCTCGTAGCGGATCACCCGGGTGACCACCGGTTCCTCGGCGGCCTCGGGCAGGTTGCGCTGCTGGGAGACGATGTCCTTCACCTGGTCCGAGGCCAGGGACATGTCCGTGCCCGACTGGAATTCCAGGGTGATGGAGCCCACGCCCAGGGCGGCGGTGGAGGTCATGTTGCGCAGCCCGTCCACGGTGCGCAGCTCCTGCTCCAGGGGCGTGATGATGCCGGTCTCCACGTCCTCGGCGCTGGCGCCGGTCCAGACCACCCGCACGGTGACGAAATCCAGGGCGAAGTTGGGGAAGAACTGGGTGTTGAGCTTGATCAGCGCCCAGCTGCCCGAGAGCACCATCAGGGCCACCAGCAGGTTGGCGGCCACCCGGTGACACAGGAACAGGCGGATCAGGCCGCGATTTCTAGCTGGCATTGCTCAGTACCTTCTTGCCGTCGACGGGGTTCGGGGCACACGGTAGGAGCGGTGACCCTGCCGCGAACGCGCGGCCAGGATCAACGCCGGCTTTCGGTCCGAGGTCGGGCCTCCTGCATGGGGTGCCAGGCATCCTCAGTCCCAGTCCGTCTCGACCCGCAGGCCGTCCAATGCATTGGGCAGACGGGTGGTCACCAGCCGGTCGCCGTCACGGATCTCCGGGCTGTACACCAGCACCCGTTCTCGACCGTTGTCATCGAGCCACTCGCCGCGCCGCTCGACGGTGATGGCGCGCATGCGGCCTTCCTCGATCCGGTAGACCCGGTCGATGCCGTACAGGGCCTCGAAGGGCAGGGCGACCACATCTGCCGCTTCCGGCAGACGCAGATGCACGGTCAGGAAACGCCCCAGCGGTGCGTGTTCGCCGCCCTCCGTGATGCGGAACAGGCCTTCCACGCCGGCACCGGTGGCAGGCGCCTCGCCGGCCAGGCGGCTCAGTTCCAGCACCACGTGTTCGCCGTCGATCTCGCCCCGGGCCGACAGGGGCTCACCGGCATCCAGGCCGCGGCGCACCACCGGCAGATACAGGGCGGGGATGCGGGCGCGAACCTCCAGGGCATCGGCATCGAACAGGGTCGCCAGCGGATCGCCGATGCGCACCCGGTCACCGGGGGCGACGGCCAGTCGGGACACGCGGCCGGCGAAGGGTGCGCGCACGCGGGTGCGTTCCAGGTCCAGGCGCGCATCCTCCAGCAGCGCCTCGGCGCGCCGGGCACGGGCCTCCAGCTGGGCCAGCCGGGCCTGGAAATCCTCCAGCGCCAGGCGCCTGGCGTTGACCGCGAGCGCCTGCTGCTCGTGGGCACGCCGCGCCTCGTCCAGGGCGCTCTGGCTGCCCAGCTTGCGGGCGAACAGGTCCTGGGCCCGTTCCACGTTGCGCCAGGCGATCTCCAGCAGGGCCTCGTCGTGCTTGAGCGCCTCCCGGTCCCGGGCGTTGCGCAGGCGCTCGGCACTGATCTGGGCGCGGATGTCCGCCACGTCCGCCTCCCGCTGGGTCACCAGCAGGCCGATCTCCCGATCGTCCAGGCGCACCAGCACCTGGCCGGCCTCGACCCTGCGACCTTCCTCGCCGGGCGTCTCCAGCACGTCCGCCTCCACCGCGGCGCGCAGGTTAGCGGTGCGGGGCGTGGTCACGTGGCCGTAGAGGCTCAGGCTGGGCGCCAGGGTGGCGGGCGTGACCGTCTCGGTGTTGACCCGCCAGACCCGCTCGCCCACCGCCATGGGCGGGCTCTCGGGCGCCGTGGCACGCAGGATCAGAAAGCCGATCACGCCTGCCGCCAGGATGAGCAGGGGCAGGATGCGGCGGACAAGGGGGGAGAGGGACATGAGGAAATCGCTTCCTTGGGACGTGGACGCCTGGGGATTATCGCAGCTTAGGAGGCCCCGGTGCTTGTTTCAGTGACGGTGTCACGGAGGAAGCGCAGAGACAAGATACAAGATGCAAGAGACAAGTGGAAAAAGGCCTTGGTTCTTGCTTGTCTCTTGTATCTTTCCTCTTGTCTCTAGTGCTCTATTCCACAAGTGCCACGGCCTTGATCAATGCATGCACCTGCATCCCCGGCATCAGACCCAGACTGCGCAGGGAACGCCTCGAGATGCGCGCCAGCAAGGGCTGACCACAGACGTCCAGGCCCAGCAGGACCTCGCCGGGGCGGGTCTCTTCATGGATCTCCCGAACCGTGGCGGGCAGGCAGTTGAGCACGCTGATGCCTGCGGGCGGGGTCAGGGCGATGCTCACGTCACGGGCGTGGATACTCAGGCGCACCTGCCTGCCCACCGGCAGGTCCTCCCTGAGCAGGGTCAGGCGCGCGCCGTTGATGCCCAGGATGGAGACGTGATCCTCATCGTCGTGATCCAGCACCTCGGCCTCCAGCAGGGCCACCGCCTCCTCGGCACGGGCCAGCGGCAGGTCGCCCCGGGTGGTCATCTCCCGGATCGGCCCTTCCGCGCGCAGGCGTCCCCCCTCCAGCAGCAGCATGTGGTCCGCGAGCCGCATCACCTCGTCGATGGAATGGCTCACATAAAGCACGGGGATGGAGAGTTCGTCGTGCAGCCGCTCCAGGTAGGGCAGGATCTCCGTCTTGCTGATGGCATCCAGGGCCGCCAGGGGTTCGTCCATGAGCAACACCCGGGGGCTGGTGAGCAGGGCACGGCCCATGGCCACCCGCTGGCGCTGACCGCCGGACAGTTCACCGGGGCGACGCGCCAGGAGCGCTTCCAGGCCCAGCAGATCGATCACCTCATCGGGCTGCACCACCCGCTGCCCGGCGGATATGCGCCGGTAACCGTATTCCAGATTGCCCTGCACGGACAGGTGCGGGAACAGGCGTCCCTCCTGGAACACGTAGCCCACCGGGCGATTGTGGGCGGGCAGAAAATGCCGAGCGTCCTGCCAGGTCTCGCCATCCACCACCAGGCGTCCGCGGGCCGAGGGCTCGAGTCCGGCGATACAGCGCAGCAGGGTGGTCTTGCCGCAACCGGAGCGGCCGAACAGGGCAGTGACGCCACGCACGGGGATGCGGCTTTCCACGTCCAGGTGGAAGTCCGGTCGCTTGAGGTCGAAGTGCAGGTCGATGCTCATGGACGCCTCATGCGCTGGTCAGCCTGAAGCGCCCGTTGATGGCGTAGAGCGCGAACAGCATCAGGAAGGACAGGCCCAGCAGCAGGGCCGAGAGCACGTGGGCGGAGGCGTAGTCCACCGCCTCCACGTGATCGTAGATGGCAATGGAGACCACCTGGGTCTCGCCGGGGATGTTGCCGCCGATCATGAGCACCACGCCGAACTCCCCCACGGTGTGGGCGAAACCCAGGGTGGTGGCGGTGAGAAAGCCGCGCAGCGACAGGGGAATGACCACGGTGAAGAATCGGTCCCAGGGCCCGGCGCGCAGGGCGGCGGCGGCCTCCAGCGTCGCATCGCCCACGGCCACGAAGGCGTTCTGCAACGGCTGCACCACGAAAGGCAGGGAGTAGAACACCGAGCCGATCACCAGGCCGGTGAAGGTGAAGGCGAAGGCGGGTCCGCCCATGGCCTGGATGGGGCCCTGGGCACCCAGCAGCAGGAGCAGGTAGAAGCCCAGCACCGTGGGCGGCAGCACCAGGGGCAGGGCAACCACGGTCTCGATCACCAGTTTGCCGCGCCAGCGGGTGCGGGCCAGCCACCAGGCCAGGGGCGTGCCCAGGACCAGAAGCACCAGGGTGGTGATGGCCGCGAGTTTGAGGGTCAGCCACAGGGCTGCGGTGTCCTGGGGACTGATCAGTGTATCCAGCATGCTGTTTTATGGTTGTGCTTGTGAGCGTGGATGATCGGCGGCGAGGAACCGGTGCTTAATGCGTGGGCATACGATACCCATCCGCCTCGATGATTGCTCGTGCCGCAGGGTCCAGCCTGACCCAGTCCAAGAAGGTCTGCGCCGCATGGGGATCCTGTGCGCTAGACAACCGCACCACTTCCTGAATGATCGGCGCGTAGATGGATGCATCCGGGAGCCAGCGCGAGCCCGGTGGATGGCTTCGCTCATGGGTGATCACCTGGGAGAGGGCCACGAAGCCCACTTGCGCATTGCCCGTGGTGATGAAATTGAAGGTCTGGCCGATGCTCTGTCCCGTGACCAGGCGACCCCGGCCTGGACTGACCTGGTAATGGGTGAGCACGGATTCTGCCGCCGCGCCATAGGGCGCGACCCGGGGATTGGCCATGGCGAGGCGCCTGTATCCGTCTCCCTTCAGAAAGGCCACTCCGTCCGCCGGGATCAGGTCCGGGTCAGGACTCCAGAGCACCAGGATCCCGTCCGCATAGGCATGTCGGCTGTCTGCCACTGCGTGACCGCTGCCGACCAGGTCTGCGGTGCGCTGGTCATCGGCGGAGAAGAACAGATCGAAGGGCGCACCCTGCACGATCTGGGCGTAGTGCTTTCCGGACGAGCCACTGATGATGGCCAGGCGCACATCAGACTGCTGAGCGTAGGCCTGCGCCAGGCGCTCCAGGGTGGCCGTGAAGTTGGCAGCCACGGCAACACGCAATTCGGTGGCCGCCGCGGGGAGGTGCAGCAGCGCCAGGCACAGTATGAAGATCAGACGTTTCATGGCATTCAGTTTCCTGGTCAGCACGGACGTTCAGTTCACTCACCCACGGCGAGCATGATGTGCGGTGCCTTGATCAGCGCGCAGACACGGCTGCCGGTGGCCAGCCAGGGCACAGCCAGGGATTCGCTGGTGACCATGGCGGTGAGCACGCGGCCCTCGCCGATGCGCAGCTTCACCTCAGCGTTGACCGCGCCGTCATGGGTCTCGATCACGGTGCCGCACAGGCGGTTGCGGGCCGTGCATTTCAGCGCCGGATTGTCCTCGGCCAGGATCACACTGGAGGCGTCGAACAGCACCTGGACCTCGCCGCCCCGTACAAGCCCCAGGTCGCTGACCGCCTCGTGGGGGACGATGGCTACCACCTCCTGACCGCCACCGATGTCCACGCACACCTGGTCGTTGACGGCGCCGGCACGAATCGCCGTGATACGCCCGTGGAAATGGTTGGCTGCGGTGGTGCGCATGGACATCTTCCTCATGAATCCGACCACGTCCCCCAGGTCGGAGAGACGGTCTTCCAGTTGTGCCATGAAACGCCGATAGGCCTCGTCGGCGGCCCGGTAGTGGTCGATGACCCGCTGGCCGAATTCGGTGATATCGGTGCCGCCACCACGCCTTCCGCCGGCCTTGCGGGTGACCAGGGGGCGGTCGGCCAGGTTGTTCATGGCCTCCACCGCGTCCCAGGCGGCCTTGTAGCTCATGCCCATGGAACGGGCGGCGGCGGAGATGGAGCCGGTCTGGCCGATGCGCTCCAGCAGTTCGATCCGCCCGGCACCCAGGAAGCCTTTTTCGCTGACGTTGAACCAGAAACGTCCATCCACATGGGCCTTCATGCCAGCTTCTCCTGAAAATCTGCACTGTCAGTCAACGCATCAAGAAGCGTTATATTTTTCTTTATATAACGATGCTGTCAAGCCACCCTCGGCGGGAAGACGGTATAGATGATGGGCTGAGTCCACCCCTTATTCCCGGCGTACCGGAATATCGGGGGCGGGGCTTTGATTTCCCAAGCCATGGGCGTCCAATGGTATGACCCGCCAACTCGATTCACTGGGAGGACAGACATGACCAGCCACATCCTGATCATCCAGGGCCATCCCGATGCCGCAGGGAATCATTATGGTCATGCACTGGCGCAGGCCTACCGGGAAGGCGCACTCGAGGGTGGTCACCCGGTGGAGATCCTGACCGTGGCGGAGCTGGATTTTCCGATCCTGCGCACCCAGGCCGAGTGGAATCGGGGCGAGCTGACGCCGGACATCCAGAAGGCCCAGGCGGCCATCACCCGGGCGGATCACCTGGTGCTCATCTATCCCCTGTGGCTCGGTTCCATGCCGGCGCTCCTCAAGGGCTTCCTGGAACAGACCCTGCGTCCCGGCTTTGCAGTCGGCCATCAGGACAAGTCCGGCCTCTACGCCAAGCAACTCAAGGGCAAGAGCGCCCGCATCGTGGTAACCATGGGCATGCCCGCGTTCATCTACCGCTGGTTCTTTCGTGCCCACAGCCTCAAGAGCCTGGAGCGCAACATCCTGAAGTTTTGCGGCATCAGGCCCATCCGGGAGAGCCTGATCGGCATGGTGGAGGGCAGCGCCGCGCATCGGGAGAAGTGGCTTGCGAAGATGCGTAAGCTGGGGCGGTCGGGGTTGTGATGGTCAAGGGCGTTTTTTTTGCCACAGCGGGCACAGAGGTCACAGTGATAAAGACGATTGGAAATGTCATGGTCGTAGGTCGGGCTTTAGCCCGACGCCGGGGGCTGGATTGGCCAGCGCCGCTGTCGGGCTGAAGCCCGACCTACGGATCCACCGGTGTTTTTAACTCTGTGACCTCTGGGCCCTCTGTGGCTAAATAAGACCATGCTCCGCCAGATCCTGCCCCTCATCCTGCTACTGCTCGCCGGTCTGAACACTGCCAGCGCCCAGAACCTGCTGCCGGCACAGGTCAACCGCGTCATCCAGGCCCATGGCATGGACCCGGCCAGAGTCGCCATCTGGGTACAGCCCGTGAATGCCGATAAGCCCTGGCTGGCCCACAACCCGGACACCGCCCTCAACCCCGCCTCGGTGATCAAGCTGGCCACCAGCCTGGCGGCCCTGGAGGTGCTCGGTCCGGCCTACACCTGGAAGACCCGGGTGCACCTGGGGGGACCGGTGGAGCAGGGGGTGCTCAAGGGGGACCTGTGGCTCATCGGCGGCGGCGACCCCTTCCTGGTCACCGAGGAATTCTGGAAGCTGCTCGGGGCGCTGCGCCGCCAGGGCATCCGGCGCATCGAGGGGGACCTGGTCTTCGACCTGTCCTACTTCCGCTTGCCCGATGAGGAGCCGGCCGCCTTCGACGGACAGCCCCACCGGGTCTACAACCAGGGGCCGCACCCGCTGCTGGTGAACTTCAACGCCCTGCACGTGGAGGTGATGCCGGATCCGGACGGCGACGCGGTGAGCGCCGTGGTGGACCCGCCCATCGCGGGACTGCACATCGACAACCGCCTGCGCCAGCGTGCCGGACCCTGCGGCGGGTATCGCCTGGGGATCAGCTACCGGGTGCTGGAGGAGCGGACCGGCATCGGCCTGGACGGACGCTTCCCGGGCAGTTGCGGACCCCACCGATTCGCCCGCACGGCACTCACGCCCGAGGCCTACGTACACGGGTTGTTCAGGAGTCTCTGGGCCCAGTGGGGCGGGGAGTTCGAGGGCGGCTGGCGGGTGGATACCTGGAGCGATGTCGAACGCGAACCCACCCTGGTGCATGAATCCCGGCCCCTGGGCGAACTCATCCGGCTGGCCAACAAGCACAGCAACAACGTCATGACCCGGCACTTCGAGCTGACCCTGGGCGCCGAGACCTTCGGCATGCCGGCCACCCCGGAGAAGGGCCTGAACGCCATCCTGGACTACCTGGCCGCCCGGGGCATCGACAGCAAGGGCCTGGTCCTGGACAACGCCGCCGGCCTGTCGCGTCACAACCGCGTCACCGCCCGGCAACTGGCAGGCATCCTGCGTGCCGGGCGGCAGAGCCCCCTTCATGCCGGAATTCATCTCCTCTCTGGCCCTGGCCGGTCTGGACGGCACCCTGCGCAGCCGCTTCGAGGACGATCCTGCCGCAGGGCGCATGCACCTCAAAACCGGTTTCCTGGAAGGGGTGTCCAGCATCGCCGGCTACGTGAAGACCGCCACCGGCGAGGACGTGATGGTGGTGGTGATGGCCAACGGCCCGGGCGTGCAGTGGAGCACGGGCATTGAACTTCAGGATGCGGTGCTGCGCTGGGTGTTTGAGCGCTAGCGGCTGCGAGTTTTCTGATTCGGTCCGCGAATGAACGCGAATCAACGCGAATAAAGATCTTGAAGTGCGAAGGAAAGATGAGGCGTATTTGTCCAACGTTGTGATTGCGATCTTCGCGCACTTTGCGGTCAGCCCTTTTGTCTTTCCATTTGCGTTGATTCGCGTTCATTCGCGGACCCGCAGTTTTTTATCCCTTGGGCAGAAACACCGGCACGCCATCCACTTCGCCCTGCACCAAACTCTGGCCATATAGCCGTTCCAGCACCGGCAGCAGCAGCATGTCTTCGGTCGGTCCCCAGCAGGCGCTGCCGTCCGGGTAGAGCAGCAGGATGTGATCGCAATGGCGCGCCGCCAGGTTGACGTCGTGCAGGCTCAGTGCGGCGGCATGGCCGGCCGCCACCTTCCCCCCCACGATGTTCAGCAGCGCCACCTGGTGATGCAGGTCCAGGTGACTCACCGGCTCGTCCAGCAGGTAGAGGCGCGGGTCCTGGGTCAGGGCGGTGGCGAAGGCCAGACGCTGGCGCTCGCCGCCGGAGAGGGTGGAGACCTCCCGATGTTCCAGGTCCGCCAGGTCCACCCGAGCCAGGGCGGCGCGGGCTCGACCCAGATCCCCGGCGGTCTCCAGTTGCCAGGGACGCAGGAAGGGATGCCGGCCGATCAGGGCGGTCTCCAGCACCGTGGCGGGGAAACCGTCGTGGTGATGCTGGAACACCAGGGCGAGCCGGCGGGCGATCTCCCGCCGGGACAGTGCCGCCATGGAGCGGCCCTCCAGATGCACGTTGCCTGAGCGCGGCGGGCGCAGACCCGCCAGGGTGTGCAGCAGGGTGGTCTTGCCGGCGCCGTTGGGTCCGAGGATGCCCCAGCACTGGCCCGGCTCCACGGTGAATGACAGGGGGGAGCCCGGGGCGCGGTCCGGGATGTGGATCACCAGCTGTTCCAGCTGCATGAGCGGCTTATCCATCAGCGGCTCCTGTGCAACAGGTACAGGAACACCGGCACGCCAAGCATTGCGGTGATCACGCCCACGGGCAACTGCTGGGGCGCGATCACCGTGCGTGCCAGGGTGTCCGCCAGGGTCAGCAGGATGCCGCCGGCCAGGGCCGCGGCGGGCAGGATGATGCGCTGGTCGTTGCCCAGGACCAGGCGCAGCATGTGGGGGACGATCAGGCCCACGAAGCCCACGGTGCCGGCCAGGGTCACGGCGGTGGCGGTGAGCAGGGCAGCCAGCAGGTAGACGGTCCATTCCAGGGGACGCACCGAGACGCCCAGAGCGGCCGCCTGCAGGCTGCCTCGGGCCAGCACGTTGAGATGCCTGCCCAGGGGCCAGGCGATGAGCAGCACCAGAACCAAGACCCCCCAGCCCATGACGGGGTTGCGGGCATGGGACAGATCGCCCATCAGCCAGTAGAGCATGCCGGGCAGTTCCGCACCGGGGCTCACCGCCAGGATGAAACTGATCAGCGCCCCCCAGCCGGCAGCCACCACCACGCCGGTGAGCAGCAGGCGCACCGGAGACCAGCTGCCCGTGCCATGGGCCAGCCCGAACACCAGCAGGGTGGAGAGCAGGGCGCCGGCAAACGCGGCCCCGGAGACCAGGGCGGTGGCGAGCCCGGCCAGCATGGACAGCAAGGCCCCCACGGCGGCACCGCCGGAGATGCCCAGCACGTAGGGATCGGCCAGGGGATTTCGGAGCAGCACCTGCATCAGGGCGCCGGCCACCGCCAGCAGGGCACCGGTGGCGAAGGCCGCCAGGGTGCGTGGCAGGCGCAACTCCATCACCAGGGTGCGGTGCAATGGCTCGCCGTCCCCCGTGAACACGGCCCAGAGTTCGGCCGCGGACAGGGGCACGCTGCCCAGGGCCAGGGACACGCCCATGGCCAGGAGACCGGCTGCCGCGAGCAGGGCGAGGCTGAGCGGCAGGCGGCTCAAGGGCTTACCTCGGATCGGCGGGCACGCGCCTCGTCCAGATGCTGGCAGAGCAGCTCAGCCCCTTCCAGAATGCGCGGGGTGTGACGCTGGATCAGGGAAGGTGGGATGAAGAACAGGTTCTCCCGCTGCACGGCGGTCAGGCCTTGCCAGCGGCGCCAGTCCTCCAGCCAGCCGTGGTTGTCCTCGCCGGAGCCACCCGCGACGATCACCTCCGGGTTCGCCGCCAGCACCGCCTCCCGGCTCACCCGGGGCGCCAGCGCCGTCTCGCTGCCAAAGACGTTTACCCCGCCGCACAAATCGATCACCTCGCCGATGAGATGGGCGTCGTTGATGGTCATGAGCGGCTGGTCCCAGATCTGGTAGAAGAGGCGCACCGGAGGGCGTTCGGCGTAGCGGGTTTGCAGCGCCTCGACACCGGCGCGCAGGGCTATGGCCTGGTCGCGGCCCGCCGCCTGCCTGTCCGTGACCAGGGACAGGCGCTCCAGGGTCCGGGCCAGATCCTCGAGCCGGCGCGGTTCATTGCGGTAGACGGGGATGCCCAGCGCCTCCAGGCGCGCCACCTGGCGGGGCGGGTTGCCGCTCTGCCAGGCCAGCACCAGGTCCGGGCGCAGGGACAGGATACGTTCCAGGTCCAGCTGGCCCGCGCTACCCACCACGGGCAGTTCCGCTGCCGCCTCGGGGTGGTCGCTGAAGCTCACCGTGCCCACCAGCCGGTCACCGGCACCGATGTGGAACAGGATCTCGGTGAGGTGCGGGGAGAGGCTCACCACCCGCTGCGCCGGCTGTGCCAGCACCAGTTCGCGGCCGGTATCGTCGCTCACCCGGATCTCCCCAAGGGCCTGCAGGGGCAGGGCGGCCAGGCACAGCAATACCAGCACCCGGGCCAGACGCCGCAGCGGCGGGGCAGGGTGTTGGCGGGTATCCAGGCTGGCATGTTGGGTCGGGTTCACAGGGGAAGCATCATATCAGTCGCGCACCGCAAGTCGGCGCGCTGATGAACGGGGGCGGGCCGTTTGGTACCCTATGCGCCTTTCCCATCCAGACATCAATCGAGCATCCTCCATGAAAGTTCGTACCCGCTTCGCGCCCAGTCCAACCGGCTACCTTCACATCGGTGGCGCCCGTACCGCGCTGTTCTCCTGGCTCTACGCCCGCAAGCACGGCGGTGATTTTATCCTGCGCGTGGAGGACACAGATCTTGCCCGTTCCAATGCCGAGTCCGTGAATGCGATCCTGGAGGGTATGAGCTGGCTGGGCCTGGAGTACGACGAGGGCCCCTTCTACCAGACCCAGCGCTTCGACCGTTACAAGGAAGTGATTCAGCAGTTGCTGGACGCGGACAAGGCCTACCACTGCTACTGCACCAAGGAAGAACTGGACGCCATGCGCGAGCAGCAGATGGCCAACAAGGAAAAGCCCCGTTATGACGGCCGCTGCCGCCACCGCACAGAGCCCCGCGAGGGCGTCGAGCCGGTGGTGCGCTTTCGCAACCCCACCGAGGGTGCGACGGTGGTGGACGACATGGTGCGCGGCCGGGTGGTGTTCCAGAACAGTGAGCTCGATGACCTGATCATCGCCCGCTCCGACGGCAGCCCCACCTATAACTTCACCGTGGTGGTGGACGACTGGGACATGCAGATCAGCCACGTGATCCGCGGTGACGACCACCTCAACAACACGCCGAGGCAGATCAACATCTTCAAGGCCCTGGGCGTGGAGCCGCCCCGGTATGCCCACCTGCCCATGATCCTCGGCCCCGACGGCGCCAAGCTGTCCAAGCGCCACGGTGCGGTGAGCGTCATGCAGTACCGGGACGACGGCTTCCTCCCCCAAGCCCTGCTCAACTACCTGGTGCGCCTGGGCTGGTCCCACGGCGACCAGGAAGTGTTCAGCCTGGATGAACTCATCGAGCTGTTCGACATCGCCAACGTCAACCACTCCGCGTCCGCCATCAACCCGGACAAGCTGCTGTGGCTGAACCAGCACTACATCAAGACCTCCGACCCGGACCACGTGGCCCGGCACCTGTCCTGGCACATGGGCAACCACGGCATCGATCCCTCGCTGCCGCCGCCGCTGCGCGACGTGGTCGTGGCCCAGTGCGAGCGGGCCAAGACCCTGGTGGAGATGGCCGCCAACAGCGTCTACTTCTACCGGGACTTCGAGGATTACGACGAAAAGGCCGCGAAAAAGAACCTGGATGCCGAGGCCAAGCCCGTCCTGCAGGCCCTGCGCGCCGCCCTGGACGCCGTGTCCGACTGGCAGCCCGAGGCCATCCACGCCGCCGTGGAAGGCGTGGCCGAGCGCCTTGAACTCAAGCTCGGCAAGGTGGCCCAGCCCCTGCGGGTGGCGGTCTCCGGTGGCGGCGTCTCGCCACCCATCGACCAGACCCTGGCCCTGCTCGGCAGGGAGCGGACCCTGGGCCGGATCGAGCGCGCCATCGACTACATCGAGGCCCGTTCCGGGGGTGCTTGACAAGGTAGAAACAGTCGCGTAAATTGCGCGACTTCCTTGACGGGGCCATAGCTCAGCTGGGAGAGCGCTTGCATGGCATGCAAGAGGTCGGCGGTTCGATCCCGCCTGGCTCCACCAGATTTACATCCCGGCGCCTGACCGAGGAGCGACACAGCATGTATCAACTGGGCCGCTACTCGATCATCGTCGGGATTATTTTAACCGTGATCGCCCTGGCAGTCGGATTCGGCGCCATGTTCAGAGAGGCGGAAGAATGGGCCAAGTTCTTCCTCTCGGTGATCCCGATCGGATTTCTGCTCACCTTCACCGGACTGGTCACGGTCCTGCTGACGGGTCCGAGGAGATGACGATTGACGTGTTTCACGTCCCCATCGTCTAGAGGCCTAGGACACCGCCCTTTCACGGCGGCGACCGGGGTTCGAATCCCCGTGGGGACGCCATCTGTACCCGGCATGCGGTGAAAGCGCCTGCCAAGGAAAACCCGCCTTGTGCGGGTTTTTTGTGCCCGGGAGCCGGTCGGAAACAATGACTACATCACCAACCCAAGCACTTCCTTGCATATCCGATCGGCAGTGATGTGGATTTGTTGCCCGTGTACATATCGCCGGCATTCGGCTTGACAAGCACAAATCACGTCAGGCCTAATCCGGCGTCATGTACCACCTGTGCGCCCGTTTTCGCCCCTTTACACTTCCTCTGATCGCCATCCTTGTGGTGGCATTCAGCTGGGCACAGTGGGCGAATCCCCACATGCATGCGGCGGCGGATGCCGAGATGCATCTGCACGTGAGTCTGGCACAGGATCACTTGGATCATCACCATGCGGATCATCATGATGGTGCTTCCCACACCCAGGTGGATCTGAGCAAGAACGGTGTACCCGCCAAACAGGCTTCCGTGCCCCATGCGGTCGTGCTTCCGGCCCTTTTCGCTCTCCTCCTCATACTGGTGCCGGCGGCCTTGGGCCGGGTACCTGTACAGCAGGACGAGCCCGTACACACCCTTTCTCCGCCGCACTTCACGCCGCCACTGCGCGCCCCACCCGAGACTCTCTGAATCCTCGTAACCCGCAGGCCCTGTCCCGGTAGTCACCGGCGGGCCTGCAGACCTGCACGATGGATTTGGCCGCCTTTCAGCGGCCAGGGAGAATCACCATGTATCCCAGCCTTGTCAGGCCCCGGACAGTCCTGTTCGGTCTGCTGTTGTTTTCATTTGCGTTAGTGGCCAACGCCCAGTGGACACTGGAGCGCAGCGTCGAGCGCGCCATCTCGGTATCACCTGAACTGGATGCCGCAGAGGCCCGCGTCGAGGCCCGGCGTGCCGCCGCCCGACAGGCCGGTGCCTGGCCCAATCCCACCCTGGAACTGAAGGCCGACAACGGCATCGCCCGGGAGCGGGGCGGGGACGCCCATGAGTTCTCGGAGCTGGCCATCACCCAACCCCTGTCCCTGGGTCTGAGTTCGGCCAGACAGGCAGCAGGTGAGGCCAGGACCCTGGTTGAAACCGAGGCTCTGCGCGCCGAACACCTGGATCTGGAATATCGCGTCGCTGGTGCCTACCACCGCCTGCAACTGGCCCAGACGTTGCTGGCACAGGCTCGGCAGGCCTCCCGCGAGGCTGATGATTTTGCCTCCGCGAGTGAACGCCGTGCGGCACAGGGGGATATCTCACGGCGCGAGACCCTGCGTCTTCAGGTCCTTGCATCGGAGGCGCGTCAGGTCATCGAGGCGACGCAAGGCGAGTGGCAGGAGGCCCGCAGTGCCTTTGCCGCCTTGCTGGATATGAGGCCGGAGCAGGTCGGCGATCTGCCCCCTCTCACCGAAGTACCGGGCTTGCAGCCTCTGTCACACTGGACGGGTTACCTGGAATCCCACCCGAGTCTGCAAATTCAACAGGCAAACCTGACGGCTACTCTTGCAGACCGGCGTGTGGCACGCGCCGAGCGTTTGCCGCAACTGGGTGTGCGCGTCTTTGCGGAAAGGGATCTGGTGGACGGTCGTCGCGAATCGGTGACCGGCGTCGGTCTTTCCCTGGAGATTCCCTTTTGGGACCGCAGACAGGGACGCCTGGAGGAACTGGCCGCCACCACAACCGAGACCCAGGCCCGCTTGAGAGGCGAGCACCGGCAGTTGCTCAGCCGTGTCCGGGCACAGCATCAGCGTCTGACTCATCTTGTGGCGCAGGCCCGGCACCAACGCAGCGCCGTACTGGAGCCCGCGCGGGAAATCCTTGACCTGAGCAGCCAGGGTTACCTGAGTGGCGAGCTTGATCTGCTCGCCCTGATCGAGACCGTGCAGACGGTGCGTCAAGCCGAAAACCGATACCTGCAACTGCTGGCCGATGCCTGGCAGGAACTGGCCGCACTGCGCGCCAGCGCCGGCCTTTTACTCGTTTCCATCGATTCGGAGTGACGCCATGACCTCTCTCAATCACTGGGCCCTTGGCCTGTGCCTGCTCGTCTTTTCCGGCCTCCTGCCGGCCGCGGAGGACCTGGAATTCACCCTCTGGCAGGACGGCGTTGAGGCCTTCGTGGAATACCCGCCGCTGCGGGTGAGTGAGCCCGCCCGGCTGATCACCCACCTGACCCTGCTGGACGGCAACCACCCTGTGCGCGAGGGTGAACTGACCCTGATCCTGGAACGCGCCGACGGTTTCGAGCAGTACCTGACGGTGGACGCCCCGGCCCGTACCGGCATCTACCTCCCTGAACTGGTGCCAGAACGCCCGGGTATCTACACGCTCACCCTGCATCTGGAACATCCCCAGGCGGGGGTTCGGCGCCTGTGGGTGGAGGGCATCCGGGTGGCCGATGAAAGCGGTCGCGTGCCATCGGATCCGGGACACGGCCACGACCATGGTGATGAGCATGGCCATGAGCACCCAACTGCCGAGCCTCACGGCGATCACGGACATGAGCACCCCCAGGAATCAGCGGCAGCCCATGGACATGACCATGGGGCCGACGACGCCCATGGACACGATCACCCGCATGAAGATTCCGGCGCTCAAGGCGACCACGGGCACGCCCACGATGAGGAGAGCTACATCACCTTCCTCAAGGAGCAGCAGTGGCGCATGGCCTTTTCCGGAGAATTTGTCATCACCCAGGAGATCGCACCACGCCTGAGCATGCCTGCCGTGGTCGAAGCGGTGCCCGGTCGTCAGGCGGAGGTGGTCGCCCCCATGCGCGGCACCCTGCGCGCGGCCGATGGCAGTGCCTGGGTGCAACCGGGCATGAAGGTCACTGCCGGCCAGGCGCTGGCGGCGATCACTCCACTGGCCGGGCTCGAGGACATCGCGCAGCTCGAAGCGGACCTAAGGGCTGCTGAGGCGCGCCTTGCGCTGGCCAGAAGTGAACTTGAGCGTGTGCGGGTTCTGGTGACGGACGGCGTGGTATCCGAACGCCGTCTACGCGAGGCACAGGCCGAACATGACACCGCGCTGGGCGCACACGAAGCCGCCGTCACGCGTTTCAGGGGGTCTCGCGGCACCACCCCCGCACGCGGTACGAGCCTGTCCTTGCGTACGCCGATGGACGGCGTGGTGGTGGCAAGCCATGGGGCCCCTGGTCAGGTGGTAGAGGCCGGTGCGCGTATCGCCCGCGTACTGGACGATCGCCGTGTCTGGGTGCGTGTTCACGTCCCCGCCCAGGATCTGGCATTGCTGGAGACACCTCATGATCTGCGTATCCGCCGCCCCGGTGATCGTGCCTGGACAACGCCTGTGGAGAGCATTCTCGTGTACCGGGGCCTGGAGCTGGACCAGGGCGCACTGCCTCTGGTGTATGAGGTCGACAACACCACAGACCCGGGTTCACACCTGAGCGTGGGCCTCCCCTTGATCGCAAGCCTGGCAACCGGTGCCCCGCAGACACGGCTCACCGTGCCGGAGTCGGCGGTCCTGGATGATGACGGCATGGCCGTGGTGATCGTGCAGCACGGTGGCGAATCCTTCGAGCGTCGTCTCGTGCGACTGGGTACGCGCGCCACCGGGCGCGTCGCCGTCCTGGACGGTCTGGAGGCTGGCGAGCGGGTGATCGTCGAGGGTGCCTACGCGGTGCTCCTGGCGGGACGCGAGACCGGTGAAATCGGTCACGGCCACGCCCACTGACAGGAGACATCAACATGTTCGACAGATTGATTGACTGGTCTCTGGCCAACCGCATGCTGGTGGTCCTGCTCGCGATAGCGGCCCTGGGCGCAGGCGTCTGGATGGCCCGCGAGGCGCCGGTGGACGTGTTCCCCGACCTCACCGCACCCACCGTCACGGTGCTCACCGAGGCCCACGGCCTGGCCGCCGAGGAAGTGGAAAGCCAGGTCACCTTTGCCATCGAAACAGCGGTCAACGGGGCCGATGGGGTCCGGCGGGTGCGCTCCCAGTCGGTACCGGGATTCTCCATCGTCTGGGTGGAGTTCGACTGGGGGCGCGACATCTATCAGGCGCGGCAGGTGGTCGCCGAGCGCCTGGGCCAGGTCACCGGACTGCCCGACGGGGTGGAGGCCCCGCAGATGGGGCCGGTCAGTTCCATCATGGGCGAGATCCTGTACCTGGGACTGCGTGCCCGCGCCCCCGCCGACCTGATGCAGGCCCGCGAGGCGGCCGACTGGCTGATCGCGCCGCAGTTGCTGGCCGTGCCCGGCGTCGCCCAGGTGGTGAGCCTGGGCGGACAGGTGCGTCAGTACCAGGTGCTGGTGGACCCGGAGCGCATGCGCGCCAACGGCGTGGACCTGGCCATGATCAACCGGGCCGTGGCCGACGCCAACCGCAATGCCAGCGGTGGCCTGGTGGAACGAGGCGGGCAGGATTACCTGATCCGTTTTCTCGGTCGCACCACGGACCTGAGCGACATACGTGAGGCCGTTGTGGCCGTGCGCGGTGACGCCATCGTGCGCATACGCCACGTGGCCCAGGTCAGCATGGGAGCGTCCATCCCGGTGGGCGACGGCGGGGTCAATGGCGAGCCGGGGGTGGTGCTTGCCGTGTCCAAACAACCGGGTGCCGACACCCTGTCGTTGACCCGGGACATCGGCGAACGTCTCGACGCCCTCGCCAACCAGCTCCCAGAGGGTCTGGAGCTATTCCCCGACCTGTTCCGCCAGGCGGACTTCATCGAGCTGGCGGTAGACAACGTGGGCAAGGCGCTGCGTGACGGCGCCCTGTTCGTGGTGGTGGTCCTGTACCTGTTCCTGCTCAATTTCCGTACTACCCTGATCTCCCTGCTGGCCATCCCCCTGTCCCTGGTGGCGGCCCTGCTGGCGCTTACGGCCCTGGGTATCAGCATCAACACCATGACCCTGGGCGGCATGACCATCGCCATCGGCGCCCTGGTGGACGATGCCATCATCTTCGTGGAGAGCATCTACCGGCGTCTCAAGGAAAACAGTGGGCGTGAACATTCCGAGCCCGCCGGGCGCGTCATCTATCACGCCTGCGTGGAAGTGCGCCGGCCAGTGGTCTTCTCCACGGTCATCATCATGCTGGTGTTCCTGCCGCTGTTCTTCCTGGGTGGCGTGGAAGGCCGCCTGCTGCAACCCCTGGGTATCGCCTACCTGGTGGCCATCGCCGCCTCCCTGCTGGTGGCCCTGACCCTGACACCGGTCCTGGCCAGCTATCTGCTCGCCGGTGCCCGGGATCTGCGCACGCCAACCGAACCGCTGCCGGTCCGCGCCCTGCGCAGTGCCTACCGTCCGATCCTGGCATTCACGATGCGACATGCCCCCTGGGTCCTGGGTGCCTCGCTGCTGCTGGCGGTGCTGACCGTGGTGAGTGTCACCCAGCTGGGCCGATCCTTCCTGCCCGAGTTCAACGAGGGCAGTCTCACCATCGAGATGGTCACACCCCCGGGTACGGCGCTGGCGGAATCGGCGCGCCTGGCCCGTGCGGTGGAACAGGCGGTGCTGGAGCGCCCCGAGGTGCTCTCCGTGGCACGGCTCACGGGCCGTGCGGAACAGGCCGAACACAGCCAGCCGCCACACATGAGCGAACTGGACCTGCGCCTCGGTCACCTGCCCGAGGGCAAGGCCGCGTTCCTGGAGGCACTGCGCAACCTGCTGGCCGGGTTTCCGGGGGCCAATTTCAACATCGGCCAGCCCATCTCCCATCGCATCGATCACATGCTCTCCGGCGTGCGCGCCAACATCGCCGTCAAGCTGTTCGGGCCGTCCCTGGCGGAACTGCGCCGTCTGGGCAGCGAGATCGAGACAGCGCTGGAGGACATCCCGGGACTGGTGGACGTGTCCGCCGAGGCCCAGGCCGAGGTGCCGCAACTGCGCCTGCGCGTGGATCGCGAGGTGATCGGGCGCTATGGACTCGGGGCAGGGGAGGTGGCCGAACTGGTGGAGGGTGCCTGGCGGGGCAGCGTGGTCTCACAGGTGTTCGAGGGCAACCGGCGCTTCGACCTGGTGGTCCGCTTGCCGGAGGAGACACGCCGTGATTTCGAGACCCTGGGGCGCATCCCGGTGCTCACCCCCACGGGGCACCACGTCACCCTCGCGGAACTGGTGGTCCCGGCCGTGGAACGGGGTGCCGGCATGGTCCTGAGGGAGAACGGCGAACGCCGCCTGGTGGTGAGCGCCAACGTGGCCGGGCGCGACCTGCGCGGTGCCGTGGACCAGGTGCGTGAGACACTGGCCGGGCGTCTCGAACTGCCGTCCGGCTATCGCCTGGAGTTCGGCGGGCAGTTCGAGGCTGAGGCCCAGGCCACCCGCACGCTGCTCATGGTAGGCACCGCGGTGCTGCTGGCCATGCTCGGCCTGCTGGCCGTGTCGCTGCACTCCCTGCGTCTGGGACTGGTGGTCATGGCCAACGTGCCGCTCGCCCTGATCGGGGGTGTGGTGGCGGTCTGGCTGATGGGCGGTGTCATGACCGTCGCGGCCCTGGTGGGCTTCATCACCCTGTTCGGCATCGCGGTACGCAACGGCCTGCTGCTCATGAGCCGCTATGGCGACCTGGCCGCCGAGGGTCTGCCGCTGCGGGAAGTGATCGAGCGGGGCTCCCAGGAGCGCCTGGTACCTATCCTCATGACCGCGCTCACCGCGGCCCTGGCACTCATCCCCCTGGCCATGGGTCTGGGCGAGCCGGGCACCGAGATCCAGGCACCCATGGCCTGGGTAATCCTGGGCGGGCTGCTCAGCGCCACCGCACTGAACATGGTGGTGGTGCCGGCGCTCTATCTGATGCTGACCCCGAAGGCGGTACTGGATAAGGCGGTCGAGTCACAGCAAAGCTAGTGCCGTAGTCAGCTTCATCAGAAAAACAGGTCTGTGAATCAACCATCTGAACCCTGCTAAACCCATGGTTCAGATGGTTTACCTAACTTCGCCATGCCTTCCTCGCCTCCCTGCCAGGCTGGTGATGAAAACCCGTGCCCGCAAATTTTTGTGGGCTCCATCACTTATTGCTTGTCCCGTGGTGTATTGCGTGACCGTATTTGCATTCGGCACCAGACACGGGGAGTAGGATGTGGCATCGGTCGGCCATTCCGGATTCGGCCGTTCTTGTTCCAGGAGGATAGCGATATGGCCATGTTTGATATCGGTAAGCGCGGGTTTGGCGGCAACCAGGAATCCAAGGGCGAGGAGAAGGATTTACTGCGTGATCCTGACGGCTTCAAGGGCGGGGTTGCACAAGCCCCTGCGGTGGGCATGGCGCGTCACCGGGACGCGGCCATCATCGGCCCTTCGATCCACATCGAAGGCACCCTGCGCGGTGAAGAGGACCTGATCATCGAAGGTCGCGTCAGCGGTACGGTGAAGCTGCAGGGCCACTGCCTGACCGTGGGTAGTCATGGCCAGATCAGTGCCAATATTTACGCCCATACCGTGGTCGTGGACGGTACCGTTGAAGGTGACCTGTTCGGTGCAGAACGCGTGGTGATCAAGAAGTCCGCGAACATCACGGGGAACATCACTTCGCCACGGGTCAGCCTCGAAGAGGGCGCGCGCTTCAAGGGGAGCATCGAGATGGATGCCCAGGCGGTTGAGGCCATCATGGGGGCGCAGAAGTCAAAATCCGCTTCCAGCCAGACCCCTGAACGTTCCCCTGCCCAGGCCCCTGACAAGGCCCGCAACGAGACAGCAACAACCGCGGGTGCCTCATCATCAGGTACGGGCGATACGGCCGCTGAATCAGGCAAGTCTGCAACCACTGGCAAGGTGAGCGGCAGCGTCGGTTGAGGCCTGTCAATCGATGACTCGCGTAGCATGTCCCGGGTGAGCCCAGGCCGCGCAAACACCGCCGGAGATGCCATAAGCAGCCCGGGTCTCGATCAGGATGCCTATCCATGCAAACTGCTTCATCAGGCCCTGCAACCCCTGATGAAAGGTGAGCGGCGCGTACTCCTGGACCTCGGCGATGCACACGGGCAGACCATTGAGTACTTCACGGGTCTGCCCGTGCGGCTCGCTATTGCCTCGCTCACCGACGATCTGTTGAAGCTCGATCCCAGGGAAGACGAGGAGACCTTACAGGCGCACATGGAGTCACTGCTGACACCGGAGATGGTCAGCGCTTGTGATCTTGTCATGGTCTGGGAGGTGTTGAACTACCTGCAACCCAGGGTCATCACCGCACTCATGTCCCGACTTGCGCAATTGTTGCCTGCCGGTGCCCAGGTGCATGGTTTCGTGGCCTACAGCATGAAGACCCTGCCACAAACGCCCAGGGTCCTGGTACCGTCTGCGGATGCAGGACTGCAAATACTGGCCGGACAGGGTCATGGCACTGTCCAACTCAGCGGTTATCCCAGCGGAGAGCTACAGCGGTTCATGCCGGACTTCCATGCCGCGCGTGCCATCCTGCTCGGTGACGGTATGCAGGAATACCTGTTTGTTCGTCGTTAAAATCTGCCCAGCAGGTCGCGGGTCATCCGAACCTCGCTGTCTGGGAGTAAGGATCAGGAACCAGTGATGCCAAGATTGCTCCTCACAACGGGTTTGCTGCTGGGTCTCGTGCTCCTGGGTCTGGGTGGCTGCGCCTACATGGGTGTACGCACCGAACCACCGCGCGTTCACCTGGTCGGTATGCAACTGCAGCAGGCGGAACTCTTTGAGCAGCGCTACCTGCTCAGGCTGCGGATCCAGAACCCCAATGACTTCCCGCTGAACATCCGCGGACTGGATTTCCAGGTGCAGGTGAATGGCGAACGTTTCGCCGACGGCGTGTCCAGCCAGACCCTGCAGATCCCGGGCTTTGGGGAGGGCCTGGCGGAGGTGACGGTGTCCTCCAGCCTCTGGTCACTGACGCGCCAGTTGCGTGACATGGGGGAGGGCGGCCTTGAGCAGATGGAGTACCGGATCTTCGGGCGCATTGCCCTGACGGGGCATGCGCTACCGGTGTCCTTCGAGTCGACGGGGGATCTGGGCCTGTTCAATCCTGCCCGCTGAGTGGCTGAGCTGCTGCCCGGCGGTGAGCCGGGCCGGAGCCCTCACCATTCAAAACCGGAACGCCTGGCCAGTTCCTCCGGTTGCAGCACTTCCTGATAGCGGCGTCCATTGATGACCCAGGTGGGAAAACCGCTGACCCCTGCATTCACGCATTGCAGCGTCATCGAGGTGTTACGCCCGCCCGGCGCGCATTCCACGTAGGGCAGCCGATCGGAGGCACCGCGGAACAGGCGGCTTTGCTGCTGGCAGGCCGGACACCAGTAGGCGCCGTAGTACAAAGCGCCGCTGTCCGTCAGATGCTGGGCCAGGGCCTCGAGGCGCGGGTCTTCCCGGGGGCTGAGCAGGTCGCTGTAGTAGACATGCAGGGTGCCGAGGATCACCGCAGTGACCACCACGCTGTTGAGCAGCCAGGTACCCCATGCCGGGCCGGGCGCCGAGTCGGGGCGCTTGATGGCTGTCCAGAGAAAGATGGCACTGAGGGTGGCCAGGGAGGCGAGACACCAGGGGCACAAAGCCCCCAGGGACACGAAGCCGACCACCGTCAGATACAGGCTGATGGCGACACCGACCAGAGACACAAACCAGATCCGCTGCCAGCGCTTGAGCCGTGGCGGCATGCGCGTGGCCATGAACAGCAACAGCGCGTAGACGCCAAAGCCCCACAGGGCCACCGGCAGGCCCAGCACCCGGGACCAGCGGCTCTGCTGGATCAGGTCACAGCCCGAACCTTCGGCGCACAAGGCCGGGCCTGCCCCGAACCAGGCCACCCAGGTGAGGTAAGCGGTGATGAGCAGGCCGATACCCGCCAGGATGGCGACGACACGATCGGCAGAAAGCGATGCCCTTGGGGCCGGCGTCGTGGAGCCCGTGGCGGGCTTGCGGTGAGCCTTGCGTTTGTTCTTGGCCATGGGTAGGTATCTGCGTCGTGTGCTTGGGAGCAGCAGACTATCACCGGCTTCAGTGCGCGGGCAATTCACCCGCCAAGGCCTTGCCGCCTCATTTCGGGAGGACTACCTTGAGGATCTGTCTTGGGCCAGGCCGGGAGCCATCCATGAACATACCTTGGTGGAGAAGACCTCGAATTGCAGTTGCGCTGCTGGCCGTACTCCTGGTGCTGATCCTGATTGTTCAGAACACGCAAGCCGTGACCACTCGCTTCCTGTTCTTCACCTTGACCATGCCGAATGCGGTTCTCATCGGTCTTGCACTGCTGATCGGGATTGCGGCAGGGCTCGCGCTCGCACTGGTGTTATCCGCCAAACGCGGTGGTACACAGCATGGCGGCTCCTCGGATCAGTGAGCGCATCACGGCCAGGGCTTGCACCCGACCAGGAATGGGTCTGGGACTATCCCCGCCCCCCCGGCACTCGAACCGGTCACGCAGCATCTGCGAATGAATAGGGCGGGCGGTCTACCTGCTACGCGCATGAGGAACGGGTGAGCGCCCAGGCGGGTGACTATTACGGTGGCTGGATCACGGCCAATGTGGTTGGACCCTTCAAGGGACCTGCCGGCACAGGGGGCTGGTGAATCCAACAGCCTGTTAGGGCAGGTGGGGCTGTTCCAGGTAGGCGTGTGATTGCATTTCCCGTAAACGGCTCAAGGTCCGCTGGAATTCGAAGGGCAGCCACTTGCCCTGGTAGAGCTGGTCCGCCGATGCCTCTGCAGACACGATCAGCTTGACCTTGCGGTCATAGAACTCGTCCACCAAGGCCATGAAGCGCCGGGCCTGGTTTTCCATGGACTCGTCCATGACCGGGATGTCCGAGACCAGCACGGTATGGAACATGCGCGCGATCTCCACGTAGTCCAGCTGGCTGCGCGGTCCGTCGCAGATGTCCGGGAAGCGGAACCACACCACGCCATCGGCCAGGCGCTGCACCGGGATCTGCCGGCCCGCCACCTCCAAGCTGCCGCCGATGCTGCCCGGCTCCGGGGCCAGGGCTCGGAAGGCCTCGGTGAGGCGTGTGACGGCGGCCTCGTCCAGGGGCGCATGGTAGATCTCCGCCTGCTCCAGGGAGCGCAGACGGTAGTCCACGGGGCTGTCCAGGTGAAACACCTCCAGGTGCTGCTTGATCAGCTCGATGGCGGGCAGGAACAGGTGCCGGTGCAGACCGTTCTTGTAGAGATCGTCGGGCGGGGTATTGGAGGTGGTCACCAGGGTCATGCCCTCGGCGAACATGCCCGCCAGCAGGCGGTGCAGCAGCATGGCGTCGGTGATGTCCGAGACGTAGAACTCGTCCAGGCACATCACCCGGGCCTGGGCCAGGCGTTTGGCCACGATGTCGATGGGGTCGGCTGTCTGCTTGAGGGTCTTCAGCTCACCGTGCACCCGCTGCATGAAGCGGTGAAAATGCAGGCGCAGCTTGTTCTCGAAGGGCAGGGCGTCGAAGAAGGTATCCACCAGGTAGGTCTTGCCGCGACCCACGCCACCCCAGAGATAGAACCCCCGGACCGGCACCCTGGCACTGCGCCGGCCCAGCAGACGATCCATCAGTCCGGCCCGGGGAGCCGGTGCCATGATCTGGTCCCGCACGCGCTGCAAACCCTGCATGGCCAGATCCTGGGCGGGATCCGGCTGGACGAGCCTGCGCTCGACATCCTGCAGGTAGCGCTGATAGGGCATCTAGATGACCTAGAGGGCAATGATGGTGCGTCGCAGCATATCACACTCACCCGCTGACGGGATTCAGCGCAGTTTGACAGCCTATCGGATTGACCATGCTCTCCGCCCCACCTACAAGTGTGTATAGAGCCACAAGGATCATTGTCACCATGAATGCATCCGGAACGACCGCCTCTCTGTCAGGCCCTGAAAACCGATGAAGCGCCTGCGCCATGCCATCGTCGGTTACGGCACCCTGGGCAAGGCCTGTGCCCGGGCCGTGCAGGAGGCCTCTGACCTGGAACTGGCAGGGGTGGTGCGGCCCGAGGGCGGGACAGGACTCCCGCTGGAGGGTCTGCCCGCCGAGACCCCTTGCGTGGACCACGTCAGCGGACTCACACGGGTGGATGCAGCCCTGGTCTGCGTGCCCAATGACCGGGTCGAGGGTGTGGCCCGGGAGCTGATCCAGCACCGGGTGCCTCTCGTGGAATGCTCCACCCTGGAAGGCAGTACCCGGGATGCGTTCCTGACCGAACTCGATCGCCAGGCCCAGCAGCACCGGGTGGCGGTTGTGGTCGGGGCCGGCTGGAGCGCCGGGGCCGTGCCCTGGATCGAACGACTGTTCACGCTCATGATCCCGAAAGGGGAGACCCGCATCACCCATCGCCCGGGCATCCAGCTGCACCATACGGCGGCGGCCGCGGACATCCCCGGCGTGGTCGGGGCCCTGTGCACCGAACGCCATGACGACACCGGCCGCCCGCAGCGCTATCTCTACCTGCAGGTGGACAGGCACGCGGACTTCGACGCAGTGCGCGAGACGGTCCTCTCCGACCCCTTGTTCCTGGCCGAGGAGACCCTGGTCTTCCAGGTGGATGACATCGCCACCCTGGAGGAGGAGGGCCACGGCCTCGTCCTGGAGCGACGCGCCACAACGGCCCGCGCCATTCACGACACCCTGCTGTTCGAGGCACGTCTGGACCCGGTCGCCTTCACGGCGCGCATCATGCTGGATGCCGCCCGCCAGCTTCCCGGCCTGCGTCCCGGCGCACACCGCTGGACACCATGATTCCCATCGCAGCCACTGATCCCCTGCATGCCCACGCCGTGACGCCCGGCACTGTGCCGCACCGGCACCCGGGCGGTATGCTTGGGCAACCACACACGACTTCCGGCACCGGGATTCTGGTCTCCATGAACGACAAGCACACCAAGGACATCTCCCTCTCCCTGGGCAGCGGCGGCGCCCGCGGCCTGGCCCACATCGGCGTGATCCGCTGGCTGGAGGAGAATGAGGGCTACAACATCAAGGCCATTGCAGGCTCCTCCATGGGCGCCCTGATCGGCGGCATCTACGCAGCCGGCAAACTGGACATCTACGAGGAATGGGTCACCGCGCTCAGCAAGCGTGACGTGTTCATGCTGCTGGACTTTGCCTACAGCTGGTCTGGGCTGTTCAGCGGCGACCGCATCATGAACAAGCTGCGCGACATGCTGGGCGAAGTGGACATCGAGGACCTGTCCATCGAGTTCACCGCCGTGGCCACGGACCTGGGCAACCGCCGAGAGGTGTGGCTCAACACCGGCTCCCTCTACGACGCCATCCGCGCCTCGATCGCCATCCCAACTGTATTCACCCCGGTGCACCTGGACGGACGCGTCCTGGTGGACGGCGGCGTGGTCAACCCGGTACCCGTGGCGCCCACCCTGAGCACGATCACCGACATCAACATCGCCGTGAGCCTGAGCGGCCGGGAAGAGGAAGGGCTGTTTGGAGACGGCGCCGAGATCCAGGCCTCGGACGCACCGAAGACCGCTGTCCAGAAGGCCATCGCCGACTTCATCGAGGGCATCCAGTCCCGGCTTGGCGTGAAGGAGAAGGAGCCCAGCGTGGGCATGTTCGACGTGCTGTCCGATTCCATCGAGATCATGGAGAACAGCATCGCCCGTTTCCGCCTTGCCGCCTACAACCCCGAGCACCTGATCGAGATCCCGGTCAACGCCTGCGGTGTGTTCGATTTCCACCGGGCGAAAGAGATGATCGAACTGGGCTACGAGCGGGCAGAGCGGGTGCTGGGGAAAATCTGATCAATGGACTGCTGTAACTGACAACCTGTTCTCTCGCGGAGGCGCGGAGACGCAGAGGAAAACTTCGTAACGCTTATCCCTGCGCCCCTGCGCCTTTGCGAGAGAATCAATCCTGCCTTACGCCACCGAAGGCAGCCCAGCCAGTGCCATGGCGATCTCGGACTCGTCGTATTCCTGATCCACCAGCTTGCCGTCCAGGTAATCGCGATAGGCCTGCATGTCGAAGTGACCATGGCCGCACAGGTTGAACAGGATCGCGCGGCTCACTCCTTCCTCCTTGCAGCGCAGGGCCTCGTCGATGGCCGCCTTCACGCCGTGGTTGGCCTCGGGCGCCGGGATGATGCCTTCCGCCTTGGCGAACAGGATGCCCGCCTCGAAGCACTCGGTCTGCTGATAGGCGCGGGGCCGTACCAGTCCGAGATCTGTGATGTGTGACACCAGGGGCGCCATGCCGTGATAGCGCAGGCCACCGGCGTGGAAACCGGGCGGCACATAGGTGGAGCCCAGGGTGTGCATCTTCACCAGCGGGGTGAGATGCGCGGTGTCGCCGAAGTCGTAGGCGTACTTGCCCCGGGTCAGGGTCGGGCAGGCGGAGGGCTCCACCGCCACCAGGTCGATCTTGCGGCCGCCGCGCAGCTGCTCGCCCAGGAAGGGGAAGGTGATGCCACCGAAGTTGCTGCCGCCGCCGGTGGGGGCGATGACGATGTCCGGGTAGTCACCGGCCAGGTCGAACTGCTTCATGGCCTCCAGACCGATCACCGTCTGGTGCAGCAGCACGTGGTTGAGCACGCTGCCCAGGGCGTACTTGGTGTCGTCCCGCTGCACCGCGCGCTCCACCGCCTCGCTGATGGCGATACCCAGGCTGCCGGTGCTGTCCGGGTGTTCCCTGAGCACGGCCCGGCCCGCCTCGGTCATGTCCGAGGGACTGGCGATGCACTTGGCGCCGAAGGTCTCCATGAAGGAACGCCGGTAGGGCTTTTGCTGGAAGCTCACCTTGACCATGAAGACCTCGATCTCCAGGCCGAACAGGGAACCCGCCAGTGCCAGGGACGAGCCCCACTGACCGGCACCGGTCTCGGTGGTGATGCGTTTGACGCCTTCCTGCTTGTTGTAGAAGGCCTGGGCGATGGCGGTGTTGGGCTTGTGGGAACCGGCAGGACTGACGCCTTCGTACTTGTAATAGATGCGCGCCGGGGTATCGAGCATCTTCTCCAGACGACGGGCGCGGAACAGGGGCGAGGGCCGCCACTGACGATAGACCTCGCGTACCGGCTCCGGGATCTCGATCTCCCGCTCCTGGCTGACCTCCTGCTGGATCACGGCCATGGGGAAGAGCGGCGCCAGGTCGTCGGGACCCACCGGCTGGTGTGTGGCGGGATGCAGCACGGGCGGCGGCGGGGAAGGCAGGTCCGCCATGATGTTGTACCAGTGCCTGGGAATGTCCTTCTCGTCGAGGACGTATTTGACGGTATCGCTCATGGGGCTCACTCCTCCTCGTTGGGACTTATTACACACCTCACTGCAGATATCGGTTGGTAATCTCCGCCACTGTACCGTCGGCGATCAGGGCATCCAGTGCGTCCTGGAGTTGGGCGATGAGCGCCGGGTCGGTGTCCTTGTGGCACGCATAGCCCATATACCCCTCACGCAGCACCAGCGCCGGTTCATAGAGTGCGGGGTCGATACCCTCCTGGACCATCACCCAGTTGGCCACCCGCTCATTGTAGGCGGCGGCATCGAAGCGTTCGCCCCGCAACATGCGAATCAGGATACGCGCGGAATCGGTGCGCACATAGGTGCCGCTGAAGCCTTCCTCCTGGAGCAACTGATCGCCGATGTCCTCTCGCACCACGCCGATGCGGTAGGGGGCCAGGGCGGCCACGTCAGCGACCTCCAGTCCGCGATCCCTCGGGGCAATGATGCTGATGCTGGCATCCATGATCGGCTCTACAAAAGTGAACAGCTCCCGGCGTGCATCGGTGACCGTGGTGGAGAACAGGCAGGTGCCCGGCTGATCCAGAGCCATGCGATAGCCCCGGGCCCAAGGCAGGAGCTGGATGTCCGCGACTGTCCTGTTGACGCCCAGGCGTTCCCATATCTTGACCAGGATATCCACCGCCACACCGGTGACCTGGCCATCCTGTGCATAGTTATAGGGGGCATACTCCTCGGTAATCCATACCAACTCGTCCAGGCTGCGGGGAGGGGTCTGGGACTGGGCCCCGGCGAGGCCCGAGGAGAACAGCAGACAGAAAGCGACCCATGTGTTGATCAGACGCGTAACGATTCGCTTGCGGGAGGGCATGAACGGATTCCCCTTGTGCTCAGACGTGGAGGATTATTTCTGCTTCAGGATGACCAGGGTGAGGTCATCGTAGAGCGTCTGGTTTCCGATGTGACGTTTCACGTCGTTGATGATGGCGTCCTTGATGAATTCCGCTGACTCGGCACGATGGCTGGCGATCATCTCCATCAGTCGATCCTGTCCATAGAGGCGATGCTGCTCGTCGGCCGCCTCGGTGATGCCATCGGTGTAGAGCACCACCACATCCCCCTGGTGCAGATCCAGATTGATCTCACCCACGAAATGGGCCATCTCCTCCACCAGGCCGATGGGGAAGCCGAGTTCGTCGGTGTCCACCACCTCCATGTGTCCGTCATGGCGGGCGATAATGACCGTTTCATGCTGGCCGCTGATACGCAGGTGGCCCGCCACCGCAGGTAGTTCGGCAGCAGTTGCCATGGTGTAATCCAGCAGGGCAAGGGTCAGGTTCTTGCCGCAGCCCATGCGCTGCACGTTGTTGTAGATGGTGGTGTTGAGTACGTCCATGACGCGCACCATGTCCTTCTCACGGCTGGTGAGCAGGGTGCGCACGGCGCTCTGGGTCATGAGCATCACCACGCCACTCTCGAGTCCGTGACCGGTCACGTCACCGATACCGATGCGCACGCCGTCCTCGTGACTGAGGATGTCGTAGTAATCGCCGCCCACCTCCTGAGCCGCCTCCATGTGGGTGGCGATGTCCAGGCCCTCGATGGCATCCAGCTCCGCCCGTGAGGGCAGCAGGATCTGCTGGATGCGACGGGAGACGTCCAACTCGGCACCCAGGCGCATGTTCTCGTCCCGGGCCCGGTCACGCTGTTCCAGACCCTGCTGAAAGGCCTGCATGAGATTGTCCAGGCCGGTCACGATCTGGCCCAGTTCGTCCTTCTCGTGGCGCGGGAAGCTCGGCCGGGGCCAATGTCCGGGACGGGTAGGATCTATGCGCGTGATGGCGGTATGCAGACCGATCAGGGGGCGGGTGATCATGAAAAAGAAGATCAGTACCACCAGGGCGGAGATGATCACCGCCTTGGCCAGACCCACCACAAAGATCACCAGACCCCGCTCCACGAAGCGGGCGCCGATCTCGCCGGGGGCGAGCGTCACTTCCAGGGCGCCCACGCTGGAGGCCGACGCCCCGCCAACGCTGTGACTCAGATTAACGGAGTAACGCGTGATGTCACCGAACAGGCGCTGCACCAGCGCACCCGGTTCAGCCAGGTCGTGACGCTGACGCTCTGCGATGACGCCTCCGAAATTATCCCGCAGTACCACCTGTTCCATTTCCCGGTGGGCAAACAGACCGTCCACCACCTGACCCGCCAGTTCATCGTTGAACTGGAAAGCGGCCTCGGCGGCGGAGCCGCTGACCAGTTCCAGACTGCGATGGGTGTGTTCCTGGATCTCGGCGCGCATGGACTTCCAGTCGGCGCCCAGTTCCACCATGCCGGCCAGCAGACCCAGCACCGCCACGATGAGCAAGGTCACCGCAGCCTGGCGGAAGGTCAGACTGGCTGTGAAGGGGATGCCTCGCGTGGCATCAGTGCTCGCGCCGTCCGTCTGCCTCACGCGGGTATCCATGGGATCGATGATATGCGCGGCGTCAATCGAAATTCAGCTCAAGGGCGGGCATCAGTCGCTTCAGGTTGTTGAGCGACTTGCCCTGCCAGGCGATGGCATTGGAACCCTGAATGGCCAGACGGCAATCGTTGCGATTACGGGCAGTGATGACAAATTTTGACAGGGTGGCAATCCCGGAACTGTTGAGGAACTCCAGAGCGCTCAGATCGATGATCAGTGCCTCGCGGCCATCCAGGGCATTCTCCAGCAACTCGGAGATGGGGGCGTACTCCGACAGACCGCCCAGGCGCAGGGCGCCGCTCATGCGCACGGTGTTGCTGGTATCGTCCAGCTCGATCTTGTAACCCTCACCGGAAAAACAATGCATCAGGTCTTGCTCCATCAGATTTTTATGGTCACCTGGGTGGTGACGCGAAAGCCATGGGATACCAGGGGCTCGAATCTCCAGGCAAGCTCAGCCCCGTAGTCGTTGATCATGGTCAGGTAGCCGAGTCCCGCGCTGCCCTCCGAGACTGCGCCTTCCTCCAACTGCTGGATGTAGAGTTCGTTGGGATCCGAGTCGCGCAAGCGCTCCACGAAGGCACGAAAGCTGTCCGCAGCCTCGCTGCCCGTGGCATTACCCTGCTGGAACACGATCTCCTCCGGGAACAGACACAACCGCATGGTGATGGGTTCCGGGAGCGATTCATCGTGGAACTTCATGGCATTTTCCAGAAGCTCATTGGCGATGAAGCTGACCGCCCCGCGGATCTCGCTCTGGCGGGCCCGGGTGGACGGGTCCGTCTCGTCCAGGGGAAAGAAGGTGGTGACGTAATCGCCCAGAAAATCGGCGGACAGGCCGTTGTTGCGCCAGCGCTGCTTGAGCGGAAGGGAACCGGGCCAGAACGACAGGTCGAGGGATTCCGTGTTACGGTCGTGCCGGATTTCCCTGATCTGCCCGTGATCCTGAGTCATTGATGTCCTCCCGTGAGTTGTTGTTGTGATCGGCAGCATGGACGATCCGGTCGCGCCCCTGCTGCTTGGCCAGGTAGAGACGGCGGTCCACTTCCGCCAGCAGGGTGCTGCGGTCGTCGTGGTCGGGGACCAGCGCGGCGAGGCCGATGCTGAGGGTCAGGCGGCCCTGGGGGGTGTCCTCATGGCCAAGGTCAAGATTCCGCAACGCATCCTGAATACCCTGGGCCACCCGCAGGGCACCGATTTCATCCGTGTTCGGGAGCAACACCACGAATTCCTCACCACCATAACGCGCCACGAGATCGCCTTCACGGTGAAGCAGGTCCTGAAACAGCTCGGCCAGCCGGCAGAGACACTCATCCCCGGCCTGGTGGCCATAGCGGTCGTTGTAGGGTTTGAAGTGGTCAACGTCACACATGAGCATCGCCAGGGGCTGACCCTGGCGTCGTGCCCGCGACCACTCGCGTTCCATGGCCTCGTCCAGCATGCGGCGGTTGGCCAGGCCGGTGAGCGGGTCCTGGCGGGCGGAGGTCTCGGATTCGATGTAGCGCTGCAGCCAGTGCAGGTCGATCTGATCGGCATGCTCGGTGATGGTCTGCAGCACCACCTCCAGATCCCGGCTCTTCTGGGTAATGGTCGCCACCAGGTCGCGCAGCTGCCTCTCAATGGTCCGGCGTTCGCGCACCTCGTTCTGCAACTGGCGGTTGGCCGTCTCCAGCTGTTCCTCGATGGCGTCGCCATGCTCCACGGCGGTGGTCAGGGCGATCTCCAGGTCGTCGCGCTCCTGGCGCAGGCGGCTGACCATCTCATTGAGTTCGGTCAGGGTCTGCTCGATATCGAGGACCTGGATGTAGGGGGTACTGCCGGACATGGGACCGCCGGGGAACTAACTGAAACCCAGCAGGCGCTCAGCTCCCTGAG
Organism: Thioalkalivibrio sulfidiphilus HL-EbGr7; assembly: GCF_000021985.1. NCBI lineage: Bacteria > Pseudomonadati > Pseudomonadota > Gammaproteobacteria > Chromatiales > Ectothiorhodospiraceae > Thioalkalivibrio > Thioalkalivibrio sulfidiphilus. The sequence continues at coordinate 1,716,142 of NC_011901.1, forward strand.
GCCAGCGGGTCCGGTGGGGAATAGGTCGGGATCCTTGGGTCATATAAAGGATTGTCCACGAGCCACACCCCGCACGCAAGCCGCGGGGGACGCTTGCCCGTCAAAAATCGGTCATACATTGACCATCGTCAGGGTCAAACCAGCCTCACATGTCCATCAACAACTTGACGATGATCGCCGCGATGATCGCCAGGGTGATGCGCTTGATCCACACAGCCCCGCGAGGCCCCAGGGTCATGTGGGCCGCCAGCCAGGCCCCGGCCATGCTGCCCACGGCCAGCACCAGGCCGAAGCCCCAGTGCACGTTGCCGGTGGCGACGAAGATGCCCAGGGCAGGGAGCATGTAGATCAGCACCACCAGCACCTTGAGGATGTTCACCTGCACCAGGTCGATGCGCAGGATGCGGTAGAGCAGGACGATGAACAGGATGCCCACGGCCACCTGGATGAAGCCGCCGTAGAAGCCGATCACCGCCATGACCAGGATCACCGGCCAGCGCAGATGGCTCTCGTCCAGGTACAGGGTCTCCCGGTGCACCGGCATGGGCAGCAGCATGAGCACCGAGGAGCCCACCATCACAAGGATCAGGATCCAGCGGAACAGGTCCTCGCCCACCAGGGTGGCCACCCAGGCCCCGACGATGGCCCCCAGCACGGCCGGCACCGAGAGCTTCAGACCCAGGCGCAGGTGACGGTGCCCGGCGCTGCGGTACTTCCAGGTGGCGGTGATGTTCTGCAGCACGATGCCCACCCGGTTGGTGCCGTTGGCGGTGGTGCTGTCCAGGCCCATGAACATGAGCACCGGCAGGGTGAGCATGGAGCCGCCTGCGCTCATCACGTTGAGGAAACCCGACAGGGCCCCTGCCGCGAGCAGCAGCAATGCCTGTTCCAGGCTCATGTCAGACCGCGTACCGGCGGTAGCGCCAGACGCCGAACAGGCTCATGGCCAGGGCGGGTGCGGCGAAGGCCGCGGCGGTGGTGTTGTCGGGATGGAACACGGCGCCGCCGGCGATGCCCGCGAGCACGAGACGAAGCAGGATGTCCGGGCCGCGCGCATAACCGAAGCTGCCCTGCAGGGCAAAGCTGATGGCCAGCGTTCCGATCAGCACCAGGACAAAGGCCGGCAGCTGGGCGAGACCCGGCGTCACCACCAGTTCCGGCCGGGTGAACACGGCACCCATCATGAGCATCAGCGGCATGCAGATCACCATGGCCACCATCATGGTGCGCACGAAGGGCGCTTCCGCGATGCGCGAGGTGACGGCTGCGGTCACCGAGGTGGGCGGTGACAGTTCACCGAACACCGCCACCATGAAGGCGAAGAAGTGCACCACCCAGGGGTCGACGCCGGCGCGGATCATGAACGGCGAGACCACGATGGCGATGATGATGTAGGTGGGCGCCACGGGCAGGCCCATGCCGATGATGTAGCCGAAGCCGAAGCCCACCAGCACCATCAGCGCCAGATTGATGCCGGCGCCTTCCATGAGCAGGATGCCCACCTTGGTGGGGACACCGGTGATGGTGAAGGTGGCGGTGAGGATGCCCAGGGTGGCCAGCAGGATGGTCAGCTCCGCCGTGATGCTGGCATAGGATTCGATCATGCGCAGCAGGGGGCGCGTGAACCAGGTGAAGGAATACTTCCGGCCCTTGATGCTGCGCACGATAAACGCGAGCGCCAGGAAGATGAACAGGTAGCTGAACACCGTCTGGGCCGCGGCCATGGCGGGCCGGCGCTCGACACCCATGAAATAGATCAGGCCTGCGACGGCGATGAAGTAGGCGGCGATGTTGGCCCAGTCCATGAAATTCATGGGCTCGGCCCTGGGCGATACGGCACGCTTGTAATAGCGTCCCGCCAGCATCCACACCGCGAAGGCGACCCCAATGTAGAAGATGATGGCCGGTGCAAAACCCCGGGCCACCACCTCGAAGTAGCTGGTGCCCAGGTAATCGGCCATGAGGAAGGCGGCGATGCCCATGAGCGGCGGCATGAGCTGCCCACCCAGGGAGGAGGCGGTCTCCACCGCCGCCGCCGTGACCCGGGGAAAGCCGGCCTTGATGAGCACCGGGATGGTGGCAGTGCCCGTGGTGGCCGCGTTAGCGGCCCCGGAGCCGGAGACCGCAGCCACACCGAAGGAGCCGATCACCGCCGCCTGGGGCAGCAGGCGAGGGGAGCGCACGGCAATGCGGGTTGAGCCCAACAGGATGGAGTCGATGCAGCCGAAGGCGCGCAGCGCCGCCAGCACCAGGATAAAGGAACCGATCAGGGTGAGCCCCAGCTGGGGCAGACGCTCGAACACCCCGGTGGACATCTCCACGCTCACCGCGCTGGCCACCCGGTTCCAGGTCATGCCCGGGTGGTTAAAGAGGCCCGGCACCAGGTAGCCGTAGACCGTGTAGAGGATCAGGAGGATGTTCAACACGAACAGCGCGAAGTAGCGCCTGCGGGTGTACTCCATCACCAGGGCGGCCACGGCCACGCCCACCGCCAGGTCGTGGGTGTTCCACAGCCCCAGGCGGTAGATGCGGATCTCGTCGAACTCGCGCACCAGGTAGTGGATGGCATAGAGACAGATCGCGCAATAGACCAGCGCGATGAGAAACGGCGCCACATGGCCCAGCCGCGGGTAGAGATCCCCCCGGCGCAGGTCGTTGAGGTAGACGATGCAGATGGTGAGCGGCACGCCCACCACCGCCAGCAGGGTAGGGCCACCCGCCCCGGTGACGAAGTACCGGGACAGGTGGAAGAAGAAATACGCCCCGACGAGATAGAACAGGACCTCCGCCGCCAGCCGCAACCCGCGTTGCAGGGGTGGCAGATCCGCATACCAGTCCGACAGCCTTGTGACGGCGACGGAGGTCTCGCTCATGGGGCCGGTTCCGCTGACCGGCCCTTAGCGTGAGGCGATGCGATCGTTCCAGGCGTCGTCCCAGGCGCCTTTTTCCCGCAGATAACGGGCCAGGCCCGGATGCACCTTCACGGAATCCACCGAGGCGGCCACGCCGCGGCGCTGGATGCCCACCATGTCGGCGGCGATCTGGCGGAAGGCGGAATCGGACTGGGCCAGTTCTGCCGCGTTGGCCTCGATGGTCATGAGCTTGCGGTAGACGTCCTCCTCGGGGACTTCCAGACCCACGTGGAAGCCGTAGAAGAAGGGCACCAGCACCACCTTGTCCACGCGGGCGTTGCGGAACACGCTGCCGTCCACTTCCACCACGTCCAGTCCTGCGGCGCGCAGCTTCGCGATCTCAGCCTCGGAGGGATTGAGTGCGGCCACATCGGTGGCCGTCATGGCCTCGTTCACCCAGGGGGCGGGGTTGGACTCACCGGTGCTGTAGATGATGAAGGCGTCGATATTGCGCTCCGCCAGGGAGGAGGCCGCAAGCCCCAGGTCCAGCTCCACGTAGCGATGACCGACCTCCAGGGTCTCCATGGCCCGCTCCAGCTGGGCGCGCACATCCCAGGGGGCGGGGCCGCTGAACACCGGACGGCCACGCAGGTCACCCCAGCCGGAATAGCGCTCGCGGTCCGCGGCACGCACCCCCAGGCCCACCTCCATGGTGTAGGCCCAGAAGGACTGCACCGGCTCGCGCTGCATCTGCGCCGAAAAGCCGCGGAAACGACCCGAATCGGTGGCCAGCTCGCGGAAGGCGATATCGGCACCGTAGTAGCCGTCGAACTGGTTGGTGGCATAACCGCGCACCGTGGCGAGTGCCCCGGGGGTGGGCAGCACGGTGATGGAGTAATCGGGCATCTCCCGGTTCAGCATGGCCATCAGCGCCACCTTGGCCCGGTGCCCGGCGGAACCCACGGCCGAGGTGGCCCAGCGGATCTGCTTGACCTGTTGGGCCTCGGCGGTAGGGATCTGCGAGAGTCCCAGCGGGAAGGCGATGAGCAGACCTGCGATGGCTGCCATCAGGCGGTATTTCATGGTGTCTCTCCTCCGTTGAGGGCCTCGGCTGGCTGCCTCCTGCACACCTTGGCCCATCGTTTGCTTTTATGTTCCATCAAACAAATTTAGCCCAGTCCTGAAATTTTGCCTGTGGCTGTTTCCGTGCCCTGAACTCGAACCGGCTCTCCGGGGACAAATGATCTGCCACCCAGAACAGGCACTCCCCCATGGCCAGCCACCAGACCCAAGCCCAGCCCGGTTCCGTCGACCCGGAAGAAGTCGCCCGCTACACCGCCCTGGCGGAAAAGTGGTGGGACACCACGGGCCCGTTCTGGCCCCTGCACACCCTCAACCGGCTCCGGGTGGCCTACATCCGGGACCGGCTGTGCGAACGCCTGGACCGGGACCCGGCGTCAGCGCGCCCCCTGGAAGGCCTCAAGGTGCTGGACATCGGCTGTGGCGGCGGCATCCTCAGCGAATCCATGGCCCGTCTGGGCGCCGATGTCCACGGCATCGATGTCACGCCCCGCAACATCGCCGTTGCTTCCCTGCACGCCCAGGGCCAGGACCTGCCCCTGCGCTACGAGACAGTCTCCGCCGAGGAACTGGCCGAGCGGGGCGAGCAGTACGACCTGGTGCTGAACATGGAGGTGGTGGAGCACGTGGCCGACCTGCCGGGTTTCATGGCTGCCTGCAACCGCCTGGTACGCCCCGGCGGTTACGGCTTCATCGCCACCATCAACCGCAATCCGGTCTCATTCCTGGTGGCCATCCTGGGTGCCGAATACCTCCTGCGCTGGCTGCCCCGGGGCACCCACCAGTGGCGGCGATTCCCGAAGCCGGGGGAACTGGAATCCCTGCTGGCCGCGGATGGCCTTGAGGTCATCGAGCGCATCGGCGTGCGGGTAACCCCCTTCACCCGGGGCATGTCGCTTACTCGCTACCTGGGGGTGAACTACATGCTCATGACCCACAGGCCCTGAGACCGATGCCCCGCGCGTCCTACCAGACCTGGGTAGCCGGCCCCATGTCAGGACAGACCGAACCGGATCTTTGAATCCATGCCGGGACACCGCAAACCGCATCTGCCGGAACGCTTCTGTGCCATATGCGGCAGGCCATTCAGCTGGCGACGGCGCTGGGCCCGGTGCTGGGAAGCGGTGAAGTACTGCTCCGACGCCTGCCGCCGGCGTCGCCACCAGAAAGAGAGAGAAGTGCAGTGATAGGGCGGGCCGTGCCCGCCATGATCCGACGCGACGAAGATGAGCAGGCGGCCATGGGCCGCCCTATGAATCTAGACGGAATCCCTGTGCAGCGCCCGCTCAATGGCCCCTTCCACCGCCAGGGTGATGCGCCGTGCCAGTGGTTCGCGCTTCTGGTAATGGACCTCGTAGAGATCCGCCTCCTTTGACAGCCCCATGAGCAGGTCGTCGCTGGTGGCCAGTTCGTCCACCAGGCCGAGCGGCAAAGCCTGTTCGCCGTACCAGTGTTCGCCGGTGGCGAGCTTGTCCAGATCCAGGGTAGGGCGGTAACGCTTCAGATACCCCTTGAACAACGCGTGGATCTCTTCCAGTTCCTGCTTGAACTTCTCACGACCCTCGGGGGTGTTCTCGCCCAGCACGGTCAGGGTGCGCTTGAACTGCCCGGCGGTGTGCATCTCGATGTCCACGTCGTGACGCTTGAGCAGACGGTTGACGTTGGGGATCTGTGCCACCACGCCGATGGAGCCGACGATGGCGAACGGGGCGGCGACAATGCGGTTGGCCACCGCCGCCATGAGGTAGCCGCCGCTCGCGGCCACCCGGTCCACGGCCACAGTCAGATCCACACCTGCCTCCCGCAGCCGCGCCAGTTGTGCCGCACCCAGTCCGTAGGGCGCCACCAGGCCGCCGCCGCTCTCGATGCAGGCCACCACCCGATCCTGGCCGGGGCGTGCCTGGGTGAGCACCGCCGAGACCTCCTGGCGCAGGTTGTCCACGTGGGTGGCGCGGATGTCACCGTGAAAGCGCAGTACGAACACCCGGGGCCGGTTCTCGTCCCGGGCCTTTTCCTCCGCCTTCGACTCCTTCTTGAACTGGCGCACCAGTTTCTTGGCCGCGCGTCCTCCGGACATGGCGTGCTTGAGGGTGCGTTCCATGTCCCGGTAGCGGTCATTGAGGCGCTTGACCGTGAGCTGCTCCCGGGTGCGCTCCCGCCCCCGGGTCGCCAGGGCCACGAGCGTGCCGAACAGCACCAGGGCCGCGAACAGCAGGGTGAGGGTCTTGGCGAGAAACAGGCCATAGTCCTGAATGAATTCCATGAGTTTTCCTTATGTCATCGAAATTTCGTGAACAAGTGGCAAGGAAATGCGCTCTGCGTCCTTCCTTGCCACTAGCCACTTGAGACTTGCCACTGCTTCTCAAGCCCTTCACGCCACTGGGCCACGAAATCCTCCAGGGTCTCGACGAAGTCCGGATCCTGCTCCGTGCGGTTGATGGTGGCATGGATCACCACGTGCTCCGGGGCTGGCGGGTTGCCGGTGGTCAGGGTCCAGGACAGGGCATTGGCGCACTGGGGCAGGGTGAAGCGTACACCGCCGTGTATCGCCTGGCGGCAGACGTCGAATTCTCCCCACACGGTCCACACCCGCCCCCGGTCCGCGTCGTTGACCTCAAGCAGGCGTTCGATGGAGGGGCAGAGCACCGGCAGTTGCTCAAGCGGGATGGCGCGCAGGGTATCGGGCGTGGCGTGGACCCGGGCGATGGCGAAAAACTCCATGGGGCAGTGCTCGTCAGTGGCTGGATGCCGTCAGTATCGGGCCGTGTGACCCGCGATTCAATGCAGGCGGTGTCGTGCAGCGGTCACCTCTTCCGGTACACTTCGGTGCATTCCGATCAACCCAGACAACAGGATACTGTGGCATGGAAATGAAATGGGTCTTCCTGGTTCTGTTCATCGCGTTGTTGCTGTTCGTCGTGACCGTCTACAACCGCCTGGTCACGGCCCGCAACCGCTACAAGAACGCCTTCGCCCAGATCGACGTGCAGCTCACCCGGCGCCACGACCTGATCCCCAACCTGGTGGAGGTGGCCCAGCGCTACATGGCCCATGAGAAGGACACCCTGGAAGCGGTGATCAAGGCCCGCAACCAGGCCGCGAGCATCCTCGAGGAGGTGGCGTCCGATCCAGGCAACGTCGCCGCCATGCAGAAACTCTCCGGTGCCGAGCAGGGGTTGTCCGGCGTGCTGGGCCGCCTGTTCGCCCTGTCCGAGAACTACCCGGATCTGAAGGCCAACCAGAACATGATGCAGCTCTCCGAGGAGCTCACCAGCACCGAGAACCGGGTGGCCTTCGCCCGCCAGGCCTTCAACGACGCGGTGATGGACTACAACGTCACCCGCGAGGTGTTCCCCAACAACCTGATCGCCAACAACTTCGGTTTCCGCGAGGCCGCGCTGCTGGAAGTGGACGCCCCGGAGAAGCGCGAGGCGGTGCGCGTCGCCTTCAAGTAAGCCCTCATGAACTTCTTCCAGCACCAGGACCGGGCCCGGCGCCAGAGCCGGCGGCTGGTCCTCCTGTTTGCCCTGGCGGTGCTCGGCATCGTCCTGCTGGTGAACCTGGTGGCCCTGCTGCTGTTCGGCCGCTTCCAGCGCCCGGACGAGTCCATGTTGAGCGCCGGTTTTCTGCAGCGTCACCTGGGCGTGATCGTCTGGAGCACGGCCCTGAGCGGCGGCCTCATCGCCCTGGGCAGCCTGTTCCGCATGGTGAACCTGCGCGCCGGTGGCGGGGTGGTGGCCCGGGAGCTGGGCGGGACCCTGGTGGAACCGGACACCAATGACCCCCTGCGCCGGCGCCTGCGCAACGTGGTGGAGGAGATGGCCATCGCCTCCGGCGTGCCGGTGCCGGAGATCTACGTGCTGGAACACGAGTCCGGCATCAATGCCTTCGCCGCGGGCTATTCCACCGCCGACGCCGCCGTGGCAGTCACCCGGGGCACCCTGGAACACCTGGATCGCGACGAGCTGCAAGGGGTCATCGCCCACGAGTTCAGCCATATCCTCAATGGCGACATGCGCCTGAACATCCGTCTCATGGGCATCCTGTTCGGCATCCTGGTCATGGCCATGATCGGCCGGCAGCTCATGGCCTCGGTCCGCTACGTCTCCACCCGCCGCTCCAAGGACAACAGCGGCGTGGCCGCCATCGTGATCCTGGGGCTTGCCGTGATGCTGGTGGGTTACGTGGGCCTGTTCTTCGCCCGCTGGATCAAGGCCATGGTGTCCCGGCAGCGGGAATACCTGGCGGACGCCTCGGCGGTGCAGTTCACCCGCCAGTCCGAGGGGATCGCGGGTGCCCTGAAAAAGATCGGTGCTGCCGGGGCCGGTTCAGTCATCAATGCCAACAGCGAGGAAGTGGCCCACATGCTGTTCGCCAACGGCGCCATGGGGCAGATGTTTGCCACCCATCCGCCCCTGGTGGAACGCATCCGTGCCATCGAGCCGGGCTTCGATCCCGAGGAACTCAAAACCATCCGCGCGCAGATGCAGCGCCATGCCCAGGCACGCCGGGCGGCTGCCGAGGAGGAGGCGGCCCGCGAGGCGGCCGGACAGGGCAGGGCAGCAGGCCCCGGCGGATTGCCCCTGGATGCGGACAGCCTGATCGAGCAGATGGGCCAACCGGGCATGGGCCAGGTGCTGGCCGCCGCGCTGCTGGTGGCCGCCATTCCCCGTCCCCTGGAACGGGCCGCCCACTCGCCGGAATGGGCCCCGGAGCTGATCTGCTACCTGCTGCTGGACCCCGACGAGGCCATCCGTGAACACCAGCTGCTCATGGTGGCCGAGACCCTGGGCGCGGAAAGCGAGGCCCAGGTGCGCAAGCTGCTGCACATGGAACCCCGGGTCGCCCCGGAGCTGCGCATCCCGCTGCTGGAGATCGCCTTCCCGGCGATACGCCGCCGGCCCGAGTCGGAGCGGGAAGACCTGCGTGGCCTGGTGGAGCGCATGATCCACGCGGACGGCCGTGTGGACGTGTTCGAATATGCCCTGGCCCGTCTGCTCACCCGGCACCTGGACGATGCCGCCCATCCCAGCCGTGCCCGGCCCGGCGGCCGGCGGGACCTGTCAGCCCTGCGCGCCCAGGCCATGGACCTGCTGGGCATCGTGGCCGGCCATGGCCATCCGGACAACCCGGACCAGGCCCTGGCCGCGCTCAATGCCGGACTGGCCGTGCTCGACTTCGCTTCCGTCCCCCGGATGCCATCCACCGAGACCTGGCCGGATCGCCTGGACGCCGCCCTGGAACGCCTCGACGAGCTGCAGCCCCAGGCCAAGGAGCAACTGCTGCGCGGGCTGGTGGCCACCATCACCCACCGCGGTCAGACCGTCACCGCCGAGGCGGAACTGCTGCGCGCCATCTGCGCGGCCCTGCACATGCCGCTGCCCATCGGTGCGTTTGAGGCCGGAGAGGGTGGAGAGAGTAATTAATCCAATCTCTAAGGTATTTATCTCAACTCCACGATAATTAATAAAATAATCTTCTGTAGGTCGGGCTTCAGCCCGACACAGCGATGCCTGAGCAGGCCCCGGCTGTCGGGCTGAAGCCCGACCCACATGGTTCACGTGGTTCACCATCACCCCCCCTCACTGACTTCACCCACACACCCTAAAACCCTTTGGTTTCAAGGCTTGTACGTTTTCTGAACCGGATTCATAATCCGACGCCTCATCAGATCCGGCCGTCGCTATGGGTACCCGAGAACGCAAACAACGGGAATTCGCCGAGCGGGAGGAGCGCTTCCTCGCCGCCGCCGAGGCCTGCATCCGGGAAGAGGGTTTCCTGAACCTGCAGATGGCGCGCATCGCTCGCCTGTGCGACTACGCCACCGGCACCCTCTACCAGCACTTCAACTCCAAGGAGGACCTCCTGCTGGCCCTGGCCAACCGGGGCAACGAGGCCCATGTGGAGCTGTTCCGTCAGGTCCAGCGCTGGTCGGCCGGGAGCACCCGGGATCGGATGTTCGCCATCGCCGTGGGGGACTTCGATTTCGCCCAACGCAATCCCGAGCACGTCAAGCTGCTGCAGTACGTGCACACCCGGGCCGTCTGGGAGAGCGCCTCCCCCCAGCGCCGTGAACAGGCGCTGGCCTGCACCGGGCCCGTGGGCGAGATCGTCACCGGCATCGTCCGGGAGGCTCTCGAAGCCGGTGAACTGGAGGCCCGCGGGCTCTCGCCCATGGAACTGGCCTGTGGCCCCTGGAGCGTGTGCGAGGGCATGCAGGCGCTGTCCCAGGTGCAGGGGCTGTTCGAGGCCCTGCGTATCGAAGACCCGGAACGCCTGCGTTTTCGCCAGGTGGTGAATCATCTCAACGGCATGGGCTGGCAGCCCCTCTGGGACCCCGCCGACCAGGCGTCCCTGGAACGGCTGGTCAGCCGCATTCGAACCGAGGTCTTCACCGACCTCTGAGCCTGCATCACAAGGACCTCTCCATGAACAAGCGCATGATCATCATGCTGTTGGGCGTCGGCATCCTGTTCGGCGGCATCTTCGGCTTCAAGGCCTTCGTCAATGCCATGATCGCCGACTTCTTCGACAACATGCCCATGCCCACGGCCACCATCACCGCGGGCGAGGCCCGGGAGATCCCCTGGACCCGGGAACTGGAGGCGGTCGGCAGCTTCACGGCGGTGCAGGGGGCCATGCTCACCAGCGAGGTGGGCGGCATCGTGCGCGAGATCCGCTTCCAGAACGGCGCCCGGGTGGAGGCGGGGCAGGTGCTGCTGGTGCTGGACGACGAGAGCGACCAGGCGCGCCTGCGCAGCCTGGAGGCGGCCCAGCGGCTGGCGGACCTGGAGCTGCAGCGTGCCCGCCGCCTGGCCGCCCAGAACAACATCTCCGAGGCGGAACTGACCCGTCGCGAGAGCGAGGCGGAGCAGGCCATCGCCGCGGTCAACGAACAGCGGGCGCGCATCCGCCAGAAGTCTGTGCGCGCCCCCTTCAGCGGCGATCTGGGCATCCGCCAGGTGAACGTGGGCCAGTTCCTCTCTGCCGGCGACCCGGTGGTCTCGCTGCAGTCCGTGGACCCCATCTACCTGGACTTCAGCCTGCCCGAGCGGCGCATCGGCGAGATCCGCCGCGAGCAGACCGTCAACGTGCGCGTGGACGCCCTGGGGCGCGAGGTTCAGGGCCGCGTCAATGCCATCGAGCCGGCGGTGAGCGCCAGCACCCGCACCCTGCGCGTGCAGGCCACCCTCGACAACAAGGACGGCAGCCTGCGCGCCGGCATGTTCGGGCGTGTGCGCCTGGAGACCGGCGAGCCCGAGCAGCGCGTGGTGGTGCCCCAGAGCGCCATCAGTTTCAGCCCCTACGGCAATTCCGTGTACGTGATCAGCGAGGACGAGGAGGGCCAGCTCATCGTCAACCGGCGCTTCATCCAGACCGCCGAGCGGCGCGGCGACCTGGTGGTGGTCACGGAGGGCCTGTCCCCCGGGGACCGGGTGGCCACCAGCGGGCTGCTCAAGCTGCGCAACGGAAGCCGGGTCGAGATCAGCGACGACGAACAGGTCCAGCCCCGGGAATCCCTGGCGCCACGGCCCGACAACGCCTGACCGGGGGCCCATTCCATGCGCTTCACCGACGTCTTCATCAAGAAGCCCGTGCTGGCCACCGTGGTCAGCCTGTTCATCCTGCTGCTGGGTATCCGCGCGGGCTTTGATCTCAACGTGCGCCAGTTTCCGGAGATCAAGAACGCGGTGGTCACCGTCACCACCGCCTACATCGGCGCCGACGCGGACCTGATCCAGGGCTTCATCACCACGCCCATCGAGCGGGAGATCGCCGCCGCCGAGGGCATCGACTACATCGTCTCCACCAGTGTCGCCGGCGTGAGCCTGGTGCAGGCCAACCTGCGCCTGGACTACGACCCCAACGAGGCCCTGACCCAGATCGCTGCCCAGGTGAACAAGGTGCGCTCCGACCTGCCCCTGGAGGCGGAGGAACCGGTGATCGAGCTGTCCGTGGGACAGACCATCGCCGCCATGTACATGAGCTTCTACTCGGAGCTGCTCAGCAACAACCAGATCACCGATTACCTGGTGCGTGTGGTGCAGCCCCAGCTCTCCACCATCCCCGGGGTGCAGCGCGCCCAGATCCTCGGCGACCGCACCTTCGCCATGCGCATCTGGCTGGACCCGGAACGCATGGCGGCACTCAACGTCACCGGCGCCGACGTGGCCGCGGCCCTGCGCGCCAACAACGTGCTCTCCGCCGTTGGGCGCACCAAGGGCGAGATGGTGAGCATCGACCTGAAGGCCTCAACCGACCTCTCCAGCGCCGAGGAATTCGAGCAACTGGTGGTGCGCGCCGAAGAGGGTGCCATCGTGCGCATCGTGGACATCGCCGAGGTGGAGCTGGGCTCGGAGAACTACGACGTCTCGGTGAGCTTCAACGGCCAGTCCGCCACCTTCATCGGCATCGAGGTGGCCCCCGACGCCAACGCCCTGGACGTGATCGCCGAGGTGCGCCGGGTGTGGGCCGAGCAGATCGAGCCACAGTTCCCCCAGGGCCTGTCCGGCGACATCGTCTACGACTCCACCCTCTACATCCAGAGCGCCATCGACGAGGTGCTGCTGACCATCTTCCTGGCCCTGGTGATCGTGGTGGGCGTGATCTACCTGTTCCTGGGCTCGGTGCGCAGCGTCATCATCCCGGCCCTGGCGGTGCCCCTGTCCCTGGTGGGCACCCTGTTCCTGATGCTGCTGATGGGCTTCTCCATCAACCTGCTGACCCTGCTGGCCATGGTGCTGGCCATCGGCATCGTGGTGGACGATGCCATCATCATGGTGGAGAACATCCACCGCCACATCGAGGAGGGCATGGCACCCCTGGAGGCGGCCATGCGCGGCGCCCGGGAGCTGGCCTGGCCCATCGTGGCCATGTCCACCACCCTGGTGGCGGTGTTCCTGCCCATCGGTTTCGTAGGCGGCATCACCGGCACCCTGTTCATCGAGTTCGCCTTCACCCTGGCCGCCTCGGTGATCATCTCGGGCATCGTGGCCCTGACCCTCTCGCCCATGTTGAGCTCGCGTCTGCTTAAAGCCCATGGCGAAGGCAGCAAGGGCCGCCTGGAGGCCTGGCTGGATGCGCGCTTCGACGGCCTGCGCCGACGCTACCAGCGCCGTCTGCACGGGGCGCTCGACGACAAGCACGTGGTGCTCAGCTTCGGCCTGATCGTGCTGGTCTCCTGCTACTTCCTGTTCATCACCAGCCCCAGCGAACTGGAGCCCGCCGAGGACCAGGGCTTCGTGTTCTCCATCGCCGAGGCCGACGCGCCCACCACCCTGGATCACCTGGAGCGCAACACCGCGGTGATGAACCGCTACCTGGACGAGATCCCGGAGATGCGCAACATCTTCATCGTCAACGGCTTCGGCGGCGCCGGCGTGGGCGCCACCAACACGGCCATCGCCGGTTTCGTGCTCGCCCCCTGGGACCAGCGGGAGCGCTCCACCCAGCAGGTGCTGGAGCAGGACCTGCAGCCACGCATCGAGCAGATCCCGGGGCTCAACATCTTCGCCCTGGTGCCGCCGTCCCTGCCGGGCGGTGGCGGCGGCCCGCCGGTTGAATTCGTGATCCGCTCCACCGAGCCCGCCGAGAACCTGCAGGCGGTGGCCCAGGAGGTGGTCGGCCGCGCCATGCAGAGCGGGCGCTTCATCTTCATCGACGGCGATCTCAAGATCGACAAGCCGCGCACCGAGATCCACATCGATCGGGACAGGGCGGCGCTCATGGGCGTGGACATGCAGAGCCTGTCTGCGGATCTCTCCGCGCTGTTTTCCGGCGGGCCGGCGGGACGCTTCTCCCTGGACAACCGTTCCTACCGGGTGATCCCCCAGCTGGAACGGGTGCAGCGCCTCAACCCGGAACAGATCGAGGACCTCTACACCCGCAACCGGGAGGGCGAACTGGTCCCCCTGGCCACCCTGATCACCCTCGAGGACACGGTCCAGCCCCAGCAGCTCAAGCGCTTCCAGCAGTTGAACAGCGTGACCCTCTCAGGTGTGCCGCGCCCCGGCGTGACCCTGGGCGAGGCCCTGGACCTGCTGGACGGCATCGCCGCCGAGGTGCTGCCGCCGGGCTACAGCGTGGACTACGCCGGCCAGTCCCGGCAGTTCAAGAGCGAAGGCGCCCAGCTGATCCTGACCTTCTTCTTCGCCCTGGTGGTGATCTACCTGGTGCTGGCCGCACAGTTCGAGTCCTTCCGGGATTCGCTGATCATGATGATGACCGTGCCCATGTCCATCGCCGGGGCGCTCATCTTCGTGAGCCTGGGCTTCGCCACCCTGAACATCTACACCCAGGTGGGCCTGGTGACCCTGATCGGCCTGATCGCCAAACACGGCATCCTGATCGTGGAATTCGCCAACAAGCTCCGGGAAGAGGGGCTGTCCAAGCGTGAGGCGGTGGAGGAGGCGGCCGCCATCCGCCTGCGGCCCATCCTGATGACCACCGCCGCCACGGTGCTGGCCATGATCCCGCTGCTGATCGCCGCCGGCCCCGGCGCCGGGGCACGCTTCGCCATGGGCCTGGTGATCGCCTCCGGCATGACCATCGGCACCCTGTTCACCCTGTTCGTGGTGCCCGCCATGTATGTCTACCTGTCCAGGGATCGGGCGGTGCAGACGGCAGCCGATGAGGCGGTCAGGGTCTGAGCACGGAGGGCAGGACACCTGGCCGTAGGTCGGGCTGTTGGTCGGGCCGTGGTCGGGCCGTAGGTCGGGCTTCAGCCCGACAGCGGTGCCAGGGGGAACCTGCGCTGTCGGGCTGAAGCCCGACCCACGCTCAAGCCGGCCCAAGCATGGCGACAGGGCCTCCCGCACTGCACAATCGACCTGCTGGCGTCGTTCATCGGCCCGGCGGTCGGCAGACCGGGCCAATCCCTGATAGACTGGCAGTATTCCAATCCCTGAGTCACCGAGTCCCCGCAGCATGAGTTCCCCTGAATCCCGAAACACCCGTCCGCGCCTGTTGTGGACCACCACCCTGATGTTCAGCCTCACCGCCCTGGTGGCCCTGATCGCCGTGCCCTGGTACGGGATCGCCCATGGCTACAGCCTGAGCGCCTGGATCGCCTTCGGTGCCTTCATGGTGCTGGGCAGCATGTCCATCACCGCCGGCTACCACCGCCTCTGGGCCCACCGCAGCTACGAGGCCCACCCGGTGATCCGGGTCGCCCTGGCCCTGTGGGGCGCCATGACCCTGCAGAACAGCATCCTGATCTGGGCCTCCGGCCACCGCACCCACCACCGCCACGTGGACGACAACGAGCGCGACCCGTACTCCGCTGGCCGCGGCTTCTGGTTCTCCCACATCGGCTGGATGCTGCGCGACCACCCCAGCGGCCAGGCGGACTTCAGCAATGCCCCGGACCTGCTGCGCGACCCCATCGTCATGTGGCAGCACAGGTACTACCTGCCCATCGCGCTGGGCATGAACCTCATCCCGCCGGTGCTGCTGGGCCTGGTGTTCGGCAACGTCCTGGAGATGCTGCTGCTGGCCGGCTTCCTGCGCCTGGTGCTGGCCCATCACTTCACCTTCTTCATCAACTCCCTGGCCCATGTGTGGGGCAAGCGCCCCTACACCGAGGAGAACAGCGCCCGGGACAACGGCTTTCTGGCCCTGCTCACCTTCGGCGAGGGCTACCACAACTACCACCACCTGTTTCAGTACGACTACCGCAACGGCATTCGCTGGTGGCAGTTCGACCCCACCAAGTGGCTGATCGCCACCCTGAGCTGGTTGGGCCTCGCCAGCAACCTCAAGCGCGCCAGCAACTTCAAGATCTACCAGGCGGTACTGGCCACGGAATTCCGCAGGGCCCGGGAGCAGCTCGCCAAAGATGACGGCAGCCTGGAGAAGTGGCGCGGCGTGCTGGAGCAGGAATACCAGCACTTCCTGTCGGTGCTGGAGCAGTGGAAGGCCCACAAGGCGCATCTCTACGAGCAGACCCGCGACAAGATCGCCGCCCACTGGGAACACGCCGCCATGGGCACCCGCATCCGTGAGTTCGAATACCTCCTCAAGATGCAGCGCAAGCGTCTGGCCCTGCTCAAGGTGCAGTTCTCCTGAATCGCGATCCGGCACCTCACCGCGCCCCCGGTGAAACACCCGGTGGCGCGCACGCCCCGTTCCACGACCTCACCCCCGACCGCATCCTCACCCTGCTTGAAGGCGTGGGTGTGCGCTGCGACGGGCGCCTGCTGGCCCTGAACAGCTACGAGAACCGGGTCTACCAGCTGGGGCTGGAGGAGGGCGGTTTCTGCGTGGTGAAGTTCTACCGGCCCGGACGCTGGTCAGACGCCGCCATCCTCGAGGAACACCGCTTCGTGGCCCAGCTGGCCGAGCGCGAGGTCCCCGCCGTACCGCCCATGGAGATCCCCGGCCACGGCACCCTGGCGTGCCTGGACGGGCAGCGCTTCGCGGTCTTTCCCCGCCAGGGCGGGCACGCACCGGAACTGGACGATCCCGACACCCTGAGCCTCATGGGACGCCTCATCGGCCGGATCCACGGGGTAGGCGCCACGGAGAGCTTCCGCCACCGCCCGCACCTGAACCTGGAGAGCTTCGGGCGTAGCGCCCGGGCCTTCCTCCTGGACAACCACATCATTCCCCCCGAACTGGAGACGGTGTACCGGCAGGTGGTGGATCAGGCCCTGGCCGGGGTCGAGCGCTGTTACCAGCGGGCAGGCCATGTGGCCCTGCTGCGCCTGCACGGCGACTGCCACGCCGGCAACGTGCTGTGGACCGACGGCGGCCCCCATTTCGTGGATTTTGACGACAGCCGCATGGGCCCCGCGATCCAGGATCTGTGGATGCTGCTCTCCGGTGATGCCGGGAGCATGGCCGCACAGTGGGAACGCATCCGGGAGGGCTACGAGACCTTCCGGGACTTCGACCCCCGGGAGCTGCACCTGATCGAGGCCCTGCGCACCCTGCGCCTGATTCATTACTCTGCCTGGATCGCCCAGCGCTGGGACGACCCGGCCTTTCCCCCTGCATTTCCCTTCTTCGACAGCCCCCGCTACTGGGAAGACCGCATCCTGGAACTGCGCGAGCAGATCGCCGCGATGGATGAACCGCCCTTGTTGTGAGGCGTGAGGGGTCAGGAGTGAGGATGAAACCCCGCGCCAGGACGGGAAATGGGCTTCAATCCTTTGTATCTTGTACCTTATGTCGTTTTCCTCCCTGTCCAAGGAGCACCCCATGACCCATGCAATCCGAATCCACGAGACCGGCGGCCCCGAGGTCATGCGCTGGGAATCCATCGAGGTGGGTGAACCCGGACCCGGCGAGGTGCGCCTGCGCCAGACCGCCGTGGGCCTGAACTTCATCGACGTCTACTTCCGCACCGGACTCTACCCGCTGCCGTCCCTGCCGGGCGGCCTGGGCATGGAGGCCGCGGGCGTGGTGGAGGACGTGGGGGAAGGGGTGACGACCCTCAAGGAAGGCGACCGGGTGGCCTATGCCACGCCGCCGCCCGGGGCCTATGCCGAGGCCCGCATCATGCCGGCCGCGCGCCTGGTGAAGCTGCCGGACAACATCGAGGAGCGCACCGCCGCCGCGATGATGCTGCGCGGCATGACGGCCCACTACCTGCTGCGGCGCATCCACCGGGTGGAACCCGGTGACACGGTGCTGATCCACGCGGCCGCCGGTGGCGTCGGCCTGATCGCCTGCCAGTGGGCCCGGCGCCTGGGGGCCACGGTGATCGGCACCGTGGGCACCGATGCCAAGGCGGAGATCGCCCGTGCCCACGGCTGCGACCACCCCATCGTCTACACCCGCGAGGACTTCGTTGCCCGGGTGCGGGAGATCACCGGCGGCAAGGGCGTGGACGCGGTCTACGACTCCGTGGGCAAGGAGACCTTCATGGGCTCCCTGGACTGCCTGCGCCCCCTGGGCATGATGGTCACCTTCGGTGTAGCGCGTCGCGCACTTTGCGACGCTGGCCCACATAGTGCGAGACACAGCGTAACGGGCATTTAATCGCTCCGCGAACGCCGCTTAAAGACCGCCTGCGACAGCACCCGGCGCTTGAGGGTTTCGGTATCGGCATGGTCAGCATGAGCCACCCACGAAGCGACCCTCTGACGCACCTCCTCCAGCCCTATGCCACCCCTCGCGTACTGCCAGCGCATCGCCTTGAGGTTGCGCTTGATGCGACGCACCGAATCGCGCCTCAGCAGCCGCTTGTGAGCCCAGATGCGGTAGCCGAGGAAGTTGACGCCACGCGACGCCGGCAGCACCGAGGCCTTGCTGAACCTCATGCCCATCGAGGCGAGCTTGTCGTCGAACTGGTCGCGGATCGTCAGCGCCTCCTGCTTGGTGCGCACGAGCACCACCATATCGTCCATGTACCTGGCGTAGCGCTTCAGCCGCAACTCCCGCTTGGCCCACTGGTCGATGCGGTTGCCGACAAGGTTGGCGATCCACTGGCTCAGCAGGTTGCCGACCGGAATGCCCACCGGGTCAGGATCGGCCGGATCGGCGGTGCTGTCGATGATGGCGTCGATCAACTGCAGCGTTGCCGGGCAGCTGATCTTGTCGCGCACCACCGCCTTGGCCAGGTCGTGGCGGATGCTGGCGAAATACTTGCTGACGTCCATCTTGACCACCCACACGGCGCCGCCAGCAGCGGTCATGCCACGCAGCCACTGCTCCACGCGCGTGGCGCCGACATGCGTCCCCTTGCCCGGCCGGCAGGCGTAGGAGTCGTCGATCATGGCGGCGTCCCAGATCGGGCCGCACAGGGTGCATATGGCGTGCTGGGCAACTCGGTCGCGATAGGGTGCCGCCAGGATCTCCCTCCGTTTCGGCTCATAGACCAGAAAGCTGCGGTACCGGCCGGGCTGGTAGCTGCCCCACAGCATCTCCATTTGCAACGCACCCAACTCCTCCCACAGATTGGCCTCGAAGGTGGCCACCTCATGCCGATCCCGCTTGCCGCGCCTCGCCAGGCGGTGCGCTTCCTGCAAGTTATCCCAGTCCACTATCGCCTCGATCAGGCGCTTATGCCGCTTCCCCACACTGCCTCCATTCGGGTGTTTGAAATGCGACCGGGCGGGGCTTTCGCTTTCGCTACTCACGCCGCCCGGTCTGTCGTATTCGGCCCGCATGGCGGGACCAGGATGGTATGGCTGACCCCCTATCAGGGAATCCAGGTGACGGCGAGGTCATCGCCGCCCTCTCTGTTAACTGGTGGTCACAGACACCGCGCAGCCCCGTATTGCTATTCACATTCCAGGGATTGTTGTTCGCGTTCGCACAACGCGACCCACACCGGACGCCGTTGTCCCATTGACCGCCGGCGATCCACATACGCCAGTGGCGAAGCCCACACCACCCTTCAAAGCCGCTACTGCAGCCGTTTACGCCAGGCGCCGATCATGGCGCCAATCTCCCGGAGCTGCTGCGCCGCCTCGCCGACCCTGGCGGGCCGGACCAGCTTGCGCTCGGCCCCATGCCGCAACAGGGAGTGAATGAATCGCAGCTGCTCCTCGATGCGGTAGATCTTGCTTTTCTGGCCGCTGGCAACCGCCTCAATGATCCGGGCCACCAGGTCCCACAGCGCATCTTCGAGCCGCGCCGCATAGCGGTACCGCTGATGCTTGGGCACCTTGTCGATGGTCGGCGCCAGGTCAATGATCAGTTTCTCGGCCTTATTGAGTAGGACAAGGCCCCGCTGCCGCGGGGCACCTTCAGGGCTCATGGTCATAGGGAGTCACAGACACCGCGCAGCCCCGTATTGCAATTCACATACCAGGGACTGTGGATCGCGTGCGCACAACGCGACCCACACCGGACGCCGTTGCCCCATTGACCGCCGGCGAGCCACATACGCCAGTGGCGATGGTAGATCTCGCCACGGTTGTGCCCAGCATCCTTGCCGTTCTCGACGATGGTGCGGCCATAGTTGTAATCGGCACTGGACGTGGAGCCCACGTCGTAGTGGTCCTGCAGCATCTCCCAGACGTTGCCAGCGGCATCGACGACACCGGCACAGCTCACTGCCTTGGCGACGGTACCGGTGGCTGTGCGGCCGCTGTTGGTGGTGGCGCTCCACGCTGTGTCGTTGTTGCCGTCGTTGCCCTGCGGAGCGCCGTCGGCGTAGACATAGAACTGGTCCAGCGTCGGCACTCGCTTGCCGGCATTGGCGAGCAGGGTTGGATAGTCGAGATAGCGCGAATAGCCCTCGGTACCGGTCAGTGGCGTGGCGTTGTAGCGCGACAGCGGCACGGTCTCGGGCCAGGGGGCGCCATCTTCGGACGCCAGGTAGATATCTACCCACCAGCCCGGCATGAACTCCACCATTCCCGATGGGTCACACTTCGGCCGATGCTTCAGGTCCCAGACGCTGGTCGGCATGACGATCACCGAGGGATCGTAGGCAGCATTGTAGCGCTCGGACAGCGGCCGCCAGCGCCCGTAGTGGAAGCCACCAATGCGTCGCGACTCGTCCGGCCCGTACCCATCCGGTACCGTGATGTTCTTGCTCGCCACCAGGTGCGCGCGGCCATTGGCCTGTTGCACGGCATACAGATAGACGTCATCGCCCAGCGCCAGGTTGTCCAGGCTGCCGTCCTGGTTGGCCGGGGCGGTCGGGTCCCAGTCGATGCGCGGCTGCAGGATAAACCCCTTGCCGTTGCCGCCGATGTTCAGGATGCCCTCGGGCACGGCCAGGCGCACCTCGTCAGCCGTCCGGATCTTGCCCATCAGCTTGAATTCGCCGGCCGCCTGGCCCGGTACCGCCAGAATGCTGTCCGCCATGATTACTTGCCCTCCAGTTGCGCCAGTGCCGCCTCAACATCCTCGACCTCGAACCCCAGGCGGACCAGCCGGGAGCATTCGGTCTCGACCAGCCGGTATTGGGTCCGGGTCGCCTCACCGCTGGCCTCGTCCTCGTCGGTCATCACGCGATACTCGGGCTCCTCGCCATCCGGCGCCTCGCCTTCATCTAGCACGCGATCCACCTCGTAGGCGAAACGGCCGTCCAATAGCGCCTGCCAATGCCGGCGCAGGTCGGCCACTTCGTAGGGGCGCAGCTCGCCGGCCAGCGCCGCCTCCTGCAGCAGCATGAAATCAGCCCGCGTCTTGAGCTGGTTGCGCGGAATCCCTCTCATGTCATCACTCCTCGGTCATGTCTTCGATACACAGCACGCCGTCCACCACCACGACCCGATAGGGCGTGCCGGTTTGCCGGTCCACTGGATCGATGCGCTCGTCGGTATAGTCCTGCGCGGCCTCCAGCGCCTCGGCGGCCACCGTCTCGGCGTAGCCGCGCGAGGCCAGTGCCACCGCCGGGTCTACCTCAAGGGTTACCGCCTCGGCGTTACCCCACTCGGTGATGGAGCGGATCAGCAGATCCTGCGCCGCCCCATCGTCCAGGCTAGGCTTGTAGGTCGGCGGGAAGCGCCCCACGGCGATCAGGTCGCCCTCGGCATCCTTCACGCCCACCTCGCGGATCATCCAGCCACCCGCATCGGTCGGAATCACCCCCTCGATCACCACCCAGTTAGGGTTCGCGTCATCCACCGCCAGATGATTGATCGGCGCCGACCACACCTCATCCACCAGCGCCTCGAGGCCCTCCAGCGCCTCGCGGTCGTACTGCTCGTAGTAACTGTCGCCGCCCCCGGTGCCGGCATGCACCGTCGCCAGCTCCACGCGCGGCCCACCGGCCTGATAGGCCGCCTGCTTTTGCATCCCGATCGCCGTCAGGACCGTATAGAAATCGCCAGCCATCACACCCTCCTATCCAGGAAAAACCGTCGTCCAAGCGGCGGCGTGCAGCCCCCAGCCCGAGCGACCCACATGCTGCTGCGCCACCTCGACCACCAGCGCCGGGCGCACATCCACCGCCAGCCGCGTCTGCATGCCGGTACCGCTCACCCCCGGGTGAGCCTGCACCACCTGCGTCACCAGCCGCGGCCGCACCGTCGTCACCTGGCCATGCGTCGTCGCGCACGCCGCCCGAAACCGCCCGCGCCCCACCAGCGTGAACCCCACCGGGTCCAGCCACGCCGAGAGCCTGCCCGCACGCTCGATCACGCGCACCAGCTCGGCGTACTGCGCCTGATCCATGCCGCGCTCCTCGAGCGTGGCCGTGATCCGATAGGTGCCCGGCTCGCCGTCGTACTCATGCCACTCGGCGTACTCGATTCCCTCGATCTCCAGCGACTCAACCGCCTCGCGCACCGCCGCCGCCGTACCCGCCCGGCGACGAATACCCATGGCCGCCGCCACCACCCCGCGCCGGCGGCTCTCCGGCCAGCTCGCCGACCACTCCTGCACGCCCAGCGCCCACGCCAGCCACGGCAACACCGAAGCCGGGCACGCCCAAGGGTCCCAAAGGTCATTGAAAGGCGCCTCAACCTGCGTTGAACGCACCGTCACCGCCTCCAGCTCGCGCTCCACGCGCGACCGGTTGGGCGGCAGCAGGCTCTTGGGATCGCTCATGCCAGCGTCACCTCGATCCGCGTGCAGAAGGCCGCCTGGGTGTCGTCGCACACCACGTCATCGGCCAGTTCCAGATTCACCCGGCGCACCCCCTCCACGTACAGCGTCGCCAGCGCCGCATCCCGCACCACCCCCAAGCCCAGCCGATGATGCGCCTCGGTGAACGCCTCGATGCGCTCCTCGGCCTCCTCGCGCACCACCTCGGGGTCCGGGCCCGGGTCCACCTCCAGGGTGGCCACGATCTCGTAGGGCAGGATCTTCGCACTCTGCGCATGCACCAGGTCGGTCTGCGGGCGCACCGTCTCCGCGCTCGCCGCCGCCAGCACCGTCTCCAGCAGCGCCGCACTCGCCTCGCCATCGGCCTGGCGCGAAAGCACCGTCAGCATCACCTCGGTCGGCGCCGGCGTGATCGCCGTGGCATCCTTCACATCCGGGTCCGCCGACAGCGCGTGATACACGTAGCCGTCTCGCGGCCCCGCCGTGCTCCAGCCGTCCGGGGCCAGCAGGAAGCGGCGCAGATAGTCCTCGTCGCTCTCCCAGGTCGGCGGCACCGGCGGGTCCACCTCCTCGTCGCCCTCATCCAGCAGCAGTCGCGGCGTGGCGTAGTAGGTCACCCCGATATGGTCCAGCTCCTCGCCCTGCGCATAGGCCGCCAGCAGCATGCGGATACGCTCGTTCTGCTCCTGGCGCCGCACCATCTCGCGGTACGCCGCCACCTCCAGCACCTTGTAGGCCGGGTCGCTCACCAACACCGTCACGCCCAGGCGGCTTTCCAGGTCCTCGAGCATCTCCGCCAGGATCTCCTCGAAGCTCAGCTCCTCGAGCACCCGCGGCGGCGGCAACTTGCTAAGATCGATCACGCTCATACGTCCTCCAGCACCACCGGGCGCCCCTCAGGCAGGTACACCCCCTCGATCGTGAACACCGGCCCCTCGTCGCGCACCTCCACCAGGCGCACCCGCTCCAGGCGCAGGCGCGGCTCCCAGCGGCGCAGCGCCTCAGCCACCGCCGCATACACCTCCACCTGGAAGCGCTGATCCACCGGATCGTCCACCAGCTCGAACAGCTGCGAGCCGTACTCGCGGTTCATCACCCGGCTACCGATCGGCGTCGACAGGATGTCGCGCACGCTCTGACGCAGGTGCGCCAGCCCCTCCAGCGCCTTGCCCGTCTCCGCGCTCATGCCCGCCATCTACACCCCCTCGCACTCGACACGGCAGCGATAGCCGCGCTTGTTCAGCACATGGGTCACCCGGCGCACCAGCCACACGTCGTCCACCCGCTCGCGAAAGCCCGCCAGGCGGATCAACTGCTGGCTGGCCAGCTCCGGCCGCCCCGGCAGCTCCAGCGAAAGGCGCCGCGCCTGGCGCTGCCCCTTGGCCAGCGCGCTGTCCGCCGCCGCCTGGGCCGTGTCGGCATTCACGAAGGTGCGGTTCAGCACCTTCTGCGGCAGCCCCTCGCCGGCCACCGCCTTGGTGCGCTCGGCATGCTCGAAGTCATGCCAGAAGGCCACCACGCTCTGGTAGCGCCGGCGCGCCAGGAAGTGCGCCCGCCAGCGGCTCACCTGCGCCGGCGTGATCGTCGTGGCCGGCTCCTGCTCGGCCAGCGCCGCGTAGCTCAGAAACACCCAGTGGCCGTCCACCGGCTTGAACATCGCCCCGTAGAGGTCGGCCATCTCCGCCGCCAGACCCAGGTCGCTCACCCCCGCCTGGTCGGTGTGCGGCAGCTCGATCTCGCCCAGGGCGGCAGGGCGGAAGAAGGTCGTGAAGCCGTGCTCGCTGGCGATCTCGTCCATCAGCCGCTTGAAGGTGCGCGGCGTACCGTCCGCGAGCACCGCGTCGAAGCTGCGCTCCCGCGGCGCCCGCGCCTGGCTGGTGAAGTTGGCGCTGGTCGCCGAGAGCTTCAGCACCCCCGGCGGGCCTTCATGGGCGATCTGGTCGATGGCGAAATTGGTAGAGACTCGCTCAAAGCCGCCGACATAGCCCAGAATCACACTCATCTCTGAACCCTCAGAGGGGAAGGAAAGCCGGCCGTCATCGGCCAGCTCCAGCTCCAGGGCGTCGGAGTAGTCGCCCGACCGATCTTCCAGACGCAGCTCCATAAGGTGGTCTTTAATCAGCGGAGTGATATCCTGATTGTTCGAGCTAACGCGATAGAACGGCGCGATCATTGACACAGGGGGACCTCATCATGAAAAAAGCAGCCCTTGCGCTGATCGCCGCAATGGCGCTCACCAGCGCAGCCATTGCTAGCGACCAAAAGTGCGTTGCCTGGACCAATGACTGCACCCCGGCAGGGACTAGCGCGAAATGGCAGGCAACGCTTCACTTTGATGGCGATCGAGAGCCCGAGACGTCGGCCTATGATCACGGCATGCGAGCCCAGACCATTGGCGAACAGGCTTGCCGCCGGACCGCCACCGCCTGGAACCCTGAGCGCGTCGCTCGGGTTGACGTAACCCGTACAAGCACCGGCGAAACGGTCACTATTCATTGCTCCTGACTCCACGGCACCTTTACCCTCCGAGACTCCACCACCTCACCCTCCACCTCAGGCAGCTCCACCAGCGTCCCCGCCGGCAGGCGGGGGCCCAGCGCCGCCAGCCCCCGGTTTGCCGCATACACCCGCTCCACCACGCCCTGGGTGCGCCCGTAGTAGAGCTGGCAGATCTCGTCGACCATCTCGCCCTCCTTCGCCCGGTAGGTGGCCATCATGCCTCCTCCCCGGCGTGCTCGAGCTGCAGGTGGAAGTCGATGCGCTTGGGCGCGCCCACCCGGTCGTAGACCCGCCGCGCCTCCTCCACGCGGGTGATGGCGAACTCGCCGTACACTACGCCCAGCCCATCCACCAGCAGCCAGGGCCGCCCCAGGCCGGCCAGCTCGCGCAGCGCGGCGATCTGGCCAAGCCCCCCCTTGTAGTGCGGGTACAGGGTGCCGTCCAGGCTCACCGATTCCTCCTCGGGGCCGGTCCACTGCAGCAGCGGGCGCACCCCCACCCGCGCCTGACTCGGCCAGCCGTAGCGGGCGTTATGCCGCACGCTGTCCGGCGCCGCCGTGCCCACGCTGAACATGAACGGGCCCAGCAGCATCATCACCCGCTCACGACTCTCGGCCTGGCCGCGCACCGCCGATAGTCCCTGGCGCACCCGGCTCACCGAGCGCAGGCCGGAAATAATGTCCACCATCAGTCGGCCTCCACGCCGTGCGCCTGCTCCCACATCGTCTCGTCGCGATAGCGGGACAGCCGCTCGTCCAACAGGTTGGCCAGGTCCTCGGCGTTGGCGTTGGCCCCGGCCTCGATCGTGATCTGCGGGCGGAAGTCCACCCGCTGCACCGTGGTGCCGCCGCCCTGGCGGCGTTCGTGCTCCGGCGCTCCGCGCCGCGCCATGGTCAGCGGTTCGGCGGCCTCGGGGGCTTGCGCGGCCTCGGCGTCGCGCTGGCGCTGCCACTCCCGCACCCAGGCCGGCGCCTCATCCTGCGCCGCCGGGGCAGGCTCGCTACCCAGCAGCTCGCGCGAGCGCGCCAGGGGGTGGGGCTCGGCGGGGGGCGTGTCGCCGCCCGGCTCGGCGTCGCGGCGCGGCATCCGCGTCGGCGCCCCCGGGCCGGCCACCGCCACCACCGGCTCGTCGTTACGGCTGATGCCCAGCGCCCCGGCCGCCCGCGAAAAGGCGTTGCCCACCCACTCCAGGCGGTCGGCGATCCAGCCGATCGCCCGCTCGGCGCGCTCGGTGATGCCGTCCCACATGCCGCCGAACCAATCGGCCACGCCGCCCCAGGCCGCCTCGATCGTCGCCAGCGGCGACCAGGCCAGAATCCCCTTGAGCACGTCCCAGGCCCAGCCCGCCTCGGCGGTCAACGCGTCCCAGTGGTCGCGCAGCCAGGCCAGCGCCCCGCCAAAGCCCCGCTGCAACAGCCCCAGCGGGCTCCAGCGGTACAGCGCCTTCAGCGCGCTCCAGCCAGCCTCGGCCGCCGCCGGCCAGTCCACCCCGCCCAGGTACTCCAGCGCCCGGCCAAAGCCTCGCTGCATCACGCCCAGGGGAGACCAGCGGTACAGCGCCTTCAGCGCGCTCCAGCCAGCCTCGGCCGCCGCCTGCCAGTCCACGCCGCGCAGCCAGGCCAGCGCCTCGCCAAAGCCCCGCTGCATCACGCCCAGGGGAGACCAGCGGTACAGCGCCTTCAGCGCGCTCCAGCCACCCTCGGCCGCCGCCTGCCAGTCCACCCCGCCCAGGTAGTCCAGCGCCTGGCCAAAGCCGCGCTGCATCACGCCCAGGGGAGACCAGCGGTACAGCGCCTTCAGCGCGCTCCAGCCAGCCTCGGCCGCCGCCTGCCAGTCCACGCCACCCAGGTACTCCAGCGCCCGGCCAAAGCCTCGCTGCATCACGCCCAGGGGAGACCAGCGGTACAGCGCCTTCAGCGCGCTCCAGCCGCCCTCGGCGGCATCGCGCCAGGTCAGCCCGGCCAGCCACTCCCGCGCCCGGCCGAAGCCGCTCACCAGCAGCCCCAGCGGGCTCCAGCGGAAGATCTCCTTCACCGCGCCCCACTCGCCGGAAAGCAGCCGCTTCCAGGCGTCCAGCTGGCGGCCCAGCCAGTCGCCGATCGGCCGCCACAGCGGCTCGAGCATCGCCAGCGGATCGAAGCCCAGCCACTCGGTCACCGCCTCCCAGCCGCGCCGCGTGGCGTCGCTCACCGTCGCCCAGGTGTCGCGGAAGAACGGGCCCACCCGGTCCCAGTTGGCGATCAGCAGCGCCGCACCGCCGGCCAGCAGCGCCACCGTCGCCAGCACCGGGTGCGCCATGGCCGCCAGCGCCAGCGTCTTCAGCCCGGCCAGCACCGCCGGCAGGGCCTTCACCGCCAGCCCCACCAGGGCGAAGCCCACCCGGCCCAGCGCCCAGCCCAGCGACACCATCGCCGCGGTGAACTTCACCAGCGGCACGATCAAGGGCGCGCCGATCATCAGTGCCAGCGCCCCGGCCGCCACGTGCAGCGCCCCGAAGCGCTCCACCAGCGCCGCGCCCAGCTCCAGCGCCGGGTTGATCGTCACCATCAGCGCGTCGAACTCGCCGCGCAGCCAGGCAATCCGCCCCGGCAGGTCGGCAGCGAAGCCCTCGGCCCACTCGCGCACCAGCGGCTGCACGTACAGCACCCCGGCGGTGATCTGGTCCATCAGGTCGCCGAACGCCGGCATCAGCGCACCGCCGATGATATTGCGCAGCCCCAGCATCGACTTGCGCATGTCCAGCATCTGGTCGGCGAACTGCTCGCCCTGGCGCGCCGTCTCGTCGGAAAGGATGAAGCCCAGATCCCGCGCCCGCTCGCGCAGCCGGTCGATCTCGTCGGCGCCGTCGCGCACCATCCGCGACATGTCCATGCCGGCCCGGCTGAACGCCGCCGCCGCCATGCCGTTACGCTCGGTCTGGTCTGCCGCGCCCTCCATGGCGCGCATGTAGAGGCTCAGCGCCTCATTGGTGTCGCGCGCATGGGTCAGCTGCTCGAGCAGCTCGGGGTTGGTCTCCTTCAGTCGCGAATGCAGCGCCCCGGTGCCGTCACGGGCATCGGCCAGGCGCCGCGAGAAGGCCGCAAGCGAGCTGTTGAAGGTCGACTGACTCACCCCCATGCGCTCGGCGGCGTACTGCCACTCCTGCAGGCTCTCCACCGGGATGTCCATCTGGTCGGCGAACTTGGCCAGCTCGTCGGCGCTGTTGGCCACCGCCACCGTGATGCCGGTCAGCGCCGCCGCGCCGGCGGCGCTGACCGCCGCCAGGCGGCGACCCACGCGCCCCGCGGTGTCGTACAGCTCGCGGCCCGCCTCGCCGGCCCGGCTGAAATTCTCCGTCACCCGCTCGAAGCCCACCTGGCGGCCGATCGATTCGGCATTACGCTTGAACGCGCCCAGGCTCTCCTGGGCGCGCTTCACCGGTGCCGTCATCTGGTCCTGCATGCGCAGCAGGACGGAAAGGGCCATGTTCGAGCCGGATGAACTCACTCTTTCGCTCCATAGGCGTGGTTCCAGCGCGCCAGGGCCTTATCGCGCCACTCCAGGATCTCGCTGGCCGCCCGGCCCATCAGCCAATCGGGCGACCAGTGGAAGACGAAGGCCACGTCGGCCATCGCCGCCTTCAGATCCCCCCACCGCGGACATCGGGCAAAAAATAGCCCAGCACCTGCCCCATGCGGGCCAGGTCCCGCGAGCCCAACCCCTTCACCTCCTCGGGGCCCAGGCCCACGCACTCGCCCAGGATGCGGAAGCTCGCCTCCACCTGGGCCTTGGCGCTGGCCGCCTTGCTCACCAGCTCCACGTGGTAGCCGGAAGGCTCGCGGAAGGTCAGCGACTCGCGGCGCTCGCCGCCGAACTCCCGCGGCGAGATCAGCTCCAACTCCACCACGTCCACCAGCGCCTCGCGCAGCACATCCACGTCCACGTCGTCGCGCTTGCCGATCACCGCCACGCCATCCTTGATATCCATCGTTCAAACCCCTCTCGTCGGTCGGTTAACGGGCGCTTAAATGCCCAGGTGGTCGCGCAGGCCGGCCAGTTGATCCTCGCCATTGACGATGCGCACCATGCGCTCCACGTCGATGTTGTGGATCTCCTCGCCGCCGATCGCCAAGCGGTAGCGGTGGGCGGCGAACTCCACCGTCAGGTTGGCCGCCGTACCGCCCACCCAGTCGCCCGGGTTCTGCACCACGAAGCGCCCGTACAGCTCGGCGGTGGCGCCCTTGGTCTCGCCGTCGTGACTGATCAGCGCCCCGCGCAGGGTCAGCGCCACATCGCCCTTGCCGAACAGCTTCAGCACTTCCGCCGGCACCGTGGCGAACTGCAGGCTGGCGCGCAGCGCCTCCATGCCCATGTCCATCTCGATCGGCGCATCCATGCCGCCCGCGCGCATCGCCTCGGTGGTGATGGTCAGCTGCGGCAGCGTCACTTGGTTGCACTGGCCGGCATAGTGGCGGCCATCCACGAAGGCCACCACGTCCCGCATCACGTCTTTGAGCATCAGAGGATCTCCTCCAGGTAGTCGTTGACCATCCGGCTACGGAAGGTCACCCGCTCGGCCACCCCGTAGGGCGAGAAGTCGAAGTCGAACACCACCCGGCCGTCCATCATGTCGGTCGGCGTGTTCAGCTCCGGGTCGGCCCACACGCTGCCGCCGGCAATCCGCCCCTCGGCGGTCAACCGGTCGATGAACGCCTGCACCCCGCCGGTCACGTCCTCGATGTAGGTCCGGGTGATGTTGCGATCCACCGCCCACAGGTGCGCCGCCAGCAGCGAGTCGTTGATGATGTCGGCGATGCGCACGTGCGCCAGGAAGGCCCACCTGGCGTCCTCCGAGGTGGTGCGGTTGCCCCACAGGCGGTAGCCGCTCTCCTGGATGGTCACCGCGATGTCGTGGCTGTTGAGGAAGTTGGCCCGGCAGGTCGGGTCGCCCAGGGTGAAGTCGATCTCCCGCGACAGCCCCATGATCCCCGGCACGATCTGGTTGGACGGCGAGGTGTGCCAGCCGCGGCTGTTGTCGTTCCAGGCGATCACCCCCGCCACCCGCGCCGAGCCCGGGCGCGTCACCGGGCCGTCGGCCTCGGTGTCCCACACCTGGTACCACGGCTCGTGGAAGTACACGCGCTTGGTGCCGAAGTCGTCGCGCGCCGCCAGGGCGTCGTTGTCGTTGGTATTGGGGCCGTCCACGATCACGATCGCGCGCAGCTTGTCGGCCACGCTGGCCAGCGCCGCCGCCACTGGGTTGGCCAGAAACTCCCCAGGGGTCTCCGGGTCTTCCATGCGCTGGTGGGTAAAGCCCGGCGCGATCAGCAGGCGCGGCTTGGCGCCCACCGTCGAGCCCGCCGCCAGCAGCGCTTCCACGCCCAGGTACTTGCCGGTGGCGCTGTCCACGCCGCCGATCACGTTGCTCATGGTCGCGGCGTCGTCCTCGCCCTCGTCGACACGCACCACCACCACCATGGCACCGGTCACGCTCAGGATGTCGGCCAGGGCGTCGGGCAGGGTGCCCTCAATGCCCAGCGCCGCCGCCTGGCTGCGCGAGCCCAGCACCAGCACCGGCTCGTTCAGCGGAAACGCCTCGCTGTCGGCCTCCGGCGCGGTACCCACCACGCCGATCACCGAGCTGGACGCCGTGCGGATCGGGCGAATGCCGTCGTCGATCACGACGATCTCCACCCCATGCAGAAAATCAGGCATCGCTCACCCCTCCCTTGTCCTGCCCCTCGGCCTTGGCCTTGCGCGGCTTGGCCGGGGGCGTGGTGACGCCGGGTCGCTCCAGGTGCGTGCCCAGCAGGTACTTGGCTTGCCGCGGGTGCAGCGTGATCGGCTCCCCCGGCTGATACACCCGGCCCCGATGGGGCAGGGCGGTCTTCACGGTGTAGGTCTGTTGCTTACTCATCTCTCACCTCGCAGGAACCGCTCATTGCACCGGGTAGGTGCCGGCACTGGAGCCGCCGGACACCACCACCTCGGCATTGCTGGTCACCTCATCCACCACCGCATTGGCGATCGCCTCGGCCAGGCGCTCCACCCAGCTGTGCTCGCCCGTCGCGGTGGCACCCTGGGCCACCATCTCGCTGATGATCCGCCCCTTCAGATCGCCCTTGGAAAGCGCCATGTCACTCTCCCGCCGTCACGGTGGAGCTGCCGTCACCGTGCGGATTGCCGGTGAAATGACAGATGTGCCCGGTGGTCACCACGGCGTTGCCCTGGTTGAGGTGGATGCTCGCCGCGTCCACCTCGGCGGTGCCGTCCACCGTGGCCGCCAGGTTGCCGCCCACCTGGGCGGTCACGTCGCCCACCACCTGCAGACGGGCCTCGCCGGGCAGGCTCACCGACAGCACGCTGGCCGCGCGGTCGTACTCGAACACCGCGCCGTCGGCGAAGGTGAAGCGCGCCAGGTCCGGGCGGTCGCCCGGCGCCGGGCGCTGGTCGTGGTACAGCGCCGCCAGCGCCACCGCCGCCAGCGCCTCGCCGTTGGGCGAGAGCACCATCACCTCCTCACCCACCTCCGGCGGCCACCAGCTCTTGTCGTTGCCGGCCCGGCCCGCCACGAAGGGCACCCAGTCCGACAGCCGATCGGCCAGCCGCACCCGCACCCGGGGCGGAGTAGTGGTGTACTCGGCCTGCTCGATGCGGCCCGGCTGCAGCAGGCGGAACACCCGCCGCTCCAGCTTCTCCACGCGCCTCTCCAGGCTCTCCATCACGACACCTCCTCGCCGTCGATCCGCTCGTAGTCGTCGGGGAACTGCTCCAGCTTCTCCACGCGCCTCTCCAGGCTCTCCATCACGACACCTCCTCGCCGTCGATCCGCTCGTAGTCGTCGGGGAACTGCTCCGGCTGCCAGCCCGCCCACACCTCGCTGGGCGTCTCGCCGCTGCCGTCCCAGGCCGTCTCGCCCACCAGCACCACCTGGCGCCACACCACCGCCCACAGGGCGAAGCCCTTGGCGTCCAGGGCGGCGCTGTAGAGGTTCTCCAGCCCCGCCAGGCGGGCATGCATCACGTCCGGGGCCAGGCCCCACTGCGCGTGCTGCACCTGCTGCGCCCAGCTCACCGCCAGGCTCATCGCATCACGGCCCCGCTTGGCGGCCCCCCGCGCGTTGCGCGCCAGGCAGTACGCCGCCCAGCGCACATCCAGGGCAATGCGCCCCTCGCCGGGCTGCTCGTCGGCCAGCGGCGCCTCCAGCGCCGCCACGAAGAAGGCCGGCGCCACCACCCGCCCCTGGGTCGGCCCCTCCGGCCCGAACTGGCCGGCGTAGGGCTCCACCTGGGCCAGGCCCGGCAGCGCCTCGCCGGCCTGGACCAGAATCGCGTCCTGCACCGCCGCCAGATCCATCACAGGAACCCCTTGCTGTCGTTGCGATCCCACACCCGGCCACCCGACACCATCTCGGCGCCGTCGGCGCTGGCCGGCGCCTCGCCCTCGGCGCTAACGCCCAGGTCGATGTCGCCGCGGCTGATGCGCAGCAGGGTGTCCAGCGCCGCCTTGAAGCGCATCACCACCTGCTCGGGGGCGTGATCGTCGTACAGGTAGTAGCGCGCCATGTCGGCGCACAGCCGCACCAGCACGGTCGGCACGTGGGCCAGCGGCAACACGTAGCGTGCCGCCAGGTAGCCGTCGATCTCCGCCGTGGCATCCACCAGGGCGCGCTCGGCGATGGCCGCGTCGATCTCGCCCTGGTGGGCGCGATCGGTGAGCTGGCGGATCTCCACCTCGCCGAAGCGCTCCACCAGGTGCGACACCTCGGCGTAGCTCATGACCGCTTCACCTCGATCAGCGGGTCACGCTCCAGCTGGGCCAGCACCGTCTCGCTCACCACCTGCTCAGTGGCGCGGCGGGTCACCACCACGCCGCCGCGAATGCGCCGCTCCAACCGCGTCGAGACCACCACCGTTACCTGCCCCTTGGCCGGCGTTTCACCGCCGGCTGAAGCCGCCTTGGCCGGCGCCGACGGATCGGGCTTGCCCTCCTCGGGCTTGGCGGTGGCGCCATCCTTGGCGGCCGCGTCCGTGGCCGGCTCCTTCACGTCGGTCTCCGTGGCGCCCTGGCCAGGCTGGGTATCCTTGGCGTCGGCCTCGGGCGCCTTGGCGGCGCCTTTGGTGGCCCTGGTCTTCGTGGTCATGCGCTACCTCCTCAGGCGACCCAGGGGGTGGCCAGCAGCTCCGCGCTGTCGCGGTAGATGTTGGTGGAGCCGTTGGCCAGGCGCTCGGCCTTCAGCACTTCCAGCCCCTGCTGCTCCAGGGTCGGCGGCACCACCAGCAGGGTCGGGCGGATCGCCAGCGGGCGGCCGCCGTCGGCCTTCATCTCCATCATCGCGGTGCGCGCCTTGGCGTAGTTCTCCTGGCTCAGCGGCTGCTGGCTCTTGTAGGCCATCTGCCAGAAGCCGAAGCCCACGTTGCTGCGCGCCCGCACGCCGTAGCGGTACTCGTCCTGCATGAACACCTGCTCGTCCTTCTCGTCGAGCATCGCCTGCAGGTCATGCGGCACCCGCTCCTGGAAGATCAGCGGCTTGATCGCCCGGCTGATGTCCAGCAGGTACCAGGCCGGGCCCGGGTTCTCGGCGGGAATGTCCTGGTTGCTCACCAGCGTCGGGTCGCCGGTGCCGTCCACCTCGGCGAACACCGGGTGCTCGTCGTCGAAGAAGTTCTGGCCGTCGTAGCAGGGCTGGTTGTGGGCATCCTTGAGCAAGCCGAACACCAGTTCGTCGGGCTGGATCGCGGCGGCGCGCCCCATCTCCTGGAACAGCGGCGAGTAGATCCCCAGGTTGTCGTCCTCGATGTCCACCCGGGCCACGCCCACCGTGGACTCCCACAGCTTGTTCTCGATCTGGTAGCCGTGGGCCGCCATGTCCTTTATCACCCGCGAACCGACCCACTCGCGGAACTGCGGGAACTGGCCTAGCCAGCCGTAGGTGTTGCTGCGGCTCGAGCTGGGGATGCGCGTGGCCACGCGATCCCAGGCCGGCTCGGCCATGTTCAGGCCCTGCTGGTACTCCCGGCGAAAGCCGGTCATCAGGGCGCGCAGCGTGGAAGGGGTGATGATCATCAGTTGGCCTCCTTCAGGCTCACGTACTCGTCATGCGGGATACCCAGCTGCCGGCATACCGCCAGCTCCTCGTCCGACAGCCGCTTGCCGTCGCCGCCGCCCTCGGGCGCCTTGCCGCCGCTCTGCTGGCCCGACAGCGCGGCGATCGGCGCCGCCGTCTCCAGGTAGCTGCGCAGCGCGGCAATATCCTTCTTGCCCAGCTCCCGGGCCCAGTCCTTCAGCGCCGGGGTGCTCAGCACGCCGTCGGCGTCGGCCTGGTCGATCAGCCGGTCCAGCTCGCGGCCCTCGCCCTCCTGGATCTTGCTCGACAGCGCCGCCACCTGGTCGCGCAGCTGGCTCACCGCCTCTACCGGCACGTACTTGGCCGGGTCGGGCTTGCCCGACTGGCTGCGCAGCGCGGCCAGCTCCGTCTCCTGCTCGTCGAGCCTGGCCAGTCGCGCGGTCAGCGCCGCCACCGCCTGCTCGATCTGCTCCTCGCTGGCGCCTTCCTCCAGGCCCAGCAGCTTGCGTAGTGCCTCGTTCACGGGTGCATCCTCCTCGTGGGTGTCGTCATCGGCGCCGCTCAGAGAGAAGCGTGCCGCCGCCAGGTCGGCGATACCGTCGATGGCGGGGTTGTTGGTCACCGCCGCCATCAGCAGCTCGCGTACCTCGCCGGTCTCGCGGTCGTAGGTGAAAACGGGGGACAGGTAGCGGTACTCGTCGGCCTCGATGTAGCCGGCCGCGCGCGGCGTCCACTCCACGTCGATGGCGTACAGGCCGTCGCCGTCGCGCCACTCCAGGGCGCTGAACCACGCCGCCGCCGGGGCCGGCTGGCCGCTGGTGTCGGCCCCCAGCGTCTGGTGCTCGTAGTCGATCACGAAGGGCGTCTGGCGCGCGGCGGCCCGGGCGATCACCTGCGCCGCGGCCGCCGCGTTCAGCGTCCAGTGGGGCAGCCCCTCGGGGCGGCCGTCACGGGCACGGAAGCTCCCGGCGGGCATCAGCTGGATCTCGCGGCTCGGGCTGCGCAGGCGGGCCGCGCAGGCGGCGATATGAAAGCGGGTTGTCGTCGTCATGGGCGCAGCATGGCGCCCCGACGCCAGGGCGGGGATTTAGCGCGGGTTAAAGGTTGCGGCGGGATTTGGCGGGCGAGAGGGCGGGGGCGTCGGGCAAGGTGCCTTCAAACCCCCTTCAATAACGCCCCCAGGCGATCAAGTTTTTCTCCGAGTGCCAGGGCCGGGGGTCGGGCCTTGCGGCGCTCACAGGGCCGTTCTGGGCGCTCAGCCCTCGGCATCCTCGAAGCGCTCGCGGATGTGCGCCTCGAGCAGCCGCATCACCTCGGCGCGGTCGGCGGCATTGAAGCCCAGGAAGGGGCGGGCCGGGATGTCGCCCCAGGGGATCGGGACGTTGCGCCGGGTGCGGCCGAAGGCGCCCTGGCGGGCGCCGAACTGCTGAACCGCAGCGTACTCCAGGCGCGTGCCTTGTGCCAGCGCGTCATCCGTCGCCCGGTAGTGGATCGAGCCGCGCAGTAGCGGCGACTCGTGCAGGATGCGCGGGTTGCGCTTGCGCAGCAGGGTCGCCGCGCTATTGCGCTCCCAGGCCCGCCCCTCGGGGTTGCGCCCGGCGGCGAAGCGATCGTCCACCACCCGCTGCATGTACTCGCCGATGTCCGCCAGCGCCTCGCGGGGGGCGCCGGCGAACCGCGCCAGGCGCTCCAGGGCGGCGCGCACCGCGGCATCATCGACCCTCACCTCCACGCCGGCCATCACTCCTCCTCGCCGGGGCTCGGCCCGGGGTCGCGCTCGGCGGCACGGGCCACGCTTTCGCGGACCCGCTCGCCCAGGTCGTCGGGCAGCTTCTCGGCCTTGCGCAGCACCGCCTCGCGGGTCCGCGCGTCCACGCTCGCGCCTGGCGCGTAGTCCCAGCCCGGATCGACGCCCTGCGGCACCTGGTGCAGCTCGCCGGTCACCGGGTCCATCCATTCGTAGCTGCCGCTCGGCGGGGCGTCGTCCACGTCCAGGTCCAGCGCCTCCAGGTCATCCTCGGAGAGTGCCACCACGCTGCACGAGCAACCCCAGCCGTTGGGGGGATAGTGGGCGTCCCACCACGGATCGTCCGCCGGCAGCACCATGCCGTCCCACACCAGGTGCTCCGGGCGCGGGTCGGCGCTGCCGCCGTGGCGGTACTGCCAGTAGGGGCGCCGCCGGCGCACGCCGGGATCGGTCAGCTGGGCGTGCCGCCCGGCCGCCCAACTGGTGCGCAGGTTGGTCTCGTAGATCACCCGGGTGCGCCAGTTGCGCGGCCCGTTGTACTCCCAGCCCCGGGTCGCCACGATCTCGTCGAACTGCTCGCGGAACCAGGCCAGGGTGCGGCCCTCGGCCAGCGCCTCGTCCACCGCCTCGCGCAGGTCGGCCAGCAGGTCGCCCTTGGCGGCACCGGCCACCATGAAGGCCACGTTGTGCTGCGCCTTCCACACGTCGGCCCAGCGCTCGCTGGGCACCGAGAGCTTGCCGCGCAGGAACCGAATCGCCTCGTCGAACGCCATGCCGCCGTATTCCGCCTGACTCATGCCTCGCCCCCGTCCTGCTCGGCCACCTCGTCGCGCCCGGCCAGCTCGGCGGCGGCCAGGGCGCGATGCAGCAGCTGCGCCAGCTGCTCCTCGGGCATGTCGTCGTACACGTCGGCCAGGCGCTCGCGCAGCTCGGCCAGGGAGTCGACCTCGCCCAGCAGGCCGCGCAGCGGGGCCAGCAGGTTGTCGAAGGCCGCCGCGTGGTCGCGCTCCAGCCGATCGGCCCACTCGCTCACCAGGGTGTCGTCGCCAGCGGTGCGCGCCGCCGCCCGCGCCGGCGGGGCGGCGCGCCGATCGCGCAGCGCCGCGCGCCCGGGCAGCGCCGGGGCGGCCACCTCCAGCACCGGCTCGTCGCCCTCCGGCTGGGGAATGCGCAGCTTGTCGTAGGCCCAGCGCGCCGGGATGCGCATCACCTTGGCCAGTTTCGGCAGGGCGTCGGCGTAGGCCTTCAGGTCCTCCGGCTGCTCGGTGTCGAACACCCACTGCGGCATGCGCGTCAGGCGAGTGTTGAGACGCACTAGGGGCACCACCAGCGCCTGGGTCAGGGTGCGGGCGATCTGGCGCGCGTCGCTGCGCAGGATGTCGTGGCGCACCTCGTTGTGCACCTCGCCCAGGGCGTAGGAGCCGCCGCCGCTCTCGCCGGTCTGGCTGGTCAGGGTGGCGCCCAGGATCGCCTTGCTCACCGAGCGCTCGGCCCAGCCGATCATCGCCATGAAGGGGTCGCTCTGCCCCTTGGCGGCCTCCTTGAACTCCACCTGCATGCCATCGGGCACGATCCCCGCGGCGGCATGGCCGATGTTCACCACCGCCTTCATCAGCGTGGCCTTCTCCTGCTCATTGGCGCCGTTGGGGTAGCGCCCCAGGCGCAGCGGCAGCCCGTAGATCTCCAGGAACTCGGCCATGTCCCGCGCGCTGAAGTTGCGGAACAGGAAGGGCCAGGCCAGCACCCGGGTCAGCGCGCCGCGCGCCAGGTAGCCGCTCTTGGCCTTGTGCACGTGCACTACCCAGCCCCACGGCCGCAGCGCCTCGCCCTGGCCGCCGGCGCTGCGCAGGCGCAGGGTGTCGCGCGCCTCGGGCTGCACCATGAACCAGTCGGGCTGACGGTAGTCGATCGCCCGCGGCCGCCACTCGCCGGCGCTGCGCTCCCAGTCGATCTCCTGGCAGCTGTAGCCGTACAGGATCGCCGCCGCCGCGTCGTAGACGATCGCCTCCCAGTCCAGCTCGCGAATCAGCGCCTCGATGCGCGAGGTCTCGCGGCGCTCGCGCTCGGTGGCGCCCTCCGGCGGGCGCAGGTCCCAGTCCAGCCCCAGCAGCGCCCGGCGGCGCTTGGACAGTTCGGCGTAGAGATGGGCGTCCTTCTCCTCCATGTCCTCGCCCAGGCGCGCCTGAGCCACCAGGTCGCCCTGCTCGGCATCCTCCAGGATGCGCGCCAGCTTGGCCGGGGTCAGCCCGCGGCTCGGGTGGTCGGCGAACTCGCGGCGCAGATACGCCACCGTGGCGGTCTGCACCTCGCCGGCCAGCTCCTGCCGGCGGATTGGCCGGCCGTGTTGATCCACCAGCGCTACCATGCGCCATCCCCTCCTGCAGCGTTGATGTCGTCCAGCATGTCGAAGCCGTCGCCGGCCACCTCGTCCCAGCGATCGCGCCGGGCCGGCGCCGCCTGGAACTCGATCGGCGCCGGGTCGCGGCGGCTGGCGTAGTAGGCCAGCGCCAGGGCAATGGCGGCGTCGCCGTGACGCCCCTCCTGGCGGCTATTGCGCGGCACCATGGCCACGCCATCCACCTTGCGGATCGCCCGCAGGTCATCCACCAGGTGGCTGTCGCGGGGCAGCTCGATGTCGCCATCCTCGAAGGCCGCCTTGAGCACCGGCATGTTCTCCCGGTACCAGCCCTGCGACAGCTTGATCTCCTCTACCCGGTGGGCGCCGTAGGCCTGGGCCGTCACCTCGGCCAGGTAGGCGCCGTTGCCGGTGGCATCCAGGGCGCCGGCCTGGAACCGCGGGAAGCGATCGCACAGGTAGAACAGCACCTGGCGCTGCTGCTCGAACGGCATGTTGGCCAGCTCCACCACGAAGGGCGCCCGGCGCACCAGGTCCTGGCCGATCACCAGCGGGATGATCACCGAGAGATCCGCGGTGCGGCCGAAGTCCTGGCCGAAGGCGATCCACAGATCGTCGGGCAGGGCCAGCAGCAGCGGCTTTAGCTGCTCCTCGCACCAGTCGCGGATCTCCGCCTCGCGCGCCGCCTTGTGCCAGTGCTTGAACTCGTCGTCCTTGCGCAGGCGCAGCACCGGGGCCGGCACCATGCGCGACTCGATCAGCGCCCTGGGCAGGTAGTTGCCCTCGCCCTCGGACGGCACCACGTCCAGCTCCTCGCGCGCCGCCTCGCCGTAGAAGGCGTACACGCCGGCCACCCACTCGGCCTCGGCCTCGGCGCTCCAGGTCTCGCCCAGGCGCAGGCACACCCGCCGATAGAGCCCCTGGGCCACCGCCTCACGGAAGGTGATGCGCTGCACGCTGCCGCGCCGACGGCCGCTGCGGATGTCGTCGATCAGCTGGTTGAACGGGTTCTTGTCGCCGTTGTGGGTGCTGATCACGCGCACCTTGCCGCCCCAGATCAACAGCGCCAGGGCCGCCTTGAGCAGCTCGCCGAGCCTGTCGTGGAACGCCGCCTCGTCGATCACCACCACCCCCTGCTTGCCGCGCAGGTTGGCCGGGCGACTGGAGAGCGCCACGATACGGTGGCCACTGTCGGGAAAGCGGATGGTGAACGTCTTGATGTGCTTGTCGTCGCTGGCGTCGTCCCAGATCCCCTCCTCGACGGCGCTGGCGGCGTGGTTGAAGGCCCGCGCCCACATCGCGCAGGCCTCCACGTACTCGATGGCCATGTCCTGGTTGTAGCCGATGTAGTAGACGTTCATGCCGCCCGCGCGCTTGGCGGCGGCGGCGATCAGCACGTCGTCGGCGGCCTCGGCCCAGGTCAGGCCGGTACGCCGGCTTTTCTCGCTGACCTTGAGCTGGCTGTCGTCGGCGATCCACGCCTGCTGATAGTCCAGCAGCACCGGCGGCGGCGCGGCGGCTTCGTGGGTGGCGGGCACGCGGGCGGGCACGTTCATTTGGCGATCCCCAGCAGCTCGCGGCGCAGGTCGTTGACTACCTCGGCGGAGAGTCCGCCGCGCTTGGCCACCTCGGCCGCCTTGTCGGCGGCCTCCTGGGCCACCTCGCGGCGCACCTCGCGGGCCCACTTCTTCTGGCCCAGGCTCATGCGGCCGATGTCGGCCAGGGCGTGGGTCACGCTGGCCATGTACTTGGCGGCCTTCTCCGGCTCGTGCTCGGCCTTGCGCAGCGCGATGGTGATGCGCAGCAGCTGCTCCTGCACGATCCGCGCCGTGGCGTCCACCAGCGAGCCCTTGGCGTCGTCGTCGCCCTCGGTGAACGCCTTGGCCATCTCGGTGGTCTTGCGCACGTCGCCCATCGCCGCCTCGAACTCGGCCTGCAGCTCCGAGCCGTAGCGCTGCACGCTGGAGCGCGACACCTGGAAGCCGCGCTCGGCGAGCCACCCCGCCAGCGCCTCGTAGCCCTGGAAGCCCGTGGCCACCAGCTTCTCGTTCAGCTCCTCGCGCACGTCCTGGGGCAGTTCGAAGACCTTGGAGCGTTTCGGCATGACCGCCTCCTCACACGATGCCGGGGCGCGGGCGAGCCACCCCCGGCACCTGGGCGTGGCCCTCGGCCACGTCGCCGCCGCGGGCGGTCAGCGTCACCACCCAGCCGGCACGCGGCTGCTGGACGATCACCAGCCCCTGCTCCTCCAGCCACGCCAGGTCGCCGTGCAGGCGGTCGCGGCTCACGTGATGGGCATAGGCGCCGCGCAGCTCGTCGTTCAGGCTGTACTCATTGGCGGTGTAGGCATTGCGCCGCGCCAGGATGCGCAGAATACCCAGCCGGCGGCCCTCGGTTTCATAGTCCTGATAAGAGTTGCCCTGGTAGCTCATCGGTTCCCCCTTTCCTGGAGCATGTATTCGTGCAGGCGGTTGAGCAGCGAAGTGGTGCTCTGCAGCTGCGCCGACACCTGCGCCATGCCCCGGTTCATCTCCGCCATCTCGGCGCGCAGCTTGTCGATCTCGCCATAGCCAGGGCGGTTGTCCAGCGTCTGCTCCAGGCGTGACACGTGGCGGTCCACTTCATCCAGGCGCAGGTGCACCTCGCGGATCGCCGCGCTGGTGGCCCGGTTGCGGTTGGTCCACCACACGTAAACGCCCACCCCGAGCAGGAAGGCGTTCTTCAGCACCTCGAAGAAGAAGCGGGCCCCCGTCCAATCGATCAACTCCATGCATCCCCCGCATCATTCATCGTTATCGTCGACGCCTGCCCGGCAGCGCGCCGCGTCGTCGCGCACCGCCGCCAGCCGCTGCCAGCCGCGGCCACCCCAGCGGTGCAGCGCCTGCACGTACAGCGCCACATCGCGCTGGGTGTAGTCGCCCGCCGGGCGCTCGGGCGCGGCCTCGGGCTCGGTCATGGCCGCCGGCGCCGCGCACGCCACCAGGGTGACGATCGGCGGCGCCAGCGGCGGCTCGGGCGGCTGGGCGGCACAGCCGGCAAGGGCCAGCAGCGACCCGATCGCGGCGGACCTCCTCGGCAACGTCATGGCAGCGCCTCCAGGGTCTCACGCAGCACCGGCGCCACCGGGCCATCGGCCTCGGCGGGCGCCTGACGGATGCGCCGCTGGATCTCGCGGTAATCGGCGTCGCGCTCGGCCAGCACCTCCTGCAGCTCGACCACCGCGCGCTCGGCGGCGCGGGATCGGCGGCGCTCCTCGCCGAGCTGCTCGAGCACGCTCATCGTGCGCTCGCGCCAGGCGTCGCGGTGGGCGGTCATGCGCGCAAGCGCCTCGGCTTCGATGTCCAGCATCGCGTCCAGGTGCTGGGCGCGCTGAAACTGCCACGCCGCCACGGCCAGCAGGGTGAGCAGCAGGGCGAGCAGGATGCGCGTCAGCATGGCAGCCCCCCATGCCACCCGGCCCGATCGTAGCGCGGGGCCAGCTCGAGCAGGATGCGGCGCACATAGTGGCGGTTCTCGCGCTCGGCCCACCCGGCCCGGGCCGTGTAGCGCTCCACGCTGCCGAACCACACGGCGGGATCGTCGCCGGCGGCCGTGGCCAGGCGCCGGTCGCGGTTCACCCAGCCCAACCCGCCGTTATAGGCCGAGAGGGTAAAGGCCCAGCGCTCGCACACATCGGCTGCATTCTGGATGCGCCGCCAGTGCCAGCGGTTGTAGCGCACCATGGCGCGCATGGCCCAGGCCGGCGAGTAGGGCGCGGCGCGGCCCAGGTCGGGGTAGATCTCCACGATCCAGGCGCTGGTGCCCGGCATGAACTGCGCCAGGCCCTGGGCGCCCACCGGGCTGTCCACGTGCGCCCGCCAGCCGCTCTCCTGGTGAATCTGCGCCGCATGCACCGCCACCCGACCGCCCATGCCCCACTCCTGCTGCACCACGCGGGTCAGCTCGCGCTGGTGCTGCTGGGCGGCGGCGGGAAGGGCCTGGGCGTGCGCGGCCTCGGAAAACAGCCAGGCCAGCAGCCACAGCCCGATCAACAGGCGCAGCAGGCCGCTTGCCTGCCGCTCGGCCCGGAACCGGTCGGTCCAGTACGGCGAGAGCCGGGAAGTGCGCGCCATCTCATACCCCCAGGCCGAGGGCGATGATCACGGCGGCGATGATGATCGCCCGGCGCAGCATCAGCAGCGACACGGACTTCACGTGCAGTTGGAGAAAGTCGCCCGGACGGGCGTAGGGGAAAATCGTCCTGTCGATCCAGTAGCCGAGATAGGCGCCGAAGCTGAGCTTCGTCAGGCTCCACAGCAGCACGCCGAGTTGGTGCGGATAGAGCCAGCCGACCACGGCGGCCATGATCAGGGCGGCGATCAGCCAGGGGCCGACGCGCAGTTTGTCGAGTAGGGTTTCGCGGGTCATGACAGCCTCAAGCCAGTAGGGATGGTGTGTCTGGCTTGCAGGCTAAGGGCGGGGCGGGCGGGTGTCTCAATAGCCCGGGTTATAGGTCTTTCAGGGGGTCAGTCGCGGCGCTCGAACAGGTCGGGCTGGCGGCGCGCACGGGCCAGCTTACGCTGTTCCGCCAGAATCTTGTAGATGCGAACCTCGTTCAGCTCGAACTCGCGGGCCAGCTCGGCCACGTTGGCGCCGTCGTGGCGCTCCCAGATCTCGCGATCGCGCAGGGCGCGGTCGATCTGCTGCCCCTTGGGCAGGTAGAAGATGTGCCCCCCATGGTAGTGCGCCAGCGCCCGCACCGCCACGAAGGCGCGCGCCCGAGCGGTCTGCTCGTCGTCGCCGCCGCGGCGGTAGGCGCCCTCGATCACCATCAACATGTCGGTCAGCGCCTGCGGCCACTTCTTGGTGATCTCCGGGTCCTGCAGCTGCTCCAGGGCGTCGGCCGGCACCTCGAAGCCCATGTCGGCCTGGGCGTCGTGTCGTGAATCACTCATGGCGCTCTCCTCGTGTCGACTGCATGCCCAGCTCGCGCAGCATCTGCTTGAGTCGGGCCTTGTTCCTGCGGCGCTGGGCGTCGCTCATGGGCGGCTTGGGCAGCCGTGGGCGCTGGGGGCGCTCGGGCAGCTGCTCGAGCAGCTGGCGCGGTACCGGCCAGCGGTCGGCGTTGCCGGCCAGGCGGGTGAAGGCGGCACGGATGCGCCGGACGTCCAGCTCGGCGTCCCAGCCGATCGGCTGCTGCCACAGGGCATCGATCCAGGTCTGCACGGTGTACTCGGCTTCGTCTTCCCAGGGCGCGCTGGGCAGGCGCAGCACCAGCAGCCGGGCGATGCCGGCGGCGATCTCGTCGCGGAACCACTGCGCCGGGTGCGTCATGCCTGGCGCCCCCGGTTGACGGCTTCCAGCGCCTTCATCACGCCACGCGAGGCGCGGCGCGGCGCCTCGCCGTCGGGCACGGCCACCGCCTGGCTGGCCTCGGCCCGGGCGCCCAGGGTCTCCACCACCCGC
Source organism: Thioalkalivibrio sulfidiphilus HL-EbGr7 (assembly GCF_000021985.1). Lineage (NCBI taxonomy): Bacteria > Pseudomonadati > Pseudomonadota > Gammaproteobacteria > Chromatiales > Ectothiorhodospiraceae > Thioalkalivibrio > Thioalkalivibrio sulfidiphilus. The sequence goes on from NC_011901.1 coordinate 1,759,617, forward strand.
TTCAGGTAATTGTGGTTGCGCAACGGACGGGTGTCCTCGCCGCTGTCGCGCTTGCCGCGAATGGCCTCCACGGTGTCGGAGAGCGCCGCGCCCACCAGGGCGGTATCGGCGGCCAGTGCCAGCGCCTCGCGGGCCACGCGCAGCTGCCGCTCGTAGGCCATCGCCCGGGTCTTGCCGCGAAACAGGCCCACGTAGGCCACCAGCGGGCGCGACACCTCACGCGGCAGCTCGGCCAGCAACGCCATGAACTCGCGCAACGCCTCATCCTCGGCGGCGTGTTCCAAGGTGAACTGGGTGTGGCAGCAGGGGCAGCGGATATCCATCGGTTAATCAGTCCTTACAGGCCGGTTCATCGGTATTCCTGGGTGGCTCGGGCAACGCCTTGGCCAGCGCCTTGAGCACGGGCAGGTTGCGCTCCCAGCGCTGCGGCAGGCGGTAACGCCGGGGCAGGTTCTCGCGGGTCTCACCCATGGCCACCAGGCAGCGGTCGATGTACTCCAGGTAGCCACGCTTCTCCTGCTCGATGTGCAGCGCGGCGATCACGCCCTTGAACTGCTTTTCGGTGCGCAGCCAGTCGAGGCGCTCGATGCCTGTCTGACGCTTGGCGATGGCTTCGGCATACGCCCAGGCCAACCCCATGTCGGCCAACTGCGCCTCGATCTTGGCCATCTGCTCGTGCTTGTTGAACGTATTGGGCAAGCGCCCGGCGCGCTTCGGCACCCTGGGCTTGAAGCCCAGGCGCTTGAACTCGTTGAGCACCAGGGTCACGCCCCGATCGTCCAACTGCTTGGAGCTGCTCACCCCGGCGGCACGGGCCAGCAGTGCACGGTAGGCCTCGTCGTCCAGGCCGAGCTGTTGCTTGGCGATATGGATCTGGGCCAGCTTCCCGCGTGAGATCATCGGCGCAACCCTCCGCCGGCGCCGATGAAGAAGGCGATCACCAGCGGGGTGACGACGACAACGGCGATCAGGTAGTAGAGCAGCCAGGTCATGACGCCACCTCGTCGGCCAGCAGCGCCTCGCGGCGGCGCTTCGCCTCCTCGTCGGACAGCAGGCGGATGACCTCATTGTTCGCCACCAGGTGGCGGCGCAGCGATTGCGGCGACTCCCAATAGGGATGACGATGGCTCACCGTCTCCTCCGCCGCCTTCTTGCCAAGGGCGCGCCGAGCCAGCTTCTTGCGCTTGCCCCGGTAGACGCTGCGGGTGCGCTCCTGATAGAAGCGACGGCCTTCCTCGCTCAACTCGTCGCCGACCCAGCCCAGCCACTTCAGGTCGAACTTGCCATCCACATACACGGTGATGCCCAGGCGCAGCTTGCCCACGCGCTGGAGCATCAGCCGCACCAGGTAGCCGTCGCAGTCCAGGTGCACCGAGGAGAAAAGCGTCATCACCCGCTCCTCGATCTCCTGCCACTGCGCGGCGGTCGGTTGCTCTTTCGCCATCTTGATCACCTCACTCTGGCTGCTCATCAGTGCCGGGCCACCACGCCCGGCAGACGCCCACCCGCAGGCGGGCGTTTCGCTCAGGTGCCGAACGTTCTCCGTCGCAGCACATTCCGGGCGCTGGCCACCAGCTGCTCCTCCTCTGGGCTCACGCCATCGACGATGCTCAGCAGCCCCTCCAGGGCCTCCTCCATCTCGTCGGCCACCTCCAGCTGGTTGCCATCGAAGTGAACCGCAACCACGCTGCCGCCTTGGAACTCGGTACCGGCGCTGTAGGCCGGGCTCACGCCCTCAGGGAAGCGCACGACGATGGTGTGCTCGGTCATGACGGCTGGCCCTCTCTGGGATGAACGGGGTGGCGCTTCAGCACCTGCTCGAGCAGGGCGACGGCGGTGATGCCGGCGGACGGCATCGGGGTGTCGCCGATCTTGTCGCGGGCGGCCCGCACATCCGCCAGCAGGCGCTGGTAGCGCACTTCGAGGTCGATCAGCTCCTGTGTCTGGCTGCCCATCACGCCACCTCCATCTGCTCGTACGCCCAGCGCCACGCCGAATGCTTCCAGTTGCGCGGCGGCGGGTTGCCCTTGAGCCACTTCTTTGCCGCCGCGGCGGTGACGCCACGCTCCTGAAGCCGGTAGTAGTAGTCGCACTTGCTCGGCATCTCACACCCCCGCGATATCAAGACTGATGGGCTTGTACTGGTCGCTGTCGCCAACCCGCTCGTAGATGCGCACGTAGCTCTTGGAGCCGGTCACCTGCACCGCGTCGCTGATGGCATCCATCGCGCGCAGCCAGCGCGAGTCCTGAATATCCAGCCGGCGCAGGCTCAGCACCTGGCCGGTACGGATGTTGCCCGCGCTGTCGACCCTGAACGCATCCTGCACGATGGTGGCGATCTCGGGCCGGGCGTCGGCGGTCCACTCGCGCAGGCACTCATCCAGCAGGCCCTTGGCGGCCTGCAATCTCTCGTCGAAGGTGATGTGTTCCTGGATGGCCCTCACGACCTTGTAGCGGCCGCAGAACGAGACCAGTTGCACGTTGCCCTTCTTTCCGCCGACCTGGACGTCGTACTCGGCAGCGCTGGTCTCCACGAAGCGCTCGATCTCGCTGAAGACGTCCGCCTTGAAGTCGCGCAGCTCATCACGCAGCTCGCAGGCACGATCGACGATCGACAGCACCAACTCGTCGCGCAGCTGGTCGATGGGCCTGATCTGCTCCTCGGGGATCAGGCGGCCCCGGGCGTCCAGGCGATAGCCCTCGGGGATCTGCTGGGGGGCGTTCATGCGTGGCTCCTCTCGCTGTTGGTTTGCTCTTGCTCGATCTGGTCGCGGACGGCCTGAATGGCGTCCATGTAGCGGCGGGTGTCGGGGCCGTGCAGGCACACCAGGCCGCCCACGGCGTGGCCGTCGTCGGTCTCGATGGTGATGGCGGCCTGGTCGGCCCCCAGCGCGCCCATGCTGCGCATCAGGTCGTTGACGCTGGCGTCGGCCAGGGTGCGCAGGTTGACGAATTTCATCAGCATGTTGGTGCTCATGACGGGCTCCTCAGGCCTTGGCGAATCCGCCGCCGGGGCGGCGCGGGTGTCGATGGTGGTGCAGCGGCTCGACGAAGGTGCCGTTGCGTTGGGGCAGGTGGGCCACGGCGGCCTCCGCCTGCTCGGTCTCTTCTCGCCACTGGGCGAGCAGCTCGTTCACGTCCACCAGCTGGGCGTCGCTCCAGTGCGGCGCGAGCCCTTCGCGGCGGATCGGCTCGAGCGCCAGGCCGGTGTCCTGGCGCACCCAGCAGCGCAGGATGCCGCGATGCTGGGCGGGGTTCGGCGGCTCGGGCTCCAGCGCTTTCTCCTCGCAGCGCTCGGGCGCGGCCAGGTACTCGGCGAAGCCGATGCCGTGGCGGTCCATGCGCATGGCGTGGTACCGGCCCAGCAGCTCGCTGCGCGCCGGGCTGGCCAGGTACTGCTCCAGGGTCAGGCCGGCGCGCGACAGCCCCAGCAGCACGAAGCGATCGGCGTAATAGTCCAGGTGCTCGTCTCGATAGGTCCGCATCTCAGTCACTCCCCTGCGCGAGCGCGTCGCGCACTAGCTCCACGGTCTCCGCCAGCCACAGCCGTTCGCGGTGCGCCTGCGCGCTCTCCGGCTGGCGGTTCACCAGCTCCACCAGGGTCAGCGCCATCACGGCGCTGCGGGCAGCCAGCCGCCCCAGGTCGATGCCCGCCGGCTCGCGCCGGGGGGGGGGCGAGAGGTGTCGCGGGCGCCGCGGCCACCCTGGCCGGCGCCGGGCTTGCCGGCTTCGGCGCGGCGGGCGGCGCGCTCGCCGCCTGCGCTCGTCCTTCACGGGTCGGCAGCCAGCTGCCGCCCTCGCGGCGCTCGACCAGCCCCGCGCGCTTGAGCGCGGTCAGGGCCAGCATCACGCCCTCCATCTTCTCGGCGCTGGCGGCGTTGCAGGCGATGCACAGCATCTGCGTGCGCACCGGCTTGCGGCTGTCGGCGTGTTCGTGGCACAGCGCCGCCAGCACGCGCTGCTGGGCGCGGTCGAGGGCGGCGGCACTCGGCTTAGCGGGGTTCATGGCGGTCTCCCTGGCGGGCCAGGTAGGCCCGCTTCTCGGCGGCGGTGGCTGGCCGGTCGAGCAGCTCGATGCCGATCAGCTCCAGGTTGTCGGGGTGCATGCCGGTGGCGGCGGCGTAGTCGTCGACGGCCAGCTGGTGCGCCTGGCGGGCATTGAAGGCGGCCAGCATCATCACCGCGCCGCCCACGCGACCCATGCCCGCCGGCACCACCTCCAGGCGGTAGGCCATCAGCGCGTCGACGCGGCAGGTCATGGGCGTCTCGCCGCCGAGCAGGTCGGGGTGGCGGGGGCCGGGCACCACGGCGTTCATGCCTCACCTCCCTGCAGGTCGCGCCAGGCCTGCACCAGGTGTTCGCGCTGCATGGCGCCGCCCTCGCCGGCGGCGAACATGCTGGCCAGGCGCAGCGCCTTGGTCAGGCCGCGCAGGCCGCCGGGGCGCGAGCCGATCTCCTGGGCGGCATCCATCACGCGGGAGTCGTCGATGTGCCAGGCGGCGACCAGCGCGGCGATGTCCTTGGCGGTGGTCTTCTGGATGCCGACCCACTTGCCTTGGCGGCTGAACAGCTGGGCGGTGTCGTCGCTGCGGCTGCCGCCGGTGAGTCGCACGTGCACCTTCTCGCTGCCCATGTAGGCCAGCCCCACGCCGGTGGCGTCGTTGAGGGTGCGCAGCTCCTCCAGGGCGCGGGTGCTCAGGTGCTGCGCCTCGTCGATGATCAACAGGCCCTGGGTGCCGCGGATGCGCCGGGCGATGGCGCGCTTCATCCGGGCGGCGCCGTGCAGCGTGTCGCGCAGGCCCACGGCGTCGCACACCTCCTCGAGGGCGGCCGCCACCGTGGCGGTGGCCGGCGACATGGTGGCGATCCATACATTGGGCGCGCTGCGCTGGTACTCCTGGGCGGTGCAGGTCTTGCCGACCCCCGGCAGGCCGTAGACCACCGCGCTGTCGCCGAACATCTGCGCGTAGGACAGCGCGGCCTGAATGCGCTTGCCGCTGGGTGTCTCGGTATAGCCCGGCACCTCGGGGATCTCGCTCAGGCTGCGGCGCTTCTCGTGGCGGGCGTCGAGCCACTGCGCCAGCAGCGTGGCGATCTCCTCGCGCCCCTTGGCGCTGGGGTAGGTGCCGTTGAAGTACTGCGACAGCGCCGACGACGACTTGCCGATCTGCGCGGCGAGCCGCGTCTGCGACAGCCCGGACTCGTCCATTTCCTGACGAATGGCGGCAATCAGTGCGTCGTCGCTCTTGGCGCTGCTGCGCATGGTGATGACCTTTTCGTTGCTCATTGCTACACTCCTCGTGCTTTGGTTGGCAGCCTTCGGCTGCGACTTGCACTGGCCGGGGCGGCTTCCCCGGCCGGTGTTCCTACAGGCGCTCCCGGCGCCGCATGCGGGCGAGCATCTCCACCGTTTCATCGAAGCGGTAGCGCTCCTCCGGGCTCACCTCCTCTTGCTCGTCCTCCCGGATGTCCGATCCCACCACCTTGCGTACCGGCTGGAACACGCCGTGGGTGACCTTCTGCTCGCTCGGCGTGGGCGGCTCGGTGCCGTCGTCGGCCTCCTCGAGCAGCTGCCCCAGGCGTGCCGTGTCCATGCGTCGCTGGGCTTCCAGCTGCTCCTTGGTGGCCCGCTTGTAGGCGGCCTTGTTGCGCGCGTGGTCGCGGGCGGCCTGGGTGTCGTTGAAGCCGGTGGCGTGCAGGCAGGGCGCGAAGCAGATCTCGCGGCCGTCCAGGGTCTCCACCTGCACGCCGGCGTGCAGGTTGTCCGGGTCGAAGGCGACCATCACCCGGCGGCGATTGGCCGGCAGGCCGGCCAGGCGCGCCAGCGGCTCGCTCCAGTAGCGGTTGCCCAGCACGTGGATGGCGCCGGTGGTCTTGTCGGCGGTGGCCCGCTCCAGGGTCAGCAGCCACTTGCGCAGCTGGCCGCGGGTCGGCCTGGGGATGCGGTGGGCGTTGGCCTGGTAGCTCTCCTGGAACACCGCATCGAAGCTGCGCCCGGCGCAGATCGCGGCGCGCCGCCCGGGCCGGGCGTTGTGCTCGCGGATGCCGCGCTCCACCACTGCCAGAAACGCCTCCAGCTCAATCGCTCGCTTGCCGTAGTTCTCCGGCTTGTTCATCGGCGTGTTGCCGGTGTAGGCGCCGGCGAACTCGGGGTGCTTGGCGATGTCGTCGCACATGTCCCGGAAGGCCCGCTCGATCGGCTTGGCCTGGCCGTGATAGGGCGTCGTCCAGTGGATGCCGTCGCTGCCCACCAGCTGGGTGAACAGGCCCAGCGGGTCCTCGGCGGTCACCTTGCCGCGGTAGCGGGTGGCCGAGCCGCCGGTCAGCATCTTGCTGGCGATGCCGCGGCCGTTGTCGACGTAGATGTGCCTGGGAATGCCGTAGTCGCGCAGCAGGTCGGCGAACGAGAGCCGGTAGCTGTCGCTGCTCTCGGTCTGGCTCACCCGCCAGGCGAGGATCTTGCCGCTGTACAGGTCCTGCCACACGGTGAGCATCGCCCGACCCTTTTCCTTGGGCCCCATGCCGGGGAAGCGCACGAACACGTCGAACTTGTGGCCATCGGCGTTCACCGCCTCCAGCGCGTGGAACACGCTGCGGTCGCGCTGCTGGGCGGGGTAGCGGCGCATCGCCGCCTCGGCGCCCTCGCGCGCCAGGCACACCGCCACCTCGCCGACCTCCTCGCGCAGCCGGCGCAGCAGCGCCTTCACCGAGGGGATCGTCCAGCCGTTGACCTCGGCCAGCTGCGTCAGCCGCCGGTAGCACGAGTTGGCGCTGGGCTGCTCCAGGCGCAGGTAGTCCGCCTTGAAGACGTCCCACGCCTCGGGGCTGCACGGCGCCTTCTCGGTGCGCCCGGCGTAACGCGGGATCAGCGCGGCGGGCCAGTCGTGGCGGGCGAAGTGCCGCGCCCCGGGCTGGCCGTTGACACCGTAGTACCAGTTCTTGAGCGTGCCCGGCGTGGCGTCGGCGTGCTGCTCGGCCACCGCCTTGGCCGCGGCGCGGAACGGCTGGCCGCCGTTGACCAGCACCATCACCTGGTCGAGCAGCGCGGCGCGACGCTCGCCCTCCTTCTGCAGGCTGGCCGGCCGCGTGGCCGCCCAGGCCCACAGCGCCTCGGCGTCGTACTCGCCGGGCGCGCCGGCGGGCTCGCCCTGGGCGGCGCGCGCGGCTCGCGCCGCCGGCTCGGCCGCCTTCAGCAGCGCCGCCTGGGTCGCGATCGGCAGGCTGCTAAAGGCGTACTCGCGCCCGCCGCCCTTGCCGCTGCGCTTGCGGCACGCCCAGCCATCGCGCTTGGCCTTGGCTGTCACGTTCTGCTGCGTGCCAGGCATCCCCGGCAGCCCCGCCAGCGCCTTGGCCGAGAACCACTGCTCCTCGCGCGCGCTCATGGCCGGCCTCCCGTGAATGGGCGGGGGCTCGCATCTCCGGTAAGTTGGAAGGCGCCAACCCAACCCAACTCGACAGAGGAACCCCCATGAAGAACGAAAAGGACTACACCCCGGCCGATGAGAAGGCGCTTGCGCTCAGCTTCGCCATGACGGCATTGATCAAAACTCTGGCTCATCAGAAGCACCTGGATATGGACCTGTTGTTCAAGGATCTTTCCGGGGCGAGAAGGCGGCTCGAATCGCTCGGAGAAGATGGAGCGGCCAAGCTGCTGGGCGCCTTTGCCGAGTCGCTGCAGGCGGTCGAGTAGCCCACCCGCGCGGCGCGTCGTGCTCTTGCCAAAACCGGTCGGGGCCGGCGTGTCGCGTATCGCTCATCCTTCATCTCCTTCAAACAGCGCCAGCTCCGGCGCCTCGCTCTTGATCACGTTCTCCCGGTGCCCGGCCAGCTGCCGCATCGCCAGGGTGACGCCCTGCAGCACCTCCTCCGCCTCCGCGCCGCCGCGGTAGAACCGGGTCAGCAACGACACCGCCTCGTTCAGCTGGTTTTGCAGGTCGAGCAGCGCATCCTGGTCGGCGTCCGCGCCGCGCGGGATGTCGATCACCAGCTTCTGCGCGCTGGTGGCGATGTACTGCGTCACGAAGGTGGCGTCGCACGCGAACTCGAAGGGGCGGATGCGCTTGCTCGGAATCGAGCCCTCCTTCATCCAGCCGTAGATCGTCCACTCCGTGGTGCCGATCAGGTCGGCCACCCTTGGCACGCTGCGGTTGTGCTTGTGCAGCGCGTAGTCCAGGCACAGCCGGATCGCATGCTGCATGGTCTGCGGCTGCGCCGGTCTCCAGCGTTTGCGTGTCATTGGGGTCCCCCTGCTTGCCGGTGGCTGCAAACGTTGTCGCGCTCGGTAGTGCGCAGGCTCGGTAACGAGCCGTTACGCTTTGAGAGAAACGGCAACGGAGCAAACCTCATGCAGCCTTCCTCTCCACCCCTCGCTGCCCTTTGCGGGCACCGGTGGTATCCTTTCCCTGGTAACGGCTTGGCCAGATCTCGGCGGGCTCGACGCCAATCGCCTCGGCGATATAGCGCTCTGCCTTGGGCCAGGGTCGATTCAGCGCGGTCTGCAGCGTGTTCGGGTTCGCGTAGCCGTGATGCGTCGACAGCTTGCGGAGAGACCAGCCGGCCTTCTCCAGCGCCGACTTGATGTCGGCGCGATGCCAGTCCTGGGGGCTGGCTTTTTTCCGGCTCTTTCGTTCCGCCATGGAATAACGCCCTCTGGTGCTAGTGGTTTACGTCATGCAGGCAAAGACTAGCACCACAGAGCTTGAATGGTCAAACCCTGGTTTGCATTCAGGTTTGTCATTCAACTTTAGAGCTTGTCAGGAAAGCCTTATGCCATACAAAACAATGGGTTAGCGCCATGTTGAACGCCGAATCAGGATCAGAGAGTGAGGGTTCAGGTTCTTCACCTGAACTTGAGTGCGGATTTTCGGGCAGGCTCAAGCAGGCCATTGGTGCTAGATCGGTCCTTTCGTTCGCCAAGGAGTGCGGGATAAGCGACAGCCTGGTGCGAAAATACCTAGCTGGCTCGCACCCTGGTTTGGATAAGGCTGTAGTGATGGCGCGGGTCGCGGGCGTATCACTGGAGTGGCTGGCCACGGGCGAGGGTAGCTCCGATAAAGGGGCGCAGACGCCCGCTAAGCAAGGCTTTGCTGGGGGCGAAATCGATTTAGATTTACTCGAGAGCGTGGCGGCCACCACGCTGCAGGAGCTGGAAACGCGGCGCATCCACCTGGAGCCCGCCGCCCAGGCACGCCTGCTGCGGGTGCTGTACCGCCACTTCGCCAGCCGTCACGAACAGCCGGACCACGACACGGTAAGCAACATCATTGATCTAGCCGCATACCGATAGCGGCCGCGCGAGGGAACCATGAGTGATGAAGTGGCAAGGGAAATCAAGGAGATACTAGACAGAAGTCAACCAGGGAAGGAAGAGGGGGAAAGCGACCCCGCCGGCGTTCACATCAGCGTCGGCGACATCGTGAACAACCAGGGCACCGTGGTGATCGGCGGCAACCTCGACCAGGGGCGCCGCGAAGAGGACAAGCCGGGGAGCGATGACGGCAGCCACGGCCGCCGCGCCACCGACCGCGAGACCCGCCGCGAGCTGCTCGCCTTGCGCGACCAGGTGCAACGCCTCAAGCGGCTGGTAGTGGCCCTTTACGCCCGCTGCGCTTTGAACGGTTCTGAAACGCCCCATACACACTGCCGGACATGTCCCACACCATCCCGCCCAAAACGCCCCACCGCCCCGAATCGGCCCAAGTGTCGCAACTCAGCCCATGCTACACTCAGCGCCACGCGCACACCTCGCAAACCCGCGCCACTGCGCCTCTCAGCTCACCACAGCGCGCCACAACCCACAAAGACCCACTCATTCCCATACCTTGTGTCCCCCCTCATTCGGCAACGCCTCCGGCCCCGTGCCCGCCTTCGAGCCGGCCCTTCTGGCCAAGAAGGGCTCCCTGTTCCTCACCCGGCCGACCCTGTTCCACTACACCTCCACCCCCGAGGACCTGAACTGGGCCGCCGGGGATCTGTTCGAGGTGGTGGGGAGCGGGGCGGTGAAGATCGAGATCAACCAGACCTATGCGCTCAAGGACGCGGCCCAGGCCCACCGGGATCTGGAGGGCAGGAAGACGACGGGATCTACCGTGTTGCTGCCCTGAGGGGGGAGCAACACGGAAGGAAGAAGTAGGAAGGGCGAAGTGGGGCGTGTTACACATCAAAACCACCGTCACCACGGCGCTTCAGTCCGGGCATCCTACCCTTGGCCCTCAGGGCCGGCCTATGGGTTGCTCAAATTCGGTCACGGCTGATTGTCCCGCATGAGAGGGGGTCTTTTCGCACTTCCCAATTCCCCCTTCGCCCTTCATCCCTCAACCTTCATCCTTCTGCCTTTGTTCACAAAACCCCTTCGCTCCTCAGGCAGCTGCTGAAGGCCGCCACGGAACCGCTGGCGGTCTTGTCCCAGCAGGACACGATGCCGTCGAAGCAGTGGGCCACCCGGCCTGAGTCGCCGTTGCCGTTGCGCTGACAGGCGAAGGCGGCCTCCTCGGAGAGGGTGTCGATGGTGTGCACGCTGGCGGTCATCGGGCCTTCCTGGAGCACCCAGGCCAGGGCCCGGTCAGCGCCGCGCAGCGAGAAGCTGGTCTGGCGCAGTTCCCCCTCGGCATCCCGGTATTCAACCGTCACCTCGCGGGCCTCGGCCAGCGAACCCAGGGCTTCCGGCACTCTGCCGCCCTGTTTCTTCTCCCACAACTGCCATTCCACGCGGCTGGCCGTGCCCTCGGGTCCCTGGCCCCGGGCGGTGTCCGGTATGCGAAGACCCTCGATGCGGTACTCGGCACCCTGGCTGAAACGCAGGTTCAGGGGATGCTCCGCATGGGCCCGGCTGCCGCTGCGCTCGTTGAGCATCAGGGCACCATCGATGGGTCCGTTGTCCTTCTGACCGAACGCGAGCAGGTGACCCTCGCGATTGCGGGTGTAGGCGGCCAGGGTGATCTCGCCGGTCGCGGAATCGGCCCGGGAAATGACCGTCCAGTGTTCGAAGGGGATGGTCTCGGCGGCCAAGACGCTGGCGGAGAAAAACAGCAAGAACAGGGCGGACCAGAGCTTCATGGGGACCTCCGGAGCGGTCTGGAGAGACAGGATCAGTATAGAGAGATGACCTCATCCAGAGGAAATAGTGCATGAACCGAGTGCAAAGGGGCAGACATGTGGTGTTTCGGGACAGACGAATGGCCCCCTTGGCCGTATCAATTCCTGCCGATTGTCTTGTAGCATGCACATGTATTGCACAAGTTGTGTACAAATAATAACCCGCTCAAGCAACGACACAAATCCCCGGAGTCGCCATGAACAACCTACCCATTGGCATTCGTCTCACCATCGGGTTCGGCCTGCTGGTCCTCCTGATGGTCGCCCTGGCACTGGGCGCTTGGCTGCAGTACAGCGCGGTGCGCGCTTCGGTGGCGCTGAATCAGCACACTTACACCGTGATCCTGGATGCCGAGCAGATGCTCATGGGACTGGTGAACATGGAAACCGGCCAGCGCGGTTACCTGCTCTCTGGTGATGAAGAAAAACTCGCTGTCTATCGAGAAGGCCAGGAGGAGTTCAGCCAGGAACTCGCCACCCTGCGCCGCCTGACTGCGGACAACCGTGCACAGCAGGCTCGACTCGATGCTGTCGCACAGCGCTACGACACCTGGGTCCGGCAGCACCTGGAGCCGGCCATTGAATTGCGCAGGGCCAATCCGGAGATCAGCGGTGCACTGATGCGGCAACTGTCGGACATGACCGACGCTGCCCGAAACTACATGGATACCCTGCGAGAGATCATTCACGAGATCGAGTATGAAGAACACAGACTACTTGAACAGCGCTCCGCAGGCCTGGAGCGCAACGACAGCATGCTCCAGGGAATCCTGCTGTTCGGTACCCTGCTGGGCATCCTGCTCGCCGTTCTGGCCGCCTGGTTCATCACCCGCAGCGTGGTCGTACCCGTGCGACAGGCGGTCGGACTGGCGGAGAGGCTCTCCGAAGGGGATCTGACAGCACAGGTCAACTCGATCAGCCGTGATGAAACCGGACAGTTGCTGACCGCCCTTGACCGGACCACCCAGCGCCTGCGAGAGATGATCGGCAACATCGGCAGCAGCGCCTCCCAGTTGGCCGCGGCCACCGAGCAGATGTCCGCGGTCTCTCAACAGACCCGGGCCGGCGCCAACCGGCAGCAGGGGGAAACGGCGCTGGTGGCTACAGCCATCACCCAGATGAGCAGTTCCGTCCAGGAGATCTCCCGCAACACCCAGAGCGCCAGTGATTCCGCAGGCGCCGCCAATCGGCGCGCCGACGATGGCCGCCGGGCCATGGACGAGAATACCCGGGGCATGGAAGTCCTGGCCGAAGAACTGCTCAATGCCAGCCGCGTGATCGAGGACGTGAACGGTCAGAGCGAATCCATCGGCACCGTCCTCGACGTGATCCGGGGCATCGCCGAGCAGACCAACCTGCTGGCGCTCAACGCCGCCATCGAGGCCGCCCGCGCCGGGGAACACGGCCGCGGTTTTGCCGTGGTCGCCGACGAGGTGCGCAGCCTGGCCAATCGCACCCAGGATTCCGTCGGTGAGATCGAGTCCATGATTGACAAGCTGCAGAAGGGTGCCCGGGAAGCCGTGAACATGATGGGCCGCAGTGGCGAGAGTGCCGCCCAGAACCTGGAGCGCACTCGCAACACGCAGCGCTTGCTGGAGGAGATCGTCGCCGCGGTGCAGACCATCAGTGACATGACCACCCAGGTCGCCAGCGCGGTTGAGGAGCAGACCGTGGTGGCCGATGACATCAACCGCAACGCCGTGAGCATCAAGCAGGTGGCCGACGAGACCGCAGATGCCATCAGCCAGGTCGACGCCGCCAGCCTGGAACTGTCCCGCCTGGCCGCATCGCTCACCGGCATGGTCTCCCGGTTCAGACTGCAGGCTGCCTAGCCCGCATATCTCACCGGTCGGACACCGCCGGGCGCTCAATAGGCTGAAACATAAGTGGAATACATTGAAATGGTCGGCAACCTCAGCATGACAGTCTGTTCCCGCCGGTGTCCTATCGCGGTGAGATATGCGGGCTAGCGACGGCCGACTGGATTAGCATGGGTCCATGGAAGGACCGATACACGCCCCTCTACGACACTTCACCGCGAGCGACGGCCTTCGCCTGGGCTACCGCGCACACCGCTGCGGGCTTCCCGAGGCACCGGCCCTGGTCACCCTGCATGGTCTGGCCAGCAACGGCACCCGCTTCAGCGAGTTCTGCGCCCACAGCCGCCTGCGTGATACCTGGGATCTCTACCAGCCGGACCTGCGTGGCCATGGCGCCTCCATGACCCGCAAGGCCTTTAGTCGATGGCTCTGGTGCCAGGACCAGATCAGCCTGCTGGACAGGGAAGGGCACGGACAGGCGGTGTTCATGGGCCACAGCCTGGGAGCCCAGGTGGCCATGGAACTGGCGGTACGGCATCCGGACCGGGTGCGGGCGCTGATCCTCATCGACCCGGTGTTCCCCGAGGCACTGCGCGGCGTGCTGGCTGTCGTGCGCCGTCTCAACCTTCTCAACTGTCTGCTCGTCCCGCCCGTCAGGCTGATCGGCCGGATCTTCGCGGCCAGTCGCCGTTTCCCCTACCGGGACCTGCATGCCCTGGATGCACAGGCACGTCAGAGGCTGGAAGAGGGAGAACTACAGGATATCGTGCGCCTGTACATGAGCCCACGGGCCGATCTGCGGTTTCTGCCCCTGGCCAACTATCTCCAGGACCTGCGCGAGGTGGTCCGGCCCTTGCCTGGGCCCGAACTGATCAGGCAACCAGTGCTGGTGCTGCAATCCGGGGAATCCGGCATCAGCGACCCGCAGATCACCACTCGCCAGATCCAGCTGTTTCCCCATGCTGAATGCGTACACATCGACGCAGATCACTGGCTGCTCACGGAACAACCCGACCAAGCACGGGATGTCATCGATCAATGGTGCCTTGCAAGGCTCATATAGGAACTAAAGTAAATTCCTACTGCGCCAATAAGTAATTGACCCTGTAAGCACAACAACAAATCACGACGGAGCTCCTGACAAAATGAAAGGCATAAGACTCACAATCAGAATGCGACTTTATCTCATGATCACCCTGGCGCTGCTGTTCATGGTCATCGTTGGCGTCATGGGGCTGCGCGGCATGTCCCAGGCCGATGAAGGCCTGCGCACCGTCTACGAGGACCGGCTTGTTCCCACGGGTCAGATCTCGGGGATCATTGAAAGTCTCATGGACAACCGCATTCAGCTCGTCACCGTGCTTCGCGACCCCACTCCCGCGAACATCCAGGCACGTACGCGAACCATCGAAGAAAACATTGCAGACATAGATCGCACCTGGAATGCCTTCATGGAAACCTACCTCACGCCCCGTGAACGGGAGCTCGCCGATGCATTCATTCGAGAGGAGCAGGCCTTCGTCTACCAGGGCCTCACTCCCGCCATCCAGGCCCTGCGCAATGGCAATCTGACAGAGGCGTCTCGTTTGCTGGAAACCGAGGTCGAACCCCGCTATCGCAACTTCAGAGCAGTGGCCCAGGACCTGCTGAACCTGCAGCTGGAGGTCGCCGACCAGGTCTACAAGGATGCCGTTGCCCATTACATCTGGACCCGCAACCTGACCATCGCGCTCCTGATCGCTGCGGTGCTGGTTTCACTGTTTGTCTCGTATTTCGTGGTCCGACGCATTACCGGCGTTGTCACGGACCTGGAGGCGGCCAGCGCAAGCATGGCCAATGGTGATCTGACTGTCACCGTGCTGGAAATCGGCGACGACGAGTTGACCCGCGTCACTCGGTCTTTCAACCACATGGCAAGAGGTTTTCGCGATATCATCGGCCAGGTCACCGGGGCTGCGACTCAGCTCGCAGCGGCCTCCGAGGAACTTTCCGCGGTCACGACCCAGACGACCCAGGGCGTGAAGGAACAGCAGAGCCAGACCGACCAGGTCGCCACGGCCATGAACGAAATGACCACCTCCGTGCACGAAGTCGCGCGCAGCGCCTCCGAGGCCTCCCAATCCGCCGCACGGGCGAACGAGGAATCCACGGAAGGCAAGCAGGTGGTGGCCAAGGCCATCGACTCCATCGAGGGTCTGAGCAATGAGGTGAACAAGGCCGCCGAGGTCATCCGGCAACTGGAGGACGACAGTGAAAAGATCGGTGCCGTGCTGGATGTGATCCAGGGGATCGCCGAGCAGACCAACCTACTGGCGCTCAACGCCGCCATCGAGGCCGCCCGGGCCGGAGAACAGGGCCGTGGATTCGCCGTGGTCGCGGACGAGGTACGCACCCTCGCCAGCCGGACGCAGCAGTCCACTCAGGAGATCGAGCAGATGATCGAACGCCTGCAGAAAGGTGCCAGGACAGCGGTAACCGTGATGCAGGAGGGCAGCAAGCAGGCCAATGAAACCACCGGGCTTGCAGCCGACGCCGCGGAATCCCTCGAGGTGATCATCCGTGCCGTCGGATCCATCAACGACATGAATGCCCAGATCGCGAGCGCTGCCGAAGAACAGGGCGCCGTGGTTGAGGAAATCAACCGTAACGTGGTCAAGATCAACGAGGGTGTTCAGGACGTGGCCGCAGGTTCCGATCAGACCGCGACCGCCACGGAGGAACTGGCCCGCCTGGCCTCCGAACTGCGGGAGACCGTGCAACGTTTTCGCATTGCCTGATCAAAGGCTTGAATGTGTGCTCGTGATCATGGGTCTCCAACCATGGCCACGAGCACACATCATCCGCAACCCTCGTTTGCAGGAGTCGCAGGAGACGAGTCCCCTGCACTCGGTGTTTTACACACCATTTGTATGGACAAGGTGTGTTTCGAACGCAAGGACACTCACACCCCCTTGAAATAACAGAACTTTCGAACGCAGTGCACCCATGCCTTTCATCAATCCTTCGATACCCCCCATCTGGCGGACATTGTTGACCCGTAGCTCGCGATCTAAACTGTCAACACTTGCCTGACCCGCAAGCGCGGTGTCCTGAGCCTGGACACTTCAAACCTCCATCTCGGGCCGACAACAAGTGATAAAACGCCTGGCCGAGCTGATTTTTGCCAAAGACAAGCGCCCCAGTCTCGCCCTGGTGCGGCGCAGTGCGCTGCTGACCCTGGTCCTGCTCTGCATCTATGCGGCCGTGAGCCTCTACTACCTCACCGCCCTGCAGTCCGCCATGACCCAGGTCTCCGAGGTCCACAACCGCAAGGTGGAACTGATCCACCGCATGTCCAACGTCGTCCAGGCCCGCTCCCTGCAGCTCTACAGCGCGGCCTTCAAGAACGACCCCTGGTTCCGGGACGAACGCTTCATGGAATTCCGCGCCGTGGCGGTCGAGTTCATCGATTTGCGCGACCGGCTCATTGCCCTGGGCCTGGAACCCAGGGAACAGGCCCTGCTGGACGACGCCCTGGACATCATTCGCATCACCGCACCGCTGCAGGAGGACATCATGCAGCGCATCCTGGGAGGAGAAGAAGGCCCGGAGCTCTGGTCGGCCATCGTCGACCAGGATCTGCCCCTGGAGATGGCCCTGCTGAACATCTTTCAGCGCCTGGCGCAGACCGTGCAGGACAACGCCTACGCCGCGCAGCTTGATTCCGAGGCCAGTTACCACACGGCCCTGCGTGTGATCGCCGTGGTCACGCTGCTGATCATCATCTCGGTGCTCGCCGGCGCCCTGCGTGTGCTGGTGCGCCTGAGAAGCATCGAGAACTCCCTCAACGAGGAGAAGGAACTGGCGATCGGCACCCTGAACAACATCGCCGATGGCGTGATCGTGACCGACTCCCAGGGGTTCATCCTGTCCATGAACCGGGCCGCCGGCCACATGACCGGTCTTGCACCGGAGCGCGCCCTGGGTGAATCCATCGACGAGGTCTACCGACTGAGCCGTCCGAGCGGCGACCCCTGCATGCCCCCCGGGGTGTTTGCAACCCTGCTGTCGGGCGTGGCCACCCGCGCCCACCGCTACCAGACACTGGAAGACCGCCAGGGTGTCCTGCACTACGTGGAGGAGACCGTTTCGCCCATCTTCGACGAGAACGACCAGCGCGTGCGGGTGAGCTTCATCTTCCGCGACGTGAGCGCGGACCTTGCGCACATGGAACAGATGACCTGGGACGCCCAGCACGATCACCTCACCGGGGCACTCAACCGCCGCGCCTTCGAGGTGGAACTGCAGCGCGCCTGCCTGGATACCAGGCAGGGCAGGGCATGCACTCTCATCTATCTGGACCTGGATGACTTCAAACACCTCAACGACACCCACGGGCACCACGCCGGCGATGCCTTCCTGGTGGCCCTGGTGAGGACCATGTCCAGCTGCATCCGCCGTCACGACAGCCTGGCTCGCCTGGGTGGAGACGAGTTTGCCATCCTGCTCAATGATTGCGATTTGAACAATGCCCAACAGATCGTCGACAATCTCGCCCGTTCGATTAGTGAGCTGACCTTCACCTTCGAGGGTCGCGCACTCAAGGGGGCTGGCGCCAGCATCGGCGTGCATGCCATCACATCCCGTGACACGGACCCGGAGACCGTCATGCGGCGCGTCGATGAGGCCTGTTACGTGGCCAAGCGTCGCGGCAAAAACCAGGTCTGCATCGTGGCCTGAGGGCCGCGCTCAATCCAAACCCTTAATCCTGATGATGGACGCCTTCAGTCTCAACGAGATCCTCGTGGTCGTGACCGTGGTGCTGGGCGCCGCGCTGATCCACGGGGTGTTCGGGCTGGGCTTTCCCATGGTCGCCACGCCGCTGCTGGCCCTGGTCACCGACGTGCAGACCGCCATCCTCATGACCCTGGGGCCGAACATCGCCGTCAATGTCTGGAGCATGCTGCGGGGCGGCAATCTGGGCGAGAGCCTGGGCCGTTTCTGGCACGTGGCGGCCTGGATGCTCCTCGGCTCCGTGCTGGGCACCCTGTTGCTGATCCTGCTGGATCCCAACCCGTTCCGCCTGCTGCTGGCCCTGACTATCGTGCTGTACCTGCTCAGCGACCAGATCAAGCGCATCGATTTCAGCATCATCCAGCGCCACCCCAAAGGCAGCGGCCGCGTGGCCGGACTGGCCGGAGGCCTGATGGGGGGAACGGTGAATGTGGGCGGGCCGGCCCTGATGATCTACTTTCTGGAACTGCGGGTCGCGCCGCTCGTCGTGGTACAGGCAACCAACCTGGCCTTCCTCGTCGGCAAGAGCGCCCAGACCGCCACCTTCACCGCCTTCGGCATGATCAGCCCCGGACTTGTGCTGCTGTCCCTACCGCTGGCGATCCTGGCCCTGGTGGGATTGCGCACCGGCATGGCCATCCGCGACCGGTTCTCCGCCGATGCCTACCGGGGATGGCTGAGAGGTGTACTGTGGATACTGAGCGGCTTGCTGGTGGTGCAGTTCTTTCGGGAACTGTTTTGAAGTTCGAAGGGCGAATTGGGAAGTGAGCATTGAGAAATCAAAAATGAATAAAACTGCGCACACGGAGGTGGCTGCATGAAGGTGTTGTGGTGGCTGATGCCTGTCGTCCTGGTACTCGGGGCCGCGTTCACCCTGAGCCGCTGGCCCGTCATCAACGACGTGCGCACCGGGGAGACACCGGAGTACCCCGACATCCAGCCCCAGTACCTGCCTGCCCCACCGGAACAGGTCTACGAGGCAGCGCTGAACGCCGTGCGGGGTTTCGGCTGGGAGATCCTGGAGAAGGACCCGGCCACGGGCCGCATCGAGGCGGTGGCCACCACCCGGTTCCTGCGCTTCAAGGACGACATCAGCATCCGGATCCAGGCGGCGGAGCAGGGCGGCAGCCGGGTGGAAATGCGCTCCCGCTCCCGGGTGGGCCGGGGTGACCTCGGCACCAACGCCCGGCGCATCCGGGCCTTCCAGGAAGCACTGCAAAAGTTAGAAGGGTGAATTGGGAAGTGCGAAGTTTGAGATCTTCACTTCCAACTTCCCAATCCCCACTTCTCACTTCTTTTCCCACTTCCCAATTCCCACTTCACCCTTATTCCTGTATAGTGCCCCCCATCGAACGCCCCGCCCGTCAGCGTCCGTTCATCCGATTTCCTACCCCCTGATTTCGTCTTCCTCGATGGGCGCCCCTCCGGTACGGAGCGGCTGGTTGCCGTTGGAGTTTTTCCATGTCTTCTGTTTCCAAGTTTGCCGACCTCGGGTTGGCCGATCCCCTTTTGCGTGCCCTGGAAGAGACCGGCTATGAATCGCCGACTCCGATCCAGGCCCAGGCCATCCCCGAAGTGCTCAAGGGCCGCGACCTGCGCGCCGCCGCCCAGACCGGCACCGGCAAGACCGCCGGCTTCACCCTGCCCATCCTGCAGCTGCTGTCCCACCGCCCCGCCCTCAAGAGCGGGCCGGGCCGACCCCGCTGCCTGGTGCTGACCCCCACCCGTGAGCTGGCCGCCCAGGTGCACGAGTCCGTGGAGACCTACGGCAAGTACCTGACCCTGCGCTCCCTGGTGATGTTCGGCGGCGTGAACATCAATCCACAGATCCGCGCCCTGCGCGGCCAGGTGGACATCATCGTGGCCACCCCTGGCCGCCTGCTGGATCACGCGGGCCAGAAGACCGTGGACCTCTCCGGCGTGGAGATCCTGGTCCTGGACGAGGCCGATCGCATGCTGGACATGGGCTTCATCCACGACATCCGCCGCATCATGAAACTGCTGCCGGCCAGGCGTCAGAACCTGCTGTTCTCCGCCACCTTCTCCGATGAGATGCGTGCCCTGGCGGACGGCATTTTGACCAACCCGGCCAGCGTGGAAGTGGCCGCGCGCAACACCACCGCCGAGCGCGTGCAGCAGCAGGTGCACCTGGTGGAAAGCCACGCCAAGCGGGATCTGCTCAGCCACCTGATCAAGCAGAACCAGTGGCAGCAGGTGCTGGTGTTCACCCGCACCAAGCACGGCGCCAACCGCCTGGCTGAGAAGCTGTCCAAGGACGGCATCCCGGCGGCCGCCATCCACGGCAACAAGAGTCAGGCGGCCCGCACCAAGGCCCTGGACCAGTTCAAGAACGGCCGTATCCCGGTGCTGGTGGCCACCGACATCGCCGCCCGTGGCCTGGACATCGACCAGCTGCCCCAGGTGGTGAACTTCGAGTTGCCCAACGTGCCCGAGGACTACGTGCACCGCATCGGCCGCACCGGGCGTGCCGGTGCCGCCGGCGCTGCCCTGTCCCTGGTGGACCGGGAGGAGATGCGCCTGCTGACCAGCATCGAACGGCTGATCCGCCGTCCCATCGAGCGCATCCAGACGGAAGGCTTCGTGGCACCGCCGAAATCCGCCAACGACGCCGACGGCAATCGCCCGCCCCGTGGTGGTCGTCCCGGTGGTGGACGCCCAGGCAACGGTGCCCGCCAGGGCGCACCCCGTGGCGGTCGTCCCGGTGGCGCACCTGCTGGTGCCCGCCGTCAGGGTGCCGGGGGGCGGGGCCGTGGCGGCAACGGTGCCCGCAGCGGCAACCGCTAGGTGTCCCGGCGCCCGGGCTGGTGGCCCGGGCGCAAAAGCCTTACAGTCATAAAACCGGCGGCCCGCGCGAATGCGCGGGCCGTTGTGCATTTGCAGTGCCTGCAGGAGAACATCGACATGACACAGCAACCGAGCATCACCCTGTCCTCCCTGGATCTGGATCGTCTCGAGCATCTGCTCGACAGCCTGCCCAGAGAGGCCCTGGCCAACCACCGCCAGCTGCTGGCCGAGCTGGAGCGTGCCAACGTGGTTGAACCGTCGCAGGTTCCGCCCACCCTGGTGACCATGAACTCCAGGGTGCGTTTCCGCGTGGAGCCGGAAGGGCGCGAATTCCAGCGCACCCTGGTCTACCCCTCGGGCATGGACGGCGACGAGGAGAAGATCTCCGTACTGGCTCCCATCGGCAGCGCCCTGCTGGGCCTGTCCGTGGGCGACAGCATCGCCTGGCCCACCCCCAAGGGCGGCGAAATGAACGTGCGCATCATGGAGATCCTCTACCAGCCGGAGGCGGCGGGAGAGATGCATCGCTGAAAATACTTGCCGCGGAGACGCGCAGGCGAAGAGATTCAAACAGGACGCATCGGACAGTGCCTGAATGATGTATGGTTGATGTCTCTGCGCCTGCGCATCTGCGCGGCAACCCATTCCGGATTCCATGCACATGCAAAAGCACGTCGGCATCCTGATCTTCGAAAACGTGGAGGTGCTGGACTTCACCGGCCCCTACGAGGTGTTCGTCACCACGCGCCTGGATGAGACGCGTCGGCGCGAGACCGAGTCCCCGTATCGGGTGAGCCTGCTGGCGGCCACCGCTGAGCCGGTCACCTGTTCCGGCGGCATGCGCGTGCTGCCCACGTACACACTGAACGATGCACCCGCCCTGGACATCCTGGTGGTGCCGGGAGGCTGGGGCGTGCGCGCCTTGCTGGAGGATGCAGCCCTGCAGGCCTGGCTCAGGGACAGGGCAGGGCAGGTGAGCACGCTTGCCTCGGTGTGCACCGGCTCCCTGCTGTTGGCCTCAGCCGGCCTACTGGACGGACGGGACGCCACCACCCACTGGCGTTCCCTGCCCTTCATGAAAGAACATTTCCCACGGGTCCGCGTGCACGAGGACCTGCACGTGGTGCAGGATGGTGACCTCATCAGTTCCGCCGGCATCTCCGCGGGCATGGACCTGGCACTGCACCTGGTGGCGCGGGATCATGGCGTGGAGGTGGCCGCCAACGCCGCGCGCAACATGGAATACCCCTGGCCCACGGACAACACGCGAAGGGTGACACTCTGATGCCTCACATGACACGCCGCCGCTTCCTGCTCACCCTGCTGCTGGCGGTACCCGCCGGCCAGACCCAGGCCAACTGGTGGGAGAGGGCACAAGACCTGCTGCGTGGCGTGACCGGCGGCAGCACCACCACCTCGGGTCTGACCCAGGCCGAGATCATCGACGGCCTGCGCGAGGCGCTGCGCATCGGTACCGACAACGTGGTCAGCCGGTTGGGCGCGCCCGGCGGCTTTCTCAACGACCCCCGGATACGCATCCCGCTGCCCTATGGCCTGAACCGGGCCCAGGAACAGCTGTCCCGTGTCGGCCTGAGTGGCATGCTGGACGATCTCGAGGTCCGCATGAACCGCGCCGCCGAGGCGGCCACGCCCCGGGCCAGGGCGCTGTTCGTCAACGCCATCCGCGACATGAGCATCCAGGACGCCCAGTCCATCCTGAACGGCCCGGACGATGCCGCCACCCGCTATTTCGAGTCCCGCATGCGCGAGCCCCTGGGCACGGAGATGCGCCCCATCGTGGACGAGACCCTCTCGGATGCCGGCGCCGTGCGCGTGCACGATGACCTGATGCGCCGCTACCGCAGCATCCCGTTCCTGCCCGAGGTGGACACGGACCTGAGCGGCCACGTGGTCGACCGCGCCCTGGACGGCGTGTTCCATTACCTGGCCGTGGAAGAGGCCGCCATCCGCCAGGACCCGGCCCGGCGCACCACGGAATTGCTCAGGAAGGTGTTTGGAAGCGGCGGATAAGGCATAAGGAGGGAGTGTGGCCCGACTCAAGGGAACACCGTCTCACGTCGTAGGTCGGCCTTCAGGCCGACGCCGCTGCCCATCGAAGCCTCCGCTGTCGGCCTGAAGGCCGACCTACGCCTGGCACGCCTATCTCCTGTCGCTTCTCTCCTCACGATCAAACTTCCAATACGGCGGATCCCCGAAACTCGCCGCCAGGTGTTCCGTCAACGCCCTGACCTTGGCGGTCAGGTGCCGGTTCTGGGGGAACACCGCATACACGCCCACCTCCGGCAGGCTCCCGTCCAGTTCCACCACCACCAGCCGCCCGTCCGCCAGGGCCTGCCAGACGATGAAGTCCGGGATCACCGCCAGGCCCAGGCCGGCGATGGCGGCATCGCGCATGGCATCGCCGTTGTTCACCTGCAGGGCCGTGGCGAAATGACCGGTGACGGTACCGTCTGCACGCCTGAAGCGCAGCTGGTCGTTGGGATGCACGTTCGAGTAGAGGATCCCCCGGTGCTCTGACAGCGCCTCCACGTGCTTCGGTCTGCCGTGTTCAGCCAGGTAAGCAGGGCTGGCAACCAGCAGGCTGCAGCTCGAGACCAGGCGCCGGGCCACCAGGGTCGAATCCGGTAGCTGACCGATGCGAATGGCCATGTCGTAGCCTTCCCCCACCAGGTCCACCATGCGGTCGTTCAGGTCCAGGTCCAGCTGGATGCCGGGGTGTTCACGCAGGAAGGGGTAGAGGGCAGGGCCCAGGTGCAGCAGGCCGAAACTCATGGGCGCGGCCACCCGCAGCGGGCCGCGCAACTCGTGGCCCTCCTCGGCGATGCGCGACACCGCCTCGTCCAGCTCCCCCAGCATCCGGGCGCTGAAGCGGTGAAACATCTCCCCCTGCTCGGTGAGCGAAAGCCGGCGCGAGGAGCGCTGGATCAGCCGCGCACCCACCGAATCTTCCAGTTCCGAGAGCCGATGACTCACCACCGACTTGGCCACGCCCAGGCGCCGGGCAGCGGCGGTGATGGAGCCGGCCTCGACGATGGCCACAAAGGTGCGAATACCTTCCAGTTTCATGGTTTTGTACCAATTAACAGAACACTGGTTTCGATTCTTAATCCTTATTTCAGAAAATCGCAACAAATAAACTGGCCACGTTCCCATATCCCATCGTTCCGGAGGAGCGTCCATGAACACCAAAGTGCTGATCCTGTATTACTCCACCTGGGGCCACGTGGAGCAGATGGCCCAGGCCGTGGCCGAGGGCGTGCGCGAAGTGCAGGGCGCCGAGGCCGTCATCAAGCGGGTCCCGGAGCTGATGCCCGAGGACGTGGCCAAGGGCGCCGGCGCCAAGCTGGACCAGGCCGCGCCCATCGCCACCCCCGCCGAACTGGCCGACTACGACGCCATCATCATCGGCACCCCCACCCGCTACGGCCGCATGGCCGCACAGATGGCCAACTTTCTCGACCAGACCGGCCAGCTGTGGTTCCAGGACAAGCTGGTGGGCAAGGTGGGCAGCGTGTTTGCCTCCACGGCCAGCCAACACGGCGGCCAGGAAACCACGCTGATCTCCACCATCGTCAACCTCATGCATCTGGGCATGACCATCGTGGGTCTGCCCTACAGCGAGAAGCGCCAGCTGACCCTGGATGAGGTGGCGGGCGGTTCCCCCTACGGCGCCACCACCCTGGCCGCCGGCGACGGCAGCCGCCAGCCCTCCGAGATCGAGCTGGCCATGGCCCGATCCCAGGGTCGCCACGTGGCGGAGACCGCCGTGGCGCAGAAGCTGGGCAAGGCACAGATGAAGTGAGAAGGGAGAACTGGGAAGTGAGAAGTACCCATTCTCACTTCCCAATTCACACTTCGCACTTCCATTCCCACATCCAAATTCCTACCTCCCACTTCCTGCTAGACTGTGGGCTCGCCAAAGCCACCCACAGCCATGCTCGCCATCTCCAACAAGGTCTCCATCCCCGATCACGAGATCGAGATCAGCGCGATCCGCGCCCAGGGGGCGGGCGGGCAGAACGTCAACAAGGTCTCCAGCGCCATTCACCTGCGCTTCGACATCCCCGGCTCCTCGCTTCCCGACTTCTACAAGACCCGCCTGCTGGCCCTGCGTGACCATCGCATCACCCGCGAGGGGGTGGTCATCATCAAGGCCCAGCGCTTCCGCACCCAGGAAGGCAACCGGGAAGACGCCTTGCGACGCCTCGCCGAGCTGATCCGCAGCGTCGCCGTGGTGCCCAAGGCCCGCAAGCCCACCCGGCCGAGCCTCACGGCCAAGCGCAAGCGGGTGGACGAGAAGACCCGCCGGGGTCGCACCAAGGAGCTGCGCGGCAAGGTGGACCTCCAGTGAGAACACGCAGGGACAGCGAATACCGGGGCGGCCCGGTCAACTGGCGCATCATCATCAGCCTGCTTCCCTTCCTGATGGAGTTCCGCGGCCGGGTGATGCTGGCCCTGGGCCTGCTGGCGCTGGCCAAGGTCGCCGGCGTCCTGGTGCCGGTGGCGCTCAAGTTCATCGTCGATCACTTCGAGACCCGCGGCCTGGAATCGCCCGCCGAGGTGCTGGTGGCGGTGCCCCTGGCGTTGCTGATCGGCTACGGTGCGCTGCGCTTCACCTCGGTGTTCTTCGGCGAACTGCGCGACGCGGTGTTCGCCCGGGTGGCGGAGCGGGCCATGCGCCGGGTCTCGCTCAAGGTCTTCGAACACCTGCACCGCCTGGATCTCGGCTTTCATCTCTCCCGCCAGACCGGGGGGCTCGCCCGCGACATCGAGCGCGGCACCACCGGCATCAGCTTCCTGCTGCGCTTCATGCTGTTCAACATCGTGCCCACGCTGCTGGAGATCGGCCTGATCACGGTGATCATGCTGGTGGCCTTCGATGCCAGCTTCGCGCTCACGGTGCTGGCCGCGGTGGCGGTGTACGTGATCTTCTCCATCTACGTCACCGAGTGGCGCAACCGCTTCGTGCGCGAAAGCAACCAGATGGACAACGTCTCCAACACCCGGGCCATGGACAGCCTGCTCAACTACGAGACGGTGAAGTACTTCGGCAACGAGGCCTACGAGGCCAGGGAGTACGACCGCAACCTGGAGGCCTGGGAAGAGGCGCGCATGAAGAACCGCCTGTCCCTGGCCGGCCTTAACTCCGGCCAGGCCTTCATCATCGCCGCCTCCATCACGGTGATGATGATCATGGCGGCGCACCGGGTGGCCGCCGGGCAGATGACCCTGGGCGACCTGGTCATGATCAACGCCTACATGATCCAGCTGTTCATGCCGCTCAATTTCCTGGGCTTCGTGTACCGGGAGATTCGCGAGGCCCTGATCAACATCGAGCGCCTGTTCAAGCTCATGTACCAGCCCGCCCGGGTGGTGGACGCCGCCGATGCCACGGAACTCAAGCCCGACGGCGGCGCCATCCGCTTCGAGCACGTGAGCTACGCCTACACCGAGGACCGGCCCATCCTCAAGGACGTGAGCTTCGAGATCCCCGCCGGCCAGAAACTGGCCATCGTCGGTCCCAGCGGGGCAGGGAAGTCCACCATCGCGCGCCTGCTGTTCCGCTTCTACGACGTCACCGAGGGCCGGATCACCATCAACGGTCAGGACATCCGCAGCGTGACCCAGGAGAGCCTGCGCCGGGCCATCGGCGTGGTGCCCCAGGACACGGTGCTGTTCAACGACACGGTGCGCTACAACATCGCCTACGGCCGTCCGGATGCCAGCGAGGCCGAGATCCTGCGCGCCGTGCGCATGGCCCACCTGGAGGGCTTCATCGCCTCTCTGCCACAGGGGCTTGAGACCCAGGTGGGCGAGCGGGGACTGAAACTCTCCGGCGGCGAGAAGCAGCGCATCGCCATCGCCCGGGTGCTGCTCAAGGACCCGCCCATCCTGGTGCTGGACGAGGCCACCTCATCCCTGGATTCCCACGCCGAGAAGGTGATCCTGGACGCCCTGAACGAGGTCTCCCAGCGTCGCACCACGCTCGCCATCGCCCACCGCCTCTCCACCATCGTGGACGCCGACCGCATCATCGTGCTGGACGGCGGACGCATCGTGGAACAGGGCAGCCACGCGCAGCTGCTGGCCCAGGGCGGCACCTACGCCCAGCTCTGGACCCACCAGCAGCAGGAACGGATTGCGGCGGAATCGGCGTTGGTGGAATGAAAATCAAAAGCCTCGACGCAAAGACGCAGAGGAACGCAAAGAACATCTTTTTGTGTCAAAACTAAGGAAACTTTTGATTCCAGATCAACCCTTGGCAAGATCATTGTCGTAACAGGGTTGTTTACCCCAGGATTTGCTTTGCGTCCTTTGCGAAACCCTTTGCGCCCTTTGCGTTCCCGCTTTTGACTTTCGCCCACGGAGTCTCGATGCCCACCCCCATGCGCTGTGAACTGATCTCCCTGCAGAGCGTCATCGACCTGAGTTACCAGCTGGCCTGCCAGGTACGGGATTCGGGGTTCAGACCGGACCTGGTGGTGGCGGTCGCCCGGGGCGGTTTCGTGCCGGCCCGTTATGTATGCGACTACCTGCACCTGCAGGACATGACCAGCATCAAGGTGCAGCACTACACCGGCCCCGCGAAGATGGAGGCCAAGGCCTGGGTGAAGTACCCCCTGTCGGGAGACGTGCAGGGCAAGCGGGTGCTGATCGTGGACGATGTCAACGACACCGGCGACACCCTGGTGGTAGCCCGGACCCATGTGGAGGCCGCGGGCGCGGCCGAGGTGCGCACGGCGGTGCTGCACGAGAAGGCCACCTCGCCGGTGCATGCGGATTTCCACGTGGCCGAGGTGCTGGAATGGCGCTGGATCATCTATCCCTGGGCCCGGGTCGAGGACATCGGCGGCTTCATCCGGGACATGGATCCGCCCACCACTGACGAGGCACGGATCAAGGATCGTCTGCATGCCGACTACGGCATCCACCTGGAGGATGCCGAGTTGCAACGCATCCTTTCCCTGATTCGGATTCCGGGGCAAGATGGTACCTGACACCCCGTTCACCTGAGAGATCCACCATGCGCCACCTGTTGCCCCTGGTCACCGCCCTGGTCCTGAGCCTCCTGCTGGTCCTCCCGGCCCAGGCGGACCAGACCATCATCTCTTCCACCAATGCCAAGCAGGTGGAGGGCCTCCTGAAGGAGCTTGGCTTCACCGGCACGCGCATCGACGAGGATGATGATGTCATCGTCATGATGCACGGCCGTCCCGTGGTGGTGATTGTGGGCTCCGGCAACGGCCGTCAGTTGCAGATGAACGTGGCCTTTGTCGGCATGGGCATCACCCTGGAACAGGTCAACGCCTGGAACCGCAACCGCATCCTCGCCAAGGCCTACCTGGATCGGGATGGCGACACCATCTTCGAATCCGACCTGGACCTGGACGGCGGCATCACCGTCGACCGCCTCAAGGACTGGCTGCAGACCTTCAACATGCTCATCGACATGTTCGTGCGCGAGGTCGTCCATGGCCAGGGCGTTGACGATTCCAAGCCCGTGACCCCGCGTCGGGATCGGGAACTGCGCGCAGGAATCTCACCGACAGTCGGATAGCAGGCTGTTGAAAAAGTCTCCGGTGGATGCCAGGCAAGGCGGAAAGCGGCGAAAAAGCGCAGTGTACATGCGAGTACATGAGCATTTTGAGCCGCTTTCCAACGCAGCATGGCGCCACCCGAGGGTTATTCAACAGCCTGCTAGCCCCCATCCATGATCGAGTTGAGGAGACACAGACCCCGCCTGGTGGTCAGGGAAAGCCCGCTCTTCCAGTTGCTGGCGATGCTGATGCTGCTGGGCCTGCTGGGCGGCTTCTTCTGGCTGGCCCTGGCGCAGGACTTCCCCCTGTTCATCATCCTCGCCTCCGGCGGTGCGCTGACGCTGCTGCTCCTGATCCAGGCCCGTATCCTCCTGGCCACCCTGCGGCCCGAGAACTGGCTGATCAGGTTCTACAGCCATGGCATCGCACTTCAGACCGGCGGCCACCTCTCCAACGAAGACCACAGGACCCTGTTCATTCCCGCCGAAGCCCTGCGGGGCGCGCGCATCGTTAGAGAACAGTGGCGCCGCCGTCCATGGACGAGGCCCCGGGAAAAGCACAAGCTGAATGATCTCACCTGCCTCGAGATCGTGGTGGACAAGTCGCGCGTCAAGGAACTGGCCGACACCCATCGGCCGTCACACATCCACCGGCCACGGCCGATCAAGCTGCGCTTCCTGTTCAACCCGATCACCGAGAACGCGGAAGGCTACCGCATCGAGCTGCGCAGTCATCGCAGCCGCGTCACGCCCCGCATCGGTCGCATTGCCGAAGCATTCAGGATCTATGGCATCACGACGCAACGCCTGCATCTGACCGCGAACCTGGAGGCGCTGCAGGATCATGAATTCGAGGAACGGGTGGTGCGGGCGATGCACCAGGGCCACAGCCAACTGGCCATCGACATGCTGATGGACCGCGACCGCCTCACCAGCGAGCGGGCGCGCCAGCGGCTCGATCAGATCATGTCACGACAGGAAGCGCGACAGGGCACCACAGGCCCTGCAACCTGAGGGACGGGACTTACACCGGGCGTTGCATTCAGGACGAGAGATATTTCACGAACCAGTCCCGGGCGTGGCCCGCAGCCTGTTCCAGGGTGCCAGGCTCCTCGAACAGGTGCGTGGCGCCGGGGACGATCTCCAGGTGATGCTCGCAGTGCAGTCTTCCCGCCGCACCACGATTGAGATCGATCACCGGCCCGTCCAGGCCACCCACGATGAACAGCGTCGGCGCCTGCACCAGGGGCAGTGATGCCCCAGCCAGGTCGGGACGCCCGCCCCGGGACACCACCGCCGCCACCTCCACGGGCCTCGCGGCCGCGGCGATGAGCGCCGCCGCCGCACCCGTGCTGGCACCGAACAAGCCGAGGGACAGTGCCCCCAGGTCCGCCTGGGACTTGAGCCAGTCCACGGTGGCGATCATGCGATCGCCGAGACGGGGGATATCGAAACGATACTCGCGGGTGAACTGATCGACCTCATGCTCCTCGGCGCTGAGCAGGTCGAACAGCAGGGTGGCGAGACCCGCGCGGTTGAGGATGTCGGCCACGAACCGGTTGCGGGAACTGAACCGGCTGCTGCCGCTGCCGTGAGCGAACACCACGATGCCGCGGGCCGGAGAGGGCAGTGCCAGTATGCCCGGCAGGCTCAGTGTTCCGGCCTGGATGTCCAGTTCACGATGCTCGATGTTCATGAGGCATCCTGCCTGGCCCAGGCCTCCGCCAGGATATCCATCACCTCCACATCCTCCACCTGAGAGAAATCCAGGTACCAGCGACCCACGGCCATGAAGTTCTCGGGCGTGGCCACGCACACCACCCGGTCCGCCTCCTGGGCAAGCACCTCCACGGTGTCGGAAGGTGCCACCGGCACGGCCACCACCACCTCCCGGGGGCCCGTGCTTTTCACCGCGTTGACCGCCGCGCGCATGGTGGCGCCGGTGGCCAGGCCGTCGTCCACCAGGATCAGGCAACGGTCCTTCATCTGCGGGAAGGGATGCGCGCCGCGGTACAGGCGTTCGCGTCGTTCCAGTTCCTTGCGCTCGCGCTCGATGATGCGCTCCAGGGCCGTGGGCGAGAGATGCATCAGGCGCACCAGGTCCTCGTTGAAGACCCGTCCGCCGCCGCTCGCGATGGCGCCCACGGCCAGTTCCGGCTGGCCTGGCGCACCCAGCTTGCGCACGATGATCACGTCCAGCCCTGCGCCCAGCCTGCGCGCCACCTCGGCCGCCACCGGCACGCCGCCCCGCGGCAGGCCCAGCACCAGCACATCATCCCGGCCGGCATAGTCGGACAGCGCATCGGCCAGCGCAACGGCGCCCTCTATCCTGTCCTTGAACGGAAGCCTCGTCATGGTGTGGCTCCTTCCGGTTGTGTTTGGTGATCAATAACCTCGACGCAAAGACGCAGATGACTGAAATGAATCGACAGGATTGACAGGATTTATTCGGATTAGCAGGATCAAGACCTTAACGCTCTATAAGCGAGCTTTAATCCTGTAAATCTTGTTAATCCTGTCGATCCTGTCCAGTTGTCTTCCCTCGGCGCCTTCGCATCTTCGCGTCACTGCGCAAGATCCCACTGTATCCGCCCTGCATCATCCAGCCGGAATTCCGGATCATCTCCCTGGCGCTCCCGGTTGAGCATTTCGCACAGCCAGCGGGCATCGTCCTTGCCGGTGCGGTGCAGGGAGAAACGCGCCCGGCGCAGGGGGGTCATGGACATGGATCTCAACACGCCGGTCGCCGCATCGAAGGCCGGGAAGAACATCAGGGTCAGATCCGGCTGAACAATCTCGTAACCCCGGATGCCCTCGTAGTCGTTGATGAAGTCTCCACAGCCATAGAGGATAGGACGTCCCCGGTAGAGTTCCATGCCGACCGGGTGGTGGGAGGAATGCCCGTGGATCAGGTCCGCGCCGGCCTCGACCAGCCGGTAGGCAAATTCACGGTGTCCCTTCGGGATGCGATAACCCCAGTTGCTGCCCCAGTGCACCGACACCACTGCCAGGTCACCGGGGCGCTTGTGCGCCCGGATCCGCTCGGCTACCGGTTCCGCACCGGCTGCCGAGGCCTCCGTGGCCAGCCACACGCCTGGCCGGCCCCTGGCCGCATGCCACTCGGGCGGGATGCCGCTGTCGGTCATGCCGAGGCTGAAGACCCACACCCGGTGCCCCGTGGTCACGTCGAGGCGTGCCGGTTTCATCGCTGCCCCCAGATCCTCGCCGGCACCGGCGTGGGCGATGCCCAGTCCGTCCAGCACCCGGCAGGTCTCCCGCAAGGCATCCACGCCCCAGTCCATGACGTGGTTGTTGGCCAGCGAGCAACAGTCGATCCTTGCCGCCTGCAGGCAGGCGGCGTTCTCGGGACTCATGCGGTAATGGATGCCCTTGTCCGGCCAGGGCGTGCCGTGGCGCGTGATGCCGGTTTCCAGGTTGATCAGGCGCAAGTGCGGCCTGAAATGCGCCAGTTCGGCCAGGGCATCGCCCCAGATGTGGGCGGGCGCCATCGGCTTCGGGAATTCGCCGTTGGCGGCCTCGGCAAGACTCACGTACTCCCTGGCATCCTGCACCCAGAGCTCGTACAGGTCGGGCGGCGCCGGGTGGGGCAGGGCCTGGTCGATGCCCCGGCCTGTCATGACATCGCCGCACAGAAACAGGGTGATCACGTCGTTCACCGCGCCAGACCCCCAGACCGAAGCTTTTCCAGGTCACGGTTCAGCATCAGGAAGCATAGTACGTCGGGCCGGTTGCGGTGCCTGGCGCCAAGCGGGATAGTGGATGGGAGTCGGAATCAGCCGGCGTAGTGCACCAGGCAGGCTGTTTAATCAGTCTCCGGTGGAGCCAGCTCATAGGGCGGCCCGTGGCCGCCTGCTGACAATGAACCTGCGGCTGACGGCGGGCACGGCCCGCCCTATGCGGGATAGGCTGACGGCGGGCACGGCCCGCCCTATGCGGGATAGGCTGATGGCGGGCATGGCCCGCCCTATGTGGGATGGTGGATGGAACACGGGATTCGGGTGAGCACCATGACGGACCTGATCCACATCGACGGCACCATGGGCGAGGGCGGCGGCCAGGTGCTGCGCAGCGCCCTGAGCCTCGCCCTGATCACCGGGCGCGGGGTGCGCCTCGAACACATCCGCGCCCGGCGCGACAACCCGGGTCTCGGCTTCCAGCACGCCATGGCGGTACAGGCCGCCGCCCGGGTGAGCGGCGCGCGGGTGGAGGGCGACCGCATCGGCTCCCAGACCCTGGCGTTCCTGCCCGGTCCCGTGGTGCCCGGCGACTACCACTTCGACATCGGCACCGCCGGCGCCACCTCCCTGGTCCTGCAGACCGTCCTGCCGCCCCTGGCCATGGCCGATGGCGCCTCCCGGGTCACGGTCACCGGCGGCACCCACGTGCCCCACAGCCCCTGTTTCCATTACCTGGACTGGCACTGGCGGGTGATGCTCGGACGCATCGGCATGCCCTTCGAGCTGCACATGCCCATGGCGGGCTTCTATCCACCGGGCGGCGGCGAGATCCAGGCCGGGATCCCGGGCAGCGCCCGGCCCCGCGGCCTGGACCTCACCGACCGGGGCAGGCTCCTGTCCATCCAGGGGCTGTCGGCGGTTGCCAACCTGCCGGAGGAGATCGCCGAACGCCAGCGGGGCAGGGCGCTGCGGCGCCTGCAGACACTGAACAGCGACGTGGACATCGCCATCGAACACCTGCCGGCCTGCTCACCGGGCACGGTGCTGGCCCTGCTGGCCCGTTTCGAGCAGGGCCAGGCCTGTTTCTTCGCCCTCGGCGAGCGTGGCAAGCGCGCCGAGCGGGTGGCGGACGAGGCGGTGGACGACCTGCTTGGCTTCCTGGCCACCGGGGCCGCCGTGGACCGCTGGCTGGCGGACCAGCTGTTGCTGCCCCTGGCGCTGGCGGACGCTGCGTCGACCCTGCGCACCAGCCAGGTGACCCTGCACCTGCTCACCCAGTCCCGGGTGATCCAGGCCTTCCTGCCCGTGGAGATCCGTATCGAGGGCGAACTGGGCCAACCCGGCACGGTTTACCTCATGCCGGGGCACGCCGGATAACCAAGCTGATTAATCAATTAAATCAATTTGTAATAGCAATCTATTCATGTTTTTTGTCACTATCTAGCTCGCGTCAGACAGCGTTCCCGATGACGACGCCAAGCCCTGAAATCCCCTTGACAGGGCAACATCACTAATTCCTAATAGGAACTATTGTTTCATGAAAGGAAACAACGTGAGCCACCACACCTACCGACTCATCGTCTCCTGCCCCGACCGGGTAGGCATCGTCGCCGCCGTCAGCGGTTTCCTGTCCCGCCACGGCGGCTGGATCACCGAGGCCAGCCAGCACGCGGACCAGGGTTCCGGCTGGTTCTTCATGCGCTACGAGATCCGCGCCGACTCGCTGCCCTTCGACGATCAGGGTCTGCGCGAGGCCTTCGCCCCCATCGCCGAGCAGTTCGAGATGCAGTGGCAGGTCACCGACGCCCAGGTGCCCAAGCGGGTGGTGCTGATGGTGAGCAAGCTGGACCACTGCCTCACGGACCTGCTGTACCGCTGGCGCAGCAAGGAGATGTTCTTCGACATCCCCTGCGTGATCTCCAACCACGAGGACATGCGCGACTACGTGGAATGGCACGGCATCCCCTACCACCACGTGCCCGTGGACAGGGACAACAAGGCCCCGGCCTTCGCCGAGGTCACGCGCCTGGTGGAGTCCTATGACGCCGATGCCGTGGTGCTGGCGCGCTACATGCAGATCCTGCCCCCGGACATGTGCCACACCTACGCCGGCCGGGTGATCAACATCCACCACAGCTTCCTGCCGTCCTTCATCGGCGCCAAGCCCTACCACAAGGCCTTCGAGCGCGGTGTGAAGTTGATCGGCGCCACCTGTCACTACGTCACCGAGGAACTGGACGCCGGTCCCATCATCGAGCAGGACGTGATCCGCGTGCGCCACGACGACACCGCCAACGACCTGGTGCGCCTGGGCCGCGACGTGGAGAAGGCGGTGCTCGCCCGGGGCCTGCGCTACCACCTGGAGGACCGGGTGCTGATCCACGGCAACAAGACCGTGGTGTTCGACTGATGCCGCTGCGCCTGCTCAAAAACGCCTTCAGCGACGCGCCGGACCCGCGTTTCTTCAACACGCCCAGGGGCCTGCGCGACAGCTACGACGTGGTGATCATCGGCGGCGGCGGCCATGGCCTGGCCTGCGCCTACTACCTTGCCCGGGACCACGGCATCACCAACGTGGCGGTGCTGGAGCAGGGCTACATCGGCGGCGGCAACACCGGGCGCAACACCACCATCGTGCGCTCCAACTACCTCACCCCCGAGGGCGTGAAGTTCTACGACGAGAGCGTGCGCCTGTTCCAGGATCTGGCCGAGGACTTCGACCTCAACATCTTCTACTCCGAGCGCGGCCACTTCACCCTGGCCCACACGGACGCGGCGATGCGCACCATGCGCTGGCGCGCGGAGGTGAACAAGCACTTCGGCATCGACAGTGAAGTGGTGGACCGGGACAGCATCGCCGAGGCGGTGCCCATGATGGACCTGGACTGCGGCGGCGAACATCCCGTGCTCGGCGCCCTCTACCACGCCCCCGGCGCGGTGGTGCGCCACGACGCCGTGGCCTGGGGCTACGGGCGCGGCGCCGACAAGCGCGGCGTGGAGATCCACCAGAAGACCCGGGTCACCGGCATCCGCGTGGAGCAGGGCAAGGTCACCGGCGTGGAGACCGACCGCGGTGTCATCAAGACCGGCAAGGTGATCTCCATGGTGGCCGGCTCCACGCCGCGGGTGACGAAGATGGCGGGCATCACCACGCCCATCGTGATCCACCCGCTGCAGGCCTGCGTCACCGAGCCCATGAAGCCCTGGCTCGACACCATCATCGTCTCCGGCAGCCTGCACGTGTACGTGTCCCAGTCCTCCCGCGGCGAACTCGTGATGGGCGCCGCCCTGGACCCCGCCATCCTGCATTCCACCCGCTCGACGCTCGACTTCGTCGAAGGCCTCGCCGACCAGATGCTGGATCTGTTCCCGTTCCTGGGCAACAGCAAGGTGATGCGCCAGTGGGCGGGCATGGCGGACATGACCCCGGACTTCGCCCCCATCATGGGCAGGACGGCGGTGGACGGTTTCTACATCGACGCCGGCTGGGGCACCTGGGGCTTCAAGGCCACGCCGGTCTCCGGCAAGACCATGGCCTGGACCGTCGCCAACGACCGCGATCACGCACTCATCGAACCCTTCAGCCTGGCCCGCTTCGACCGCTTCGAACTCGTGGGCGAGCGGGGGGCTGCTTCGGTGGGGCACTGAGGTTTCTATCTCTCGCCTCGGCTGATCACGCAGAGGACGCAGAGACGCGGAGAACGCAAAGGAACATTGATGTTGAATTGTATGCAGAGTGAGCAGCAAATCCCGATGCCTTCAGATTTAGAGGGCTCAGTGTCTTTGTACAAAAGACCTCTGCGCTCTCTGCGTCTCTGCGCCCTCCGCGTCCCAACACGAACACCAGCAAAACCCACGCACCCATGAAACTCATCCCCTGTCCCAAAGTCGGCACCCGCCCCGCGTCCGAGTTCGTCTACGGCGGCCTCTGGCGCCCCATGCCCGACCCGGACAGCACCACGGACATGGCATGGTCCCACTACGTCTTCCATCGCGACGGCGCGCCCGGGGTGCAGCGGGAGTGGTGGTGCCACGCGCCCACGGGCATGTGGTTCGTGGCGGAGCGGGACACCCTGAAGGATGAATTCCTGCGCACCCTGACCGTGGCCGAGGCCATGAAGGACCTGGCCCATGGCTAAGCGTCTGCCGGCACGGGACGGGGAGTGGATCGACCGCTCGCGCACCCTGCGCTTCAGCTTCGAGGGACGCGAGTACAGCGCGTTTGCGGGCGACACCATCAGCTCTGCGCTGCTGGCCAATGGCGTGCGCGTGCTGGGACGCAGCTTCAAGTACCACCGGCCCCGGGGCGTGTTCTCGGCGGCCAACCACGACAGCAACGTGCTGCTGCAGTCGGACTCCGATTTCAACATCCGTGGCGACGTCACCGCCGTTGCAGACGGCATGCGGCTCAGCGCCATCAACACCCAGGGCGGCCTGGACAAGGACCGGGGCCGGTTCCTGGACAGGCTCTCGCCCCTGCTGCCGGTGGGCTTCTATTACAAGACCTTCCACCGCCCCAAGGCGCTGTTCCCCTTCTGGGAGAACCAGATCCGCAAGCGGGCGGGACTCGGGCGTATCGACACCCAATGGCCCGAACTGCGCCTGCCCAAGCGCCACGGCTTCTGCGACCTGCTGGTGGTGGGCGCGGGTCCCTCGGGCCTGAGCGCCGCGATAGCTGCCGCGGAAAGCGGCGCCCGTGTCTGGCTGGTGGATGAGAACGCCCGCGCCGGCGGCAGCCTCAACGACCGGCAGGACGGCGCGCTGCGCGATCAACTGCTCGCGCGCCTGGCGGATCTCCCCAATCTCACCTTCCTGCCGGACACCGTCGCCGCCGGCTGGTACGCGGATCACTACGTGCCCCTGGTCACACCGAAGGGCCTCATCCGCCTGCGCGCCCGTGCGGTCATCGTGGCCGGCGGCGTCTACGAGCAGCCCGCGGTGTTTCGCAACAACGACCTGCCGGGCGTGATGCTCGCGAGCGCGGCCCTGCGGCTCGCCCGCCGCTACGGCGTAGCCGCCTGCGAGTCCGCCGTGATCCTCGCCGCCAACAGCGATGCCTACCGCAACGCCCTGGAACTGAAGGCGCTCGGCATCCCCGTCAAGGCCATCGTGGACCTGGACGCCCCCGAAACGCGGGGCGATCTGCACGATCAGGTACGGGCCGCGGGCATCGCCGTCCATGGCCGCAGCACCGTCTACAGCGCCGAGGGCGAGGGCCTGCTCCAGGCCGTCACCGTCTGCGCCCTGGATGCCGAGGGCAGGGCGAAACCGGAGACCGCCCAGCGCATCGACTGCGACGGCCTGCTCATGTCCGTGGGCTACGCACCCGCCGCCCCGATCCTCTACCAGTCTGGCACCCGCATGGTGTTCGCCGAGATCCCGGGCCAGTTCGTGCCGGAACAGTTGCCACCCGGGGTCTTCGCCTGCGGCCGGGTCAACGGCGTGTTCGATCTCGATGCCCGCGTGGCGGACGGCGCCGCCGCCGCCGGCGAGGCGCTGGCACACCTGGGCATGCAGGCAGGGCCCACCGCGCGGCCCGGGCGCAGCAGTGAACGCATGTCCCATCCCTGGCCCGTGTTCCCCCACCCCAAGGGCAAGAACTTCGTGGACCTGGACGAAGACCTGCAACTCAAGGACCTGGAGCGTGCGGCGGCCGAAGGCTTCGACAACATCGAACTGCTCAAGCGCTACTCCACCGTGGGCATGGGCCCCAGCCAGGGCAAGCACGCCAACATGAACGCCGTACGCATCCTGGCACGCCTCAACAAGCAGTCCATCGGCGCGACCGGCACCACCACGGCGCGTCCTTTCTACCATCCCGTGCCCATCAAGCACCTGGCGGGCCGACGCCTGCGTCCGGAGCGGCGCACGCCCATGCACGGCTGGCACCGGGATCACGGCGCGGTGTTCATGCCCGCCGGCCACTGGCAGCGCCCCAAGTACTACGGACCCGCATCGGAGGCGGAGGCCATCCGTGCCGAGGTGATGGCGGTGCGCGAAGGGGTGGGGCTCATCGATGTCTCGACGCTCGGCAAGGTGGAGGTGTTCGGCCCCGACGCCGCACGCTTCATGGACCAGCTCTATACGCTGAAGCTCTCCACCGTGAAGCAGGGCATGACCCGCTACGCGCTCATGGTGGACGAGGCGGGCGTGGTCATCGACGACGGGGTGTGCGCCCGCTGGGGCGAGGAGCATTTCTACGTCAGCACCACCACCACCGGCGCCGAGGCCATCTTCCGCCAGATGCAGCGGATGATCGGCGAATGGAACCTCAAGGTGGACGTGGTCAACCGCACCAGCCAGCTGGCCTCCATGAACATCGCAGGCCCCCTGACCCGCGATGTGCTGCAGCCGCTCACCGACGTGGATCTCTCCCAGGCCGCGTTCCCCTTCCTCGGCGCGCGCCAGGGGAGGGTGGCGGGCGTGCCCGCCTGGCTGTTCCGGGTCGGCTTCGTCGGTGAACTGGGCTTCGAGATCCACGTGCCCGCCGCCCAGGCGCTGCACGTGTGGGAGGCGCTCATGGAGGCGGGCGCGTCCAGGGGCATCCGGCCCTTCGGCGTGGAGGCACAGCGCCAGCTGCGCCTGGAGAAGGGCCACCTGATCGTGGGCCAGGACACCGACGGCACCTCCAGCCCCTTCGACGCCAACATGGCCTGGGCGGTGAAGTTCGACAAGCCCTTCTTCCAGGGCAAGCGCAGCCTGCAGATCCTGAAAGAGCGCGCCGCCAACCGCCTGGTGGGCTTCCGCCTGCCGGGCAGCCATCCGGGCCCGATTCCCAGGGAATGCCACCTGGTGATCCACGACGACGACATCGCCGGCCGGGTCACCAGCATCGGCTACAGCCCGAGCCTCAAGGCCTGGGTGGGGCTCGCCATGGTGGACAAGACGCTGGCCGATGCGGCGCAGCTCTCCATCCGCGTGGAAGGCGCGGTGATCATCCAGGCCGACGTGGTGCCCACGCCCTTCTACGACCCGGAAGGTCTGCGCCAGAAACCGGAAACGGCCGGGGAGGTGAACGCATGAAACGTCTGAGCCCCGCCCATGGCCTCCTGCCCCGCGACGGCTTCGAGTGGGGCGAGGTGCGCGGCATGCCCGCGCCGCTCAAGGCAGTGCAACTGCCGGACACCTGGCTCGCCGACCTGAGCCCGCTGCTTCGCGTGCTGGTCAAGGGCGGTGACGCGGCAGGCTGGATGCGCGCCCACGAACTGCCGGTGTCCGAGGACTGGTTCGTCTGCCAGGACCTGCCGCAGTTCGGGCCCGACGCCTTCCTGGCCCGCACCGGCAACGCCGAGTTCCTGCTCCACGACGGGCCCTCGGGCGGCCTTGCCCGGCACCTGGGTCCGCTGTCCGAAGGCCTCGACAACGGCACCCGCATCCTGGTGCGCGACGACCAGGAGATCGCCCTGGGCGGTGAACACGCGGCGCAGCTCATGGCAGAGTTCTGCTCGCTGGATCTCGCAAGCGTGGGAGATGCGCTGCTCTACACCCGCGTGGCGGGGGTGGGTGTGTGGTTGCGGGTCGAACCCGGCCCGGTGTATCGCATGGGCTGCGAGCCCAGCTACGGAGAATACCTATTCGAGACCCTGATGCACGGGGTCCATGACATGCAGGGGGAAGTCATCGGCTTTTCCGACTTCTACATATCCCGGGAGGATAAAAAATGACACCACAGGAAGCGAAGACCTATCTGGAGAGTCACCAGGTCAAGTACATCCTGGCCCAGTTCGTGGACATCCACGGCGTGGCCAAGACCAAGTCCGTGCCCGTCAGTCACCTGGAGGACGTGCTCACCGACGGCGCCGGTTTCGCCGGCTTCGCCGTGTGGGGCCTGCGCATGGGTCCCCACGAGGCGGACTACATGGCCCGGGGCGATCTCAGCACCCTGTCCATCGTGCCCTGGCAGCCCGGCTATGCGCGCATCGTCTGCGACGGCTACGTCAACGGCGAGCCCTACATGCTGGACACCCGCAACATCCTCGCCGCCCAGGTGAAGCGCCTCAAGGAGCGCGGCTGGACCATGAACACCGGGCTCGAGCCCGAGTTCAGCCTGCTGCGCCGCGACGGCAACGGCTGCGTCGTCCCCGCCGACGATTCCGACCGGCTCGACAAGCCCTGCTACGACTACAAGGGGCTGTCCCGTTCCCGTGAGTTCCTGGAGCGCCTGGTGGAGTCCCTGCAGGCGGTGAACTTCGATGTCTACCAGGTGGACCACGAGGACGCCAATGGCCAGTTCGAGATCAACTACACCTACTCGGACTGCATGACCTCCGCGGACCGCTACGTGTTCTTCCGCATGGCCGCCGGCGAGATCGCCAACCAGCTGGGACTCATCTGCTCCTTCATGCCCAAGCCCTTCTCCAACCGCACGGGCAACGGCATGCACATGCACATCTCCATCGCCGATGAATCCAATCCCAACATCTTCCAGGACCCGTCGGACCCCCGCGGCCTGGAACTCTCCAAGACCGCCTATCACTTCGCAGCGGGCCTGCTGGCCCACGCCCCGGCGCTGACCGCGCTCCTGGCGCCGAGTGTGAACTCCTACAAGCGCCTGGTGGTGGGCCGCGCACTGTCCGGTTCCACCTGGGCCCCGGCCTTCATCTCCTACGGCGACAACAACCGCACCTCCATGGTGCGCATCCCCAAGGGCCGCCTGGAGCTGCGCCTGGGCGACGGTGCCTGCAACCCGTACCTGGCCGCCGCCGCGGTGATCGCCGCCGGTCTCGATGGCGTGGACCGCAAGCTGGAGCCGGGCGAACCGCAGAACTTCAACTTCTATGACCTGAGCCCCGTGGAGCTGGCGGAGAAGGGCATCAAGACCCTGCCCCAGAGCCTGCACGAGGCCATCGCCGCGCTGCAGAAGGATGCGCTGTTCGCCGAACAGCTGGGCCAGGACTTCATCGAAGAGTTCATCCGGCTGAAGAACATGGAATGGGTGGAATACTCCCGCCATGTGTCCGACTGGGAACTCAACCGTTACGTGGAATTTTACTGATCGAGGAGATTCCCCCATGTGTGGAATCGTAGGACTCTTGCTCAAGAACCCGTCCCTGAACGGGCAACTGGGCCAACTGGTGACCCCCATGCTGGAAAGCATGTCCGAGCGCGGCCCGGACTCGGCGGGGCTCGCCGTCTTCGCCGACACCGACCGGGGCGAGAAGTACAGCCTGTTCGCCCAGGACGCGGACTTCGACTGGGACGCCCTGGAGCGCGCCCTGGACGAGGCCCTGGTGCCCACGCCGCGCATCGAGGCCCAGGGCCGCTACGCGCGTCTCTACCTCGCTGCCGACCCGGATACCGTGCGCCCCTGGTTCGCGGAACACTTCCCGGCGCTGCACATCCTCAGTGCCGGGCACTTCATCGACATCTACAAGGACGCGGGCCACCCGGCGGCCATTGCCGAGCGCTACGGCTTCCCGGCGCTCACCGGCAGCCACGCCATCGGCCACACCCGCATGGCCACGGAGTCGGCCATCACCCCGGCCCACGCCCACCCGTTCACGGCGGGCGAGGACTTCTGCCTGGTACACAATGGCTCGCTGTCCAACCCCTACAAGATCCGCCGGCAACTGGAACGCAAGGGCATCCGCTTCGAGACCGACAACGACACCGAGGCCGCCTGCCGCTTCCTGGAATGGCGCCTGCGCGACGGGGACAGCCTGGAGGACGCCCTGTCCCAGGGCTTCAACGTTCTGGACGGCTTCTACACCCTGCTCATGGGCACCCACGACAAGCTCGCCCTGGTGCGCGACCCCTTCGCCTGCAAGCCCGCCGTGGTGGCCGAGACCGACGACTACGTGGCCATCGGCTCCGAGTACCGGGCGCTCGCCCACCTGCCCGGGGTGAAGGAGGCCATGCTGTTCGAACCCAAGCCCGAGGAGATCTACTCGTGGACACGCTGAACCCCACCGCCGAGGCCGTGCGTTTCGACCTGTCGGAAACCACGGTGCGCGAGCTGAACCAGTATCTGCACCACGACCTCCCCGGCAGCGGCGCGAAACACGTCGAGGTGCTCAACCCCAACGGCCGGCACAACCTGGCCGTGGGCGTGGACGCCCCCGTGAGCATCGACATCCGGGGACACGCCGGCTACTTCGTGGGCGGCATGAACAAGCTGGCCCACATCACCGTGCACGGCAACGTGGGCTGGAGCGTGGGCGAGAACATCATGTCCGGCAGCATCCGGGTGAAGGGCAACGCCTCCGAATGCGTCGCCGCCTCCGGCCACGGCGGGCTGGTGGTCATCGAGGGCGACGCCTCGTCCCGCTGCGGCATCTCCATGAAGGGCTGCGACATCGTGGTGGGCGGCAGCGTCGGCCACATGTCCGCCTTCATGGCCCAGGCCGGCACCCTGGTGGTGTGCGGCGACGCGGACCCGGGCCTCGGGGATTCCCTCTACGAGGCGGTCATCTACGTGCGCGGCACCATCCACGGCCTGGGCGCCGATGCCCGGGAAGAACCCATGAGCGACGATGACTACGCCCGGGTGGCCAACCTGCTGGAGCGGGCCGGCTTCGACCACGACCTCCAGGAGTTCAAGCGCGTGGCCTCCGCCCGCAGCCTGTACCACTGGAACGCCGATCACCACCAGGAGTACTGAGTGATGAGCAAGAACATCTACATCGAGCCCAACTACACCTACGGCGACCACACGCTGCACTACATCCAGCAGGCCGCCGAGCACGGGCTCTACGAGATCCGCGGGCTCGGCGCCAAGCGCCGCCTGCCCACCTTTGACGATCTGACCTTCCTCACCGCCTCGGCCTCCCGCTATCCGCTGGAAGGCTACCGGGAGAAGTGTGAGACCAAGACGGTGCTGGGCACCCGCTTCGCCAAGAATCCCATCGAGCTCGGCATCCCCATCACCATCGCCGGCATGAGCTTCGGCGCGCTCACCGCCCAGGCCAAGGACGCGCTGGGCCGCGCCGCCGGCGAGATGGGCACCTCCACCACCACCGGCGACGGCGGCATGACCCCGGAGGAACGCCGTTCCTCCAAGACCCTGGTCTACCAGTGCCTGCCGTCCCGCTACGGCTTCAACCCCGACGACCTGCGCAAGGCCGACGCCATCGAACTGGTGATCGGGCAGGGCGCCAAGCCCGGCGGCGGCGGCATGCTGCTGGGCCAGAAGATCAGCCCCCGGGTGGCGAAGATGCGCACCCTGCCCGAGGGCGTGGACCAGCGTTCCGCCTGCCGCCATCCCGACTGGACCGGCTCCGATGATCTCGCCATCAAGCTCTCCGAGCTGCGCGAGATCACCGACTGGCAGGTGCCCATCTACGTGAAGGTGGGCGCAACCCGGGTGAAGAACGACGTGAAGCTCGCTGTGGCCGCCGGCGCCGACGTGGTGGTGGTGGACGGCATGCAGGGCGGCACCGCCGCCACCCAGCAGGTGTTCATCGAACACGCCGGCATTCCCACGCTCGCCGCCCTGCGCCAGGCGGTGGAGGCCCTGGAGGAGATCGACATGGTGGGCCAGGTGCAGCTCATCATCTCCGGCGGCATCCGCAGCGGGGCGGACGTGGCCAAGGCGCTCGCCATGGGCGCCGACGCCGTGTCCATCGGCCAGGCCGCCATGATGGCGCTCGGCTGCAACGCCCGGCACTACCACATGAACGGCGAACTGGTGGACGCCACCGAGGACTTCGCGGCGCTGGGCACCGCGCCCGGCTACTGCCACCACTGCCACACCGGCCGCTGCCCCGTGGGCATCGCCACCCAGACGCCGGAACTGGAAAAGCGCCTGGACGTGGACTGGGG
Organism: Thioalkalivibrio sulfidiphilus HL-EbGr7; assembly: GCF_000021985.1. Classification (NCBI taxonomy): domain Bacteria; kingdom Pseudomonadati; phylum Pseudomonadota; class Gammaproteobacteria; order Chromatiales; family Ectothiorhodospiraceae; genus Thioalkalivibrio; species Thioalkalivibrio sulfidiphilus. The sequence goes on from NC_011901.1 coordinate 1,803,125, forward strand.
CGCGCGCCGCGTGAAGAACTACCTGCAGACGCTGACCATGGAACTCACCACGCTCGCCCGGGCCTGCGGCAAGTCCAACGTGCACAACCTGGAGCGCGAGGACCTCGCCGCGCTGACCATCGAGGCCGCCGCCATGGCCAAGATCCCCCTGGCCGGCACCGACTGGATCCCGGGCGTGAGCGGCTACTGAGCGTGTCCACCGTGGCCACCCGCAAGGCGAAACCCAAGGCGGCCGGGAAGGCCGCGCGGCCTGCAGCGCCCGAACCCGCAGCGCACGCGGAGGACCGCAACCTGGACCAGCACATCGGCCACGTGCTGCGGGAAAAACGCCAGGCCCAGTCGCTCACCATCGCCGACGTGGCCGATCTCGCCGGCGTGAGCCGGGGCATGCTCTCCAAGATCGAGAACGGCCAGGTCTCCACCAGCCTGGAGACCCTGCGCAAGCTGTCGGGTGTGCTGGGCATGACCCTGGCCCAGCTGTTCAAGAACTTCGACGTCCCCGAGGGCGGCGCCCAGCACGTGAAGAGCGGCGAGGGCCTGGAAGTGGTGCGCCGCGGCACCCGCCGAGGTCATACCTATCACCTGCTCGCCTACGACCAGGGCCCCCGCAAGCAGGTGGAGCCCTTCCTCATCACCATGGACGACGCCAGCGAGGTGTTCCCCACCTTCACCCATCCGGGCACCGAGTTCATCTACATGCTCGAAGGCCGCATCGAATACCGCCACGGCCGCAACACCTATCTCCTGGAGCCCGGCGACTCCCTCACCTTCAAGGGCAGCATCCCCCACGGCCCCGAGCGACTCCTGGAAGTCCCGATCCGCTTCCTGGCGGTGATCAACTATGGGGACGAAGAGTGAGCCCGTCCTGATCCGCGACGCCGTGGCGGACGACATCCCCGCCATGGTGGAGCTCCTCGCCCAGCTGTTCAGCATCGAGCAGGACTTCGTGCCAGATGCGGAGAAGCAGGGCAGGGGGCTTGCGTTGCTACTGGTGCAGCCGGGCGCGCAGGTGCTGGTGGCCGAGCGGGAGGGCGGGGTGGTGGGCATGATCAGCGTGCAGACACTTATCTCCACGGCGGAAGGGGGGGCTGTGGGGCTGGTGGAGGATCTGGTGGTGGGTGAGGGCCATCGGGGGGAGGGGATTGGCGGGCGATTGCTTCGGGGGATGGAGGCTCGCGCGTCGGAGATGGGGCTTAGCCGGCTGCAACTGCTGGCCGATAGCGACAATGCGCCGGCCCTGGATTTCTATACGCGGCGCGGGTGGCGCCGCACTTCACTGCTGGCCTTGCGCCGGAATTCCTGAATACAAGCTTTCCTGTACCGTAGGGCGTATGAGCGGAGCGCGTCCGCTGCGCCCTGCTTATCTCGCCACGGGTACAGCCCCATGGAAACCTGCGTTATTCTTGGGGCAATTCTGCATGACCCCGAGAATCAGGGGTGCTATACAGAATCCGTATATCAGCGATGTGACAGAATCTGTCTAACATTCTGTCATGTTTCAAAAGGTGCACAGTGAAGATACACGGTGATGGATTCTTATCCGAAGCTGGACAAGAGAAGGCACGCCAGATACGCGTGCGAAACGATCGGCTATTTCGGGCGCTCGAACGAAGCATTTCGGAAGTTCGTTCATTCGCATCGTCAAAAGATGTTTGTCAGCAAGATACTGACAGGGATCGCCAGAAGATAATTGCCCTCGTGTTGGCGGCCAGAGTTCTTGAGATTTCCGAAGCTGCTTTACTTGTTATGAAAAATGGCATGAGCAACGAAGCAAACACTCTATTCCGTGTATTTTTAGATGCATACTTTGTATTTGCAAATGTTTGTAGTGACCCTTCATTTGTCTCGAACTATTTCAAATCAGATAAGACCGCCCGACTTAAGAAAGTAAAAGAGGACACCCATCATTTATTTGAAAAGTAAAAGAGGATGAGAAGTAAAAGAGGACACCCATCATTTATTTGACACCCCCGCCGGGGCAGCCTAGCCTCTGAATCGTCAGTCCAATCAAGGAATAAGGAGCATTCCTATGACACGAGCCAGAAGGGAACTCGTTCATCCGGAAACCACCCCCTACTACCATTGCATCGCGCGCTGCGTGCGCCGGGCCTATCTGTGCGGCCAGCGGGCAGAACAAGAGGACACCCATCATTCTGTAACCGAAAACAAGAGGACACCCATCATTCTGTTGACACCCCCGCCGGGGCCGCCTAGCCTCTGAATCGTCAGTCCAATCAAGGAATAAGGAGCATTCCTATGACCCGAGCCAGAAGGGAACTCGTTCATCCGGAAACCACCCCCAAAAAAGGAACAAGAGGACACCCATCATTCTGTTGACACCCCCGCCGGGGCCGCCTGGCCTCTGAATCGTCAGTCCAATCAAGGAATAAGGAGCATTCCTATGACCCGAGCCAGAAGGGAACTCGTTCATCCGGAAACCACCCCCTACTACCATTGCATCGCGCGCTGCGTGCGCCGAGCCTATCTGTGCGGACAGGATTCGTTCTCGGGCAAGAGCTACGAGCACCGCAAGGGCTGGGTGCTGGACCGGCTGGAAGCGCTGACTGCTGTCTTCGCAGTCGATATCTGCGCCTACGCGAAAAGCTAAAAGGGGTCGGTGACAAATGATTTTCATTAGTCACCGACCCCTTTTACTGACCCGATTTTCATTAGTCACCGACCCCTTTTACTGACCCGGCATCGCGCGCTGCGTGCGCCGAGCCTATCTGTGCGGCCAGGATTCGTTCTCGGGCAAGAGCTACGAGCACCGCAAGGGCTGGGTGCTGGAGCGGCTGGAAGCGCTGACCGCTGTCTTCGCGGTCGATATCTGCGCCTACGCGGTGATGTCCAACCACTACCACCTGGTGGTGCGCCTGCACCGCGAACAGGCACGGGCCTGGTCGGAACAGGACGTCATGGATAATTAGCTAAAAGGGGTCGGTGACAAATGATTTTCATTAGTCACCGACCCCTTTTACTTTTTGCTGCTTGACGTGCTATACGCCAATGGCGTACATTCGTGCCAATGCTGACCATCATTGAGTCGCCACTCTTTAGCAAGCTCTGGCCTGACTACTGGTCGGTTGAGGAGCACGGCGAGTTCACCACCCATCTGGCGGGCAACCCCGAAGCTGGCGACTTGATCCCCGGTTCCGGTGGGTGTCGCAAGATCCGGTGGACTCGCCCCGGGATGGGCAAACGCGGCGGTGTACGAGTCATCTACACCGTGCGCCTCAAACGCGGCACAGTAGTGCTGCTCACAATCTATTCCAAGAGCGCGAAGGACAATATTCCATCGCATGTATTGCGCCAGATCGCGGAGGAACTTGATCATGACTAGCAAAAAGTCCATTTCAGCGCGTGATGCGAACCGTAACATCGGTGAAGAGCTGCTGCAGGCCATTCGTGACGTCAAGAACGGAAAGCACGGCGCCAAGTACAGCGTTGAGGCCAATGACGTGGTTGCGGCGCGCCTCAAGTCGGGCCTTTCGCAGGCGCAGTTTGCTGCCGCCCTGCATATTTCGTCCCGCACGCTTCAGCAATGGGAGCAAGGGCGCCGGCAGCCATCTGGTGCGGCTGCAACCCTTCTTAAGATTGTGTCTCGCCATCCAGAGGTTCTTCGTGAGGTCGCAGACGCATAATTCAGGAATGAACCGGGTCAGAGAGGAATTTCCGCTTATATTAGAAAAGACTTTTCTTCCGGACCCGACTTCCCTGAAACAGGCTCTCCCTCACCGTAGACTCAAGCGATTGCAGTTGCTGGCCGATAACAGCACTATGCCAGCGATGGATCTCCACCCTCGATAGCCTTGGCAGCAGAGTGTCCTGCCTGCCTTGCGTCTGGCCTGTCACGGGATCCCTGATCATGGACACGATCAGACACCCTGAACCCCAATAGTCAACGGGAGCGCACCGATGTCCAACGTGTTGTCGGATAAGCAGTTTCTACGGGAGATGCCATTCGTCAACACATGCAATGAAACCCTGCTGGCTCTGGGTGAGTGGTGGCGCAAGGTCGCCCTGATCGGAAAAATCAGCAGCCTGGACGTGGCGGCCACAATCCTGGACGACATGGACCTGGCCCGCAACGGGTTCCAGACACTCCAGAAGGAACTCATCGATAACCTTGTCCGGGAGAATCTGCGCAAGCTGGACCAGGAACTGGGCGCCCGGGCGCAGTTTGCCATCGACATCCTGATCCGCAATCTCTTCGAGCGCACGGCGGATGTGGGTTTCCTGGCGACGGACGAGGACATCCGCGAATTCCTGCGTCACCCGGAGGCCTCGCCGGAGGCCACCGAGGCGATCGTCGAGCGCCTGCGCGAATACACCCTCAAATACAGTGTGTATGACGAAATCCTGCTGCTCGACCCCCAGGGTCATGTTCGCGCACACCTGGACCCCGCCAACCCGGTGGTCCATTCCAGGGATCCGCTGATCAGTGAAACACTCCGCGGCGAGGCCCCCTATGTCGAGACATTCCGCCCCACGGATCTCCTGCCCGGGCGCCGCGCCGGTCTGATCTACTCGGCACCGGTCACCGACTCAGACCAGCCCGGTGCCCGGGTCCTCGGTCTGCTCTGTCTGAGCTTTCGTTTTGATGACGAGATGGCCGGCATCTTTGCCAACCTGGTGAGGCCCGGAGAGTTGGTGGCAATCCTCGACCGCAACGACCGCGTCATTGCCAGCAGTGATGAACGGCGCCTGCCCATCGGCACCTCGATCACCGGTGCCCGTGACGGGCAGCTGTCCAGACTGGGCCATGGCTCGGACGCTTATCTGGCTCGGAACTGCCAGACCAAGGGCTATCAGGGTTATATGGGGCTGTCCTGGAAAGGGCAGGTGATGGCGCCGATGGAATCCGCCTTCAGGACTGGCGAGCAGGGCGGGGAGGGTAGCGATGCCGGGACACACCAGGAGGGTGAATTCATCTCTCTTGAGTTGCGCAACATCCGCAAGAACGCCGCCCGGGTCACCGACGACCTGTCCCTGATCGTGCTGAACGGACAGATCGTTGCCGCCAAGCGCGATGCCCACGAGTTCATGCCCGTGTTGAGCGAGATCCGGGTGATCGGCAACCGCACCCGGCAGGTCTTCGACAACTCGATTACCCGCCTCTACGCGACCGTGCTGGAATCCCTGATGAACGAGGTCCAGTTCCAAGCGTTTCTGGCCGTGGACATCATGGACCGCAACCTCTACGAGCGTGCCAACGACGTTCGCTGGTGGGCGCTGACCAGCCGTTTCAGGGAGATCCTGGACCTGACCACGCGCACTGAAGATCAACGGCAGACGCTGACGGAGATCCTCGCCTACATCAACAGTCTCTATACCGTTTACACAAATCTGATCCTGTTCGATGCCAACCGGGTCATCGTTGCAGTCTCCAGCCCCGAAGAGCAGCATCTGCTCGGCACGATTCTGCCTGCCGAGGGCGGCTTCTCTGAGGCACTCGGGATCCGCGATTCACAGCGTTATGTGGTATCGCCGTTTAATTCCACGCATCTCTACAAAGATCGCCCGACCTATATCTACATGACCTCCGTGCGTTCTCCGAAAAGCGGACGCGCCCTTGGCGGCATTGCAATCGCCTTTGACAGCGAACCACAGTTCGCTGCGATGCTCGAGGATGCGCTTCCCAGGGATGATGCGGGCCATATCATCGAAGGCAGCTTCGCCGTCTTCGCGGATCGCCAGGGCAATGTCATCAGCGCCACCGGTGGAGACCTGCGCCCCGGTGACCGGATCGATCTGGAAGGAGATCTGCTCAGTCTCGAGAACGGCACGCGTCGATCCGCACTGATTGAATATCGCGGCAGAAACTACGCGGTGGGCGCTGCGGTGTCTCAGGGATACCGGGAGTACAAGACCACCAACGACTACGACAATGACGTGGTGGCACTGGTGTTCATGTCTGTCTAGCAGGCTGGAAAAGGCGCCCCTCACGAGGTCTTTCCTGATCAAGCGATTGATTTAAATGAAAGAGTCCACCATAAACCGGGGCAGAGAGTGGTTACCCTGCTATCAGAAAAGGGGACGGAGGATTGGAACTCAACCCCCCCTGTCCCCGTTGCCTCCATGCCTTTCCCTGTTTCGGTCGGATAATCAGCGGGTCGCCAGTATTGAAACGCTCTTCACGCCCCAGGTCTTGCTGGCGCCGTTGGCCGAGTCGGTGAGGAATCCGTACTGGGGATTCTCGCGCACCTTGGCCACCTTGAGTCCACCCGCCGTGATGGCGGACCGGTAGTCATCCTGCTGCAAGGCGCCGCCGATGCACGCGGCCCATAATGTCGCATCACACTTGACCTCTTCGGGCAGCGGCTTCTCGGTGACGATGTCCGAAAGGGCCAGGCGTCCGCCGGGCTTGAGCAGCCGGGCGGCGGCAGCGAACACCCGACCCTTCTCGGCTGACAGGTTGATCACGCCGTTGCTGATGATCACGTCCACGCTGTCTTCATCAAACGGCGGATCCTCGATGTAGCCCTCATGGAAGGAGACGTTGTCGATGCCTGCAGCCTTTGCCAGACGTTTCGCCTTCTCCCTCTGGGCCTCGGTCATGTCCAGTCCCAGCACGCGGCCCCGGGGTCCCACCTTGAGGGCCGCGATGAAGGTGTCCATGCCGGATCCGCTGCCCAGATCCAGCACCACGTCACCGGGCCGGATGTCGGCCAGATCCATGTGATAGCCGACGCCGGCGAACGAGTCCACGGACTGCGCGGGGATCCGGTCAAGATCGGCTGTGGGATAGCCCAGCCTTTCGGCGAGCCGGCGGCCCATCTCGAAGTGAAATTCGCCGTCAGGCTCCTCGGCGACACGTTTGTACATCTCCTTGACCTTGTGCTCGAGCGCCGTGCGGTCAACGGCTTCGTCGATCCTGGTTGCTCTCATCTGCATGTTTGCGTTCCTCCATTCAATGCCATTTCTCTTGGTGTTGTGGGTCAGGCGCGGCCTGCACCGGAAGGTGCCGGCCGCGACTGACGTCCTGTCATTCCGTGTGTGTGCGGCGAGACCTCAGCGCCACACTGATTCCAGCATGGACTCGAAGGCCGGCGTGGCCCGCGCCACCGCACGCTCCAGGTTCGGGTCGGGATTGAGGGTGGTCATGAACCTGGGGTGCAACAGCGTCATGTACGTCCTGCCGTTCTTCTCGTAGAGCGCCATATGTCCGCAGGGCATCATCGCGGCCACGTGCATGCCGGCGGCGAAGATGTCCTCGCCGATAGGCAGGTAGCAGATCTTTACCGCGGTCACTTCGCCCCCCTTGAGTCCGAACGTAGACAGGAAGATCCAGTCGTCTTCCTCGGTGGCGTAGCGCTCCACACGGGCGAGCACTTCGTCCAGCGAGTCCGTGGTGTCGCGCACGATGAAGTGATCGTTAGGCTCGGCAATCGCCGTGTAGCCGATGGCGGTCAGCGCGGTCGCGAGCAGCAGAGAAACAATGGTGTTTTGTGTGTTCATGGTGGTCGTCCTCCTGATGGGTTTGTTGTCAGCCCGGTCATGTGTGCCGGGTGATCCAAGGACGCATGGACCAGCGGAGGGTTCCCGCGAGCGCGGATTTCATGAGGTGTTTGGCAAAATAAACCTCGGGTGCCGCCGGTCGGGAACCATTGCCGGGGCTCACGCGTCCTTGCGCTACGGAAGGTGCGACCTGCACCGGGTCCGTTGCCGGCGGGGCACTGTGGAATCCTCGCGGAGGAACACCCATCATGGAGGATAGAGCAGTCTCTCAGAGATCGCCTCGCCGTGCATACGACGTGTACGCGGTCACCAATCCAAGGAGATGAAGTGCGGGGGAAAGCATGCCGGATCCAGGATCAGGCGGGCAGGGAAAAGATGATCGTCGGCAGCGGCGGGCGCTGTTCGAGCAGGAGGTGGTTCGTCTGATGGACCGGTTATACGGCACGGCGCTCAGGCTGACGGGCAATCCGGACGACGCGCAGGACGTGGTCGCGGAGGCGGTTAGCAAGGCGTGGTCAAAGCTGGACGACCTGCGTGACCTCGAGTCCATGGAAGGGTGGCTGTTCCGAATTCTTAACAACGCGTTCGTCAGCCAGTGGCGGCGTCGAAGGACCCGCGACGAGGTGGAGCGCGAAGCCGTGGAGACCTCCGACGCGGGGGATTTCTCCCTTTTCCAGCAGTTGCACCAGCCGTTCCTGCTCTGGTGGGGCACGCCGGAGCAGCAGTTTCTCAATGATGTGCTGCAGGAGGACCTGCAGAAGGCGCTGGATGCATTGCCGGACGGTTTTCGCGTGGCGATCGTCCTGGTGGAGGTTCAGGGTTACACCTACGAGGAGGTTTCCGCATTGCTTGAGATACCGGTTGGCACCGTGCGGTCCCGCCTGAGCAGGGGGCGAGCGCTGCTGCAGAAGGCGCTCTGGCAGCAGGCCTCCGAGGCCGGCCTGGTTCATGGTCGCCACCCCTCCGACAGCGGCGCCGGAGATTCGACATGAGCGAAGACAAGCTCAATTGTGAGGAGGTGATCGAGCAGCTGTTCACTTATCTGGACGGTGAGCTTGATCATGTTCACAGCGCCGCTATCGACCGGCATCTGGAGCGTTGCCGCGATTGTTTCAGTCGCGCCGAATTCGAGAAGAGACTGCGGGAACGCATCAGGGCTTCTGCCAAGGCGAGTGCGCCGGACAGCCTGCACCGCAGGGTCAAGGGGCTGCTTGATCAATACTGACGTTATGCTCTAGGGCATCTCTGAATAACCCAGCCCATTTGGCATAATCCCGGCATCGCATCCAACCCGAGCCATTCGCCATGAGCCAGCTGACTTTCGCAGAAGCCGAATACGAGAACAAGAAGCACAAGACCCGGCGTGAGTTGTTCCTGGAGCGGATGGAAGGGCTGATTCCGTGGAAGCGGCTGGAGAAGAAGATCATTCGCTACTACGCCAAGGCCGGTCCGCAGGGCGGTCGGCCTGCCTACCCGTTGCCGACCATGCTACGCGTGCACTGCCTGCAGTTGTTCTACAACCTGAGTGATCCGGGGCTGGAGGACGCGCTGTACGAAGTGGAGTCGATGCGCCGCTTCGCCGGCTTGAAGTTGGACCGGATCCCCGATGAGACGACGATCCTGAACTTTCGACGCCTGCTGGAACGCCACAACCTGGCAGCGAAGCTGTTCAAGGAGATCAACCAGACTCTGGCTGAGCAGGGCTTGATGCTGAAGGAGGGCACGATCGTGGATGCCAGCATTCTGTCGGCGCCGAGTTCGACCAAGAATGCGTCTGGCGAGCGCGATCCGGAGATGCACCAGACCAAGAAGGGCAACGCCTGGCATTTCGGCATGAAGGTGCATGTGGGCGTGGATGACACGCTGGGCCTGATCCACAGCCTGGAGACGACGCCCGCCAATGAAGCCGATATCAACGTGGCCGACAAACTGCTGCATGGTGAGGAAAAAGTGGTGTGGGCCGATGCCGGCTATCAGGGCATCGAGAGGCGCGAAGAGCATCAAGATCGCCGGGTGGACTGGCGCATCGCGATGCGGCCAGGCAAGCGCGCGGCGCTGCCGAAGAGATCGCCCTTGCACAAGATCGAGAAGAACAAGGCGAGCATGCGCGCAAAGGTGGAGCATGTGTTCCAGCGCATCAAGCAGATGTTTGGCTATGCCAAGGTTCGCTATCGTGGCCTGGCCAAGAACACGAGCCGACTGTACCTGCTGGCAGGGTTTACAAACCTGCTGCGGGCGGAACCCTACATGCTCGCGTAGGGGTAGTACGCCTGTTTTCCACCCCAAACCGGCGGGAAATGGGCGGAATGAGCCCCTTTGGGGGGTAGCATTGATCGAAATTTGAACGACTAGACTGCGGAAGCAGATTTTTTTGGCATCAGGCTGGGTTATTCAGAGATGCCCTAGGGTTACCAGGCAAGGGGGAGGGACCTTGCCATGGTGGCGATACTTGGATATTCGCGTGAGCAGATCTTCGCGGCGGTAAAGGACATGTATACCGCCGTGGCCGATTCACCCGACGCCCATTTCCACTTCCCGGTAGGTGGAGAAGCCTGCCGCACACTGGGCTACCCGCCCGAGCAGATCGCGGCGTTGCCCGAGGCGGTCAGGCAGTCTTTTGCCGGGGTGGGGTATCCGTTCAACGCCCAGGCGGTGCGTGCCGGGGACACTGTGCTGGACATCGGTGCCGGCGCGGGCAACGACACGGTGATTGCCAGCCGAATTGCGGGCTCCGAAGGGCATGTAATCGCACTGGACCTCACGCCGGCCATGACGCGCAAACTCAAGGCGGCCTGCGATCAGACCGCAGTCGCCAATGTCAGCGTCCTGCAGGGCAGCGCGGAGCGTCTTCCGCTCGCTGACGGCAGCGTGGACAGCATCACCAGCAACGGCGCCCTCAATCTCGTGCCCGACAAGCGACGCGCCATTGGCGAGATGTTTCGCGTGCTGCGGCCCGGAGGCCGGGTGCAGCTGGCCGACGTTGTGATCCGTCGCCCCGTAACCGTCGATTGCCACGAGGATCCCAGGCTCTGGGTGGAGTGCGTCGTCGGCGCCACCGTGGACGAAGACTTGCTCACCATGTTCCGCGACGCGGGCTTCGAGGATGTGGAGGTGGTTCGCGAGCTCGATTACTTCGCACACAGTCCCAGCGCGCAGACCCGAGAGGTGGCGGCAAGCTTCGATGCCCGATCCATGGAGCTCGGCATGAGTCGTGGCGATCGGGCGCCCTCCCGCCTGATGCAGTGGCTTAAGCGACTCAATCCGGTGCGTTGGGTAAAGTCCCTCTGGCGGCGCGGATTCTTTGGCCTGGTGAGCCTCGCGGCCGCAGTGATTGTCTGTTACGGGACGTTGGCCGCATTGGCCCTGCTCGGTGTCCTCGGCTTCGGGTTCGCGCTGGATGAAGGCCTCTGGGCAGGCGCCATTGCGCTTTTCGCTGTGCTGGCTGCAGCGGCAATCACCGCGGGCGCACGGCGCCACCGAAGTCCGGGTCCGCCGATTCTCGCGGCGACCGGTGCCGGGGTCATTCTGTATGCCCTTTTCGTCGACTACAGCCTGATCGTGGAGCTGATCGGTTTCATCCTTCTCTCGGTCTCCGCGTTGCGGGATCTGCAGCTACGTCGCCGCGTGCAGGCGCGCGTGCTCGGTTTGCAGCACGCCGTCGGAATGAAGTAAAAGAGAGTAAAAGCGTAAAAGAGGACACCCATCATTTATTTGACAGCCCCCGGAGCCGCCTGGCCTCTGAATCATCAGTCCAATCAAGGAATAAGGAGCATTCCTATAGCGAAGAGAAGTTGGGTGTCCTCGCTTGTGCCCTTATAGCGAAGAGAAGTTGGGTGTCCTCGCTTGTGCCCTTACTCGCTTGTGTCGCTTGTGCCCTTAAACCCCTTTCCCCGTGGGTCGGGCTTTAGCCCGACAGGCGCGGTGCCCATGGATACCATGCTGTCGGGCTGAAGCTCGACCTACGGAAGAAAGACGTGATCTTTAAACTCTGTGACCTCTGTGTCCTCTGCGGCTAAACAATCCGCCTTCATGCCGCCGGCATCGGCAACACCCCCTCCACCAGAAACCTTTCCAACGGCAACACATGCACCTGGGTCTGGGTCTCGCCCAGGAAGCGCACGTGTGCGCCGTCCGTTTCGCACAGCCAGTGTTCCTGTGACCGGGGCCGGGCATCGGCCAGAGCCCGGGGCGTGAACAGGGCGACGTTGATGCCCTCATCCCGCGCCGAGCGGTACTCGAAGGCCTGCACCCCCGCCTCGCGCAGGGCCGTGCCCAGCTGCTGGGTGGCGCGATAGTCGGCGGGGTGGGTGAGCGCGTCCCGAAAGGCGTCAAAGGGCGGTTCCTGGAGTCGCAGTCCCCGGCGGCTGCGGTAGGCGGCCTCGAACACCGTGTGCCGGGTCACCAGGGCGCTGGCGGGCGGGATCGCCATGCCGTACCAGAAATAGAATCGGTAGAAGGCGGCTTCGGCCAGCAGGGTGGACAGGCTCAGCGAGCCGTAGAAGAGGCTCGGCTCGAAGCGGCGGCCGAACCGGGAGCCGTGGCGCAGGGGCGGGTAGCGGAACGGGGTGACGAGCAGGTAGTGGCGCGGTCCTTCGGCGGGCAGGGGGGGCTTGGTGGCCTCCAGCATGGCCTCGAGAGCGGCCTGCTCCTCCAGGGAGTCCACCAGCCGGTTGGTGGCCACCTGTTCCTGGCTTTCCACCAGGCGCAGCAGGGTGCCCTTGAGCGGGCCCGGCGCGGCGGTCTCCCGACAGGCGGCCCAGATATCAGGATACACTCAGACTTTGCCTCGCATCGCGTCGAGGTATTCTGTCACTCTGACCAGACCCTGGGCCGTGAGCACCTGCTCGGCCGGGACGCCGCCGGTGTGGTGGTTGGCCGTGTGCATCCAGTGGCGCAGCTGTTCGGGATCGCCGCCCACCAGCACGAACAGGGCCCGGTAGCAGCGCACCAGCAGCAGCGCCAGTTCCCCGGCCTTGCTGTCGGGATCGATCTGGCCCCGGGTGAGGGTGCTGCGGTCCTTGCCGATCACCTGGCCCAGGGCGGCGCGGTTGAGTCCCAGTTCCTTGCCAGCATTGAGAAACGCCTTGGTGAGCACCTGGGCGGGATCAGTACGAGGAGTGGCGGTGGCAAGCTGGCTCATGGCAGCCTCCAAATATGATGCATATGCAAATTATTAGACCATAAAAATGCGAATGCAACGAATCATCTTCTACGGAGATCCCCACGGGGACTTCTCCGGCCTGATCCGGGCCGCCGAGGCCCGGCGACCGGAGGCGGTGGTGATCCTGGGGGATTTGGGCCTGACGGAGGCGTCACTGGACCGGGTCCTGGCGCCCCTGGTGGAGGCGGGCATCCAGGTGGCCTGGGTGCATGGCAACCATGAATCCGACTCGGTCCGGGAACATGACCACGCCTTCCTGTGCCGCCTTGGCAATCTCAATCTCCATGGCCGGGTGATGGAGGTGGGCGGCCTGCGCATGGCGGGCCTGGGCGGGGTGTTCCGGGGCAAGGTCTGGTATCCGGGCACCGAGCCGGTGTTCCGCACCCGCAGCGCACACCTGGCCAGCTTCCCGAAACGGGACCACTGGCGGGCGGGCTTGCCGCTTCGCCACCGCACCACCATCTATCCCGAGGACCTGGACCTTCTCGCCAGCCTGGAGGCCGACGTGCTGGTGTGTCACGAGGCGCCCGGCTGCCACCCCCACGGATTCGGCGTGATCGACGAACTGGCCCGCGCCATGGGAGCGGGGCTGATCGTCCATGGCCACCAGCACGTGGACTACGAGGACAGCATCGGCGGGGTGCGGGTGCGCGGCGTGGCCGAGGCCACCGCGGTGATCATGGATGAGGCGATGCGTTTCGAGGCCTGTTGATCGGGAAAAGGCATCTCAGCGGACAGGATTAACAGGCTCTTCAGGGACTCACGGGGCAGACGTACATCAAAAGCATTTGACAGGATTGACATGATTTACGGGATTTAACGGCATTTTCATCCTGTAAATCATGTCAATCCTGTCAGATTTTTTCTTTGGGTTCCTTTGTTCCAGTCCATTCAGGTTTGAACAGGGGACGCAAGGCCAGGGTTACAGGAGATCCAGGGCCGCGTCGAGATCCGCTTGCGGAGTGTAGAAATGCGGGCTGAAACGCACCCCGCCGCCCCGATGGGCGCACAGCACCCCGGCGGCCATGAGGCGCTGATGCAGGGCCGCCATGTCCTGACCAGGGCGACGGAAGGTGAGGATGCCGGCACGCCGAGCCGCGGCCTTTGGCGTGAGGATATCGAAGCCTTTTGATTCAAGTGAATCAATAAGATAAGATATCTTTCCAGAAATACTCTCAGCTATATTCTCAAGCCCTGTCTCCAGCAGCAGGTCCAGGCTCGCCGCCAGGGCGTGGATGGCCAGCATGTTGGGGCTGCCGCACTCGAAGCGCCGGGCCGAGGCGGCCGGTTCCCAGTCAGTGCGGTCGTAATCCCCGAGGGCCTCCACCATGTGCCAGCCGAACTGATTGAGCTTCAGCCAGTCGCGGATTCCGGCGCGCACGTAGAACACCGCCAGACCTTCCGGGCCCAGCATCCACTTGTGCCCGTCGGCTGCCACGAAGTCCGCATGGCAGGCCTGGGCATCGAAGGGCAGGGCGCCCAGCTGCTGGATGGCGTCCACGCAGAACAGCACGTCCCGCTTACGGCAGGCCGCCCCCAGGCGTTCCAGGTCCAGGCGCAGGCCGCTGGCGTACTGCACGGCGCTCACCGACAACAGCCGGGTGTTGGCATCCATGGCCTCGATCAATGCAGCCTCCGGGTCCACCGCGCCGGCGAGATCCACCCGCCGGGCCTCGACGCCAAACCGGGGCTCCAGGGACTCCCAGACCAGGCGGTTGGACGGGAACTCCTCCCGGGGGAACACCACGTTGTCGCCCCGCACCCAGTCCAGGCCGTAGGCCACCACAGACAGGGCCTCGGAGGTGTTCTTGAGCAGGGCGATGTCTTCTGGGGAGGGGGCGTTGATCAGCCGTGCCAGCAGCCCCCGCAGGCGGGTTTCCTCCCGGGTCCACGCGGGGTAGTCCCGGGAACCGGCGCGCAGGTTGGCCTCGGCAAAGCGGTGCACCGCCTCCGCCGTGCGCCGGGGCCAGGGGCCCACGGCGGCGTGGTTCAGGTGGATCAGGCCAGGTTCGAGGGGGAATTCGGGGTGCATAGGGGTGCAGGCCAGGTCGGGTGAGGTGTGAAGGGTCAGGTGATAGGAGTGTAAACCCTCTAGGAGCCTGGCGATGCATGCCCGGAAATGGGGCATGTTCAGCGCCACCCGGTTTGCATTATGCAACGCCCATTTGTTACTTTGGGCGGCTAACCGGGCCGACGGCACAGGATCTCTGTAGCGATCTGCGTTATCTCGTCGGCCTTCCCATGTCCGGTCTTGCACGCCTGCGAGGGCCGGACAGCACACTGGGTCCGAAGGGGGCTTGAGTTCCCCGGGACCCGGCAGCATCGGAGGCGCACTGCATGAGTTCCGTTCTCAAGTTCTACAGCGATACCGACCTGGGTGCGATCGAGGCCCGCCCCTTCAAGGTCTTCAACGAGCGCAGCCTGGAGAAGATCCCCCAGCTGGCCAAGCTCTCCGAGGCCCAGCGCTTCGAGATGAAGGTGGTGGCCAGCGTGCTGCCGTTCCGGGTCAATGAATACGTCATCAACGAGCTGATCGACTGGAGCAACATCCCCGCCGATCCCATCTTCCAGCTCACATTCCCCCAGAAGGGCATGCTGGCCCCCGAGAGCTACGAGCGCATGGCCGAGCTGCATCGCCGGGGCGCCGACAAGGCGCATATCTCGGCCCTGGCCAAGGAGCTTCGCGACGGGCTCAACCCCCATCCCGCCGGCCAGCTGGAGATGAACCTGCCCCGGGTCAACGGTGAGGTGGTGGAGGGCCTGCAGCACAAGTACCGGGAGACGGTGCTGTTCTTCCCCAGCCAGGGCCAGACCTGTCATTCCTACTGCACGTTCTGCTTCCGCTGGGCCCAGTTCGTGGGCGACAAGGACCTGCGCATCGCCTCCAACCAGAAGGACCAGGTGCTCGGCTACCTGCGCGAACACCCCCAGGTCACCGACCTGCTGGTCACCGGCGGCGATCCCATGGTCATGAAGACCAAGAACCTGGCCCAGTACCTGGAGCCGCTCATGGAGGATGACAGCCTGGCCCACGTGCAGACCGTGCGCATCGGCACCAAGGCGCTCACCTTCTGGCCCTACCGCTTCGTCACCGACAACGACGCCGACGAGCTGCTGGATCTGCTCACCCGCCTGGTGAAGTCCGGCCGCCAAGTGGCCATCATGGCCCACTACAACCACTGGCGGGAGCTGGAAACCCCCATCGCCCGGGAGGCCATCCGCCGCCTGCGCGAGACCGGCGTGGAGATCCGCAGCCAGGGTCCGCTGCTGGCCCACATCAACGACGACCCCGCAGTGTGGGCGCGCCTGTGGAAGACCCAGGTGCAGCTGGGGATCATCCCCTACTACATGTTCGTGGAGCGCGACACCGGCGCCCGGCACTACTTCGAGGTGCCCCTGGCCAGGGCCGCGAACATCTACCGGGAGGCTATGAAGCAGGTCTCGGGCCTCGGCCGTACCGCCCGGGGTCCGTCCATGAGCGCCGGCCCCGGCAAGGTGGAGATCCAGGGCGTGGCCGAGATCCAGGGCGAGAAGGTGTTCGTGCTGCGCTTCATCCAGGCCCGCAACCCCGACTGGGTGCAGCGCCCGTTCTTCGCCAAATATGATGAACAGGCCACCTGGCTGAACCACCTCAAGCCCGCCTTCGGGGAAGAGAAGTTCTTCTTTGAGGACGAGTACGAGGCCATGCAGGCGGGCAACGGGTAGTTTTCTCCGGCGTTCGTTGGGAACGCAGAGGGCGCGGAGACGCAGAGAACGCAAAGGTATTTTTTTGATCATCAAACCTTTGCGCTCTCTGCGCCTTTGCGTCCTCTGCGTTACAACACCCAAGCAAGCAAAGCCCACCCCTGCGTCTGCTGATACACTTTTGCCATGACGCGCAACGACGAACTCACCCGCCGCGACCTGTCCGTGGTCTGGCATCCCTGCACCCAGATGAAGGATCACGAGCGCCTGCCCATGATCCCGATCCGACGGGGGGAGGGGGTCTGGCTGGAGGACTTCGATGGCAACCGCTACATCGACGCCGTCAGCTCCTGGTGGGTGAACCTGTTCGGCCACGCCAATCCCCACATCAACCAGGTCATCCGCGATCAGCTGGATCAGCTGGAACACGTGATCCTGGCCGGCTTCACCCACGAGCCGGTGATCCGCCTCTCCGAGAAGCTGGTCAACATCACCCCGCCGGGCCTCAGCCGCTGCTTCTACGCCGACAACGGCTCCTCCGCCGTGGAGGTGGCGCTCAAGATGAGCTTCCACTACTGGCTCAACCGGGGGCAGCGGAAAAAGACCCGCTTCATGTGCCTGTCCAACAGCTACCACGGGGAGACCCTGGGCGCGTTGGCGGTGGGAGATGTTGCTTTATACAAAGAGACTTACAAGCCTCTTTTAATGCAACCTATCACGATAGAAGGGCCCGATTGTTACCACCGGGAGCCGGGCGAGAGCTGTGAACAGGTGGCCGAGCGCCAGTTCCGGCACATGGAGCAGGCCCTCGCCGAGCACGCCCACGAGACCTGCGCGGTGATCGTGGAGCCCCTGGTGCAGTGCGCCGGCTCCATGCGCATGTACCACCCCCGCTACCTGACCCTGCTCCGGGAGGCCTGCGACCGTCATGGAGTGCACCTGATCGCCGACGAGATCGCCGTGGGCTTCGGCCGCACCGGCACGATGTTCGCCTGCGAACAGGCGGGTATCAGCCCCGACTTCATGTGCCTCTCCAAGGGTCTCACCGGCGGTTACCTGCCGCTGTCCGCCGTGCTCACCACCGAGGAGGTCTACCAGGCCTTCTACGATGAGTACGATAAGCTCAGCGCCTTCCTGCATTCCCATTCCTACACCGGCAATGCCCTGGCCTGCGCCGCCGCCCTTGGGACCCTGGATCTGTTCGAACGGGAAGACGTGATCGGCAACAACCGCCGCCTTGCCGCCGTCATGGCCGAGGCCCTGGCGCCGTTCAAGGATCACCCCCACGTGGCCGATGTGCGCCAGACCGGGATGATCGCCGCCGTGGAGATGGTCAAGGACAAGGCCGTCCGTACACCCTATCCCTGGCAGGAACGACGCGGCCTGAAGATCTACCAGCACGCCCTCAGCCGCGGCGCCCTGCTGCGGCCCCTGGGCAACGTCAGCTACCTGATGCCGCCCTACGTGATCACCGAGGAGCAGATCCGGTTCCTGGTCCAGGTGATGGGGGAGGGGATTGATCTGGCGACCGGGGCTGGTTGATCTGACGTCAATAAAGGTATAGTTTTTATACCATGCTCTCATTTGAATTCGACGAGCAGAAGAGCCGGGCCAACCGTGCTAAACACGGGATCGATTTCCTTGATGCCCAGGCGCTTTGGCTTGACCCCGCTCTCGTCGAAATCCCCGCCAGGACCGTTGATGAGCCACGGTTTCTGGTCATTGGCAGGATCAAGGGGAAGCACTGGTCGGCAGTCATCACGCACAGGCGCAGCCGTATCCGAATCATCTCTGTTCGTCGGGCCCGGGCCGAAGAGGTAGCCCTTTATGAAAGCGAAGACATTTGATAGCAAATTTGACAACGGCGAGGACGTCACAGACCACCTGGACGTTGCAAAGGCCCGCCGCCCACTGCAGAAGCAGCGAAGAGTCAATGTGGACTTCCCGGACTGGATGATCGAATCCCTGGACCGGGAGGCCAGTCGCCTGGGCGTCACGCGTCAATCGATCATCAAGGTCTGGTTGGCCGAACGCCTGGAGCAGACCGCCGCCAAGCGGACGTGACTCATGAATATCATCCGATAACGACCATGCTTGGAGACACCTCAGAAGCCATGAAGCAACCCCGCACCATCCCCTATGACGTCGCGGACCAGCTGCGCACGCCTGAGGAAATGGCCGAGTATCTCGAGGCCTGGCTGACCGAGGCGCCGGAGGATGTGGCAGGGATCGCCGGTGCCCTCGGGGATATCGCTCGCGCCAAGGGCATGTCGGCAGTGGCGCGGCAGGCCGGTCTCAGTCGCGAGAGCCTGTACAAGGCGCTCAGCGAGAACGGCAATCCCAGCCTGGCAACGGTATTGAAGGTGGCCAAGACGCTGGGACTGCGGTTACACGCCAAAGTGGCGTAGCAGCCCCGCCCCCCCAGCCGTAGGAGTCCTGTTCTCTGGGCGAATACTCCCGCAGACCCGGTCAACCCTGGAGTCGGTCAGTTACTGACAACCCGGTTACGCCCCTGCTGCTTGGCCTGATACAGACGCTTGTCCGCATGGCTGATCCAGTCATTCACAGATTGCGACGGCCGTAACTCTGCGATACCAGAACTGACAGTCTGGGTGCCGACTTCTTCAAAGACGATTTCGGCCAGTTGCACACGCACCCTGTTGGCCAGGTCGGCCGCATCCAAGGCGGTGGTTTCCGGACAGATCAGTAAGAATTCCTCGCCACCCCAGCGCCCGAACACATCGCTTTTGCGTGCAAGGCTCAACACAAGTTCGGTAAAGCGCCGCAAGATCAGATCGCCGGCATGGTGTCCGTGAGTGTCGTTGACACGTTTGAAATCATCCAGGTCAAACATCACCACCGAAACTGGTCGTTTATAGCGCTCGGCCAGGGCGTGCTGCTGTTGCAGGACTTCATCGAGTTTGAGACGGTTGTAGGCCCCGGTCAGTTTGTCGGTAATCGATAGCAGTTCCAGTTGATGGTTTTGCTCGATCAGGCGCTGCTCGGCCAGATGTAGTTGTCGATTGGCCTCTTGCAAGCGTCGGTGCAAGCGACGCACTCGCCAGGCATCCAGGCTGACCAGGGCGAGTATCAGCAGCAGGGCGATGAAGTAGGGCGCTACCTTGCTCAGGTCGGGGCGGGTTTCCACCTCCAGACGCACCCACTTGTCGTAGATGGCGTCCCGTTCCTCCTGGCTGATCGCATCCAGACCCTTTTGCAGGATGGTGCGCAACTCAGGCCAGTCGCTGCGCACGCCCATGGCCAGATCGAAGCCCAGCGGCAACTGGCCCGATACCTTGAGGTTGGACAAGCCACGTTGCTTGATCAGAAAAGTCACTGAAGCGAGGTTATCGACAAGGGCATAAACCTCGCCCGTGGCGACGCGCTCCAGTCCCTCGACCGTGGTGTCCACCAAGCGTAAAGGGATCTCCGGTTGATTGCTTGCCAGCCATTCGTGCGAGGCGTAACCCCTGACCACGGCCACCTTTTTGCCATGCAGTCGCACGGGGCTGTCAATGTAATCCACTCCCATGTCGGTGACGATGACCATGGGTGAGCGGATGTAGGGCTGGGTGAACAAGGCAAAATGATCACGTTCCGGGGTTCGCGCAGCCATGGCGAACATGTCCAGTTCGCGTTCACGCACCATCGTCACGGCATCGGCCCACGAGACCCCTTGCGCGATTTCAAACCTGATTCCCAGGCGCTGGGACAGCAATGCCAGGTAATCCGCGGCGATCCCTCCGTGCTGACCGGATTCATCCACGAATTCCATGGGATACCAGCTTGGGTCGACCGCTACACGAATCACGTCGTTCTGATCCAGGAAGAGACTTTCTTCGTCTGTGAGGTTGCTGCCTTCGCCGGCAGCGCGATCGAAATACATGCGTCGATCGACGCGAAAATGATCATCCAGGAGGCCGTGACGCTGGTAGATGCCGGCGATGTACTGGAGTCGTCCACTGTCGAGTGTGCCGAGCGGCACGGCGAAACGATCTACCGCCTGCTCGATGGCATGGGCTTCAAACATCAGGGCGGCCAGGGATTTTCGCTGGCTGTATTTCTCCCGTATCAGTTGGGCGATCTCCAGCTTGTTGTCCAGGGCATACTCCCACCCGCGCAATACCGCCCGACGCATCGCCTGCAAACGCTCTGGATGCTGTATTGCCTCGGACTCCGAGCTGAACAGCATGTCCCCGTACATATCGATGCCGTAATGCGCGGGATGGATGATGCGCACGTCCAGACCTTTCTCACGCAGCTGGAAGGGTTCATTGCTGCTGTAGGCGAAAATGGCATCCGTTTCGTTACGAATCAGCGCCTCGAGATCCGGACTGTAGGGTTGGCGAATCACTCCCTGGGCCAATACCCCTTGTTCGGCGAGCATCGCCATGATCGGGAAACCGTCGGTCTCGTTGTTGTAGAGGCGCACCCGCCGGCCGACCAGATCCTGTGGTGAGAGGATCCCCGAATCGGCCCGGGTCACGATCACATTGGGCGAGTGTTGGAAGATCGGGGCCACGATACGCAGCGGGGCGCCCTGTTGCTGATAGAGCAGGATGGCGGAATCGGCGATGCCGTACTCGGCTTCGCCCGCAAGAACCTGCTGGATGTTGTTGCGGCTGATGTCCCGTTCGATCAGCTCGACCTGCAGGCCTTCCTCGGCGAAATAGCCTTTTTCCAGGGCGGCGTAATAGCCAGCAAACTGAAACTGATGAAACCACTTGAGCTGGATACGCACGGTCTCAGCTGAGGCCAGCGAGCCAGATGTGGTCAGGAACAGCACCATCATCAATAACAGGCCCCGCTGTATTGCCCTCATGTTCGATCTATCCGCGCTGATGGACTTTCAGGTTCTGTATTAGGCCCACAAACTGCGATGCCTAAACGCAAAGAATACCCGTAATGCATTAGTAAACTCTAATGCATTACGGAGGCCCCTCTCAGGACAAAGTATTCTTGAAAATGGACCCGCCCTTCATGATCAGGCGCAACTTGTCCGCCGGTTCATCGAGCCAGCTGAGGTCGGTTTCCGGGTCGCCGTCCACCACCAGCAGGTCGGCCAGCGCCCCTTCGGTGATGACGCCAAGACGACCGTCATAAGGGGCACGTTCACCGGACAGCGCCAGCAGTCTGCCAGCGGCGCCGGTGGCCATGTGCAGGGCCTCCAGGGGCGACATGAAGCGGGCGAGCTTGGCGAGCTGGCGGCCCTGGCTGGCGCCTCCGGCGGCGCTGAACAGGATATCGGTGCCGAAGACCATGGGTACGCCGTGCTTGCGGCCCAGTTCAAAGGCCCGGACCGTGCCCTCCGACACCTGGAGTTGCTTGGCCCGGGAGACGGGATCGCTCTTGGGGTTGGCGTCCTCGTCGTCCAGAAAGGGCTGGATGCTCCACCACACGCCTTCATCCGCCATCATGCGCACGGTGTCCTCGTCGGCCAGCTGACCGTGCTCGATGGATTTGACCCCGGCGCGGATGGCGCGCTGGATGCCCGTGGGGGTGTAGACGTGGGCACACACGTAGGTGCCCCAGTCCTCGGCGGCACGCACGGCGGCACGCATTTCCTCTTCCAGGAACTGGGCCGTATCCAGGGGATCGTACAGGCTGGAGACGCCGCCGCCGGCCATGATCTTGATCTGGCTGGCGCCCTTCATGAGCTGTTCCCGGGTGCGACGCAGGACTTCATCAACCCCGTCGGCAATGGCCGCCACGCCGCTGGCCTCTATATGACTGGGCGGCGTGCCGGGCATGCGTGGCAGCTCGTGCAGGTGCCGGAAATCGCCGTGTCCGGAGGTCTGGGAGATCATCGCCCCGGAGGGGAAGATGCGCGGGCCGCTGACCACGCCCCGGTCGATGGCCATCTTCAGGCCGAAGGCCGGTCCGCCCACGTCGCGCACCGTGGTGAAGCCGCGCATCAGGGTGGCGCCCGCCTCGCGGCCCGCCATCAGGTGCAGAAAGCCCACGTCGGCGGTCATGGCCACCATCTGGCTCACACCCGCCAGGGTGGCGTGCCAGTGGGCGTCGATCAGGCCGGGGATCACCGCCCGTCCGCCGCAGTCGATCACCTGGGTGTCGGCGGGGCGCTGTCCGCGGCGGGGCAGGGCGGCGATGCGCCCGCCTTCGATCAGGATGTCCACGTCGTCCCGCAGGGAGAGCGTCTCGCCGTCGAACAGGCGCAGATGGGTGAGCAGCAGCGGCTGGCCCGGTGCCTGGGCCCGGACCTCACGGGGCGCGAGACCGAAGCCCGCGAACATGCCCAGCACGGCGGCGGCACCGCCCAGGAACTGCCGACGTGTCAGGTCGGCGTCGATGCGCTGGAAGGCGGCCTGGGTATGGGGCGCGCCACAGTGACAGGGATTGATGCCGCTTGCGGCGGCGTGTGGCGCACAACACGTCATACCCATGGTGGATGCTCCGCCTCTGAAAGGGTGTCCGGATTTGCATTGAAGTATTGCATGTGACCCGGCTGTACGCACCGATCGACAAGGAACTCACGGCGGCACGGCGCCATTGGGGAAACCGAGCTTAAGTCGAAGATGATGCCTTCTCCGGTCTGAAGACCCAAAACCCGAATACCAGCCAGCCCAGCATGAGCACGCTGCACAGGATCAGTATGGGCAGGGCGCCGAAGTGGTAGATCAGGGGCAGGGACAGGGCCGTGAACAGGCCGCCGCCCACCACCGGCTCGAACAGCAGCTGCTTGTAGCCGAAGCTCTCCATGGCCCCGGACCGGTTGTCCGGGTCGGCCATGCGCACCAGGAGCAGGCCGATCACGGTCATGCCGATGCCCTGGCCGAAGTTGGCCAGGCCCATGGGGAACCAGTCTTTGGGAAACATGCGCGGCGCCAGCACCAGGAAACCGAACAGGGCCCAGGCGATGCCCGCGACGGCGAGGATCAGGAAGGTCCAGATGTGGCTGCCCACGGCCTCCAGCGACAGGGTGGCCAGGGCGGAGATGATCAGCACGTCCAGGGCGGCGCCGGAGATGCGGTTGACCAGGCCCCGGTCCAGGGATTTCGCATGTCCCAGGCGCATGAGCGCCACCTGAACCAGCACGCCACCCACCATGGCCAGCGGGAACAGCGGGATGTGCTCCATGAGGGCCAATCCGTCAGCGCCGCGATTCCAGGTGACGGATTCCACCCAGATGAGTCCCTGCAGGATCAGCCAGCCGATGGCGATGGCCAGGGCGAAGAAACCCAGGTGGATGGACAGCGGATCGATGGAGCGGGCCCGGGAAAATCGGGGCACGGATTCCCGCTCGTCGTGGTCGCTGAAGCGCTCCGTATCCATGCGCTGTGCTTCCTCGATATCCAGGCGGCCGCTGCGCACACCCCAGTTGACCAGGATCGTGCCCAGCAGGACACCGGCCACCACGCCCACGGTGGCCAGCCCCAGGGCCAGGTCCGCGCCGTTTTCGAAGCCGAGTTCTCGAAACGTTCCCGCCAGGCCCGCGGCCGTACCGTGGCCACCCTCGAAGCCGATCTCAATCAGGGCGCCGGCCATGGGGCTGACGCCGAATACCGGGGTCAGCAGCAGCAGTGCCAGGGACAGGCCGATGACATACTGGCCCCAGGCCAGGGTCTGGCCGTGGGCTACCATGGGGCCGGCCCGGCGCCAGATGGCCCTGGGGCCGGGGATGGTCTTGCCCAGGAACAGTCCGGCGAACACCACGCTGATCAGAAGACCCGGCAGGCCGGACCAGATCTCCAGGCTGGCCTGGGGGAGCAGTCCGGTGGCGAATCTCGATTCGTCACCGGACAACAGGGATGCGAGCGCGCCGAAGCCCTGGGGACCCAGCAATAGGCCAAGCGCGCCACCCAGGATTGCACTGGGCAGGAACAGTTTGCCGAACAGGGCGACGTGCACCCGGAGCCATTTACCGGCGAGCATGAGCAGGCCGAGCAGGACCAGGGCCATGAACAGTTGATCCAGGGACATGGAAACCTCCTTGTGGGCGCTGACCAAGGATGGCGTTAAGCCTAACATGGATGACCCATAAGAGTTCGCATAATGTATATTATGTTAAATGCAAGATGTGTACGGATGGCTTCCATGTGGCAGTACTCCCTTCCCTGAGCCTCTTTGGCTGGTTCACTGGCAGGCTGCGCGACGTATATTCTGCATAAAGTATGTTGCGTATCTTTATGTTTATAGATAACTAATTAATTTTCTTCACCCGCTTTTCATGTTCTTCTCTGAGATGACGCACCTGTGTCACGGCTCAATCGCAAGCCTCGCGCCCGCCTTTTGTGTGCAAATCCCCGCCATCACACATAATCAGGGTACGCGGTGCGCAGCATGCAGGTGCTGCCCACTTCATTCACGCCGGATACCCGACAAGGCGGCCCCATGGACAAGACCACCCTCGACCAGGCGGCGCTCGACTACCACGCCCTGCCAACCCCGGGAAAACTCGCCGTTGTACCCACCAAGGGGCTGACGAACCAGCGGGACCTGGCCCTGGCCTACTCGCCGGGCGTGGCGGCCGCCTCCCGGGCCATTGCAGGAAATCCCGCCGAGGCGGCGCGGCTGACGGCCCGCAGCAACCTGGTGGGTGTGGTCACCAACGGCACGGCGGTGCTGGGGCTCGGGCAGATCGGCCCCCTGGCCGCCAAGCCGGTGATGGAGGGCAAGGCGGTCCTGTTCAAGAAGTTCGCCAATATCGACGTGTTCGATCTTGAGCTCAACGAGCGCGACCCTGACAAGCTGGTGGAGATGATCGCGGCCCTGGAGCCCACCTTCGGGGGGATCAACCTGGAGGACATCAAGGCCCCTGAATGCTTCCAGATCGAGAGCCGTCTACGGGAGCGCATGAATATCCCGGTGTTCCACGACGACCAGCACGGCACGGCCATCGTGGTGGCGGCGGCGGTGCTCAATGCCATGACCCTGGCCAGCAAGGATCTGAAGCGGGTCAAGCTGGTCACCTCCGGTGCCGGTGCGGCCGCCCTGGCCTGCCTGGACCTGCTGGTGACCCTGGGGCTGCCCGAGGAGAACATCTGGGTCACCGACATCGAGGGGGTGGTCTACGAGGGGCGGACCGCGGAGATGGACCCCTACAAGGCCCGCTATGCCAAGCGCACCGAGGCCCGCGGACTGGCTGAGGTGATCCAGGACGCCGACGTCTTCCTGGGGCTCTCGGCCGGCGGTGTGCTCAAGCCCGAGATGGTGGCGCGCATGGCCCCCTTCCCGCTCATCATGGCCCTGGCCAATCCCGATCCGGAGATTCTGCCGGAAGAGGTGGTCAAGGTGCGCCAGGACGCCCTGATCGCCACCGGGCGCTCGGACTATCCGAACCAGGTGAACAACGTGTTGTGTTTCCCCTTCATCTTTCGCGGCGCCCTGGACGTGGGGGCGCGCACCATCAGCGACGAGATGAAGGTGGCCGCCGTGCACGCGCTGGCGGAACTGGCCCGCGCCCAGCCTTCCGACGTGGTGGCCCAGGCCTATGGCGAGACCAACCTGCGTTTCGGTCCCACCTACCTGATTCCCAAGCCCTTCGATCCACGCCTGATCGTGAAGATCGCACCCATGGTGGCCAGGGCGGCCATGGACTCGGGCGTGGCCACCACGCCCATCGAGGACCTGGAGGCCTACCGGGATCACCTGAGCAACTTCGTCTACCAGTCCGGCTTCGTCATGAAGCCGGTGTTCGCGGCGGCCAAGCTCGCGCCCCGGCGCGTGGTGTTCGCCGAGGGCGAGGACG
This sequence comes from Thioalkalivibrio sulfidiphilus HL-EbGr7, assembly GCF_000021985.1. Classification (NCBI taxonomy): domain Bacteria; kingdom Pseudomonadati; phylum Pseudomonadota; class Gammaproteobacteria; order Chromatiales; family Ectothiorhodospiraceae; genus Thioalkalivibrio; species Thioalkalivibrio sulfidiphilus. The sequence goes on from NC_011901.1 coordinate 1,829,137, forward strand.
AGCGGGTGCTGCACGCGGTGCAGACGGTGCTGGAGGAAGGGCTTGCGCACCCGATCCTCATCGGCCGGCCCGAGGTGGTGCAGATGCGTATCGAGCGCATCGGTCTGCAGCTGGAGCCGGGCAAGGACTTCGAACTGGTCAACCCGGATTCCGACCCGCGCTACCGGCCGCTCTGGACCGACTACCACGAACTGCTGGGACGCAGGGGCGTCACGCCGGACATCGCCAAGAAACTCATGCGCAGCGACACCACCCTGATCGGCTGCATGCTGCTGCGCCACGGCTATGCGGATGCCCTGATCTGCGGCGTCACCGGGCGGCTCTCCCATCACCTGCAGCATGTCTCAGATGTCATCGGCCGTGCCCCGGGGCGGCATCACTTCGCCGCCATGAGCGTGTTGCTCCTGCCGGGTCGCACCCTGTTCATCAGCGACACCTACGTCAACGAGAACCCCGACGCCGCCACCATTGCCGAGATCACGCTCATGGCGGCCGACGCGGTGCGCCGTTTCGGTGTTACGCCCAGGGTCGCCCTGCTCTCCTATTCCAGCTTTGGCAGCGAGCACTACCCGGGGGCACGCAAGCTGGCGGAGGCCCGCGCCATGATCGAACGCCTGGACCCGGACCTGGAGGTGGACGGCGAGATGCAGGCCGATGCCGCCCTGCGCGAGGAGGTGCGCGAGCGCCTTTACCAGGGATGCCGTCTCACGGGCGAGGCGAATCTGCTCATCATGCCCAACGTGGATGCCGCCAACATCGCTTTCAACCTGCTCAAGGCCGCCAGTGGCGAGGGTGTCAGCGTGGGCCCGATCCTGCTCGGCGCCGCCCGCCCGGTGCACATCCTCACGGAGACGGCCTCGGTGCGTCGCCTGGTCAACATGACCGCCCTGGCGGTGGTCGAGGCCCAGCAGGAGCACCCGGGCGCCCTGCCCTGAGCATTTCCCCTCACATGACATCTCATCACCGGACAGTTTGACCTGTCCCTGGCCGCGCCATGCTCTGGCACAATCAGTGAACATCCGCGCAGCCAATCGGTCGCATCCCGTGTGTGATTTATGCCGGGGTCAACCAGGCCTGCAGCTGATGCGTTAAATGTTATGTACGCCGTCCCAACACCGTGGAGGCTTTTCGAAGTGGACAATAGCGCAGATTCAACCCAGCAGGAGCAAGACGAGCGTCCCGGCGAGGACCGGGACAGGGAAGCCGGAGATGACCAGGCAAAAAAGGCCATCCTGGATCGCAGTACCGCCGAATTGGCCGGCGGCTTCAGGGTCATAACGCAGACCAACAAACGAAACGAATAACATGAACAAACTGATCCTCCCCGCCCTGCTCCTCGTCGCCTTTGCCACTGTCCTATGGTGGCTCAATGCCCCCGAGACCCCCGATGCCTCGGCGCCGGGCGCCGCGCCCGGCGCCGTGCAGGGTTCCTCGCGGGCGGTGGCGGTCACGGTGGCGGAGGTAGAGAGCCGGGAGATGCGCGAGGTGCTGCGCTTTACCGGTTCCCTGGTCGCCGCCAGCCGGGTGGAGATCACACCCCGCGTGGCGGGACGGCTTGACCGCGTGTTCGTGGATATCGGCGACACCGTGCGCCGGGGTGATCTGCTGGCGCGACTGGACACCGATGCCTTCGAGCAGGAATTGCAGCAGTCCCGGGCTGAGCTGGCGGTGGCCCGTGCCGGGCTGGCCGAGGCGGAGGCCTCCCTGGAGGCGGCGCGGCGCGCCCTGGTGCGCACCCGGGAACTGCGTGCCCAGCGGGTCGCTTCACAGTCGGAACTGGAGGCGGCAGAGACCGAGGTCCAGGCCCAGGCGGCACGTCTGGAGCTGGCCCGTTCCCAGATCCAGCAACGGGAGGCGGCCCTGGCCGGGGCGCAGATCCGCTTGTCCTACACGGAGTTGCGTGCCCAGTGGCACGGCGATGACACCGAGCGCCTGGTGGCCGAACGTTACGCCGACGAGGGCGTCATTCTCCAGGCCAACAGCCCAGTGCTGGCCCTGGTGGAGCCCAATCCCCTGCGCGCGGTCGTGTTCGTCACCGAGCGTGACTACGCGCGTCTTGCCCCGGGGCAGGAGGCGATCCTGCGTGCCGAGGCCTATCCCGGAGAGCGATTCACCGGCGCACTCTCCCGGCTTGCGCCGGAGTTCCGTGAGACCTCGCGGCAGGCGCGGGTGGAGATCAGCGTGCCCAATGATGAATTGCGCCTGCGACCGGGTATGTTCGTGGAGGCCAGCATCCAGGTGAGCCGCGTCGAGAATGCCACGGTCGTGCCCCTGGACGCCCTGGTGGAACGGGAGGGGGCGCCGGGTGTGTTCCTGCTGGATGAATCCGGCGAGGCGCCCCTGGCGCGCTTCGTGCCGGTGGGCACGGGGGTGCGTGAGGGCGACTGGGTGGAGATCCGCAGTCCCGAGCTGCAAGGCCGTGTGGTGACCCTGGGCCATCACCTGCTCAGTGACAGTGGCCGGGTGCGCGTGGTGGACGCCGAGCAGGTGGACGGCCGGGGCGCCCGTCGATGAACGTCGCCCGCTTCACCGTCCCCCGTCCGGTGTTCACCGTGATGGTGACCCTGATCGTGGTCACCCTCGGGCTGATGGCCCTGTCGCGTCTGCCCATCGATCTGCTGCCGGACATCACCTACCCCACCATCACCGTCACCACCAGCTATGCCAACGCCGGCCCGGAAGAGGTGGAACAACTGGTGACCCGGCCCATCGAGGAGGTGGTCGCCGCGGTGCCCGGGGTACTGGAGATCACCTCCACCTCCTCCGAGGGCAACAGCAGCGTGCGGATCTCCTTTGACTGGGGCGCGAACCTGGACGAGGCCACCAACGATGTGCGCGACCGTCTCGAGCGCATCGTCAACCGCCTGCCGGAGAACGCCGATCGACCCCGGGTGCGCAAGTTCGACACTGCCATGTCGCCGGTGATGCTGGTGGGCATCGCCGGGCGACTGGATCCCCTGGAGATGCGCCAGATCATCGACGACCGGATTCGTCCGCGCCTGGAGCGGGTGCCCGGCGTGGCGGCCATGGACATCTGGGGCGGTCTGGAGCGCGAGGTGCGCGTGGAGGTCTTCCCGGAACGCCTGCAGGCCCTGGGCCTGAGCCTGGAGGACATCCGCAATGCCATCCGGGATGCCAACGTGAACGTGCCTGCCGGCGAGATCGTCCAGGGGCGTCTGGATCTGCGCGTGCGCACGCCTGGCGAGTTCGAGAGCCTGGAGGAACTGCGCGCCACCGTGGTGGCGGTGCGTGACGGCGCACCCATCACCCTGCACCAGGTGGCCCAGGTGCGCGATACCCACCAGCGCATTACCCGCATCATCCGCATCAACGGTGAACCGGGTGTGCGCCTGGCGGTGCGCAAGCAGTCGGACGCCAACACCGTGGAGGTGGCCCGTGCCGTGCAGCAGGAGATCCGCCGACTCAACGCGGACTTCCCGCAGCTGAGCATCACGGTGCCCATCAACAATGCCCGTTATATCGAACGCTCCATCGAGAACGTCAGTCGTTCCATTCTCTATGGTGGCAGTCTCGCCCTGCTGGTGTTGCTGTTCTTCCTCAGAAACCTGCGCTTCACCCTGGTGGCCGCCACCGCCATCCCGGTCTCGGTGATCGCCACCTTCGGGCTGATCTATTTCGGCGGCTTCACCCTGAATCTCATGACCCTGGGCGGCCTGGCCCTGGGCGTCGGTCTGATGGTGGACAACGCCATCGTGGTGATCGAGAACATCGCCCGCCGGCGCACGGAAGACGGCCTGGCCCCGCTCGATGCCGCAGTCCATGGCACCGGCGATGTCTCTGCCGCCATCATCGCCAGTACCCTGACCACGCTCGCCATCTTCATGCCCATGTTCTTCGCCCAGGACCTGGCGGGCATCCTGTTCAAGCAGCTGGCCTTCGTGGTGGCCTTCTCGCTGTTCTGTTCCCTGCTGGTGGCGCTCACCCTGGTGCCCATGCTCATGGGCCGACGCCTGACCATCGCCACGCACCAGAGCATCGCGCCGGTGGCCGCGCTGGGCCGCACCGCGCGCCGGCTGGTGGAGGCCATCGAGTCCGGATACCTTTTCCTGCTCGAGCGCAGCCAGAACCAGCGCTGGTTCATCATCATGCTGAGCATTGGCCTGTTTGCCGTGGCGCTCTCGCTGATCCCCCGTCTGGGCACCGAATTCATGCCGCCCACCGATGAGGGTGAGATTCGGGTCAACATCGAGATGGAGGCCGGGACCCGGCTCGAGGTGCTGGACGCCCAGGTGGTGCGCATCGAGCAGATCCTGCTGGAGCGGGTGCCGGAGCTGCGCAGCACCATCGTCAGCGTGGGTCCCAACAATTCCGCACGCATCCAGGTGGGTCTCACGGAGCTAGCCGAGCGCAGCCGTTCCAGCGAGGAGATCGCCGCCGAGCTGCGTCGCCATCTCACCGGCATTGCCGGCACCACGGTGCGCGTGCGTGCCAGCCAGGGCATGGTGATCCGAGGCCTGGGTGGCGAGGACGGCGAACGGCTGACCGTGGAGGTGCGCGGTTTCGACCTGGCACAACTGGACATGATCGCCCAGGAGGTCTCGGCAAGGTTGCGCACGGTAGAAGGCATCACCGACGTGCGCCTGGGCCGGGACGATGGCCTGCCCCAGCAGATGGTGCGCATCGATCGGGCCCGGGCCGCGGACCTGGGCGTGAGCGTGGCGCAGGTGGCGCGCACGCTCGAGACCGCCCTGGGCGGTGCAAGCGCCGGTGAATTCCGCTACGCGGGCACGGAGTCCCGCATCCTGGTGCAGCTCAACAACGCCGACCGTCTCACCCTGGAGGACATCCTTCAGCTGACCCTGCCCGGGCGCGGTGGCGAGCCCGTGTCCCTGCGCAACCTGGTGAGCTTCGAGATGGGCCTCGGGCCCACCAGCATCCAGCGCAAGGAGCAGCAGCGCATCAACACCGTCTCTGCCAACATCGCCGGGCGGGATCTCGGCTCCGTGGTGGCGGATGCGCGTGCCAGCATCGCGGACCTGCCCCTGCCCCGCAACGTGGACGTGATCTTTGCCGGTGATTTCGAGGAACAGCAGCGCGCATTCACGGAACTGTCCATCGCCCTGATCATGGCCATCGCCCTGGTGTACATGGTCATGGCGAGCCTGTACGAATCCCTGCGCGATCCGCTCATCGTGATGATGTCCGTGCCCCTGGCGCTCATCGGTGTGGTGGGCCTGCTGCTGGCCACAGAGTCCACCATCAACGTGCAGTCCATGATCGGCGTGATCATGCTGGTGGGCATTGCGGTGAACAACGCCATCCTCCTGGTGGATCAGAGCGCGCGCCTGCACCGGGACGAGGGCTGGGCGGTCATGGACGCGGTGCGCGAGGCCGGACGCCGGCGCCTGCGTCCCATCCTGATGACCTCGCTGACCACCATCCTGGCCCTGATCCCCCTGGCCCTGGGTGTGGGAGAAGGCGGCGAGGCCCAGGCGCCCATGGCCCGTGCGGTGATCGGCGGGCTGCTCAGTTCCACCCTGATCACCCTGCTGCTGATCCCGGCGCTCTACACCCTGTTCCATCGCGACCGGCCACGCACAGAACAAGGACAAGCCCCATGCACCAACGCCTGATTCCCCTGCTCTGTGCGCTGTGCCTCCCTGCCCTGTCCATGGCGCAGGACACCGGCAGCGCGTCGCGTCCCGGTGATGCCGGGCGTAGCCAGATCGAGACCCGCGCCGTGGATATCAACGCACCGCGGGTGGACGATCAGGAACTGCGCCTGGACAAGGGCAGTCCGGTGGCCTCCGATGGCGTGCGTGGACAGGGGCTGAGGCTGGATATCCCCGAGGGCTGGTCGCCAGTGACCGGCGATAGCGAGACCCTGTCGCTGTCCGTGGAGAACGCGGTGTTCCTGGCCCTGCGTCACAACCGGGCGCTGTCCATCCAGCAGCTGCGGCCGCTGATCACCGGCACCTTCGAGGCCACCGAGCGCGCGGTGTTCGACCCGGTGCTGTTTGCCGAGGCCAGCCATTCGGGTGATCGGGTGGTCAGGCAGCTGGTGGAGGTCGAGGAAGTCGATCTCGTGACCTCGGATCGGGATCTTCTCGAGGCCGGCGTGCGTCAGCAGTTTCCCACCGGTACCCAGGTGGAGCTCAGTCTGAGAAGCGTGCGCAGCGGCTCCAGCCGACTCGATGACGACCAGTTCAGCGCCCGTGCCGGCATCACCCTGACCCAGGCCCTGCTGCGCGGTGCACGCATGGAATCCAACCTGGCCCGTCTGCGCCAGGCCGAGCTGGATACCCTGGCCTCGGAGTACGAGCTGCGCGGATTCGCCGAGGCCCTGGTGGCGGACGTGGAGCGCGCCTACTGGGACTTCGTACTGGCGAGCCGCCGCACGGAGATCTTCGCCGAGGCCCTGGCCGTGGCCGAGCAGCAGCTCTCCGATACCCGCAGCCGCATCCGCGTCGGTCAGCGCGCCGAGACCGAGGAGACCGCGGCGCTTGCCGAGGTGGCCCTGCGACGCCAGGGACTCATCAATGCCCGGGCCCAGCAGGCCACCACGCGCATGCGCCTGTTGCAGCTGGTCAACCCCGCCGGTGCCAGTTGGGATACGCGCATCGAACTGGAGCAGCGTCCGGAGATCTCCACCAGCGTGCTGGATCCGGTGGACCTGCACGTGCGGCTGGCCCGGCAGTTGCGGCCGGATCTCAATGAGTCCCGCATCCGCGCCCGGCGCGGCGAACTGGAGGTCATCCGCACGCGACAGGGTCTGTTGCCGCGTCTGGATCTGTTCATCACCCTGGGCGAGTCCGGCTATGCCGATGCCTTCGGCCGTGCCTGGCGGGATCTGGATGGCCCCGGCTATGACTACAGTCTGGGCCTGCGTTTCGAGACGCCTTTCGGCAACAGGGCCGCCCAGGCGGAGACGCGCAGGGCCCGCCTGAGTCGCCAGCAGGCCCTGGAGGCCGTGGCCAACCTGGCGCAGCTCGCCGCACTGGACGTGCAGACGGCCTGGCTCGAGGCGGAACGCACCCGTGAACAGATCAATGCCACGAAGGTGACCCGCGAGTTGCAGGAAGAGGTATTGCGCGCGGAGCAGGCGCGTTTCGCCGTGGGCACAGGAACCGCCCTGGCGCTGGCCCAGGCGCAGCGGGATCTGCTGGAAAGCCAGCTGGAGGAAGTGGAGGCGTTGATCCGCCATCGCCAGGCCCTCACCGACCTGTATCGTCAGAGCGGAACCCTGCTGATCCGCAGGGGCATCAATGCGGCGGGTGATGAGGAAGTGGTTTTGTAGGCGTAAGGAGTGAGGCGTCAGGAGTCAGGCATGAGGCGGCGGCCTGCAGGCCGCCGCCTTTGCTGACTATGACACGCCTGTCCCTTCATGCCGCATCCTTTACGTTCAAAGCGAGTAGGCCACCATGCGACGGATGCCGTCGATGCGGTTGTCCTCCTGGTAGAGCACGAAGACCGCATCCCTGGCCTCGTCGGAGAGTTTCTGATAGAGCAGATGGGTGCCCAGGAAGCGCTCGCTCAGTTCCTGTTCGAAGGCGTTCCTGTCCAGGCCCGGCGTCAGGGCGCTGCGGCCGGAGGGCACGCTGATTTCCGAGTGGATCGCCTGGGTCGAGCTGTCCAGAGCGGCCAGTTGCTGGAACTGTTCCGCCTCACCCTGACTGGCATAGACGGAACCGATGATGAAGAAGGCGGCGGTGGTAACGACAGTCCGTGTGATCTTCCGTGTAAACATGTTTGTATCTCCCGGGCGATGCCCAATCATCAGGTCAGCTTGCAGTGTCACTCTGGCAGTGATCAGGACCCTTGTGCAGAGATCGGCGTCACAGCTTTGCATGCGGGTCCTGCGGTGTCTTCAGTCAGTCAGTCGGTCGTCGGACACTGAGAGGGAGGCTAGCGGGAAGAAATGCGTTTGGGGGGGCACTGAGGATGAGATGCTGCGATTTACGGACAGGCTGTGAACCGACCTTCCATTCTGTGACCGGGCTCCCACGCAAAGTGTGACGGCCAGCGCGTGCAGCCCCTATGACCGTCACTGGCAGCTGCGGCGGAGTGATCTCTGGGGATGATGGATTCTATCAGCTGACCAGATGAATGGGTGCGGTGTGTGGGAGATAGGAATGAAGCCTCACTGGTTCTCCGGGATGATGACGGTGAGACCGAACAACTGCCACATCTGCATCCCTCCACGGTAGGAGTAGAGCTTTTCCGCCGGATAGCCAATATCCAGCAGTGCCCTGATGGCCCTGGGAGACTGGTCACACCAGGGGCCATTGCACCAGAGCATGAGTTCCTTTGCGTCGCTGAAATCCCAGCGACCCTCGTTGGCTGATGCTGTACGGCTCATAAGTCCGCTCAGCCTGTCCAGCAGCCCCGACCACCAGGATGTCTGCGCCACGCGCGGAATGACGCCAAGCTGTGCCATGAGCCCCTGGAATGCCTGAGTGTCTTCGCTCTCGAGGAATGCGGTAAAGGGAATATGGATGGAGCCTGGAATCGTGCCGCGCTCGTACCATGCTTGTGTCCTCGCATCGATCAGCAGTTGTTTTTCCGGACCAGCGCCTCGGGAAACGAACTGAAGCAATTCCAACTCGCCGACGGTCTTGACATCGGGAGCCACCTGGATCGGATTGATGCAAAATGGTGGGCAATGCCGCGATGTGCGCGCATAGCTCCCGGTGATGACGTGTGTTTCGTCCTGAATGCGCTGAACCCTTATCTGCTGTTGTCCATGTGATACATCCACGTAGGGAAGATCGGGTGCAATGCCCACCGGATAATCTAGAGATTGAGATTGGGACTGCGCGCTTGCAGACCAGAATAAGAGACCGAGCAGAATCGCGGCATGCTTCATGGTCAGACCTCCTTTACATCGAATAGGCAATCTGGCGCCGGATGACAGCAATCCGGTTGTCCTGTCTGTAGCCTTCATAAATCGTCAGCCGAATGTCTCCGGCGAGGCTCTTGTATATCATGCTGGTTCCGGGGAAACGTCGTTCCAGTTCCGCCTCGAAATCCTCAAGGCCCATGCCCGGGGTCATGAAATCCCTGGCGCGCACACTTGCCGGTCGCGTATCGGTGGGGTCCAGTCGTTGGGCATTGGCGGGTGTATCCAGGACACTTGCCTCCCTTTCGATGGCGCTCAGATAGGGATCTGTGTCGGCAATGAGCTGTCCGCCCGTGAGTGTGACGAACAGCGCGAACGGAAGCACTCCAGTTCTGGAACGGCGCCTGATCGATCTCAAGGTTGAGGCCCTCGTACCTGTCAGGTTCTGGTGCTTGACCATGGGCGTACCTGAGGAAAGCCTAAAAAAGGCCGCCCCGAAGGGCGGCACATGGGAGACGATGCCTAGAGGAGGTCAGGACAATCGCCTTGCTTGCCGGGTTGCTCTGTATGTGTTGGCGTCAGCCCCAGGTGTCCCTGGTGATGCTGGCATACCAACCCCGCGTGAAGATCGCTTCCTGCTGACGCACACCCCTTGCTGCGTCCGCCGGGCTGACACCACCGCCCTGCTCTGCCTGAATCGAACCTTCTTTGAAACTGTAGACGTTGGCCACGCTGATCCCGTAATCCGGCGCGACCAGGCTGTAGCAGGTGTTGGCCGTGGATGGAGCGACCATGTCCTGACCGAGGAATGCTCGTATGACCGCCACGGCCGTTACCTTGCCCTGGCTGTTGGCCGAATGACCTGACTTGGGCATGGCGCCGGCGATGCTGGCATCGCCGATGACATGGATGTTGTCGTGGATCGAGGACTCGAAGGTCAGCTGGTTGACCGGGCACCAGCCTGTCTCGTTGGTCAGCCCGGCATTGACCGCTATGTCGCCAGCCCTCTGAGGGGGGATGTAGTTGAGCACGGTGGCCTTGAACTCGTTCAGACCGCCATCTGACAACGCAGTCAGAGTAGCGGTGTCGATGCGTTCTACCTGCCCGCCCTTGGTGCTGGGCACCCACTCGATCATATCGCCGTAGAGCTCCTTCCAACCCGACAGGAACAGACCCTGCTTGGAGAAATTCTCCTTGTTGTCGAGAATGATGATCTTGGACTTTGGCTTGTGCGTCTTGAAGTAGTGGGCGACCATGCTGGCCCGCTCGTACGGCCCGGGGGGGCAGCGGAAGGGGTTTCCGGGTGCGACCATCACGAACACGCCGCCATCGGGCATGGCCTCGAGCTGGGCACGCAGCAGACGGGTCTGATGACCCGCCTTCCATGCATGGGGTATGTCCTGACTGTGGGCCGCGGTCATGCCTTCCGCCGCGTTCTCCCAGCGGAAATCGATGCCTGGAGACACCACCAGACGATCGTAATTGAGGGTATTTCCGCCACCCAGCCGGACCGTGCGGCGCTCCGGATCAATCGTTGTGGCACGATCGTGTACGACGCGAACGCCGGCGGCGCGCAGGCCATCGTAGGTCTGGATGATATCAGACATCTCTGCGATACCACCGAGCACCCAATTGCTGCCATAACAGGTGGCGTAATCCGTGCTGGGTTCGACCAGAGTGACTTGCATAGCGGGGGAGAAATGCTTGAGATAGCGGGCGCAGGTTGCGCCCCCGGTGCCTCCGCCAATGACGATTACGTGTGCCTTGGCATGATTGCGGGCACTTGCCTGGCTGGCCAGGCTGCCGAGGCCCAGAGTTGCACCGCCAAGTGCCATGGACTTGAGAAACCTTCTTCGACCTGATGACATCATGTATGTCTTCCCCTCGTGAACTTGATTGTTGTGTTGTCAGGATCGACGCATGTCTCATGCCTCGATTCGGACATGGCTATTACATGTTGGCGATGTAGTCAGCCATCAGTTCGAATTCTTCGTCCGTGTAGCCTTTGGCGTGTCTGGGCATCACAGTCCCTGGGCGTGTGCCGTCGCGGAAGGCCTGCATCTGGGAGACCATCACGTCGCGCGGGTAGCCGGCGAGGCTGGGCATGCTGCCGTTGCTCTGACCCATCGGTCCGTGACAGGAGAAACAGGTGGCGGCTAGCAGCGCGCCCCTGCTGGGACCTTCCTCGGCGAGGGCTGTGCCTGATACGAGGCTCAGCGTCAGGGCCACGGGGACAATCAGTGTGAGTGCCTTGAATTTCATCTGGAGTACCTGTTGTGTTTCAGCCAGTGTGGTGGGCGTCAGGTTTATGTTTTTGTGACGCCTGTGCACACTTATGCAAAGCACGGGCCAAAACCCGGGTTAGGCATGGCGCGGATGCGATCGCATCCAAAAATACCTTTTCAAATCAATTTTCTAGAATCTCTTGTTCCATCTGCTGCTGCTGTCATGGATGGCGTCTGCGAGTCGAAACCGGTGTTGCAGACGCTGGAATGCAACGCGCGCGTTGCAGGGGGCCTGCAACGCGCGCGTCGGATGAGGGAGGGTTATGAAGGTGCGCCTGTGGGATGACAGAGCGCGGGGGGGCCTAGTTAATTCGTGATGCCATACTTGACCATCCTGCGCCACAGGGTGGTTCGGTCGATCTCCAGCAGGCTGGCTGCCAGGGCCCTGTTGCCTCCGGCCTCGTCGAGCGCCTCCAGGATGCGGTCTTTCTCACTGCTGATATCCACCACGTCGGATTCCACGTCAGCGGGTAACGTCGCGTTCGCGCCGGCGTTTTGTCCAGTGGCGTGCGCATAGTGTCGCTGGATGTCACTGGGCAGGCTGTCCACCTGGATCACGCCGTCCTCGGCGCAGATCACGCCATGTTCAATGGCGTTCTCCAGTTCCCGAACATTGCCTGGCCAGGGGTAGTCCAGCAACGCCCCCATGGCCTTTTGGCTGATGCGAAAATCGCTGGCATAGCCACGGTTTTCCAGCACCTGGCGATAGTGTTCGATCAGGTGGGGAATGTCGCCGGTGCGTTCACGCAGTGGCGGCACTTCCAACGGGATCACGGCAAGACGGTAATAAAGGTCGGCGCGCAGGCTGCCGGATTCGAGCAGGTCTTTGGGGTTGCGGTTCGAGGCCGCTATCACACGCACGTTCACCTTGATGGTCTTGTCGGATCCAACCATCTCGAATTCCTGGTCCTGCAGGGCGCGCAGCAGCTTCGCCTGGATGTTCAGGGGAATCTCCGTGACCTCATCCAGGAACAGGGTGCCCTTGTGTGCGGACTGGAAGCGCCCTGCCCGGTCATGGAGCGCTCCGGTGAAGGCGCCTTTGACGTGCCCGAACAGTTCGGACTCGATCAGTGATTCCGGGATGGCGGCGCAATTGACCTCGACAAAGGGTTCCCTGGCCCTTTCACTGAGGGCATGCACCATGCGGGCGAGCCTGGTCTTGCCGGTACCGGACTCACCCAGGATCAGCAGTGACGCGGTGGTGGGCGCCACCTGCTGGATTCGGGTCACGACATCCCGCATCCGCGAGTCATTGGTGACCATGCCGCCGTCCTGGATGCTCCCGGACACCTCCTTGCGGCGTCGCTCGGTGATATCGCTGATCAGCACCAGGCGAAGTGTCGTCTTCGCACTGGGCAGGTCCACCAGCCCGCTGTGAAAGCGCAGAGACGTGAAGCCCCCGTTGCGTTCACGCAGGATCTCGAAACTGAGGAAGTTCCCGCTGGGTCTGCCCGCCGCATCCACTTCACCGGCCTCGATGGCGGCGCGCAGCATCTCCTTGTTGAAGCTGATGCCGGGGATGTTTTTCAGATGATCCAGCGGCACACCGCCCTCGATACCGAGCAATTCGAATGACGCCGGATTCTGGTAGATCACCTCTCCACTGCGTTCGGCAATGACGACACCCTCGTCGATAAAGGCCACCACCGCTTCCATCATCGGCAGCAGGGAACGTATGTCCATCAAACTCCTCCGCAGAGCTTTACTGTTTTAGTCGTCTATTAATCAGAGTAGTCACAATTCCTGCCCCGATTCAATACTCCTTTTTGTTCTCCTCTCGCCGATTGGCTGCCAACTGCAACACGTTCGTTGCAGGGTCGCCGCAACATGCAACACAGTTAAATTAATAAAGTTACTTATTAATCATCTACTTATTGATTGGCACCCTCCTTGCATTGCCACCACAACGAAATCTGCAAGGAGACTCGACGTGTTGTTCAGCCCCACCTGGATGCAGCAGTACCAGCGGATCTGGAATGCCGATACCGATATGGTCCGGAGCCTGGAGACCGCCCTGTTCAACGGCTCAATTGCCTATGGGTTCATGGGCAAGGTCCGCCCCGAGGGTTATCTGAACGTCCAGCAGGGCCGCATCGAGGCGGTGTCGACTGCGCTCGCGGACGGCGTGCATCCGGACTGGGATCTGCGCGCCGGCCCCGAGCTCTGGCAGGAATGGATCACCTGCCCCCCGGGCTTGATGCAGGTGGGCATGGCCTTCAGTGCCCGCCGTTTCTGCTTCGCCCGGGGTGATTACGTCCAGATCCTCAAGAACCCCCTGCTTGCCAAGGCCTTTGTGCGCAGCTTCGAACTCATGCACCGGGTGTGTGATGAGGCTGGCGCGGATGCTGTCAGCAAAACTCCGGAGGTGAAGTGATGTACAAGCGCACACCCAAGCATGCGCCCAAAGGACTTTCGTGGAAGACCGTCTGCCGATGTGGGGCCAAGACGCTCTTTTTTGTCACTGTGGTGGGTTTCCTGATGGTCCATTCCGCCCGGGGCGAGGTGCTCACGGTGCAGAGCGTGGCGAGCGCGGATCACACGCTGGTCAATGGTCGGGTCATTCCCTTCAGGGAGATCACCCTGCGTGCGCGCCTGCCGGGCACGCTCCTGCATGTGGGGCCTGAGGCGGGTGATCAGGTGCCGCCGGGCAGCCTGCTGGCCGTGGTCTCCCATCAGGATCTGCTCGCCCAGCGCGACGCGCAGATTGCCACCATCCGCCATGCGCAGGCGGTCCTCGAGAACAGCCAGATCCATTACATGCGCGAAATCTATTCCCCCCGGGGCTCCGGAAATTCCATGTTTCCGGGCATGTTCGGACTCATGGACAGCATGATGGGCAACGGCTTCAACACCATGCTGGGCAACCACCACCCGCTCCTGGACCGCCACGCCAATCTCCATGACAGCAGCGTCATGGTGCATCAGGCCCAGACCGCCATCAGCGCCGCTCAGGCCCGCCTGCGGGAGATCGAGGTGCGTCTCGCGGATGCCATGACCGTCGCCCCCATGGAGGGGGTCATCACCCAACGCCACGTCGAACCAGGTGAATACGTGCAGCCCGGTCAAGCCCTGTTCGGTCTCGCGCACACCCGCTGGTTGAAGGTGGAAGCGGATGTGCCTACGCGTCTGATGGCCGGTGTCGGCCTGGGTCAGGAGATTGGGCTGCGCCTGGATGGACAGAGTGCAACGGTGAACGGTCGGGTGTCGCGCATTGCCCCGGGTGCGGACACCCGATCCCAGACCGTTCGCGTCGAACTGGACCTTCCCGCTGATGTGATTGCTTCCGTGGGCCAGATGGCAGAACTGCGTCTGACCTCTGCCATGGACCGAAGCCATCAGCGTCTTCTGCTCCCCCAGAGCGCCATCATCCAGCGCGGCAGCCTGCCCTCGGTCAGGGTCCAGGACCCGGATGGCAGCCTGCGTCTGCGGGTGGTGCGCCTGGGTGAACGGCTGGCCGATGGCCGTGTGGAGGTGCTCTCGGGACTGAGTCCCGGTGACCGGGTGGTGAACGGTCACTGAGGGTCCGCGCGCGACGTGGACCTCCCCATGGACTCAACTGCACTGCGATGACGCGATGACAGATCAAAACAAAGACACCGTAAGCCCGGGTATTGCCGGCAGTCTGGCCAGACAATTCATCCACTCTCCCCTGTCGCCGCTGCTGCTGATGGCGGCCCTGGCCATCGGCTTCATCGGGCTGGCCATCACGCCGCGCCAGGAAGATCCCCAGATCTCCGTGCCGATGGTGGACATTTTCGTCGCCTATCCTGGCGGTAGCGTGGAGGAGGTCTCGCGACTAGTCACTGAACCGCTTGAACGCATCATGAGCGAGATCACCGGGGTCAAGCACACCTACTCCGCCTCGCGTCGTGGCGAGGCCATGGTGACCGTGCAGTTCGATGTGGGCGAGCGTATGGAGGAATCCCTGGTCAAGGTCCATGACCGGGTAATGTCCAACCTGGACCGCATGCCCCCCGGTGTGTCCATGCCGCTGGTCAAGGCCAAGGGCATCGACGACGTCCCAGTGGTCACTCTCACCTTCACCTCCGAGGAACTGGACGACAACCTGTTGCGCCTGATTGCCCTGGATGTGCTGCATGCGGTCAAGGAGGTCCCGGACACGGCACAGGGCTTCGTGGTGGGCGGGCGTCGGGAGGAATTGCGCATCGAAGTGCAGCCAGAACGTCTTGCCGCATTTGGTCTGGCTGCGCCTGCCATCGCCGAGGCGGTGCAGAGTGCCAACACAGTGCGCCGCGTCGGCAGTTCCGAGCGGGATGGACGGGTGCAGGCAGTGCATGCCGGTGCCTTCATCCGCGGCGCATCGGACCTGGAATCACTGGTGGTGGGCGTCTCCGATAACAGGCCCGTCTACCTGGGACAGGTGGCCGAGATCCGTCACGGGCTCGAAGAGGCCCGGGACATGGTGATGGATTTCCGCCCTGCTGGGCAGGCCGGCGTGCCTGCCGTGACTCTGGCACTGGCCAAGAAGCCCGGTTCCAACGCGGTGACCGTGGTGGACGGTGTGCTGCAGCGCGTGGCGCAGATCCAGGGCCAGCGTATTCCAGACAACGTCGATGTGCACGTCACCCGCAACTACGGACAGAGCGCCAACCAGAAGGTCAATGAACTGATCGTCAAGCTGTTCATTGCCACCGGCGCGGTCACGCTGCTGGTCTGGCTGTTCCTGGGGCTGCGTGCCGCCATCGTGGTGCTGGTGGTCATCCCGGTGGTCATCCTCAGCACGGTGTTCTCTGCCTGGCTGCTGGGTTACACCATCGACCGGGTGTCCCTGTTCGCGCTGATCTTCGCCATTGGCATCCTGGTGGATGATGCCATCGTGGTGGTGGAGAACATCTACCGTCGCTGGCTGATCAAGGGCAGTCCGGATACCGAGACCACCGTGGATGCGGTGCGTGAAGTAGGCAACCCCACCGTGCTCGCCACCCTCACGGTCATCGCGGCCTTGCTGCCCATGGGCTTCGTCGGCGGCATGATGGGCCCCTACATGGAGCCGATCCCGGTGCTGGGTTCGGTGGCCATGGTGCTATCCCTGTTCGCCGCCTTCGTGTTCACGCCCTGGCTGACCCAGCGTCTCAAGCCCAGCCTGGAGAAACTGCACCAGGCCGAGACCAGCGAACATCGTCAGGCCGAGCGTCTGGAGCGGGGTTTCCACCGCATCCTGGACCCGCTCATCGACGACCGCCGGCGCGGCTACCTGTTTCTGGTGTCCCTGGTGGTGGTGTTCTTCCTGTGCACGCTGCTGTTTTACACCAATTCCGTGCGCGTGAAGATGCTCCCTCTCGACAACAAGCCGGAATTCTCGGTGGTGATCAACTTCCCGGAAGGCACTGCTCTGCCGATCACCTCCGAATGGGGTAATCGCATGGCACAGGCCTTGCTGTCCATCGATGAGGTGACTGGGGTTCAGCTCTATGCCGGCACCGCCGCACCGTTCAACTTCAATGGCCTGGTGCGCCACTACTATCTGCGCCAGGATCCCTGGCTCGGTGAACTGCAGGTGCAGCTCACGGACAAGTCCGAACGCCGTCGTTCCAGTCACGAGATCGCCAGTCACGCCCGGGAACTGCTCACCCCCCTCGCCGCCACGGCAGGGGCCCGTATCCAGGTGGTGGAAATGCCGCCGGGACCGCCGGTGCTCCAGTCGGTGGTCGCCGAGGTGTATGGTGCCGATCCCGTCGAGCGACGCGCGCTTGCCGTTCACCTGGAAGAGACCTTTGCCCGTGCGGCGAATCTCACCGATGTGGACAGCTACCTGCAACAGGCCACCCTGAGGACGCATTTCCAGGTGGACCGGGACCGCGCCCAACGGCTCGGGGTGCGTATCGAGGATATCAACCAGGCCCTGGAGGCCACCCTGGGGGGACATCGTCTGGGTGACATGAAGACGGCACATTCCCTGGAACCGGCGGCCATTGTCATGGAGGTGCCGCTGGCACGTCGGGCCGAACTGGGCCGCCTCGCCACCCTGCCCGTGCGCACCCGTCTGGGGGGCACAGTGGCCCTCTCGGAGCTGGGCCGGTTCGTGGAGTTCTACGAAGAGGATCCCATCTACACCAAGGATCTGCGTGGCGTGGAGTATGTCACTGCCGAGGTGACCGGACGGCTCGCTGCCCCCATCTATGGCATGCTGGAAGTGGAGGCCCTGCTGCGGGAGTCCGCGGGTGATGGCGGCCTTGAACAGGGCGGCAGTTTCTTCTCGGTACCCGAGACAGGCACCGGTACGGGGTTCATGTGGGGCGGCGAGTGGACTGTGACCTGGGAGACCTTCCGGGACATGGGCATCGCCTTCGGTATCGCCCTGATCCTCATCTACATGCTGGTGGTCTGGGAGTTCGGCAACTTCATGCTGCCTGCCATCGTCATGGCACCGATCCCCCTGACCCTGATTGGCATCATTCCCGGGCACTGGATCATGAATGCCGAGTTCACGGCAACTTCCATGATTGGCTTCATCGCCCTGGCGGGAATCATCGTACGCAACTCCATCCTGCTGGTGGACTTCTCCAAGCAGAAGGTGGCCGATGGCGTGCCGGTACGGGATGCCCTGCTCATGGCCTGCACCACCCGCACGCGTCCGATCCTGATCACCGCACTGGCCCTGGTGGCTGGCTCCGGGGTGATCCTGTTCGATCCCATCTTCCAGGGGATGGCCATCTCGCTGATGTTCGGCGTGCTGGTCTCCACCCTGCTGACCCTGGTGGTCATCCCTCTGGGTTGCCTGAGCGCACGCCGCTACTTCTGTGCCGGCGGCGGGTCTGCGCAGGAGGGTGTCGTCATCGCATCCGGTCCCGGCGGTGTCGCCACGCTGTATCCGGGACATGACGCCGGGGGCACCAGCAGCGTTTCCCCGGGCAAACAGGGTATCGCGAGCCTGGTCCTCGAATACGGCATCGCCTATCTGCGCATCATCGTCACCGAGACCCTGGATGGACTGCGCCAGTGGCTGGTTATCGGATGGAAATCCATTCCCAGACTCCTCGCCTTCTTCAGGACCCGTGGTGCGGGGCACGCGACAGGTCCTGCGACGACAGAGACACCCGCTGCCACGGCGAGGTCATCACCGTTCTCCGATCCTGCCGAGCAGGGTGCTGACTCCCGGACCGGGGATGTTGAGGAGGTGCCGAGCCAGACGGCGGATAGCCGGCAAGGAAAACCTGCAAAAGCCCGTGCCAGGACGCCTGCCGCGCGCAAGGCCAAGCCGGCCCGGGGGGCTGCCCCGCAGAAGAAGACCTCAACCCCGCCCAACAAGGTCCGAACCAAGGCCGGCACGTCGAAGCGCCGTGGCATTCGTCTTGACGATCCGACCACGGGACCCAAGGACACAGGAGATGAAGCATGAACTATCCATTCATCAAGGGCGTAACCCTGATCGCCCTCGCCGGCCTCATGGGCGTATCCATGGCCGGGACCGTGGAACAGGGGCAGGCCGCCAGGACCGTGGAGGTACCTGTGCCCCACATCGTGCGGCCCGCACATCCAATGGTGCCAGGACCCTATCGGTCCGATGAGTTCTTCATGGTCTTGGAACCGCTGAAGCACCCCGGCCAGGCGCACATGCCGGTCCGGCGACAGGGCGACGATGCAACGGGTAGCGGTTCATGAGTCCGTGCAGGCTGCTTTGGGTTCCTGTGCTGGCGGGCGCCCTGATACCCGGGGTTGCCCTTGGCGGACAGTGGACGCTGCGAGGTGGCGAAGCGCCGAACCAGGCCCGTCACCCGGTTTATGTCAGTCCCGGATACAACCCCATGAGCCCGGTGCATCCAGGAACCGTGGGACTGCGGCATCTCGAACAGCCGGCCGAACCGCGGGGGACTGCTGGCGCTCTTCCCCCGGGCCTTGGCCATCTGCATCTATTTCCCGTGCCACCGGTGATCACCTCCTGGTAGGCGCCAGAACGGAATCATCACGATCGCACCGACGGTCCATCCCTCCCGTCAGGAACGCGTCATTCAAGCGAGGGGTTTCTGATCCAAGCAACGAGGTAATGAACATGGCTCAATCCACACTGAAGATGATCCTGACCGGTGCCGTGGCAGCGACTGCAATGTCCGTCGGCAGCGCCCAGGCCTGGTTCTATGGCCCCGGCCATGGCATGGGCAACATGCTGGGTGATTTCAACATGTCCGTACGCGGAGGCGGCCAGGGTCACGGTTATGGTTATCCCGCATACGGTTATCCCGGTTACGGAGCGCCCGTGTACGGTGCACCGGGTTTCGCCGCCCCAGGCTATGGTGCACCCGCACCCGTGTACGGCGCGCCGATGATGCCCCACTACGGTCACCCGGGTTACGGTCCTGGCTTTGGTCATGGCGGCGGCAATTTCAACATGGGCTTCCAGGGCGGTGGTTACGGTCACCCGGGTTTTGGCTATCCCGTCTATGGCGCGCCCGGCATGCCTGTTCCCATGTATCCCCAGCAGCCCTACGGTGCTCCGGGAGCCCAGCAACAGACACCGCCCCCCCAGCAGGAAGGCAACTGACCGTCATCAGGGCACAGGGACGTGCCCGCCTGTCTGTGCCTACAGGGGGGAGTCATTGATCTGATGAACATACTGTGTGCAAGCCTCAAGGGTGGCAGCGGGAAAAGTACCCTGGCATTCAATCTGGCGGTCTGGCTGTGTCATAAGGACATTAAGTGTCATGTGCAGGATCTTGATCCTCAGGCGACGCTGAGTTCTGTCATGTCCTTGCGCAGGCGTGAGTCACTGGGTCCCGTGCCGAATCAACTGCCGTCCTCAGGACCGATTGGACAGGCTCAGGGACTGACGGTGATAGACGCGAGCGCGGGTGATCCATGGTGTTTTGCCAAGGCGATCAAGATGGCAGACCTGATCATCATGCCCGTATGCCCGAGTCAGGCAGACGTGTGGTCAACGCAGAGATTCATTCGACAGATTTCTGGAATTCGAGGGGACCTCGCGATCGACTGCATGGCATTCATCAATCGCGCGGACACGCATCCTGGGATGTCGGAAACCGCAGAGACCGAGGCCGTTCTGCTGAAGATGGAGGGTATCTGCTACACGGGAAAACGCCTTGGCATGCGTGCGGCATTCAGGCGTGCTTTTAGCGAAGGCGTATCCGTGAACGAGCTGGATCCAGGCAGTCAGGCTGCTATCGAGTTCGATGCCCTCGCCACACAAATCCATGAAACCATACATCACACGCTACAGAGAGGCTCATGATGAAGCGCCTGTTGTTGATGTTGTTCGTTCTTTTAGTCCTCTTAAGTGGTGCTGCGGGTGCGTACTGGGCCACCACGAAGCCGGCAGAGTTCCAGGCACTTCGTGATCGAGTGAGCACCGGCGTCGAGACGAAATGGCTGGCCCTGCGCGCAAGTCTTCCAGGCGGGCGGGAGTCAGTACAGACGGCCGGTTCCGTGACAGGTGCGGGTGAGGCCGACAGCCCTCAGAGAGACGAGGTTGCGGCGCTGGAACCGCACACTGATGGACGTGGGGTTCATCGGTACTCCGACAATCGAGCTCCGGTCAGGACGGTCATGACTATCGACACTGAACAGAGGGCCCCTGCTGCGCTACGACCTGTAGCGAACCAGGATGCGGTGCCGGAGCCATCCCTGAGACAACCCTGGTGGATGGAAGATCCTGGCCTTGCAGCGCAATGGGACCGTGCGCGCCGCCTTGCCTGGCAGGGCGATCTGGAGCAGGCCCTGGTCATCATGCGTGGGCTGGCCAGTGAACATCCTTCCGCCCCCAACCTGCACGGCGAACTGGGCAATCTGGAGTGGGCGATGGGCCATGTATCCGATGCGGCTGCCCACTATCAGCATGCCATGGAGGCCTGGCTACAGGTGTGCCGATTCGACCGGGCAATGATGACTGCTCGCCTGGTGGCCTGGGTTGATCCGCAGAGCAGCGAAGCCCTCCAGAGACGGTTCACTGATGAGGCCTTGCACGCGCGTTGCGCCCAGCATTCTGGGCACGTCCACGGTGGGGAAATGTCGCGATGAATGATACACAATCCGTATCGGTCGATGCCCGCTCTCACGGGATTCCGGAGGTCATGGTTCAGCGACTGAGGCTGGTGGTCTATTCCGCCCTGCTTGCCTTTGTCGTTCTGGCAAGCTTCGGTTTTTACCTGATCTACAACCTCACCCAGGACGTGCGCCAGCTGTCCAGGAACATGGCCGTGCTGACGGTCTCCATGGACGAGAACATGAGACGGGTAGTGAGTAACATGGATCACATGACCGGTTATGTCGGACGGATCGATCAGTCCACACAGACCATATCCCTGTCCATGCGCGGGATGCAGCACGACATGGGGCAGATGAACCACAACGTCTCGGCCCCCATGGGCTTCATGAACAGCTTCATGCCATGGGGTTCTGGAGCGCCGGCCCGGGGCTACAACGGCTACCCGCCTCCCCTGCACTATGGCTATCCCCTGGAAATGAACCCTGCCTCTGCCCGTGTGCCCATGCAGCAACCTGTCCCGCCCATGTCGCGGTGACTCCACAGGGAGATTGAACATGAAAACCGTGCGTAATCTGCTGGCCCTGGCAGGCGTGTTCCTGATGATTCCGGTGATCTATCTGGCCTTCGTTCTTGCACCCTATGTGTCGCAGTTTCAGGCGCTGGATGAGGGTGCCGCGAGGGTGTATCTCACTATGGCCCGAACCGTGCTCTCTTCCGGGGATGCGGCTGAGGCCACGGTGTACAAGCGACGCGTGGAACCCGGTCTTGGAATCGATGAAGTGGAAGAGACCCTGCGATTCGTCGCCAACGAACTGAACGTCAGGAATGTCGGCGAGTTGCCCATGTACCTGGAGGTCCAGGCACTGACCGGCGAAGCGTTCCCGTTCCTCAAGATCTATATGTTCTGTGACGCAGGTATCGCGTCGAGGATGGTGACCTACAGCAGCGCCATGGCGGCGTACCTCCCGTGTCGGATCGTGTTACAGGAAGACGCAGACGGTAACCTGTGGCTGATGACGCTCAACCTCGACCTGATGATCCACGGTGGCAAGCCGTTGCCAGAGGATCTGCTCAAGGATGCGTTGTTCGTCCGGGACTCGCTCAACGAGATCATTGACAGGGCCGCCACGGGTGCATTTTGACGGCAGCGGCCAGTGCTGTGCCAGCCGGCCCGGCCGGCAGATGTGTGCTGGTGTGGACCGACACGGAAGTCAGCCCTGCCCCTGTCTGTTTCCAGCCCTCACCACCGCCCGCCCTGCCGCTCCAGTGGGGCCTGTTCGCTCTGACTCATTCAGGTAAGATAGTGGTCTACTACAGAACCGCGGACGCCGACAGAGGTCAACGTCGGGGTTCGGCAGGCTGGTTTGAGGGAAGACCGATTGATCATGAACGAGTCGATCAGTACGCCGGATATCCACCATGGCCCGCTGTACAAACGGGTCAAGCGACTGCTGACCCAGGGGCTCGCTGCGGGCGAGTGGAAGCCCAACGAGGCCATCCCCAGCGAGTCGAAGCTGGCGCAACGCTTCAACGTCAGCATCGGCACGGTGCGCAAGGCCATCGATGAACTGGCTGCCGAGAACATCCTGGTGCGCCAGCAGGGCCGTGGCACCTTCGTGGCCACCCACTCCGTGAACCGCTACCTGTATCACTTCTACCATGTGATCAACGAAGACGGGACCAAGCACCTGCCCGTCCCGGAACTCCTGTTATACCGGCGCATCAAGGCCGATGCCCGCCTTGCCGCCCACCTGAACCTGGATCGGGGTGATCGAGTCATCCATGTGCGCAACCTGTTGCGCATGCAGGGCAAGCCGGTGGAGGTCTACGACATCTACCTCGATGCCGCGCGGTTCGATGCCCTGGACCGGGAGAGCTTCGAGCAGCGCAAGGGGCCTGTCTACCAGCTCTACCAGGAGCGGCTGGGCCTGAACGTGATCCGCACCTCGGAGCAGCTGCGCGCGGTGGGTGTGGGTGCCGAGGAAGGGCAACTACTCGGGGTGGCGGCCAACACGCCGGTGCTGCAGGTTGAGCGCATCGCCTACACCTACCACGACATGCCGGTGGAATACCGCTGCTCCCTGGTGAATACCACGGGTCACGTGTATCAGAGCGACCAGGAAGCCCGGCCTTGATCTACGGGTCTGTTCGCGGGCGCCGTTGGTACGCGTCAGCCTAGATCGCACGACAGCCCATGAATGTCCTCGGTCTGCTCCTGCCGACCATTGCCCTGGTCCTGATCGGTTACCTGTTGCGCCGTTACGGGGTGTTCGGCCAGTCCTTCTGGTCGGACCTGGAACGACTCACCTACTACATCCTCTTCCCTGCCCTGCTGTTCGGCACCCTGGCCAGCCGGCCGCTGCAACTGGACCAGGCCAGCCCCATGATCTACACCGGCGTGCTGTTCATGGGCACGGGCATGCTCCTGGGTTACGCCGCCCGCTGGCTGTTCAAGATGCCCACGGTGTCGTTCGGCTCGGCGTTCCAGTGCAGCTTCCGCTTCAACAGCTACATCGGGTTCGCCATCCTGGGCGCCCTGTATGCCCAGGATGGCATCGCCAGCTTCGGCCTGCTCGCGGGTTTCATGATCCCCCTGGTGAACGTGGCCTCGGTGTGGGTCCTGGCCCATCACGGCGGAGGCGGGGTGTTCAGGGAGATCCTGGGTAACCCGCTGATCCTCTCCACCTTCGCGGGCCTGGCCTGGGCTGCACTGGGCATGCCGGTGCCGGAGGTGCTCGACGTCACCCTGGGTTTTCTCGGGGGTGCGGCCCTGCCCCTGGGCCTGATCGCGGTGGGCGCGGGTTTGCGCCTGGTGATTCCCGGGCGGCAGGTGGGCGTGGTGGTGTATCTCACCACGGTGAAGCTGCTCGCCGTGCCGGCGATGGCCTGGTGGGTGGGAGACATGTTCGGTCTGCAGGGGGAATACCTGGCCGCGGCGGTGGTCATGGCCGCCCTGCCCACCGCCTCCTCGGCCTACATCCTCGCCGTGCGCATGGGCGGCGACGGCCCGTTGGTGGCATCCATCACCGCGGTGAACATGCTGGCGGCGATCGCCACGCTGCCGATCTGGCTGGCACTGCTGCCCTAGGCTGCAGTGCAGTGGCAAGTGGCTAGTCTCAAGTGGCAAGGAAAACCGTTTGTATCGTGATTTCCTTGCCACTAGCCACTTGAGACTTGCCACTGCTCTAACGCGCACGCGTTAGAGCGTTTCTATGGTGGTCTCCAGCACATGCCGCACGTTGGACATGGCGGCGGCGATGTTCTCCTGCACCTCGTCCATGGTGATCTCCCCTTCCCCGCGTCCGGCGGCCCAGTTGGCGATCACGGCGCAGGTGGCGTAGGGCAGTTCCAGTTCCCGGGCGAGCACCGCCTCGGGCATGCCGGTCATGCCCACCATGTCGCAGCCGTCGCGCTCCAGGCGGTTGATCTCGGCGGCGGTCTCCAGGCGCGGACCCTGGGTGGCGGCGTAGGTGCCCCGTTCCACGGCATCGACACCGATACTGCGCGCAGCGGCGATGAGCCGCTGGCGCAGGGCCGGGTCATAGGGCTCGGTGAAATCCACGTGGGTGACGTGGGTGAGGTCCTGGTCGAAGAAGGTGTGGGCCCGGGACCAGGTGTAGTCGATGATCTGGTCCGGGAAGGCGATGCGCCGCGGCGCCATCTCGGTGGTGATGCCACCTACTGCAGCCACGGCCACCACCCCATGCACCCCCGCATGCTTGAGCGCCCAGATGTTGGCGCGGTAATTCACCTGGTGGGGCGGAATGGTGTGGCTGTAGCCATGACGGGCGAGGAACACCACCTCGCGACCGGCGAGCAGTCCATGGGTCAGGGGGCCGGAGGGTTCTCCATAGGGGGTGTGCATCACCTCGCGGCGGGTGATCTCCAGCCCCTTGAGCGTGGTCAGTCCGGTGCCACCGATGATGGCCAGTGTGGTTTGGGTCATGACGGGATGTCCAGGTTGAGGAGAAAACCGGCTAGCGCGATGTGCAAAGGGTCATTCAGCGATCAATCCTGCGGCATCCTGCCAGGCGTGTCCATGGCGGGAGCGTTACATGCCCTTCACGGCGTAGATGCCCGGGGCATTGCGCAGGTATTCCTTGTAGTCCATGCCATAACCGAACACGTAGCGGTCTTCCACTTCCACGCCCACGAAGTCGGCCTTCATGTTCGGGTCGCGGCGGTCGTGCTGCTTGAGCACCAGCATGGCGGTGTGCACGGAACTGGCCCCGTGCTGGCGGCAGTAGTCGATGATGCCGGCCAGGGTGTGGCCTTCGTCGAGGATGTCGTCGACCACCAGTACGGCGCGGCCTTCGAGGGGGGTCTGGGGACGCACCAGCCAGTGCAGCTCGGCGGCGCCCTTCACGTCACCGCGATAACGGGTGGCGTGCAGGTAATCCACTTGCAGGGGGAAATTCAGGCGGGTCAGGAGATGACCGGCGGCAACCACGCCGCCGGTCATGACACAGAGTACGAGCGGATCACGTCCGCCGAGGCTATCGGTGATCTCCCGGGCCATGCGGTCCAGGGCCTTCTCCACCGCGGCCTGGTCGTGCAGGCAGTCCGCCTCACGCCAGACCTGCTCAGCCTGTTTGGCGCTTACCGCCATGGTGCCACCGCGCCGCGGTCGGTCCGGTTGGCACCCTGCTTCACCCTCATCAGTAGGTGAAGGTGACGGTGTCGTCGTCCATGGCCTCGCTGATCACGTAGGCGCCACCGACGGTCTCTTCGATCTCGGGGATCAGGTCGTCGCCCCACAGGTCCAGGGTCGGGGTGCAGACCTTGAACTTCACGCCGGCTTCGGCGGCGTCCTTGATGAACTCATACACGGACTTGGGGCTGCCTTCCTGCACGAACAGGTTTTCAGCAACGCCCTTCTTGGCCAGCTCGCCGGCACGGCCGGTCATGACCACTTCCACGTCATATTCCATGGCGGCTGCCACGGTGGCCTGGAAGAACGGGGCACCCAGTTCGGAGGGGTTGGTGGGGTCGGTGTTGACCATGACGATCAGCAGCTTGTCAGCCATTTGAGTAATCTCCAGCAGTGAGTCGTGCTTGAAAGAAAGTGCGGCATTATAGGGACGTGTTCCCCGCAAAGCCAGTCACCTTACTAGCTCCGTGGGAGGGCAAAAATCACCTGATGCGGGCATAAATTATAGCTCTGCTCCGGCGCTTTGTCGGTCGGTTCAGACATCCAGTTCCATCAGGGGCGAATCGTCCAGGGCGTTGATCACCGCCCTGGCCTTCTGCCACTCATCGGAGTCCGTCAGCTCCCCCCAGGTCATGCCCTTGCGTCCGTGCATGCGGGCCAGCCGGGCGATGGAGACCGGGTCTGGTTCGTCGTCCAGGGCGTCCAGCACCCGGGCAGCCTGTTCCGGATGGTTGCAGACCAGCACCATGTCGCAGCCGGCCTTGAGTGCCGCGCGGGCCCGGTCCGGGTAATCTCCCATGCACTCGGCGCCGGCCATGCTCAGGTCGTCGCTGAAGATCACGCCTTCAAAGCCCAGCCGGTCGCGCAGTTCGCCGCGCAGCCAGTAGCTGGAAAAGCCCGCAGGCAGGGGGTCGCAGCGTTCGTAGACCACGTGGGCGGGCATGATCCCCGCCAGGCCGAAACGCACCATGCGTTCAAACGGCAGGATGTCCGTGTAGAGATCCGCCGGTGTGCGCCGGTCCACCGGCAGGGCGAGATGGGAGTCCTCGCGCACCCCGCCATGCCCTGGAAAGTGCTTGCCCACGGCGGCCATGCCCGCGTGCTGCATGCCGCTCATATAGTGATGCGCCAGGTCTGCCACCACCTCGGGATTCCGGTGGAAGGCCCGGTCGCCGATCACGCCGCTGACCCCGTGGGCCAGGTCCAGCACCGGGGCAAAGCTGAAATCCACGCCCACGGCGCGCAGCTCGGCGGCCATCAGCCAGCCGGCCATGCGCGCCAGTTCCCTGCCACGGGCATGGTTGCGGTCGTACTGCTCGCCGAAGCGGGCTGCGGCTGGCAGGCGCGTGAAGCCCTCGCGAAAGCGCTGCACCCGTCCACCCTCGTGGTCCACGGCCACCAGCAGCCGAGGCGTGCGCAGGGCATGGATCTCGCGCAGCAGTTCCGTGAGTTGTCCCAGGGACTCGAAGTTGCGGGTGAACAGGATCACCCCACCGGCCCGGGGATGGGTCAGCAGGCGGCGTTCCGTCTCGGTGAGCGCGGTGCCCTCCAGGTCCAGCATGACGGGGCCCAGTGACATGAATGGTTCCTTTCGGTTGGGTGGGGTCGTGACCAGTCGGTCAGGATCGTGGGCCGATTGTAGCGGAAGCAGCGGCGCCGGCGGTGCTTGCTCAAATGCACGATTCCGTGCAGGCGCGCACCACCTTGGTGCGCGGACTTGGCTGGGCAAGCCATTCAGGGCTGTAGAACGTAGTGATCGGACTGGCCCGAAGGGTGCATGGCGCCCTGTGAATGCCCAGATCCTGCACGGGAGCACCCGCAAGCATGTCCCAAACTGTCGAACGCGCCGTCTCTGTTCACGACCTCGGTCCGCGCACCCAGCGCCCCCGCGTCGCGCTGGTCAATGCCGGCGGGCACAACATCAATGCACGCTTTGTTCTGGCCCGTCTGGCCGCCTACCTGCGCGGCCTGGAACAGGGAGATCCGTCGGTCCCGGGCAGACTGCGCCAACGGGTCCTGGTGGTGCCTTCCGGGCAGCCGGAGGTGCTCCCGGACGAGGTGCTGGTCCAGGCGGGTCAGGCCTGGCACCGGGTGGTGCTGGACACCGGCTGCCGGGGCATGGACGCCCTGCCCCAGGTTCGCCTGGGCGCAAGACCCTCCGATGACGAGCGCGCCTCGGCCTGCCTGTTCGGCCTGCCCTCGGTAAGCGAGGCCGATGACATCGGATCTGATGTCCATGGTGTGCCGTGGCTGGAGCACCTGGACGGCGCCTCCGGAGAACGCTACATGGTCATTGCCGGCCATGGCGAGGATCTGCAGCCGGCTCTGTGCGAACGTCTGTTCCGGGCGCTGATCGCCTTCCTGCTGCGGGTGGAGGCCATCCAGGGCATCGAACTGGCGGACGAGGAGGACGACCTGCACTACTTCGGCAGCGACCAGGTGTTTCGCTTCACCAGCCAGCAGCCGGGCCTGTTCGTGTTTCGCCAGGTCCCCGGCCAGTGGCTGCAGGCCGGAGACCTGTTGGGCTACCTCTACGACGAGCACGACGGCACACTGCTGGAGGAATTGCGCGCGCCGGTCGCGGGTCTGCTGGCAAGCCTTCGGCGCAGCCCCCTGGTGAGCGAAGGGGCGGTGCTGGCGCTGATACACCGGCGTTGATGAAGGGGGGTATTTCAGTCGATGACGCCCAGGTGGCCGCAAAGTGTTCAGGTCCACCGGGTAATAGGAAGCATCCGTAGGTCGGGCTTCAGCCCGACAAACGCGGCTCCGGTGGGCAGCGGCAGTCGGGCTGAAGCCCGACCTACACTACGTGTAGTCCTTCGACAATCAGCGCCCTAGAGCGCGCTTCTGAGCCGCTGATACTCCGGATCCGCGTTCGAGCCGAACAGGGGATCCGTGGCCCGTTCCTCGGCCATATCCATGTCATCCCAGTCCTTGGTGCTGATGTGGGTCCGGGCCATGGGAAAGATGGTGGTTTCCTCGAAATCCAGGTGCCGGCGCTGGTGCTGCAGGTAGTCCTGCGCCACCTCCAGGAAGCTGCGCCGTTCCATGGCAGCTTCGCTCTCCACGTCCCGCACCGCGTCGCGAAAGGCCTTGCCCTTGGCATAGAGGGCCTCGTGTTCCTCCCGGAGCCGGTTGACCGCCTCGCGGGTGGAAGGATTGACTTCCTCCAGTCGGGCGAAGACCCGGTCCTCCAGGGGGTGATGGCAGCGATCCCCGTGCTGGGTCAGGTAATGCAGACCGTCATAGATGAGCGACAGGTCCGCCGGCAGGTTGCCGTTGAAGCGCTTGAGTTCGCGTTCGATCAGGTCGAGCACGCGGGCCATGTGGATGTGGTCCTGGTGGAGGTGTTCGAGTATCTGGCTCACGACCTGACTCCCGGAGTATCCGCATTCCAGCCCGAGCGGCATG
Organism: Thioalkalivibrio sulfidiphilus HL-EbGr7; assembly: GCF_000021985.1. NCBI lineage: Bacteria > Pseudomonadati > Pseudomonadota > Gammaproteobacteria > Chromatiales > Ectothiorhodospiraceae > Thioalkalivibrio > Thioalkalivibrio sulfidiphilus. The sequence continues at coordinate 1,858,242 of NC_011901.1, forward strand.
AAACACGCAATGTGGCACCTATCTGGAGTATCAGACCCGCCCCCGGGGGCGTCAAGGCGGCTCACCGGTGGCTGTTTTCTGCACCTCTTCCCGACCAGCCCGACCAACAGGCTCGCAGCGGCAAACCTGATCGCGGCTTGTGGATCACAGTGCCCCTGGATGCACTCTCCAAAAAAAATGGGGTGCGTGATGCACCCCAAAGCAGGAGGAGTTGAGACATGGCCAACAAGAGCGGAAGGTCCGTCAAGTTAGTCACGACTGGAGTAATGCATTGGGCGTGCCAAGAATTAATATCTCGATAAAACATGGAGTTATAAAATATGCTTCAGATCGGGGTGCGCCAGGGATGCACAAGGAGCGATAAAACTGCGCCGGCTTGGTGCATTGCGCAAAAGAGGACGCGGTTTCGTGCCGGATACAAACTGGGACGCGGGTCGTGTAAGCCGGCCTGAAGCCTGCTAAGATCACCGCAAGTCGGGGATTTACCGCATTTTATCGGCGGCCAGGTGGCCGCGTCTTCAACCCACCCATTGTTCATCAGTCCAGGGAGAGTTCGATGTCCACTAAATTGACCCGTTTGAGTGTTCTGTCCGGCCTGCTCCTGTCCGCCGCCCTGCTGGGTGGTTGTGCCACCACCTCGGATCTCGCCGAGGTTCGCACTACGGCCGATGAGGCCAAAGCCGCAGCCGCCCGTGCCCAGAGCGATGCCGCCCAGGCGCGCACCGCTGCCGACGCCGCCACCCGCACCGCCAACGAGGCCCGCAACCTGGCCGTCGAAGCGAACCGCAAGGCAGACGCGGCCCTGGAAGAGAACGCCCGTCTGAAGGAAAGCATGGAGCGCATGTACCAGCGCAGCCCTGCCAAGTAACTCGGATTGAAGTCATCGGACCGGCGAGCCAAGGCGACCCGGTCCGGTTTCTCATCGGCCTGCGTGTAACCGCCCGGAGGGCTTCATGCGCAGCCGACCCTGATAGCGCCCGATTTCGGGCGTTTTTTGTGGGCATTCAGTCAAAGGCTTGAAAGGCCTGGATCTCTCGCAAAGACGCGAAGGCGCGAAGAAATCTCTTGGGAGAGTTCTCCCCGTGGCTCCGTGTCTCCGTGAGAGAACACTGTCTTGTGGTCGTCCGGAAAAAAACCAATGTTCTCTCGCGGAGACGCTGGGACGCAGAGAAAATCTTTTCAAGACATGAGGTAATTTTTCTTGGCGCCTTCGCGTCTTGGCGAGAGGTCCAGGCCTTTTGGGTTATGTCCGTGTCACAGCTCAAAACAGGCCCTCTCACGGAGGCACGGGGCCACGGGGATCAAGCGATTGAAGAACTTGTTTCCCCCGCGTCTCCGCGAGAGAATGATCTTTCGCTTTTCAATAGACCGGGATTACTCGTCGGCCTCGCGCAGATTCAGCAGGTGTCCCTTGAGGCCCACGGCCTCCTCCAGCAGGGTGACCAGGGCCTTGGCGTCGTTGGCATTCTGCTCCGGTCCGACCAGCACACGGGTCATGGCCCGCTCGCCGGGGGCGTGGTCCTGCAGGTGGGCACTGAAGCCCGCCTCTTCCAGGCGCAGGGCCAGGCGCCGGGCATTGCCCGCATCGCCGAAACTGCCCAGCTGCACATACCAGCCCCGTTCGATCCCCGCCGCTTCAGTCACCCGGGCGCTCGGCGCCGGCGCGGGTGCCATGGCGGTCTGGATCTCCACCGGGACCGGGGCGTGTTCCTCGTCCGCCAAGGCCCTGGCGATGCCCACCGCCTCCGGTATGCCGGTGCGCGCGTTGGCGATGCGGGTCACGGCGGCCCAGTCCACCTCGGCCGGGCGAGCGCCGGTGGCCCGAACCACGGCACGTACCGCGGGGGTCAGGTTGTTGGGCTCCTGGAGCTCTTCCAGCACCGGGTGTGCCTCCAGGTACAGGGTGTCGCCGTCCCAGCCCGCCTTCACCGGTTCGTTGACGATATGCACCGGCGTACCCACCGGGATGCGCGAGAACAGGTGCTCGATGTCCGAGGGGGCCAGGCGGATACAGCCGTGGGTGGCGCGCATGCCGATGCCCTCGGGCCAGTTGGTGCCGTGGATCAGGTAGCTGGGGTTGCTCAGGCGCATGGCGAATTCGCCCAGCGGGTTGTCCGGTCCCGGCGGCACCACCGCCGGCAGGGACTCGCCCCGGGCGGCATAGGCCTGCCGGATGGAGGCCGGCGGCGTCCAGGTGGGCTGCTCGGTCTTCTGGATCACCCTGAGCGTGCCGAGCGGCGTGGACCAGTCCATGCGCCCGATGCTGATGGCATAGGTCATGATGTGGTCCTGGCCGGCGGTGTAGTCGTAGAGACGCATCTCCGGCAGGTTGATGACGATGCCCGAGCGGTGCTGCCGGGGCAGGATGTGCCGGCGCGGCAGGATCACCTCGGTGCCCTCCCCCGGGATCCAGGCGTCCACGCCGGGGTTGGCGTTGCGGATCGCGTGGTAGCCCAGGCCGTGGGCGCGGGCGATGTCGATCAGGGTGTCCTCGTAGCGGGAGCGCACCGTCTCCACGCTGCCCACCAGTTCCGAATCCGGGTTCAGGGCGCGCAGGGCCTGTTCGGCCGGGTCCGCGGCCAGGGTGCTACCCCCCCAGGTGACGGCCAGCAGCGCCGCCGTGATCAGCAGGGTTCTCATGATCTTCATCCGTTCGCGGTCTCCGGCATGCCCAGGGAGCCCTTGCGCAGGTGCTCGATGCGGTCGCGCAGGAGCGCGGCCTCCTCGAACTCCAGGTTGCGGGCATGCTCGTACATCTGGCTTTCCAGCCGGGCGATCTCCTTGACCGCCTTCTCCGGCGGCAGGCCGTAGGCAATCTCCTCCTCGGCCACCTTAGCGAAGCGCTTTGGCGAGGCCATCGAGCCACCCGCGTAGGCGCCTTCCATGATGTCGGCGATGCGTTTTTCCACGCTCCTGGGCGTGATGCCGTGCTCCAGGTTGTGGGCGATCTGCTTCTCCCGGCGTCGCTCGGTCTCCTCCATGGCCCGGGCCATGGAGCCGGTGATCCGGTCGGCATACAGGATGGCCTTGCCGTGCACGTTGCGGGCGGCGCGTCCGATGGTCTGGATCAGGGAACGGTCGGAACGCAGGAAGCCCTCCTTGTCCGCGTCCAGGATGGCCACCAGGGAGACCTCGGGCATGTCCAGGCCCTCGCGCAGCAGGTTGATGCCCACCAGCACGTCGAACTCCCCCAGGCGCAGGTCGCGGATGATCTCAACCCGCTCCACGGTATCGATGTCCGAGTGCAGGTAGCGCACACGCACGTCGTGCTCGTGCAGGTATTCGGTCAGGTCCTCGGCCATGCGCTTGGTCAGGGTGGTGATCAGCACCCGCTGGTTGACCGCCACCCGGGCGCGGATCTCCGAGAGCACGTCGTCCACCTGGTGGGTGGCCGGGCGCACCTCCACCTCCGGGTCCACCAGGCCGGTGGGGCGCACCACCTGCTCCACCACCTGGCCCGCGTGCTCCAGTTCGTAGGGCCCCGGGGTGGCGGAGACGTAGATGGCCTGGGGCGAGAGGGCCTCGAATTCCTCGAAGCGCAGGGGGCGGTTGTCCAGGGCCGAGGGCAGGCGGAAGCCGTATTCCACCAGGGTCTCCTTGCGGGAGCGGTCGCCCCGGTACATGCCGCCCAGCTGGGGGACGGTCACGTGGCTCTCGTCCACCACCAGCAGGGCGTCCTTGGGCAGGTAGTCGAAGAAGCACGGCGGGGGCTCGCCGGGCTTGCGGCCGGAGAGGTAGCGGGAGTAGTTCTCGATGCCCGAGCAGTAGCCCACCTCCAGCATCATCTCGATGTCGAAGATGGTGCGCTGCTCCAGGCGCTGGGCCTCCACCAGCTTCTCCACCGAGCGCAGCTGTTCCAGGCGCTCGCGCAGCTCCACCTTGATCTGCTCCACGGCGCCCAGGATGGTCTCCCGGGGGGTGACGTAGTGGGTCTTGGGGTAGACCGTGAGCCTGGCGACGCGCTTGAGGATCTCGCCGGTCAGCGGGTCGAAATAGGACAGCTGCTCGATCTCGTCGTCGAACAGCTCGATGCGCACCGCCTCGCGCTCGGATTCCGCCGGGTGGATATCGATCACCTCGCCGCGCACCCGGTAGGTGCCCCGGCGCAGCTCCATGTCGTTGCGGGTGTACTGCAGCTCCGCCAGGCGGCGCAGGATGTCCCGCTGGTCCACCCGGTCGCCGCGCTTCAGGTGCAGCACCATCTGCATGTAGGCGTTCACGTCCCCCAGGCCGTAGATGGCCGAGACGCTGGCCACGATGATGGCGTCGCGCCGCTCCAGCAGGGCCCGGGTGGCGGACAGGCGCATCTGCTCGATGTGATCGTTGATGGAGGCGTCCTTCTCGATGAAGGTGTCCGAGGCCGGCACGTAGGCCTCCGGCTGGTAGTAGTCGTAGTAGGAGACGAAGTACTCCACCGCGTTGTCCGGGAAGAACTCCTTCATCTCCCCGTACAGCTGCGCGGCCAGGGTCTTGTTGGGCGCCAGGATGATGGTGGGCCGCTGGGTGCGCTGGATGACGTTGGCGATGGTGAAGGTCTTGCCGGAGCCGGTCACGCCGAGCAGGACCTGGTGGGCGAGGCCGTCTTCCAGGCCTTCCACCAGCTTTTCGATGGCGGCGGGCTGGTCACCGGCCGGGGTGTAGCCGGTCTTGAGGGTAAATTGCTGGGTCATTGGGCTTATTTTAACCGACGTGATTGCGTATCATCTAAGGTGTTTTGCGCAGTCGCCCGGCGCCGGTCCCTGCGGCCCCGCCTGCGCGCGTTTCCAACCAACCAGACTCACCGGACACGACCTTGGACATCAAGCTTTCCGCCCGCGTTCAGCGCATCAAGCCCTCCCCCACCCTGGCAGTGACCGCCCTGGCCGCCCAGCTCAAGGCCCAGGGACGCGACATCATCGGCCTCGGCGCCGGTGAGCCGGACTTCGATACCCCGGAGCACATCAAGGAGGCGGCCATCGCCGCCCTGCACGCGGGCAAGACCAAGTACACCGCCGTGGACGGTACCCCGGGCCTGAAGCTGGCCATCATCGACAAGTTCGTGCGCGACAACGGCCACAGCTACGAGCCGGACCAGATCCTGGTCTCCTGCGGTGGCAAGCACAGCATCTTCAACCTGTTCGAGGCCCTGCTGGACGAGGGTGACGAGGTCATCATCCCCGCCCCCTACTGGGTCTCCTACCCGGACATGACCCTGTTGGCCGACGGCACGCCGGTGATCGTGCAGACCGACCAGGCCCAGGGCTTCAAGATGAGCCCCGAGCAGCTGGAGGCCGCCATCACCCCGCGCACCCGGCTACTGATGCTCAACAGCCCCTCCAACCCCACCGGTGTGGCCTACACCCGCGACGAGCTGCGCGCCCTTGCCGAAGTGCTGCTGCGTCATCCCCACGTGCTGGTGGCCACCGACGACATGTACGAGCACATCATGTTCCGGGGCCAGGCCTTCTGTAACATCCTGATGGCCTGCCCGGACCTCTACGAGCGCACCATCGTGCTCAACGGCGTCTCCAAGGCCTACTCCATGACCGGCTGGCGCATCGGCTATGCCGGCGGCCCGAAGAAGCTCATCGGCGCCATGAAGAAGATCCAGTCCCAGAGCACCTCCAACCCCACCTCCATCGCCCAGGCGGCGGCCGAGGCGGCGCTCAAGGGCGACCAGAGCTGCGTGTTCTCCATGCGCAATGCCTTCGAGCAACGCCACGCGTACCTGGTGGAGGCGCTGAACGCCATCCCCGGCGTCAACTGCCTGCCCTCCGATGGCACCTTCTACTGCCTGCCCAGCGTCAAGGACGCCATGGAAAAGCTCGGGCTGGACACCGACGCCGCCTTCTCCGAGCGCCTGCTGGACCACGGCGTCGCCCTGGTGCCCGGCTCCGCCTTCGGCGCCGACGGCCACGTGCGCATCTCGTTTGCCACCAGCATGGACAACCTCAAGCAGGCCGTGGCCCGCATCCGCCAGGCGGTGGAAGGCTGAGACCCCCGGGCCGGGCTCTGCCTTGACCCTGCCCGGCCGCTTCCTATAAGATGCGCCGCTTCACCATTCCCCGGTAGCTCAGTCGGTAGAGCGGGTGACTGTTAATCACTAGGTCGGCGGTTCGAGCCCGTCCCGGGGAGCCAAATAAAAGGTAGTAAAAACAAGGGGTTGCGCGAAAGCGCAGCCCCTTTTCTTTTGCTTTTCGCCCTGACAGGCCGGTTTTTCCCTCCCTTTTTAAATCAACAAGTTACGACTTAGTGCAACAAAAGTGCACGGAAGTGTACGATACGAGTGCACACAGATTGCACACGGCTGCACACGGAGGGGGGCATGGCGTCGATCCACAAACTACCGTCCGGGAAGTGGCGCGCACAGATCCGCCGGCGGGGTCAGTACCGGGCGGATACCTTTCTAACACGTGAGGCTGCCGCCCGCTGGGCGCGGGCAACCGAGGTGGCTCTCGAAAAAGGAGAGCTTGAGCCGGTGCCCGCCCAAGGGCCGACGGTCGAGGAACTGGCCCGCAGGTACATCGAGGAGTACGCCCGTCAGCATAAGCGGTCGTGGAAACGGGACCACGAGCATCTGGAGCGGGATGTCCTGCCTCGGCTGGGTGAAATGCTCGCTGGCTCTGTCACCCGGGGAGATATCCGGGAGATGCTGTCCGGTGTTGCAGCCCGCGGGGCTCCGGTGGCGGCTAACCGGGTGCTGGCGGTCTGCAAAAAGATGTGGAACTGGGCTCTGGATCATGAAGTCTCGGGGATCGAGACTAATCCCTGCCTGCGGATCAAACCCCCTGCCCCGACCCGCTCCAAGGAGCGGGTGCTCACCATGTCGGAAATCCGCACGCTGCTGGCGGCTCTGGATAGAGATGAGATGCCAGCGGGCTGCCGAGCGTGGCCGACCAGGGCGACGCGAGTCGCCATTCAATTGATCCTGCTCACCGGTCAGCGGCCCGGAGAGGTGGCAGGCATGGCGCTGACTGAGCTGGACAGACAGGATGGCTGGTGGACGATCCCCGGGGAGCGGGCAAAAAATGGCCGTGCTCACCGAGTGCCGATTTGTGCCGGGGCGAAGCGGCTGATTGATGAGGCTCTGGCGCTGAGGCTGGATCCAAAAAGCGCATATGTATTCCCCTCCCCTCGCAGATCAGGCGGGAGGCGGGACCGGGCGATTGCCGCCGAGGCAATTTCACGGGCGGTTACGAGGCTGAGGGAGCACGTCGGGATCCCACACTGGACCGCCCACGACCTTAGGCGCACGTGTGCATCACATCTTGCTGGCCTTGGGGTATCGCGGGAGGTCATCGCCAGGCTGCTCAATCACACGGATCGGTCTGTAACTTCGATCTATGAGAGGTACGGCTACGGTCCCGAGATGAGGCAAGCGCTAGATCGGTGGGAAGAGGCTCTCGCCTAGGTCATCAAGTGCATTATTTGCGCAGCGCCATGGTGAAACCTGCACAGTCATAGACCCGAGGTTCGTACGAATGAATGTGACGTTCGTACGAATGAATGTGACGTTCGTACGAATGAAACAGGGGTTTTGGGGAGGTACATGAGGAGTTAACGTTAATTAGTGTGACATTCGTACGAATGTTTGTGACATTCGTACGAATATTGAAGTCGGTACGTTCGTACGAACGTCGCAGTCCAAAGCATCTTGGCAATCGTGTATCAACACATCGGAGTGGCGCGACACATTTCTGGAGAGCGGTCTGTCGGGTCTCAAGCGGCGCAGCAGTGATCCCTGTGTTGAGGCCCTGGAGAGGCAGTGCAAGGCACTCCAGGCCAAGGTTGGCGAGCTGTTGATGGACAAGGAGTTGCTGGAGATGCGCATAGCCCGCCATGAGAGCGAACTCCCTTTTGCGAAGCGGAGATCGATGCCATAAGCCGAGCTTATTCGGTCTCCGCACGACGTCCCTACGGCAAGGCTCGGGTGTGTCGGATGTGGGGTGTATCCCGATCGACGGTGTATGCCCGCCAGGCGACAGCTTGCAGATCGGGCAGGCGTCAGCGACCTGGACGTCCTCTGGTGGTGTCGGATGAGACGCTGTTGGTGCGGGTGCGCGAGGTGATCCGGGAGGTCGAGGCGCTGGGTTTTACCGGCGAGGGCTACCGCAAGCTCTGGGCAAGGCTGAAACTTAAGGGTGTCGTCGTTTGTCGTGAGCGGCTGCGTCGGCTGCTGCGCGAGCATGGGCTGCAGGCCCCACATCGACAGGGCACGGCTCGGGGTCCGCAGGTCCATGATGGCACCATCATCCCCGAGGCCCCCAACCGGATGTGGGGGACGGATGCGGCCCTGGCGCTGACCGATGAGGGTACGGCGACCGTGTTCGTGGTCGTCGATCATTTTGTCGGTGATGTGGTCGGTTTGCATGCTGCCCGACCGGGGACCCGCTTCGAAGCACTGGAGCCGATTTATCAGGGCATTCGGGAGCACTTTGGCTGTCTTGAGCAGGGGATCGCCACTGGGCTGGTCCTCCGCCACGACAACGGGCCGCAGTACATCAGCAGCCATTTCCAGAACGAGCTTAGGTTTCTTGGGCTGGAGTCCAGCCCCAGCTTTGTGCGAGCCCCGCAGGGGAACGGGAGCGCCGAGCGCTTTATCCGCACCCTCAAGGAGCAGTTGCTTTGGGTCCGGCGATTCGAGAGTGTCGAGGAGCTCAGGCGAGAGCTGCTGGCATTCAAGGAGCGGTACAACCAGCATTGGCTGCTCCAGCGTCATGGTCATCGGACACCGGCACAGGTGCGTGCAGCGTACCGGCCGAGCCGGGCAATGGCGGCGTGAAATTAGTGCATGTGAGTGTCCAGAATTTTAGGGGCTTTACACTGGCAACTTTTCTTAGAGGTCGGAAGGCGCAGGAAAATGTTGCCAGAAAATACAACAAAAATTGTAAAATCTGGCAACTAGCGAAATACCACTATAAAAAATAATGGAAATGTTGCCAGAAAATACAATAAAAATTGCAAAATCTGGCAACAAAACGTCTACTTAAAATCAGGCAAAACGTTAACCCATAAGACCTAATGGTACCTGTGGCCAAAAACCAAATATCATGCCCGGCTCGGCGAGCTTTTCAACAGCCTGTTAATGCACAGAATCTGTGTTTGCATCTGAGTAGCATGGAAGCCGTAAAAACCCTCGTGGGGTTACTTCAAGCCCTGGATTTCCGGCACATTGCTGCTTAACTGAGTATTACTCTCGGCGCCCCTAGTGACAGATAGTCCCCTGGCCTGCATGTCAGCAGCAGGATCTGGTAGTGCTGCGCCGCCTGGGAAAGGATCAGCTTCATGCGTTCGAAGCGCTCCTGGTCTGAGTACACCAGGGCATCGTCCAGGATCACCATGGCGGGCTTTCCCTGCTCCACAAGCAGTTGAGCGAATGCCAGCCGGGTCAGGATCGCGAGCTGCTCACGTGTGCCTACACTGAGGCTTGAGAAAGGCTCCTTGAGGCCATCCCGGTCAAGAAACGCGATATCAAGGTCATCCCCGAGCACGAGGCGATGGTCCGGAAATAAACGCCTGAGCAGTGGGGCCACGCGTTCCGAGATCGGCTGGAGGAAGTGATCACGGGCCTCCCCTTCTGCCTCAGAAAGGACCTGGTGTAGAAGTGAGATGGCACCAGCTTGTCTGTCGAGCGCTTCCGCACGCAAGCGAGTGGCATCCAGCCTTCCTTGCAGCTCCTGGCGTTTTTCACCCAGCCCCATGTGTCCCTGTCCCCGGAGTTCCCCGCGCAGCTCGGTGATTCTGGAATTGATCTGATTGTGCTGCTTCGTGAAGTTCTCAATTGCACGTTCCGCAGTCGCAAGGTCTGACCTGACCGCCTCGGGATCCGCCTGTTCGAGGGCTGTTTTAGCCTTCTCGTGTGCCTCTTGGGCAGTAAGCAGGGTTTGCTCAGACGCATGAACCTTGTCGTGCAGTGACTCGTCGGGATGGTCAGAACGCGCTGACTGTAGGTCCCTGGTCAATCGATCGGCATCAGCCTGGTTGGCTTTCAGCGCCGCCTGGGCCTCGGCCAGTACACTCAGGATCCCTTCTCGCTGCTTACGCCCTTCATCAAGGAGAGATCTGGCCTCCATCTCCTCACCTTCTGCGAGTCCCAGCTTTTCCTCTACCTCCCGTAATGCCCGGTCATCTACGGCACGCTGTTCGTCACCATGATCACCGAGTTGCTCACGAATGGCAGAGAGGCGGACTTCAAGCACGTCTATTCGCTCCCTGTGGGGATCAAGGCCATCTGGGGCGACCGCGCTTAGCCTGACCAGCTCGGTAGCAAGGCGGCTCTTGAGTTCCTGCTCTCGCCTCTCACGCTCCTCTGCTTCCGTGAGGCTCGCAACACTGAGCGTCTCGAGAGACTCTGAAAGCTCGCGTTCCAGCCTGTCCAACTCAGCCAGGATCCCGCTGACATTCGCTCCACCTGGCGTGATGGTGAGCCTGCCCAGTTGCCCTAGGTTCAGGGTCTCCTGCTTGTAGATCTCGACCCGGGCATTTGGATCAAGGGTTTGACCCCCCATTTCCGCGGATCCATTCAGATCAAGGGCGAGGGTCGTGGCCAGTGCACTCCGCTTTGCCCGGGCATGATCAATCTGACTGGATAAGGTCCTCAGTCTGTCGAGAGATTCCTTAGGTAGCTCAACAGAGGCGATGCGTCTTTTGGTATCCCGGATCTCTGCCTCCGCATCCTGGCCCTTCTGAAGCTGAGCCCGGAGTGATTCCAGCTGCACCTCGATATCCTTGGCATTACGCAGAGATTGCATCAGCCTCAGTACGCTTCTGGCGTCCTGCACTGCAGTTTGTGCGTGCTCAGAATGCCCCTGCCGCTCGGCCACCTGAGAATCCAGGACTTCCAGCTCACGCGCGATTCGCGCAGTCGTTTCACGATGCTTTTCAAGGCTCTTCGCGTTGTCCTCGAGGGATTGAATCAGGCGCTGCCTGACATCCCATTGCTGCCGTGCTTGCTCGGCCTCGACTGCGGCGACCTTAAGTGCCTGCCCGGTTTGGTTGAACGTCTGCTCCAGGGATTCGAGCCCCTTCGCCGCATCACGGGCGACCTGCAGACGTTCCTGCAGATCCGCCATCCTGTCAGGATTAAACGGGCCTGAGAGTTCGAGATCGAGCTTTACGAGCTCGTCAAGCTTGTGGTCGAAGTCGCTCAATTGGCCGTCAATATTGCTTAGTTCCACCTCAACGAAGGCGACATCGTCATGCACCTGCTTGAGTTCGCCCTTTGGGCGTCCGGTTGGGGTGTAATAGCGGTCATAGGAGTCCTTGACACTGCTGATCAGCATCTCGCTTTCAGGGCCTCCCAATACATCGCCCACCTGGGCTTCCAGGGCGGTACGCAAAGTCCGCTGACCTGACTCGTTGACGGGGATCGGCTGGAATGCACTGCCCTGCTGGACAAAAAGCATGCCCCAGATGCCCTGATGCTCCGGCTTGCTTGCCCCCCGCGCAGGAGAGGAATGACCCAGTAACTCCCTGAGCTGGTCCTCCGCAGCCTGCCCAGAGAAACTCCCGGTTGGCGTGGTCAGTTCCGCCGTCGGCTTCTGGCAGAAACCCTTCTCGATTCGATACAGACCCCCATTGAGCGAGAACTCCACGGAGACCTCGGGACGGACCGAGGACTCATAGGGTTGAAAACTCTCCGCGACCTCACCCGTCAGACTGTGTTTCTCGAACAGGGCCGCACGAACGGCCTCGAGCAATGTCGACTTCCCTTCCTCGTTATCCCCGGCAATGATGGTCAGTCCGTCTTCCAACCCCTCGATGCGTACTGGACCCTTCAGCTTTCGGAAGTGACTGACTTCTATGGATTTGATAACGAGCACGGATCAGCCCCTTCCGGTCAGGGTCATGTATTCCACATACAGACGCTGCAACGCAGCACCCGCCTGGGCTGACTTCCCGGGATCCGGATCCTTGGCCATGTCGCGCAACCGCTCGATGGCCCGGCTCACAAAACCGCTCGCGCCCATCCTGTCCAGATCTTCTTCGCTGGGGGACACCAGTACCCCTGAGTCCGATGCGCGCAGGTAACGCAGTCTTGCACGCCAGGTATCCAGAAGCGCCTGCAACTCACCGTGCCCAGCAAGGTCCAGCGCCCCTCGAAGATCGAGCCTCAAGACGTGACGCTCAAAGGGCTGCCCCAGGGCAGCCAGATCCGCTTCCAGCAGTTTGATGTCATCCGAACCGTGGACCTCGTGACTCTTGTGAGACCATTGGTAGTGGGTGGTCTGGACCTTTTCAACACGTGGCGTGGCCCCCGGCCCATCAATCTCGACAAGCAGCACGTTCCCCGAGTCGTTATCGCGGAATCCGTCGGTTTCGTGGGTGCCTGCATACCAGGTCCGGTTGGCGATCTCGAGCGTGCCATGCCAATCCCCTAGGGCCAGGTACTCAAGCCCGGATTCATCGGCCCGACGGTCCGAGATGGGATTATGGAGCTCGGCAGAATCGGGAAGGCGGTTCTCGACGCTGCCATGGGCCAATCCGACTCGAACCGCCCCTTCCGGGCTCTCCATGGCAGTGAAACCTTCGGTGAGATCCCGAGCCTCATGACGCCGGGTAAGCGGTGCTGGCAGTACCGCGAGCTTGCGATCCTTGAGGATGACAGGCTCGAAATCCAGAAGAAGGCGCACATTACCAGGCAAGCCGATGCGGCTGAGTCGCGTCCAGGCACTCTCCTGGAGCGCCGCATCATGGTTGCCTGGGAGCAGTAGCCAGGGACCCGGATACCCGGACAGTGCGTCCATGGTCCGTCTCAGGGTTTCGTCAGAGACCGTGTTCATCTCGAAGACGTCCCCCGCCACAAGCACGGCATCCACCTCACGGCCCCTGGCGAGTTCGGCAATACGTTTCACCGATTCCAGTCGCTGTGTCCGGATCAGCGCTCCCGCATCACCTTCGATCCATGAAAACTGCTTGCCGATCTGCCAGTCGGCCGTATGTAAGAGACGGATGCTCACCGATCACCCCTTCGATTTCTTATTTATCATTATGTTGCGCTTTATGCGCGTTGATTTTGTGCTGAATCATCGTGGCCTCATCCTCGGTAAACACACCCAGCTCCTCCATGAGATCCAGGCTGAGTTCAGCACAACCAAGGGAAAGGCAATGACTGCAAGTGTCGCCATCTGAACCCGGGGGAACAAGCACCCAGCGCTTGGCGCACCAGTTGCAGGGTACTATTCCATATGGCCTCAAAGCACGCGTTAGATCCTGGAGATTGACCCGGAGCACCTGGGACGCCTGAAAGTCATCAGGGTCGTTCCGTTCAACCAAAAGATCACCCACTGTTTTGAACACCTCGTCATCAGCAGTAGGCCCTGAGCCGCCCTTGCCAGTGACACTCATTCCCTGAACTCTACAATGACCATGTATTGCTCAAACCAGACATCGAGGACCGCATGGACCTGTCGCCAAAGGTCTTCTGACCAGTGGAATGTTCGCTCATCAACGCTCAACGTCATCACACCCTGATGCTGGCGGAAGTACCCAATGTTCAACTGCCGATATAACTCGAGACAGGAGTATCGGTCTGCGAATACATGAAGATGATCCACATTCCCTTCACTGTAGGTCAACGCCACTCGATCCCAGGCCGTGAAGGCGGATTTCCTGATGAGTCTGACCGAAGCTGTCATTTGTTCACCCTCATTACGAGCCTGCGTTTTATTCATGAATGTTATTATTTTGACAGCACAATCTGGATTCACATGTAATAATTCGAATCCACATCGGATCATGTAATTGATGCTTGGCTCTCGGTCGATTTGAATGCGCTTTTTCCGAGACCGGTACTCCATCGGCACATCAAAGATGCGCAGAGAACCCGATCCCCCTACCCTTGTTTTCAGCCTTCTTCGAGGACTCCTGCTCCAATGCAGCACAGAGCGACTGGGGAGAGAGCTCGAGCCCAGTGATTCGCAGACGGCGTATCACTGCATGGAAGTCCCCGGGTGTGAGCGAATCCAGTCTTCCCAGCCTGCGCTCGATGAGCGAGTTAGTTTCACAAGCCTCTGATCCCAACTGATTGAGCACCTGGCAGAACAGTTTTCGCACCTGGCTGGCACTCATGCATTCAAACCGCACCTTGACATCAAATCGGCGCATTGCTGCTTCATCCAGAAGACTCATGGCATTGGTGCATGCAATCAGGACACCCTTGAAGGCCTCGATCTGAACGAGCAGCTCATTGACCTGGGTGATCTCCCAGCTTCTGTGCGCCGCAGCCCTGGTCATGAGAAAACTGTCGACCTCATCGAGCAGGAGAACGGCACCTTCCTGTTCCGCCTCTTCGAAAACCGCGGCCAGGTTTTTCTCTGTACCACCGAGAAACTTGTCCAGGAGGTCAGAGGGCTTGCGTACGATCAGTGGTTTTTCGAGGGACTTGGCCAGATGCCGAGCAAGCTCCGTCTTCCCGGTACCCGGTGCCCCGTAAAACAGAATTCGTGCATCCTGCATGTCCGAAATACCCCGAGTCAGCGTAGTCGGGTCCACGTCGATGTTGATCACCTCCGGGTCATAGCTGATGACGGACTCTTTATCAGGGACCGTGGGTGCCTGATACCCCATGGCCTTGAGCACATTGCCGGTCAAACGCTTGTAAAGTTGCGCGGCTCCCGCCTCACCCGGATTAATTGCCTGGATTACGCGCACCGACTTCTCGATCAGGCCTGGGGTCAGGTGTGGGCTGTCCGGAACCCGGCCGATCCATCCGTTCGTCTCGATACCTTTTTCAGCGAGGAACTTGTTCAAGATCCGTTTGCGCATCGATTGACTTGGTTTCGGGATCTCAAGAACAAGGTCGAACCTGCGCAGATAGGCAAGGTCCAGATGATCGATATTGTTTCCTACCCAAAATGCGGGTCTCTTATTGGTCTCGAGTAGCCGGTTGATCCACGACTTTCGTCCCTTGGTTCGCATCCTCCTCGGACGCATCGAATCGAAAAAATCGGGTTGTGGAAAAACATCTTCCATCTCGTCAAAAAGAATCGCAGTATCAGATTTATTCTCAAGCAGCTTCTGACTGAAGAGGTAAGCCGAGAGCCGCTCTGCGGGAGCATAGACACCACCCTCTTTGTCCTGATCGGGCACCTCAAACAGGTCAATTCTCAGGGTGTTGCATATACAGCGCACAATCTGTGTTTTACCAACCCCGGGTGCTCCATAAAGCAGAATATTCACGCCCGAGAGTCCATCACGGACTGCAGCCGACAGATACTCGCTCACGAGATCAAAACTGTCTGCATGCTCGGCGAAATCCTCCCGCACGAGGACTGACTCGGGCGCTCTATTGAGAAAAGTGTCCAGGACATCCAGCGAAGAGCTATGCGCGACGGATAACTTGTCGACCAGTTGCCCTGGTACGTTGAACTTTCTTTCCAGGGAGACCGGGTGCCCATCTGATTCGAGTAAGCCCGCGTTAATGAGAATCCCGTCAGACGACAGGGCGTTCTCGATTGCCTGGAGAGGCCTATTCAGAATCACACTGAGAATTGAACAGGCACTTGCCATGTCCAGATTTTGGGGAGTGAGCTCAAGCGCGTCATTGAGCATTCTGGAGTATTTACAGAGAATGAAAAATTCCAGTACTTCGCGCTCTGCTGCGTTAATGCCAAGCACTTCGACCAGTAGATCAATACCAAATCCAAGCGCGGTGGACTCTGGCACGAAGTCCAACTCCGCATCGAACAGTATGCTTTTCAATGCGGACAGGGTGATCTTCCCTGATTCGTCATTATCCATCTCCTCAACCAGATGTGGCGCGACGAAGTCCATGATAAATCGCAGATTAACTCCGTATGACCTTCCACCCATCTGAAATCCATTCAAGTTTACAAGTATACGCAGGATCCATAGGCGGATCTGGGCGCGATACTGATCTTCAAGTGGCCCCTGACGGTACTTTCTGTGGCGAACCCTTTTACCCGATACCTTCATGTATACCCCCCGACCAAGTCTTCATTGCCCCGTCCTGCAACGGGACCTTATAGTAAGGGTCGCATGCGACACGCAATGTCGCATAAGGGGTTCAAGCTCTCGGCTTCGAGGACAGGGGGAAAGAATGGCAAAGAGAAAGAAAGAGAATTACGAATTTGCCGAATTTCTGCGGATGTGGCATCTCCTTTCTACCCTGGAGACAGCACCAAGATTCAAGACCGTCCGCGACTTGAGCACGGCACTCGAGGCAGAGGGGTTGGAGGTCACGGATCGAACAATTCAGAGAATACTGAAGTTTTTCGAAATGCAGTTTGGGCTTGTTGGACGAAAGCGCACCACGGATCGCGGGCATCCCTACGAGTGGGCATGGCCCAGCGAGACGGGGCGCCCGACCATTGGCAACATGGACCCGGCAACAGCCATCACCTACGAAATGGCCGGTCAGTTGGCCAGCGCTGTCCTGCCCAGATCCGTACTCGCCACCATGGAGCCTGATTTCCGGCGTGCACGGATGGTCCTCTTGCAAAGCGGCGGCAAGGCACAGGCGTTATCGAGAAAGATTCGCATTCTCCCCCGCAGTGGCAGCCGATTACCTGCCGAAATCGCCCCACAGGTGCTCACTGGGATTCATGACGCCCTGATGCGCAATCGCAAGGCATTGATCACCTATCGGCCCGTCTCGACTCGCTCAAAGTCAGGAAAAATATGCGAGATATCCCCCCTGGGCATCGTGAGCCGATTTGATACGTTGTATCTGATTCATGTGATTGACGAAGTAGGGAACGACATAGACAAGGAGAAGGTTATGGCCTGGCCAATGCATAGGTTCACAGCCGTCCGGGTCATAGAAGGAGATGTCGCGCGTGCGCCAGAGGGTTTTGATCTGGACAAGTACATTCGTTCACCTGACTTTCTGGGCGCCCCGCCGGTCGACTCTCTCAGGGAGATTGGTGCCACCTTCAAGCTCAAGATCCTGGCAAAGCCCCACACTGCCAAATACATTCAGGAAAGGCCGTTCGGTGATGATCAGATGGTCAAAAAGACCCGCGACGGTCGGGTCAGAATCGAGGCCACAGTGAACAACACCCGAGATCTGCTCACGCAACTCCATGATTTCGCGGATGATATCGAGGTGCTCTCACCCAAGGAATACAGAGCCTATTTCAAGGAACTCTCCACCAAGCTCTCAAAGATTTATTCCTCGCATTATCAATGACATAAAGGACCGACTAAGCGCGCTCTTTTGCGACATTTGGCGTCGCCGTCATGCCTGATAATACCCCTGTTCCAGACAAGACGGGGGTCAGTAGATGGATCAGGAGAAAAACGATCATCAGGTCAGACAATGGGTCTCTGCACTGCTTTGGTTACAGTACAAAGGTTCACGATGGGTCAAGACAGAATCAGGTAAATACATAACTGTTCGGTTCGATAAGGAACAAAGAAAGGAGTGGTTCGACAAAATTCCAGAGGAATATCGCAAAATCGTCAGATCAGTAGCTATCAAGGAAAAGAAACGTTTTACTGAACTACAGAAAAAGACTGGTAAGAAGTACTGCGATTTCATGATCAAAGAGAAAATTCAGTTGTGAGTACACACACGAACAGTTTTACGGGTAAGGAACTCGAGGGTAACACCGCCAGGGAGTTGGCGGTGTTACCCGGTGTTCTTCATCTGAATTACTGCTCAATCACCCTGTCGGCAGCGCAGGCGCTTGCCTCATCCAGTGCCGAGACAATTGAGTTCACAGAACTGCCACTGATGAACGATGCATGTGTGAGTCTCGTATTAGAGATGGCAGAACATGTAAAGCTGTCGATCGGGAGAATTTGGGGTGCATCCGAATATCTCGGACGAATGGAGCGCATGAACCTAATATTGCTATCCAGGTATGCAGAGAGTGTGAACCTCGAAGGGATATCAGATTTAAGTCACCAAGAAGCTGATGTACTGAGTGCATTTCAGGGCCACCAGCTATTGCTACATCTGGACCGGCTGGATGAAGTGACAGCTGCCCACCTGTCCAGGGTGCGAACAGAGTTGCTGATGCTTGAGGTCCCTCGTCTGTGTGATGACGCTGCCACCGCGCTATCCAGATCCCTCGCCAGTGAGGAGCTGCAGATCAGCGTCAGCGAGGATTCGGTCTCCGTAAAGGCTGCTGACGAACTGTCACAATATGGTGGGCATGCTCTCTCTATAGAACTGGGGATTGAACCCAGCCCTGATATCTTAAGGATGCTCGCCCAATTCACCGGGCATTTACGTATCACGGTTCCCAGACTGACAGCAGAAGCCGCTATGGCGGTTGGGAATTCAAATGGGACGCTCGAGCTGCACTGCGAAACACCCACGCCGGATATCAGACAGATCCTACTGAATTCCAAGCGTGAAATAACCAATCTTGATGAACTGACCGGCTGAGCCGAGTAAATGTTTCAAAGCATGAGCGACAGGATAACCGAGGAGAGAGCAATGGACCTATCCAGAACCGCGATTGAGCAATACCTGCGTTGCCCCCAGTGCTTCTACATGGAGCGTCGTCGTGGGGTCAAGTCATTGAAGATGGTCCCGCTCACCCTGGCGGTGGCGACAGATGCCCTGCTCAAGAACGAGTTCGATGCGGTACGACCCACCGGGGCAATGCATCCTTTGTGGGAGCGCGAGGGGCTCAATGTCAGGGCCTGCAATCACGAACAGATGGATTCCTGGCGCAGCAATCGACACGGCGTCCGGGTGCAGCGATCAGATGGTGCCGTAGTCTTCGGTGCGGTTGATGACATCTGGGAAGATCGAGAGACCGGAGAGCTCCACGTTGTGGACTACAAGTCCACCTCCAAGAAAGGCGTTCCCGATATTGACTCGGGATTCGGGGATTCCTACAAGCGCCAGGCAGAGATCTATCAGTGGCTGCTGCGCCAGTCGGGATTCACTATCAGCCCTGTGGCCTATTTCCTATATGTGAATGGCAGCAAGGAAGGTGGCTTCTACGATGAGGGCCTTCAGGGCCGCATGCGCTTTGAGACAACGCTGATACCCTACGAAGGGGATGACAGCTGGGTCGGACAGGCTGTGGACGAGGCCATTGAGTGCCTGGAGCAGGATCTTGTTCCTGATGCGGGTTCTGAGTGTGATGTTTGCCGTTATCTTCGGGAACGCACGAATGCAGTGTTGACATGATATCTGGCTTTATACTTTGACTTACAATCAAAAACAGCCCACATCGAACCCCATCATGAATAGCGCGGC
Organism: Thioalkalivibrio sulfidiphilus HL-EbGr7; assembly: GCF_000021985.1. Taxonomy (NCBI): domain Bacteria; kingdom Pseudomonadati; phylum Pseudomonadota; class Gammaproteobacteria; order Chromatiales; family Ectothiorhodospiraceae; genus Thioalkalivibrio; species Thioalkalivibrio sulfidiphilus. Next base: position 1,877,404 of record NC_011901.1, read on the forward strand.
CTCAAAAGCATGCATTTTTGATCTCATCGAGCCATCCGTGACTTCTTCGTCAAATAACGATCTATTCTGTTGATCCGCCTCACAGATGATCGCTTCCAACAACCAACCCAGTCTGATTTTGCACGAGGACCAAGTCTTTGCCTTTGCAATCTCATCTACCGGCATCAGCCCACCACCAACTACAGGCTGATAAACATCACGCATTCCCTGCACCTCCCGATCGTATTTTCTTATATATTTTCCATTTTCCCTTTTCGACCTACGCTCGGTTGCTTTAAAATCAAGGGACTTTGGCATTTCTTTCCAACTCATCTCTTGATGAACGCGGTACACTTCAATAAGAGATGAAATAGCTGCTGCAACACGCGAATCATAAATTGGTAGCCCATCACGTGAATTAAGGGCATGAACCTTTGTCAGCATCGCATTCATTTTGCCAACATATTCAAGAATATTGGTATCTGCACATTCAAGATGGAATAAATCCCTTGTCTTCTTTAGATATATAGGAAGATCCTCCTTGTTCTCTAAAAAAGGAATCGCTCCGACATTTGAGTTTCTATCACCACCCCATTTAACAATCTGACGACAAGCCTCCAAGGCGCCATCTTGGTTTCCATTGTCAACCTCTTCTCGTAGCCAGACACCAAGACCCTCGAGTGCTTTGCGTGTTGATGTCCAATCCTGCGTAACCAGTTTTTTCCCATCTCTATCAACCAGCTCGGATCTCCATTGATACGCATGAACGACTGCATTCACTCCGACAAACCTACCGGAGACTCCCGGACCTTTCCTTCCATCTGCCATCCCTGTTCCTGAACGTGATACGCGGAGATTGATTTCAATACTATTCAAATTGTAGACAGCCCAACTTATGAATCCTTTGACATCCCTATCTTCGTTAAATTGTTGTTTATTCATTTTCCATAAACCTCTAACAGCCTTAATTTGTGAGTATATCGAAGCATTCCAAACCGCTGCTAGTGATAAGCATGCGTCCTCATTTTTCTAAAAGAGACAAGGCTGTCGTTGTTCATGATGGCCTATCAAACCATCCTCAGGAATAGCCTTAATCGACTCACCAAACAGCATGAAGTTTTTAATTTCTAACGGAGCAACCATCTTAAGCCGCTCTTCATCATCGTTTCTGTACAGCTCCCGAAGCTCCATCAACAACCTGCCCAGCACATTCTGCCCGACCAGGATCTCACCATCATCATCGATCACCTTTGCACCCCAGAAAGCGTCCTTCTTCGACTGCTCCACGATTTCCTTGTCTTTTGTCACCAGAAGCCACCGACCAAACTCCTTGTAGTTCTGCGCCAGCTTCACACGAAGACACCACCGCATTACGCCAACTCGCACTTGATCCCAGTCTGGACGTGAATCCTTCCGATGGGGTTTGCTTTTCATCTTTGCGGCTATTGGGCTTTTTTGATCGATGATGACCCTCTGAACTTCAGGGAGGTGCGGGAATCGACAGGCTTGATAGAGCGCTTCCGACGTGAGAATCCGTACACAATTAACCCGAAGGGGATATCCAGATGCCATATTTGACAGAGCACCGAAGGTCTCTTTGGTTTTGTAAAACACCGCCGATTCCTTTCGATGGTAGGTGCGAACTTCACTGTCCAGCTCATCAAGCGAAATTTCATAGCTCATTGATCATACCTCCCGAGTGAATGAATCAAGCGCCCCAACCTTTGGGCTGAGGAACCGCTGATTATCAGACACATATACGACACCATGCGTCGCATTAATCCTTGTCCTTCCTTTCAGAAGCGTTCATCGGGATTGATTTCCTATGAGTTGCTTAACGAACTCGGACTCTTGGCTTGCGGTCAGCAGAAGCTTGTCCGTTGAACGGGTCATGGCCACATAGAGCAATTTCGCATCCGAGGCAGGATCGTCGTACTGACCCGGCAGACCCCCTATCCCTGGAATGACTACAACCGGGAACTCCAGACCCTTGCTGCTGTGCATCGTCATGACCTTGACGCTATCCCGGGCCGGGTCAAAGGCCTTCTTCTCGACGGACTCCACGAGACTATCAACGGGTATACCCGATGCGCCCAATCCCTTTGTAAGCTGCTTGGCAAGATTGCGGGAGTGGCAGGTGACAGCCATATCTCGCCAGAGGACACCTTCACGGTTGAGCCGTGACAGCGTGTGTGCGATGTAGCGGATCTCTTCATCGAGAGATGAACACAGCTTCAGATACGGCGGTGGCCCATGGCGACCAGCCGCCTGGGGTTCGACCAGTGGCACATGGTCCTCGTCAGAGTCCGTCGGGTTCAGGTAATGCTTGGCGAATCGGTAGGCAAAATCGAGGATTTCATTGGTGTTGCGATAGTTGAGCTTCAGGATCGTGGTACGGCCACGGGCCTGTATACCGACGCTGGAGAGGCTGAAATCAAGTGCCCTGTTCTTCTTGTAGATGGACTGGGCATCATCGTAGAGCAGCAGCAGGGACCCCTCGTCGGGATCGACCATCTGAACGACCAGCCTGAGCCAGTCGGCATCGAAATCATGGCCCTCGTCGATCATCAGGGCGCCGTATTGTCCACGTGGGATCTGCCCCTTGTCAGTGGCCTCGATCACCCTGGCAACCAGTTCTTCCAGGTAACGATCACCCGGTGCGGGTCGCTGCACGTGGTAGCGCTTGAGCTGCTCACCGCACCAGTCGTGGAAGTGGTAAACGTGGACCCGATCGTTGATGGCCTGCGCCTCCATCATGCCGCGCAACCGGGCTGCCAGGGTGATATTGAAACAGATGACGAGGATGGGCTTGTGCAGAAGGCGGGCCAGGTAGAGGCAGCGGTACCCTAGAATCAGCGTCTTGCCAGAGCCCGCCACACCATGGATGACCCGATGCCCCTGGCCGAGACTCCGGGCCAGCTGCTCCTGCTGCATGTCCATCACTTTGATCAGGTCAGGAATCAGTTCGTCAGCTGAGTTGCCTTCCTCGCCCCCTGCCCCATCAGCAGGTGTCTCGTCGAACAACCCCGCCTGACCGTCCCCGATCCGGATCTCAGGAAAGATATGCCAGCGCACCCGGTCGATCTGTGGAAGGCTCATCTGGCGCGCAAAGCTGACATTGAACATATCCCAGAGACGCTTCTGGAACTCCTCCGGATCAGTGCTCTCCATCATCTCGTCACGGCAGATCACCTGGTGCTCTGGCATGACCTCAGCCATGCCACTGCTATTGAACTGCTCGCGGCTGATCTGGGTCAGGACCACACCATAGCCATAAGGAAAGCAGAGCTTGCCCTGATAGCGTCCAGAGGGGTTGACCAGCTGCGGATCGCTTTCAAGACGGTTGACCAGCTGGTAAGCGCACTGGCGCACCTGTTCCAGGGGATTGCTGGCGGTCTTCAACCCATTGGGCGTCAGCAGGGTTACGCTGCTTCTATCAAGGCTGTGGATGGTCTCCATCTTCCAGTCCTTGACCTCGAGCAACAGAAGACCACGGGCGGGATGCAGGACAATGAAGTCCGAATATCGTTGCCGCCGTCCCACTGGCATCTCGTACCAGCAGAGATAGTCATCTTCCAGATGACTCTCGAGACGACGCGCAAAACGCTTCTCACCGGCCTGCATGCGACCAAGGCAACTGTTGAGTGATGGAATCAACGTTGCCATGGATGCTCACCACACAATGTCATAGCCATGTCATCGCCTTCCCTGTGACGCCCAGATCCGCTTTTGGGTGGAACAACTTTCGATCAGCCCTCTTCCCCGATCTGGAGTCGATCGGACACAGACCTCAGGGCGCGCGTCTCGATCATTTCGTCGAGTACCACCTGCAGACGTTCCCGCACGCTTGCGGTAAGCCGCTTGAATCCAAGCAAATTAATCGCGGCGGCCATGCAGTCATCAGGATGGATTGAATGCGCGTCCTTCACGGTGTGATACAGGGCATACACCAGCTCGGTGTCCGGGACATACTCGAACTTGTTCGGCGCATCAGGGGATGCACACCAGTCCCGGATCTCAGGAACAGAAGATTCGTCCTTGGGATATGCGAACTCCCCATCGAAGCTGATCAGATTACCGCGTTCCAACTTGTTGATGATATCGAGAATCCTTTGCTGGATCCTCGAACCGGCTCGTGACAGACCCACAGCGCTCAGAATTCGGCTTGTCAGGACCTGGGTATGGACAGGCCCCTCCCCCTCAACAACTGCCAGAACGGCCGAAGATAGCTTGGCTTCGGTAATATCCAGGAAATTTACAACGTTCCTGGGAAGGCCAAGCGTCTTCACATCCACCGGCTGATAAGGCGGGATACTGGCCTGGCTGCCCTGCGCGGGCACAGCCACCCGCTCGATCAACGGTCCTTTTGGAGTCCTATTCGCTCCGTCATGCGGGTTTTTAACTACGTTTACGCCCTTTACCGAGGCCTCGGCACTGCGAAGAGCGGATTCGATAGATTCTCGGAGACGATCGATCTCTCCACGGGCATTTCGGAACCACTCGGTGCTCCAGATCCGGTGAAAACTCCAACCCAGACCTTCGAGCACCGACTGTCGCAACCTGTCCCGTTCCCTGGCGATAGCGCTGCTGTGGTAGCTGGCGCCATCACACTCCACGGCCAGTATGTAGCGTCCCGGTTGGGCCGGGTCACGCACGGCGAGGTCTATGTAGAACCCCTTGCTTCCCACCTGGGGCTGGACTTCGTACCCCAGCCTCTCAATAGCCCGCATGACCTCGAGTTCGAACGGGGAATCCGGCTCCCGCTCTGTCTCCTGTCCTTTGGGCAGGTCCCCTGTCTCCGCATAATGCAGGAAGGCCTTAAGCGCCCTGACACCGAAGGGTGAATTCGCGTCGACTCTGAGGTCGTCTGCCCGGAAGTTCGCGAACACATCCATGGCAAGCCTTGAACGTGTAATCAATACGTTCAGTCGGCGCTCTCCCCCCTGCCCGTTCAGAGGGCCGAAGTTCTGCCCCAGCTGCCCCGTTGCAGTGAAGCCATAGCCGACACTGATGAAAATCACATCCCGCTCATCACCCTGTACGTTTTCAAGGTTCTTGATGAAAAACTCGTCTCCACCGTCATGGTGACGGAAGAACGCCTCGGTTTCCGGATGTTCTCTGCGTAGGCGTTCGACTTCCAGCAGGATGACCTCGCGTTGTGCGGTACTGAATGCCACGACCCCCAGGGACAACTCCGGTGTCGCCATGGCATGGTCCATGACAGCACGCGCCACCGCTTGTGCCTCTCCCAGATTTGCCCGGGACCCGCCCCGGTCATAGTGTGTATGCGCCAGATGATGGAAACGCAGACCACGCGCATGCGGGTTGCTCCCGGGGCTCGGGAAGATCAGCAATTGATTCTGGTAGAACTGATCGTTCGATACCGCAATCAGCGAATGATGGCGGCTTCTGTAGTGCCAGCGCAGCATGCGCTCCGGAACGCCCTGCGCAAGCATCAGGCCGAGGATGCTTTCCACGTCGGCGGTCGCGCTTAGTTCAGCCTCCTCGTCACTGATCTCCACTGCCCGGCTGAAGAAATTGGTGGGCGGCATCTGCTTGCTGTCACCGACCACCACAGCCTGGTTGCCGCGGATGATCGCTCCCAGCGCCTCCGGAGCAGGGATCTGACTGGCTTCGTCAAAAATCACCAGGTCGAAATGGATCTTGCCCTGTGGCAGATACGTGGCCACGGACATGGGACTCATCATGAACACCGGCTTGATGCGCTGGATGACACTACCCGCTTCGCTCATAAGACGTCGAATCGGAAGATGACGACGCTTTTTGGAGAATTCCCGTCGCAGAATGTCCATTTCACCGGCAGCATGGAACGATGGCAGCGCCTCATGGAGGTGACTGACCAGTTTTTCCTGGGCAAAACTGAACGCCGACTGATCCAACTGTGAAAATTCCCGGATCATGCGCTCATGGGCCAGACGATCGAACTGTCCGATACGTGCCTTGTCCGCATAGGCGCTATCCACCAACCCGGAGAAATAGCTGTGCCGAAGCCAGTCCACGAGCACGTCCGGAGATTTCCGCCAGTCGCGAAGCTGTGATATCAGGCTGCCCAGACCAGCCGCCTCGATCTCCTTCTCCAGTTGATTGAAACGCGTCATGGCATACAGTCTGGAGGTGTCCCTCCAGCCTTGGAGCAAATTCCGCCAGTCCGCCAGGCTGTACTCGACGCCCTCCTGGACCTCCCAACGCAACAAAAGCTTGAGATCACCCAGCATGGACTGAAGCTGGGATGACTGCTTTTCCAGACCCTCCACATGTCCTTCCCAGGACTTGAGGTCCGGATCGCCCTCAAGGAAATCGGCGAGCCCCTCGGGCAGGTCACCTTTCCCAATGGCCTCGTAGAGTTCGATGATCCAGGAAGACAGCCTCTCCAGCACAGGCCAGTCGGAGCGGACACCCTGCCACTGCGCGCCAAACAGGGAACGGCAAACGGGTTCAAGCTCCCGGAATCGCTTGCTGTGTCTCTGGTAAGCCAGGAGGTCATCCACCCAGGCCAGCCACTGGGTGGGCTTCCCCGTCAGCGGCCCTTTCATCAGTCCGCGCAGATCCGTCTTTGCCTTGCGATAGGCGCCGGAAAACACCCGCCACCATTTATCCGCGCGCCCGGCCAGCCCCATGCGGACCGGCAACAGGTCCGCCTCGAAGGCCGCGTCGATGAACACCTCAGACAATGCGGCCCTCAAGCGTGCCATTTCCGCGCCGCTGGAGACGGCCTCGCGAATATCGTCTCGACGTACCTGCCATTCATGGGTACTGACCCTGATACCCTGGAGATGCGGCGCATCCAGTGCCCGCTTTCCCGCCCGGTGGAGGACGCTGATGTCGGAGAAGCTGGTGGGGCTCGGGACTTTCATGGCCTGGGCCAGGCCATGGGCATCGTCCATGAGCTGCTGCAAGCGTGTGGACGAGTCAGACACCAGTCGCGTCAGTACCTGATCCTCGTTCGGAGAGAGGGAATCCCGCCTGGAGCGATTGAACGGGTTGTCATCACTCGGTCCGAATTCTCGCAGGTGGTCACGCACACCCGCCATGGCGCGTTCACCCCGGCCGAGGGCCTCGCGATCCCAGTGACGCAACAGGTCGAAAGGGATCAGCGGCAGTTCGTCCAGGCGCGAATCCTTCCTGAGCTGCAGCATGTGGCCCAGGCACTGCACGTAGTTCAGACCGGAACTGAGTACCGGCGCGCCCACATCCTCGACATAGCCATCGAGATACTCACGCACTTCCCTGAGACGCCGATAGTCCGCCTCCCTGTCAGGCGAGGTCGGCTTGCCCTGATCGAATACCGCTTTAAGGGACTCAAGCACCGCCTTCTTGTTGCTCTTGTGGCTGTGCAGTTCCAGGACCGAATCGCCCAGGTGGCATTCGTCCAGGCGTGTCTTCACCACCTCCAGCGCCGCCATCTTCTGGGCGACAAACAACACCGTCTTACCCCGGGCCAGGGCCTCCCCGACCAGGTTCGTGATGGTCTGGGATTTGCCCGTCCCGGGAGGCCCCTGGATGACAAGGTTGGCCCCCTCCATGACAGCCAGAATCGCCTCCATCTGGCTTGAGTCTGCATCTTTCACCAGATGCAGGGTCTCCGGCTCCCGAAGGGCATCATGCCCGGTGACCCCTTCAAGAAGGTCCGCATCGCTCTGAAAACCGCTCTCGAAGAGTTTCTTGAGCTGCATGTTCTCCAGCAATGCGCTTTCATCCGGCCAGTTGCCTGGATCCAGATCCACGTACATCTGGAACTTGCCGAAGGAGAAGAAGCCAAGGACCATGCGATCCGGATGCACCCGCCAACGCGCCTGGTTGGCGATGGTCGTCTCCACCGCCTCAAGGTAGGCCGAGAAATCGAACTCATCCTCGAAATCGGGCAGTTGCAGGCGGAATTCGCCCTTCAGTTTGGCGCCGAGATTCAAGTTGGGGCCTAAATCCGACCCGGTGTAGGTAACTCTGTACCGGCTCTTGACGGACTCTCGGCTGAGCTCGACGGGCACGAGCACCAGAGGCGCGAAGCGGGGCGTCTGGGCATTTGGGTCCTCGTACCACTCCAGGAAACCCAGGGCCAGGTACAGAACGTCGATACCCTGCTCCTGCAGCAGGGTATGGGCCTCGCTCTCCATCTTGATCAGGCGGGCGTCCAGGCGATCGTCGGAGAGACGGGTTGGCAGTTGCCGGGTGTTCAGGGCTTCCCAGGCGAAGTCCACGGCAGCTTCCGCTTCATCCCCCGCTTCGGACAGAATCTCGCCTTCGAGATCGTCCTGTTCATCCCCCTCCCCATCCTCGGCCAGCCCCCGGAAACCAAATGCCTTGCGTTCGGCAGTCAGTGTCTGGAAGACGAAGGACGTGTCTCCCTCCATGATCTCCAGGAACTTGCTGTTCCTGGGTACATGCAACATGGGGTTCCCCCGAAGCCCCATATCCAGCAATTCCTGACGGGCAAGCTCCAGCTGCGCTTTGATGCTCATGTGTTCGTTCCGTTTCCCCGAAAAACAACTTGTTATGGTATGGCGCCCGGCTCTCAGGCCCGGCTTGCTATCTCAGTACGCCCACTCCTCATGCCCCAGCGGTTCGGCGTTCAGCCGTTTCCGGGCGTGCTGCCAGTGGGGCAGGAACCGGTCCATCAGGGCCCTGAAGCGCTCTGTGTGGTTGCGCTCCAGGAGGTGCACCATTTCGTGCACGATGATGTACTCCAGGCATTCCCTGGGCTTCTTGGCCAGCTCCGAGTTGAGGCGGATGGTGGCGGCGTTCGGGTTGCAGCTGCCCCATTGGGTCTTCATGCGCTGCACGTAATAACGGGAGACCTTCACCCCCATCACCGGCTCCCACTTGGCGATGAGCCCTGGCGCCACCGCCCGAATCTGCTCCCGGTACCACTGATTCATCACCGCATCACGGGTCTCCACGTCAGCACCCGGGCGCACCTGTAACAGAATGCGGCTGTGCTTGCGGCTGACCCTGGGGGCGGCATCGGCTTCCTGAACGCTCAGCAGGTAGCGCCTGCCCCAGAGGTAGTGGCTTTCGCGGTCCAGGTATTCCCGGGGAGGCTGACGATCCTGCTCCCGCAGTTTCTTCTGCTGATCGCGGATCCAGCCAAGCTTGGATATGGCGAAGGCGCGAAGGGTCTGGATATTCGTTCGCCTGGGCGCGGTGATACGGACCGTACCCGTGGGCGGGTAGACGCTCAGGTGCACGTGCTTGATGTCCTTGTACACCACCTCCACGATGGTGCCGCCCAGGTCCAGGGTGTTGCTCATCAATACTCCGCCTGGGCCTTGATGATGCTGAACAGCCGATCCACCTCATCGGGATCCTTAAGCACCTCATAGAGCGCGCGCTTGATGGTGTTCTCCCGTGGCTGTAAACCGCGCCAGCCGTCCGGCCTGACTTGTCGCACCACCTCATCCAGCTTCAGGGCCAGCTCCAGGGCCTCCTCCTGGGTCAGTTCCGGGCAGCTCGGCCTGACCTCCAACACCTGCCCCGCTGGCTGAGCCGCAGGCACCCGCAGCATCAGGTTGTTGTACAGCGCCCGCTTGCCCGGTGTATCCAGCGCGGGCGGGACGTCCTCATCCTTGCCTTCGGCCACCTTCTTCACCAGCTCGGCGATCTGCCTGAGGTATTCCTCGTACTCCAGGGCCTTGGCCTTGCGGGCCTCGATGATCTCGGCGAGCAGGGCGGACATCTTCTCGAAGTAGGCCGGGTCGGTCAGGTGTTCCTTGAGGATCTTGCTGCGGACGTTGTTCTCGATGGTCTCGGCGATGGCGTCCCTGCTGCCCTTCAGGTTGCCGAGCTGCTGATTGATGGCGTCGGCGACGCCGGTCTTCACGATCAGGTCCAGCAGGCCGATGTTCTCGAAGGCGGAGATCTTGCGGGGTTCGTCCGCCTCGATGTAGGTGTCGATCAGGTGCCGCATGTCGGCCTCGTAGGCCTTCAGGTCCAGGGTCTCGCCGCTGGCGTTGCGGATGATGTCCCGTAGCTTGAGATAATCCTCCAGCCTGCGCTTGATCTCTGCTGCCTCCTTGGCCGAGTAACCCGCGGGCTCCATCTCGTCGGCAAGCCCGGCATAGGTGCGCATCAGGGTGGCGACACCCTTGTAGAGGGCCGTTCTCAGCGGCACGCGCTCGGCCAGGTCTTCGGGGATCTCGGTGTTGCCGCAGAAGTAATGGATGTGCTCCAGCTCGCCCCTGGGGGGCTCCACCGGCTCGCACAGCAGGACCAGGGCCTCCAGGGCCTCGTCCAGCTTTTCCCGGCCCCTGGTGAGGCGGTCCTGGATCATCACCTCGGGATCGGCGCCGGGGGCGCTGTGGTCCAGCTCGGAGCTGTACACGGCGATGGCGTTCTCCACCTTCTTGAACAGGTCTTTGTAATCGACGATGTAGCCGAAGTCCTTGTCCTCGCCGTCCAGGCGGTTGGTGCGGCAGATGGCCTGGAACAGGCCGTGGTCCTGCATGGACTTGTCGATGTAGAGATAGGTGCAGGGGGGCGCGTCGAAGCCGGTCAGCAGCTTGTCCACCACCACCAGCAGCTTCATGTTGGCCGGTTCCCGGGTGAACCGGTCCTTGGCCCAGGCCTCGTAGGTCTCGGTCTTCGTCTTGCCCGGCTGGGCGTCCACGTCCTTGAGCAGTTCCGTGTACATGCTGTAGATGAACTGCTTGTCGGACTCGGTGTTGGCGCCGGTCTCCTCCAGGGTCACGTGATTGGCCATGGGGTTGTAGGAGGTCACCACCGCGCACTTGCCCTTGAGGCTGGTCTGCTGAAACAGGGAGAAGTACTTGCAGGCCTCGTAGATGCTGGAGGCCACCAGGATGGCGTTGCCCCGCTCGCTGGACAGCCGTGGCTTCACGCCGAAATCGAACAGGATGTCGGCCACCACCCGGCTCATACGGGACTTGGAGCTAAGCACCTGCTGCATGGTGCCCCACTTCTTCATCAGCTCATCCCGCTGCCACGGGTTCAGACCCTTGGTCTTGGCGGCAAACCATTCGTCGATCTTGGCCTGGGAGCCAAGCTTCTGGTCGATATCCCGGGCCTCGTAGACCAGATCCAGGACCACCTGGTCCTCCACCGCCTCGCTGAACTTGTAGGTGTGGATGTAGCCGCCAAAGACCTCCAGACTGGTGGCCTTGTCCCGCTTCAGCAGCGGCGTGCCGGTGAAGCCGATGAACACCGCGTCGGGCATCATGGCCTTCATCACCTGGTTCAGCTTGCCGCCCTGGGTGCGGTGGCATTCGTCCACGAACACGAATACCTCGCCCACCGTGGGGCTGGGCTGCGCTTTCAGCTCGCGGATGAAGGCGTCGAAGTCCTCCACGCCCCGGGCGCCGAACTTGTGCACCAGAGAGCACAACAGCCTGGGCCTGGCCTGGCCCAGTTGGTTCACCAGGTCACGCCCGCTGCTGGTGCGGTAGATGCTCTCCCCCGCGTCCCGGAAGACCCGCTCGATCTGGGCGTCCAGCTCGTCCCGGTCGGTGATCACCACCACCCGGGCATCGGGGTTGTTCTCCAGGATCCACTTGGCCAGCAGCACCATGACGATGCTCTTGCCGCTGCCCTGGGTGTTCCAGATGATGCCGCCCTCGCCCCGGCGCACGTATGTCTGCGCCGCCTTGATGCCGAAGTACTGATGCACCCGGGGCAGTTTCTTCACGCCCCCGTCGAACAGCACGAAATCGTGCATCAGCTCGATCAGGCGCTGCTTGTCGCACATCTTGAGCAGGTACTTGTCCAGCTTGTAGCGGCTGTTGTCCGCCTCGTCCTCCTTCCACTTGAGGAAGAACTTCTCCGGCGTGCCGATGGTGCCGTATTGCAGCCCCTCGGAATCGTTGCCCGCGAAGATGAACTGCACGGTGCTGAAGAACCAGGCGTTGAATTCGGGCTGCTGGTTGGACAGGCTCTGGCGGATGCCGTCGCCGAGGGACACCCGGCTGTTCTTGAGTTCCAGCACACCCACTGCGATGCCGTTCACGTACAACACCAGATCGGGACGCCGTTCCAGCTTGCCCTTGAGGGTAACCTCCTCGGCAATGGCGAAGTGGTTATTCTGCGGGGACTGCCAGTCGATCAGGTGCACCGTGTGCGTGTGCTGCCCCGCCTCGGTCTTCACCGCCACGCCGTAGCGCAGCAGGCCGTAGATGTGCTTGTTGTTCTCGTAGAGCTCGCGCCCGTGATCGTTCGCCTCGGCGCGCAGCTTGTGGATGGCACGGGAGATCTGGGCCTGGCTGTAACCCCGCCCGGCGAGCCACTGCGTCAGCAGCCCCTCCTCGATGTTGCTGTTGCCCTCGCGCTCGCCCCAGTCGCCCAGGTAGTCGTAGCCCAGCTCATCGCGAAAGAGCTGGACGACCCGGTTCTGGGTCACGCGTTCAGGCTGTCCGATCGAACTCATGTCATGTCCTGTTGATTTCCGTTTCCAGCTCGCGCAGGGCGGTCAGGATGTCATCGAATGAGGGGATGTCGCCAAAGATCATGTTGCCCATGGCCCGGTAGTCGGACTCGACCCGGCGCAAGACGGTGTCTCCGGGAACTAGTCTCAAGGAGCCTGCTCGTGCAAGCTCGTAGCGCGCCCAGGCACGTGGATAGAACCGCTGCTTGAACGCCACGACATCCGCCAGCAGCCGGGGATCCGCCAGGGCGGCTGCCCGCACGGGGGCGCGGGCCATGCGGGCCAGGTCGTAGTAATGGCGGGAATAACGCGCGGGCTGAGGGTTGTCGTCGGGACGGTGGGCCTCCTGATGGAGAATGGTCGCCTTCTCCCAGAAGGTCCGCTCCGCCTTGATCACCTGCACCGTGCAGGCACCCCGCTCGAACACCCCGGGAAACACCTCCGCCGCATAGGGGCGGATCTCCCGCGATTCATGCGGCAGCCAGGAGGCCAGCGGGCCGATTTCCAGCAGGATCTGCGGGCGCAGATAGGCATCGGGAAAGGCGGCGGGATAGCGTAGCGCGATCACATGGGGCTCGCCTTCCGGGATGTCACCCTGGCAAAGCCCCTCCAGCACCTGGTTGACCTGCCCCAGCAGCACGTCCCGCAGGTAGCGCTGGGCCTGCTGGTTGATCGCCTCGTTGAGCCTTTCCTGCCGCGTCCGGGAGAGTTCGGCCAACGGGTCCTCCCCCACCAGCACCCGCCAGTCGAGCACCAGGTCGATGTCCTCCGAGAAGCGCTCGATCAGGCCGTAGGCCTTGGACAGGCTGGTGCCGCCTTTGAACATCAGCACCCGGGCCAGCGCCGGATCGCTGAACAGCCGGTCGAGCACCCAGGTCACCCAGAAGTCCTTTTCCACCACCGCCGGGGTGGTGCCCAGACGGGCCGCGGCCTCCGCAAACAGTTCGCGGCGTTGCGCTTCGGCCAGGCGGGCGACCTTGCGCATCAGCCCTCCTCCCCGCACACCTGCTTGATGATCTGGTAGATCCAGCCGGTCACCGCGCGCGTCTCACGCAGCACCCGGGCACAATCCTCCGCGCCCAGGTACTCCCGGATGGTGCGGATCGTGGCGGCGTCCACCCGCTCGCGCCCCAGGGCCTTGAGCGCCTCCACCACCAGGGCGCTCTTGCGGTGGCGGAAGCCCGTGTCCTTGAGGGCGGCTTTCCTGAAGGCCAGGGTCTGGTTACCGATGCGGTACTGGCGGCTGGGGCCGTTGGAGTGATACAGCCAGCGCCCCGGCACCTGGGTGGAGAGCCCCAGCACGTTCAGGGCCGTATCACCGGAGGGCTGGATGCGCCAGTGAAACTTGCGCGCCAGGGCCTGGGCCACCTGGTCCATGTCCGGGCTCAGGTCCTGCCCCAACAGCTCGCTGTGGCGAGGATAGTCGTAAACGCCGTGGCACACCCGGCGGATCGTCCCGGCCCGGGCCAGGTCCGACAGGGCCTTGTGGATGCTGGCCTCGTCGAAATCCAGGACGAAATCCACCTTGGTGAACGCCCAACCCCTGCCGCGCCCGTATATTCTTGAAAGTATTTTTTTATCAATGGCTTGCATTATTTCAGGGCGCTGGATTTTTCAGGAAAAATGCCGCGTTTTCCTGAAAATAGCACAGTTCCCCTCCTGCCGCGATAGCGGCGGGCGAAGCGCCCTGCGGGACCGGGGCGCGATCCACCCGGGCGGGTGAGGCGCCCCTACGTTCATACCAGCCGGATCCGACCGGTGAGCAGCGCCTGCATCATGCCCTGCTTGAGCTGGCGGGCCTTGGCGAGCTTCGCCTCCAGTGTGGCAATTTCGGCGTCCATGTCGGAGAGGGTGGTAGCGATAGCGATTTGTTCCTCAACTTCCGGAAGAGGCTCTTCGATACCTTCCACATCCCCATGAGACAAGTGCTTAACAGTTGTGCTTGACGTTGAATCCTCGATTTTCTTCAACGGCGCAATTAGATAGTAGTAGGCAAATTTTGCATCTAATCCAGAAAGCGGAATAACCCGCCCAACCCGCTGATTCAGAAGAGCAACCCCTTCACCCCACAAGCATGGGATGAAATCACCATCCATTCCAATCAGCAAATCTCCATCTTTGACGAGAAATTCATGCCGATAATCTCCGGTGTAGCTAATGATCTGGTCACTAGCTTTAAGATCACGATTCTTGATCAGTCGGATCCCTTGAAATTCATCGTTGAAATAAATTGAACTAAATGGAAATCCCACTTGGAATTTCAAAACACTACCCAACCGCTTCACATCCCACTCCCCACTAAACCCCGGCAGGCGCCGCTTGCCGGTGAGCAGTTCCTGCATGGCGCCTTGTTTGATCTGGCGTTTCTTGGCGAGGAGCTGCGAGAGGGATTCGATGAGGGCGTCCGCATCGCTCAAGGCGGAGGCGATGGCTTGCTGCTCTCTATCTGTTGGGGGTAGCGGAATCTCGAACTTCCGAATCCTCGTCAAAGCCAGTTTTGGCTGTGCGCCGACTGTTTGAATAGATTCAATCTTGCTCTGAATCAACGGCGACATCAGAACATGCAGAAGATAATTTTGTGAGCACTTTATATTCGTTATGCGATCAGCGTTCTCAGTCAAGTTCGCGCCATTGAGTCGCTTCGGTATCTTACCGACAATCCCGAGCGTTCCCGCCACGGATATAAAAATATCGTCTGTATAGATCCGGTACCGCTTAATCTTCGGGAACACATCCACTGGAACGTACCGAATCTCATCAACGCAGACATATCCAGGGCGCATATCCGAGACGCGGATGTACGGGTGTGGCGTTTCATGCTCTGTCAGTGAACGCCCCAAAGGCAGACGCTTGCCGCTCGTGACGTCTGCGAACTTATCAAGAGATATGACCTCCCAATCCAACGGCACCAGACCCACCTCAGTCTGCTTATACCCCGCCGGACACCCCTCGGCCTCCGGCGGCAGATACTTCGCACTTGCCTCCCTCACTTCCATGCGAAGCCCATCCTTTCCAGGTGTCCGTTGACCCGCGCCTCCAGCCCGGCCACCCGGGCGGTGAGCTCCGGCAGAGGCGTGTCGTAACGCTCGGCCAGTTCGCGCACCCGTTTGGTGAGTGACTGGCTGATGCGGTCCATTTCACCGTGGACGTCCCTGTCCAGGGCGGCAATCCACTTGTCGTCCACCACCAGGGTCTTGATCTCGTCCTCGGTCAGTTTGGGGTACTGGGCATAGGCGGCGGCATCCAGCTCGGCCTCGGCGTCCTTGAGGTCTTTCTTGAGGTCCGATTCCTGTTTGCTCAGGGCGAGCCATTCCTTGAGCACCTTGGCTTCGTCCTTGCTCTCCGGGTCATCCCGGATCTCCCTAAGGCGGGCGTTGACGTTGCCCTTGTTGACCTTGTCCAGCTCCGCGAAAGCGCCCTCCTCGCCACCGTGTTCCTCCTCCAGCTCGGCCAGGCGGGCGCTCACGCCCTCCAGGTCGGCGGCGAGCCGGTCGATGGCCGCCTGCTGGTCGGGGAAGTAGCGGGCCACCACGAGGGCCTTGGGCAGGAAGTCGCAGGTCCAGCCCTTGTCCTTCTCCTTGCCTTTCTTGTCCTTCTCGATGATGCGCGCGGTCTCGGCCTTCCAGCCCTCGGCGGCGATCTGGTAGGCGTCGTCCTGCATGGTCCCGGCCCAGTAGTCCATGAGGTGCTGGTAGACGTCGTAGGGGTTGATGAGGGGGCGGCCCTTGTAGTGGGCCAGCAGGTCCTCGGAGAGGGTGTGGATCACCTCCTTGGGATGGCAGCCCGCGGCCAGGGCCTTGAGGCCGGGCACGGCACGCGCGCGCCAGGCCTCGAAGTGGGCGTTCATGGCGTCGATGAAGGCGGTGAATTCCGGGTGTCCGTAGATGGTGGCACGGATGTCGGCCTTGTCCACGGCCAGATCGAGATAGCCGGGGCGGTTGGGGCGGAACAGAGCCTGGCGCAGGCCGGGGCAGACGTCCCAGTAGCTTTGCAGGGCGTCCACGTCAGCCTCGGGGATGCCGCCACGCAGGTGGCCCTCGATATCCTGACGGTCTTCCGCCTGCTGGCTGTCGATGTAGCGCGGCAGGTTGAGGTTGTAGTCGTTCTTCTCGATCTCGGCGAGAGGCACCCGGCGCGCGTAGCCGGGCAGCTCGGCCTGTTTGGTGAACACGTCCACGATCTTGTGGATGTCCTGGCTGCGCAGGCGGTTCTTGGGGCCGTCCTTCATGAAGCCGCCGCTGGCGTCGATCATGAAGATGCCGTCGCGCCCGTGGGCCTCGGCCTTGTCCACCACCACGATGCAGGCGGGGATGCCGGTGCCGTAGAAGAGATTGGGCGGCAGGCCGATGATGCCCTTGATGTAGCCCTTGCGCACCAGGTTGCGGCGGATGTCGGCCTCGGCGTTGCCCCGGAACAGCACGCCGTGGGGCAGGATGCAGGCGCCCCGGCCGGTGCTCTTGAGGCTGCGCAGGATGTGCAGCAGGTAGGCGTAGTCACCCTGCTTGTCCGGGGGGATGCCGTAGTGCTTGAAGCGCTCGTGGGGGTCGCTGGCCGGGTCGAGGCCGGTGCTCCAGCGCTTGTCGGAGAACGGCGGGTTGGCCACCACGTAGTCGAAGGTCTTGAGGCTCTGGCCGTCCAGGAACTTGGGGTCGGCCAGGGTGTTGCCCTGCATGATCAGCGCGGTGGGGTTGTTGTGCAGGATCATGTTCATGCGGGCCAGGCCGCTGGTGGCGGCGTCCTTCTCCTGCCCGTAGAGGGTGACATCGGTGCCCGCCTCGTCCGCCACCTTGAGCAGCAGGGATCCGGAGCCGCAGGTGGGGTCGTAGACCGTGGTGTCGGCGCTGGTGCTGGCGTTGCGGATGCCCAGGATCTGGGCCATCACCCGGCTCACCTCGGCGGGAGTGTAGAACTGTCCCTTGCTCTTGCCACTCTCGGTGGCGAAGTGGCGCATGAGGTATTCGTAGGCATCGCCCAGGATGTCGTCGCCGTCGGCGCGGTTTTTGGAGAAGTCCAGGCGCTTGTCTTCGAAGATGGCGATCAGGTTGGTGAGCCGGTCCACCATCTCCTTGCCGCTGCCCAGCTTGTTGGGGTCGTTGAAGTCCGGCATCTCGGACAGCTGGTTGGCATTGGCCAGGGGGGCGATGATCTTCTTGTTGATCTGGTCGCCGATGTCGGGCTTGCCCTTGAGGGCGGCCATGTCCTTGAAGCTCGCCCCTGGGGGGATGGTGATGGGCGCGTAGGGCTGCCCGGCGTACTTGTCGCTGACGTACTTAATGAACAGCAGGACGAGGACGTAGTCCTTGTACTGGCTGGCGTCCATACCACCGCGCAGCTCGTCGCAGCCGGACCAGAGGGAGGAATAGAGTTCGGATTTCTTGAGGGCCATGGAGTGCCTGTTTTCCCTGGGTTGTTCTGCCGATGCCCCTTGGGGGCTGGCCTGTGGTTGCCTGTCTGGACTGCCCGGAGGGGTCCCTTCCCCGCCGTAGGCCGCAGCCATGGGGCCCGGGGGACCTGCAGGTGCTCCGGGAAGCGTCCGGTTGTGATTATCCCCTGCCCTGCGGACACAGGGTGTCGCAGGGCTTTTGAGTGAGTGTACGGGGCCGGGGTGGGGCTGCAAATCGCGCCGGGAGATCTGACCGCACCGCCCTGCCCGCGCAGCGGATTGACGGCCCGGAGATCGGGGCGGGCGTCTGCAAGAGCGGGCGGCACGGTCGTGAGCGACGTCAGGCAGGCACCACCAGGCGGCTATCCCATTGTTTTATATGTTATCCCAGTCGCCTAACGAGCAATGAGTCTTTCTTGCTCCACCATTTAATTATGATTTTTTCTATGATTTCTTCATTTTTTTGTTGACTCGCCGCATAGCCTGATTCATTATCCGCTTCATGATGTTTTCCCAGTAATTGACACGAAGGAATCAGGCATGGCCAAGAAACGATACGACAAGCAGGCCCTTTTCAACGATTACCTGCTGGCCCTCTGGCAGGGCATGGCACACATCGAGTCCACCTTTCAGGTGAGTGGCCTGTGCGGGCAGGTGTTCGGGGGTCACATGCCCGAGAGGAATACGAGTGACTTCGAAGGCGACTCGGTCTTCGGTCCAGAGGCTCGGGACCATGTGGAGGCCTCCGATGCCTGGAGGACCCTGTCCGGACTGTACGACTACGCCGTCGACGGCCTGCTGGAGCACGGCAGCCATGCGGAGGACCTGGTCCTGTTCGGCCAGGAGATCCTTCAGGTTCTGAGTACTGAACACTCATCTCCCAGTGATGCCTGGTTCGACATCGTGGCCATGGGGGATGCCCGCTTCGGCCTGCACGACGGCTCCTCCATCAGCCCCGAGCGGCTGGCCCTACTGGCGAATGTGGATCTCAGGACCGTGCGCAATGCAATCAGCGCGGGGGAGCTGGACGCCATGAAGGTGATGGGGGAGCAGCACATCGAGCATGACTCCGCCGTGCGTTGGCTGCACGGGCGCCGTGGATTCAAGCCCACCCGAATCATCAACATGCGCGGAGTGGCGCTTGAGGAAGTGACCTCGCCGCTGGCCCTGGCAAGCCTGCTCAGGGAGCGCAGGGAGAAGCTCAAGCTGGATGAGCACCGGGACATCCTGCCCCCGGCCCATCCGGCCGCGAGCGCGCAGATATTGAATGACCTGGAGGATGGAGTCTTCACCCTGACCCTGGACGCGGCCTTCCCGCTGGCCGACTTCTATCAGCTAGATCGCACGGAGTTTCTCAAAACGCTGATGCGCTGCTTCTACCCGGAGCAGTACAAGGCCCTGACAGGCGCTGCCTGAACCCGACAGACAGGAGGAGCAGACATGGCACATCCAGAACGCACCGTACACGCCACCCAGCGTATGCAGCAGCGAGGCATCAGCGAGACCATGCTGCGCCTGTTCGAGACCTTCGGCGTGGCCCGCTACCAGAAGGGCGGCGCCGAGATCCTGGAAATCCGGGAGGAAGAGCTCAAGCAGCTGCGCAAGGCCATTGATCGGGCAGGAAACATCTGCGTGGTCAAGGGAGAGCAGGACCGGGTCGTCACCGTGATGCACCGGAATCGTCGTATCAAGGCCACTCAATTCATTGCCTGAAACCAAGGGAAACACATGGACAACAACACCAACAGCCTGTTCGAGAAATACGCCCCGCTGATGCGGTCGGAAAACCTGTGCAGCGCCTCCGGGCTCAACGAGGCACTTCGCATGGCGCAGGAAGGCGATATCGAGACCTATTACGCCCCCTTTGACTACATCGAGCGGGATGCGCGGCTGGTGCTCGTCGGCATCACACCGGGGCTTACCCAGGCTCGCAACGCCTTGCTGGAGGCACAGCGCCAGATCTCTCGCGGCGCCAGCCTTGCGGAGGCCGAGCGTCTGGCGAAAACGGCGGCCTCTTTCAGCGGCCCCATGCGGAACAATCTGATCAGGCTGCTGGATGCGGTAGGGATCCACCAATGGCTTGGGCTGGCCTCAACCAGCGAGGTGTTCTCCCCGGAGTCGAGGCTGGTGCACTACACGTCCGTACTGCGCTATCCGGTCTTTTTGCGCGGACAGAACTACAGTGGCAACCCCGCCCCAAGGAAATCCCAACTGCTGCAGGGGCAGATCGACCAGTGGTTTGCCAGGGAAGTGGACCTGCTTGGGGACGCCATCTTCATCCCCCTGGGTTCGGTTCCGCAGCAGGTGATGGCCGCCTTGGTCGAATCCGGACGTATCGATGCAAGCCGGGTGATGCAGTCACTTCCGCACCCCTCTGGTGCCAACGCCGAGCGCATTGCCTACTTTCTTGGCACCAAGCCCGAGGAGAAGTGCTCTGCGAAGTGCGACACGCGTCGACTCGACATACTGAAGGAACAGGCCCTGACGCAGGTTCGTGACCTCCTGGCGCAGGGGTCTGCGCGGACGGACCTGGCTGCGATCACAAGCTGAGACCGCCCCAGAGAGTGACGCTGTCTGCGTCACGAATGGGTAAACACATCATCAAACTTTTGGACAGAGGAGGGACACATGAGCATCCACCAAGAGCGCGTTTCCAGAAGGGTAAGCTTCATTCTCAAGAACGGACTGGAGGTCTTTCCGGTCATGATGAAACGCAGGGACACAGGGAACCTCGCCTTTCGGGTCTCACGCGGTGGAACCGGGGGAAACACCCTGGCCTGCGGCGAGGAGGTGGACGAGGAGACCATGCTCCGCAAGGTACTGGATCTGGGCTTTGCGGTGCGCTGTGCATCGCTGGATGGCAGCACGAGGGGCCTGTACAGGATCGCAGGGCGGGCCGTGCATGAAGTGGTGGCAGAGGGTTTGTAGGCTGTTTGAGCCTCTCAGGGAGCACTAGGTGACATGCTCTGAGAAAGAATCAAATCGGTTCGACCTGGCCTGGAAACAAAAAGCCCCCCAGGGCGAACCTGAGGGGCTTTCTTTTGCTGGGCGATACCCCGCTGACGCGGGGAAGTACTGCTAAACCACCTACACGGTGGGAACATGCCCCGCTGACGCGGGGAGGTACTGCTAAGCCACCTACACGGTGGGAACATAACCCGCTGATGCGGGGAAGTACTGCTAAGCCACCTACACGGTGGGAACATAACCCGCTGATGCGGGGAGGTACTGCTAAGCCACCTACACGGTGGGAATGCCCAGCTGCCATGTATAGCGACTTTTCCAGCAGATTTTCACCCAGTTGAAAAAAAAGACCCCCATCTGTAACCAGAGACCCGACCCAGACTTGCCCGTATCCCCGTACTTCTTCGTATCGATACAGACTGTTTCCCCTGGTCATCAACAACCATAGTGGTTTAACCAACCATGGTGGTTTAACTAACCACAGTGGTTTAACTAACCCTAGTGGTTAAATAAACCACAGTGGTTTAAATCAACATCACTGTATGCTCAGCAGGAGGAGAGAGAGCTAAACGGCAACAGTCACCCAAGGGCCGCCATGTATGGCGGCTCCCGGACTGATGCCGATTACGCATGCCCATCTATCGTGTCGGTCGCGTTACGGGCGCAGGCTGGCTGATTCACCTGCACTGGCCGATTCGTAGCAAAAGGCGCTACTCCACACCCGGTTCGGCCTCCCAGCACGGACGCTCCGCAGGCGTGGATTGATCCAATCCAGCCGCGGAACGGTGCTGAGCAGTCTTCGGTGGGGGCTTTGTGTGGATTCCCATTGTTCACCCCCTCGGCCTGTACATCAGGCCTGTACTGACGACTCCAACCGTGACCGGCAACCGCCGTGACGCATAAAGCCCGCCAGAGCGCCGGTCGACAGCTCACAGTCTTCAGTCCGACGCTAGGGGGTATAGGGAAAATTTCACAGGGCCTTACGCTCAGAACGAAAATTTTTTCGCCTTGGTGTAAAAGGGAAGAAAAAATCAGTTTTGATCACGGTTTTGTCGCAGTCGATTCAATGGCGAGCGCGGAGCTGATCGGAGTATGACTTCAGCCAGCACAAGGTATTGACCAACTCCATCTCCGTGACACTCTTGCAGGGCACGTTCAGCAAGGCAGGATTTGCCACCACCACAGCCAGACAGCGGGCACGGGAGATGGCCACATTCAGCCGGTTTCGGCTGAAAAGGAAATCCGCGTTGCGGGGCATGTTGTCGGCGTCAGAGGTCGCCATGGAGATCAACACAGCCTCGGCCTCCTGCCCCTGGAACTTGTCCACGGTGCCGACCCTGGCCCCAGGCGGAAGCCTGCCTTTAAGCAGGTTCACCTGGATGTTGTAGGGCGAGATCACGAGGATGTTCTCCTGCCTCATCGGGTGCTCCTTGCCGTGCTTGTCTACGTAACTCTGCTTGAGCAGGCTCTGGTACATGGCCTCAATTACATCCGCCTCTTCCGGGCACTGCTGACCGCGATCCGAATGCATCACCTCGACCATGCGGATTCCGTTAGGGACCAGCTCCGGGTGAGCCGTGGAGCTGAGCATCAGGCGCTGCTTGTGATTATCCTCATGGGGCATGAGACAACCGGCATAGATGGCGTCCGAGATGAACTGACACACATCGGGATGCATGCGCCGGGTGGTTTCCAGGAAGACACCCCGCTCCGGCTCGATCACCGAACGCCCGTTCAGCAGATAGTCCAGGGCCGAGTCGCCCGAGTGGCCCGGATGCGATCCCTGGATCGGTTGGGAGAGCTGCATCTGATCGCCGAGCAATACCAGGTTCCGCGCACTGGTCCCCATGGCCACCAGGTTGGCCAGTGACACCTGCCCTGCCTCATCAATGAAGAGGTAATCAAAGCGCTGATCCAGGCCCTCCCGGGCAAACAGCCATGCCGTCCCAGCCACCAGTTGATAGTCCTCATCGCTCTCGATGTCAGGATTGGAAGTACAGGCCTCGATCTGGTGCCCCTCAAAACCCAGATCGTTCTTCTGGGTGGTCTTTTTCACGCCCCTGAACGCCACACCTTCTTTCTGGGCCACCTTTTCCACGGCCTCGAGCAGGTTGTCGATCGCCTTGTGACTGTTCGAGGTCACGCCGATGCGGAACCCCTTGCGCAGCAGGGCGACAATCAGGTGGGAGCCGGTGTAGGTCTTGCCCGCACCCGGCGGCCCCTGGATGTACAGGTGACTGCCATCCAGCCGTTCCACGGCATCGAGAATCTGAGCCAGATGGCCATGGGGCGCCAGCGGCTCAGGGGCCTCCCTGCCCTTCAGACGCGGGGGCTTACGGGTGAGGAAGGCATCGAGCGCTGGGTAACAGGCCTTTTTCGCAAGATGCGCATCGGCGTAGCGGAACAACGCCTCGCTCAGCACCCGGGTTTCGACAGGACCACCTGGCCCGATCGAAAGACTCTCGGGGATCTCGGCGAAGGTTGTCCTGATCGTAACGGTGCCATTTTCGTCATCCAGCGAACGAATCGTCCCCAGACGATCACTTGATTCAGCCACGTGAACCACATCGCCAGCCTTGAGTTTGGTCTCCTGGGGCGGGAACCGATAGACGCAATCCATTGACTTGGTGGTGGCTTTTTCTGTCGACACGAGTTCAAGGCCGCCGAGGCACTCTGAATCCTCGATCAGATCAGCGGTTTCCATATCCTGACGGGCAAACATGGCCCACCACTGGGGCTTCGCCTCTCGGCGATGGAAGTCCAGCAACTGATAGATCAACGTGTTGTGATGGAGGGTCTCGGGATCTTCCGCCTTGTTGCCCAGAAGGGCCTTTTCATATCGGGCCAGACGTTGTTCATGCTCGGTGATCCTATCCACCCCCTCGGACTCCCCCCGCACCTCCCCGCTGAACCAGGGTAGATTGGAAGGACGGAGCCCAAGGAGCCAGTCCCGGAGCAGGAGCGTGGAACGGCAGTCATCCTCGTTGTACTTGCGGATTTGTTCCAGCAGGTCGTCGTCCCGGCTCTCGCGCCAGTGTTCATACCAGACGATACTACCCACGGCCGTTTTGACGTCCGCATCACGGGCATCCATGTAGAAATGCTCAAGATTTTTGATGGAGTAGGATGGCTCTGAGACACGGATCGACTCCCGAACCACCTTGAAAAGGTCCACGAAACGCTCGCGACGCAGCAGATCATCCACCTCCCGTTCACGGGTGGCGTAGCGACTCATGAGGCGCTTGATCGCGGTCACCTCATAGTGGTTGTAGTGGTAGATGTGGGCATCCGGATACTGCTTCAGTCGCTCGACAACGAAATCGACGAAATCTTCCAGGGCCTTCTTCTCGGCATCGTGATCATGGGCCCAGAACGCGGTGAATCGCCACTCCCCGTTCTCCAGGTAATAGACACCGAAGAGGTACTCAAGCCCCTCCGGATAGAGCGGGTCGCCCTCCATGTCAAAGAAGAGATCGCCCTCCGACGGTTCAGGCATCCGGAAGAAACCTTTTCGGCCATCTGGATCCTGCTTTAAAAGACGGTAGACCGGTTTGCCGGAAGTCCTGCCCTGGACCTGAAGGGAGGCCTGTTCACGAAGCCGCTCCAGGACCTCTTTGTTCATGCCAGAAATAGCTACAGACTGATCGTGGCCTGCGAGGTCGGCCACCGTATGGATACCTGCATCCCGCAACTTGCGGATCTGGCCTTTAGTGATATTGGCAACGAGGCTCAGATGATCCTCAACTTCCCACTGCTTTTCACAGCGCTCATGCCAGTGGCAGAAGTTGCAGAAATCACAGGGTTCCGGCCGGGTTTCTGTCGGGTTCTCAATAAAGCCGAGGAATTGATCCCGAGATCGGGCGTAGTAATGCCGATAGTCCTCAACCCGGAAACTGCGGCTCTCGCCATTGCCAAGTGCCAGGTGCATAGACTCTGGCACTGTTCCCTGGGCGTCCTGCAGCAGATCAGAATAGACACATAGCTGGATCAGGTGCTTGGTTTTGGGTTGTGTGGAAAGTTTGGTGTCCACCGGTTCGTAGCTGTAATCGCCCAGCTCCGAAGCCCCTTCTACACGCTTGAGAAAATCCGCATAGCCCAACCAGCGGTCATTCATAAAGACCGCCTGGTAGATGATATCTGCTCCACCCCGCATGGCCTCCTGAGTGGCTGCACACCGCTCATCCAAACCGAGCGCGTCATCTATCTCAACGACATTCCGACCACTGGATTTCAGTGATTCCAGGTAGGCCCGCTCATGCTCGACACCCTTCTCTTGGATGAGTCTCGTCTCCTCACCGGCTACAGCCTTGTCCATAGGCTGGTCGAGGCTCAGGCGGTCAAGCGTAGTGCGATGGGGGCATTCGAGGAAATAGCTCAGGTCTGAAGCTGAGAAAATCAGATTATTCTGAACTTTATGCATATATCCACCCCATCCTATTATTGAGTCTTCACAGTGATGGCACTAGTCCGAGAGTGCTATAGTACCGACACAATGCGACATAATACGTCGCTAAAAAAGACCTCACTGACTCGCTTTCCGATACACTGCGCCCGCACCGACCTTGAAGCCTCCCGGCAGAGGAGATACCACGATGTCATCGACACTGCTGCGTCAGTGGGCCATGTTAAGCATGATTCCCCGCCATCCACGCAAGATCACTGCATCTCAGCTCAAGGAAAAGCTTGATGCCCAGGGTTTCATGACCACCAAGCGGACCATCGAGCGCGACCTGGTGGCCTTGTCTGGCGAAGGTTTTGCACTGGTGGTCGATGATCGCAGCCGTCCCCACGGCTGGCAGTGGGGGAGGGATGTGAAAATCCTCGACATCCCCGGCATTGAGCCGCAGACGGCCCTGGCATTCAGGCTGGCCGAGCAGTTTCTGAAGCCACTTATGGCCCCGAGCACCCTCGCGGCACTCTCCCCCTACTTCCAGCAGGCCCGTCAAGTACTTAAGGGTACATCCGGTAATCTAAGCGCCTGGCCCAGTAAGGTCCGAATTTTGAGCCGCGGCCAGTCCCTCATCCCTCCAAAGGGTAATCAGGACATCCTCATGATCGTCTATGAGGCCTTGTTCACGGACCGGCAGTTTCGCTGTCACTACAGAAGACGAACCGACCAGCAGGTCAAGGAATATGTGGTCAACCCATTGGGTTTGGTGTTTCGCGATGGAATGATCTATCTGGTCTGCACCCTGTTTGAATACACAGATGTTCTTCAGCTTGCACTGCATCGCATGAGTCAAGCCGAGCCCTTGGAGACCCCGGCCCAGCGTCCCGGAAATTTCGACCTGGATGCCTACCTCAAAGAGGGAGGTCTGGATTTCAGGCTCGGCGGCACCCTATCCCTTCGACTCGATCTCAAAGCAGAAACCGCGCAACACCTGGCCGAGACCCCACTCTCGGAAGACCAGCAAATCAAAGGTCCTGACGCAGAGGGCTGGGTTCAAATCAAGGCGACCGTACCCGACACGGCCCAGCTTCGCTGGTGGATCCTGGGACTCGGCGAACAGATCAGAGTCCGAAAGCCCGTAGCGTTGAGAGACGAAATCGCACACACACTCAAGGGAGCCGCCAGACTCTACGAAGCCTGATTCTCACGTCCGGCTGGGGCTCGTTATGCGACGCATTATGTCGCACCACGGACGTAATCTTCCTGCACCCAGGAGGATTGGCCCAAATGAGCTCCCAAGAAACCACAAGGAACGAGGTACAGCCCACAACAGACTTTGCAGTCGATTTCTTCGAGCTGCCGAATCAAGGTCGGGTGGGTATCTCAGGGTGTCCAGGTTTGAGGCACCGAGGACGCAGGGTGGTGAACAGACACCTACTCAACCAGGATCTCATCACGCTCAAGAATCAAGGCACCGATATCCTGATCACACTGCTTGATGTGACCGAGATTCACAATCTGCGCCTTGAGTATCTCGGTACTGAGGCACGTGCCATATTTGGTAGACACGGTTGGTTTCATGTACCTCTGCTACCCGGCACGCTACCTGATGTCTGTTTTGATTCGTACTGGAATGGGATTTCTCGAATTTTTCAGAGAACACTCGATGCAGGCGGCTGCGTCGTCATGCACTGTCACGAATCGAGAGATCGTGCAGCACTTATGTGTGGGCGTTTAATCCTCGAATCAGGCTCAGACCTTTCCGATGTACTTGATTGGCTTGGGTGCGCGTGCCCAGGAATATCGCGTGATTCTCGTCGACTGTATGCCTTAAATAATTACTGGAAACAATTCGGCTGATACTAGACGCTCAGCCGGTTGAGCTTCCAACGAGACTTCAGGAAACATAGTCACTGCACAGATCAGATAAAACCATGAATTTCCTTGTCCAGACTCATGCATTTCTTGCCAACCTGCTCGGCATCGTCGTTGTCGGTGGTTTCATGATGGCCGGTGTTATTGCAGGGTCCATCTGGGGCTTTGGTCTAACCATGGCATTAGCCGACATTTGGGGGGTTTCGGAGACGTCATCCAGGGTTGCTGGCTATATTGGTGGGGCTTATTTTGGCATCTTCACTCTTTGTGTTTTCAACTCAATAGCAAAATATCGAACTTAGTAAAGGAAATCTCGTCCTTTATGTATGCCGGCTAGCTACCGGAAATCACTTAATCAC
Source organism: Thioalkalivibrio sulfidiphilus HL-EbGr7 (assembly GCF_000021985.1). Classification (NCBI taxonomy): domain Bacteria; kingdom Pseudomonadati; phylum Pseudomonadota; class Gammaproteobacteria; order Chromatiales; family Ectothiorhodospiraceae; genus Thioalkalivibrio; species Thioalkalivibrio sulfidiphilus. Next base: position 1,904,742 of record NC_011901.1, read on the forward strand.
ACGTTTCCTAACGGGATGGCTTGAGCGCTATCTTATGCATTTGTGTAAATTAATTGAGCCAATTGTAATTGATCTGTTTGTACAAGATGGAAGAAACCTCGCTCGATGTCGACAACTCGATAAGCGCCTTGGAAATATGTATCAGATATTGCCGAACACTCATTGCGCCACACGTCATAAGCTGCTTGATTGTTGGCTGTGACCCTAAGCTGCTGTCCCTGTACAAGTTGGTTTAAGGCTCTATTCCCTCCCCCATTGGCTATACGCGCCAATTGTTGATCAAGTACGCAGTAATTATCCGGGTCTAAAAATGCCAGTACTTTTGAAATGAACGATATGCCAGAAAACTGCGGCATGTGGATATCTTTTATTTGACACAAGCTTGGTATAACTCCTCCAACCAGCAACTTTTTAAATGCTGATGCATGGGCAGTATTAGCGCCTTTTAGGAAATTATTTACACGTACTTCACGATAGCCAATCTGTGCGTAGCCCCAGTAAAGAACATTGGCTAACCCATGCAAAACCCTTTGTTGATTCTCGGATTTTAGCTGACTGCGTATGTGCTCTTCGACTGCCGCGATATTTGCGGCTTCAACTGGCGCATTTTGATTGAAATCAAAATATACCGCTGGAAATCCATAGTTGGTTATCGCTGCATTGAGACTACGTACTTGTGTATTACTCAGTGGCACTGGTTTCTCCTTGTGGATAACGCCTGCTGTAATCGATGCATTTGTGGTGAGCAACGCGAAAAAACAAGCACTAACCGACTTACTTGGCGTGAATGTCAAGTTCCTATATTGAGGAATTGACATTCAGTGAATCATGGGAGTGGAAATAATCCAATCCACTCCGTCGCTTCAGTTCGACCATTCATCGACATAGGCTGGATTCCTCAACGGCCTCATATCCAACATCCATCCGGGACTTGGCTCGGACATTGCCCCGCAAGCTTGTCATTCCGGAAACCCGCATGGTTGGCAGGCATCATGTCATCCGAGGCCGAAACCTGTCCGGCACCGACCGGGTCATGGCCAAGGCCCAAGGCAGTCAAAAATATCCATATAAAAGGGAGAAACACCACGTGAGCACTGAAAACATCACCTATGCTGGCTTCTGGAAGCGCGTCGCCGCCTACCTGATCGATGCACTGATCCTGCTGATTCCCAGCATGATCCTGGGGGGCATCATCGGCTTCGTGGTGATGAGCGGGGTCACCGACTTCAGCGAAATCGAGCCAGCCGCCGCTGGTGCCGAATTCCTGGCCCAGGTCGCGACGTTCATCATGGCATGGCTGTATTTCGCCGTGATGGAGAGTTCCTCCTGGCGAGGCACGCTGGGCAAACGCGCCCTTTCCATCCAGGTCAGCGACGCCAATGGTGAGCAGATCAGTTTTGGCAAGGCTTCCGGGCGGTTCTTTGCCAAGATTCTCTCCGGACTGATCCTGCTGATTGGCTTCATCATGGTCGCCTTCACGGCACGCAAGCAGGGTCTGCACGACATGATCGCGGGCACCCTGGTCACCAACCGGGCCTAAGGGGGCCACCGTTCGCCGGGGCAAGCCCCGGCGAACGGTTCGTGGCCAGTGAATCACCCCTCGGGACATATCCCACTGATCCCAATAACTCGACCGTTCATCCGCATCCGGCTTGCTGGACGATAGCTCTGATGTGAACAATCTCACATTAACTAGAGGGCTATGGTCACACTGCAATCAGGCGCTTCCTCACCGCGTATGAGGACCGTGCCTCATAGCCCCTTCACCCACTGGCCAGATGCACTACAGATCCATGTGGCCAAGGGTGGTCATTAATAGATAAGGGCTAGATTCAAACCATTCGAAGGTCATGGAAGTACCAAACAGTCACTTTTCGATTCCTGGTGTTGACTCCGAGACCTACCGGTTTAGCAAGCTTTCCATCCCGGTACGGCCTGTCAGGTCGCTGTACTGTGGCATTACATAAACCAACATCTGCTACGACCTGACTCGACAATGAAAAAACCTGCGGAATTCCCCAAAAGAATCCTGGTGGCGGTGACCGGACTCTCGCCCCAGATCCTGACCGAGACGCTTTACGCACTTGCAACACAGGCGGAACCCTTCATCCCCACAGAGATCCACCTGATCACCACATCCGAAGGCGCCAAACGCGCGGATCTGACACTGCTCAGTCCCGACCCAGGCTGGTTTCACCGCCTGCGCAAGGACTACGGGTTGCCCGACATCCGTTTCGACAAGGACACGATTCACGTTATCCGCAACGCCGACGGCCTGCCGATGGATGACATCCGCAGCGAGGCAGACAACCAGCATGCCGCGGATACCATCCTCGACATCCTGCGCCAGCTGACGGCAGACGAACACAGTGCCGTCCATGTCTCCATCGCTGGAGGGCGCAAGACCATGGGCTATTACGCCGGCTATGCCCTGTCGCTATGTGGTCGCCCCCAGGACCGTCTGTCACATGTCCTTGTCTCGGAGCCCTTCGAAAGCAACAAGGATTTCTATTACCCGACGCCCTATCGCCAGGTCATCTACACCCGGGAACCGGAGCGGCGTCCTATCGACGCCCAGGAGGCCAAGGTCAGCCTGGGGCTGATTCCCTTCGTGCGCATGCGTCAAGGGCTGCCTGATGAACTGCGATCGGGCAGGGCCGGATTCAGCGACGTCATCCAGGCGGCCCAGCGCGCCCTGGAACCGGAGCAGGTGAAACTGACCTTTCACGAGGGTTACCGGATCACTGCCGGAGACAAGACTTTCAACCTGGAGCCCATCAAGTACAGCTTCTACCGCTGGCTTGCGTGGCGATGCGCTTCTGGCCTGTCTGGTGTGCGCTATGAGGATGACGGCCTGCGCGAAGAGCTTCTTGAAAAGTATGCCGAAGTGATCAGGGATGGTTTCAAGATAGATAAACTTGGTACCGAAACGCTTCCCGAGATCAATGGCAAGAGCGCACACCTGGAGCAGCTCAAGGTCTACCTGGAGCAAACGAAATCCAGAACCAACAAGGCCATTATGTACGAGCTGGGTTCAACACTTTCCAAACCGTACCTGATTGAATCCGTTGGGAAACGCGGTGAGACCCGCTATCAACTGTGTCTGCCGCCCGACGCCATCCATTTCGCGTAGGAAGACTTCACATGGGTCAGGGAACACACCAAATCGAGGCTAGCTATCAAATCGTCACCCCCATGTTTCTGGGTGATGGTGACGCCAAACGGGTCGCCGATGCGATTCGTCCTCCCTCTGTCAAGGGTGCCCTGCGCTTCTGGTGGCGTGCCATGGCCTGGTCGCGCCTCTATGATGGGAATGAGGCCAGTACCCTGAAAAAAGTACACCGGGAAGAGGCGGCCCTGTTCGGTGCTGCGGCAGACGAAAAAAGCGGCGGTCAGGGTAAGTTCCTGCTGCAGGTCGAATCAGATGTCAAGACGACAGGTCGCCCGAATAATATTGATTCCGGTCAAGCGTATCTGCTTGGCCAGGGGCTTCACCATTTCAGGAACGGACCCACGCGCGATGCATTGATTTCCGGCTCATTCACCCTGCGCCTGCGTCTGCGGCCACGCGTATCAGACGAGCAACGCCGACAGTTGGCGGATACCCTGTTGCTATTCGGACTCCTGGGGGGTCTCGGCAGCCGCAGTCGTCGAGGGTGGGGTTCGGTATCCATCACGGATCTTCAAGGCGATCATGAAGGCCGTCAGACGCCTGCTGACCGTAATACCTATTTCGACACGCTTCGCAGTCTACTCAATGGCAGTCAGGCGTATCCCGGTATTCCGCCATATAGTGCCTTTTCTACGCAGACTCGAATCGATGTCAGTGACACCGATTCCTCGGCCACGGCATTGTTGTCTCGCGCTGGTGAGGAAATGCAGCTCTTTCGCAGCTTCGGACGCAAGAACAAGGTCAATGGAAAAAAGGCAGAGCAGAACTTCAGAGACGATCACGATCTGATTTTCAGGGCGATCAATCGAGAGGAAAAGAGCAATCAATTGCCCCGCCGCACTGTCTTCGGCCTGCCACACAACTATTTCTTCTCTTCGATCAAAAAGAAGATGGACATAGCGCCCTCCGATGCGGGCCGCACGCGCCGCGCGTCGCCCTTGCTTGTGCACATTCAAGCCCTGCCAAACGGTCAGTGCCTTCTGGTACAGACCATGATGATCGCTCGCTTTTTGCCTAAGGGTTCCAAAATCAATCGGGGCAAGTTTCCGGTTCCGGCCCCCGATCCAGACTGGCAGGTACTTCACGCTTACATGGACCGTTTTTCAATGAGTGAGCCACTATTCCCATGAGCCGCTACTTCCACTTCACCCTCGGCCCCGTGCAGGGCTTCGTGGCCCAGGCGCGTCGTACTCGCGACTTCTGGGCGGGCTCGTTCATCCTCTCCTGGCTGTCCACCGTGGCCATGCGTACAACCATGGCGCTAGGTGGAACGATCCGCTTCCCGCAGCCGGATGCGGCCTTCCTCGCTGCGATCGAAGGAAAGCAGGGCAATGCCCCCAAACAGGGCAACGTACCCAACCGCTTCATGGCAGAGGTCGGCGATGACTTCGACGGAGAACCCGTCGCCGAGGCAGTCCACCGGGCCTGGCGTGAGCTGGCCATGGCTGTGTTCAAAGACGACCGGCTCGACCAGCTCGATCCGCAGGGACAGACCCAAGCCATCTGGAACCGCCAGATCGACGCCTTCTGGGACATCAGCTGGGCCGTGACCGAGGACGCGACTGACTCCGCGGTACTCGACCGTCTCAAAAACTGGCGCACCCACCTGCCCCCGGATGAGCCGGGTGTGAAATGCATGATGATGGACGGCTGGCAGGAGCTCTCGGGGGCGAGCGCGCCCGGCATGCCGCAGTTGCGGTCGTTCTGGGAGAAACTGCGCAACAGCCGACTGACGGGCATCCAGACCGACCTGCGCGAAGGTGAGCACTTGTGCGCCATCGCCTACGTCAAACGCCGCTTTGTACGTTGTTTCGAACAAATCAAGGTGCCGGAGATGCCCGGTGGCTGGACGCTGCACGGTTGGAAACTGCCTGCAGGCGTGCCCTCCACCCACTACCTGGCCGCCGCCCCCTGGCTTGCGCGGGTGTTCCACTGGGCCCATATCAAAAAACAGGAAGACCTGCTGCAGCGCTTTCATGATGAGGCTTACGAACTCACCGGCGCCCATGGCGAGATGGACAGCAACATCTGCTGCATCCGAGAGGCCCCGGGGCGCAAACTCTGGAAGGCCCTGGACGGCTCGGTGCTCTACGAACACATGCTGGAGAACAAGCGCCTTTGGGCAGATACCGGCAAGGCCCAACAGACGCTCGAACATCTGCGTGCCATCTATAGGGAAAGCGGCTGCGGCCGGCCCTCACCCTTCTACGCCGTGCTGCTCATGGACGGCGATGAACTGGGCAAGCAGATGAGTGATGCCGGCAAGCAGCAGCACATCACAGAAGGACTTGCCAAATTCACCAACGGTGTGCAGGAACGGGTTTACGAGCACAACGGTTTCCTGGTCTACGCCGGCGGCGACGACGTGCTCGCCCTCCTGCCTGTGGCAGACGCCCTGCCCGCGGCCGCAGCCCTACGCAAACATTATCTCCAGTGCTTCGAGAACAAGCCTGTGCAGACCAGCATCTCCGCCGCCATCATCTATGCGCACGTGCAGGTGCCGCTCACCCGCGTGCTGCACGAGTCTCACAGCCTGCTGGATGACGTAGCCAAAGAACGCACCGGGCGAGACGCCGTGGCCTGCCGCATCTGGAAACCGGGCGGCGCGCCCCATCAGTGGAGTCAGCCTTGGGAGGTCGCTCTTGCCGAGAATGAGCCGGCTCTGCAAACCCTCGCCCGGCATCTGACCAACGCGAGCCATGGGGATGAGCAATTCAGCCACCGCTTCCTCTACCGCCTGATGGAACGCTTCGAACCCTTCTCTGGCGATCAGGGCGGCATGGCGCTCGACGATGCCACGCTCAAGGCCCTGGTGATGGCCGAGTACTTGACCACCCTGCGCGCAAAGCGGCTGGATCTCAAGGTGGTGGAAGCTCTGATGGACGCGTTGATCAAACAGTGCCGCCCACAGAAGCGGGTGCGCAACGAACAGGATGAGGTGGAGATCCGAGTCGAACCGGGCTTTCAGCGCGACGGCCTTCGGGTGCTGCGCTTCCTGGCCCAGTACGGCGAGACCGGGGGAGAGACCGCCCATGGCTAACACCCTGAGCATCAGCGCGCTCGACACCCTGTTCTTCCGTGAATCCCGTCCCTTCGATGCGGTCGGTGGCAGCGAGCTGGCGAGTGTGTTCCCGCCGCCACCCCGCGCCCTGGCCGGTGCCGTGAAGGCGCGGATTGCCGAGGCCCTGGGGGTGGACTGGGCGGCTTTTCACAAGGACCCTGATGGCTATGAAATCGGAGGACATTGCCTCAAGGACCTGATCGGCGACGGCCAGGACCCGGGCGTCCTGCGGCTGCGCGGCCCCTGGCCCTGCCTTGCGGGCGAACGCCTCTACCCGGCGCCGCTCTACCTGCTGGCCGCCGATCAGTTCAAACGCCTGGCCAGGCTGCAGATCGGCAAGGCTGCCAAAACCCATCTCGGCACCGTGCGCCTGCCCACCCTGCCTGGCGGCGAGCGCGGTCTGAAGCCTTTGGACGATCACTGGCTGACCGCCGACGGTCTGGCACAGGTGTTGTCCGGCGCTTGCCCCGCCCCGGACCAGATCCACCACTCGGCGGAGCTGTTCAGCGCGGAACCGCGCCTCGGTATCGGCCGTAACAACCAGACCCGCACCGCCCAGGAGGGCCTGCTCTACCAGACCCGCCATCTGCGCCCCGTGCCGGAGATGCATCTGGAACTGGACATCGACGGCCTGCCCGAGGGCCTGCCGGCGTTCGACGGCCTCGTGCGCCTGGGCGGTGAGGGCCGCATGGCCCATCTCGACATGGGCAAGCCGGCCGCCGCCCTGCCCGCGCCGCCGCGACCTGATGCCGACACGGTGGGCCTGATCCTCACCCTGCTCACCCCGGCCCGGGTCGACCCCGGCACCTGGTTGCCGCCGGGCTTTGACAAGGTCGAAACGAAAGACGCGCTCTGCTTCCGGGGCGAACTGAGCGGCATCAGACTGAGCATCCATGCCGCCGTGATCGGCAAGCCCCTGCGAGAAGGCGGCTGGGACATGGCGCGGCGCGAACCGCGCCCCGTCGCCAGCCTGCTGCCCGCCGGCAGCGCCTGGTACTGCCGGGTGGAAAGCGGCACGGTGGCTGCTGCCATCGACGCACTGCACGGCACCCAGGTGGGCGGCGACACCGAACTGGGGCGCGGCCTGCTGGCCTGCGCCCTGTGGCAAAAATCCGAAGATCAGAATTGAACCTCCAGGAGAACACACCATGCATCAGGCCACCGCACTGCTGGCACTGACCACGGACACCAGCCTGCACGCCGGCACCGGCAGTTCGGGCGACATCATCGACCTGCCCATCCAGCGCGAGGGCCACACCGGCTGGCCCTGCGTGTTCGGCTCCGCCGTCAAGGGCGCCCTGCGCACCCGAGCCGAACAGCGCATGGGTCAGGACGCAGCCGATGTGCTGGCCGCATTCGGTCCCGCCACCGGCAATGCCTCGGAACATGCCGGCGCGCTGACCGTGGGCGATGCGCGCCTGCTGCTGCTGCCGGTGCGCTCGCTCACCGGCACCTTCCGCTGGGTCACCTGCCCCGGCGCCCTGGACCGCCTCTACAAGGACTGCGAGCGGCTGGGACTCTCGCCCGGAAACTGGAACACCCCTCGCGTGACTGACGAGGATACGGCCCTGGTGTCCACGGGCGGTGGAGAGTCGCTGTTCCTGGAGGAATATCGCTTCACGACCAAGAATGCCGGCCTGGACGGATTGATCACTACATTGCACCGTCTGCTGGGGCGCGACAACGGTGTGGAGCAACTGGAACAGCGCCTGACCGTCATCCACGACGACATGTTCAGCCATCTGGCTCGCACCGCGACCCCGGTCAATGCCCACGTGGCCCTGGACGAAAACAAGACCGTCAAACGCGGCGCCCTCTGGTACGAGGAGACCCTGCCCCCCGAGACCCTGCTCTATGCGCCCCTCATGGCCCTGCCCTCGCGCAGGCAGGGCCATGCGCTCGAAGCCGGGCAAGTCCTGAAGCTCATCACCGATAAACTCTTCGGCGATCATCCCTGGCTGCAGCTGGGCGGCAATGAAACCGTGGGCATGGGCTGGTGCAGCGTGAAGTTCATCGAGAGGCAAAACGCATGAGACAGACCCAGCAGCAGCGGCGCGCCGCCCATGCCCTGGCCTGGGTCCAGGCGCGCCTCATCGATGGCAGCATCGACAACAAGGCGCTCAAATCCGCCGCCAACGACCTGCCCGCCCTGATCCTCATGAACGGCCTGGGCCAGGCGGCCGCCTATTGCCAGGGCAAGGACACGCCCGAACACAAGGCCCTCTATGGACTCCTGTCGGAGTGGCTGTGCGGCGAGGGCAGTGTCTACCACGGCCAGCCGAATCTGCTGGCGGGTATCACCGCGGGCGACATGCACCACTACCGTCTCGCCCAGGCCGAGGCCCTCGCGTACCTGCCCTGGGTCAAGCGCTTTGCCAGGGCGTTCATCGAGGATGAGCAGACCACCGCCGCGGGAGCCGAATCATGAACCGTCCGCTTTATGAAGCCGCCCGCGGCGAACCGCTGGGCCTCCCTTCCGGCGGTCACGCCGGCCTGTGGTTCGAGCGCTTCTTCGACCGTTTCGATGCCGATTGGCAGCTTGGCGATAGCACCGCGAAATCCGGATGGATCGATAGCATCGCCGGAAAAGATCACGGCGACCGGGAGGCCCTGCGCGCAGCCACGGACCGTCAGTCCAGCTTGGCCAAGGATCTGGGTGGCCGCAGCCAGGACTTCGAGGCCGACTGGCGTTTCGTCACAGGCCTCGGTCTCGCCCACCCGGTGGAAAACGGCTTCCTCTGGCATCACACCCTCGGCGTGCCCTATCTGCCCGGCGCCGCGGTCAAGGGCCTGGTGCGTGCCTGGGTCTCCCAATGGTGGGATGCACCGAGCGAGGAGGCGCGCAAGCAGCGCCTGCTGGACTGGTTCGGTTCCGATGACACCGGCAACCCGAAAGGCTTCCGGACCGGCGGCTTCATCTTCTTCGATGCTTTGCCCATCAAGCCAGTCACGCTGGTGCGTGATGTCATGACGCCGCACGCGGGTAAGTGGTACGAGCAGGGCGGCAACATCGAAGACCCTGCCCGGCAACCCGAAGCGGTGCCCGCCGACTGGCACGACCCGATCCCGGTCCCCTTCCTGGTGGCGCAAAAGCCGCACCTGCGCTTCGCCATCGCCCCCCGGGACCCGGCGCACAAAGGGGAGCTGGATCAGGTCATGGAGGCGCTCGGCGATGCCTTGGACTGGCTTGGCGCGGGCGCCAAGACCGCCGCGGGCTATGGGCGGATGCGGGACATCGCATGAGACTCACACCAGACGCCCTGCTCAAGCATCCTCCCCGGCGGTTCATGCTGATCGCATTTACCGCCGTGCTGTTTATCATCAGCTCGAGCTGGACTACTGACCTCATGATCCATTGGGTGCGCCATCCCGAGCTCGTTGGCCACTGGCTGGAATGGCTGATCGCGCCCATGCTGTTGATGGCATCGCTGGTACTTGCCTATGTCCTGAGCACGCGTTTCCAGTATGTGGACATCCTAAAGCCCAAGGCACAAATCAAATCCAAAAAGGCGCTCATCCTGTCCGTCTCGAATACGAATCGGTTCGACTTCCTGCGGGAAGGCGACAAGGCCAGCCTGAAGTTCATGTCGCGCAATGGTGACGACCAAGCGCCCATTCCGCTGACGGCAGACCTGCAACGCGACTATTCCACTCTGGACAAAGTATCGCGCTGGAACTGGACACCCCTGCTGCGCGCCATCGAACCTCACAAACAGAGCCTGAAGGAAATTCGTTTGCTGGTTTCCAGTGGTGAAGGAGGCTCCCACTCACAGGCCGGCGACCTCGCCAGGCTACTGGCCTTTTACCTCCCCGATGTTCATATCGAGTCCCTGCCTTCGGTCAGTTTTGCGGAACCCGATGACGTCTTGTTTGCGATCCGCAAGGCCATTGAAGACCTGCGCCAGAGTGGTTATCAAGAAAAAGACATCGTGATCGACATCACCGGTGGCACCAAGACCGCCACCATAGGCGGCGCTCTGGCAACGCTCTACCATCCATCGGCATCGTTCCAATATGTGCTCACCGAGGGCAACAAGAGCGTGCTGAGTTATAACGTCACCGCTACCACCCGCGACAACCTGGGGACCATGCTGTGAGCACCCTCTACCTGCTTAACTCCCCCGTGCTGAGCGACTACGGCCAGTGGCGCTTCGAGGGCCCCCTCTCCACGGAACAGGCCCGTGAACTGGCCTCGCAGGGCTTCGTGTCCGCCATCGGCCATGACGCCGCTGCCGCCTTCATGAGCGAACTGCTGGATCAAGCGGTACCCGTCAACCGCACGCGCATCCAGATGCAGGCTGGAGATAGCGCCCTGGTGTTGCGCCTCAATGCCCGCCTGCCCGAAGGCCGGGTGCTCGATGCGTCGGAGATGCGCGAGTTTCCCTTCGAGCTGGGTCTGCTGACCAGGACCGCCTGAACCGTGACCCGCTACCAGACCCATGTCTACCTGGTCTCCGACCAGGCCACTCCAAACCTCACACCGGCCCTGGATCCGGACATCCGCCCCGAGCGGGCGGTGCTCGCCGTCACGCCCCAGGCGGAACATCAGGCCCGATGGCTCACAACCGTGCTCGAACGTCACGGCGTGCACTGCGAGCGGCTGTCACTGGACGATGCCTACGACCTGGACAGCCTGAGGCAATCTTTCCGTTCCTACCTGCAGCGCTGCACCGAACCCGTTGCGGTCAATGTCTCCGGCGGTAGCAAGCCCATGAGCATCGCGGCCTTCGAGGTGTTCGCCCATGCCGATCAGGGCGTGTTTTACGTCAACCCCCGGACCGACACCCTCGACTGGCTCCACCCCACCGGCATCCCCGCGCAGGCCATCGCTGACCGGGTCGGCCTGGAGGATTTCCTCGAGGCCCACGGCGCATCGGTGCACCATCTCTCAAGGCAAGCGGCCCCTGCGTCGCGCCTGGCACTCTATGAAGAGATCGTCCGCTTGCGTGGCCGGTGGAAGAAGCACGGCAGCATTGGCCTGCTCAACCGCTACGCCCAAGGCGCCAGGGAGACCCTGCGTTCCGAGGAAATCTCCCCTGAGCACCAGAGGCTCCTCAACGAGCTGCCGGGCCTGTTCGCCGAGCAGGGACTCCTGTCCTGGGAAGGCACACGGCTCGTGTTCCCGGACGAGCAGGCGAGAAGACTGGTCAACGGCGTGTGGCTGGAGGAGTACCTCTTCAGCCGGCTGCTCGCACTCAAAGACAGTCTCCCTGCCATGCAGGACCTGGCTGCCAACGTGGTGGTCCGCCGCAACACCGACAACGGCTACGTGCAGAACGAACTGGATGTCGCCCTGCTGCTGGACAATCGCCTGTGGGTGCTGGAATGCAAGGCCAGCAACACCTTCGCTCCGCAAAACCGCGTGGATCAGGCCACCCGGCAAAGCCTCTACAAGCTCGAGGCCCTGCTCACGCCGCTGGGTGGCATCCTGGCCAGGGGCATGCTCGTCAACGTACTGCCCATCGGCGTCAATGACCAACGGCGCATCGACAACAACCCTCGTCTGTGCGCCCTCACCTACAGGGACTTCGACGATCTCGACCGGCACCTGCATGCTCGCCTCGCGGCCCAATGAAAAAGGGCCGGAATCCCTTCCGGCCCCTCGGCTTCCCTGCCCCGCCGCCGTCCTAGAGACGGCCGCGTTCCTGTGCCCGTTCCGCTTCCTGCTCCCTGCGCTGCGTCTCATCGAACCGCGCCAGGAAGGCCTCCTTCGCGTAGAGCAGGCTCATGTCGAAGGACATATGCGGCGCATCCAGCTTGATGCTCACATCCCCGCGGCGGAACTCGGCGGAGCGGTTGCCCACCCGGGACCGCAGCCCCTGGGACCTCACCAGCTCGTACTGGGCGCCCAGGGCATCGACGATCTCCTCGAAACGATGCTTGGGCATCTCGATGAGGACCGCCACCAGCCGCTCGTCCTCGGAGAAGATGAAGGTGGTCTCCTTCACCCCGCGCACACCCACGTCGCCGCGCGTGTTGAGCATCGGCCCGTTGCTGTAGCGGTTCACACCGGTTTGTCTCACCCCCTGGAAGGCATCCCGCACATCCTTGGGCGTCGACTGACCCATGGTCAGCCCCAGCACGGTCACGGCCTCCGTCTCCGCCTTGGCGCCGCCCGCGAGGAGCAGCAGGAACAGGATCGGTACAACTCGAATCATTTTGATCATGATGGTGTTCTCCCTGATGAGTTTCATTTCTCGTTGTGTGTCAACGGGGTCCATACTACCGGCCCGGCTCGCCTGTATCCGGCTTCGCAAGCTTGTGGCTGAATCACCATGAATCACGACGCCGACCACTGGATCGCCCCCCTGTTGCCCCTGCGCGCACTGGGCTTCACCCTCGCCTTCACCGAGGACACGCCGGCGAGGTCCTGGCTGGAGCCCGCCCTCACTGCCTTCCTGCGCAGCCTGCTGGGCAGCCCCGCCGATTTCGACCGGCTCATGAGCCTGCGCGTCGATCAGGTCCCCGAGGGAGAAACCTGGGTCGAGGGTGCCACCCTGACTGCCACGCTCATCGCCCTGCCCGGCGGCGAGGCGCTGCTTGCCTGCGCCGTGGATCGCCTGCGCGCCCTGCCCGGCAGCGCGCCGCGTCTTGACCAGCCCCTTCCGGTGCGCGACAACCTGCGCTGCCTGGAACTGTTCGACGGCTTCACCCGTGCGTTCGTGGAGCATGCCACCGACCTTCAGCCCTGGGACGATGCAGCCTTGCAGCACGAAGTGCGGATCCTCGCCCGCCAGACCTCCCTGCAGCTGTGCTTCACCTCCCCGGTGCGTCTTCTCAAGGCCAAGGCACTGCGCGGCGATGCGAAAGGCGAGGCCCGCTACTGCAGCGAGGCGGCACACCTGACCCCGGCACTGTTGTTCGCCCGGCTCCACGACACCGTGGCCGACATCCTGCGCCGCCACGGGCATGCGCCACCGCCGCGCCTGGACCTCGGTCCTGTGCCGGGACAGGTCCTCGAGGCGCGCTGGATCGACCATGGTTACCGTGATGGTGCTGGCCGCGACCAGCCCATGGGCGGCCTGCTGGCCAGCCTGGAACTGCAACCGGATCGGCTGGCGCCTGAACTGCTCACGCTGCTGGCACTTGGCCGCCACCTGGGACTGGGCCAGCGGCGCAGCTTCGGCTGGGGACGCTACCGGCTGGAAGACGAATGGGGCATCGAGCAGCCCGTAGGCAGTGATCGACCGGTAGGGCCCGCTGAACCCGTCGCGCCAGCCGACCCCGTTGGCGCGCAAACCGGCGATGACATCGACTGGTTCGGACTGGACGAAACCCCAGGCAGCGCCGAGGAGATCGACTGGTTCGGCGACATGGAGGCCGAGAACCTGCCCGTGGCCCTGGGCCAGGCGGCCGCCGAAGGCACCCAGCTGCTGCTGGCCGGGGAACCGGCCCGGGTCGGCCTCGATGGCGGACGCCTGCGGGTGCAGCGGGGTGAAGCCGAACTCCTCTCCGCGCCCCTGGAAACCCTCGCCGGCGTCACCCTCCTCGGCCCGCACCAGGTCAGCACCCAGTTGCTGGGCGCCCTGCTGGACCGGGGCATCCCCCTGGCCCTGGCCACGGGCCAGGGTCGCCTGCGCGGCGTGCTCTGGAACGGCGTCCCGGGCGATGCCGGTCCCGGGCTATGGATGCGCCAGGCGGCCTGTTTCGAGGATGACGCCCGGGCCCTCGAGGCCGCCCGCGCCGTGGTGGATGCGCGCCTGCGCCAGCAGCGTGAAGTACTGCGCAACCGCATGTCACCGGAACGCTGCGACGACCTGTTGCCGCGCCTCGACCGGCTCATCGCCAAGACCGCCGCGGCCTCCGACCGGGCCAGTCTCAACGGACTGGAAGGCCAGGCCGCCCGACTCTACTTCGGTGCCCTCGCTGAACTGCTGCCCCCCGAACTGGGCTTTACCGGACGCAACCGCCGCCCGCCCCGGGACCCTTTCAATGTCCTGCTCTCCCTGGGCTACACCGTACTCCACGCCCACGTGGACACGGTGGTGCGGCTCAACGGTCTCTACCCCTGGCGCGGCTTCTACCACCAGCCCCATGGCCTGCACCCGGCGCTCGCCTCGGACCTCATGGAACCCTTCCGCCACCTGGTGGAGCGGGTTGCGCTCAATGTCGTCGCCCGGGGACGCATCCGTGTCAGCGACTTCGCGCAGCAGGGTGATGCCTGCCGCATCGAAGCCGGGGCCCGCCGTCGTTACCTGGCCGATCTCAGCGAGCGCCTGCTCACCCCCGTGCGCGCCCGGGGTGACAGCGAGGCCCGCAGCCTGCATGATCACCTGCATCGCCAGGCCCGCAGCCTGATCGCCTGGATTCGCGAGGAGGCCCCGGCCTTCGAACCCTTCCGGACCCGTTGAACCATGCAGACCTTCATCATCGGTTACGACATCAGCGGCAACCGCGCCCGGCGCCGGGCCATGAAGGCCCTGGAGGCCTACGGCACCCGGGTGCAGCGCTCCGTGTTCGAGATCCACGTGCGCGGCGAGGCCCAGTTGCGTGATCTGCTCGCCCGCCTGCGCGAGGAACTGGCCGAGGAGGAAGGCGCCGACCTGCGCGCCTGGCGGCTCACCGAGGAAGGCCGCCGCCAGTCGGCCACCCTGTCCGGCGAGCCCCTCTCGCCCCTGCCTGCGGTGATCATCCTGTGACGATGCCTGGTGGCGCGATGCGATCCTCGGAGTCCGCAAGCCGTGGCGCTCGAGATTCTGCTCATGTTTTCAAAGGCTTCGAAACGGGTGGTGAAAACGCGCGTGAACGATTTGCCACCAAGGCAGTGGAATCAAGGGCTTGCGCGGTATTGAGGGAGCAACTCCGGCTGCAGCGGCGGGTCGATGCTTGCCCGCAGTGGGGGGCTCACCAGGAAGGCTTGCAGGCTGTTGATCCAACTGGAGAAAAAGGGCATGCTGTCCCTACCCGGGAAGCCGTTAAGGCTGTTGAAACCTAGCATATTGAGTACTTTATTCATGTACTCGTTCGTCCCTACCCGGGAAGCCGTTAAGGCTGTTGAAACCTCTTCGGCCACGATTATTTTGAACATGTTCATGGTCCCTACCCGGGAAGCCGTTAAGGCTGTTGAAACCCCTTTCAAAACTTCCAGTTTCTTGCTCATCACTGAGTCCCTACCCGGGAAGCCGTTAAGGCTGTTGAAACCCTGGTTACGAGCAGAACAACGTCATCGTAAAACCGGCGTCCCTACCCGGGAAGCCGTTAAGGCTGTTGAAACCGTTGACTGAATTTCATGCGCACGGGAATGGCTTGTCCCTACCCGGGAAGCCGTTAAGGCTGTTGAAACAACACAAACAGAAAATGCTGCCATGTTATTTCTCCTGTCCCTACCCGGGAAGCCGTTAAGGCTGTTGAAACCAAGCGATAAGAGCAGTCATGAGACACCTCATTTGGTCCCTACCCGGGAAGCCGTTAAGGCTGTTGAAACCCGAAAGGGTAATCACTTCACCGTTGGCTTTCTTCTCGGTCCCTACCCGGGAAGCCGTTAAGGCTGTTGAAACACCCGAATAACGGGAAAGTCAATGATTATGAAAAGAAAAAAGGGGTCGGTGACAAACGAGAATCATTTCCTCGTGATACCGACCCCTTCGCGTCAACACTTTCACCTCTCTCCAGCTTCCTGCTAACCTCCCCAGTATCCACACTCACATGCGTGAAAGGACTCACCATGCCCCGCAAACCCAGGATGTACGTCCCAGGCGTGCCTTGCCACCTCGTTCAACGCGGCAATAATCGCGAAGCCACCTTCTTCTCTCCCGACGATTACCGCGTCTACCTCGATTGCCTCGCCCAGGCCGCCTCACGCTATCGTGTGCAAATTCATGCCTACGTGCTGATGACCAATCATGTCCACCTCCTGCTGACACCGCAGGACGAAGATGGGATATCGCGCCTGGTTCAATCCATCGGCCGGCGTTATGTGCAGTACGTCAATCACCTCTATCGCCGCACCGGTACGCTGTGGGAAGGCCGCCATAAGGCATGCCTTATCCAGGAGGAGCAGTATCTGCTCCGTTGCAGTCGCTACATTGAACTCAATCCGGTCCGGGCCGGTATGGTTGAACATCCGGGTGAGTATGCCTGGTCAAGTTTCCACGCGAACGCTCTCGGTCGAACCGATCCACTGATCAGCCCGCATCCTCTATATCTGGCATTGGGAAGATCTGCGTTGGAGCGGTGTTCTGCCTATCGGGAACTGTTTCGCGGCCACCACAGCGACACAGAGCTGCGCGCCATCCGCAGAGCCAGTCAAGCAGGCATGCCACTCGGAAATGACCGATTCAAGGAACAGATCGAAAGACATCTGGGCAGAAAGCTTGGGCGGGACGCGCCAGGCCGCCCACCAAGAAAGCAATTTTCGGGGCGTCCGATCAAGACACATGGGCCTTGATCTGTATTGCTCGCGCCATGCACCCCAATTCCATACAAGTAAGCTTGTGAAGTCAGCGGGCATCACCGTAATCACGCATAGATGAAGGGTGATTCGCGTTTCTTCTTTCCTAAACAGACATGCGTGAACACCCAAGCCTGACGTCTATCAGGTGCGAATGATATGCATTTGTCACCGACCCCTTTATGATGAGGATGGCATGAATCGGGAGCCCTGGACCACCGCAGCCTTGGTTCTCACTCTCAGCTCATGAATAATCGCCGCAGATACTCGAACAGCGGCCATTACCATGAACCGACACACCCTCATCACCTTCCTGGGCAAGGGCGCCCGGGACCCGAACACCGGTTATCGTAGCACCACCTATCGCTTTGCCGACCGGGACCGGAGCGGTGCCTTCTTCGGCCTGTTGCTCGCCCAGCACCTGGCGCCGGATCGTCTGCTCATACTCGGCACACGTTCCAGCCAGTGGGATCTGCTGGTGGAATCCCTGGCCGGTTCAGGGGAGGACGAGGAGGCTCGTCTGGCCCTCATGGAGGCGGTGTCCGAGGGCGCGGTGACACCCCGTCTTCTGGAACGTGTCAGGCCCCTGATGGAACGGGCCGTGGGGATTCCCCTCACCCCCTGCCTGATTCCCTTCGGCGAGGCTCAGGACGAGCAGTTGGCGATCCTCGACACCATAGCCACCCACGTGCCCGGTGGCGAGGTCAGCTTCGACCTCACCCACGGCTTCCGTCACATGGGGATGCTGGGCTTTCTGTCCGCCTTCATGCTCGAGCGCATCGGCCACCTGCGGGTGCGCGGGCTCTGGTATGGCGCCCTGGACATGAGCCGGGACAACATCACGCCGGTAGTGCGTCTGGACGGGCTCTCCGCCGTGCGCCACTGGATCGAGGCCCTCTCGCATTTCGAGGCCACTGGCGACTACGGCGTGTTCGCATCGCTGCTGGTGGCCGATGGCGTGGCCGAGGACAAGGCCCGCTGCCTGGAAGAGGCGGCCTTCCACGAACGCACCTTCAATCTCCTGGATGCCGTGCGCAAGCTGCGCACCTTCCTGCCGGTACTCGATACGCCATTGGGCGGCGCCTCGGGACTTTTCCAGGCGGTGCTCCTCAGGCACCTGGAATGGAGTCGGGAAAGCAGCCTGGATGCTTACCAGAAACGCCTCTCCAGGGCCTACCTGCACATGGGCGATTTCGTACGCGCCGTGATCTTCGGCTGGGAGGCGGTCATCACCCGGCATTGCCTGGCCACGGGCAGGGATCCACGAGATTTCGCTTTGGGCCGCAAGGCCGCCGCCGAGGATCTGGACGCGGATGTCAGAAATGGAATACGCGATAGGGACTTCGTGCAGGCCTACTGGACCATCAAGAACCTGCGCAACTCGCTGGCCCACGGAAACCCGCCCAAGGACAAGGATCTGCTCAGGGTGCTGAAGTCCGAACAGGACACCCGCAGGTTCATCACCGAGTCCCTCCAACGTCTGTTGGATTGAAGCCACAGGCGGAAGGACTGCCCCCCTCCCCCCGACAGGCGCGGCCACCCCGCCGCGGCCTGTCATCCAGGCGGGTGATGTGTTGATGTCACCCAGCCTATTCGCAGCCAACCGTTCAGCGAGAAAATTCACCCGCTCATGACCGCAACAGTAGCTCCATGAATCCCCACCCTGTTTAATCACGCCGCCGGATCGGTCGCCCAGTGCTGAGGGGACCCAATCGCGATGCGTAGATCAATGCCTGCAAGTACAGGCTGGAGAGCGATGCGTTTGGCGGCAGGTGATGGGCACTGAAACACAGGATGTGAATAAGCGAATTTGATCACCTGATAAGCCGGGTGGGTGGATTCGCTTCATGGTCAGTGGCCGTAGGAACAAGAATCAGGTGTACCTGACTTGATCACCCAGCCCTGGTTTCGATCTGGCAATCAATCCAAGTGTTGCGCTGAGAGTTGCATGATCATCCTGCCTGATCTGCAAGCGGCCCTGTGCGTTCAGATCAACAAGAAAGTTCAATTTGCGACGTCTCAACAACGCATTTCGAATCATTACAGGGAGATACATCAAGAATGATGAAGTTCAGATCCATGTTCGTGGCCTCGGCTGTGCTCGCATTGGCTGGCTGTGTGGGCGGCGTCGAGAATGTCCGCCCTGCCGCACAGCAGAACGTTGTCGACATGACCCGCACGGTATCCAGTGAGGAGGTGGGCCTTCAGCCTGCTGAAACCGTCTGGGTGCCTGGGCAGTATCGACCCGATGGTGAGGCGGCCCTTTACATCAAGGGGCGTCGGTTCATCGTCGAGGGTGGCTACGGTAATGTTCAGGGCTTCCTGAAGAATGACGAAGGGTATCTGGTTGCAGTGCGCCAGCCGCACGTGGATCTGACTGACTCTCGTCGCGGCGTGTTCACTGTCTTCTACCAGGTGGATGGCGAGGGTCAGGTTCTGCGTAATGTGGGTGTCATCCAGAGCGGTGGTGTCGTGTTGACTGGCCCTACCGGTATCTTCGTTGAGGTGTCGCAGCGCAGCAACTATCGCGTGCCCCTGAACAGTTACCCGGGGTACTCTCGGGATGGTAACCTGGTCTCTGGGCCTGAGAACGTGCGCGTAGCGCGTCCTTCAGGGGATGGCGGATGGTACGTAATCACGCCATTCAAGGAAGACGCCTTCACCGGGACCAGTCTTGAGCGTCAAAAGCGCTATGCCGATGGTCGGATCGAAGTCAAGAATAAAGAGCTGCTGATGGATACTCGTGAGCTGAATACGTTTCCAGTATCCAGCGCTATTTTCATTGACCGAGAGCCGTTGACAGACTCTGCCCTGGCAGGTGCTTTCCTCTGGTTGCATCGTGAGCATAATATTTACTCAAGGGATGGCGCTGCGTACCGAGTTCGAGCTGTTGTGGGTGATAAAGCCGACGGCGTTATCTACTACAACGTGAGCAACCTGGGCACTCGTCTGAACATGAGTAGCGACGGTGCGCTCGGTAGGGCTAACCGCATTACGGTGACTGAAGGTGCTAATGGTCCTCTGATTGGGACTCAGCGTAGCGGTCGAGGCTTTGCCGCAAGTCAGGGTTGGTACCTGATGGACTTGAGTAACATGGATTTTCTGCGCAATAGCCCAGAGATCTTCAGCCTGATGGGCGCAGGACTGAATACGCTTCGCACCTTTGTGGGTCAGAATACGGCACAGGTGTCTGGTGATTCCAGGAATGATGTGTATGCGGTCATTACGCCAAAGACCAATGTCTATATCTTGGCCAATCGACTGGCTGTTGAGAGTCAAGGGCACAAGACCTATGCCCAGGATATCGGTTCAGTCAACACCCAAGAAATCCAGGGCTTCATTCGCACATACGGGCTCAATTGAAACTCTCTGAAGTCACACCCCTCCGCTTCGGCGGAGGGGTGCTTATATACTCGACCGCAGCCCATCTGCGTGAAGTGGCCGCCGGGAACCGAGCCTCAGATTGAAAGGCATTTCCATCTATCCACTGATTGGTATTCTCGACGCCCTCGCTACGAACGGTGGTGAGATATGCGGGCTAGCCCTCCATGTTGGCCACCACCTCGATCCACTCCGGGTTGCCGGCCACCTCCTCGAAGTCGATGCCATGGGCGACGCACCGCCTGATGATGACGTGCGGATCGTCTATGGTCGTGTTGACCTTGCTCAGATAGATGGTGCACATCAACAGCGCCTCAGGGCTGATACCCGCACGCCTCCTGAGCAGGCGATTCTGATGTTCGACGATGCGCTCCCTGGTCAACTGAATCACATTGCTCATCCTGTCTCCCTCCCCATATCGGTTGTTCGTCTCGTGGACAGGCGGCAATCATCTCTTAGCTCCATACGCCATACCGACATGGCAAGCTTGCGATCCAGGCCTTGAATCCCCGAATTTGTCAGTATTTCAGCATCGATCCTGGCACAGGGTGCCGAGAACATACCGAATACCGATCCGGGAGGGATAACACATGTTGCCGAGAACCTTTATCGAATGGCTGCTCTGGTTGACCATCACTGGCCTGTTTTTTATCGCCTCGATGCTGGCCCACGACAGTCTGTTTCCCGCTTGGACAGAGGCTTTGCGTGAGGCCGGATTCACCAGGCTGAACGTGGCCCTCCTGGTCATGATCGTCTCCTGGGTCTACTTCATGATCCGCTGGCGCGACGAACGTCCCAGGCTGCCCAGCAAGGAAGAGCCCGGTGTGCAGAAGCCGGCTGAGGACAAGCCGGCACCCGGCAATCATGGAACGGGGGAAGATCAACCTCTCGACACCTTGTCCGGGATGGCCATGGGTGCCGGGGCTGGCATGCTGACGGCCTATGCCCTGAGCCGCAGTGACGATCACCGAATCAATACGGGGAGTCGCGACGACGGTCTTTGGGAACATCGTGGCCATGATATTTCCAGTCCCTCCATCAATCCTGCCACCGGCCTGCCCATGATGGCAGGTGGCATGATCGATGTGATGGGAAATGTATACGGGACCTCTTCCTCGAGCGACTCGACCGTAGGTACGTGGCCCGGTATCAATCCCGCCAACGGCCTGCCCATGATGGATGGGGGCATGATTGATGTGATGGGAAATCCCTACGGAACCGATCTCAGTCATATGGCAATCGGTACCGGATCAGACTCCATGGGCTGTCACACAGGTCTGGATGACCTGGGCAGACTGGATTGCTTCGGCGGTGGACTGGACAGCGGTATCCATTCAATGAGCGATTGGGACAGTTCCAGTTCCTGGGACAGTTCCAGCAGCTGGGACAGCTCAAGTTCATGGGACAGTTCAAGCAGCTGGGACAGCTCAAGTTCATGGGACAGTTCAAGCAGCTGGGACAGCTCAAGCTCCTGGGACTGAAACCGGCCGGCCCGCAAGCTTGCGAACCCGAAAATCGCCAGTTCGATCCATAAACTGGTCACCATAACAACACAGGGGGAAATCACCATGCTGAAACTGTTTCTGGAATACCTGCTGCCGGTGGTACATGAGGAAGAGAAGCTGCGCTTCTCCATGGAGCGTTTCACCGGCTACAGCAACCGCTACTCGGTGCGCAACATGGTCGTTGGCGTCGTACTGGTGTTCGGTTCCACGCTCCTGGGCGGCTACGGCGAGAGCCTGCTCTCCACGCTCCTGTTCGTCTTCGGATGCGGTTTCGGTACGCTGGCGGGTCTGTTCATGGGAGCCGCCATGGACTTTCACCGCAGAGGCTGAACCAGCCTCCAGCGGCCGGGCGAGACGGCATGACCACCATCATCACGGAGGCCTCTATGGGAAAAGTCATCGACTTTGAGACCCGCATCAAGAAACGGAATACGCACAAGCCCAGGGAACGGGCATGGGCTCAAGACCTTCATAAGGCCCTGCGACTGCCACGCGAGCACCCGCTTCACCGGGCCGCTGTCGCTCTGCTCAGTGGGCGGCTCGAAGATGCCTGGCTCATCCTCCAGGAACCTCGCGTGAACCCGGCTGTGACTGGAGATCAGCACCAGCAACACCAGGACCCGAGTCTGCTTGCCTGGGACACGGACAAGATGATCGAATCATGGTTCGTGAGACAGTGAATGCCAGCGGTGAGGGACCCCCAATCCCGGAGCCACAGTTCTCTATCCCGCCGTGTCACTTCCCGCCTTCAAGGGTATGCTTGTGCTGAGTGTGCGGCTCAGACCGGCAGACCTGGCCCAATGATCTTGTCGCTAAAGGCTATTTTGGGAGTTTTCGATTCTAAATTGCACACATTATTCTATAACTGATCGATATAGTTATTATATTAAATAACTATTAATCACTAGGTCGGCGGTTGATCCGCGCCATCCCTAACGCGGTCTCTCCGGGCGCGCTGCGCGTCCAAATCTGCTCCCGGCAGATTTGTCGAGCCCGCCCCGGGGAGTTGGATAAAACAAGGACTTACGGAACCCACCGCCAGGCGGATTTTTCATTGGGTCACAGAATAGCCACAGCCGAGGGTAAGGTGTACGCCCGCAAGCCTCCAACAGGCCAGCTACACTCTCGAACAGGCCGGCTTCGCCCCGTTAAGTGGCACCATTCCCCGATGGCCGGTCATGAAATCATTGCTTCTCAACTTGCCCCATCCCCATAATTGTCTGGACGTTTTCGGTCAGTGAACTAATCGAGGCTCGTGACATGTCAGCTATTCGCGTCAATGCCCTTTGGGATCCGGATGCAAAGGTGTGGACCGCAGAAAGTGATGACGTGCCCGGTCTCGTGACCGAAGCAGACACTGTTGAAGCCCTGACTGAGAAGTTGCGTATCCTCATCCCTGAACTGTTAGAAGCTAATGGGATTACCCCGCAAACTGACGACGATGAATTGCCGTTTGACGTGATCGCGCACCGTCACGACAGTGTTCGATTGGCGTCGTGAATGGGCAGCAGCCTTACGCCCGACCTCAAGCGGATACTGCGTGACGCCGGATGTGTGTTTGTCCGGCAGGGGAAAGGGGATCACGAAATTTGGTACAGCCCTAAAACGAATCGTAATTTCCCGGTCGATTCTAAAATTCTATCTCGCAACACTGCCAACGCGGTATTGAAGCAAGCAGGTCTCCCCAAGCAGTTCTAAGTGGTTCGTGCTCTTACCTTTCGCACAGGCAGAAGAAGCCCGGCGCTTGACCGGGTAACCGCGAGGATGACCCTTAAATAACGCTTTCGGAGAATTGTTTGTCTCCGATCCCTTTTCGTTCTCATCACCGTGCCGGCCAATCCCCTGGTGGCCGACATCCATGCCAAGGGGCGGATGCCGGCCATGGCGCTGGCTTCCCGATGCCCGGCCTGGCTGCAAGCCGGCCCCGAGGATGCCCGGGCCATGCTGCTGCCCTTCCCCGCGGATCAGATGGATGCCTATCCGGTGAGCACACGGGTCAATTCGCCCAGGAACGATCGGCCTGATCTGGTCGAACCGATCGGCCCCTGAGCAGGCGGCCTCTGCGCGTCGCCTCATCGGGTCTTTGCGCATCGACTATATTCATGAGGTAAATCCTGCCGCGCAGTTTGCCACTGCCAACCAGGAGGCACGGAGCCCCATGAACGTCTTGCCATCCCACCGCCCCTTGAGGCTGGCTTCCCTGCTGATCTGCCTGTCACTGACGTCCCTGCAGGTGGGTGCTCAGGATTTCGATCCCGGCCGGGCCTTGTACGAAAACCACTGTCAGCAATGCCATGCCGGCTGGGTGCACACCCGGGAGGGTCGCAAGGTCACCCGGCTCGATGACCTGCACGCCCGCGTGGGGGCCTGGAGCGTGCATGCCGGGTTGCACTGGACCAGCGAGGAGATCGACGCAGTCACTCGGTATGTGAACCGGCGTTTCTACCAGCTTACGGAATAAGACCCACCGGGCCGCTCGGACAGGATCACCCGTGCGGCATTGGCAGCAGGATGCAGTCTTCGACGCCAGCGACCCGATTCACGGACCGCACCTTTGAGCGGGGCCCGGGCGTCCGGGAGGTGTGTGTGAAAAAACGAGAGGGTGCACGCAGGCCTGTCGACATTCACGCCATGATCGAACCGCTCACCGACCGGTTCTCCGATCCTGTGCAAGGCCGGATCAGGGATATCAGCCTGAGCGGTGTGTACGTGGAGATGCCGACCGAGGCCGTGGCGAAGTACACCAGGCTGCGGCTCAGCGTCGGTACCGGGGAGGGCAACACCGGCCCGACACGCAACTGGCAATGCTACGTAGTCCGAACCACGGATGACGGCGTCGGCTGCATGTTCGATGATTCCGATCCCGGCAACATCGACGGCCTGCTGGAGATCCTGCGCGACCTGTCCGTGCGCAGGTCCCGGGGCCCTGGCTAAGCGCGCAATGGCACGGGGCACGCTCTGACCCTGACCTCATGGCCATCGATACAGACCCCAATAATGGAAAGCGACACGCCCTGTGCATGCAGGCAGCGCCTGCTGAACCGTGCTTCGATGTCATGTCATCCCTGGCAGACAGATTGGCACTGGCAGGTAATTCCTGACACCATCCGCGTAGCATGCACGTCAACCGGATGATCCCGCCGTCGCGGCTCCGGGGAAGACTGCGGATGACTGATTCCCAAAGATCACCTGAAACGCTTACAGGAGCGTATTCCCGCCATGTCCAAGCCATCTGGGCAATCCGAGATGCAGCTTTCTGAACTGCGGGCAGACGTGCTCGATACGCCCGGTGGCGATTCGGTGCGGCTACGCTTCGAGGGGCCGTTCGAGGGGCAGCCGGTGCGCTGGGATGCGTGCGTCATGGCCCTGGGCCGCAGTGCGACCGGCGGAAATTTCATCGAAGTGGGAGAAGAAGGTCAGGATGGAATCCGCTTGCGAGTCGGTCTCGCTGTGGATTGCATCGACGAACCCAGCCTGCGCAACGCCATCATCATGATCCGGCAGTACAAGCGCCTGCGGCGCGGGCGCCACGAGTGGTGATCTCATGGCTGGCGTGGTACAGACGCTGGCAATTGCTCAACGCCACGGATGAATCAGGCATCAAGGCAGACTTGTAGCAACACGGACATACTCCATGCGTCGTTTTCTGTTCATCATCGCGCTGTTACCCGTCGCCTATTACCTGCTGTGCGTCGTGGCGCTGGCTTACCTGCGCTACCTGCCGCCACCCGTCACAGGCGTGCAGACTCAACGGGTCATCGAGCAGGTATGGAGTGGCGAACCTGTCATCCGCGACTATCGCTGGCGCCCCGCTTCCCAGATCTCCCCACACCTGCCCCGGGCCGTGGTGGCGGCCGAGGACGCCCGCTTCTTCCTGCACCGGGGTTTCGACTGGGAGGAGTTGCACAAGGCCCGGGAAACGGCCAGGGACGAAGGACAGTCCATGCGCGGCGCCTCCACCCTCACCCAGCAGCTGATCAAGAACCTGTTCTTCACCACCCACCGAAATCCGGTGCGCAAGGTCTACGAGTGGGCGCTGACCCCGGTTGCTGAGTTCATCCTGGGCAAGGACAGGATCCTGGAGCTGTACGTCAACGTGGTGGAATTCGGACCCGGCATCTACGGTGCTGAGGCGGCCGCGCGCCACCACTACGGCATCACCGCAGCCGACCTGTCCCGCCAGCAGGCCATGGGCCTCGCCGCGGTCCTCCCCGCGCCGCTGACGCGCAGGCCCCAGGCCATGGGCTGGTATACGGAGATCATCGAGGAGCGCATGCAGCAGCTGGGGTGGTAGATGAAAAGTCGGTGCTGTGATGCGGCGCCCGATGCATTCACTTTACTTCGATTGCATAGGCATCAACGGGGCCCTCGAAGGCGATGAACAGCACGCAGGCCTCGGGACTTTCACAGACCGCGGTATGCGTTCGTTCTGCCGGGCCATATGCGTAGGTGCCTGGCTTGAGTGACACGGTCTCCTGCCCCTCGTACTGTACCTGGAGTTGCCCTGAGACCAGTACCATGCGTTCCGCCGAGGTGTGCCGGTGATGTGGGACGAGGAAGCCGCCACCGGGTACTTTGAAGAAAATGTCCGCGTTCTGCTTTGCTGGATCACCATGCAGTACCGCGATCTCGCAGCCAGCGGGGATGAAGGATGGGCACGGTCCCCATTGCAGATCGGCATCACTGAAGGTACGTGCCAAGGCCTGTTCGGGAACGCCTGTCTCCGCAGCCAAGGGCATGGCGAACAGGAGCAGCAGGAAAAGCACTCGAGCCTGGCGCGTGTGGCCAGTGGGTTTCATGGTGGACATGGGGGAATCCTCTTCAAGAGAGCAGGGTGTCGGATCGTGAAACACATCCGCATTACATGAAGATAGTGGAGTTTTGGCGCAGCGGTGGCATTGGCGAGAAATACTTCTATCCAACAGCACATCGATCAAGGGTAAGGAGGCATTTATCCGGCATTCCACCGTGCCACTTTCAGGCTACTGACCGCCATCATGCGCCATGACATGCCCGCTGATGCGACCACCATCTGATCCACGCCCTGTCTTGGTGCGGCCGACCCTGTTCGGGATGGCCCTGAGCGCGGTGCTGTCCTGATCCCATGGCAGTGGCTTGAATGTTGCAAGCCACAAGTATCCTGCCTCCCCCCACAACGGCCGCAAGGCCCGACGAACCCATGACCAACTCACTTGGATTGCCCCGCCACGGGGACAAACAGAACTCCCCCTTCTTTGAGGAATACCTGGTGCGCCTGCTGGAGGAGCGCGACCGGGTGGGCCTGAGCGATCTCATCCGCGAGATCGACGCCCTGATGATCACCGTGGAGCCCGGTCACTCGATCCAGTACGTGGCCGAGCTGGCCCTCATGACGCCCTACCACTACCTGGTCACCCTGGAAAGTGAGTCCCACTGGACACACATCCTGCGCATCGACATGGCGTCGCCGGACATCCTGGTGAGGGAGGTGAAGGACCCGTCCATCCAGGGCATCTTCCGGAGCCTCAACGAGGTCTACCCCATCGGCCGGCACAAGCCCCACAGCCGCTACATGGGCGAGATCCTCCGGGTGGAAGACCTGCACGGCGCGGTGAGCCTGCAACGGGACCGGGAGTTCCGCTTCTTCACCCAGGACGAGGTGCGGAAACTGGAACTGCCGGGCAACGTGGCGGTGAGTAAGCCCTCTCCCTATACCCACAACATGGTGGGGTACATGGAGCGACGGCCTGACGAGATCCGTGTGTATGCCCTGGGGATGAGCAGCATTCGCAGTGACGTCAACGAGGCCTACCTGGCCGCCAAGGCGTTGCAGGAAAAGCTGCGCATCGACGACCTGCTGCAGCCCATCGATCACCTGGCCACCCGGGTCTACGCCCAGAACCGGGAAGTGGCGATCCTCGAATACCTCTCCTGGTCCAGCTACTACTACTGGGGCTCCTATGACATCAAGGACCAGAACTCATCCACCAATGTCACCAAGAGCGTTCACTATTCCGAGGAGCGGCGCAGCCCGGCCAAGGTCTTCACCGCCAACAACACCCCGTACTTCGTCAATCACCTGGAGAAACTGCCCTCACCCACCGAGACCTTCGTGCGCAATTACGGACCGCGCCTGCACCACATCGCCGTGGGGGTCAACGACGGTGAACGGGACGGTGTTGAGAACATCGAGTTCGTAGTCGAGGCCATCCGGCGCCAGGGGAAGGATTTCCTCCTGGATGTGATCGGCTCCAAGGAGGAAGGCCTGAAGCAGATCTTCTCCAGCGCCTCGGAGCACTCCTCGCTGATCGTGGAATACGTGCAGCGTTTCGGGGATTTCGACGGGTTCTTTGCCAGAGACAACGTGGCGGAGTTGACACGGGCCGCAGGCGCAGAGGAGACGCTGCGTTTACTCGATGCAGAGGCCGGTGCGAAGGGGTCGTGAGCGGATGGTCGTATGGGGGAAAAGACTAATACCCCCAAACACCTTCGAGCATGGTCTCCAGGCCCAGGTAGGTATCGTTGGCGGCCTCCTCGAGGTTGGGCACGTTCAGAGCCTCCAGCATGGCTCGACCGGTCGGTGAGTTTTGGGCATTCAGCAGCGCCTGACGGATGCGCTCGCGCTGGTCTGGGCTGACTCTGCTGCTCACCGAGATCCCGGGCGCCGGTAGCTGCTCGGTGGTGTACACCGGGACAAGATCTGGGAAATTCGCCATCAGGCTCGTAGGCAGCATGGCCCCGACTGTGCGCTTGTCCACGGCCGACTGCGCGGCTTCGACATGGGTATCCACCGGGACGATGTGTGGCTGACGTACCGAGTCCGGGAATAGATTGATGAGACCCAGGGCACCGAGGGCCGGGGAAGGCTGCGACGCGACCCGCCGCCCGATCAGTTCTGACGGATCCAGGATGCCGAAGTCCACGTGGGACGCCAGGGTGAAGCTCAGGACATCTGGCAGTTTGGCCACCACGGTGTAATCCATCCTGGCGGCACGGTAGGCGGTGAACGGCGGTGCGTCGATCACGATGTCGTAAGCCTCGCGACGCATCAACTGCCAGTGGGCCAGGATGTTGACGCTCGTCTCCAGCCGGATATCCCTGCCCGTGGCCTGAGCCAGGTAAGCGATCAAGGGCTGATAGGTCTGGGCCGCCTGTTGCTGAGACAGGCCCAATGCCACCGCCAGGGTCAACTCATCAGATTTGACGGCGCTCCCGGCCAGCAGGAAGAACAACAACATGCTGCGCAAAGAGGTCGCTATGAGCCTGCTGGGCATGATCAAGGATACCTCTCGTCTGTGACCGACTCGATTGTATCTCAACCCGGCAATGTGATAAGCGACCCATGAGAATCGTTTGTCGCCGAATCCATACCAGTGGTCGTCGGGAAAAATGACGGAGGGATAGAAAGGGAAAAGGTGACGGAGGGTTAAAAGCCTTGACCCTCCGTCACCTCTGACTTGAGCCGCGTCTGCGGTGAACTGCTCAGAACAGCGCCGCTTCCACCTGCAGGTAAATGTGAGAGACGGACTCACCGAGGATGTCGTCCATGCCGGGATAGATGGCCTCGAAGTCCGCCATCTGCTCGCGGGCCTGTGCGGCGATCTCATGGTCCATCATGCCGGCGTTATAGCCCTCTTCCACGATATCCCACAGGGTCTGGAAGTAGTTGCGCATGTTCTGCACCGCCTCGAAGCCACCGACCGGGCCGTGACCGGGCAGTACCACTTCAGGCTCCAGGGCAAGCATCTCATCGAGCATGGCGATCCAGCCCTGCACGTTGGAATCGAAGGTGGCCGGGCCGCGTTCGGTGTAGACCACGTCGGCGGCCAGCAGCACACGCTGAGCGGGCAGCCACAGGGCGATATCGCCGGGGGCATGGGCACGCTCGCTGCGCAGGATATAGGCCTCGGTGTCGGCGAACTGGTAGCTGCCGGATTCGGTCACCGCATCACGCGCCGGCACCAGGTCGAAGCTGCCGATGGCCCCGTTGGTCATGCTGTAGAAACGGCTCAGCCATTCGTCACCCTGCTCCTTCATCAGTGCGATGGTGATGTCGGAGGCGATGATCTGCTCGGGTTCGTCGGCCATGAAGGCGCTGTTGCCCAGCCAGTGATCGCCATGCACGTGGCTGTTGATGATCCAGCGCACCGGCTGATCGGTGACGGTGCGGATTAGATCACGCAGGGCCGCGCCGATGGCTTCGGAAGAGCCGGTATCGAACATCAACACCCCGTCGCCGGTGACGACAAAGGCGGTGTTGGAATTCCAGCCCAGGTTGTCCGCGCTGGGAAAGCCGCGGGCGGGAGAAACGATGGCATAGACCCCCTCGGCCAGCTGCTCGACCTTCATGCCGAAGGGGTTGTCGGTCACCTCTGCCGTCTCCGCGGCGGCCTGCTGCTGAACGGGCGGCTGGCTCTCGCCGGAACAGGCGCTCAGCCACAGGGCGATGCTGACCAAAAGCAGAGTAAAAATAAGGTTTTTCATGACTTCTCCAGTGCAGTTTCTTAACTTGGGTGGATCGTTCAATGAATCTTGGGAAGTTGATGTGGATTCCTTTCCCTTTGTCCAGGATCTTTCGTGCGCGTTCGGCGCAACCCTGGATCTCCGGGTGCGTGAACAGGGGCGACGATAAGAGGGCCCTGGGTCTTTCCGGCTACTAAAAGGGGGCGGAGGGATTACAGTTTCATCCCTCCGCCCCCTCTAACTGTCTTGCCCGGTGCTTCCCTGCCGTATTGGGGCGTAGATTGTACTGAAATTACGCGCCCAAGATCGATTCCCGGCCGAATACTAAGGAATTATTCTTTATATACAGTCGGTTGCCAAGATTCGGCCCCGTTATTGGGATTGAACGCCCGTGAGGGACTGGTGTTGGTTGGAGTGGCCGACACCCTGTGACCTACCCACCGCTCAAGGCCTGCACGATCACCACTTCGTCAGACTCTTTCAATGGCAGGCCAAGATCGAATACTGCGGCGTTATTGACGAAACAGCGCATGTTCGGGCGCATCCTGTTCTGCTCGTCGACGATGCGGAACCGGATGCCGGGGAACTGGCGATCCAGGTCATCCAGCAGGCCGGACAGCGTCTCGCCGTGGGCCTGCACCCGGGGACTCCCGGTGTAACTGTGCAGCGGCGTGGGGATCAGAACGTCCATGGCCTGGCTAACCGAGCTCTGCGCTCTCGACCGCATAGATCTCTGGCAGGTGGCGTGCGAGACAGCGCCAGTGCTGCCCCTCGTCGTCACTCATCCAGAGTTCACCGCTCGTGGTTCCGAAGTAAAGACCCACGGGATCCCGGGTGTCGCAGGTCATGGCTTGACGCTTCACGGTCCACCAGGCCTGTTCCCTCGGCATACCCTCATCCTGTCGTTCCCAATTCATGCCGCCGTCTCGCGTGCCATAGACCGCGGGTCTGCCGCTCGGCGAGGTGCGAGGCCAGACCTCGGTACCGTCCATGGGGAAGACCCAGGCGCGGTCCGCATCCCGTGGGTGTACGACCATGGGAAAGCCGATGTCGCCCACCTCGCGGGGCATTGCATTGCCGATGCGTCGCCATTCCATGGAGGGCCGATCCAGGCGGTATATGCCGCAATGGTTCTGCTGATAGAGGCGGTCTGGGTCGCTCGGACACAGGCGTATGCAATGGGGGTCGTGGAAGGTCGGATCGAGAATGTCGAAGCCCTCCACGACCTCCAAGCCCTCGATCAGGGATGTGAAGCTGTCACCGCGATCCAGAGACTCATGCACCCCGCCACCAGACATCGCGATGTACAGGTGCTTCGGGTCACGCGGGTCCACGATGATGGAGTGCAGAACGGGACCATCCGGGGTTCCGTCCTGCACCGTACCCATCCAGGCACGGAACCGGGGATCGTCGTTGAGGATTGAATAGGGCTGCCAGTGATCACCACCGTCATCGGAGCGGAACAGGCCCTGGGGCGAGGAGCCTGCATACCAGGCTCCGGGCTCGTCAACATGGCAGGGCGTGAGCCAGAAACTGTGATGTACGCTGCGCCCGGTCTCGGGCTGAAAGGCAGGTGGCCGACGGGCCTCTCTCCACGACGCTCCCAGGTCCGTGGAGCGAAAGATCGTCGGTCCCAGGTGCCCGGTACTGGCTGTTGCCAGCAGCGTCTCTCGGTCGCGGGGGTCCAGGACCATGTGATGAATGATATGACCGAGAAAGTGGGGGCCGTCGCTTCGCCAGTTCTGGCGTCTGTCGTCGCCGTGAAACAGCCATGCCCCTTTGCGGGTGGCTACCAGCAACACGGGACCCTGTCCGGATGACTGAGATGTCGTCATGTGTCGTTCCTCCTTCGCGAGAAACCGGGTCAGCGAGGAAATTCTGCTTATCTCTAGAGACATTTCCCCGCTGTGACCCGGTTTCTTCAGTATCAGATTATCGGGGATGACACGTCCTGGTGCGCCAGGCTGATCATGTGTATGAGAGCATCCCGCAAAGTCAGGCCTTCACAGACTGGAAAAACTGGTGAAGCAAATTAGGATCGTAACAGTGGGAGTCCTGCTCCATGCGCCGCAGGGCTCTTTCCGTAGAGACGCCCTTATGATAGGGGCGATTCATGATCATGGCATCGAAAGAATCCAGGATTCTGGCCAAGCGCGCAAAGAATGGGATTTCATCGCCTTTGAGGCCTTGGGGATATCCAGTTCCGTCATAGTTCTCATGATGGAATCGCACGAGATCGTTTACACGAGGATCAAGGTCCAGGGGAGACAGTAGATCCGCGCCTATGTCGGCGTGCTGCTTGATGAGCGAAAACTCAGATGCGGTCAGGCGTGCGGGCTTGTTCAGGATATGATCGCTGATGGAAAGCTTTCCAAGGTCGTGGATCTCAGCACCCAGGCACAGCAGGGAGACTTCCTCCGATGTACAGCCCAAATGCAGGCCAAAGCGTTCAGCACTACTGCCAAGCCTCTGATGATGTCCGGCGAGATCGGGGTCCCTTCCTTCGACGAGTCCCGCTATAAAATTTGCAATTCTATCGATCATATCCAGTGCCCCCATGAAACATGGTCACCTTAGTAAGGATATATAGATTGCCTGCCACAAGGGTGCAATGCCGTTAAAGGTGATTTAAAAGGTGACAGACTCTGAGGTTTCCCCCCGTCTTTTCGGCTACTAAGCAGCGAGTGAATCCAGAGGCAGTGTCCCTCATTACTCAGACGCCCACAGGCATGGCAGATTAAGCGAGAAGCACAATAGGTATACCGTCCCTGGATTTAACGCAGTGCAGAACCTTGTTGGGCGACGATTGTTCAGGCCAAAGGCAGACGGTTGTTGGCGGTTATCCAATCGAGTATGAGGTGATCGAATTCTTCCGGCTGTTCGAGCTGTGGAGTGTGTCCGCTCTTGCTGAACACTCGGAAGGCGACGTTCTCCAGACTAGGCAGTACCCTATTCCATAGTGTATGCGGAACCGCGTAGTCGTGTTCTCCCATGACGATGAGCACGGGAGCGATGAGTGATTCAGCATCCCAATTCAACTCGTATTCCTGGTAGAGGTCGCGAAACGCGCGAATGGCCTCCATATCGAACGCCATGCCATCCCACAGCCAGGAGGCGTCGTAATTGGGATCATTCCAATACAAGGGCGCATCCGCTACGTATTGCCGAACGTAGGCATCCGCTGGAGAAAGCGACTCCAACTGATCCTTATCCACCAGGGAGCTCCGCCTCATCTCAAGGGCTTCCCGCCGCTCCTCTGAAGCATGGAGTGCCCAGTACTGTTCGGCAGCATGAACTGTTTGGGCGATATTAACGGGAGGAGAACAGATCAGGACAACATGTGAAACGTTCTGAGGAAATCTCTTCGCGTACTCCAGAGCTACGTTTCCGTGATGAGAATGGCCGACCACTGCAACACGCTCAAGACCGGCTGCAAGACGAATCGCCTCAATGCACATCGCATAGGTGTCGAAGTTGATTGATGTATGTATGAACTTAGAGTCCAACCGTACGAAATGTGGTAAATCAGCACACACCAGCGAGCACGATCGCCTAAGACCTTGCGAGAAGGTTCGGGGGTAATAAATGGATGACCCTACGATCAGCAGAGGCGTACCAACGCCTTCCACAGTGTATGCAAGCTCGGTACCAGCTACGCTCACGAAATGGCTGCCAATTTCTCTTTCGGCCATTTTCCTTTCACTCATTCGCCGCTTAACGTTGAACTCACCGATGGCAATGGAGCGCGAGCGGAACTGGCATCCGGTGCAGTGACTTGTTATGCAGCGCCGCCCTCACCTTCGACTGCGATATCAAAATGCAAGACATCTTCACGCCTCCCCAGCTTTGTATACAAGGCGACTGCTGGTACGTCTTCAATGCCGGTGTCGGCTTGAACGAAGATCACGTAGGCGCCTCGCATAGCAGCTATTTCCTTTAGCTTCTCAATCAACATTGTCGCAATCCCTTCTCGCCGATGCCCGATGGCCACCGCAAGATCGTAAATGTAGACCTCGCTGCGCTCCTGCTCGAACTTCTTCAGTTCATACGCGGCGATGCCGCCGATGACAACTCGATTCTTCAAGGCTGCCAGCGCAATGAAGGAATCACCGCCGAGCAGTCGTTCCAGATAATCGTCACTCGGGGGGTTCGAAGTGTAGGTTTCCTGTTCATTGAATGCCTCGCCAAACGTTGTCAACAACGCTTTCATCAGCGGCACATCATTCGGGGTGAGATGGCGAATGTCTATCAACTGGGCTACCTCCGTGCTGCATAACAGTTGATTAGACGGATTCTGACATATCGGTGATATGCGGATTCCGTATAGTACGGGGAACCCTTGCCTTTCCGGTGTGTGTTGCGGAAGCATGAATCCTGTTCAGGAGCTTCGTGCACACAGGGAGGTGCCTTATGGCGACAGGTGGTCGCGCCGACAGGGAACGCCGGTTTTGGGATCGTTACCGGCATATTCTTCTTTCTCGAGGGGTTAGATCCGCATCGGTAGGCTGTTATGTGATGCGGGCGGAGCAGTTCATCCGCACCTTTCCGAAGAGGCGGCGGGCGGCGTATCTCGGTACGCTGCGCCACAGTCTGACCGTGCGCAGCCCGCTGGATGCAGGCTGAATGGAATGCATTGGGCAGCTTCATGGATGACCAGACTCCCTGTCTGTCTTCTTTGCCCCGACTTTAACGGTGGCGGGCGAGGGAGGCAAACGACGGCCGCTGCCCTGTCTTTGAGGTTTCGTATTTCCCCTCTGAGGCCTCTGTGCCCTCTGTGGCTAACCCGCCTTAACCCGCATATCTCACCGGGATTGCGGGAGCAGGCGAAGGATTCGTGTCTGTAGGCGCCGCTCTGGAGCGAAACCCATAGCAATAGCTATGGGTTGAGTGAAGAGCAAGCCTACGGGCGCGAAGACGAGCCTGAACCGCGATAGGACTCCGGCGGGAACAGACTGTCATGCTGAGTTCGCCGGCCATTTCAGTGTATTCCACTTGGGTTTCAGCTTGTTACGCGTCCGCTGGTGTCCGACCGGTGAGATATGCGGGTTAATCCTTCAAAGCACCAAACAGCTGCTGATAGTTGCGCGTCGTGAGCGCCGCGATGCTTTCAAGGTCGCTGCCGCGCACCTCGGCCACCTTCGCGGCCACGTCACGCACCCAGGCGGGGTGGTTGCCCTTGCCGCGATGGGGCACCGGGGCGAGGTAGGGGGAATCGGTCTCCACCAGCAGGCGGTCGTCGGGGACCTGGCGGGCCACCTCGCGCAGTTCATCGGCGTTGCGGAAGGTGACGATGCCGGAAAACGAGATGTAGAAGCCCAGATCCAGGGCGGCTTGCGCCATCTCCCAGGTCTCGGTGAAGCAATGCATCACACCGCGCACCTGATCGGCGCCCTCCTCCTTGAGGATCCTGATGGTGTCCTCCCGGGCGTCACGGGTGTGGATGATGAGCGGCTTGCCCACCTCCCGCGCGGCGCGGATGTGAGTGCGAAAGCGCTCCCGCTGCCACTCGTTGTCCTCGGGGTGGTAGTGATAGTCGAGCCCCGTCTCGCCGATGGCCACCACCCGGGGATCGCGACCCCGGCTCACCAGGTCCTCCACCGTGGGATCGGCCCCCTCGGTCTCGCCGGGGTGCACGCCCACGGAGCAGGACACATCCGCATAGCGCTCGGCGATGCCCCGCACCGTGGGGTATTCCTCCAGGGAGATGCTCACGCACAGCATGTGCCCCACGCCGGCAGCGCGGGCGCTGTCCATGACCTTGTCCAGGGAACCGTCGAAGGGCTCCAGATCGATGCGATCCAGATGGCAGTGGGAGTCGATGAGCATATGGGGCAATTCAACATTCAACGTTCAAAATTCAAAGGTGCAGCGACTTTGAATCTTGAATTTTGAACGTTGAATTTCGGTTTACATGGTATGGGTCGGGCGATCCGCCTGCAGGGCGCCGGCCAGCAGGCCTTCGATCTTGTTGCGGGTGGCGCCGTTGTCCTGGGGATTGAACTGCACGCCGATGCCCGGGGTGCGGTTGCCCTGGGCGCGGGGCGGGGTGACCCAGATGATCTTGCCCGCCACCGGCATGCGCTCGCGCTCCTCCATGAGGGTCAGCAGCATGAACACCTCGTCGCCCAGCTTGTAGGGCTTCTGGGTGGGGATGAACAGACCGCCGTTCTTCACGAACGGCATGTAGGCAGCGTACAAGGAGTTCTTGTCCTTGATGGCCAGCGAGAGAATGCCCTGTCCTGCCGACATGCGGTGACTCCCCTATGCCCTGCCGGGCGCGAGGCCGGCGAACACCTCTTCCAGCAGCATCTGCGGGTTGACGGTGGTGCGGGCCAGGCGACGCCATTCGGTCAGGCGGTCCTGTAATTGAAAGATGCGACCCAAGTCTAACGTCTTTGCCAGGGGCTGCAAATCCTCCCGTCCCGCAGCGGCCCGTCCGGTGAAGGCGATCCGCGCGGACTCCCACAGGGCGATCTGGACCCAGCGGATCAGGCGCTCGGTGTCCTGGGCCTTCCAGCGCTCCGCCAGGGCGACCGTGCCCGTCTTGCCCCGGGTCAGTTGCGACAGATCACCCAGCAGGGCGTGCCACTGCTCCAGCGCGCCCTCCTCGGCCAGATCCCGCGCCACCAGGGGCGCCCCCCGGGCGAGACACAGCAGCGCGTCCACCTGTCCGGCCTGCACCCCCTGCCCCGCCAGCCAGGCGCGGGTGATCTCGTCCGGCGGCAGGGGCACGGCCAGGGTCTGGCAACGGCTGCGGATGGTGGCCGGCAGGCGCGAGGGCTCGGCGCTCACCAGGATCATCAGCGTGCGCTCCGGCGGCTCCTCCAGGGTCTTGAGCAGGCTGTTGGCGGCATTGGGATTCATGGCCTCCGCCGGCCAGAGCAGCGCCACACGGTGGGCACCCATGGAGCGACTCAAACCCATGGTCTCGGACAACTCCCGGATCTGGTCAACGACGATCTGGGTCTTGTCCTCGGGGATGGTGACCCGGGTCAGGTCCGGGTGGGTGTCGGCACGGTAGAGACGGCAGCTGTCACAGTGCCCGCAGGGCGCGCCCTCGACACCGGGCGCAGTGCACAGGGCGGCCAGGGCCAGGGATTCCGCCAGCGCCCGCTTGCCGATCCCCACGGGGCCGGTGAGCAGCAGCGCATGGGGCAGACGCCCGCCCGCCAGGCGGCCGAGCAGCTGCCGGTAGGCATCCTCCAGCCAGGGATAGGGGGCGCTCACGGCGTTACCCCGTTCGCCTGCAGCAGGGACACCAGGGCCGCCTGCAGATCCCGGGTCACGGCCTCCAGGGACTGGCCGGCATCGATGATCCGGTAGCGGCTCGGCTCGGCCCGGGCCCGCGCCAGGTAGGCCTCGCGCACCCGCTCAAAGAAGTCCATCGCCTCCTGTTCGAAGCGGTCCGCTTCCCCCCGCCCCCGGGCCCGGGCGAGACCCGTGCGCACGTCCACGTCCAGCAGCAGGGTCAGGTCCGGGCGCACCGGTCCCTGCACCCAGTCCTCCAGTACGGCGATGCGCGCCGGGTCCAGTCCCCGGCCGCCGCCCTGGTAGGCATAGGTGGCGTCGGTGAAACGGTCGCAGAGCACCCAGGTGCCGGCCTCCAGCGCCGGGAGGATGCGGGTGCGCAGGTGCTCGGCCCGGGCGGCGAACATGAGCAGCAGCTCGGTGTCCGGGTGCATGGGCGGATGGTCCCGGGACAGCAGCAGTTCCCGGATCCGTTCCGCCAACGGCGTGCCGCCGGGCTCCCGGGTCACCAGCAAGGGCACGCCCCGGCTTTCCAGGAACGCCTGCAGCGCCTGGATCTGGGTGGACTTGCCCACCCCCTCGGCACCCTCCAGGGTGATGAAACGGCCCCGTGCCGTGGTTGGCTGGTTCATCGTCGACTCCCCGGGTAACGACTGGCATCGCCGCCCAGCTGGTAGCGGATCACCGCCTCCCGGTGCTCCCGGTAGGTGGTGGAGAAGTGGTGGCTGCCGTCACCCCGGGAGACGAAGAACAGCACGTCGGTGTCCGCCGGGTTCAGGGTCGCGCGAATGGAGGCGCCGCCGGGCAGTGCGATGGGCGTGGGCGGCAGTCCGGCGCGGGTGTAGGTGTTGTAGGGGGTGTCGGTGCGCAGGTCGCGGCTGCGCAGGCGCCCGCTGGTGATGCCGGCGCCGTACATGACCGCGGGGTCGGTCTGCAGGCGCATGCCACGCTTGAGACGCGTGTTGAACACCGCTGCCACCAGGCCCCGTTCGTCGGGATGGCCGGTCTCCTTCTCCACGATGGAGGCCAGGATCAGGGCCTGGTAGGGACTCTCGACGGGCAACCCCTCCTGGCGCTCCGCCCAGGCGGCATCCAGGAACTCCACCATGCGCCGGTGGGCGCGCTCCAGGAAGGCGATGTCGGTGGTGTCCCGGGGAAACAGGTAGGTGTCCGGGAAGAACCAGCCCTCGGGATGCTCTCCGCTGCGGCCCAGCCGGGCCATGATCTCCATGTCCCCGGCCGGGTCCAGGGTCTGGCGGATCTGCGGGTGGGCGCGCACCGCCGCCATCATCTGGGCGAAGGTCCAGCCCTCGGGGATGGTGAGGCTGTACTGCACCGTGCGTCCGGCGGTGAACAGGGCCAGCAGGCTGCGCGGCGTAAGCCCCGGCTCCAGGCGGTACTCGCCGGCGCGGATGGTGGCGGACTCCGCCTCCACCCGGGCATGGAATTCCCAGTAGGCCGGTCGTTCCAGCCAGCCCGCTTCGTGCAGATCGCGGGCGACCCGGCGCACCGAGGACCCGGGGGGGACCTCGTAGACCTGGGTCTCATCGAGCGCCAGGGGTTCATCCATGAAACGCAGGTAGTCGTAGCCGAGCCCGGCGGCGGCCACCAGGGCCAGCACCAGCAGGAACAGGACACCCAGCAGCACACGCCTCACGCCACGCCCTCC
Organism: Thioalkalivibrio sulfidiphilus HL-EbGr7; assembly: GCF_000021985.1. Classification (NCBI taxonomy): domain Bacteria; kingdom Pseudomonadati; phylum Pseudomonadota; class Gammaproteobacteria; order Chromatiales; family Ectothiorhodospiraceae; genus Thioalkalivibrio; species Thioalkalivibrio sulfidiphilus. The sequence continues at coordinate 1,943,610 of NC_011901.1, forward strand.
GAAAGCGCCCGGCGCAGGCGCGCCACCAGCTCATGGCGCGGGAGCTCGCGACCGTCGAGCCGGCGCACGGGCCAGAGGCCGATCAGGGTGTTGGTGAGGAACAGGCCGCGGGCCTTGAACAGGTCCGCGACCGAGAGCCGCGCCTCCTGGCAGGAGACGCCCAGCGCCCGGGCCGCATCCAGCACCCGGGCACGGGTGATCCCCGCCACGCCGCACTGATCCAGCAGCGGCGTGATCAGGGTCTGGTCGTCCCGGATCAGGAACAGGTTGCTCATGGTGCCTTCCACCACATGGTCGTCGGTATCCAGCATGATGCCTTCCTGGAATTCATCCTGCCATTCACTGCGTCCCAACACCTGCTCCAGGCGGTTGAGATGCTTGATGCCCGCCAGGGCCGGGTTGCGGCCGAGCCGAGTTTGGCACACGCAGACCTCCACGCCCTCTTCTGACCAGGCCGCGGGCGGATCGGAGGTCTCGAAGCCCATCACGATGCGAGTTGGCTCGGGCTTCAAAGGCGGGCGATAGCCCCGGAGGCCGACGCCCCGGGTCAGGATCAGCTTCAGCGCCCCGAATCCGCCGCCGGCCAGCACCCGGTGCGCCTCGGCCAGCCACAGACCGGCATCCGGCGCGGGCAGGCCCAGGCGCGCGCAGCCCCCGGCCATGCGCGCCATGTGCCGATCCCAGTGCAGGGGCTTGCCGTCGCGCACCGCCAGGGTCTCGAACAGGCCGTCGCCGTAGGCCAGCCCCCGGTCCTGGACCGGCAGGGTGTCTCCCGCTTGTCCGTTGACCAGAATCATGGACGCAGGGCCCGCAGCAGGCCCTCCGCCTTGTGGCGGGTCTCCTCCAGCTCCCGCTGGGGATCGGAGTCGGCGACGATGCCGGCGCCGGTGCGAAAGTGCACCTGGTTGCCCCGCTGCACCAGGGTGCGGATGAGGATGTTGAGGTCCATGTCCCCGTCGCGGTTGAGGTAGCCCAGGGAGCCGGTGTAGGCACCCCGCCCTTCCTGCTCCAGCTCGGCGATGATCTCCATGCAGCGCACCTTGGGGCAGCCGGTGATGGTGCCGCCGGGAAACACCGCCCGGATCACCTCGCCGGGGCTGATGCCGGGGCGCAGCCGGCCGGTGACGTTGGAGACGATGTGGTGCACGTGGGGATAGGTCTCGAGCGTCATGAGTTCGTCCACCTGGATGCTGCCCGGCACGCACAGACGGCCCAGGTCGTTGCGCTCCAGGTCCAGCAGCATGATGTGCTCGGCGCGCTCCTTGGGATGGGCCAGCAGCTGGGTGGCCAGGGCCCGGTCCGACTCCAGGGCCTCGCCCCGGGGACGGGTGCCTGCGATGGGCCGGGTGTCCACCCGTTCGCCGCGCACACGCACCAGGCGTTCCGGCGAGGAACTGACGATGTGCCCGCCGGGCAGGCTGGCCAGCGCCGCGAAAGGGGCCGGGTTGCGAGTGCGCAGGCGGTCATAGAGCTCTGCCGCCGCCACCGGCTCGCGCAAGCGCGCCTGCCAGGCACGGGACAGGTTCACCTGGAACACGTCACCCTCGCGGATGTAGTCGATGATGCGCTCCACACCACGCAGGTAGCGTCGGGGCGCGTCCTCCTCCAGGGATTCGAGCACCAGGGGCGTGGCCGCGGCATCGCTTCCATCCAGCGCGGCCAGATCGGCGCGCATCTGTTCCAGTGCCGACTCATGACCCGGTTCGGCCACCAGGTGGGTCAGGCCCTGTTCGTGGTCCACCACCAGGGCACAGGGGAAGCGCTGAGCGAAGGCCACGGGCAGCGCGCAGGGATCCAGGGGCAGATCCAGCACCGGCTCCACCTGCGCGGCCAGCTCGTAAGCCAGGAACAGGAACCAGCCGCCGCGAAACGGCAGGGGGTCGGCGGCATCGTTCAGGGGCGCGATCCGCTCGCGCTGCCACCAGGCATCCAGGGCGCGCAGGAAATCCCCGGATCCGCCGTCGGCGTCCAGGCTCAGGGTTTCGCCGGGGAAGGCGAACAGGATGCTGTAACGGGCCTGGGGCGTGCCCTTGAGCGCGCTTTCCAGGAGATGGGGATATCTGCCGGGCCAGCGCCGGTGCAGCGCCAGCAGGTCCGTCACCGCATCCAGGCAGGGGGCGCGGCCCCCTGCCTGGATGGGATCAGAGCATCCGGAAGACGAGGGTGCCGTTGGTGCCACCAAATCCGAAGGAATTGGACAGGCCCACGTTGATCTTCATCTCACGGGCGGTATTGGGCACGTAGTCCAGATCGCACTCGGGGTCCGGGTTGTCCAGGTTGATGGTGGGGGGGATCACGCCGTGCTTCATGGCCAGGGCCAGGAACACCGCCTCCACGCCGCCGGCGGCACCCAGCAGGTGGCCGGTCATGGACTTGGTGGAGCTGATGGCCACCTTGTAGGCGTGATCGCCCAGGGCGCGCTTGGCGGCCATGGTCTCGGCCACGTCGCCGGCCGGGGTGGAGGTGCCGTGGGCGTTGATGTAGTCCACGTCCGTGGGATTGAGACCTGCGTCCCTGAGGGCCATGAGCATGCAGTTGGCCGCACCCTCGCCGCCCGCGGACGGCTGGGTCATGTGGTAGGCGTCGCTGTTCCAGCCGAAACCGGCCAGCTCGCAGTAGATCTGCGCACCACGGGCCTTGGCGTGCTCGTACTCCTCCAGCACCAGCGCGCCGGCGCCATCGCCCAGCACGAAGCCGTCCCGGTCCTTGTCCCAGGGACGGCTGGCGCGGGCGGGATCGTCGTTGCGCGTGGACAGGGCGCGGGCGGCAGCGAAGCCGCCGATGCCCAGCGGCGTGGTGGCCATCTCGGCACCACCGGCGACCATCACGTCCACGTCGCCGTACATGATCATGCGCGCGGCATCACCGATGTTGTGGGTACCGGTGGCGCAGGCGGAGACGATGGAGATGTTCGGACCCTTCAGGCCACACATGATGGACAGGTTGCCGGCCACCATGTTGATGATCGCGCTGGGCACGAAGAAGGGCGAGATCTTGCGGGCACCACCGTTGAGATAGGCCGTGTGGCTCTTCTCGATGTAGGGCAGACCGCCGATGCCGGAGCCGATGGCCACGCCGATGCGCTCTGCGTTCTGCTCGGTCACCTCGAGGCCGGAATCCTTGATGGCCTGCAGGCCAGCGGCGATGCCGTAATGGACGAAGGTGTCCATCTTGCGCTGGTCCTTGGGGGTGATGTAATCGTCGGCATTGAAGTCCCGCACCGCGCCGGAGATGCGCACCGGCATCTCGGAGGCGTCAAAGACGTCAATGGGTGTAATCCCGCTGCGGCCTGCGGTGATGTTGTCCCAGGCGGACTGGATGGTGGATCCGACCGGGGAGACGATCCCCAGTCCAGTGATGACGACGCGCCGTTTAGACAAGCTCTTGCCCTCGGAGATTTAAGTTTCCAGGCGGTTCAAAAACACCCGTGGCCGCGATCAGTCTGCACTGGTCGCGGCCACGATGTCGAGGTACTGAACCGGAAGCGGCGTTCCGGTTTCAATCAACCCTGAGCGTGGGCGTTGATGTAATCAATCGCCTGCTGCACGGTGGTGATCTTTTCCGCTTCCTCGTCAGGAATTTCGGTCTCGAATTCTTCTTCGAGGGCCATGACGAGTTCCACGGTGTCCAGAGAATCCGCGCCCAGATCTTCGACGAAGGAAGCGCTGTTGGTGACTTCTTCTTCCTTCACGCCCAGCTGTTCCACAACGATTTTCTTGACGCGTTCTTCAATGTTGCTCATGGTTTGACAATCCCCTTGTTGGATAGGCAGCCGAAGCTGGGCCGCTATTCTAGATAAATCCCCCAGACCGTTCCACCTGAAGTGGCTGGCGCAGAGCGCTGGTCCGGGATTGCAAGTCTTCAAGGGGCGCGAGTATCACCCGGCCCCACATCCGCTGTAAACCACCGCAACACACTTTCCTGTACCGGGTTCGGCAGCGGAATGAGTACTAAAAGAGCTTTCTGTTGAGTTCGTTACAGCAGGTTTCTCATGTACAGCACCATCAGGCCATGTACATACCGCCATTGACGTGCAGGGTCTCTCCGGTGATGTAGGCGGCCGCCGGCGAGGCCAGGAAGGCCACCACGGAGGCGATCTCCTCCGGGCGACCCAGGCGACCCAAGGGGATCTGACCCAGCAGGGCATCACGCTGGGCCTCGGGCAGGCCACGGGTCATGTCGGTGTCGATGAAGCCGGGGGCCACGGTGTTCACGGTGATGCCCCGTGAGCCCACTTCCCGGGCGAGCGACTTGCCCAGGCCCAGCAGACCCGCCTTGGCGGCGGCGTAGTTGGTCTGCCCGGCATTGCCGCTGGAACCCACCACGGAGCCCACGTTGATGATGCGGCCCTTGCGGGCCTTCATCATGCCCCGCAGCACGCCCCGGGTGACGCGCCACACGGCGGTCAGGTTGGTCTGGATGATGTCATCCCACTCCTCGTCCTTCATGCGCATCATCAGGTTGTCCCGGGTGATGCCCGCATTGTTGACCAGGATGGAGATGCCACCGAGATCGTCGCTGATCTGCTTGATGGCCGCCTCGACCGCCTCGGCATCGGTCACGTTCAGGGCCATGCCCCGACCCTTCAGGCCCGCCTCGCGCAGATAGGCGGTGATGGCCTCGGCGCCGGATTCGCTGGTGGCGGTACCCACCACGGTGGCGCCCTGCTCCGCCAGGGCCATGGCGATGGCCTTGCCGATGCCGCGGCTCGAGCCGGTGACCAGTGCGATCTCGTTTTCCAGACTCATGAAAGCTTCTCCTGACAATGATGCGGGCCGCTTCGGGCGGTCCGATATATTAAATGTTCGACGGACTCAGCCCTGCACCTGCCCTAGGAGCCTGTCGGACTTAGGTGCCCGTAGCGAGCTGAATGGGAGAGTGAGGCCATTTTTTCGATCGTTTGAGGAGAATAGCCGTCGCTATTTGACGAAAAGGATCGGAAAAATGGACCGCTCTCCCACCAGCGCAGTAGGCGCAGCCTAAGTCCGACAGGCTCCTAGGGCCTGGGCGAGGCTCTCGGGATCCTGCACGCAGGCGAGCGCGAGGGTCTTGTCGATGCGCTTGTTGAGGCCCGTGAGCACCTTGCCCGGGCCCAGCTCCAGCACGGTGGTCACGCCATCGGCGGCCATCTTCTGCACCGACTCCACCCAGCGCACCGGACGGTGCAGCTGCGCGGCGAGCACGGCGCGGATCTGGGCCGGATCCGAATGACTGGACACATCCACATTGTGGATCACGGGAATGGACGGGGAGACGATCGCCACCGAGGCCAGGCGCTCGGCGAGGCGTTCGGCCGCGCCCGCCATGAGCCGGCAGTGGGAAGGCACGCTCACCGGCAGTTTCACGCTGCGCTTGGCGCCGGCCTCGGCAGCCAGGGCCACGGCCCGGTCCACCGCGGCGGTCTCGCCGGCGATCACCACCTGCCCCGGGGAATTGAAGTTCACCGCCTCCACCACGCCGCCCTCGGCGGCGCGGGCGCAGACCTCGATCACCTGGGCGTCATCCAGGCCCAGGATCGCGGCCATGGCCCCCTGCCCCGGCGCCACGGCGCCCTGCATGAGCCGGCCGCGTTCGGCCACCAGGCCCGCGGCATCGCTGAAGCCCATGGCGCCTGCACACACCAGCGCGGTGTACTCGCCCAGGCTGTGGCCCGCCATCACCGCAGGCGCCGGTCCGCCCGCCGCCTGCCAGACCCGCCACACGGCCACGCCGGCCGCCAGCATGGCCGGCTGGGTGTTCTCGGTGCGGTTCAGGTCTTCCTCGGGTCCGTTCTGCACCAGGCTCCACAGATCGAAGCCCAGCACGTCGGAGGCCTCCTGGAAGGTCTCGCGAACCTGGGGATGGGCATCGGACAGGGCGCTCAGCATGCCAAGGGACTGGGAGCCCTGGCCGGGGAACACGCAGGCGAAGGTCATGGGGGAATGGCCTCTGTTTTGGGAGGGAAATCAGGCCGCGTAGTTTAGGCAATCCATCCGCATGCGGGCAAATCGGTCACGCGGCGTTGTGAACAAGGTTCACCAGGCCCTTGTTTTATCGGCCCGGTTGTTGATAATGGGCCGCTTGACTCGACCCGACCGACTGCAGGTATATGGCCAAAGAAGACCACATTGAAATGGAAGGCACGGTGCTGGACACCCTGCCCAACACCATGTTTCGTGTACAGCTGGACAACGGCCACATCGTCACGGCCCACATCTCCGGACGCATGCGCAAGAACTACATCCGCATCCTCACCGGCGACCGTGTCACGGTGCAGATGACCCCCTACGACCTCACCAAGGGCCGCATCACCTACCGCAACAAGTAAGCGCCGCGCCCGCCACGCAGGATTCAAACGACAAACGCCGCAGAGATGCGGCGTTTGTCGTTTCTGGTCTCTGGTTTCTACAAGCCCGATCAAAAGCCAACCGCGAAGGATGCAAAGGGAGTACGCCAGGGTCGCGAAGGGTCTTTTTTCAAAAGGATTTCCTTCGCGCCCTTTGCGTTCCGGCTTTTCCCTTACGATGCCACCGGCTCTTCTTCGTACTCCAGCGCCAGGGCACCGTCGCGCACGGTGACGCTCACCTCGCCGCCGCCGGCCAGACGGCCGAACAGGATCTCCTCGGCGAGCGGCTTCTTGATGTGCTCCTGGATCACGCGTGCCATGGGCCGGGCGCCCATCTTCGGGTCGTAGCCGTGCTCGGCCAGCCAGGTGCGGGCCTCCTCGTCCACGTCCAGCACCACCTTCTTCTCGTCCAGCTGCGCCTGCAGCTGGGTGAGGAACTTGTCCACCACGCTGGCGATGGTCTCCGGCGCCAGGGGGCGGAACTGGATGATGGCGTCCAGGCGATTGCGGAACTCGGGCGTGAAGGTGCGCTTGAGCACTTCCATGGCGTCGCTGGAATGATCCTGGCGGGTGAAACCCATGGTGGCGCGGCTGGAGACATCCGCGCCCACGTTGCTGGTCATCACCAGGATCACGTTGCGGAAATCCACCTTGCGGCCGTTGGTGTCGGTAAGCGTGCCGTGGTCCATCACCTGCAGCAGCAGGTTGAACACGTCGGGGTGGGCCTTTTCCACCTCGTCCAGCAGCAGCACCGCGTGGGGATGCTTGAGGATCGCGTCGGTGAGCAGGCCGCCCTCGTCATAACCCACGTAGCCGGGCGGCGCACCGATCAGGCGCGACACCGTGTGCCGCTCCATGTACTCAGACATGTCGAAGCGCACCAGTTCGATGCCCAGCAGGTCGGCCAGCTGGCGGGTGACCTCGGTCTTGCCCACGCCGGTGGGACCGGCGAACAGGAAGGAACCGATGGGCTTCTGCCCGTCGCCCAGGCCCGAGCGGGCCATCTTGATGGCGGCCGCCAGGGTGGAGATGGCCTCGTCCTGGCCGAACACCACCATGTTCAGGTTGCGCTCCAGGTTCTTGAGGGTCTCCATGTCGGAGGCGGAGACGCTCTTGGGCGGGATGCGCGCGATCTTGGCGACGATGGCCTCCACGTCGTGCACGGAGATGGTCTTCTTGCGCGTGCTGGCCGGCTGCAGGCGGCGGTTGGCGCCGGCCTCGTCGATCACGTCGATGGCCTTGTCCGGCAGGTGGCGGTCGGTGATGTAGCGGCTGGCCAACTCCGCCGCCGCCCGGAGCGCCTTGTTGGTGTAGCGCACGTCGTGGTGCGACTCAAAGCGCGACTTGAGCCCTTTCAGGATCTCGTAGGTCTCGTCCACCGTGGGCTCGTTCACGTCGATCTTCTGGAAGCGCCGTGCCAGCGCCCGGTCCTTCTCGAAGATGCCCCGGTATTCCTGGTAGGTGGTGGAGCCGATGCACTTCAACTCGCCGGAGGCGAGCATGGGCTTGATCAGGTTGGAGGCGTCCATGACGCCGCCGGAGGCGGCACCGGCACCGATGATGGTATGGATCTCGTCGATGAACAGTACCGAACCCTTGCGGCGCTTGAGCTGGGCCAATACACCCTTGAGGCGCTTCTCGAAATCACCCCGGTACTTGGTGCCCGCCACCAGGGCACCCAGGTCCAGGGAGTAGATCACCGCGTCCTTGAGGACCTCGGGCACCTCCCCGTCGACGATCTTCTTGGCCAGGCCCTCGGCGATGGCGGTCTTGCCCACGCCCGCCTCGCCCACGTACAGCGGATTGTTCTTGCGCCGGCGGCACAGGATCTGCACCGTGCGCTCCAGCTCGTGGGCGCGGCCGATGAGCGGGTCGATCTTGCCCTTGCGGGCCTGTTCGTTGAGGTTGGTGGCGTAGGCCTCCAGCGGGTTCTGGCGGTTCTCCTCGCCCTCGGCGGGCGCCTCCTGCTGGCTCGAGGCCTCCTCGTCGGGATGCTCCTCGGGCACCTTGGAGATGCCGTGGGAGATGTAGTTCACCACGTCCAGGCGGGCCACGTCGTGCTGGGACAGCAGGTACACGGCGTGGGATTCCTGCTCGCCGAAGATGGCCACCAGCACGTTGGCGCCGGTGACCTCCTTGCGCCCGGAGGACTGCACGTGGAACACCGCCCGCTGCAGCACCCGCTGGAAGCCCAGGGTGGGCTGGGTGTCGCGGGGGTCATTGGGGGGCAGGCGCGGGGTGTTGGCGTCCACGAACTCCGCCAGCTCGCCGCGCAGCTTGTCCAGGTTGACGCCGCAGGCGCGCAGCACCGAGGCGGCGGTGGGGTTTTCCGTGAGGGCGAGCAGCAGGTGCTCGACGGTCATGAACTCGTGACGTTTCTCGCGAGCGGCCTTGAAGGCCAGGTTGAGTGAGAATTCGAGTTCCTTGTTGAGCATGGCGTAAACCCCGTATGTGCCGTTGTCAGGCCTGCTCCATCGCGCACAGCAACGGATGCTGGTGCTGACGGGCGTAGTCGTTTACCTGGGCCACCTTGGTCTCGGCGATGTCACGGGGGTAGATGCCACACACACCCTTACCCCGGGTATGCACGTGCAGCATGATGCGCGTGGCCTTCTCCCGGTCCATGCCGAAAAAACTCTCCAGGACTTCAACCACAAACTCCATAGGAGTGTAGTCATCGTTGAGCAGTACGACCTGATACTGCGGCGGTGGCTTGAGTTTCGGTCGAGCCTCCTCGACGGCCAGACCCCGGTCGGGTGTGTCTTTCCTTTCTTCTCCCATAATGCTTTGAGCGCTGCTTTCTCTGAACGGTTCAATGGGGCAGATTGCCCGGAGGATTGAGGGAGTCCCGGAGCCGGGAAATCGCCGATTCCGGATGCCTCGAGTATAGCCCAGCGGGGCACCGGCAAACCCTCTCCCACACTGCGGGAGAGGGTTTCCCGTCCGGTGTCAGCCCATGTGCTTGATCATGTTGTCGCCAAAGGCGGAGCAGGACAGTTCCGTGGCGCCGTCCATCAGGCGGGCAAAGTCGTAGGTCACCTGCTTGGACTCGATGGCGCCCTCCAGGCCCTTGATGATCAGGTCGGCCGCCTCGGTCCAGCCCATGTGGCGCAGCATCATCTCCGCGGACAGGATCAGGGAGCCTGGGTTGACCTTGTCCTGGCCGGCGTACTTGGGCGCGGTGCCGTGGGTGGCCTCGAACATGGCCACCTTGTCGGACAGGTTGGCGCCGGGGGCGATGCCGATGCCGCCCACCTGGGCCGCCAGGGCATCGGAGATGTAGTCGCCGTTGAGGTTCAGGGTGGCGATCACGCTGTACTCGGCCGGGCGCAGCAGGATCTGCTGCAGGAAGGCGTCGGCGATCACGTCCTTGATGATGATCTCCTTGCCGGTCCTGGGGTTCTTGAAGCTGCACCAGGGGCCGCCGTCGATCTCCTTGGCACCGAACTCCTCCTTGGCCAGTGCATAGCCCCAGCTCTTGAAGGCCCCCTCGGTGAATTTCATGATGTTGCCCTTGTGCACCAGGGTCACCGAGTCGCGATCGTTGTCGATGGCGTACTGGATGGCCTTGCGCACCAGTCGCTGGGTGCCCTGGCTGGAGACGGGCTTGATGCCGATGCCGCTGGTGTCCGGGAAGCGGATCTTGTGCACGCCCATCTCGTTGATCAGGAAGTCGATCACCCGCTGGGCCTCGGCGGAACCGGATTCCCACTCGATGCCGGCATAGATGTCCTCGGAGTTCTCCCGGAAGATCACCATGTCGGTCTTCTCCGGTTCCTTCACCGGGCTGGGGGTGCCGTTGAAGTAGCGCACCGGGCGCAGGCAGACGTACAGGTCCAGTTCCTGGCGCAGGGCCACGTTCAGGGAACGGATGCCGCCGCCCACGGGGGTGGTCAGCGGGCCCTTGATGGACACCACGTACTCGCGCACCGCATCCAGGGTCTCCGCCGGCAGCCAGGTGTCCTTGTCATAGACCTTGGTGGCCTTCTCGCCGGCGTAGATCTCCATCCAGGCGATGGCGCGCTTGCCGCCGTAGGCCTTGTCCACCGCGGTATCCACCACCTTCTTCATCACCGGGGTGATGTCCGCGCCGATGCCGTCGCCCTCGATGTAGGGGATGATGGGATGATTGGGAATGTTCAGGGAATTGTCGTCATTGGCGGTGATCTTTTCGCCATTGTCGGGGATCTTGATGTGTTCGTAGGCCATGGGGTCTCCCTGATGTGGATCGCGGTTAAGTGCTCATTATACACCCGGCCGCAGCCCTGGGGTGGTGGGCCCCGGCGCCCCGGCCAGAGGTTCCTGTGATAATCTGCCCGCCTGCGTCACTCACCCGCCTCGCCATGCCGTCAGCCGACCAGTACACCACCGCCCGCCCCTGGACTCCCCGGGCCACCGTGGCCGCCGTGGTGGAACGGGACGGGCGATTCCTGATGGTGGAGGAACAGGTGGACGGCGGCCTGCGCCTGAACCAGCCGGCCGGGCACCTGGAGGACGGCGAATCCCTGCTCCAGGCGGTGATCCGGGAGACCCTGGAGGAGACCGCCTGGCATTTCCGCCCCGAGGCCCTGGTGGGCATCTACCGCTGGCGCCACCCGGGCGGCGAGACCTTCCTGCGCTTCGCCTTCGCCGGCACGGTCCATGACCAGGACGGCACCCGCAGCCTGGACCCGGACATCCTTCGCAGCCTGTGGCTGGACCGGGACACCCTGGTCACGGAACGCGCGCGCCTGCGAAGCCCCCTGGTGCTGCGCTGCGTGGACGACTACCTGGCCGAACGGCGCTACCCCCTGGCACTCCTGCAGGACCTGCCAAGCCCATGAGCGGCCCCCGACACATCATCGTGGGCATGTCCGGGGGCGTGGACTCCTCCGTGGCCGCCCTGCTGCTGATCCAGGCCGGCTACCGGGTGGAAGGCCTGTTCATGAAGAACTGGGAGGAGGACGACGAGCCCGGCTACTGCGCCGCCGCCGAGGACCTGGCCGATGCCAAGGCCGTCTGCGAAGTACTCGAGATCCCCCTGCACAAGGTGAACTTCTCCGCCGACTACTGGCACCGGGTGTTCAGTCACTTTCTGGACGAATACCAGGCCGGTCGCACCCCCAACCCGGACATCCTGTGCAACAAGGAGATCAAGTTCCGGGCCTTCCTGGACTACGCCCGGCAACTGGGCGCCGATGGCATCGCCACCGGCCACTACGCCCGCATCGGACGCGACGGGGAGTCCTACACCCTGCTGGCCGGCCGGGATGCCAACAAGGACCAGACCTACTTCCTCTACACCCTGGGCCAGGAACAGCTCTCGAAGTCCCTGTTTCCCATCGGCGAACTGGAGAAGCCCCGGGTCCGGGATCTGGCCCGGGCGCACGGCCTGCCGGTGTTCGCCAAGAAGGACAGCACCGGCATCTGCTTCATCGGCGAGCGCCGTTTCAGGGATTTCCTGCAGACCTACCTGCCCGCCCGGCCCGGGGAGATCGTCGACCCGGAGGGCAACCGGCTGGGGGAACACCAGGGGCTCATGTACTACACCCTGGGCCAGCGACAGGGCCTGGGCATCGGCGGCGTGCACGACGCCGGGGAGGCCCCCTGGTACGTGGTGGACAAGGACATGGCGCACAACCGCCTGATCGTCGCCCAGGGCCATGACCACCCCCTGATGCACCACCGGGGCCTGGAGGCCCAGGACCTGCACTGGGTGTCGGGCGAAGCCCCCCGGGAGGCCTTCAGCTGCCGGGCGCGCATCCGCCATCGCCAGCCGCTGCAGGCCTGCCGGGTGGAGCCGCACGCCGACGGCCGGGTGCGTGTGCTGTTCGACGAGGCCCAGCGGGCCATCGCACCGGGGCAGTCGGTGGTCTTCTACCAGGAGGATCGCTGCCTGGGCGGCGGCATCATCGTGCGCCGATTCCATCCCTGAATGCCTGCGGCAAAATCACGGGCTGACGTTCATCCGACGTGCCGTTTCACGGTATAGTGATATAGATGACTCGGGGTTCCACACCCCGCTCCGCCACCCGACCCCAAGACAAGGCCAGACCGCTCGTGGACGCCAGCCAACGCAACCGTGTGATCGCCCTCGCCGCCCTGTTCCAGGCGGCCTCCCTGGTCAAGGACGTGGCCTGGCACGGGCGCTGCGACCCGGACGAGTTCCGCACCATGGTGGGCAGCCTGTTCAGCTTCGAGGCCTCGGACGTCGAGGGCATCTACGGCAACGTGCATCGCCTGCGCCGCGGCCTGCAGGCCCTGGCCAGCCAGCTGGAGAACCGGGGCTCGGGCAACGACATGGAGCTGACCCGCTACGTGATCGGCCTGCTGTTCCTGGAGCGCAAGCTCATGAAACAGCCCCACATGATCCAGGGGGTGCGCGAGGGCATCCAGGGCGCCGAGCGCCAGCGGGACTATTTCGACGACCCGACCCACGAGAGCGTCAACGCCGCCCTGGCCCAGACCTACCAGGACACCATCAGCCAGCTGGGTCCGCGCATCATCGTGCAGGGCGAACAGGCCCATCTGTCCAACAGCGACAACGCCGCGCGCATCCGCACCCTGCTGCTCTCGGGCATCCGCGCCGCGGTGCTCTGGCGCCAGGCGGGCGGTTCCCGCTGGCGCCTGCTGTTCTCGCGGGCCGGACTGCTGCGCGAGACCCGCGCCCTGCTGGCCCACTGAACCATTCCAATACACATCTCACCACGGGGATCCCTCCATGACCGACAACTTCAAGACCCGCACCACCCTGGGCGTCGAGGACAAGACCTACACCATCCACCGCCTGCGCGACCTGCCTGGCGCCGCCAGCCTGCCCTTCTCCCTGAAGATCCTGCTGGAGAACCTGCTGCGCTGCGAGGATGGCAAGACAGTCAACCCCGAGGACATCCAGGCCCTGCTCGACTGGGACCCCAAGGCCGAGCCCGGCAAGGAGATCGCCTTCCGCCCGGCGCGCGTGCTGCTGCAGGACTTCACCGGCGTACCCGCGGTGGTGGACCTGGCCGCCATGCGTGACGCGGTGGTGGCCCTGGGCGGCGACCCGGCCAAGATCAATCCCCTGCAGCCGGCGGAACTGGTCATCGACCACTCGGTGCAGGTGGACAGCTTCGGCAATCCCAACGCCTTCAACCTGAACGCCGAGCTGGAATACTCCCGCAACCGGGAGCGCTACAGCTTCCTCAAGTGGGGCCAGCAGGCCTTCTCCAACTTCGCCGTGGTGCCGCCGGACACCGGCATCGTGCACCAGGTAAACCTGGAATACCTGGCGCGCACCGTGTTCGCCCAGCCACAGGCGGACGGCTCCCTGGTGGCCTACCCGGATACCCTGGTGGGCACCGATTCCCACACCACCATGATCAACGGCCTGGGCGTGCTGGGCTGGGGCGTGGGCGGCATCGAGGCCGAGGCGGCCATGCTGGGCCAGCCCATCTCCATGCTGATCCCGCAGGTGGTGGGCTTCCGCCTGGTGGGCGACCTGGCCGAGGGCGCCACCGCCACCGACCTGGTGCTGATGATCGTGCAGATGCTGCGCAAGCATGGGGTGGTGGGCAAGTTCGTGGAGTTCTTCGGCGACGGCCTGGCCCACCTGCCGCTCGCCGACCGCGCCACCATCGCCAACATGGCGCCCGAGTACGGTGCCACCTGTGGCATCTTCCCCATCGACGAGGAGACCCTGGCATACCTGCGCCTGTCCGGCCGTGACGCCCATTCCATCGCCCTGGTGGAGGCCTATGCACGCGAGCAGGGCATGTTCCGCAAGGCCGGCGATGCCGAGGCCCGCTACACCAGCGTGCTGGAACTGGATCTCTCCACCGTGGAGCCGTCGCTGGCCGGCCCCAAGCGGCCCCAGGACCGCATCCGCCTGGGCGAGGCGGGTCAGGTGGTGGAGAAGGCCATCAAGACCATGCTGGACGAGCGCAAGCCGGCCGCGAAGGCACCCGCCGAGGCTGAGCGCTTCGAGGCGGAAGGTGGCCACACCGCCGTGGGCGTGGAACACCAGGCGGACGCCACACCGCCCAAACACCTGGTGAAGATGAACGGCCACGAGTTCAGCCTGGACCACGGCGCGGTGGTGATCGCCGCCATCACCTCGTGCACCAACACCTCCAACCCGTCCGTGATGCTGGGCGCGGGCCTGGTGGCCCGCAAGGCACGGGAACGCGGCCTGACCGTCAAGCCCTGGGTGAAGACCTCGCTCGCCCCCGGTTCCCGGGTGGTGACCGAGTACCTGACCCAGTCCGGCCTGCTCAATGACCTGGAGGCCATGGGCTTTCACGTGGTGGGCTACGGCTGCACCACCTGCATCGGCAACTCCGGCCCCCTGCCCGAGCCGGTCAGCGAGGCCATCCTCAAGGACGACCTGATCGTCAGCTCCGTGCTCTCCGGCAACCGCAACTTCGAGGGCCGCATCCACTCGGAGATCCGCATGAACTTCCTGGCCTCCCCGCCCCTGGTGGTGGCCTACGCGATCGCCGGACGCATGAACATCGACATCTACAACCAGCCCCTGGGCGAGGACAAGGACGGCAAGCCGGTGTACCTGCGCGACATCTGGCCCACCCAGGAAGAGATTCGCACCGTGGTGAGCCAGAACGTGGACGCCGCCAAGTTCCGCGCCGCCTACGACAACGTGTTCCAGGGCGAGACCCGCTGGAGCAGCCTGCCGGCCCCCTCCGGCCAGCGCTTCGACTGGCAGGACGACTCCACCTACGTGCGCAACCCGCCCTACTTCGAGGGCATGGGCATGACGCCCGAGCCGGTCACCGACATCAGCGCTGCCCGGGTGCTGGCCCTGCTGGGCGACAGCGTCACCACCGACCACATCTCCCCGGCCGGCAACATCAAGACCGACAGCCCGGCCGGCAAATACCTCACCGAGCACGGCGTGAAGCCCGCGGACTTCAACTCCTACGGCTCGCGCCGCGGCAACCACGAGGTGATGATGCGCGGCACCTTCGCCAACGTGCGCCTGCGCAACCGGCTGGCGCCGGGCACCGAGGGCGGCGTGACCCTGCACCTGCCCGACGGCGGGCAGATGTCCATCTACGACGCCGCCATGAAATACAAGGATGAGGGCACGCCCCTGGTGGTGATCGCCGGCAAGGAGTACGGCTCCGGCTCCTCCCGCGACTGGGCCGCCAAGGGCTCCCGGCTGCTGGGGGTGCGCGCGGTGATCGTGGAGAGCTTCGAGCGCATCCACCGCTCCAACCTGGTTGGCATGGGCGTGCTGCCGCTGACCTTCATGGACGGTCAGAACGCCCAGTCCCTGGGTCTCACCGGCCGCGAGATCATCGACATCTCCGGCCTGGGTGACGGCTCGGCCAAAGAGGTCACCGTGACCGCCACCGCCGAGGACGGCAAGGTCACCCGTTTCAAGGCGCGGGTGCGTCTGGACACCCCCCAGGAGGTGGATTACTACCGTCATGGCGGCATCCTGCCCTACGTGCTGCGCCAGCTGGTGGCCTGAGCCTCCGGCAGTCACATATCCTTCACCGGGTGTCGCGCAGTGATGCCCGGTGAAGGAAACACTTGCAGCCAGAAACCACAGGCTGTAGTTTACGTGCGGGGCTTAGAATTCATGGGCTTATGAACAATAAGCAGAAACTGCGTACGATTTACCTAGTTCCGGGCCAGGTTTTGGCCGAGGACATCCACGACCGCACCGGTCGACTGCTGATGCCCGCCGGCCTGCCCCTCAAGGAACGCCATCTGCGCGTGCTCATGACCTGGGGTGTCACCGAGGTCACCATCTGGACCGAAACCCAGCCCGACAACGACGAGCAACCCGGCCATTCCGACGCCGACCCGGCAACACCCGTCCTCGATCCCGCCCTTCGCAGCCGCCTGGCCCCGGTGGCCGATGACCTGTTCAGACATTGCGACATGAGTCTTCCGGTCAGCCAGACCCTCTACGAGGCGTCCCTACGACGCATAGCCGCAGAGGCCGGACGCAACAAGGGCAGCCCATGACCCATCCCATCTGCCAGGAGCTGATCAGGGAACACATCGAGCTCGGCAGCCTGCCGGACGTCTATCACCGCATCGAGGAGGCGGTCAACGACCCCACCAGCTCCTTCGATGCCATGGCCCGGCTCATCGAACACGATCCCGCCCTCACCGCCCAGGTGCTCAAGCTCGCCAACAGCCCGCTGTACGGCTTCCCCTACAAGATCCAGTCCGTGGCGCGCGCCGTGAGCATCATCGGCACCCAGCAGCTGCGCGACGTGGTGCTGGCGGCCACGGTAATCCGCTTCTTCAACGAGATCCCCTTGGGCCAGGTGAACATGGAGAGTTTCTGGCGTCACAGCATCGCCTGCGGGCTGGTGAGCCGCGCCATCGCCACCTTCCGGCGCGAACCCAACGTGGAGCGCTTCTACGTGTGCGGTCTGCTGCACGACCTGGGCCGGCTGGTCATGTTCATGCACCTGGAAGGCAAGCTGACCCTGCTGCTCAAACGCCGCGACGAAATGGGCGAACTGCTGTTCAAGGTGGAACAGCAGATCCTCGGATTCGACCATGCCGCCCTGGGTGGCGCCCTGCTGGAGGCCTGGCGCCTGCCGCCGGCGTTCAGCGAGGCGGTGCGGTTTCACCACAATCCGGGTGAGGCCAGCAACTACCCCGTCGAGGCCGCCGTGGTCCATGTGGCCGACAGCATCGCCAATGCCCTGCGCATGGGCACCAGCGGCGAAAGGTTCGTGCCACCCGTCGACCCTGTGGCCTGGAATCGAATTGCACTGCCGGGTGGCATTCTTGAGCAGGTGATCGAGTATACTGAGCAGCATTATCAACAGGCCGTCGAAGTCTTCCTGGCGTGTTGAGCAGCACAACAGGACAGTTGACACATCCTCGGACCGCCACAGACGGAACGCATGCCATACAACATGGCCGAGAACGGCAATCACCCACTGCCGGAAATGGAGTTCCTCAAGCGCAGGGTCGAATACCTGGAACAGACCACCCAGTGGCACAGCTACGCCATGGACGTGCTTGCGTCCATGACCGCGATATTCGGTGACAGCGCGCGCAACCGCGACACCGCCTCAATCCTCAAGAACGCCCACGAATGCATCGACCGGATCCTGGATTTCCAGCAGACCGGTTATTACATCGTCGACGACGAATCCAGCTTCAACCTGGTCTATGCCCCGTCCCAGGAGGACAAGACCAGCATCGAGGCCGAGGTGGAGGTCTTCATCCGCAACGGCATGTTCTCCTGGGCCATCAACCAGAATCACCCGGTGTGCCTGCCTTCCCGGGATCGCCAGTCCACCATCATCCTGCACGTGATCTCCACCCGCACCCGCATCCGCGGCATGTTCGCCGGGCGTCTGGGCGAGGAAAGGGTGGGCACCACGGAGTCGGCGCTCAAGCTGCTGTCGATCGTGCTGTTCAATACCGCCTACGCCCTGGAGAGCGCGGCACTGTACGCCCTCATGGAGCAGCAGCAGCGCACGCTCAAGAAGATCACCGAACGCCAGTCCAAGGAACTGGTGCACCAGTACAGCCACGACCTGCTCACCAACCTGCCCAACCGCATCCTGTTCGTGGACCGACTGGAGCAGAGCATCGGCCGGCGCGCCAGCCGCGATGCACACCTGGCGGTGATCCTGCTGGACCTGGACAACTTCAAGCGAGTCAACGATTCGCTAGGCCACAAGAGCGGCGACCTGCTGATCAAGCAGCTGGGCGAAGACCTGCGCAAGGTATTCCTGGGCAACGAGCTGGCGCGACGCTACGGCATCGAGGCCTCCAGCATCACCCTCTCCCGCCTCGGCGGTGACGAGTTCGGCATCATCCTGGACGAAGTGGATTCACTGGACCTGGTGGTGCGCATCGTGCAGCACCTGATCGAGGTGATCAGCCGGGAACACGACATCGAGGGACACCAGGTGTTTCTCACCTGCAGCGTGGGCATCAGCGTGTTCCCCTACGACGGCGACGACGCCGACACCCTGATCAAGAACGCCGACGCGGCCATGTACGACGCCAAGCAGCGCGGGCGCAACAGCTTCCAGTTCTACACCAAGGACATCAACTCCCAGACCTACCGCCAGCTGATCCTGGAAAACCAGCTGGTCAAGGCCCTGGCCCGGGAGGAGTTCGAGGTGCATTACCAGCCCCAGGTGGACGTGATCTCCGGGCAGGTGGTGGGCGCCGAGGCCCTGGTGCGCTGGCGGCACCCGGAGAAGGGCCTGCAGCCGCCGGCCAACTTCATCGCCATCGCCGAGGAGACCGGCATCATCGAAGGACTGGGCGCCTGGGTGCTGCAGAAGGTCTGTCAGGACATCCGGCAACTCACCCGGGACGGATACCGGATCCCGCGCATCTCCATCAACCTCTCGGCGCGCCAGTTCCGCCAGTCCGACCTGGTGGAGCAATGCCGCAACACCATCAGGTCCGCGGGTATCGCCCCCGCCTACATCGAGCTGGAGCTGACCGAAAGCACCATCATGAAGGACATCGACATCGCCGTGGGCATGCTGCGCCAGCTCAACGCACTGGGTGTGCGCCTGGCCATCGATGATTTCGGCACCGGCTATTCATCGCTCAACAACCTCAAGCACTTCCCCATCGACACCCTGAAGATCGACAAGTCCTTCGTGCGCGACATCCCCGGCGACCGGGACGACGAGGCCATCGTCACCGCCATCGTGGCCCTGGCCAAGAGCCTGGAACTGGAGGTGGTGGCCGAAGGCGTGGAGACCCGGGAACAGCTCGGCTTCCTCAAACGACTGGGATGCGAGATCGTGCAGGGCTACTTCTTCAGCAGGCCGCTGCCGTTTGAAGGGTTCAGGGAATACCTTAAAGGCAAGTAAGAAGTGTGAATTGGGAAATGGGATGTGAAGTGAGAAGTGCGATTTGAGAAGTGCGAAGTTTGA
The DNA here is from genome assembly GCF_000021985.1 of Thioalkalivibrio sulfidiphilus HL-EbGr7. Taxonomy (NCBI): domain Bacteria; kingdom Pseudomonadati; phylum Pseudomonadota; class Gammaproteobacteria; order Chromatiales; family Ectothiorhodospiraceae; genus Thioalkalivibrio; species Thioalkalivibrio sulfidiphilus. Next base: position 1,962,795 of record NC_011901.1, read on the forward strand.
GCATTTTACTTCCCACTTCCCAATTCACACTTCTGACTTCCTAAACGAGCTTACCCGGATCCAGCAGCCGGCGCAGTTCCTCTTCCGAAAGATCCGTCTCCTCCAGCGCCACGTCCAGCACCGGCCGGCCCTGGGCATAGGCCTTCTTGGCGATGGCCGCGCCCTTCTCGTAGCCGATGATGGGGTTGAGTGCCGTGACCAGGATGGGGTTGCGGTCCAGGGCCTCGCGGATGCGTTCCTCGTTGACCGTGAAGCCGGCGATGGCCCGGTCCGCCAGCAGGCGGGCCGCATTGGCCAGCAGCTCGGTGCTCTGCAAGAGGTTCAGCGCGATCACCGGCAGCATCACGTTCAACTGGAAGCTGCCGGACTGGCCGGCCACGGTCACGGTCACGTCATTGCCCATCACCTGGGCGCAGACCATGGCCACGGACTCCGGGATCACCGGATTCACCTTGCCGGGCATGATGCTGCTGCCGGGCTGCAGGGACGGCAGGCTGATCTCGCCGAGCCCCGCCAGGGGGCCGGAGTTCATCCAGCGCAGGTCGTTGGCGATCTTCATCAGGCTCACGGCGACGGTGCGCAGCTGGCCGCTCATCTCCACCGCCGTGTCCTGGGCACTCAGGCCCTCGAAGAAATCCGGCTTGCTGCGGAAGATCTCGCCGGTGGTCTGCTGCAGTTCCTCCGCCACCAGTTTGGCAAAGCCGGGCTCGGCGTTGACGCCGGTGCCCACGGCGGTGCCGCCCAGGGCCAGCTCCAGCAGGCCCTCGCCGCTGCGCTCCAGGCGCGCCAGGCCGTTGCGCACCTGCCGGGCCCAGCCGCCCAGTTCCTGGCCCAGGGTCACGGGCATGGCATCCATCAGGTGGGTGCGGCCGGTCTTGACCACGTCGCGCAGTTCGCTGGCGCGACGCTCCAGGGTCAGGGCCAGGTGATCCAGGGACGGCAGCAGGTGATTGACCAGGGCCAGGCGGGCAGAGACGTGGATGGCGGTGGGCACCACGTCATTGGAGCTCTGGCCCCGGTTGACGTGGTCATTGGGATGCACGGGCTTGCCCAGGCGCTGGCTGGCCAGCCGGGCGATCACCTCGTTGACGTTCATGTTGGAACTGGTGCCGGAACCGGTCTGGAATACGTCCACCGGGAACTGGTGGTCGTGACCGCCCTCGGCCACCTCCCGGGCGGCGGCATCGATGGCCTTGGCCACGTCCGCGTCCAGGCCGCCCAGGGCCGCGTTGGCCCGGGCACAGGCACCCTTGATGTGCCCCAGGGCATGAATGAAACCGGGAGGCATGGGCAGACCACTGACCGGGAAGTTGTCCACTGCCCGCTGGGTCTGGGCCCCGTAGAGCGCATCCGCGGGGACCTCCACCGTGCCCATGCTGTCGCGTTCGGTTCGGGTCTGCTGGTCACTCATGGGGGCCTCCGGGTCACGGCGTCTCTACAGGTAGGCTGTAGTATAATCCAGCGCCTTCACGCGTTTGAAACCGGAGTCGCCGCATGGATCTGTCAGCCCTCACCGCCATCTCACCCGTGGACGGCCGCTACGGCACCCGCACCGAGGCCCTGCGCCCGGTGTTCAGTGAATTCGGCCTGATCCGCTACCGGGTGCAGGTGGAGGTGGCCTGGCTCAAGGCGCTCGCCGCCCATGAAGGCATCGCCGAGGTCCCGGCACTGAGCGGCCACGCCCTGAACCTGCTGGACGAGATCGTCACCGGCTTCAGCGAAGAGGACGCGCACCGGGTCAAGAACATCGAGCGCACCACCAACCACGACGTGAAAGCGGTGGAGTATTTCCTCAAGGAGAAGATCGCCGGCAATCACGAACTGGAGGCGGTCTCCGAGTTCATCCACTTCGCCTGCACCTCCGAGGACATCAACAACCTCTCCTACGCACTGATGCTGCGCGACGGGCGCAGCGAGGTGCTGCTGCCCCAGATGGACGAGGTGATCGATGCCGTGAAGCGTCTGGCCCACGAACACGCCGCCCAGCCCATGCTGTCGCGCACCCATGGCCAGCCCGCCTCTCCGACCACGCTCGGCAAGGAGATGGCCAATGTGGCCCATCGCCTGAAGCGTCAGCGGGACCAGGTGGCCGGCGTGGCCCTGCTGGGCAAGATCAACGGCGCCGTGGGCAACTACAACGCCCACCTGTCCGCCTATCCCGACGTGGACTGGCCCGCCTTCGCCGAGGCCTTCGTCACCGGTCTGGGGCTTGAATGGAATCCCTACACCATCCAGATCGAGCCCCACGACTACATGGCCGAACTGTTCCACGGCGTGTCGCGCTTCAACACCATCCTGATCGATTTCTGCCGGGACGTCTGGGGCTACATCTCGCTCGGTTACTTCAAGCAGAAGGTGGTGGCCGGCGAGGTGGGTTCCTCCACCATGCCCCACAAGGTCAACCCCATCGACTTCGAGAACGCCGAGGGCAACCTGGGACTGGCCAACGCCGTGTTCGAGCACCTGGCCGGCAAGCTGCCCATCTCCCGCTGGCAGCGGGACCTCACCGACTCCACCGTGCTGCGCAACATCGGCATGGGCTTCGCCTGGTCCAGCATCGCCTACCAGGCGGCGCTCAAGGGCATCGGCAAGCTGGAGGTGAACGCCGCTGCACTGAACGCCGATCTCGACGCCAACTGGGAGGTGCTCGCCGAGCCCATCCAGACCGTGATGCGCCGCTACGGCATCGAAAAGCCCTACGAAAAGCTCAAGGAACTGACCCGCGGCCAGCGGGTGGACGCCGCCGCCCTGCGCGCGTTCGTGGACGGTCTCGACATCCCCGAGGCCGAGAAGGCCCGCCTGCGCGAACTCACCCCGGCCACCTACATCGGCAACGCCGCCGAGCAGGCGCGTGGTATCTGATCGTGATCGCTGTTCATCGCAAAGAGCGCAAAGACGCAGAGAACGCAAAGAAATCTTAGAACTTTATTTCAAGAAACCTTTGCGCCCTCTGCGACTTTGCGCTCTTTGCGTTGACTACATAGCCACCAATCCACCACCTCGTTCACGTACATGGCCATGAACCCCGACGAACCGCTGACGCTGCTGGGGGGGCTCACCGCCCGGGCGTTTCTGCGCGACTACTGGCAGCAGAAACCGCTGCTGGTGCGTCAGGCGATCCCCGGGTTCGAGTCGCCCCTCTCACCCGAGGAACTGGCGGGGCTGGCCTGCGAGGAAGGGGTGATCAGTCGCCTGGTGCGCGAGCGGGGCGAGACCGGGTCCTGGGCGTTGCGCACCGGTCCCTTCGACGAGGACGACTTCACCACCCTGCCCGAGAGCCACTGGACCCTGCTGGTCTCGGACATGGAGAAGCACCTGCCGGAACTGCGGGCCTACCTGGAACCCTTCCGCTTCATCCCCGACTGGCGCATGGACGACCTGATGGTGAGCTATGCCGCGCCGGAGGGTTCCGTGGGACCCCACGTGGACGAGTACGACGTGTTCCTGCTCCAGGCCCAGGGCCGACGCCGCTGGCAGATCGCCCGTCAGGCGGTGAGCGGCGATGACTTCCTGCCCGGGGTCGAACTGCGCATCCTGCGGGATTTCCAGCCGGACCAGGAGTGGATCCTGGAGCCCGGCGACATGCTCTACCTGCCGCCGCGCATCCCCCATCACGGTGTGGCCGTGGGACCGTGCATGACCTGGTCCGTGGGTTTCCGGGCCCCGGCCTGGCGGGACCTGATGGCCGCCTGGGTGGACCAGCGCTACGAAGCACTCGCGCCCCAGGATCGCTACGCCGATCCAGGCCTGGAGCCCCAGGACAACCCGGGTGAACTCAGCGCAGCCGCCCTCGCCCGCCTGATCGCCGGCCTGCGCCGGGCCATGGCGGTCGATGACGCCGAACTCGCCCGCTGGCTGGGCACTGTGCTCACCGAACCCAAGGCGGAACTGCTGGAGCACATGCAACTGCCGGAGACGCTCACCCGGGACGAGGCACTCGGCCTGCTGCAGGATGGAGTCTCCCTGGAACGCCACGGCGCCGCCCGCCTGGCCTGGATGTCGGACCACGGTGGCCTGCGCCTGTTCGTCAACGGCCAGGAACACCTCCTGCCGGAAGCGGCAGGCCCGCTGGTGCGCCACCTGTGCGCCGAAACGGCCTATGACGGCAAGGCCCTTTGGGGCCTTGCCAGTGGTATCGACAGCGCGGAAGATCTGCTCATGAGCCTGTGTATAGCCGGGATCCTGCTTGAGATCCCGGCGCCTTGATCATCAGGCTCTCCTGCACGGGCCGGCATGCGGCGGCCCCATGATGACAGGCCTTGGCAAAGGACCAGGCTGAGACCATGCCCGACTCGCGCGTCATCCGACAACCCCTGTACGCCTGGCTGACCCTGGCGGCAGGCTTACTGCTCACATTCTTCTTTGCCACCCTGGCCAAGGATCTGGCCGAAGAAGACGCCATCGATCATTTTTCCTTCGCTGCCGATCAGGTCACGGTCAAGATCGACGAACGCCTGCGCGCCTATGCCCTGGTGCTGCGAGGTGGCGCTGCGCTGTTTGATGCCTCCGAGGAGGTCACCCGGGATGAATGGCGCGCCTTCACCGACAAGCTCAGTGCCTCGGAGACCGTGGTGGGGATCCAGGGCATCGGCTTTTCCCTGCTGATCCGGCCCGAAGAGCTCGAAGACCATATCACCCGCATCCGGGCCGAGGGTTTTCCCGAATACCAGGTCTGGCCGGCCGGTGAGCGCGAGCTCTATTCCGCCATCGTCTACCTGGAACCGTTCAGGGGTCGCAACCTGCGCGCCTTCGGCTATGACATGTTCTCCGAGCCGGTGCGGCGTGCCGCGATGATCCAGGCCCGCGACACCGGCATGGCCGCCCTGAGCGGCAGAGTGGAACTGGTCCAGGAGACCGGCACCGGCGTCCAGCCCGGCACCCTGATGTACGTGCCGGTCTATCGTCAGGGCGCCGCCTGGGGCACGCTCGAGGAGCGACGCGAGGCGCTGATCGGCTGGTCGTACAGCCCCTACCGCATGTATGACCTGATGGGCGGCATCCTGGGCAATGACCACCAACATCTCAACGGCCAGGCCGTCGGCCTGAGCATCTATGATGGCGAGGCGAGGCCGGAGAACCTGCTATACCGCAATTTCGAGTCCGCGCTGGATACCGGGCCGAGCCTGTTCTTCCGCCAGCGCGTTATCGACTTCAATGATCGGCAATGGACACTGCATTTCGACCATCTGGATCCGTCCAGTGGCATCGACTACACCTCTGCCTGGGCCACCCTCGCCGGCGGCCTGGTGCTCAGCGGGCTGCTGTTCAGTCTGCTCCTGAGCATGGCCAACACCCAGGCCCGGGCCTTGCGCATCGCCGACCAGCTCACCGTGGACATCCGCGACCGCGAGGCCCGGCTGAGTGACAGTGAATACCGCTGGCGCTTCGCCCTGGAGGGGGCCGGCGACGGTGTCTGGGACTGGAACCTGGAAGACAACACCGTGTACTTCTCCCGACGCTGGAAATCCATGCTCGGCTTCGAGGACCAGGAGATCGGCCAGGGCCTGGATGAATGGCAACGCCGGGTGCATCCGGATGATCTGGACAGCACCCTGGCGGAACTGAAGGGCTACCTGAATGGAGATCGCGGCGAGTACGTCTCCGAACACCGCATGCGCTGCAAGGACGGCAGCTGGAAATGGATCCTGGATCGCGGCATGGTGGTCAGTCGCGATGGGCAGGGGCGCCCGCTGCGCATGATCGGCACCCACACGGACATCTCCGGACAAAAGGCCCTGGAGGCTGCCCGCGAGGAAATCCTCGCGCGACTTCAGACCATCACCAGCCGGGTCCCCGGCGTGGTCTATGAATTCAGGCTCCAGGCGGACGGCCGCTCCTGCTTCCCCTACGCCAGCGAAGCGATCCGCCAGATCTACCGTGTCAGCCCCGAGGAGGTGAAGACAGATGCCTCGGCCGTGTTCGCCATCCTGCACCCCGACGACTACGATGCCGTGGTCGAGTCGATCCAGCATTCGGCGCGCCATCTCACGCCCTGGCGCCATGAATACCGGGTGAAATTCCCGGACGGCACGGTTCGCTGGCTGTACGGCGATTCCCTGCCCCATCGCGAACCGGACGGTTCGACTCTCTGGTACGGCTTCATCACCGACATCACCGAACGCAAGGAGGCGGAGGCCGCGCTGCGCAAGGCACACAGCGAGACCCAGCGCTTCCGCGAGGCCCTGGATTACGTCTCCTCCTTCATCTACATGAAGGACACCCAGTCCCGCTATACCTACGCCAACCGCGCCACGCTGGAGCTGTTTGGCACGAACGACCACGATCTGCCCGGCAGCGATGACTTTCGCTTCTTCTCGGACAGCACGGCCCATCGCCTGCGGGAGATCGACCGGCACGTGTTCCTGGGTGAACAGACCTCCGAGGAGATCGAGGCCGTCGATCCCGGCGGTCACCGGCGGGTGTACCTGGAGATCAAGACCCCCATCTACGACGAGACGGAGCGGGACGAGGTGATCGGTCTGCTGGGGATCTCCACCGACATCACCGCCATCAAGGAACACGAACGCCAACTGGAGCACATCGCCCATTTCGATGCCCTGACCAACCTGCCCAACCGGGTGCTGCTGGCCGACCGCCTGCACCAGGCCATGGCCCAGGCCGTGCGCCGCGGTCACCACCTGGCCGTGGCCTACCTGGACCTGGATGGATTCAAGGCCATCAACGACCGCTACGGCCACGCCGTGGGGGACAAGCTGCTCATGGCGGTAGCGCAACAGATGCACGAGGTCCTGCGTGAGGAGGATACCCTGTCCCGCCTGGGCGGTGACGAGTTCGTCGCCGTGCTGCTGGATCTTGCGGACGTGGAGGCCTGCGTGCCGCTGCTCACCCGCCTGCTCGCCGCGGCGGCCCGCCCGGTCAGTATCGAAGGCAGGGAACTGAGGATCTCCGCGAGCCTGGGTGTCACCTTCTATCCCCAGGCGGAGCAGATCGAGGCCGAGCAGTTACTGCGCCAGGCCGACCAGGCCATGTACCAGGCGAAGCTCGCCGGCAAGGGCCGCTACCACGTCTTCGACGCGGAGCTGGATCGCAGTGTGCGCACCCACCACGAGAGCCTGGAGCGCATCCGCAGCGCCTTCGAAAACGATGAGTTCGTCCTCCACTACCAGCCCAAGGTCAACATGCGCAGCGGGGCCGTGATCGGCGCCGAGGCCCTCATCCGCTGGCAGCATCCGGACAAGGGTCTCCTGCCGCCAGGGGACTTCCTGCCCGTGATCGAAGACCACCCGCTGGCCATCGAACTGGGGGAATGGGTGATCACCCGCGCGCTGCAGCAGATGGCCTCCTGGCAGACTGCCGGGCTTGTCCTTCCGGTGAGCGTCAACATCGGTGCCAGCCAGCTTCGCCAGGACACTTTCGTCAGCCGTCTCAGGACACTGCTGGATGGGTTCCCTGAGATATCCCCGGGCTCCCTGGAACTGGAAATACTCGAAACCAGTGCGCTGGGCGACCTGGCCCTTGTGACCCGATTGCTGGATCAATGCCGCGCCATCGGCGTGAACATCGCACTGGATGATTTCGGCACAGGCTACTCGTCGCTCACCTACCTCAAGCGCCTGCCCGCAGGCGTGGTGAAGGTGGACCAGAGCTTCATCCGGGACATCCTCATGGACCCGGAAGACCTCGCCATCCTGGACGGCGTGCTGGGGCTGGCCGGCGCCTTCAACCGACAGGTGATCGCCGAGGGCGTGGAAACCGTGGAGCACGGCGACATGCTGCTCAGGATCGGCTGCGAACTGGCCCAGGGCTATGGCATCGCGCGCCCCATGCCCGCCGAGGCGTTGCACGACTGGGTCAAGCGCTGGCGCCCCGAACCCCACTGGCCTCGCCTGCGGCGGATCAGCCGCGAGCTGATGCCGCTGCTCCACGCCGGGGTCGAACACCGTGCCTGGCTAGAGGATCTGGACAGGGCACTACGCAGCGGAAGCAGCGACTTCCCGCCGCTGGGCCCGCACCAGTGCCGATTCGGAACCTGGCTCGACCAGCTCGGCGATCAGCTGCAACCGGGCTTCGGGCAGATCGACCTGCTGCATCGCCAGGTACATGCACTTGCCGCGGAACTGATCGAGCTGCATGAGCGTGGCGACGCCGCGCAGGTCATCGCCCGGCTCGACGAGCTTCATGCGCTCAGTGAGCGTCTGCTGGAAGCCTTGCGAAATTACCTCGACTGACAGCGCGCCCATCGCGAGTCGCGGCAGGCTCAGCCGGGCACGCGCTGCGCCGCTGCCTGGATCACCTCCACACCGGCACCGGCGCGGTGTGCGTTCTCGCTGATGGTCCTGCGCCAGGCGCGGGCGCCGGGCACACCCTGGAACAACCCGAGGATGTGGCGGGTCATGGCCTGCAAGGGCACGCCTTGCGCAAGCCGCGCCTCCACGTAGGGCAGGAAGCGTTCCACCACCTGATGACGGCTGGGAACGGGATGGGCATCCCCGTAGAAACGCGCGTCCACCTGCGCCAGCACGTAGGGGTTGTGATACGCCTCCCGGCCCAGCATGACGCCATCCACCTGGCGCAGCGCATCACTCACCGTGTCCAGGTCCTTAACGCCGCCGTTGAGAATGATCTCAAGCGCCGGGAAGTCCTGCTTGAGTCGATACACCCAGTCATGGCGAAGCGGTGGCACCTCGCGGTTTTCCCTGGGGCTCAGGCCCTGCAGCCAGGCCTTGCGGGCGTGAATGATGAAGGTCCGGCAACCACTGCGCTGCACGGTATCGATGAACGCGGTGAGCTCCGGGTAGCTGTCCCGGTCGTCGATGCCGATGCGGGTCTTCACGGTGACCGGCAGACCGCAGGCGGAGCGCATGGCCTCGACGCAGTCCGCGACCAGTTGCGGCTCCGCCATCAGGCAGGCACCGAAACGCCCGGATTGCACCCGGTCCGAAGGGCAGCCCACGTTGAGGTTCACCTCGTCGTAGCCATGGTCCTCGGCCATGCGCGCGCAGGCCGCCAGTTCCCCCGGTTCGCTGCCGCCCAGTTGCAGGGCCAGGGGATGCTCGTCGGGATGAAAAGCCAGGAAGCGTTCCCGGTCACCGTGCAACAGGGCCCCGGTGGTCACCATCTCCGTGTACAGCAGCGTGTGACGGCTGATCAGGCGCAGGAAATAGCGGCAGTGCCGATCGGTCCAGTCCATCATCGGCGCCACGCTCACGCGTCGCGACAAGGGATTCGCGGGGGAAGCATCGGAACTGCAGGGCAGGGAAACAGACATAAGTAGAGAACGTGTCAGGGCGCAACCGGGCGAGCGGCAAGGCGCTCAAGTCTGCTAGATTGTAACTGAATGCCTACGCAAGAGGTCCCCAGATGGCCGGAGATACCGCACCCTCCCCCAACTTCATGCAGAACGTGGCGCTGATGATCGACCACGCCCTGGACGGCCTGGAACTGCCCCCCGGCGCGGATCGCGCGCTCAAGTCCTGCGAGTCGATCCTGCAGGTGTCATTCCCCCTGCGCATCCGCGGCGAGATCCGGGTGTTCACCGGCTGGCGGGCGGTGCACAGCACCCACAAGCTGCCCGCCAAGGGCGGCCTGCGCTACTCCCCCACCCTGGACCAGGAGACCACCGAGGCCCTGGCCGCGCTGATGACCTACAAGTGCGCCCTGGTGGACGTGCCCTTCGGCGGCTCCAAGGGTGGTCTGTGCATCGATCCCGGCCAGTACGACCGGGACGAGATGGAACAGATCACGCGCCGCTTCGCCCGCGAACTGGCCCGCAAGGGTTTCCTGAGTCCCGCCACCAACGTGCCCGCCCCGGACCTGGGCACCGGGCAGCGGGAGATGGCCTGGATCATGGACACCTATAAGAACCTCTACCCGGAGGATCTCAATCACGCAGCCTGTGTCACCGGGAAACCCATCCAGTTCGGCGGCATCCGCGGACGCGTGGAGGCCACCGGCAGGGGGATCCAGTACGCCCTGCGGGAGTTCTTCCGCCATCCTGCCGCGCTCAATGAAGCGGGCCTGTCCGGTTCCCTGGAGGGCAAGCGGGTGATCGTCCAGGGGCTCGGCAACGTGGGCTACCACCTGGCCAAGGCCCTGCAGGAGGAAGACGGCGCACTGATCACCGGCATCATCGAACAGGACGGCGCCCTGGTGAGCGATGCCGGCTTACCCGTCGAAGAGATACGCCAGTTCATGAACAAGACCGGCGGCGTGGAAGGCTTCCCCGGCGTGGAATTCGTCCCGCCTGGGGCCCGGGTGCTGGAGAAGGAATGCGACATCCTGGTGCCCGCCGCCCTGGAGGGCGTGATCACCAGCAGCAACGCCGAGCGCATCCAGGCCAGGCTCATTGCCGAAGGCGCCAATGGCCCGGTCACCTACGAGGCCGACGAGATCCTGCGCAAGCGGGGCATCATGATCCTGCCCGATGTGTTCATGAACGCCGGCGGCGTGGTGGTCTCCTATTTCGAGTGGATCAGGAACCTGTCGCACATCCGTCTCGGCCGCCTGCAACGGCGCTTCGACGAGGTGCGCGGCCAGCACATGGTCTCGGCCCTGGAACTGATGACCGGCGAACAGGTGCCGGAATGGATGCACGAGGCCCTGGTGCGCGGCGCCCACGAGACCGACCTGGTGCGTTCGGGCCTCGACGACACCATGCGCACCGCCTTCCAGGAGATCCAGGAGGCCCGCGAGAACAGCAAGTACGACTACCGCACCGCCGCCTACCGCATCGCCATCCAGAAGATCGCCCGGGCGAACCTGGATCTCGGCGTGGTGTGAAGACTGTTCAAGATTCAAAGTTCAAGGCTGAACGGGGGTGTTCGTCCGTGCCGGTTCAGGCCTCGATGCCGTAGCGTTTCATCTTGCGCCACAGCGACACCCGGTCGATGCCGAGCAGTTCCGCCGCTCGGCCGCGATGACCGCCGGTTTCCGCCAGTGCGCGTTTGATGGCGCTGATCTCCTGGTCCTCCAGTGAGGCCATGGCAGCGGATGCGGGCATGGTGACACGCAACCTGCGCAGGTTGTCCGGCAGATTACCCACCTCGATCAATGTGCCCTCGGTGAGCAGCACGGCCCGTTCGATGATGTTGGACAGCTCGCGCACGTTGCCGGGAAAGTCGTAGGCCATGAGCAGTTCGAGCGCCGCATCGCTGAATCCCTGAACGTTGCGCCCGGAAGACTCGCAATGACGTCGCAGCAGGTGCTGGGCAAGCAGGGGGACGTCCTCCTTGCGCCGGCGCAGCGGCGGCAGTTCCAGGGTCACCACGCTGACCCGGTAGTAGAGGTCCCTGCGCATCCGCCCTTCGGCCACTTCCCGCTCCAGGCTGCGGTTGGTCGCCACCACCAGCCGCACGTCCACCGGCCGTGGACGCTCGGCACCCACCGGCAGCACTTCGCGATTCTCGATGACCCGCAGCAGCTTGACCTGCATGGCGGGACTCATCTCGGCGAATTCATCCAGGAACAGGGTGCCGCCGGAGGCGGTCTCGAAATAGCCGCGCCTCGCCTTGACCGCGCCCGTGAAGGCGCCCGCCTCGTGACCGAACAGGGCACTGTCCAGCAGTTCCTCGCTCAGTGCCCCGCAGTTCACCGCGAGAAAGGGCTGGTCATGCCGGTGGCTGAGGCGGTGAATCTCCCGGGCCAGCAGCTCCTTGCCGGTGCCGCTCTCTCCCAGGATCACCACGTTGCTCTCACTGGGCGCGATGGAGGCCGCCGTGGCAAGTACCCGCTGCATGATCTCGCTGCAGGTGACGATGGGGCCCGACGAGACCGCGGGCGGCTCGGTGCGCGTGGACCTGCGTGCCAGCAGTCGTTCCCTGGCACCGGCGACCGCCGCGCGCAGTTCCTCGAGCCGATAGGGTTTGGTCAGATAATGATAGGCACCGGCACGCAGGGCGGTCACCGCGGTGTCCACGGTGGCATGCCCGGTGAGCAGGATCACCAGGGTGTCGGGATTGTGCTCCAGTGCGCTGGCAAGCACCGCCAGCCCGTCCACGCCGGGCATGCGCAGATCCGTGATCACCAGGTCGAACTGGCTGCGCCTGATGGCCACCTGGGCCGCCTCGCCGCCCGGCGCGGTCTCGATCAGGAAGCCCTGACCGTCCAGGGCGTCCGCCAGGTTGTCCAGCGCGATCTGTTCGTCATCCACGAGCAGCAGGCGAAGATCAGCCATCGGCATTCTCCGGCAACCAGAGGGTGAAGATCGCGCCGCCGTCGTGTCCGTTCTCGACGCTGACCGCGCCTCCATGGACCTCCATGATCTGGGCGACCAGGTACAGACCCAGGCCACTGCCTTCCGTGTCCCGACGGGTCTCCGCGCGATAGAAGGGTTCGAACAGATGGGGCATGTCCGCCGGCTGGACCCCGGGGCCATTGTCGCTCACCTGGATGGCGATCGCCGAACGGGGACGGCCATCGGGGCTGACACGTTCCTGCTGCAGCAACGGCCCCACGCTGTAGCGTTCATCCGTGTTCCATTCCGGCATGGGCCTGTGCTCTGCCTGGACGATGATCCTTGCCCCGGGACCCGCCGACTGGTCGGCATTGACCAGCAGGTTGACCAGCGCCTGCTGAAAAGGCTCCCGCGCCACGCACACAAACAGCTCCCCCGCGCAGGTCACCTGGACCTCGCTGTCACGACACTGGGCCCGGCTCCACTGCAGCGCGGCGTCGATCACCTTGCGCAGATCCGTGAAGACACAATCCAGGCGTTCCCCAGCACGGTCACGGACATGGTTGAGAAGCAGGCGCACGATGCGGTGTGCCCGGTCAGTCTCTTCCCGGGCCTGGCGCAGATAACGCTGCATCCTGAGTTCATCCCGCTGTTCCGGGGGCCGACGCAGCTGCTCGTTGTAGAGGTCCAGGGACGAGGCGATATTGCCCAGGGGATTGTTGAGTTCATGGGCCACACCGGACACCAGCACACCCAGTGCCAGCAGGCGCTCGGTGTGCGCGCGCTTGCGCTCGCGCTGCTCGATGTGCTCCAACATGTGATTGATCGCCTGGGCCAGGGTCTGGAGTTCGATGGCATCGTTGCGCGGTTGAAGCCGGGTATAGCGCCCGGTGGTGATCGGTGCCAAACGGTTGACCATGCGATTGAGGGGCAACAGCACCTGTCGGGCCAGCCACCAGAAGGTCAGCAGCAGAAGCCCGGCGGCCAGCAGCAACACCATCGCCAGCTGCCAGCGGCTTGCACGCATGCTGGCATGCAGGGCGTCCCGTTCCCGCTGCACCCAGATCTTGGCCAGGGATGAGACCTCGCTGCCCGCCAGGCGCACGGCTTCCGCGTTGGTCTGACTGCTCGTGCCGCCCCCGGATTCCAGCTGTGCAAGCCCGTCGATGTAGCGCCTCACGGCCTGTTCGAAGTCCTGCACTTCATTGCCCCTGGCATGAGACTCGATGATCGCGGATGCACTGACCAATCGCTCCAGGGAGGCCGTGGCATATGCCGCCGCGAGTTGCAGGTCCTCGGGCTTGCCATCCACGTAAAAGCGTTTTTCGTGGCGTCGCATTTCCAGGCTGTCACGCAGCAGGTCGGCGATCACGTCACCCTCGTAGAGCTTGTTCTCGAAGCGATTGAATCGCTCGGCGGCAAACAGGCTCACCAGGGCAACCACCACCAGGGTGACCACCCAGGTGATGCGGATGCGTTGTTGCAGACTCGGTTGCATCAGCCCTCCGCCCGTTGCAGATCGCAACACGCATTGCCCGATGCCTCTCGGATCCGGGGCCAGGGCCGGTTCAGCCCGGGCCGGATGTTGCGCATTGCAACATCCGGGCTCAGAGAGGGTTCTCGCAAGTTACTGTTTTTCATGGACATAGAGTGTGGCACAGGCGTTGCAATACCACCATAGAGAAAGGCCCGGAGAACACGTCCGGGAACGGTCACCGCATCACGGGAGTACACACCATGTCCAAATCCAAATCGCTGTTCCGGCAGTTCTTCGATGGCCTTGCCCATGAGCAGGCCGGCGAATTCCTCACCAGCGACCAGAAACTCAGGACCCTGGGCGCGGCCACGGTGTCGAGCGAACCGGAGCTCGAGCCGGCCCGCCCCATGGCCTCGCGGGTACGCATCGGCCTGATCCTGGGCTCGGTCCTCTCGGCGCCGGCCGCCGCCTTCGCCCTGGAGAGCGCCCAGCGCCTGGACGCCAACCTGGTGGTCTACAGCTTCCAGGATGAGGCCAAGGTACTGGCACAGATCACCGGACATCTGCCCGAATCCTTCAACCCCGACGACCGGGTGGAGATCCGTCGGCTCAAGGGCTCGAGCAATGATGCGATTCAACGTGCCGTCAACCGCACCCATCGGTTACAGTTTTTGGTGTGTGATGCGGACGGTTTCACCGGCCACGGGATCACCCACAGCCTGCACGTGGACCTGAAGGTGCCGGTGGTGGCGGTCGCCCGTTGTGATCGGGACGTGACCTGACCGCCCCTGCACTCGTGCATCATCTGATGACCCTTACACACCCAGCCTGAGATGCCCATGCCCAATCCCTGGCTCTATCGCCTGCTGCCCTTCCTGAACTGGTTCCCCATGTCCCCGCGCGCCGTGCGGGGTGATCTGATCGCGGGCCTGTCGGTGGCCATGGTGCTCATCCCGCAGGGCATGGCCTATGCCGCGCTGGCAGGTCTCCCCGTGGTGTACGGTCTATATGCCTCGGCTGTACCCGTGATCGTCGCCACCCTGTGGGGCTCGTCCCGGTTCCTGCACACCGGTCCCACCGCCATGCTGTCCCTGCTCTCGGCAGCGGCGGTGGCGCCGTTTGCCGTGCTGGGCACGGAACGTTTCATCGAGATCTCGGTGATGCTGGCCCTGCTGGTGGGTCTGCTGCGCCTGGGCCTGGGCGTGTTCCGCATGAACGTGATCATGAACTTCGTCTCCCAGCCGGTGATCGTCGGTTTCACCAATGCCGCCGCCCTGATCATCGGCCTGTCCCTGCTCAACACCTTCCTGAACGTGCCGCGCACCAGCTCCGGCAGCTTCCTGGTGGACCTGTGGCACGTGGTCGAACAGATCGGCCAGGCACACCCGCTCACCCTGCTCATCGGTCTGGGCGCACTGGCGATCCTGGTCGTGGGACAGAAGATCAACAAGCGCATCCCCTGGGTCCTGGTGGTCGTGGTGCTGGGCACCCTGCTCTCGGCGGCCATCGGCTTCGAACGCAAGGCCGAGACCCGGCTGGATGCCATTGACGCGCCCGAGGTGATCCGAACGCTGGAGGCCTGGGACCAGGGCAATCGCAGGCTCACCGAGATTGCCGCGCAACTGACCGAGCTCAATGCCCAACTGGATACGCTGCGGCATCGGGGTGATTTCGATGCCCAGCTGGAGGCCCGCCTGCTTGAACTGCAACACACCCAGAAGGAACTCCGCAAAGACGTCAACGAGCTGAGGGCCGAAAGCCACGCCATCCGTCTGTCGCCGGTGCCCGGCACGGGCAGCGGCGAGACCACCCGCTGGCGCCTCGCCCAGGAGGGTGACTCCTTCTACCGGCCCGAGGCCATCCGCCAGGGACAGCTGATCCTGAGCGGCGGCGGCAAGGTGGTCGGCGAGGTCCCCCGCGGCCTGCCGAGCTTCTCGGTGCCCCATTTCGACCTGGAACTGATGCTGGCCCTGCTCCCGGCCGCCCTGGTGATGGCCCTGATCGGCTTCATGGAGGCCACCTCCATCTCCCGCGCCCTGGCCGCCCAGACCCGCGAGAAGATCGACGGCAATCAGGAACTCATCGGCCAGGGCCTGGCCAACATCGCCGGCTCCTTCTTCCAGTCCTACACGGTGAGCGGTTCATTCTCGCGCTCGGCGGTGGCCTTCCGTTCCGGCGCCCAATCGGGGCTGTTCGCCATCGTCAGCGCCCTGACGGCGATGCTGGCCATGCTGTTTCTCACGCCGTACCTCTACCACCTGCCCCAGGCCGTGCTGGCGGCCATCGTCATGAGCGCGGTCTTCGGGCTGATCGATTTTCGCAGCCTGTTCAAGGCCTGGCAGGTCAACCGGGCCGACGCCGTGGCCGGCGCACTGACCTTCGCGGTCACGCTTTACGCCGCCCCCGACCTGGCCGGTGGCGTGATCGTCGGGGTGCTGGCAGCCACCTTCCTGTTCCTGGTAGGCACCGTGAAGCCGCGCTCGGAGATCCAGGGCCTGCGCCAGGACGGCGTGCTGGCCGGTGCCATCACCCACGACCTGGCACCCATCTCCGACAGATTCGTAGTGCTGCGCTTTGATGCCTCGCTGGTGTTCATGAACGTGGCCCATTTCGAAGAGGCGGTGCTGGATGCCCTGTCCCGTTTCCCCCGGGCCGAGGCCCTGCTGGTGCTGGGAGACAGCATCAACCGCCTGGATGCCTCCGGCGCCGAGAAACTGCGCGCGCTCACCGCGGACCTGAAGAAGACTGGAGTGACCCTGATGTTCAGCGGGCTCAAGCGCCCGGTACGCCGTGCCTTTGAGCGCGCCGGTCTGGTGGAGGTACTCGGTGAGGACAATCTGCTGAGCAGCAAGTACCAGGCGATCTGCGTGCTCAAGGAACGCTACGCCGGTGAAGTCCCAGTGCAGGCATCGCAGGAGGCCGAACCGGGCCGCAATGGCCCCGTCTGACAACAGGTACTGCCCGCCAAGGATGCGAAGTTATTCCAACGATTTTCCTCGCGTCCTTGGCGACTCCTTCGCGTCCTTCGCGTTCCGGCTTTTGACTGTACTCAGCCGCCGAAGCGCGCGCGGATCACCTCGAACATGGCGCGCAGCCCCATGGCCTCGCCACCCTTGGGCCGGCCGGGGCGGCCGCGGTTGTTGAAGGCCATGACATCGAAGTGGACCCAGGGTACCTGCGGGTCCACGAACTCCTGCAGGAACAGCGCAGCGGAGATCGCCCCGCCGTAGGGGGCGCTGCTGCAGTTGGCGATATCGGCCACGCTGCTCTCCAGGCTGCTGCGGTAAGGCTTGTGCAGCGGCAGGCGCCAGACCGGATCTCCCAGCCGCGTGGCGGCCTCCTCCAGTTCCCCGTAGAGCGGCGCGTCTTCGGTGAAGGTCGCTGCGATCTCGGTGCCCACGGCCACCCGGGCAGCACCGGTGAGCGTCGCATAGTCCACCAGCAGGTCGGGCTTGTGCTCACCCTCGCAGGCCTCGGTGAGCAGATCGCAGAGCACCAGGCGCCCCTCGGCGTCGGTGTTCTCGATCTCGATGCTCAGGCCCTTGCGCGAGGTGAGCACGTCGCCGGGGCGGAAGGCATCCCCGGAGATGGCGTTCTCCACCGCGCCGATCAGCACCCGCAGGCGCACGGGCAGCCGGGCCGCCATGATCATCTTCGCCAGGCCCAGCACGTGGGCGGCGCCGCCCATGTCCTTCTTCATCTGGCGCATGCCGTTTGAGGGCTTGATGTCCAGGCCGCCGCTGTCGAAACACACGCCCTTGCCCACCAGGGTGATGCGCGGGTGATGGTCTTCACCCCAGTTCAACTCCACCTTGCGGGGCGCGTGACTGCTGGCCCGGCCGACGGCGTGAATGCAGGGAAAGTTTTCGCTCAGCAGGGCCTCCCCTTCCACGGTGGAGAACACCGCCCCATGGGCATCGGCCAGCATGCGCGCCGCCTCGGCCAGGTGCTCGGGCATCATGTCCTGGGCGGGGGTATTGACCAGGTCGCGCACCAGGGCGGTGGCGTCCACCACCTGCAGTACCTCGTCGGCATCCACGGCTTCGGGCAGTTGCAGCACCGGCGCCGGTTTCTCGGCGGACTTGTAGCGGTCGAAACGGTAGGCGCCCAGGCCCCAGCCGATGCAGGCCTGGGTCAGCCAGGCGACGTCCTGGTCGGTGTCGAGGCGATAGGTGCCGGGGCAGAGCTTGCGCGCCGCACCCGCCACGCTCCAGACAGGGGCCTCGGTGTCCAGGCCCACCAGGACGCCCTGGATGCGGCCATGCTCATCGGGCAGCGTGCACAGCGAATTGGGCTTGCCCTTGAAGCCGTTGGCCTCCACCCAGGCCCTGACCCGGGGCGGATGGGCTTCCAGCCACGAGGCCAGGGTGTCCGGGGTCAGGGGAACCAGGGGGATGGCCTCGGTCTTGGTATCAAGGCTGAAACACGCGCGCATCAGATCACCTATTCAGACATTCGGAACACAGGATTCGGCATCGCGACCCACACCTGGCGCCGTTTGCCTCACCCCTCACCCAAGCACCCATGTTACCATTATCGACTTGTCACAGCTTCGCAAAAACCTCTTAAAAACAATGCCCAAAGCCCTCTCGATCCGGAATCTGACCAAGACCTACCGCAATGGCTTCCAGGCGCTCAAGGGCATCGATCTGGACGTGCAGCCCGGGGATTTCTTCGCCCTGCTGGGCCCCAACGGCGCGGGCAAATCCACCACCATCGGCATCATCGCCTCCCTGGTGAACAAGACCGCCGGCCAAGTCTCCATCTTTGGCCACGACATCGACCGGGAGAAGGATGCCGCCAAGGCCTGCCTGGGCCTGGTACCCCAGGAATTCAACTTCAACACCTTCGAGCCGGTGGTGGAGATCGTCGTCAACCAGGCCGGTTATTACGGCATCCCCCGGCGCCAGGCCTACGAGCGGGCGGAGCGCTACCTGCGCGAACTGGGACTGTGGGAAAAGCGCCACGAGATGGCGCGCACCCTGTCGGGGGGCATGAAGCGCCGCCTCATGATCGCCCGGGCCCTGGTGCACGAGCCGCAGCTGCTGATCCTGGACGAACCCACCGCCGGCGTGGACATCGAGATCCGCCGCTCCATGTGGACCTTCCTGCGCAAGATCAACGCCGAGGGTCGCACGATCATCCTCACCACCCATTATCTGGAAGAGGCGGAAAGCCTGTGCCGCAACATCGCCATCATCGACCATGGCGAGATCATCGAGAACACCACCATGAAGGGCCTGCTGGGCAAGCTCAACGTGGAGACCTTCGTGCTCGACCTGGCAAGGCCCCTGGCCCAGCTGCCGCAACTGCCCAGGCACACGCTGCGCTGGGTGGATGAACTGACATTGGAGGCGGACATCCGCAAGGAGGACAGCGTCAACGCGCTGTTCACGGATCTGGCCGCCGCCGACGTGCAGGTGCTGAGCCTGCGCAACAAGACCAACCGCCTGGAGCAGCTGTTCATGAACCTGGTGAAGGAGAACCGTCCCTCATGAGCCTGCGCCGCAACTGGATCGCCTTCCAGACCATCGTCATCAAGGAAGTTCTGCGCTTCATGCGCATCTGGGTGCAGACCGTGCTGCCGCCGGCCATCACCACGGCGCTCTATTTCATCATCTTCGGCGGCCTGATCGGTTCGCGCATCGGCGAGATGGACGGCCTGCGCTACATGGACTTCATCGTCCCCGGCCTGATCATGATGACCATCATCACCAACTCCTACGCCAACGTGGTGTCGTCCTTCTACGGCTCCAAGTTCCAGCATCACATCGAGGAGATGCTGGTGGCCCCTATCCCCAACGCGCTCATCATCCTGGGCTTCGTGGCCGGCGGCGTGTGCCGGGGGCTCACTGTGGGCGTGGCGGTCACCCTGGTGTCGCTGCTGTTCAGTCCCTTCAGCATGCACAGCCTCGGCGTGACGCTCTCGGTGGTGCTGCTCACCTCCGTGCTGTTCTCCCTGGCAGGCCTGATCAACGGCATCTACGCCAAGAGCTTCGACGACATCTCCATCATCCCCACCTTCGTGCTCACCCCGCTCACCTACCTGGGTGGCGTGTTCTATTCCATCACCATGCTGCCGGAGTTCTGGCAGGGGGTCTCACACCTCAATCCCATCCTGTACATGGTCAACGCCTTCCGCTACGGGCTGCTCGGGGTGAGCGACATCAACCTGTGGCTCTCCTACGCCATCATCCTGGGCTTCATCGCCGCGCTGTTTTCCTTCAGCCTGTACCTGCTCAACAAGGGGCATGGCATCCGCAACTGACACAGGCGCCGGATTCCAGCCCCTGGAGCCGGCGGTCCTGGAGTTTCGCGACGGCACGCCCTGGTCGTCGCGCTACGGCGACGTGTACTTCAGCCACGGCCACGGCGCCGAGGAATCCCGCACCGTGTTCCTTGAGGCCAACGGCCTGCCCGAACGCTGGCTCGACCGGGATGTGTTCACCATCGCCGAGACCGGCTTTGGCACCGGGCTCAACTTCCTGCTGACCTGGGATCTCTGGCGCGGCCAGCCGGGAGCCGGCTGGCTGCACTACCTGAGCGTGGAACTGCATCCCTTCACCCGCGAGGACCTGGCCCGGCTGATCTCCACCCTGCCCCGGGCATTGCGTGACCTGGGTGAGGCGCTGCTGGCCCAATACCCGGCGCCGGTGCCCGGCTTTCACCGGCTGTTGTTCCCCGGGGAACGTCTGAGCCTCACCCTGATGTTCGGCGATGCCGTGGACTGCCTGAGCCAGTGCCAGGCGCAGGTGGATGCCTGGTACCTGGATGGCTTTGCCCCGGCACGCAACCAGGCACTGTGGCAGGAGGCCCTGTACGCGCAAGTGGCGCGCCTGACACCGGCAGGCGGAACACTCGCCAGCTTCACCGCCGCAGGCCACGTGCGTCGCGGCCTGGAGACCACGGGTTTTGCCATTGAGCGCCTGCCGGGTTTCGGCCACAAGCGGGAACGCATCCGCGGCCTGAGAAACACACAGGCAGCGACCCCCGACCCCACCCCGCCCTGGTACTCGAACCCGCCCCCCGCCCCACCCGCCGCACGCCAGGCGGCGGTACTCGGCGCAGGCCTTGCCGGCAGCGCCGTGGCCCTGGCCCTGGCGCGCCGGGGCTGGCAGGTCACGGTGGTGGATGGCGCGGATCAGGTGGCCGCCGGCGCCTCCGGCAACCCGGCCGGCATCCTCATGCCGCACCTGAGCGCCGATCACGGGGTGGTGAGCCGCTTCACCCTGTCGGCGGCGGCGTTTTCCCGCCAGTGGATCGAATCCCTGGGACTGACCCCGGAGGCCCTGCCCCGTGACTGGTGCGGCGCCCTGTGGCTGGCCGACGGCAAGCGCCTTGCGCAGCGCCTGGAACGCATCCGTGAACGCCTGACCCTGCCCCCGGAACTGATGCGGGCCGTGGATGCCGCCGAGGCCAGCGAGCTGGCCGGCGTGCCACTCAACCTGCCGGGCCTGTTCCTGCCCCGGGCAGGCTGGGTGGACCCGGCGGCCCTGTGCCGCGCGCAACTGGCAGCGGCGGGTGTGAATCTGCGCCTGGGACGAGCGGTGTCACGCCTCACCCGTGACGGACAAGACTGGCTGCTGGAAGATGAGCATGGCGTGGCGATCACACGCGCACCCCGGGTGGTGCTGGCCAACGGCGCGGGCCTGCCGGGGCTGCATCCGGGCATCGAACCCAGGCCCCTGCGCGGTCAGCTGAGTGTGATTGAAACAAGCCGCAACACGCGGGGGCTGAAGAGGGTGCTGTGCTACGAGGGCTACCTGACACCGGCAACCCGAAGCGGCCATGTCTGCGGCGCGAGTTTCGTGCGTGGTGACCGGAACACCCGGCTGCGTCCCGAGGAACATGCCAGCAACCTGGCGGGACTGCGCCGGGTCTGGCCGGACGCGCTGGGGGATGAGGACCCGCCCCTGTCCGGACGGGCGGCGCTGCGCTTCAACGCCCCGGGCCGCCTACCGCTCGCGGGGCCGCTGCCGGACATGGTGGCCTTCGAACGCTGCTACGGGGAACTGCATCACGGCCGTCGCCCCGACAGTTATCCCGGGGCGCCCCTGCTGCCCGGCGTCTACACCAGCCTGGCCCATGGCTCGCGGGGCCTGACCACCGCCCCCCTGAGCGCCGAACTGCTGGCCTCGCTGATGCACGGCGATCCCCTGCCCCTGCCCCGTGACCTGGTGGAGGCCCTGCATCCGGCGCGGGATCGGGTCAGGGAACTCAGGAAAGCGCATTCCTGAGATTCAGATTCAAGATTCAAAATTCAAAGGGCAGATGCCTATCCCTTTGAATTTTGAATTTTGAATCTTGAATTCGCCCTCGCCCTATTCGAGCCAGGGTTCCTTGTCTTCCTCGTAGGTGCCCCGGGCCTCGGCGCGCTTGTAGGCCTCGATGGTGCGCACCAGTTCCGCGTGGTTGTGCTCGGCAAGGCCCGAATGCAGGTAACGCTCCGAGGCGCTGAGCACCCGTTCCAGGTGCTTCATCCGGTAGTTGAGGTTGAGCAGACACTTGGCGAGAAAGTGGGGATCCTCGCCATGCTCGCGCATGCGCGCGGCCTTGAGTTCTTCGTCGGTGGGCTTGCCCATGATGCTGCGGTTCCTGTGTGACGGTGGCGGTTGACGTTGTAGACTAATAACACAAGTTTTTAGCGCTGCCTGCCATCCGGTGCCCAAGCGGCCTGTTTACCTGACGACGGTCAAACCAGGTCACCGGGCATCGTCCATACTGCGCAGAAGGCTTGACCAGAGACATTGCACAAGGAACCGGAGAATCCGATGAGCAACAGCCATACCCCGCCCCACGTGGGCGCGCAGGATCCCGAACTGCGCAACTCCCCCATCGCCATGGAGATGGACGAGGAGTCCGATGTGCTCAAGCAGGAGGTGCCGGGAGAACCCGCGTGCTACTTCAATGACATCGCCTACCAGCACGGCGATTACGTCAACAGCGGCGGCATGCTGCTGCGCTGCGACCGCGGCGTGTGGGTACAGTCCGTGGAG
Organism: Thioalkalivibrio sulfidiphilus HL-EbGr7; assembly: GCF_000021985.1. Classification (NCBI taxonomy): domain Bacteria; kingdom Pseudomonadati; phylum Pseudomonadota; class Gammaproteobacteria; order Chromatiales; family Ectothiorhodospiraceae; genus Thioalkalivibrio; species Thioalkalivibrio sulfidiphilus. The sequence continues at coordinate 1,985,401 of NC_011901.1, forward strand.
GGCGTGGAGTAGCCCGCATATCACACCAAGGCGTGCGGTGCGCTTGCGCATAGGGCGTGCCGTACGCGCCGTCAGACCCAGGTTCGACGTCAGCCGCAGGTTCAAGGACAGCAGGCGGGCACGGCCCGCCCTATGGCTACGCTTCTCCTTCCAGAGACAGCGCGAGTCAGGCCCGGAGACCACCATCAATTGCGATCCTTGGCTCTTTGATTTGGGCCTGGGACCTCAGTACCCGGCGACCTGGTAGCGGTTCTTGCCTGCCGACTTGGCCTGGTAAAGCGCCTGGTCGGCGGCCCGCATCAGGCCGTCGTGGTCCTCGCCATGGCGGGGATGCAGGGCGATGCCGACGCTGGCCCCCAGCAGGCATGTCTGGCCGTTGAGTTGTATCGGCCTGGACAGTGAATCGATGATCTTTTCGGCCACCTGGATGGCCATGTCCTCCTGCTCCAGGGCCTGGAGCAGAATCACGAACTCATCCCCGCCCATGCGCGCCACGGTGTCCACCCGGCGCACCGCAGCCCGCAGACGCTGAGCCACTTCCTTGAGCACCCGGTCCCCCGCCTCGTGGCCGTGGGTATCATTGACCGGCTTGAAATCGTCCAGATCGATGAACAGCAGCGCCAGGCTGTTCCTGTCACGTCGCGCCTGTTCGATGGCCTGTGTCAGGCGATCCCGCAACAGGGTGCGGTTGGCCAGCCCGGTGAGGTTGTCGTGCAGTGCCATGTGCCGGATCTGGGCCTCGGCCTCCTTGCGCCGGGTGATGTCGGAGAAGATGGCGATGTGGTGGCTGATGCGTCCCTCACCATCGCGCACCACGCTGATGGACAGGTTCTGGGGATACACACGACCGTCCTTGCGCCGGTTCCAGATCTCCCCTTCCCAGCGCCCGTGCAGCAGCACCTGTTCCCACAGGGACTGATAAAAGGCCTCGTCGTGCATGCCGGAGCTGAGCAGTCCCGGATTGCGACCGATCACCTCGGCGGCTTCATAGCCGGTGATGCGCGTGAAGGCCGTGTTGGCGGAGATGATGCGGTTGCCCGCATCGGTGATGAAGATGCCCTCGTTGCTGTCCTCGAACACCCGGGCATTGAGGCGCATGGATTCCTCCAGACGCTTGCGCGCGGTGACATTCATGGCCAGCCAGATAACCGCGGGGCGGTCGAAGACCCTGGCCCCCATGGCCATGACACGCCCTTCGAACCACAGGGTTCCATCGGGACCTCCCTTGGGCGGGATACTGATCTGCTCGGCGCTCAGGGCATATTCCAGGGTCTGAAGGCTCGAGGTCTCCAGGGCCTTGTGCACCACCGACAGGAAGCGGTCCGCCAGCTCCAGCGGCAGTACCTCGTGCAGGCGCTTGCCGATCAGCGCCTGCCCCCGGTGGTACAGCTGGCTGTCCAGGCCGCCGAAGACATCCCGGTACTGCCCCTGGTCGTCGATGATGAAACCGATGTCCGGCAGTGCCCGGATGATGGCGTTGAGCCGCTCATGGCTGTCGAGCAGCTGGTTGGCCAGCCGCTTGCGGTCATCGATGTCGGAAACCGTCGCCAGTATCGCCGGCCCGTCCTCCCACGCCATGGCGCTCAGGTTGATGCGCACGTAGCTGTGCCCCGCATCACCGGTGCGGATGCGAAGCTCCGTCTCCAGCGGTCCGGGGCGGGCAGGATCGGCGATCACCCTGGACATGAGTCTGGCGAGCTGATCGCGGTCCTCGGCGACCAGGAAGTCACTCAGCTGATGAGACAGCAGTAATTCTTCGTCATGGCCGAAGATGTCCCTGAAGCGGGGATTCACATAACGCAGCCAGCCGTCCTGGACGATGCACGCGCCGTCGCTCAGGTTCTCCATCAGCGCCCGGTACTTGACCTCCGACTGGCGCAGGCGCTGTCCCTGGAGGCTCAGATACCAGGCCAGCGCGCCCGTGAGCAGCGTGATCAGCCAGATCAGACCCCAGAGACCGCCGACGGGCGTCACCGCCGGCCAGCCGCCACTGGGTTCGGCGGCCAGTTCCCACTCGCCCCCCAGCATGGTCACCGTCTGGCGCAGGCTGTCACGGCGAAACAGCGCCGGATCGCCGTAGAAGGTCTCACCCCGAGCGCCCAGGCCGTCCCGCCCGCGGATGGCGATGTCCATGCTGCGCTCGAAGTAACCCAGCCCGGCCGCCTCGTACAGGCGCTGCATGTCCACGGGAATGGAGACCAGTCCCCAGTAGCGGTCGTCCTCGGTCCCGGCCACGTGGGCAGGCACGAAGATGGGCGTGCGGATGATCAGGCGCAGGCCACCCTGCACCAGCTCCCAGGGACCGGCGAGCACCGTCGAGCGGCGCTCCATCATGTCCAGCACCGAACCGGACTGCTCCGGGTGGCTCATGAGGTCCAGGCCCAGGGCCGCACGATTGCCTTCCAGGGGATGGAGATAGCGGATGACGTTGTCGGGCGCAGCGGTGAAGTGGCTGATCAGCCCCGGCCTGCGTTCCATGAGCATGGCGGCGATGGCGTCGAACTCGGTCTCGCCCAGGTCCGGGTTGAACATGATGTAGGTGACCAGACCGTCGGTGACGTGGATCACCGCATTGAGCTCGGATTCCAGCCGGGCCCGGAGATTGCCCAGTTGCCCCACCAGCTCGGCGCGGGTCTCGTCCTGAACCCGCTGCTTCCAGACCTGCAGCAGGCTGAAAAGCACGAGCAGCATCAGGCCGCCCGCAAGGCAACCCGCCAGCAGGGGCCAGCGCGAGATCTTCAACGGCATGGCTCGGAGTGACACAGGGACATGGGGCCGGGTCGGCGCCTTGGCGAGGGTTCTGAGCGGTGCTCGGGAGATGCCACGCTGTGTCGATTCCTTGGGCCGGGAGATGTACAGGCGGTTGCAGGACATTGTGCCGTGAACCGCCCATAAACGACTATATCACGCCACCGGGGGCCGAAATGACGGCGCAGGTCAGGGCGTCTTGGAGTGGTGCCCGGAGCCGGAATCGAACCGGCACGGCAAAAGCCGGGGGATTTTAAGCCAGAGCATGGCTTCCGCACCGGGGCACCGCTGGGGTTGGATGGGGCTTGCTGTAGCAGGTTTTCCAGCTAACCAATGCCTTCCATCATATCCCGGTGCGCGATGCAAACCGCCCCGGTTCCCTTTCGCTTGGCTCCTAGCCGGCCCCTGGAATCGGGGCCTTTCAGGAGCACCCTCATGGCGAAAATCAAACTCACCAAGTCCGTCGTTGACACGGCACAGGCGCGAACCTGCGACGTGGAACTCCGGGATACGCTCGTTCCAGGCTTCTTGTGCAAGGTTACACCAACCGGGCGCAAGGTATTCATGCTTCAGTACCGCACGAACTCCGGTGTTCGGCGCAAGCCGTCACTCGGCCAGTTCGGCGAGCTGACGGTCGAACAGGCCCGGTCGCTGGCGCAAGACTGGCTGGCCGAAGTCCGGCGCGGCGGCGACCCCGGACTGGACAAGGCGGATGCCCGCAAGGCCCCAACGGTCAAGGAGCTGTGCGGCCGGTTCATGGATGACCACTCCAAGCCGCACAACAAGCCGAGCACCCAGGCCGGCTACCAGTACCAGATCGACACCTTCGTCATTCCGGCCTTCGGCACCAAGAAGGTTCACGAAGTCACGCGCAACGACATTACCGCGCTGATGAAGCGCATGGAGAAGTCGCCCACCCAGGCCAATCGGGTGTTGTCGCTCGTGCGCAAGATGTTCAATCTGGCCGAACTGTGGGGCTATCGGCCGGACGGCTCCAACCCGTGCCGCCATGTGCCCAAGTACCCGGAGAAAGGCTCGACCCGGCTCATTACCGATGACCAGATGGTCAAGCTGTTCGCCTATCTGGACAAGGCCGAGGCCGAGAACTTGGAGCATCCCATCCTCTTGCTGGCCGTCCGGCTGCAATTCGAGTTCGCGGCGCGCATGTCGGAAATCCTGCTGTTGCAGTGGGATTGGCTCGACCTGCCCAATGGCCGGGTGGTCTGGCCGGACAGCAAGACCGGCGATATGTCCAAGCCCTTGAGCGAGGAAGCCAAGCGGCGGCTGACGAGCGCCCCCCGCTATGGCGATTCGCCCTATGTCTGCCCGGCGATCATCGACCACCGCCAGCCCCTCAGTCCCCACACCTACTATCAGGGGTGGCGGCGCATCCTCAGCAATGCCGGCGTGCCGAAGGTCGGCACCCACGGCATTCGCCATCGCTCCGCGACCGACATTGCCAATTCGGGCGTCCCGGTCAAGGTCGGTATGGCGCTGACGGCGCACAAGACCGTGGCGATGTTCATGCGCTACGTCCACACCGAGGACGATCCTGTGCGCCAAGCCGCCGAACTGGTGGCGACCCGTCGGCAGACCATCACCGGAAAGCGGCAACCGCAGCCGCAGGAGGCCACGGCATGAGCGCCCGGACGCCCAAAGCCGCCAAAGACGCCGCCCTGCCTGCCGGCTACGCCGGCATCCACGGCGGCATCGTGGAACTGCTGGACGCCGCGCGCCAGGCGGCGGCGCGCAGCGTCAATGCGCTGATGACGGCCAGCTATTGGGAAATCGGCCGCCGCATCGTGGAGGCCGAGCAACAGGGCAAGCGGCGCGCGGGCTATGGCGAGCAGTTGATTGCCCGGCTGTCCGCCGACCTGACCGCGCGCTTCGGGCGCGGTTTCAGCCCGGACAATCTGGAGAACATGCGGCGGTTCTTCGCCGCCTACCCCCGGCCCATGATTTCCGAGGCACTGTCTCGGAAATCAGGCGACGAACCGCCTGCCGAGATTTCCGAGACAGTGTCTCGGAAATTCGCCCTGGCCGAGCTGGCGCAGGTGTTCCCGCTGCCGTGGTCGGCCTACGTGCGGCTGCTGGCGGTCAAGGACGACCACGCCCGCCGGTTCTACGAGGCCGAGGCGTTGCGCGGCGGCTGGAGCGTGCGCCAGCTTGACCGGCAGATCGGCAGCCAGTTCTACGAGCGCACGGCCTTGTCCAAGGACAAGGCGGCGATGCTGGTCAAGGGCGCAGCGCCGAGGCCCGAGGATGCCGTCAGGCCCGACGACGCCATCAAAGACCCCTACGTGCTGGAGTTCCTGAACCTCAAGGACGAGTATTCCGAATCCGATCTGGAGGCCGCGCTGATCCAGCGGCTGGAGGATTTTCTGCTGGAGCTGGGCGAAGGGTTCACCTTCGTCGGGCGGCAGCGGCGCTTGCGCATCGACCAGACCTGGTATCGGGTGGATCTTCTGTTTTTCCACCGGCGGCTGCGCTGCCTGGTCATCATCGACTTGAAGCTGGGCAGCCTGTCCCATGCCGACGTGGGCCAGATGCTCATGTATTGCAACTACGCCAAGGAGCATTGGGCCTATCCCGATGAAAACCCGCCCGTGGGGTTGATCCTGTGCGCCGACAAGGGCCATGCCCTGGCGCGGTATGCCTTGGAAGGTTTGCCGTCAAAGGTGATGGCGGCGAACTACCGTACCGTGCTGCCGGATGCCGAGCTGTTGCAGAAGGAATTGGAGACTACGCGGCGCTTGCTGGAATCGCGCACGTCGAAGCAGCCCAAGAAACTCCCGCAGTAACCGGGCGTCCCGGCGTTCCGCCGTCGGGTTCGCGGGCTGCGCCCCACGCCTCGTTCCGAGTCGCGGCCATTCGGCCTTGACCCCTGACGCCTTCGGCCCTCGCGGGCCTGCGCGCTCCGCTTGCCCAAAAGCCGAGGGTGTGCAGTGGGCGGTGTGTAGGCGGTCTTGCTGCTCCCTTCACCGTATCACGGCGTCCTCGCCGTCAAGGGCGGCGCGCGCCATGCGCGCTTGCGTCCTGGTGGCCGTCTGCGACCCCTGACTGCTTGCGCTGCGCCGTGCTGAACACGGTTCCGGGCAATTCCGCCCGAGCAACCGGAGCACGATCATGTCGCAATTCTCCCTCTCTCACGATACCCCGCTGATGGTGCGCGATGGCCGTGGCCGCTATCGGCCGGCGGACGCCGACCAGATTCTGGAAGCTGCGCGCCAGGTCATCGAACAGAAGATGCAGCGCGGTGCATCGTTCAGTTCGCCGGAGGCGGTCAAGGACTACCTGCGCGCCAAGCTGGCCGGCTTCGAGCACGAAGTCTTTGCCGTCCTGTTTCTCGATACGCGCCATCGGTTGATCGACTACGTGGAGATGTTCCACGGCACGATCGACGCCGCCGAGGTGCATCCGCGCGAAGTGGTGAAGCAGGCGCTGCGGCTCAATGCGGCGGCGGTCATCGTTTCGCACAACCATCCGAGTGGGAACCCCGAGCCGAGCGCGGCCGACAGATCGATGACCGCGCAGCTTCGGCAGGCGCTGGCGCTGGTGGACGTTCGCACGCTGGATCACGTCATCGTTGCGGGGACTCGCACCACGTCATTCGCCGAGCGCGGCCTGATTTGACGAGGGGGGCTTCGGCCCCCTTTTTGCTGCGCCTGGTGGCGCAACTCCGGCCCTCGCGGGCCTGGCGCTCAGGCAGTCGCAACCTGAATCATCTCGTCGTAATGTTTCTTGTCCACTTCCTCCAGCCACTGAAAGATGTGCCCGATGACGCTGTGACTTTCGCCTGCCAAGTTTTCTGCCGATTCCTCGGTTATTTCAATTACATCGCTATGCGAATACTTGTTGATAAAGCGGTATATCTTCTCTTTGAGTTCCGGTGTCGTGATGGTGCAGTCTTTCAGGCCAACATCCATTAATTGACTAATGTCGCTTCTCCGCCTTGGATACTTGAAGGTAAAGAACGATTCAACTAGCTTGCGTGCGAGGTTCGCCGTCAAGAATGCTTCGTCTCGGTTAAGAGTCGTATGCGCCCTATATTCATAGAGCTTCTTGAAAATATAGTGGTACTCCGAACCGTAATTCTTCAGAGAGTCGTCGGCGTCAACAAGCAGCGAGTGGCGGGGTGAACCAGGAGGCGCATCCAGTCGATAGAAGAAGCAATTCTCAGCTTTTCCTTTGGCGATCCTGTTCCTGTTCGTTCCAGTGAACCAGTCTCTCACCAGCTTGAAGTAAGTGAAGTTGTGGGTGAGTACAAAAAGTTGCTTGGCTTCAGTGCATTGAGTTCTCAGGAAAGAATAGGCATGAAACAGGTGATTTGAATCAAAGCTTGAGACCGGATCATCAACGACGACAATTGTGTCCTTGATGTTGTTTCCATTTTCTTTGAGCTTCGTGATGAAGTAGACAAATGCAATCGCAGTCTTCTCACCTTCGCTCAAATTCCCATCATGCTCACCCACACCGTTTCTGATGATCTCATAGCCTTTTTTATTTTGATTAAAGCTCAAGCAAAGCTCAGAACGACCGATGAAACGATGCAGGATGTCATTGAACTCTTTCGCCCCCACCGTCTCATTTGAGAGCAGCGCCTCTATTGCTCCGACCTCTTGACCAAGTTTTTCAATTTCCTTGTAGTCATTCTTTGCTTCAGCCTCAAGGTCATTGCATTTCTTCTCACTTCCAGCATAGTCAAATTCTTGCACCTCAGCCGCAGCAAAGTGAAGTTCCAGTGCCACCTTGCTTTTTGATGTCTCAGATTTGAAGTTTGAAGTCTTATTGTTATGCTTTCCGACGAGCGCAACGATCGACTTTAGGATCTCATTGAAATTCGTGACATCCTCTTCAACCACATCCGAAATCTGAATGTCTGTCTTTGCAGGATCTGTAATTTTGGCTTTCAGAGCTTGCCGCCATCCGTCTATTTGCTGGTTGATCTTCTCAGCAGCAGATGTGTATTCCTTCTGGAATTTATCTGCGTCAGCCGATAGCTCTTTATAAAACTCCGTCGCTGCGGGCAACTGATTGGCTGGAGCACCTTGAGATTCAATCCAAGTCGCGGCGCTCTGAAGCCGGTTTTGAAAATCCGTGAACTCTTTGCTGAAGTGAGCGGCAAGTGCCTCAGCACGAAGCTGGGTGAATGGGGAGCCGCAGAACTCGCAGGATTGCGAATCATGGTTTTTATGAATTTCCAAGCCGGCTTGAACCCATTCACGAATGTCCGGGTTATCAGTCAGCCGCCGGATAGCTTGATTGACTGCTGTAGTTCCAATCAAGTCTCTGATGCGACCTGCCGCCTTCTTAAAGTAGTCCGGCTCAATGGCCGTTGAGGCGAAGGTAATACTTGGAAGTTGATCTGGTTTGGCGGCATTCGTGAGGTCGATGACCTTCTCATCTGGAAGAACCGAGCCAGGATTAACAATGGCCTTGCCATTATTCTGAATGAAATTGGAGAGCTTTCGGCGGTCGTAGTTCAAGTAGTAGCTATCGCTCGTATCAATCGCCTGAAGTCCTAGCTTCATTTTCTTGGCAGCATTGGTCAGAAATTTATCCAATGCTTCACGCTGCTTCTTGATGTCGCTTTGCTTTTCGTCGTGAGCTTTCTTCTTCGATTGAAGATCGCCTTTTAGCTTCTCCAGTTTTTGCAAGTCATCAATCTTCTCTTTCGCAATGAGAAGGATGCTTTTTACGGATTTGTCCCAATCAATATTCTCATGCACAAAGCGTTGATTGAAGACATGGATATTTAATTGGGATGAAGGGAGTGTGGCTTCCGTGATCGTTGAGCCGTCTTCCAAAATAACTGAAAACTGACCCGCGCTGAAGCGAGGAACCATCGAGCGAAGCTCAAAGCAAGAGAATAGATTCGATAGGGTTGACTTGCCTGTTCCGTTCCAGCCATAGACAAGGTTGTACCGGCCGAACTTCTGGATCTTCGTTCCATTGAAGTCGCTGAAGATGCCGAACTGCTTGAGACGGTTAATGCAGACGATCACTTTTAGCCCCCCGTGTTCTTGCTTTAGCAACATTTGCTTGCAGAACAAATGGTAAACGAAGAGTTCTTTTGCGTCTCCGCTTCGCGGATCGCGCTGCTCCAGGTTCGCTAGTCGCTCATCCCTGGCGGGACTGGCTTTGCCAGCCTTTCGCATCGCTGACGCCTCCGGCCCGGCTTCCAGCTTCGGGCCTGCGCGCTTCGCTTGCCGTGCGGTCTGCACACAGGGAAGGCCGTTGCCATGTCCAGCCGTCTTCCCTGACTTCATCACCTTGTCCGCGACTGTAGCCCGCTCCCGTGGGCCATCAAGGCGCGCAGAGCCGTGTCCTCGGCTGCGCCTGCGGGCCGCACCGACCCTGCGCTTTCCTCCTTGACGGCCCCCGTCCGCGCGCTCCTGACCGTCGCGGGCGATGAACTCAGGAAAGACGGTGGCAACAGGGCCAACCGGGTTCCTCGTGCCGACCGCACCAAACAGCCGAAAGGCTGGGCTCCGAATCTAGGAATCCGGTGTGCGGTGAACAGCAAACCTCTTTTTTGTCAGGAGAAAGATCATGCAACTCGCATCCCGTTTCGCTTCCCGTTCCCCGGCACTGCGCAGCGATTACCCGCTGTCCGATGACCAAATCCGCAGGGTGGCCCCGTCCATCTTCGCGGACGCCCCGCACGAAAGCCGCTCCGAGCGGTACGCCTACATCCCCACCGCGACCGTGTTGCAGGAACTGCGCGGGGAAGGTTTCGAGCCTTTCATGGTGTGCCAGACCCGCGTGCGCCACGACGACCGCCGCGACTACACCAAGCACATGATCCGCCTGCGCCACGCCAGCCAGATCAACGGGCGCGAGGCCAACGAAATCATCCTGCTGAACTCCCATGACGGCACCAGCAGTTACCAGATGCTGGCCGGAATGTTCCGCTTCGTGTGCAGCAATGGGCTGGTGTGCGGCGACACCGTGGCCGACGTGCGCGTGCCCCACAAAGGCGACGTGGCCGGGCACGTCATCGAAGGCGCTTACGAAGTCCTGCACGGATTCGACCGGGCGCAGGAATCCCGCGATGCCATGCGCGCCATCACCCTCGACGCAGGGGAATCGGAAGTGTTCGCCCGCGCTGCGCTGGCCTTGAAGTACGACGAGGACAAGCCCGCACCCGTCACGGAATCGCAAATCCTGATGCCGCGCCGTGGCGACGACGACCGCCGCGACCTGTGGAGCGTGTTCAACCGCACGCAGGAAAACCTCATCAAAGGCGGCCTGTCCGCCCGCGCTGCCAATGGCCGCCGCCAGACCACCCGGCCCGTGCAGGGCATTGACCAGAGCGTGCGCCTGAATCGCTCCCTGTGGCTGCTGGCCGATGGCCTGCGCCAGTTGAAAGCCTGAATCCCCACGCGGCAGGGGCAGGCAGCAGCCCTTGCCGCATCCCTCGCTGCTGCATCCCTGAATCGTTAGGAGTTATCACCATGAACGCCGTAACCCAAACCGAAGCCCGCGCCATCGAAACCGCCGCGCCGCTGGAAATGGCCGACCCGTCCAAGAACCTGATCTTGGTTGCCCTCTCGCAGTTGCTGCCGCGCCGCTCCAAGCGCAACGCCCGCAAGATGCCGCGCCTGTCCATCCCCGAACTGGCCGCGAGCATCGCCCGCATCGGCCTGCTGCAAAACCTGATCGTGATCGCATCCGCCGATGGCGAGCATTACGAGGTGGTGGCCGGTGATCGCCGCTTGACCGCTTTGAAGCTGCTGGCGAAGAAACACCGCATCTCCGCCGACTACGAGGTGCCGTGCCTGCTGGTGGCCGATGGCAGCGCCCGCACCCTCAGCCTCGCGGAAAACCTGATGCGCGAGCAGATGCACCCCGCCGACCAGTTCGAGGCGTTCGCCGCGCTGGTGAAGGAAGGCCGGCCCATCGAGGACATTGCCGCCGACTTCGGCGTGTCCCCGCTGGTGGTGCAGCGCCGCTTGAAGCTGGCCCACATCGCGCCGCGCCTGATGGCCGACTACCGCGCCGGAACCGTCACGCTGGAGCAGTTGATGGCCCTGACCATCACCGACGACCACGCCGCGCAGGAAGCCGCGTTCTATGCTGCGCCGGAATGGCAGCGCGGCCCGTCCGCGCTGCGCGCACGCCTCACCGAGCGCGAAATCGACGCCACGCACGCGCTGGTGCGCTTCGTCGGGCTGGACACCTACCGGCAGGCAGGCGGAGGCATCCGCCGCGACCTGTTCGCCGAAGGCGATGCCGGCACCTACCTCACCGACGCCGCAGTGCTGGAAACGCTGGTGCGCGAGAAGCTGGCAACGCTGGCCGAGAACGTGCGCGCCGAGGGCTGGTCATGGGTGGAGGCCGTGCCGCATCTGGCCTACGAGGAACGGCAGGCGTTCCAGAACGCACCGCGCCACCGCCGCGAGCCGACCACGCGCGAGGCCCGCCGCATCGCCTCGCTGGAAAACCGGCTTGAAAAGATCGACGCCGAACTGGAGGACGCCAGCGACGCCGAGGACGAGGCCAAGGCCGAGAAGCTGGAACAGCGGCGCGATCAGGTGATCGGGGAACTGCAAGACGCGGATGACGCCTTACAAGGCTATGCGCCCGAAGTGCGCGAGGTGGCCGGTGCCATCGTCACCATCGACCGCAACGGCGAGGCCGTCATTCATCGCGGCCTGCTGCGCGAGGCCGAGGCAAAGGCGCTGCGCACGCTGGAAAAGCTGCGGCGCGGTTTCGGCAGCGCGGAAGGCGAAGCCGACAACGACGAAGGCCACGACGCCGACGACGCGCCCAAGGCTGCGAGCCTGTCCGACCGGCTGGCGCAGCGGTTGAGCGCACACCGCACGGCGGCGCTGCAAATCGAAGTGGCACGGCATCCGCAAGTGGCGCTGGCCGCGCTGGTGCATGGCATGGTGCAGGAGGTTTTGCAGCCTGACGCCTACGGCGACGGCCTGCCGCTCGGCGTGCGCCTCAACGTGCAAGACCGGCTGGAAGGCATGGCCCCGGACTGGCCGGAATCGCCCGCCGCCGTGGCGCTGCGCGAACTGCAACAGGTGGCAGGTGAAACCTTGCCGCAGGACAGCGCCGAACTGTTCGCCGTGCTGCTGGCAAAGCCGCAAGACGAACTGGTCAAGTTGCTGGCCGTCTGCGTGGCTTCCACGGTGGACGTGGTGACGCCTCGCGCCCCGCCGCACCAACCCGGCGAGGAACTGGCGCAGGCCGTGGGCCTCGACATGGCCGCATGGTGGAAGCCGACCGCAGAAGGCTACTTCAAGCACGTTCCCAAGGCGGCAGTTCTGCAAGCCGTGGGCGACTACGCGCCCGAGCAGGTTTCCCGGCTGGCGAAGTTGAAGAAGGCCGACATTGCCAGCGAGGCCGAGCGGCTGGCGAACGGCAGCGGATGGATGCCCGCCATCTTCAAGGCAGAAGGTGCGCAGGAAACCACGCAGGCAGAACCGCAGGCGCAGGACGATGCCCCGGAGGATGCCGAGGCACTGGCGGATGAACCCGCCGTGGCGCTGGCCGCTTGACCCGCGCCGATGGCAAGCGCCCCGGCCCCGACCGGGGCGCTTCGCTGGAAGGAGAACGCCCCATGACCCGCACCACCACCCGCCGCCCACGCATGGCGGCGATCTACGCCCCCGGCGCGGTACGCGCCCGCCGCTGGCACGGCGACGGCGACGTGCGCGGCTACCGCCCGCCCTCGGGCTGGTCAGCCCGCGCCGACCTCACCGACATTCACCCCATCACGGGCCGCGCCTTGCCGCGTGCCGTGTGGTGGCTCATCGAGACGAAGGAATAACCCGAACAGCACCGCGCCCAGGCCGTTCCGCCCTGGGCGCGGTGAAATGCAAATCCGGGCGCGGCGGTGGCCGCGCCCGGTGTTCAAGGCCAACAGCCGAATCAGAGCGCCGCCGTCTTCGCGGCAGTGGCGTCAGACGATACCGTGCTGCCTCAACAGCGCCTGTTCGTCGCCTGACACCCAGCCGAATACCTTGGGATCGCCATCGAGCTGCTGCACGAAGTAGTGGACGTCGAAGTCGATAGACACGTCCGGGGCCGCGCCCCGGTCATAGGTTGCCGTCCAAGCGACGTGTGCAAGGCAATGATGCGCGTCGATAGGGGCGATGCGAATGCCTCGCAGAGTCATGTCCTTCGTGCCGAGTTGGCGGTAACGCTCGAAGCCTTGGCGCATGACTTGTTTCAGTTGCTCGTCGTTCTGGCCTGCCATGACCCTAGCCGGCGAGGCGGCGATGAAGGCGGTGGCATAGGACGAGGCCACTTGCTCCATGTTCGCTTCGTTTTTCAATCCTTGGCGAAAGATGTCTTGGTATCGCTTGAAGAACTCATGGATGCGCTTTTCTTCCATCGGTGCTTCCTTGGGCATGGGCTTCGCTGTTCGTACTCGTCATGGTAGGCCGTGTCGGCGCGATGCGCCGCCGGGCTTTCGGGCTGCGCCCCGTGCCGTCTTTGCCGTCACGGCCATTCGGCTTCAATCCCTCACGCCTTCGCGCCTGCGGCGCTGCGCGCTCCGCTTGCCTCTAGGGGAAAGCCCTGCGGGCTATCCCCGCCGCGCGATGCTTGGCACCCCTTGATGCCGCCGAACCGGCCTACGCCGGATCGGCCCGGCCAGCGCCCCGCCGCGATGGACGGCGCGCTGGCGAACACGCTGGCGCTTGCTGCGGCAGGTTGTGCAAATGCGGGCCGTCCTCAACGCTGGCGGCTCCAGCCTGTTACATCACGAAGGACGGTTCACGGACAACCCGCCCGGCATCGCTATGGAGCTTCCACGCCACGCCTCAAGACCGGCATCGCAAGGTGCGGCAGGGGCGTTCTCGCTTGTCGTCGGGTGGTTGACCTGGCCCGCGTCAGCGGGCGAGTCGGAGCAGCCTTCATGCGGGGATGCCGAGCCGGCCCCATCTCCTTTCGGAGCGGTTCGGCCCAAGGCGTCCTTGTCTCGTTGTGAATCCTGGCGGGGGCGCGGCTGCGCCTCGGGCTTCATGGCTGCAACCGTCCGGCGAAAACAATTTCCCCTGCGCTGAAGCGCATTCCTCGCGGGACAAATTCTTTTCGCCTTCCGGTTCTCCACTGCGTTTCGACCGCAAGCGGTGCAGCCAGCCCGTCCCCCGCCGGCCGGATCACAACAAGGACGCGATGGGCGCGAACCTTGTTCAACCGAAAGGAGAAAACATCATGGCCAACATCGGCACCTTCACCGCAGACAAAGACGGCTTCACCGGCACGCTTCGCACCCTGACGCTCAACGTCAAGGTCAAGCTGGTTCCCAACGACAAGGGGGACAGCGAGAAAGCCCCGGACTTCCGCGTCCAGGCGGCCGGTCACGACATCGGCGCGGCGTGGAAGAAGACCAGCGAAGCCGGGCGGGATTACCTGTCCGTGACCCTCGACGATCCTTCGTTCCCGGCTCCGGTCTACGCCCGCATGATCGAAGGCGAGGACGGCACGCACGACCTGATCTGGTCGCGCAGCAAGCCCCAGGCGGCGTGACCGCCGCAGCGCCCCGTCCATCGCGGCGGGGCGCTGTGCTGCTGGTCGCAGCACATCACCGCATCACGCGCGCGGCTTCGCCGCGTCGCGCTCTTTCAACACCGACTCCAGCTCCCGGCGCACCTGCGCCAGCAGCTCGTCGGCCTTGTGCGGGCTATCGCCCGCGTAGGCCAGCGTTAGCAGCGTGAGCGGGTGGATCTCCATCACCTCGCACAGCTCGGCCAGCTTATGCAGGGTCGGACTTTTCAGGTCGCGTTCGAGGGTACTCATATAGGTGCGGCTGGACACGTCAGAGAAGGCTTCCTGGCTCAAGCCACGCGCCTTTCTGACCGTCTTCAATGCCTTTGCCAATGAATACCCAGCCGCCACCTATGGTTTCCCTCAAAAAACCAAGATGACAGCCCATTGCGCCCTATAGGACTACAATCTATAGTGTTCATTTGGTGTTGCTATCCGTTTTTGTGGCTTTACGGAAATCCGCATCGGCGCGTTCCAGCAAAGCCGCGTAAGCGCATCCGTGCTTGCGCACGAAGGCGCAAATCCGGTTTCGCGGTTCTGCGCTTTGGCGCGAAACCGCATCCGTGCATCATTGGATTTGTGGGATTACCGACCATGCCCCAGCCACTTGCCACCGACCCGGAGCGCACGCAACTGCTCGCCAACGGCGAGGCCCGTGCCGCTGGCCGGGCCATCGACCCGATGCCCGTGGTGCGGCTGTTCACGCCCGACGCGCATGTGACTTGGCTGCTGGCTGCGCTCGATCCCGCCGATGGCGACACCGCTTGGGGCCTCATCGACCTGGGGATCGGGATGCCCGCGCAGGGAACCGTCAAGCTGTCCGAGCTGGCCGGCATCGTCGGGCCGCGCCAGCAGCCCGTGCTACGCGACCTCTATTTCCGTCCCACGCGCACACTGTCGGAATACACCCGGCTGGCCGAGCGCGACGGAGCGATCCCGGACTGAATACGTCCTACTGTGACTTTTTCAGTCTGGTGTCATACCGGATAAGTCTCAATCCACATTCTTGCGGCGTAGCCCCACCAGTCTGATCCAAATAGACATGATGCCTGGCGCGGGCTGCGGCAGGCTGGCTTGTGCAGTACCCCCTTCTGGGGTGCTGCCGCCGCAGCATCGAGACGAATACCGCAACGCATCGGAGCCAATCGGTCTTGACAGCCCCATCCGCCTTTTTAACCCATGACGTTCCGACGAGGGCGATGTAGCGCGTAGTTCTTCCGTGGCGGCGAGTCCTGTTCGCAGGAGGAGGCGTCATGGTCAATCCTCATCACTTCGCGCATTGGTATCCAACTGCGGCATACCTCTACGTTTTGTGGCTGGATGCGCTCGCGCTCGCTTGGGAATACCTGCGCAGGCATCCCGACTACCGGCTCGACTGGCTGCGCCGTCATCGCCGGCCGGAAGCGGCGCATCGCTGGGGATTGCGCCTGCTGGAAGACCCGGCCCTGGATGCGCGTGACGCTCATCCCGCTTGGCTGCCTGGTCATGCGGCCGTGGTGCAGCTCTACCCCGACGCCGATCCACCGCAGGACGCTACCGCCTTCGCGTTCTGGCGCATTCCCGGCCACAAGCACCTGCTCCACAACGGCAAAGGGCTGGCGCTGATCGCACGCAGCCCAGGCCGTTGTCTGCGCTTTGCGCTCGCGCCCGGCCTGGAAGACGGCATGGCTGTCGCCTATGCCCACCGCGGCGGCGCTGTCGCGCCTGCGGGCAACCAGCCGCCCGGCGAGGGCCTTGCTGTCGCCAAACCACGGCCAACCCCTGCCGCGCTGCTGGAGCTGCACACCTTGCAGGCGCTCGACGCGACCTTGGCGGGCGCGTCCTTGCGCGATGTGGGCGAAGGGTTGTTCGGTGCCGAGGCCGTGGCCGATTGGTACAGCGATGGCGGCCTGCGCTCCAAGGTGCGCCGCCTGGTGCGGCGCGGCGATGTGCTGATGCGCGGCGGCTATCGCCACCTAGCACAGCTTCCGCCGCTTGAGAAGGGTCGTTTTGATGCGGACGCAAACCGGCCCTGATCGGAAACCCCTCGCTTCTTGAGACTGCCTCCATCCGGTCGCGCTGTGTGGCCGGGCGTTTTCAACCGATGGAGGTTCACACCATGCGTCCCGCCCCCTTGCGGCCTGCCGCCACTGTCTCGACCGCTGCCGCGCAGCCCCAACGCTACCTCACCAACGACGAAGCCGCCGAGTACCTGCGCCTATCGCCGCGCACGCTGGAAAAGCAGCGCGTGATCGGCGGCGGCCCGCGCTTTCGCAAGTTCGGCCGGCGCGTCATGTACGCCGTGGCCGATCTCGACGCCTGGGCGGCCGACCGCAGTTTCGAGACGACTTCCGATCCCGAATACGCCGAGCACCACTCGGCCGACAGCCGTGCGCGCTGATCGGCGGCGCGCGGCAGGCCATCGCCATGTCCAGCACCGCGCTGCCGTCCCGGCAGCGGCCGTTGCAGGAGCGCGAACAGCTCGACCTGTTCCGCGCCTTGCCCGGCGACATGGCGCCGCGCGACAGCCAGGATTTGATGGCCTACCCGTTCTTCTCGCTCGGCAAGTCCAAGCGGGTCAAACCCATCGACTTCCGCGCGGGCAACGTGACGATCCGCGTGGAAGGCACACAGGAGCACGGCATCGCCACGATTTGGGATGCGGACGTGCTGATCTGGGCGGCCTCGCAGATCGTGGAGGCCAAGGACGCGGGCCTGCGTCCATCACGGCTGATGCGTGCCACACCTTACGAGATCCTGCGCTTCATCGGGCGCGGCAAGTCGCTGCGCGACTACCAGCGCCTCAAGGCTGCGCTCGACCGGCTGCAATCGACAACCGTGGCCACGTCCATCCGCGAGACGACCGGCCGGCGCCTGCACCGCTTCTCGTGGATCAACGAATGGAAGGAGCTGGCCGATGCCAGCGGCACGCCGCTAGGCATCGAGCTGATCCTGCCGGACTGGTTCTATGCCGGCGTGCTCGACGCCGCCCTGGTGCTGACCATCGACCCCGCGTATTTCCGGCTGACCGGCGGCATCGAGCGCTGGCTGTATCGGCTGGTGCGCAAGCACGGCGGCAAGCAAGAGCACGGCTGGCAGTTCGACTTCCGCTACCTGCACCAGAAGTCGGGCAGCACCGCGAAGCCCTACGACTTCGCCTGCGACCTGCGCGCGCTGGTCGCGCGGCAGTCGCTGCCCGGCTACGTCCTGGGCGTCGAACGGATGCCGGACAACGGCATGGAGCTTCTGACATTCCGGCCCGTGCTGCATACGGCACGGGGATAACTCTGGGAAAGCCTGTGGATGGTGTCGTGCTATCAGGCGTGCCGGGTATCGTGCTATCAGGCGTGGGACTATCGTGCTATCAGGCGTGCCGATCGGCCGCAAACCCGCGCCAGCACTGCGTTTTCTGGCCCTCTAACTTCCCTAACTTAATTTCTCTAACTTTTAGTAGGGAAACGCTGCTGCGGTGGACAACCACCACGCGGCCACAAACGCAGCAGCAAAAGCCCGGCTTTCCAACATGGAGGGCCAGGCCATGATCGTCGCTCTGCTCAACCAGAAAGGCGGCGTGGGCAAGACCACGCTCGCCACGCACATCGCCGGCGAGCTGGCGATGCGCGGCCAGCACGTCGTTCTGCTGGACGCCGACCCGCAAGGTTCATCGTTGGACTGGACGCAGCGCAGAAGCCAGCAAGGCTTGCCACGGCTGTTCAGTGCCGTGGGCCTCGCACGCGAAACGCTGCATCAGGAAGCGCCAGAACTCGCCAGGCGGGCCGATCACGTCGTCATCGACGGCCCGCCGCGTATCGCCGCCTTGGCGCGCTCCGCGCTGCTGGCGGCCGAGCGCGTGCTGATCCCGGTACAGCCCAGTCCCTACGACTTGTGGGCCAGCGCCGAAATGGTCGCGTTGATCCGTGAAGCGCAGGTGTTTCGGCCTGCGCTTCGAGCGGCCTTCGTCATCAACCGGCGCGTCAGTACCACCGTGATCGGGCGCGAAGCGCGCCAGGCGCTCGCCGAACAGCCGCTTCCTGCGCTGCGCGCGGAAGTGCATCAGCGCATCGTGTTCGCCGACAGCGTGGCCGCTGGCCGGCTTGCACGCGAGACGGCGCCGGACAGCGCCGCCGCACGGGAAATTACTGCGCTGGTGGACGAACTGCTGCGGTGGACGACATGACAGCGAAGCCGCCACCTCGCGCAAAGCGCGTTGGCATCGGCGCGCGTCCGCCTGCGAATCCGCACGCTGAAGCGTGGATTCGGCAAGGCGACGCCGATGCACTGGGCAAGGGCGACCTCTACACCGCCCGCCTCACCCTCGACATCACGCCCGCCATGCGGGCGCGCATCAAGGTATCGGCCTTCACGCAAGGCGTGACCGTGGCCGACCTGCTGCGCGGCCTGCTGGAGCGGGAGTTTCCCGAGAACCACGGGGAGAACACACCATGACCGCATCCGCTTCGCCTGCCGCCGTCGCGGCCAAGGCTGCGCTGGCTGCGCCTGTCGGCCAGCCCGCCAGCGCGCCGCTGACGCGCGTGGCGCTGGCCTACATCGAGGCCCGTTTCAAGCTCTACCTGCGCTTCGGTGAACCCGCGCGCACGCACCAGCTCGACCGCTGGCGGCGCAGCGCGGTATTCCTGCCGGGCGCGGTGTTCTGCCGTGTGCGCTGGCAGGCCAACGATTACGGCACCGTGCGCTGGCAGCTCATGGTGATGCAAGCCTGTACACCGCTGGACGACGCGCAGCGCATCCCCGGCGTACAGCCGGGCGCGCGCCTGCTGCTGCACGCCGAGGGCGACAGGCAAGTGCGCGCCGTGCTGGAACGCATCGACGCCATCGAGGCGCTGGGCATCTCGCCTGTCGCTGCCTCGCCCGCGTACTGGCGCACGCTCGCCAACCGGCTCGCAGCGCGCCTGCCGCTGCCCGAATACACCGCCGAGCGGCACGCCGCCTGGCTGGCCGGGAGGGCGCTGCCATGACTGCCGTTTCCACTGGTGCCAACACCGCCGGAAAGGCGCCGCGTCCTCGTTCCCGCCTGCGCGCTCGCATCGTGCTTGCGGGCCTGTCCGCCTGCGGCCTCGCTGCGCTGGCCTGGGCGTCCTTCGTGCATCCGTTGCCGCGTCTGATCTACAACCCGTCCGACAGTGTGGCGGTCGGCTGGTATCGCGTCGATCCGCTGGGCCAAGGTGCCGGCTCGCTGCCACGTCCGTTATCCGTTGGCAACATCATCCTGACCACGTTGCCGCCAGATGCCGCCGCGCTGGCCGCGCAGCGCGGCTACCTGCCGGCGCGCGTGCCGTTGCTCAAGCGCGTGGGCGCCATCGCACCGCAGGAGGTGTGCATCACTGGCCGCATTGTCCGCATCGACGGCGTGCCTTCGGCCGCCGCGCTGCCTGCTGATCGCTGGAGCCGGCCGCTGCCATCTTGGCAGCAATGCCGTCGCCTCGAACCCGGCGAACTATTCCTGCTCAGTACGACCAACCCGGCGTCGTTCGACAGCAGGTACTTCGGGCCGGTCAGCGCATCCGCCGTGATCGGCGTCGCGCATCCGGTCTGGCTGGAGTCTCGCCCATGATGGCCGCCGATTCGCTGCACGTTGCCGTGCATCCCATCGTGCCATCGGACGTGCCGATCCGGTGGCTTTCCGCATGTCGTCGCGCGTGCAGTGCGAGCGCATCCGCGCCGCACTTCGCACTGCCTTCCCGTGTGCAGGCGTCTTGCCTCGAACGCGCCCGGCCTATGGCCGTCGCCGCGTTCGCCGGCGCGCTGGCTGCTCGCGCAGCAGCGCCGCCGGGCCGCCGCTGCCCAGAGCGCCAGCGAGGGGCAAAGGCGGAAGGCAAGACAAAAGGACGCGGCACCGGGCCGCGTCGAAAGCCAGTCTGCACGTGGGAGTGGCGCGGCACGCAGCGGCTTCGCCGCCGTGCCGCTTGTGGCGCGAAGCCCGCGCCAAGACAGGGCGGCCCGCGTGCTTCGCACGCCGGGGCACGCCCCAGCTTTCAGGGAGCGCAGCCATGAGCGACCGCCGCGACGACGATTTCCGCGTGCGCCCCAGCTCCCCGAAGAACCGGGGCAAGAGCCAGGGGCAGAGCTTCGTTTCCAAGGTGCTCAAGCAGGCGGGCAAGGCCAGCAGCGGCAAGTCCACAGTGCGCCGTCCTGGCGCGGCGGGCGGCACCGGCCAACGGCCCGGCTCGCGCCTCGGGCGCGGCCATACGGCGGCGCGCTTCGCGGGCGCGAAGCTGACGCCCATGTCCCGGCGCGTGACCATCAAAACGCTGCTGGTGAATCACCAGCGGGCCAGCCCGCAGTCGCTCGCCAAGCACCTGCGCTACATCGAACGTGATGGCGTGGGCCGCGACGGCGAGCCGGGCCAAGCCTACGGGCCGCAGACCGACGCCGCCGACCTCGACGCCTTCAAGGAACGCTGCGCCGGCGACCGGCACCATTTTCGCTTCATCCTCTCGCCTGAGGATGGCGCGGATCTGGAAGACCTGCGCACCTACACGCGGCACCTCATGGGGCGCATGGAGGCCGACCTGGGCACGGGCCTCGATTGGGTGGCCGTGAACCACTGGAACACCGACAACCCGCACACGCACATCATCGTGCGCGGGCGCGATGACACCGGCAAAGACCTCATCATCGCGGGCGACTACATCGCCGATGGCTTCCGCCACCGCGCCGCCGAACTGGCGACCGAATGGCTGGGGCCGCGCACCGAGATGGAGATCCAGCAGACCTTGCAGCGCGAGGTGGAGCAAGAGCGGTGGACGAGTCTGGATCGCACCTTGAAGCGCGAGGTCGGCGACGAGGGCCTGGTGCATGTCGAACGGCTCAACGAACCCCGGCTGCAACGCCAGCGCCTGCTGCTGATCGGCCGCCTGCAACGCTTGCAGCGCCTGGGCCTGGCCGACGAGACGCAGCCGGGCACCTGGGCCGTCCATGCTGATGCGGAAAAGACCTTGCGCGCCTTGGGCGAGCGCGGCGACATCATCCGAACCATGCTGCGGGCCATGCGCGGCGAGCCGCGCGAACTGGCGGTGTTCGAGCCGGGCGACGACGGCTGTACCCTCGTCGGCCGGGTGGCCGCCAAGGGGCTGGCCGACGAGTTGTACGACCGCGGCTATCTGGTCATCGACGGCGTGGACGGCAAGGCCCACTACGTCGGGCTCAACGCCGGTGACGAGCTGGCGAACTATCCCACCGGAGCCGTGGTGGAGGTACGCGGTTCCGCTGAGGTGCGGGCGGCCGACAGGAACATTGCCGCGCTGGCGAGCGATGGCCTGTACCACACCAACCATCACCTGGCGATCGAGCATGGCCGGGCCAAGCCCGGCCGCGACCCGCAGGAAGTCGTCGCGGCCCACGTCCGCCGGCTGGAGGCCCTACGCCGGGTTGGCATCGTTGAGCGCGTGGCCGAAGGGCTATGGAAGGTACCGGGCGACCTGCCCGAGCAGGGCCGGCGCTACGACGCGCAGCGCCTGGGCGGCGTGGCCGTGGAGCTGAAATCGCACCTGCCCATCGAGCGACAGGCCCGCGTGATCGGGGCCACCTGGCTTGACCAGCAGTTGATCGGCGGCGGCTCCGGCCTGGGCGACCTGGGCTTTGGTGGCGAGGCCAAGCAGGCGATGCAGCAGCGCGCCGACTTCCTGGCCGAACAGGGGCTGGCCGAGCGGCGCGGGCAGCGCGTGATCCTGGCGCGCAACCTGCTGGGCACGCTGCGCAATCGGGAACTGGCGCAGACCGCCAAGGACATTGCCGCCGAAACCGGCCTGGAGCATTGGCCGGTGGCCGACGGCCGGCGCGTGGCAGGCATCTACCGGCGCTCCGTCATGCTCGCCAGCGGGCGCTATGCGATGCTCGATGACGGCATAGGCTTCTCGCTGGTGCCGTGGCGGCCGGTAATCGAGCCGCGGCTGGGGCAGCGGATCGCCGCGACGGTGCGCGGTGGCGGGGTCTCTTGGGAAGTTGGTCGGCAACGCGGACCGGCAATCGGCTGACCATCTGCCTTGTATCCTGCTCCGTTCAAGCCGTTTGCCGTTCTTTCGCGATGAATCTCAGTCCGACCCCTGGTTCGGTCACGATGTAGCGGGGAGCTGAGGCATCGTCCCCAAGCTTGTTGCGCAACTTGCCCACAAGAATGCGCAAGTAGTGGGCATCCTCCTCGTGCGTCGGTCCCCATACCTCCCGCAAGATTTGCGTTTGGGTAATCAGCCGTCCAGGTTGACGGGCCAACAGGGACAGCAGAGAAAACTCTTTACGGCTCAGTGTGACGACTTGGCCGTGGACGGTCACTTCCCGTTGTGCCAGATCAATTCTGACAACCCCGTCGTCATAAACTGGATCTTCCTCCGCGCCCGATCCTAACGTTCGCAGGAATGCGCGGATACGCGCCATCAGTTCCTCGACACCAAACGGTTTGGTCACGTAGTCGTTGGCACCCGCATCCAGCAAGGCGACCTTCTCCTCTTCCCCGGAGCGCACTGTAAGCACAATGACTGGCACGCGCGACCATCGCCGAAGCTCCTTGAGCACTTCCTTCCCGTCCTTGTCGGGCAATCCCAGATCGAGAACGACGAGATCGGCCCCCTTGCTAGCCAGCAGCGTCAGTCCTTCCCGGCCCGTTCCCGCCAGCAGAGTCGCGTATCCCTGCGAGCGCAGGCTGATGTCGATGAACTTGCGGATCTGCGGTTCGTCATCGACGACGAGAATTCTGGCGGCCGGAGCGCCCGAATTCGACTCACTAGGACGTCCCATCATGTTCTTTCGCCTCCTGATTGGCGTACCCGCCCCAAGGCAAGGTCAAACGGATGGTAGTTCCCTTGCCTTCTGGTCCCGGCAGCGCTTGGACACTGCCCATATGGGCACCCACGATACCTTGGACGATCGTCAGTCCCAGGCCGGTTCCCTGCTTGCCCCGGTCGCCACGCTCCACGCTGTAGAACATATCGAAGATGCGGCGTCGTTCGTCTTCTGGAATGCCTGGCCCACGGTCCGAAATGTCGATTCGTAATTGATCGTCCTCGGTCCGTCGAATCTGCACCCGGATGGGCACACCCGGAGGGGAGAACTTCGCCGCGTTCTCCATCACATTAAACAGAGCCTGCTCGATGAGCGCGGGGTGGACATGGATCGGAGGCAGGTCGGGGGGAATATCGTGTTCGATGCGTACATCGGGCTCGTACCGTTGCAAACGCCTGGACGCTGAACCCACCAACTCGTCGATGCCGATCCAGTCGCGTGTCAGCGTCAGTCCCTGCTGCCCGAGCCGGGTCATGTCGAGCAGGTTCTGGATGTACCGATCCAGGCGCTCGCCTTCCACATGGATGGTCTCCAGCAGGCTTTTCTGATCCTCCGGCCCCATATCCTTGGCGTAGCGAGCCAAGCTGTCCGCTGCTCCGATCATCGACGACAGGGGCGAACGCAGGTCGTGCGACACCGACGACAGCAGCGCGGACCGCAGGCGCTCCGTTTCTCCGGTGACGCGCGCTTCCTCCAGTTCCGACACCAGCCGCGTGCGCTGGGCGGCCTGGCCGATGTCCTCCACCATGCTTTCCGCCAGGCGGCGCTGCTCGAACGAAAGACGCCCCATGCCCGACGGGAACCTCAAGCCGGCCACGCCGAGCGTATTCTTGTCCGAGTGCACCGGCAGAAACAACCAAGACGAATGGGTCAGGGTGTCCGTGTAGTGCCCGCTCGCCTGCCCGTGCTGCTGCGTCCAGTCGGCCGCCATCAGATCCTTCTCGGTCAGATGATTCGCGGCAGTGGTAGGACCGGCCTCGCCATTGATGCGTATCCATGCCTCGGCGTGCAGGGTCGATTGCAGAACCGATGAGCCTGATGCGATGACCTGCCCGAGATCGGCTGCCTTGGCAAGATGGCGTCCCAGGTTCTGCATGGCCGTCGCGTGTGTGTTCGCCGCTCGCAACGCCACGACTTGCATGCGCAGTTGTGAAGCTAGTCGTCCGGCAATCAGAGCCGCCGCCAAGAACAGCAACACAGTGGCCACACCACGGTGAGCACTGATAAGGAAGGTGTAGCGCGGTTCGATGAAGAAGAAGTTGTATGCCACGAAACACAGCCCGGCGGTAATGACGGCCGAGAGCATGCGGGTTCGTGAGGCGACGAGCATGACCGCCACGAGAAAGATCAGGGACAGATCCTGCAAGCCCAGCGTGCGCTCGGCCAAGGCCGCCGCGCCGACGGCGCCGACGCTGGCCAGCAGGATCAGCACGACCTCCCGTCCCGTGAGGCGACCGCTGGCAAGACCCTGCAATTCCATCGCCCGCTGCCGGGCCTGCGGCGTGCTGACGATCGTCAGCTCGTATCGTGCGCCGCGCTGCAACAGTTGCTGCGTCAGCGTGCGATTGAAGATGCGGACGATGGGGCGCTCGCGCGTGCGGCCGATCACGATGGATCGTGCGCCGCGCGCCTCGGCGGCGTCGAGCAGTGCCTGGGTGACGTCGGTGTTGTGCAGCACTTCCGTCTCGCCACCCAGATTGCGCGCCAGCGCGAATGCCTTGTCGATCTCGATCAAGCGCTGCTGCTCCGCACGCGCAACCATGTTGCGCGTGGGGGCCGTCCGGTAAAGGTCGTCAGTGTGCAAGGCGGCATCGGCCGAGCGCCCGGTCTCCACCGTGACCACCGACCAAGGAGCGCCCCGGCGCTCGGCGATTCGAGCCCCCGCTCTTACGAGGTATTCCGACTGCCCCCGGCCGTCAATGGCGATCAGCACATGGCGCTGGATGGAAATGCCTTCCAGGCCGCGCGCCGCGCGCGTCTCGCGCAAGTCGGCATCGACGTGATCGGCCACGGTTTGCATCGCCAGCTCGCGCAGAGCGGTGAGATTCGACGGCGAGAAGAACGCCTGCAGCGCCTGGGCGGCCTGCTCGGGCAAATACACCTTGCCATCGTTCAGGCGTTCGATCAGTTCTCGCGCAGGCAAATCCACCAGGCGGATGTCACGCAGGCGCTCGAAAACGGCGTCGGGAACAGTCTCGCTCACCCGGATACCAGTGATCTGGTGCACCACGTCGTTCAGACTTTCCAGATGCTGGATATTGACCGTGGTGTAAACGTCGATACCAGCGTTGAGCAATTCCTCCACATCCTGCCAGCGCCGCTCATGACGGCTTCCGGGAGCGTTGCGATGGGCCAGCTCGTCGACCAGGGCGATGGCCGGCTTGCGCCCCAGCAAACCATCCAGGTCCATCTCCTCCAGTTGCCGTCCCTGGTATTCGACCTTCTTGCGAGGCAACAGCGGCAGACCCTCGACCATGGTCTGGGTCTCGCTGCGGCCATGTGTCTCGACGATGCCAATGACGACATCCACCCCTTGGCGGTGGAGTTCGCGCGCGCGCGCCAGCATCGCGTAGGTCTTGCCGACACCGGGGGCGGCGCCCAGGAACACCGTCAGACGTCCTGCGGTCTGGCGCTTGATTTCCCCCAGCAAGGCGTCGGCTTGTCCCGTATGTTCGGTTCCCATGGCAGACCTATCCTCAAAGTATTTTCGTTGTCTGCATATCGTCTTCGGCCACCCTTGGTTCTCGCCAAGCTATGGATGAGGCGTGGCGCCGTCTAAGAAGTCCATTCATCAAATAACGCCTTAATTTCAACCGGGTTATGACGGGCTTGCAAGGCCGCTCGAAATCCACTATCGGAGAACAATGCAGCCGCATGGGCCAAAAGCTCAAGATGCGCCTCGGTTGCTGGGCTGGGAACCAGCAGCACCAGGGCATCGGATACTTGCCCGATGTCAGGAGCATCGAACTCCAGCCCTGGCACGAGACGCACGTACAGAGCGCGAATGCGTTTCAGAATGTTCACCCTGGCGTGGGGAATGGCGACGCCGAGGCCCAATGCAGTCGATCCCGCCAGTTCCCGCCGCATCAGGGCGGAAGCGACAGCATCCGCTGGCAAACCGCCGATGCGCT
This sequence comes from Thioalkalivibrio sulfidiphilus HL-EbGr7, assembly GCF_000021985.1. NCBI lineage: Bacteria > Pseudomonadati > Pseudomonadota > Gammaproteobacteria > Chromatiales > Ectothiorhodospiraceae > Thioalkalivibrio > Thioalkalivibrio sulfidiphilus. The sequence continues at coordinate 2,011,563 of NC_011901.1, forward strand.
CGGTGTGAAGGCCGATGGCCTGGAACAACTGTCGCTTGTTCGAAACGTTCAGACCGAGGAGAACGTCCTCGGCCTGAAGGTAGATGCCCAGCACAGTCATTGCGCAGTCGCTGGCGCCTTCGGGGCGGGCGAAGCGACAGCATCCAGCGCCAGATTCAGCTCAAGCACATTCACGCGAGGCTGGCCCAGTAAACCGAGTTGCTTGCCCTCCGTATGCTGGGCAACTAAGCCTTCGATGACATCGCGTGAGATACCGCGCGCATGTGCTACGCGGTCAATCTGAATGGCGGCAGCTTGCGAACTGATGTGCGGGTCGATGCCGCCGCCGGATTGCGTGACCAGATCGCTGGGTATGGCGGAAGGATCGACACCATACCTTTGCGCCAGGGCGGCTCGCGTTTCATCGACACGTTTGCGCAAGTCTGGATTGGTACGGGCCTGGTTGCTCCCTGCCACCGCCATCACATCGTAGTTGGCCGCAGAGGGGCGTGACTGGAAGTAGCGATCGTCCGAGAACGGCTGCGCCACCAGTGAGGAGCCGAGGACCTTGCCATCGCGCTCGATTAGGCTGCCATTGGCAGTGCTCGGGAACAGCGCCTGGCCGAGCCCGACTCCCGCCAGCGGATACAGCAGACCGAAACCGACCAGCGAAATGATCGCCAGGCCGATGGAGCCGCGGAGCAGGCCCTTGTCGGAGATGGCCGGGGACACATTGCCCGGCGTGCGGGGAGTTGTAGTTGCGTTATGAGACATGATCGAATCCTCAGAGAGAGAACATGGCGGAGATCGCGACGTCGATCACCTTGATCGCGATGAAGGGCAGCAGGACGCCACCCACGCCATAGATCAGCATGTTGTTGCGCAGCAGTTGCGTCGCGCTCGCGGGCTTGAAGCGCACCCCGCGCAAGGCCAGCGGAATCAGCAGCGGAATGATGATGGCGTTGAAGATCAGCGCCGACAGCACGGCGCTGTTCGGGCTCGACAGGTTCATGACGTTCAGCGCCGCCATCTGCGGGATTGTTGCGGCGAACAGCGCCGGCAGGATGGCGAAATACTTGGACACGTCGTTGGCCAGCGAGAAGGTGGTCAGCGCGCCGCGCGTGATGAGCTGCTGTTTGCCGATTTCCACCACGGCGAGCAGCTTGGCCGGATCGGAGTCGAGATCGACCATGTTGCCGGCCTCCTTGGCCGCCTGTGTGCCCGAGTTCATTGCCAGGCCCACGTCGGCCTGGGCCAGCGCCGGCGCATCGTTGGTGCCATCGCCCACCATCGCTACCAGGCGACCGCCACTCTGTTCGGCACGGATGCGCGCGAGCTTGTCTTCCGGGCGTGCCTCAGCGATGTAGTCATCGACACCGGCCTCGGCGGCGATGTTCGCCGCCGTGAGCGGGTTGTCGCCCGTAATCATCACGGTCTTGACGCCCATCTCGCGCAGGCGCGCGAAACGTTCCTTGATGCCGTGCTTGATCACGTCGGACAGTTCGATGACGCCCAGCACGTGCCGGCCATCGCTGACCACGAGCGGCGTGGCACCCTTGCGGGCCACATCCGACACACGCGCTTCGAGTTCGGCGGGGATGACGCCGCCCAGCATCTGCACATGCCGCGCGATCGCGTCCATCGCGCCCTTGCGGATGACGCGCTCGCCAGGCAGGTCCACGCCCGACATGCGTGACTGCGCGGAGAACGGCACGAAATGCGCGCCTTCGGGTTCATCGAGCTTCTCGTTCTTGCCGCGTGCGAGCTTGACGATGGACTTGCCTTCCGGCGTCGGGTCCGCCAGCGAAGCCAGCAGCGCCGCCTGACGCAGTTGCGCGGCATCCACTGCGGCCAGCGCGTGGAACGCGGTGGCCTGCCGGTCGCCGTAGGTGATGGTGCCGGTCTTGTCCAGCAGCAGCACGTCCACGTCGCCCGCGACCTCCACGGCCTTGCCCGACTTGGCCAGCACGTTGGCCTGTAGCGCGCGGTTCATGCCGGCAATGCCGATGGCCGGCAGCAGCCCGCCGATGGTGGTTGGGATCAGGCACACCAGCAGGGCGACCAGCAGCACGACGTTGACGTTCACGCCGACGAAGCCACCGATGAAGGGCAGCGTCACGACGACGATCAGGAAGGTCAGCGTCATCACACCGAGCAGGATGCCCAGGGCGATTTCGTTGGGCGTCTTCTGCCGGTTGGAGCCTTCCACCAGCGCGATCATGCGGTCGAGGAAGCTGTTGCCCGGCTCGGCGGTGACGCGCACCACGATGCGGTCGGACAGCACCTTGGTGCCGCCGATCACGCCGGAGCGGTCGGTGCCGGCCTCGCGCAGCACAGGCGCGGACTCGCCGGTCACGGCGGCCTCGTTGATCGTCGCCAGACCTTCGACAATCTCGCCGTCGGCAGGCACCAACTGGCCTTCTTCGATCATAACATGATCGCCGGGGCGCAGCTCGGCGGCCGGCACCGTCTTCTCGCCGCCGGCGGTGTCCAGCCGCCGGGCCATCAAATCCTTGCGGGCTCGGCGCAGCGACGCCGCCTGTCCGCGTCCGCGGGATTCGGCCACGGCTTCGGCGAAGTTGCCGAACAGCACGGTAATCAGCAGGATCACGGTTACGGCCCAGCCGAAACCGGGTTGCGCCCAACCCGCGAGGGTAGCAACCGCCGTTACCAGCGTACCGAGCCAGACCACGGCCATCACCGGGTTCTTGATGATGTGCTGCGGCGCCAGCTTGATGAAGGAGTTGACCAGCGCAGGCGCGAAGCCGCGCTCATCCAGGCGCGAGCGGCGGCCCGCGTGTTCTTTCGAGGTTGTATGGTTCATGATGTTTTCCTCAACGCGCGACCAGGCTCAGATGATCGGCAACGGGGCCTAGCACCAGCACGGGCATGAACTGAAGCAGTGTCAGGATGACGATCACCGCGATCAGCGTGAGCGCAAAAGTGGGGGTTTCGATGTGCAGGCTTCCCGTGCTTTCCGGGGCTTGGCGTTTGCGCGCGAGCATGGCTGCGATCACCAGCGGAATGATGAGGGCCGGATAGCGACCCGCGGCGAGCACGAAGCTGGCGGTGACGTTCCACCAGACGGTGGCATCGCCCAACCCCTCGAAGCCCGAGCCGTTGTTGGCGAAGGACGACGTGTATTCGTAGAAGACCTGGCTGATGGCATGGAAGCCGGGGTTCGAGCTCCCCGTCAGGCTCGGCACGGCCAGCGTGATGGCGGTCAGGCCCAGCAGGATCAGCGGTTGCAGCAGCACGAGCACTGCGAGCAGGCGGACCTCGGGCGCTTCGATCTTGCGTCCGAAAAGTTCCGGCGTGCGCCCCGTCATCAGGCCGGCCAGGAACACGCCCAGCAGGAGATAGGTCAGGAACTGCTGCAAGCCGCTGCCGATGCCGCCCCAGATGGCGTTGATCAGCATGTCGCTGATCGTGACCAGGCCGGTCAGAGGCGCCAGCGAGTCGTGCATGGCGTTGACCGAGCCGTTGGATGTCTGTGTCGTCAATGCGGCCCACAACGCGGAAGGCTCGGCGCCGAAGCGGACTTCCTTGCCTTCCATCAGCGCGATGTCCTGCGAGGTCGAGGAGAACCCTTCCGACCAGATGGCGAATCCCGCCGACACGACGGACATGGTCAACATCGTGCCGCACACCAATCCGGCAAACTTTCGTCGTCCGGTCAGTCCACCGATCATGAACACCACCGCGACTGGGACCAAAATAAGTGCCAAGGTTTCAAGCAGATTCGACAGCGGCGTGGGGTTCTCCAGCGGCACCGAGCTGTTGGGGCCGTACCAGCCACCGCCATTGGTGCCGAGTTGCTTGATGGCGACCATAGGAGACACCGGACCCAGCGGGATCTTCTGTTCCTTCATTTCTACCGTCGTATCCACGGGAGCGACCACGGGGCCGCCATCCAGCGTGGCCGGCACGCCCTGGCTGGTCAGCAGCACCGACCACAGCAGGCACAGCGGTAGCATGAAGCGCAGCGTGGGGCGGATCACATCGGCCCAGTAGTTGCCGACATCCACCGGGGCCTGCTCCTGCCCATCGGCCTTGCGCTCCTGCGCATTGCGTCCGCCGAAGAACCCGCGCAGCGTCGCTACGACCAGCGCCAGACCCATCATGGGCGTGATGACCTGCAAGGTCACGATGCCCGTCATGTGGGCCAGGTACGAGAGCTGTGCCTGCCCGGAGTAGTGCTGCTGGTTGGTGTTGGTCAGGAAGGACACCATCGTGTGCAGCGCCAGGTCCCAGCTCATGTTGGGCGCGCCGTTGGGGTTGAGCGGTAGCCACGCCTGGGTCATCAGGATCAGCCACACGATGACCGCCAGCACTAGGTTGCTCAGCAGGAACGCGCCGGCGTACCCGCGCCAGCTCATGCCGCGCTCGGGGTTGGTACCGATCAGCGCATACAGGGGCCGCTCCAGCCACAGAAACAGCCTGTCGCCGCGCATCGGCGCGCCGCGCATGACCGCGGCCAGATAGCGACCGAGCGGCCATCCGAGACCGATCGCCAGGGCAAATACGAGAAGAAACTCAGTCATGATCGGACTCCATCAACGTGTTGCTTGGAGGGCTTGTGGTCATCACGCCCCCGGTCAGAAAGAAGCCTGGATGGCGAACTCGGCGCGCGAGCCGGCCATGCCGGGAAACAGTCGCTTGGCCGCCGAATCGGCGCTATGCAGGGTCAGGCGGGCCTCGAACGGCGCCTTGAACGTCCAGACGACGCCGAGCGCGCCGTGCGTGTAGCTGTCGGCATAGGCGCTATCGAGAACGTAGCGGGCTACGCTGCCTTCGACGCGCCATTGGTCGCTGATCGGATAACGGGCGCCGAGCAGCGCATACGTGCCGGTCGTGTCCGTCGCCATCGCATTGTTCGAGTGACCCACCGCCAGCCAGTAGTTGTCGCGCCAGATGATGCTCGCGTTGATCTCGTTCCAATTCAGGTTGGTGTTCGCCGAGGGGTACTGGTAGCGCAGGAGATAGACGTCCAGCGCCCAATCCGTGGCGATCTTTCCGCTCCATCCCACGGCAAGGTCGAACTCGCTGCGTGCGCCGTTGTCCGGCTCGAACTTGACGTTCGACCCCCAGATGGAGGCATACAGTCCGGACTCGTGGGCGTACTTGCCACCCGCCTGGATGGCAGGGTTTTCGCGCGTCTGAGACGAACCGCGCCAAACGTAGTCCGACGTCAGCGCGGCGCTGCCGGAAACCTGCGCGTGAACGCTGGTCGTCGTTCCCAGCAACAACCCACTGACGGCGACGGCGACAGCCATTCTGGCCGGCTGAATATTATTGAGAAGCATGTTTTCACTTCGCGGATGAATGGCGAACTAGCCATGCGTTCAAGTATTCAGTGAAGGCCCGTAAATTCTCTATTCCAGAAGAATCCCCGCGCATAAATTCTGCGTAAATTCTCGGCGGGATTTGTCTGGCGCATGCGAAAAAGAGGTCGATCCGCGGCGCGCGAGTACGAGGAGCTGGCGTACTGGTGGCCGCGCCAAGCAATGAATTTACGGCGAATTTACGGCGAACGCTCCCCGCCTGGGATATGGTCTTGGGGTCATATGTGCGGCGATTCTTAGTGCCTCAGATGTTGCAAGACATCATCTTCGTTGGTGTTGTCGTGCTCGCCTTCATTGCATTCTTTCGAGCATCAGAAAGAATCGTGACATGGCTTGAAAGACGACATAGAAAATCATCACCGGGCAGTAATCGCCAGCGTGACGCAGACAAGGAATAGTTTTTCTGCGGAATACTGGAAAGTATTGGCTTGACTGGTAGCGCAGTGCAATCGAGATCAAGGGAATGGAGCTACGCCATCTTCGATACTTTCTCGCAGTTGCAGAGGAACTTCACTTCGCCCGTGCTGCCGAGCGGCTGCACATAGAACAATCCCCACTATCACGGGCCATCAAGGAGTTGGAGGAAGAACTGGGCGTGGTGCTGTTTGCCCGCACCACACGCAGCACGCGGCTCACCCGCACCGGCAAGCTGTTCTTGGAGCACGTGCGTCGCGTGCTTGCTGCCTTGGAACAAGCACGTGACAGCGTGAAGGCAGCGGCGAACGGTTTTCACGGGCAGTTGCGCGTAGCTCTATCGGACGGCGTCACACCGTCGCGCTTGCCGAGCTTGCTGGCGTTGTGCCGCCAGGAAGAGCCGGAAGTTGACCTCCGATTCTTCGAGGTGCCGCTTTCACAGCAGATCAAAGGCTTGCATGACGACCTATACGATGTGGGGTTCGCACAATCCGATGACGTAGGCGATGGCATCACCGCCATACCTGTATGGAGCGATGCGCTGATGGTGGCGGTGCCGGCGCGGCATCCGCTGCTGGCCCACAAGCGCATCCCGCTGGACGAGTTGCTGCGCTACCCGCTGGTTCTGTGCAATCCGCAAGTCTGCGAAGGTCATGCCAAGCATGTCGAACGGGTGCTGCGTCGTGCCGACATGGAGCCACTTGTTGCGGAACGTGTGGCTTCCTGCGATTTGATGATGGCACTGGTTTCGGCGGGCTTCGCGATCGGGCTGACAGGTGAAGCGCATATTGCCACCAGCCGTGAGCCGGGTGTGGTGGCCCGGCCACTGGCGTCGCGTGTACCGCCGCTGACGACTTACCTGCTGCACCTCGACGATGAGCCATCCGATGTGCTTGCGCGGTTCATTGAGCGCGTGCAGGCCATTGAATCGCCGGAGTCCGCGAAACCTGTTCCGCGTCGCAGTCCTGACCCCCCGGAGGAATTCACGACATGAACAAGATCATCCCGTTCTTGCTGGTGGTCGCCATGACTGGCTGCGGCCAGTCCGAGACTCCTCAGAAGGCCAAAGGCTCGGATGCGGGTGTCCCGACGGTGGAAGAACTGGCAGCCAACCCCGAACGACTCAAAGAGCTGCGCCAGCAATGTAAGACCGACCGCCCCAAGCTGGGCGACGTGCTGTGCAACCGCGTGGCGGAAGCTACGCGCAAGCGGTTCTATGGCGACGGCGAAACCCCGTACACGCCGCCGAAAGAGTCGCCCAAGTTCTGATTGTTGGCGGATCGCCGCATTACCTTCATATTTTTGCCCGACACGCCGCAACGCGCCCGCGCTTGCGGCGTTTTTCTTTGGTTCGCCACCACGCTAGTTCTTTCTTTTTCCTCGACCTTTATGCCCTAAACGGTCTTTGACCGGCACCGACCCGGCACCGATCCTGACGCCAGCGGCACGTTCTTGTGCCGCGCTTTCCATGAGGAATCAGCGCAGGAGAAATCGGAGGCAAGGTCATGCAAGGGACAAACGTGCTGTTCGGTCAGATCGCCGTGGTGTTCGGCATCGTGATCGCCGGCGTGTGGGGCGCCACACAGTGGACAGCAGCAGCCCTTGGTTATCAAGTACGCCTTGGCTCGCCCTGGTTCGATATTCTTGGCACGCCGATCTATTACCCGTGGAAGCTGTTTGAGTGGTGGTTCTCTTACGGCGCCTATACCCCGGAAATCTTCGACACGGGCGGTGCCATCGCCGGCAGCAGTGGCATGGTCGCAGTGACCGTCGCCATTGCTATGTCGGTCTGGCGCTCGCGGCAGGCACGCCTTGTCACGACCTACGGATCGGCCCGCTGGGCAAACGCGCAGGACATTCGCAAGGCGGGTCTCACGCAGCCGGCGGGCGTGTTCCTCGGCCAGCACGACCGCCAGTACCTGCGCCATGAAGGGCCAGAGCATGTCCTGACGTTCGCACCCACGCGCAGCGGCAAGGGCGTCGGCCTCGTGGTGCCGACGCTGCTTTCCTGGCCCGCGTCCGCCGTCATCCACGACATCAAGGGCGAGAACTGGCAGATCACCGCAGGCTGGCGCTCGCGTTTCTCGCACTGCCTGCTGTTCAACCCCACGGATGCGAAGTCGGCGGCCTACAACCCGCTGCTGGAGGTACGGCGCGGCGCGCATGAAGTGCGCGACGTGCAGAACATCGCGGACATCCTGGTCGATCCCGAAGGCGCGCTGGAGAAACGCAACCATTGGGAAAAAACTTCGCACGCGCTGCTGGTCGGCGCCATCTTGCACGTCCTTTACGCCGGGCAGGACAAGACGCTGCGCGGCGTCGCCAACTTCCTCTCCGACCCGGCCAGCCCATTCGAGCTGACCTTGCACCGGATGATGACCACGCCGCACCTCGTGAACGAGGAAGGTGGTGGCCCGCATCCCGTTGTGGCGTCCGCTGCGCGCGAAGTGCTCAACAAGTCGGACAACGAGCGTTCTGGCGTGTTGAGCACCGCCATGTCGTTCCTCGGCCTTTATCGCGATCCCACTGTGGCCGAAGTCACCTCGCGCTGCGACTGGCGCATTGCCGACCTGATCGCCGCCGAGCATCCGGTATCGCTGTACCTGGTGGTGCCGCCTTCGGACATTAGCCGCACGAAGCCGCTGATCCGCCTGATCCTCAACCAGATCGGACGGCGGCTCACCGAATCGCTGGACGGCTCCGACGGCATCAAGCGCCGCCACAAGCTGCTGCTGATGCTCGATGAGTTTCCGGCACTCGGGCGCTTGGATTTTTTCGAGACCGCGTTGGCCTTCATGGCGGGCTACGGCATCCGCAGCTTCCTCATCGCGCAGTCGCTCAACCAGATCGACAAAGCCTACGGCCAAAACCATTCGATTCTGGACAACTGCCATGTGCGTGTGACGTTCGCCACCAACGATGAACGCACCGCCAAGCGCATTTCCGAGACGTTGGGCACCGCGACCGAGTTGCGCGCACAGCGCAACTACGCGGGCCACCGGCTCGCGCCGTGGCTGGGCCACCTCATGGTGTCGCGCCAGGAGACGGCCCGCCCGCTGCTGACGCCCGGCGAAGTCATGCAGCTTCCGCCCGACGAGGCCGTGGTGATGGTCTCCAGCGTGGCGCCGATCCGGGCAAAGAAGCTGCGCTACTACGCGGACGCCAATTTCAAGCGGCGCGTGCTGTCGCCGCCCGTGTTGGCGGACAGCCAATACGCCGACGCGCCGCCGCTGCGCCCCGACGACTGGAGCGGGCTGGCAATCCCACCAACGCCCACCGCACCGGCCACGGCACCCGCCGATGGCCTCGGTTCCGCCGACGACGGCGGCCCGCGCCGTCAGCCCGAGCTTTCCGAAGTCGTCGCCTACGACCCCGAGTTGGCCGCGCCCGCAGCTGACCTCGGGCTGCTCGATGACGACGACGACCTGCCGCTTCCCCTTCCTCGCCAGCTCGATCCGGCCATGCAGCGCGCGGCCCGGCTGGCATCGCTGAACCCCAACGACGGAATCGAGCTATGAGCCAATACCGCCTCAATCTGTTCATTCAGCCCGAGCACGCCCAGCGGCTCGACGAGCTGGCCGCCAAGAAAGGCGTGTCCAAGTCGTCGATCGTTGCGGCGGCGCTCGCATCGTGGCTGTCGCCCGATGCCGCTGACCAGCGCGAGGCGGCCATCGCCAAGCGCCTTGATCGCCTGTCGCGCCAGGCCAAGCGCATGGAGCGTGACCAGAGCATCGCCATCGAGACGCTGGCGCTGTTCATCCGCTACTACCTGACGGTCAGCACGCCGGTTCCCGAGGCACACCAAGACGCGGCGCGCGCCCAGGGCAAGGCGCGCTTCGAGCAGTTCACCGAGCAGCTTGGCCGCCACCTGATGCGCGGACGCAGCCTGGTGCGCGATGTGGTGGAGGAACTGCACCCTGACCCGGTGCGGATGGAAGACGCGGCAGCCGCCGCCCAGGCTCGGGAGCGTGCCTCATGAGTGCCGTTCCGCAACTCCCGCATGAGCCGCGTTCGTCTGCTGCCGCCTCCCTTGAGCGACGCATCCAGATGCTGCGCACGGCAATGGGGCCGCTGATCGCCACCGCGCTCGAAGACCCCGACGTGGTGGAAATCATGCTCAACCCCGATCGCACCCTTTGGGTGGATCGGCTTTCGAGTGGGCGCGCGCCGATGGGCGTGGAGATGCCCGAGGCCGATGGCGAGCGGATCATCCGCCTGGTCGCTGCCCACGTCGGCGCGGAAGTCCATCGCGGCCAGCCGCTGCTGTCGGCTGAACTGCCGGAGACGGGCGAGCGATTCGAGGGCATCTTGCCGCCCGCCGCGCCGGGGCCGGCCTTCGCGCTGCGCAAGCGCGCCATCGGCGTGATCCCGCTGGAGCGGTACGTCGTGGACGGAATGATGACCGCCGCCCAGGCGGGCTTTCTGGTGCAGGCCGTGCGCGAGCGCCAGAACATCGTGATCGCCGGGGCCACCAGCAGCGGCAAGACCACGCTGGCCAATGCGCTGCTGGCAGAGATTGCCGCCACCGGCGACCGCGTGTTGGTACTCGAAGACACGGTGGAGCTGCAATGCGCGGCGCGTGACCACGTTCCGCTGCGCACGCGCGCGGGGGTGGTGTCCATGACCGAGTTGGTGCGCTCCTCCATGCGCCTGCGACCCGATCGCGTGGTGGTCGGCGAGGTGCGCGGCGCCGAGGCGCTGGATCTCATCAAGGTGTGGGGCACCGGCCACCCCGGCGGCATCGCCACGATCCATGCGGGTTCCGCGCTGGGCGCGTTGCTGCGCATGGAGCAACTGATTCTCGAAGTGGCGGTGAACCCGCCGCGTGCGCTGATCGCCGAGGCGGTCAACGTGGTGATCCACATCGCCGGTCGCGGGCGCAAGCGCCGCATCGAGAGCATCGCCCGCGTCGTCGGCTTCGACGGTGTGGGCTACCGATTGGCGGATGCGCTGGAGACACCGTTTCCCGAGCTGCCGCTATTTCCCGAGGCCGCACCCGCTGCGGCGACTTCCCCGTCCCCTGACCAACCTGGAGAACTGCCATGACGCAGATGATCGTTCCTGCTTTCCGTTTTTCTGCAAATCCGGCTTTGCGCCTTCCCGCGCGGTCGCGGCTGCACAGCCTGGCCCGCCCTGCGGCGCAAGGCTTACTGCTGGCCGCACTGCTGCTGTTGCTGGCTGGAACCGCGCAGGCCGCCGGTTCCTCGATGCCGTGGGAAGGCCCGCTGCAATCCATCCTCGAATCCATCCAGGGGCCGGTGGCGCGCATCGTCGCCGTCATCATCATCATCGCCACGGGCCTCGCGCTGGCCTTCGGCGACACGTCAGGCGGCTTCCGCAAGCTGATCCAGATCGTGTTCGGCTTGAGCATCGCCTTCGCCGCGTCCTCGTTCTTCCTGTCGTTCTTTTCGTTCTCTGGCGGGGCTGTCGTATGAGCGGCCCGGACACCTTCGCGGCCGGGTTCGAGGTGCCGCTGCATCGCTCGCTCACCGAGCCGATCTTGCTGGGCGGCGCACCGCGCACCGTGGCGATCGCCAACGGCACGCTGGCCGCCGCCGTCGGGCTGGGCCTGCAACTGTGGATTCCGGGCGTGGTGCTCTGGATCGTCGGCCATTCGCTGGCGGTGTGGGGTGCGCGCGTCGATCCTCAGTTCATGGCCGTGTTCGCCCGGCACATCAAGCATCGCCCGCTGCTGGACGTGTGAGGGGATGCAGGCATGCTGAACCTTGCCGAATACCGCCAACGGCCCGCGCTGCTCGCCGACTGGCTGCCCTGGGCCGGACTGGTCGCGCCGGGTGTCGTCTTGAACAAGGACGGCAGTTTCCAGCGCACCGCCCGGTTTCGCGGGCCTGACCTCGATAGCGCCACGCAAGGCGAGCTGATCGCCACGTCGGCACGCCTGAACAACGCGCTGCGCCGGCTGGGTTCTGGCTGGGCGCTGTTCATCGAGGCCGAGCGCCGCACCGCTGCCGACTACCCGCACTCGGAGTTTCCCGAGCCACTTTCGTGGCTGGTGGACGAAGAACGCCGCTCGGCCTTCGAGGATACCGGCCATCACTTCGAGAGCGGCTATCACCTGACGCTGGTGTACCTGCCGCCCGAGGAATCGCGCGCCCGTGCCGCCAAGATGCTCTACGAGAACACGCCGACGAATGGCGTGGACTGGCGCGAGCGGCTGCAAGCCTTCGTCGCGGAAACGGATCGGGTCTTTGACCTGCTCGATGGCGTCATGCCGGAAATCGCCTGGCTCGATGACAGCCAGACGCTGACCTATCTGCACTCGACCATCTCGACGCGGCGCTATCGCATGGGCGTTCCCGAGGTGCCGTTCCACATCGACGCGCTGCTGACCGACTCGCCGCTGGTCGGTGGCCTGGCCCCCATGCTGGGCGACAGGCACCTGCGCGTGGTGTCGGTGCGCGGATTCCCGACCTCGACCTGGCCGGGGATTCTGGACGACCTCAACCGCCTGGGATTTGGGTATCGCTGGAGTACGCGCTTTCTGTGCCTCGACAAATCCGAGGCGGAACGGGAATTGGGGCGTCTGCGCCGCCAGTGGTTCGCCAAGCGCAAGAACGTCATCGCGCTGCTGCGCGAAACGATCTTCCAGCAGGAAAGCCCGCTGGTCGATACCGACGCGAACAACAAGGCGGCGGACGCGGATGCGGCCTTGCAGGAGCTGGGCAGCGATCAGGTCGCCTTCGGCTACCTGACGGCGACCGTCACCGTCATGGACGAGGACGCCGGCGCAGCCGACGAGAAGCTGCGCATGGTGGAGCGCGTCATTCAGGGGCGCGGCTTCGTCACCATCCCCGAAACGCTCAATGCCGTGGATGCGTGGCTGTCCTCGCTTCCCGGCAACGCCTACGCCAACGTGCGTCAGCCCATCGTCTCGACGCTGAACCTGGCGCACATGATGCCGGTGTCGGCGGTGTGGGCCGGGCCGGAGAAGAACGACCACCTGGACGGCCCGCCGCTGATCGTCACCCGCACCGATGGCGCGACGCCGTTCCGGCTGGTGACGCACATCGGCGACGTGGGCCACACGCTGGTCGCCGGCCCGACCGGCATGGGCAAGTCGGTCTTGCTCGCCACGCTGGCGTTGCAGTTTCGCCGCTATCGCGGCTCGCGCATCTTCGCCTTCGACATGGGGCGTTCCATGCGCGCCACGATCCTCGGGCTGGGCGGCGAGCACTACGACCTGGGCACGGATGGAGAAATCGCCTTCCAGCCGCTCGCGCGCATCGACCGCGAGGGCTACCGCACCTGGGCAGCGGAATGGATCGAAGGCCGCTTGCTGCACGAAGGCGTGGCAGTCGGCCCGGACGAGAAGGCGGCCATCTGGTCGGCACTCGGCAGCCTTGCCGGTGCGCCGGTGGAGCAGCGCACGATGACCGGGCTGTCCGTCCTCTTGCAGTCCAACGCGCTGCGCCAGGCGCTCGCGCCGTATGTGCTGGGCGGCGCGCACGGCAAGCTGCTGGACGCCGACCACGACCGGCTGGGCATGGCCGACGTGCAGTGCTTCGAGATGGAAGAGCTGATGCACAGCAAGGCCGCCGTCATGGCCGTGCTGCATTACCTCTTTGCGCGCTTCGACGAACGCTTTGACGGTGCGCCCACGCTGCTGATCCTCGATGAAGCGTGGCTGTTCCTCGATGACCCGGTGTTTGCCGCGCGCATCCGCCAGTGGCTCAAGACGCTGCGCAAGAAGAACGTCAGCGTCATCTTCGCAACGCAGTCGCTGGCCGACATCAAGGATTCGAGCATCGCGCCCGCGATCATCGAGAGCTGCGCGAGCCGCATTTTCCTCGCCAACCCGCAGGCGACCGAGCCGCAGATTCGCACGATATACGAGGGCTTCGGCCTCAACAGGCGTCAGATCGAAATCGTCGCCACCGCGCAGCCCAAGCGCGATTACTACTACCAATCCCGCCTCGGCAACCGCCTGTTCGACCTCGACCTGGGGCCGGCGGCGTTGGCGTTTGCGGGCGCTTCCACGCCGCAAGACCAGCGCGACATAGACCGCGTGCTGCTGGACGCCGGCACGCCCGGCTTCGCGGGCGCCTGGCTGCGCCATCGCGGCCTCGATTGGGCGGCTGACCTGCTGCCCTCGTTCCCCGGCCTCGCGCCGGGTTCCCTCGCTGACCACCCACAGGAGAACCTGCCATGAAGAAGCGCCTTGTCGCCGCGGCCATCGCGGCCATGCTTTGCACGGCCACTGCCCATGCGCAATGGGTCGTGATCGACCCCACCAACCTCGTGCAGAACACGCTGACTGCGATCCGCACGCTGGAGCAAATCAACAACCAGATCCAACAGCTTCAGAACGAAGCGCAGATGCTGATGAACCAGGCGCGCAACCTCGCCAGCCTGCCGTCCAGCGTGGTCGGCCAGTTGCGCGCCAACCTGGCAACGACCGAGCGGTTGATCGCCCAGGCCCGAGGCTTGGCCTACGACGTGACGAATCTGGATCGGGAGTTTGCCCGCCTGTACCCGGAGCAGTACGCCGCCACCGTCAGCGGCGACCAGATGTACCGCGACGCCCAGGAGCGATGGAAGAACACGCTCAACGGCTTGCAGACCACCATGCAGATGCAGGCGCAGGTGTCGCAGAACCTGGGCGAAGACGAAAGCGTGCTGGCCGATCTGGTCGGCAAGAGCCAGTCGGCGCAAGGCGCGTTGCAGGCGATGCAGGCCATGAACCAGTTGCTCGCCTTGCAGGCCAAGCAGTCGATCCAGTCGCAGCGGCTCCAGATCACGCAAGACCGGGCCGCCTCGTTGGAACTGGCGCGGCAGGCGGCGGCCACCGAGCGCGCCCGCGAAGTGCGGCGGCGCTTCCTCGGGGAAGGCACGCCGTACACGCCGCAGTCCGTCAACTTCTACCGCGACTGACGGGGGCCGACATGCGATGCGTCCTCGTCCTTGGTGCCGTGCTGCTGGCCGCCTGCGGCGAGCAGCCGGCCGACAACCTCGCCGATGCCCTGGCCGCTGATCCCGTGCGGCTCAAGGCATTGCGCGCGCAATGCGCGGCCGACCGGCAGGCCACGGGCGAGGACGCTTGCCGCGCCGCCGCCGAAGCCTTCCGGCGGCGCTTCTTTTCCGGCGAAGCCGGGCCGGATGAATACCGAACGCTGGCCGGCCTGCCGCCGATCCCGCCCAGCTTCGAGGAGCCGGCCGATGGCATGGCGCCGACCGTTCCCGCCGAACCGGAGGACACGCCATGAATGACGTGACCATCATCGACCAATTCCTCAACACATTCGCCGCCTACATCGACTCGGGTTTCGGGCTGCTGCGGGGCGAAGTAGCGTTCCTCACGGCCACGCTGATCGTCATCGACATGACGATCGCCGGCCTGTATTGGGCCATGAGCCATGCCACCGGCCAGGGCGAGGACGTGATCGCCAAGCTGCTGCGCAAGGTGCTCTACGTCGGTGCCTTCGCCTACATCATCGGCAACTTCAACTGGCTGGCCAGCATCGTGTTCCGCTCGTTTGCGGGATTGGGTATCACCGCCACCGGCTCGGCAATCACGATGGAGAACTTCTTGCAGCCGGGCCGACTGGCGAAAACCGGCCTTGACGCGGGCGGGCCTATCTTCCTTCAGCTTGACGACATGATGGGATTTCCCGAGGTGTTCTTGAACCTCGATGCCATCTTGGTGCTGTTCCTCGCCTGGCTGGTCGTGGTGCTCTGCTTCTTCGTGCTGGCGATCCAGCTTTTCATCACGCTGATCGAATTCAAGCTGACCACGCTCGCAGGCTTTGTGCTGGTGCCGTTCGCGCTGTGGAACAAGACGAGCTTTCTGGCGGAAAAAGTGCTGGGCAACGTCGTGGCCTCCGGCGTCAAGGTGCTGGTGTTGGCCGTGATTGTCGGTATCGGCTCGGGTCTGTTCACCCAGTTCCAAGTCCATCCCGATGAGCCGTCCCTCGACCATGCGCTGGTCATCATGCTGGCCTCGCTCACTTTGCTGGCGCTGGGGATCTTCGGCCCCGGCATCGCCACGGGCCTTGTGTCCGGTGCGCCGCAGCTCGGCGCGGGCGCGATGGCGGGCGCGGCCATCGGCGCAGCCGGAACGGCGGTGGCCGTCGGTGCCGCCGCGACGGGCGTGGGCAGTGCGGTAGCTGCTGGCGCGCGCATGGCCCCGGCCGCCGCCAAGCTGGCCGGCAGCGGCGCGCGTGCCGCCACGTCGGCGGCGGGCAGCGCGAAGTCGGCGTTCCAGGCCGGTTCCGCCGCAGCAGGCGGCGGTGCCAAAGGCGCGATGGCGGGCTTGGGCAACGTCGCCAAGACCGGCGCGCAGGCAGCCGGACGAGGCGCTGCATCCCGTGCCTCCGCTGTCGGGCAGCGCATGGCCGCTCCGTTCCGTGCTGGCTGGAATGGCGCTGCGGCCGACAGTGGCGCAGGGGCGGCATCCGGTCAGGGAGTTGGCGAGGCCACGCCCAGCGCCAGCAACGCGCAGACGCAGGAACAACCTGCCTGGGCGAAACGACTGCATCGCCGCCAACAGCTCACCCATGCCGCGACCACCACCGCCCATGCGCTGCGCGGTGGCGACGGCGGCGGCTCCGGCCAAGGGCCGAGCCTGCGCGATTCCGATTCATAAGGAGAACTGACCATGCGATTCAAGAAACCGCAGGTGCGTTACGCCGACACGCCGCAGCCTGCCACGCCGTACCAAGCTGCCGGCCAGGTATGGGACGACCGTATCGGCTCGCCGCGCGTGCAGGCGAAGAACTGGCGCCTGATGGCCTTCGGCTGCCTCACCCTCGCGTTGCTGATGGCCGGCGGCCTGGTGTGGCGCTCCGCGCAGTCCTTTGTGACGCCCTACGTCGTGGAGGTGGACAACGCGGGCCAGGTGCGCGCAGTGGGCGAAGCCGCCACGCCATACAAGCCCAGCGACGCACAGACCGCGTACCACCTAGGCCGCTTCATCGGCCTGGTTCGCTCGCTGTCCATCGACCCCATCGTCGTGCGCCAGAACTGGCTCGACGCCTACGACTACACGACCGACAAGGGCGCGGCCGTGCTCAACGACTACGCGCGGGTCAACGACCCGTTCGCGCGCATCGGCAAGGAGTCGGTGACGGTGCAGATCACCAGCGTCGTGCGCGCCAGCGACACGTCTTTCAACGTGCGCTGGACAGAACGCCGCTACGTCAACGGCGCCGCGGCGGGACTGGATCGGTGGACGGCCGTGGTGTCCATCGTGCTCCAGCCGCCGCGCACCGAAGAACGCCTGCGCAAGAACCCCCTGGGCATCTACGTCAACGGCCTGTCGTGGAGCCGCGAACTGGATTCTTCCGAAGGAGCCAAGCCATGAATGATCTTTTCCGTAAATCCGCTTTGCCGGTGATCCTGCTTGCCTTGGCGGGCTGCGCCACGCAGGGCAAACCGCCGCCGACCATCTCACTCGATGAGCCGGTACAGGCCCAGCCGCTGCCAGAGCCGCCCGCGCCGGTAGAGGTGGTGGCCGTGCCCGAGGTACTGCCGATGCCCGCGCAGTTGAAGCCGGCTCCCGAAGCCGAGGACGCCAAGCCTGTGCCGGAGCCGGCAGACGAGAAGGTGCGCGTTTCGCGTGCCAATGCCGAGGCGCGCGTCGCGCCCACGCGCGAGGGCTACGTCAACGCTATTCAGGTGTGGCCGTATAGCGATGGTGCGCTCTATCAGGTCTATGCGGCCGTGGGCCGCGTGACCGTGGTGTCGCTCCAGCCTGGCGAGGAACTAGTGACGGTGGCCGCCGGCGATACCGTGCGCTGGATCGTGGGCGACACGTCCAGCGGCAGCGGCGCCGACCTGCGCGTGAACGTGCTGGTGAAGCCCATCCGCTCGGGCCTCAAGACCAATCTCGTCATCACCACCAACCGCAGAACGTACCTGCTGGAGTTGGCTTCGACAGAAAAGACGTGGATGGCATCGGTGTCGTGGGAGTACCCGCGCGACCGGATGCTGGCCTTGCAGCGCCAGGCGCAAGCGGCCAGCACCGCAGCGCCGGTCGATAGCGGCCTGTCGCTGGAGAACCTGCGCTTCCGCTACGCGATCAGCGGCAGCAATCCGCCGTGGAAGCCGCTGCGCGCCTTCGACGACGGGCAGAAAGTCTATATCCAGCTTCCCGCCGGCATCGCGCAGGGCGATCTTCCGCCGCTGTTCGTGATCGGGCCGGAAGGCGACGGGCAATTGGTCAATTACCGCTTCCGCTCGCCGTACTACATCGTGGATCGGCTGTTCGGAGCCGCCGAACTGCGCTTAGGTGGCGACAAGGGCGATGTGGTGCGAATCGAGCGCACGGATGGCGTGGCACGGAGGAACTGACCATGAGCCAGGACGACACCCCCGACCTCGCCACGCCGCAGGCGGGCAAGGTCGCGCCCGAGGCGGTGGCGCTGCGCGCCCAGCCGCGCCCGGTCACGCGCCTGAACCGGCGCACGCTGGCCGTCCTTGTCGGCGGCCTGTCGGTCGCCGTGCTCGGGGCCACGATCTGGTCGCTGCAACCGCAACGGCGCGGCGCCAATGAGCAGACCGAGCTTTACAACGTCGATCGCGTGTCGAAGTCCGAAGGGCTGGATGGCCTGCCTTCGGACTACTCGAAGCTGCCGCCGAAGGTGTCCGAGCTGGGGCCGCCGCTGCCGGGTGATCTCGGCCCGGCCATCGTGAACTCGCAGCAGCCGGTGACGCCGACGTATGTACCGCCGGGCCATGATCCCGAGGATGCCTTGCGCAAGGAGGCCGACGCGGCAGCGGCCTCGTCGGTGTTCTTCCGCTCGGGCGGCCAAAGCCAGGCCGCCGCCACGGTGACGCAGGCGGTGCCGGGTGCGTCTGGTGGCGCAAGCACGCTGGCGGCCTTTGACCCGCTCGCCGCTGGGCCGGCCTCGACGGCGGCCCAGCCTGCCGACCCGACCGCCGTGCAGAACCGGCAAGACCAGAAGGAGGCGTTCCTGAAAGCAGGCTCTACGGAAACCCGCAATTCCGGCAATCTGGCGCTGCCGGTGTCGCCCTATCAGGTGATGGCCGGAACGGTGATCGCGGGCGCGCTGGTGACGGGCATCAAGTCCGACCTTCCGGGCGACGTGATCGCCACGGTGACGGAGCCGGTCTATGACACGGCCACGGGCAAGTTCCTGCTGATCCCGCAGGGATCGCGCATCCTCGGGCGCTACAACAGCCAGGTCAGCTACGGGCAGAGCCGTGTGCAGGTGGTGTGGAACCGGGTCATCCTGCCCGATACGTCCTCGCTGACGCTCGACAGCCTTGTCGGCACCGACCCGGCCGGCTACGCCGGCCTGGAAGACGACGTGGACTGGCATTGGAATCGCATCGTCGCGGGCGCGGTGCTGACGACGCTGCTGGGCGTGGGCGCCGAGCTGGCTGCGCCGGAGAACCGTCAGGACGGCAACCGGATCGTCATCGCCGGGCGCGATAGCGCACAGGACAGCATCAATCAGGTCGGGCAGGAGATCACCCGGCGCAACATGAACATCCAGCCGACGCTGACCACGCGGCCGGGCCTGCCGGTGCGGATCATCGTCAATCGGGATCTGGTGCTTCGGCCCTACCAGCCACTGTTCTTCAATCGGGGAGCTTCGCAATGAGCGCGACCAAGAAGCTGCGGCTCGGGCCGCTGCCCAAGACCGAGAACGTCAAGTTGACCTTTGCCTGCCCGGCCAGTCTGAAAGCCGACCTCGACCGCTACGCCGCGATGCACGCGCAGGCGTATGGCGAGGTGGTCGATGCAGAGAAGTTGATCCCGCACATGCTGGAGGCGTTCATGGCGGGGGATCGGGGCTTCAAGCGCACACAGTCCAAAAACGGGAAAGCCGCCCCTGCGTGAACAGGGGCGGCTCTGGATTGGTGCCCGAGGCCGGAATCGAACCGGCACGCCTTTCGGCGAGGGATTTTCTTACCACTTCGACTTTCGCCGCCGCCTTGCTCAACGCAGGGCGTTCGTGGTCTGGAGCACGCCTTCACCATAGCCTTGCGGCCGTAGGTGCCCGCCGTCTGCTCTCTACACCTTCCCAAGCTGTGGCTTGGGCTTGGCTCGGCGTTGGCTCGGGTGCAAAAGCATCCAGGGCGTTCGCCGACTTTGACGGGCTTCACTTCGGGCGTTTCCCCCCGAAGGCTCAAATTGTTCAAGTCCCTTGTGTCTACCGATTTCACCACTCGGGCGTAGTGCTCAACGCACCGAAAACACCTACCTCCATCTACTGGCGCCTAGCTGGCCCCTGATCGTCAAGCCAAGCAGCAAAGCTACAGCATGGACGCTCGCAAACCGTTGTCGCTATTGACCTTCTGGCTCGGTAGTTCTAGCAGAAAGGACTTGACAAAACAGATTTTAAGTCCCCTGCGTCTACCAGTTCCGCCATCCGGGCTGAATCGAAAAGGCAGGCAGACGGCATTGTAGCCGCTTGCAGCAGACCGCGCGAAAGACATCAGGGAAAAGTGGAGGCTGGGGTCGGAATCGAACCGGCGTACACGGCTTTGCAGGCCGCTGCATAACCACTCTGCCACCCAGCCGGGTGCGGGAAGAGGCGCAAATCATAGCACCCCTGTCCCGAAAACAAAAAACCTCGGCAGAACCGAGGTTTGAGAATCTGGAGCGGGAAACGAGACTCGAACTCGCGACCCCAACCTTGGCAAGGTTGTGCTCTACCAACTGAGCTATTCCCGCTTGGGAGCGCGTATTCTATGGATCCTTGCAGTTTTGTGTCAAGGGGGGATTCTTGCAAGGATGAAGCTGCCTGCGTCAGGCCGCGTTCACCCTGCGCAGGGCGGCGCGCAGGTACTGGATCATGGACCACAGGGTCAGTGCAGCAGCCGCGTAGAGCAGCACCAGGCCCAGGGTGTGTAGGTCATACCCCAGCACCGGCTGCTGATAGAGCAGCAGGAAGATGGCGACCATCTGCGCGGTGGTCTTCACCTTGCCCAGACTCGAGACCGCCACCTTGCCCCGCTGACCGATTTCCGCCATCCATTCCCGCAGGGCGGAGATGGCGATCTCCCGGCCGATGATGACGATGGCCGCGGCGGCCAGCAGCACACCGCCCATCTTGTCCACCAGCAGCACCAGGGCCGCGGCCACCATCAGCTTGTCGGCCACGGGATCGAGAAAGGCGCCGAAGCGGGAGGTCTGGCCCAGCTTGCGCGCCAGGTACCCGTCCAGCCAGTCGGTCAGGCCCGCCAGGGCGAAGATGGCGGCGCTGGCCGGCCCGGACCAGGACACGGGCAGGTAGAACACCACCACGATCAGGGGTATGAGGGCGATGCGCAGCCAGGTGAGCAGGTTGGGTATGTTCAATGTCATCGAGATTCAGCCTTCATGAAAGCTGTCGTAGATCTGCTGTGCCAGCTTCCGGCTGATGCCCGGGACCTTGGACAGCTCGGCCACGCCGGCCCGGCTCACGCCGCGCAGCCCGCCGAAATGCTTGAGTAACTGCTGGCGACGCTTCGGGCCCATGCCGGGGATCTGCTCCAGGGGAGAAGCGGTGCGCGCCTTGGCACGTCGCTGGCGGTGGCCAGTGATGGCGAATCGGTGCGCCTCGTCGCGGATCTGTTGGATGAGATGCAGGGCACTGGAGCCCGGCGGCAGTATAGTCGGGCGCTCGGAGTCGCTCAACACGAGGGTCTCGAGCCCCGGCTTGCGGTCCGCCCCCTTCGCCACGCCCACCACGCTCACCCCCTGGACCTGCAGTTCCTCCAGCACCTCCAGGGCCTGGCGCACCTGGCCCTTGCCGCCGTCGATGAACAGCACGTCCGGCAGACGCCCCTCGCCCTCCTTGAGGCGCGTGTAGCGCCGCTGCAGGGCCTGGCGCATGGCGGCGTAGTCATCCCCAGGGGTGATGCCCTCGATGTTGAAGCGCCGGTAGTCGGACTTCACCGGCCCCTCGGCATCGAACACCACGCAGGAGGCCACGGTGAGCTCTCCCTGGGTATGGCTGATGTCGAAACACTCCATCCGCGAAGGCAACTCGTCCAGGTCCAGGGCCTCGGCCAGGGCCTCCAGGCGCTCGCGCATGCCGGCGCGGCTGGCGAGCCGGGTGCGCAGGGCCAGTTCCGCGTTGCGCTCGGCCATCTCCAGCCAGCGGGCCCGCTCGCCGCGCACGTTCCAGCTCAGGCTCACCGCCCTGCCCCGGCGCTCACCGAGCACCTCCGTGAGCACCTCCGCGTCCTCCGGGACATGGCTCAGGATGATCTCCGCGGGCACCTCGCGGCTCAGGTAATACTGGGCCAGGAAGGCGCTGATCAGTTCCTCGGCACTGGTGTCCTCGGGCACGCTGGGGAACAGGGCCTTGTTGCCCAGGTGGTGTCCGCCGCGCACGAAGAACACCTGCACGCAGGCCTGACCGGAGGCCTGGTGACAGGCGATGATGTCCACGTCGCCACCCGCGCCGCTGATGTACTGCTGCTCGGAGATCTGTCGCAGCCGGGTGATCTGGTCCCGGTAACGGGCCGCCTCCTCGAAGGCGAGTCGCTCGGAGGCCTGCTCCATGCGCACCACCAGGTCGCGGATCACCGCCTCGCTCTTGCCCTCCAGGAACTGCACCGCGTGTTCCACGTCCTGCCGGTAGGTGGCCTCGTTGACGAGCCCTACGCAGGGCGCGGTGCAGCGCCGGATCTGGTACTGCAGGCAGGGCCGGGAGCGGTTCTGGAAGAAGCTGTCCTCGCACTGGCGCACCAGGAACAGCTTCTGCAGCAGGTTCAGGGTCTCGCGCACCGCCCCCGCCGAGGGATAGGGGCCGAAGTAGCGGCCGCCGGGCTTGCGCGCGCCCCGGTGGAAGGTCAGGCGCGGGAAGGCGTGGTCGGTGACCAGGATGTAGGGGTAACTCTTGTCGTCCCGCAGCAGCACGTTGTAGCGGGGCCGGTGCTCCTTGATGAGGTTGCTCTCCAGCAGCAGGGCCTCGGCCTCGGTGCGGGTGACGGTGACCTCGATGTTGTGGATCTGGCTCACCATGGAGCGGATCCGCGCGCTGCTCACGTTGCTGCGGAAATAGCTGGCGACCCGTTTCTTCAGGTCCTTGGCCTTGCCCACGTAGAGCACCTCCCCCGCCCCGCCCAGCATCCGGTACACCCCCGGACGATGGGTCAGGGTGCGCAGGAAGCTGGCGGGATCGAAGGGTGCGGCCTCGTACTGCTCGCTCATGGACGCCGGGGGTCGGTTGTCAGGCGCGCCGCTGCCGGGCCAGCGCTTCGGGCAGCCGCTCGCGGATGCGGGCGAACACCGCCTGGAACATCTCGGGGGTCAGGCGCCGGGTCTGGGTGTTGTAGCGGCTGCAGTGGTAGGAATCGATCAGGGTCAGGCCGTCGAGTTCATGTTCGGCGCCATGGCCGAAGCGGTGCGCGCTGGCCTTGATCCCCAGGGCGCGCAGGACGGCATTGTGGGCGATGGTGCCCAGGGCCAGGACCACCGCGTCCCGGGGCAGGCCCCTGAGTTCCACGGCCAGGTAATCGTTGCAGCACACCACCTCGCCGGTCTCCGGCTTGTTGGCCGGCGGCAGGCACTTCACCGCGTTGGTGATGCGGCAATCACTGAGCACCAGCCCGTCGTCGGCGGACACCGATTCCGGGCGACTGGCAAAGCCGAAGCGGTGCAGGGTCTCGTAGAGCAGGATGCCGGCGTAGTCGCCGGTGAAGGGCCGTCCCGAGGCGTTGGCGCCGTGCATGCCCGGGGCCAGGCCAACGATCAGCAGCCGGGCTTCGGGATCACCGAAAGGCGCCACGGGGGCATTGTGATACCCGGGGTGTTTCTGGCGCAGGTCGGCCAGAAACCCGCTCAGGCGCGGGCAGCGGGTGCAGTGGGGATCGAAGTGGGTTTCCATGGCGTCATGCTACCACGGCAGTGGGCCCTGCCGGCCGGGACAGAAGGCCTGGGGCTAGCCTGCTAGTTGTCGCCCACTTCCCGGGAAGCGATCAGACCATGCTGCGCGGCCAGGGTCACCAGTTGCATGTCGTTGCTGATACCCAGCTTGCCCATGACCCGGCACTTGTAGGTGCTCACCGTCTTGGGACTGATGTTCAGGGCGGTGGCGATGGCCTGGGGTGTCTGGCCCTGGAGGATCATCAGCAGGATCTGGCGTTCCCGCCCGGAGAGTTCATCAAAAGGGTTGGCCTGGCCCTTGGCGAGCCCGCCCAGGGCCAGGCGCTGGGCCACCGCCGGGCTGATATGGCGCTCGCCCTGCATGGCGCCCTGGATGGCGGCGATCATCTCCTCGATGCGGCAACCCTTGGTGAGATAGCCGCTGGCGCCGGCCTCCAGCACCCAGCGGGGCACGGGACCCTCATCCATGGCGGTGAGCACCAGCACCTTTACCGACGGCTGGGCCTCCACGATGCGCCGGGTGGCCACGAGCCCGCCTATGCCCGGCATGTTGATGTCCATGAGCACCACGTCCGGCTTGAGGCGCTTGGCCTCCACCAGGGCCTCTTCGCCGGAGTGGGCCTCGCCCACCACCTGGATACCGGTCACGGCGGCGCGCTCATCCAGCAGGCCACGGATGCCCATGCGAACCAGTTCGTGATCGTCCACCAGCAGGACGTCGATCATGCCCCGGCCCCCGGCGCACCCGAGGTGCGGCGAGTGGAGGTTTGATGACGGTTTGCCCGGAGATGTTTCACGGTCGGCGGTTCACCATTCACAGAAAGGATGTTTGACCAGGCTGGTATTGTAATAGCGCGGATCATGGGAGACCTCCTGGCCGACCCAGTCCGGTCGATCGAAGACCTCGTCGGTTGCGGAGAGTTCGATCTCGGCCACGATCAGCCCCTCGTTGCGGCCCTCGAACACGTCCACCTCCCAGACATGCCCCTGATGTTCGACGAAGTACCGGGTCTTTTCGATCAACGGGCCCTCGCACAGGGCTTCCAGCATGCGCCGTGCCTCCTCGGGCGGGATCGAATACTCGAACTCCTCACGCTCGACGCCCAGGGTGGCGCTCTTGATGTTGAGCCGGGCGTCCTCGTCGGTCACCCGCACACGGATGGAGGCGTGGCGATTGCCGCACAGGTAACCCTGACGAAAGTGGATGCGCCGAGAGACGCTTTTCTTCCAGCTCTCGCCCACCACCAGAAACTTGCGTTCGATTTCCAGGCCCATGGATCGTCTCGTGTTGGCCGGGCCGTCGCGGCCCGGTCGGGACGGTGGGTATTCTACCTGATCCGGTCAGCGGGAAACCGCTGGACGGCTGATCAGAACCGCAGCAGGGCCGAGCCCCAGGTGAAGCCGCCGCCGAAGGCCTCCATCATCAGCAGGTCCCCGGGGCGCACACGCCCGTCACGCACGGCCACGTCCAGGGCCAGGGGGATGGAGGCGGCGGAGGTATTGCCGTGTTCGTCCACGGTGACCACCACCCGGTCCATGGGCATCTTCAGCTTGCGCGCGGTGGCCTGGATGATGCGGATGTTGGCCTGATGCGGGATCAGCCAGTCGATCTCCGCCTGGTCGATATCGTTGTATTCCAGGGTCTCGTCCACGATGCGGCCCAGGGTGTTGACCGCCACCTTGAAGACCTCGTTGCCCTTCATCTCGATGTAGGCCTCGCCCGCCAGCACCTCGCTGTAGGCGGTGGAGATGCCCTTGGGCACATGCAGCAGGTTATCGAAGCGGCCATCGGCGTGCAGGTGGGTGGAGAGGATGCCCTGCTCCTCGCTGGCCTCCAGCACCACGGCACCGGCGCCGTCGCCGAACAGGACGCAGGTGGTGCGGTCGGTCCAGTCCACGATGCGCGACAGGGTCTCGGCACCCACCACCAGGGCACACTTCGCGCCGCCGGTGCGGATGAAGCGATCGGCCACGCCCAGGGCGTAGACGAAGCCGGTGCACACCGCCTGCACGTCGAAGGCGGCGCAGCCGTGGATCTCCAGGCGTTTCTGCAGAAGGCAGGCGGTGCTGGGGAACACGCGATCCGGGGTGGTGGTGGCGACGATGATCAGGTCGATGTCGGCACTGCTGCGCCCGGCCATCTCCATGGCGCGGCGCGCGGCCCGCTCGGCCAGGTCGCAGGTGGTCTCCTCGGGGCCCGCGACGTGGCGCTTCTTGATGCCGGTGCGCTCCTGGATCCACTCATCCGTGGTCTCCACCATCTTTTCCAGATCGTGGTTGGTGAGGATTTTCTCCGGGAGACAGCCCCCGGTGCCGGTGATCCGGGCGTAGGTCACGATGCTTCCCTTTCCGTCAGCAGCTGTTCCAGCTGCTTGTCGATGCGTTGCGCGATGTTCTTCTCCACCTCGAGGCGGGCGATGCGGATGGCGTTTTCAAAGGAAAACGCGTCGGCACCGCCATGGCTCTTGATGACGATACCCTGCAGGCCCAGGAGGCTGGCGCCGTTGTACAGGCGCGGATCGATGCGCTTCTTGAAGTTGCCGAGTACAGGCATGGCGAACAGCGCGGCAAAGCGGCTGAACAGATTGCGCTTGAACTCGGCGCGGATGAAGTGGGACACCATGCGCGCCACGCCCTCGCTGGTCTTGAGCGAGACGTTGCCCACGAAGCCGTCGCAGACCACCACGTCCACGTCGCCGCAGAAGATGTCGTCGCCTTCCACGAAGCCGATGTAGTTGAGGTTGCTGGCCTCCAGCAGGCGCGCCGCTTCCTTGATCTGGTCGCTGCCCTTGATCTCTTCCTGGCCGATGTTGAGCAGTCCCACCTTGGGGCTGGGATTGTTGTCCACGGCGCTCACCAGTACCGAGCCCATCACCGCGAACTGGAACAGGTGTTCCGCGGTGCAGTCCACGTTGGCGCCCAGGTCCAGCATGTGGGTGTGGCCGTGGATGGAGGGGATGGCGGTGCTGATGGCCGGGCGGTCGATGCCGGGCAGGGTCTTGAGCACGTAGCGGGCGGTGGCCATGAGCGCGCCGGTATTGCCGGCGCTCACGCAGGCGTGGGCCTTGCCGTCCTTGACCAGGTTGATGGCCACGCGCATGGAGGAGTCTTTCTTGTTGCGCAGGGCCTGTGCGGGGGGCTCGTCCATGCCCACCACCTGGCTGGCGTGGTGTATGCGAAGCCGCTCGGAAGGCTGTACGGGGTGGCGGGCGATCTCGGCGCTGAGCATGGATTCATCACCCACCAGTACCAGCTCGATATCGGGGTATTTGCCCAGTGCCCCGACCGCGGCCGGGACCACGACACCCGGGCCGTGATCACCGCCCATGGCGTCCAGTGCGATGGTAAAGAGTCCGCTCATTCAGTCGTCGACGATTTTCGCCTGCCCGTAAATGACGACGCGGGATGTGTCCATCCCGCGATGTCTGGTTACATCTTGCGTGAGGCGCTGAACGGGCGGCCGTGCCTCCCGTTCAGCGAAGCGGCGAGGGGTTTATTCCTCGTCCTGCTCCTTGGCCTTGATCACCTGGCGCCCGCGGTAGAAACCATCGGGGCTGATGTGGTGCCGACGGTGCACTTCACCGGTGGTGGGCTCGATGGAGAGCGCAGCGTTCTTGAGCGCATCGTGGGAACGACGCATGCCGCGCTTCGAGGGGGTGGTACGGGCCTGTTGAACTGCCATGATAAAGATCTCCGTAGAGCGTTAGCTTGAACCAGTCCCCGGTCACCATGACCGGGCTAGGGTTTGTTCTCGTCTGTCTTGAGTCCCTTCAGGACAGCGAATGGGTTGTCGACTTCGCGCCGGCTGCGGGAGATATCCCCGTCGGCGAACTCCCGGTGTCCGCCCTCGGCGCAGGGGCTGCCCTCGGGATGCAGGGCCACCACCGGCAGTGCCAGCAGCAGCTCCTCTTCCAGGAGACCGTGCAGGCTCAGGCCCCGTTCCTCCACCCAGACCGCGTCCTGGTCATCGGGCAGTGTCTCCAGGACCTTCTCATCGGCCACCAGGCGGGCCTCGAAGTCATGGTCCACAGGGTGGTCCATGCGCTCCAGGCAGCGCTGGCAGCGCAGGTGCAGGGTGGCCTGGACGTGTCCACGTACCCGGTCACCACCGCCGGGCGCCCTGTCGAAGTGAAACCGGGCGCTGGCCTCCCCTTCGGTATCCAGCAGTTCCCCGGAAAGCCGGGGCAAGCGGGACAGGGGCAACGTACCCGCCACCTCACCCGCCCTGGCGGACAGCCGGGCCGGGTCGATCCAGTCGGGCAACGCGTCGAACATAAGCGGGCAATTTTACGCCCCGGGACAGTCCGCTGTCAAAGACGATTTTGCCTTGTGAATCCGGGGCTTGGCTTGAAATGCCGACGGTAAATCACGGATACTCCGGGATCACCCGGTTTTCGGGCCCCGTATTCCCAAGGTGGCGGCACCCCGTGATACGCAAGATCCTGATTGCCAACCGCGGCGAGATTGCCGTGCGCATCATCCGTGCCTGCGCCGAAATGGGGATCACCTCGGTGGCCGTGTACACCGACGCGGACCGCCACAGCCTGCATGTCAAGAAGGCCAACGAGGCCTACTCCATCGGCCCCGATTCCCTGGCCGGGTATCTCAACGTGCACCGCATGGTCAACGTGGCCCGGGCCGTGGGCTGTGATGCCATCCACCCCGGCTACGGCTTCCTGTCCGAGAACCCCCAGTTCGCCCGCACCTGCGCCCAGCGCGGGGTGCGCTTCATCGGCCCCTCGGCGGAGGTGATCCACGCCATGGGCGACAAGGTCCAGGCGCGGCGTTCCATGATCGCCGCCGGGGTGCCGGTGGTGCCCGGCAGCGAGGGCAACCTGGCCAGCGTGGACGAGGCCCTGGCCCTGGCCGAGCAGATCGGCTTTCCGGTGATGCTCAAGGCCACCACCGGCGGCGGCGGGCGCGGCATCCGCCGCTGCGACGATCCGGCCCAGCTGCGCAGCAACTACGAGCGGGTGCGCTCCGAGGCCACCAAGGCCTTCGGCAACACCGAGATCTTCATGGAGAAGGCCATCATCAACCCGCGCCACATCGAGGTGCAGGTGCTGGCCGACAGCCACGGCAACGCCATCCACCTGTTCGAGCGCGACTGTTCCATCCAGCGCCGCCACCAGAAGCTGGTTGAGATCGCCCCATCCCCCCAGTTGAGCGATGCTCAACGCGCCTACGTGGGCGAGCTGGCGGTGCGCGCCGCCAGGGCGGTGGGCTACGAGAACGCCGGCACGGTGGAGTTCCTCATGGATCACGAGGACAACTTCTACTTCATGGAGATGAACACCCGCCTGCAGGTGGAACACCCGGTCACCGAGATGATCACCGGCGTGGACATCGTCCAGGAACAGATCCGCATCGCCTCGGGCCTGCCCATGAGCTACGCCCAGGAGCAGGTGCAGCGCCGCGGCTTTGCCATCGAGTTCCGCATCAACGCCGAAGACCCCAAGAACGACTTCCTGCCAAGCTTCGGGCGTATCACCCGCTACTTCGCCCCGGGCGGCCCGGGCGTGCGCACCGACGGCGCCATCTACACCGGCTACCACATCCCGCCCCACTACGACTCCATGTGCGCCAAGCTCATCGTCTGGGCCCTGGACTGGGAAAGCCTGATCCGCCGCGCACGCCGTGCACTTCAGGACATCGGTGTGTTCGGCGTGAAGACCACCATCCCCTATCACCTGGAGATCCTCGGCAACGCGGAATTCCAGTCAGGGCGCTTCGACACGGGCTTCGTGGAGGCCCACCCGGAACTCACCGACTACTCGGTGCGCCGCCCGGTCCGTGAACTGGCGGCCGTGATCGCCGCCGCCATCGCCGCCCACAAGGGCCTGTAAGCCATAAGGTAACGCCATGTCCAAGATCATGATCACCGATCTCACCCTGCGCGACGGCCACCAGAGCCTGATCGCCACGCGCATGCGCACCGAGGACATGCTGCCGATATGCGAGCGCATGGACCGGATCGGCTTCTGGTCCATGGAGGTCTGGGGCGGCGCCACCTTCGACGCCTGCGTGCGCTTCCTCAAGGAAGACCCCTGGGAGCGCCTGCGCAAGCTGCGCGAGGCCCTGCCCAACACTCGCCTGCAGATGCTGCTGCGCGGCCAGAACCTGGTGGGCTACCGACACTATGCCGACGACGTGGTGCGCAGCTTCGTGGCCCGCTCCGCCGCCAACGGCATGGACGTGTTCCGCATCTTCGACGCCATGAACGACACCCGCAACCTGCGCGTGTCCATCGAGGCGGTGAAGCAGGAAAACAAGCACGCCCAGGGCACCATCAGCTATACCACCAGCCCGGTGCACAACATCGCCCAGTTCGTGGCCATGGCCCGGGAGATGGTGGACATGGGCTGCGACAGCATCGCCATCAAGGACATGGCCGGCCTGCTGACCCCGTCCACCACCGCGGAACTGGTGAGCGAGCTGGTGGCGGCGGTCAAGGTACCCGTGCACCTGCACACCCACGCCACCTCGGGGCTCGCCGAGATGTGCCACCTCAAGGCCATCGAGCACGGCGTGAGCGTGATCGACACCGCCATGTCCGCCTTCGCCGGCGGCACCAGCCACGCGCCCACCGAGAGCATGGTGGCGGCCCTCAAGGGCACGGAGTACGACACCGGCCTGGACCTGGAGGCCCTGCAGGAGATCGGCTTCTACTTCCACGAGGTGCGCAAGAAATACCACCAGTACGAAAGCGAGTTCACCGGCATCGACACCCGGGTGCAGACCACCCAGGTGCCCGGCGGCATGATCTCCAACCTGGCCAACCAGTTGCGCGAACAGGGCGCCCTGGACAAGATGAACCTGGTGATGAAGGAGATCCCCCGGGTGCGCGAGGACCTGGGCTACCCGCCCCTGGTCACCCCCACCTCCCAGATCGTCGGCACTCAGGCTGTCATGAACGTGCTCACCGGCGAGCGCTACAAGACCATCACCAACGAGGTGAAGCTCTACCTCCAGGGCCGCTACGGCCGCACCCTGGGCACGGTGAACAGCGTGGTACGGCAGAAGGCCATCGGCAACGCCGAGGTGATCGACTGCCGCCCTGCCGACCTGCTGGACGACGAGCTTGAGAACCTGCGCGAGCAGGCCGGCGAGCTGGCCCAGAGCGAGGAGGACGTGCTGATCTTCGCCATGTTCCCCGAGGTGGGCCGGGAGTTCCTGCAGCAGCGCCGCGACGGCCACCTGGTGCCCGAACCCCTGCTGCCTGCCAACGGCGGCAAGAAGGAGGACCAGGCCGCGCCAGTGGAATTCCGCGTCACCCTGCATGGCGAGACCTACCACATCAAGGTCACCGGCACCGGCCACAAGCGCGAGGACATGCGCCCCTTCTACGTCACCGTGGATGGCATGCCCGAAGAGATCCAGGTGGAGACCCTGGATGAACTGCTGGTGTCCGCCGAGGGCGGCGACACCGCCCAGCCCCGCCCCCGCGGCAAGGGCAGCCAGCGCCCCCGGGCCACCAAGCCCGGCCACGTGAGCACCTCCATGCCCGGCAGCATCACCGACGTGCTGGTCAAGGAAGGCGACACGGTCAAGGCCGGTGACGCGGTGCTGGTGCTCGAGGCCATGAAGATGGAGACCGAGGTACAGGCCCCGGTGGACGGCACCGTCAAGGCGGTGCACGTGGCCAAGGGCGACAGCGTCAACCCGGACGAGACCCTGGTGGAGATCGAGTGAGGCCCCTGATCCTCGGTTCCTCCTCGCCGTTTCGCCGGGAACTGCTGGAGCGCCTGCAACTGCCGTTTCAGTGCCACTCGCCCGAGGTGGACGAATCCCCCCTGCCCGACGAATCCCCCACCGACCTGGTGGCCCGGCTTGCCCGGGACAAGGCCCGGACCGTGGCCATGCACCATCCCGAGGCCCTGATCATCGGCTCCGACCAGGTGGCGGAGCTGGACGGTCGCATCCTGGGCAAGCCCGGCAGCCACGAGCAGGCCGTGGTGCAACTGCGCGCCGCCTCGGGCCGTTCCGTGGTGTTTCACACCGGCCTGTGCCTGCTCAATGCCGAGACCGGACGGGCCCAGATCCACACCGTGCCCTTCACCGTGCACTTTCGCACCCTGGACTCGGCCATGATCGAGCACTACCTGCGCCGGGAGCAGCCCTACGGCTGCGCCGGCAGCTTCAAGTCCGAGGGCCTGGGCATCGCCCTGTTCCAGCGCATGGAGGGGGATGACCCCACCGCCCTGATCGGCCTGCCCCTGATCACCCTGGTAAGCATGCTGCGGGAGGAAGGCGTGGCGGTGCTGGGCGGGAAGGACTCGGCCTAGCCCCAGTGCGGTAGCTTGGGGTGAGCGCAGCGAACCCCAACGATGGGGAATCGGTCGGGACATCGCCTGTTGGGGTTCGCTGCGCTCACCCCAACCTACGCCCCTCCAACGCAAACGGGCCGCCCAAGGGCGGCCCGTTTGCGTGTCCATCCCGTTTGCGCTTCAGCGGCCCGGGATGCGGAAATGGATCAGGTGGGGGTCACCGTCCTCCACCGGACGGCCCAGGCTGATCACGCCCTCGCCCACCAGGGGGAACTCCTCACCGTTGAGCAGGCAGACCTGGTCGTTGCCCTTGAGCTGCACATAGGTGCCGTTGGTGCTCTGGTCAATGACCACGAACTTGCCCTTGCGGTAGATGAATCGGGCATGGTGCCGGGAAGCCACGGGTACCGCGACCACCAGATCGCAGTCCAGGTTGCGGCCCACCACGAACACCCGGGAGCTGGCCGTGAACCAGTGCTCGACACCCTCGTAGCTCAGGGAGAGTCGCGCGGTCAGGTCATACATGGCCCGCACGCGCTCTGCGCTGATCTGCTGGGTCGGTGAAGCCTCGTTGTAACCGTCGTCGGAGGACTGCATGAAGTGTTTCATCGTTTGGCCTACCTCAGTTGCTCACTGAGATAGAGTATGCGCGCGGACAAAGGCCATTTTCTGTGAACTTAAGCAGAAAAAATCGGCCAAGTGATCAAGAACATGCGTTTGCAACGTTCTTTCTGATAAACCTCTCGGAATCCTTACACGCAAATCCAAGGGAGGCAATCCCCCATGTCCAAGAACACGGTAGGCATCATCGGCACGGGCAACGTCGGCATGGCCGCCGCCTATGCCCTGTTCCAGCGCCAGATCGCCAGCAGCCTGGTGCTGGTGGACAAGG
This sequence comes from Thioalkalivibrio sulfidiphilus HL-EbGr7, assembly GCF_000021985.1. Taxonomy (NCBI): domain Bacteria; kingdom Pseudomonadati; phylum Pseudomonadota; class Gammaproteobacteria; order Chromatiales; family Ectothiorhodospiraceae; genus Thioalkalivibrio; species Thioalkalivibrio sulfidiphilus. Next base: position 2,044,266 of record NC_011901.1, read on the forward strand.
ACCCCCGCCGGGCCGAGGGCGAGGCCATGGACCTGATGCACGGCCAGGCCCTGGTGGGCCGGGTGACGGTGCGCGCCGGCGACTACGCGGACCTGGCCGGCTGCGGGGTGATCGTGATCTGCGCGGGCGTCGGCCAGAAGCCCGGCGAGACCCGCCTGGACCTGCTCAACCGCAACGCGGCGGTATTCCGGGAGATCGCCGAGCAGCTGGATCGCAACGCCCCGGAGGCGGTGCTGGTGATCGCCACCAACCCGGTGGATATCCTCACCACCGTGATGCAGCGCCTGAGCAAGCGCCCCCCGGAGGCGGTGATCGGCACCGGCACCATGCTGGACACCTCCCGGTTCCGCGCCCTGCTTGGCGAGCACTACGACGTGAATCCCCGCTCCGTGCATGCCTATATCCTGGGGGAGCACGGCGATTCCGAGGTGGCCATCTGGAGCAGCGCCAGCATCGGCGGCCTGCCCATCATGGGCCACGAGATCAGCTGCAAGCCCTTCGACGCCGGGGCCATGGAACGCATCTTCCAGCAGGTACGCGGCGCCGCCTACGACATCATCGCCCGCAAGGGCTACACCAACACCGCCATCGGCCTGGTGATCGCCTACCTGGTGCGGGTGATCCTGGAGGACCAGAAGAGCGTCCTGCCCGTGAGCGTGGACCCGGCCGGGATCTACGGCATCGAGCCGGGACTGTGCCTGAGCATCCCCTGCGTGGTGGGTTCCCGGGGGGTGGAATGCCGGGTACCGCCGGAGGTCTCCGAACAGGAGCGTGCAGGCCTGCACGCCTCGGCCGCCGTGCTGCGGGGAGGCCTGGAGGGGATGGAAATCTAGTGGCTAGTCTCAAGTGGCTAGTGGCAAGGGGCCCCACCCCAGCCCTCCCCCGCGTTGCGGGGGAGGGAGTACACCGTGAGGGTGGTGTTCCTTGCCACTAGCCACTTGAGACTAGCCACTTCCTTCCCCTATCCTTCCGCCCGCCTTAGTCCGATCCCCTTCTGGAGACACCCAACCATGTTCCACACCCCTGGTGTGAATCCGGGCCTGCGCGAACGCGCCGGGCGCTGGATCGAATCCGGCCCGGTGCAGCGGGTCATCATCGCCCTGATCCTGATCAACGCCGCCATCCTGGGCCTGGAGACCGACCCGGACATCATGGCCCGTATCGGCGACTGGCTGATCGGCGCCGACCGGGTGATCCTGGGCGTGTTCGTGGTGGAGATCCTGATCAAGCTCTACGCCAAGGGCCTGCGCTTTTTTCGCAATCCCTGGAACGTGTTCGACTTCCTGGTGGTGGGTATCGCCCTGATTCCGGCCTCGGGCCCCTTCGCGGTGCTGCGAATCCTGCGTCTGCTGCGCCTGGTGTCCATGATTCCGAAGCTGCGTTTCGTGGTGGAGGCCCTGCTGCGGGCGATCCCGGGGATCGCGTCCATCTTCGGCCTGCTCATCATCCTGTTCTACGTGTTCGCAGTCATTGCCACCGGGCTGTTCGCCAAAGATCACCCGGAATGGTTCGGATCAATCGGCCGTTCCATGTACACCCTGTTCCAGGTCATGACCCTGGAGAGCTGGTCCATGGGCATCGCACGGCCGGTGATGGAGACCCATCCCTACGCCTGGGTGTTCTTCGTGCCCTTCATCCTGGTGGCCACCTTCACCATCCTGAACCTGTTCATCGCCATCATCGTCAACACCATGCAGACCCTGGCCGAGGAGCAACAGAAGTTCGAGGAAAAGACCATCACCACGGTGGTGCATGCCGAGAGCGCGCAGCTGCACCAGGATCTCACCCGGGTGGAGAGCGAAAACCAGCAGCTGCACCAGGACCTGCGCGCCCTGCGCGAGGAGATCCGGGCCCTGCGGGAGGAGCTGCGCAGGCCCGGATAGGCAGGCCAGACCGTGTGCCCGGTCGTAATGCCCCTACGATTCGCAGGCGCAGCGGGCTACACTCTTTAACGAGAGCGTCATCACAGGAGCGTCGCCATGAGCACACTGGACCAGATCAGGGAAGGCTTCGGCCATGCCCTCGACACCCTGAGCCGCGGCTGGCAGCAGCTGCGCGAACGCGCCGGCAGCGCACTGACCCGCTTCCACCCCAGCTCCGCCGAAGGCCCGGTGGAGAGTGTTGAGGCCGGCGTGGCCCGCAACGCCGCCCGCTGGGGCGTGCTGGCCTCGGAGGTCCGCGAGACCGATGACGCACTCATCATCGGCCTGGAGATCCCCGGCATGGAGTCCAAGGACTTCGAGATCCAGGTGGTGGATGATCACCTGGTGGTCAGCGGCGAGAAGCACCTTGAACGGGAACAGGCCCGGGGCCGTTTCTACGTGATGGAGCGGGCCTACGGCCGCTTCGAGCGCATGGTCCCCCTGCCCGTCCCCGTGGACCCCCAGGGCGCCAGGGCCAAGTACCACAACGGCGTGCTGACCGTGACCCTGCCCAAGAACCTGCGCGCCCTTGGCCGGCGCATCCCCGTCCAGGGAGCCTGACATGAGCGACGACAGCCCCATCATCAACGGCAACACCTACGCGGGTCCGGAACGCCGCTCCGGCAAGGACCGGCGTTCCGGCAAGGACCGGCGCGAGATGGTGCGCTTCGAGCCGGAGAAGGATCCCCGCCGCTCCGGCAAGGACCGGCGGCAGAAGCAGGATGATCTCTGGGAGCGGAGGGACTTTTAGGAAGTGGGAAGGGTGAATTGGGAAGTGGGAAGTGGGAAGTGGGAATTCAAATGCCTTTACTTCCCACTTCCCAATTCACCCTTCGTACTTTTAGGCAGTTTCAGCGAAAGAACACCCGCCGCCACCACAAACCCCACCGACCACCACAGGCACCCCTCCAGCCCCTGGGTCTGGTAGACCCAGCCGGAAAGCACCGTGCCCAGCAGGCGGCCGCCGGCGTTGGCCATGTAGTAGAAGCCCACCTTCATGGCCACCTTGTCGTGATCCGCGTAGGCCAGGATCAGGAAGGAATGCACGGCGGAGTTGATGGCGAACACCACGCCGAACAGCCCCAGGCCGATGATCAGGGTCCAGGCCGGGTCCAGGCCCTGCATCAGCGCGATGGCAATCCCCGCCGGCACCAGCGCCAGGGCGAAGGCCCAGCGTCTGGCCGTACCGCCGTCGGGGTCCCCGATGGCCTTGGATGAACGGATCAGCCGGGGCACCGAGGCCTGCACGATGCCGTAGCCGATCACCCACAGGGCCAGGAAGGCGCCCACCTGCATGTGGTTCCAGCCGAGCACCGCCGAGAGGAACACCGGCAGGCCCACCACGAACCACACGTCCCGGGCGCCGAACAGGAAGAAGCGCGCCGCCGAGAGCCAGTTGATCTCCCGGGTGTTGGAGAACATCTGACCGAACTTGGGCTTGCCAGGGGCCCGCCCCAGGCCCGCGGGCAGGCCACGCACCGCGAAGATCGCCACCAGGAACAGCCCGCCCGCCAGGCACACCAGTGCCCAGCGGAATCCGACCGCGTAGAGCAGCGCCCCGCCCACGAAGAAGCCGGCGCCCTTGAGCGCGTTCTTGGAGCCGGTCAGCACGGCCACCCACTTGAACAGCCGGCCCTCGCCCCCCTGCCCCAGCACCAGCTTCACGCCAGACTTGGCGCTCATCTTGTTCAGGTCCTTGGCAATGCCCGAGAGCGCCTGGGCGAACATCACGTAGGCCACCCCCAGCCAGGCATCGGGCACGGTGAGCATGAGCAGGGCGAACACCTGCAAACCCGTGCCGAGGATCATGGTGGTGTTGAGCCCCAGGCGCGCAGCGAGCCAGCCGCCCACCAGGTTGGTGACGATGCCGAAGAACTCGTAGAACAGGAACAGCAGCGCGATCTCCAGCGGCGAGTACCCCAGCATGTGGAAGTACAGCACCACCAGCATGCGGATCGCCCCGTCGGTGATGGTGAAGGCCCAGTAATTGGCCGTGATCATCGCGTAGGGGCGCAGACCGAGCGGTGTCGTGTTTGCTTGCATTGGTCGTTCAGGACAAAGACTTTGCCGCAGAGGCGATGTTAAGTGCGAAGTAAGAATTGGGAAGTGCGAAGAAAAGGCCTTTCAATTCTCACTTCCAGATTCACACTTCGTACTGCCATCCCCAATTCACCCTTCCCACTTCAAAAGTGCAACCTTCACCGCCAGTTCCATCATGCGGTTCACGTAGCCGATCTCGTTGTCGTACCAGGCGAGCACCTTCACCTGGGTGCCGTTGATCACCAGGGTCGAGGGCGCGTCGACGATGGACGAGCGGGTGTCGTCCTTGTAGTCGACGGAGACCAGCGGGCGCTCCTCGTAGCCCAGGATGCCCTTGAGCGGACCCTCTGCGGCCGCGCGCAGCAGGCCGTTGACCTCCTCCACCGTGGTCTCCCGCTGGGCCTCGAACACGAAATCCGTCAGCGAGGCATTCAAGAGCGGCACGCGCACGGCGTGTCCGTTCAGGCGCCCGTTCAGCTCCGGGAAGATATCGCCGATGGCCCTGGCGGAACCGGTGCTGGTGGGGATCAGGGACAGGCTCGCGGCCCGGGCCCGGCGCAGATCCTTGTGGCCGGTGTCCACCAGGGTCTGGGTATTGGTCATGTCGTGGATGGTGGTCATGGTGCCGTGGCGGATGCCGATGCCCTCGTGCATCACCTTCACCACCGGCGCCAGGCAGTTGGTGGTGCAGGAGGCCGCGGTGATGAGGTGATGGCGGGCCGGGTCGTAGAGGTGGTCGTTGACCCCCACCACTACGTTGAGCACCGAGGGGTCCTTCACGGGCGCGGCCACGATGACCTTCTTCACACCCTGGTCGAAATAGGGTTTGAGCGATTCCACGGTGCGGAACTTGCCCGAGGCCTCGATGACGATGTCGATGCCCATGCCGGCCCAGTCCACCTCGCCGGGCGTCTTGCCGCTGCTGTGGCTGATGCGCTGCCCGTCCACGCTGAAGGCGTCGGCCTCGGCGCGGATCTCGTGGGGCCAGCGGCCATGCACCGAGTCGAACTCCAGCAGATGGGCTGAACAGGTCGCGTCGCCGGCGGTCTCGTTCACGTGCACGAACTCAAGCGGCGCCATGCCCCAGCCGGCGCGAAGCCCCAGGCGACCCATGCGGCCGAAGCCGTTGATGCCAACGCGAATGCTCATTGCTTGCTCTCCATGAAAGTGCAGCGCCGGCGCACGGTCGAGCCCGGCAGGGGTGCAGACAAAATGGGTCAGATGCTACGGATGCTTTGTGACCCGCAGATGACGTCCTTCAGGCGCAACACAGCCGGCCGGGTCGCTCGACCATGGTCTCAAGGCGCCGGCGGTCGGTGAGATAGGGTTCCTGGTCCCGGACCGCCTCCAGGCTGGTGGCGATGACCGCGTCCGTCCAGGCGGGCAGTTGGGGGTTCATGCGGTAGTAGACCCACTGTCCCCGACGCTCATCCAGCAGCAGGCCGGATTCACGCAACTGGGCGAGATGCCTGGAGATACGAGGCTGCAGCAGGTCCAGGGCGTGGGTGATTTCGCACACACACAGCTCCCCCTCGGCGCGCAGCAGGGCCAGGCAACGCAGGCGGGTGGTGTCCGAGAGGGCATTAAACAGGGCTTCCGGCTTTATATTCATACAGCCGAATATATCCAAACCAAGGATCCTTCGCTATCACAGTGATATGACAGCTGGCGGGATGCGGGCCCACACCCCGCCGGGGGAGATCACTTCAGATCGGAGAGTGCCGCACCGAAGTTGATATGGAAGGTCTGGCCGTCCATGACCAGGGCGGGCACGGACTTCACGCCGTAGCGTTCGGCCTCGGCGAGCCGGGAGGCATCCTGGCCCAGATGGACCACCTCCACCTGGTAGCGGGAAGGATCCAGGGCACCCACGAACTGCGCCTCGACGCTGACGCAGACAGGGCAACCGGCATGAAAGAAGATGGCCTTGCTCATGATGGAACTCCTCTTGTTTAGGGGGTCTATACTTCACACATGTATCGTGTCGATACATGCGTGAAGTATAGACTCGATACACCCCTAGTCAAGGAATGCTTTGAGGCGATACATTGACGCCATGAATCGTACCCATGCCCTGTTCGAACGCCTCTCCGCCCTGATGCAGCAGGCGGTGCGGGAGGATGCGGCCCGCCACGGGCTGCTGCCCATCCAGTTCCAGATCCTCGGCTACCTGGCCCAGGCCAACCGCTACAGCGACATCCCCATCGCGGTCGCCGAGTACTTCGGCATCACCCGGGGCACGGTCTCCCAGACCCTGGCGGTGCTGGAGGGCAAGGGTCTGTTGCGCAAGGAGCCCGACCCGCGCCATGGCAAGCGCGTGCATCTGAAACTGACGAAGAAAGGGGAAGCGCTGCTGGAGGAGACCTGGACACAGCGCCTGGACAAGGCCATGCCCGGTGACCTGAATTCACGGGAGGTCCTGGAAGAGGGGCTGCACACTTTGCTGACGACCCTCCAGCACCTGAACAACAACCAGGCCTTCGGCGTGTGTCAGCACTGCGCGCATTTTCTGCAGGAAGACGGGGGCTGGCGCTGCGGCCTGACCGGTGAACCCCTGGACGACCGGCAACGGATCAGGATCTGTCGTGAATGGCGCCGGGAGGCCGCGCCCCACGGCTGAGCGGTACCGCTCGCTCAGAACACCCCCACCACCCGGACATTCTCGGGATCCTCCACATTGAGCAGCAGGCCCTCGCCGACGCCGGTGGAACGCCCGGTCAGCGCCCTGACGTTCATCTGGTGCGTGACCAGGATGACCGGCTCACCCGGTTCCAGAGCGGCCAGGAAGTCCCGCAGGGCGCGAGTGCGCGCCTCGGTCTCGTGGCGCCGCTGGAACACCGAATCCAGGGCGGTCAGCGGGATCACCGGGCCCAGCCCCAGTCCGGTGGCGGTATCCAGACAACGGCACCAGCGGCTGGAATAGACCCGGGCCGACTCGATCCCCCCGGCGCGCAGGCGCTCACCCAGTTCCCGTGCCTGCACCTGTCCGGTATCGGAGAGGTTGCGCTGGGTGCGGCAGTCTTCCAGCACGAACCCCTCCGGATCGCCGATGCCCGGGGCCAGGGTATGGCGCATGAGGAGCACATGGCCCGGCTGCTTGAGCAGGGCGAACAGTGACGCCTCGTCCGCCCGGGCGGGAGTGGCGAACAAGGATGCCGCCAGCAGCAACAACATGGCCGTGAGGCCTGCCAGGCGGGTTGTGACGGCATGCAACACGGAAACGCGCGGTTTCATGGACTGCACCTCACGAACGATCTAACGAATGTCACAGGTCCCGGTTTCGCAGCGCCGCCGCCAGCGCCAGCGGGCGAAGCGCGTATAGGCCGCATCCACCAGACCCAGCACGCCCGGAATGGCCCGCAGCACCCGACTCAGCCAGCGGTAACCCGGCAGACGGTCCCAGATGGCCGCGAAGGCATGGGCGCCGGTGCGGATCCCGCCATCCGCCTCCACCACATGCAGACGCATCATGGTGTCCTCCCACGCCAGCCCGTGCCGGCCGGGGATGTCGCGGTCCGCGTGGATGTCCTCCCAGCGGATGCGTCCCTTCGAGTCGAGCCGCCTGTAATGGGCGATCTCCTTACGGCACAGGGGGCAGCCGCCGTCGAACAGGACCACGGGGCGGACATCGTTCATGGCATGTGTGCTCATAGCGTGAGTTGGGGGCATGTTCAGGCGTGTCCCGACAGGTCATGGCTGCGCCGGCTGTTGTCCACGCTCTTCAGCGCCCGGTCCAGCAGGTCCTTGCACAGCTGCCCCGTCACTTCCGGGTTCGCATGGATCATCCCCGCCCGAAGGGACAGGGCCATGGTCAGGGCCTGCAGCACGTCGCCGTTGGCGGTGTTGCCGAGGATGCCGATCTCGTGGTCCAGGGTGTCCATGAGCCGTTCCAGCAGCTGACTTACCCGCATGGCGGAGACGGTGTCCGGATGCAGTTCGAACTCCACCTCGAAGCGTTCGCCGGTGGGGGTGGTGTAGTTGAATGGCAGCTTGGATGGCATGGGGGGTGCCCTCTTGTTTCAGAGTGGGTGGGGCGATTTTGTATTGGGTGCGGGGATGGGGGGAAAGTTCTATTCCCGCACGGACACCTGGGGAATGGATTGGTACATGTCACGGTCGAAGCCAATGGCTTCTGATTCGACACGGAATTCGGGTCTTAAGACAAGAGCAAGATCAAAGGCTTCCGATCCCCGTTGCACGGGGCTCGGAAGCCTTTGACTTAGATTTTGAATCTGTCTGCAAAAGCCACGATCAACCCCAAACCCCTACCCCCTCCCCGCCTGCACACACCGCAACACCCCATACGAATACACCCCATCCAGCGCATCAAACACCGGCCGAAGCGCCGGCGCCGCCGGATCGAAATGGGCATCGAAGGCCTCTTCCACCTGCTTGAGCTCGGCATCGGACAAGCCCACCGCCTCGCGCAAAGGAATCTCCCCGGCCTGCACCGAGCGGGCCAGGTGGTTGTAGACGGTGTCCGTGGTCAGCCCGCGCCGGGCGGCGATGGCCTCGGCGTCGAAGCCCAGGCGGAACAGGGACAGGGTCTCCAGCACCGTGTCGCTGACACCGCTGTCATCCCCGGACCCGGCATACTCCAGGATCACCGACAGGAAATCCTCGCCGTACTGGGAAAGCTTGCGCTGGCCGACACCGGAGACCTCCGCCAGCTCGTCCAGGGTGCGGGGCTGGACCGCCACCATCTCGCGCAGGGTGGCGTCGTTGAAGATCACGTAGGCGGGCACGTCCTGGGCATCGGCGAGACTGCGGCGCAGGGCGCGCAGGGCGTCGAACAGGGCCTCGCCGGGTCCGTCCACGGGGCCCGTGGAGACCCGCTTGCTGACCCGCTCTTTGCGACCCCCGCCCCGGGGCGGGCGGGCATCCTTGCGCAGCCAGACTTCCTGTTCGCCGCGCAGCACGGGGCGGCAGGCCTCGGTGAGTTTCAGGGCGCCGAAACCTTCGGCGTCCACGGTGAGCAGGCCGGCGGCCACCAGCTGGCGGAACACAGCGCGCCACTGGTGGGCGTCCAGTTCCTTGCCGATGCCGTAGGTGGACAGCTTGTCGTGGCCCAGTTGCCGGATGCGCTCGCTGTCCTTGCCCAGCAGCACGTCCAGCACGTGGTTCACGCCGAAGCGCTGGCCGGTGCGGTGCACACAGGAGAGCGCCTTCTGGGCTGCCACGGTGGCATCCCAGGTCTCGGGCGGCTCCAGGCAGGTGTCGCAGTTGCCGCAGGGCTCGGGCAGGCGCTCGCCGAAGTACTCCAGCAGACGCTGGCGGCGGCAGGTGGTCAGCTCGCAGTAACCCAGCATGGCCTCCAGGCGCGCCCGCTCGATGCGCTTGTGGGTCTCCTCCGCCTCGGAGGCCTCCAGCATCTGGCGCAACATGATCACGTCCTGCAGGCCGTAGGCCATCCAGGCATCCGCGGGCAGGCCGTCGCGGCCGGCACGGCCGGTCTCCTGGTAATAGGCCTCCAGGCTCTTGGGCAGGTCCAGGTGCGCCACGAAGCGCACGTTGGGCTTGTCGATGCCCATGCCGAAGGCGATGGTGGCGACCACGATCACCCCCTCCTCGCGCAGGAAGCGGGACTGGTGGTCCTGGCGGACCTCCTGGGCCAGACCGGCGTGATAGGGCAGCGCGGTGAGGCCCTTGCCCTCCAGCCATTGGGCCGTGTCGTCCACCTTCTTGCGCGACAGGCAGTAGACGATGCCTGCCTCGCCCGGGTGATTGTCCTTGATGAAACGCAGCAGCTCGTTGCGGGTGCCGGCGTGTTTCTGGGTCACCCGGTAACGGATGTTGGGCCGGTCGAAGCCGCTGATGAAATGCCGGGCCTCGGTGAGCCCCAGGCGCTCGGCGATCTCCTTGCGGGTGGGTGCGTCAGCGGTGGCGGTGAGTGCCACCCGGGGCACCTCGGGAAAACGCTCGTGCAGGGCGGAGAGCTTGAGGTATTCGGGGCGGAAGTTGTGGCCCCATTGCGACACGCAGTGGGCCTCGTCGATGGCGAACAGGGCCAGCCGGCTGCGCGTGAGCAGGTCCATCATGCGCTCGGTCATGAGGCGTTCGGGGGCCACGTAGAGGAGATCCAGCTCCCCGGCCAGCAGGGCCTGTTCCACCTCCCGGGCGGTGCGGGCATCGAGGCTTGAGTTCAGGAACGCGGCACGCACGCCCACCTGCCGGAGTGCGTCCACCTGGTCCTGCATCAGGGCGATCAGCGGCGAGACCACGATGCCGGTGCCAGACCGCACCAGGGAGGGGATCTGGTAGCACAGCGACTTGCCGCCGCCGGTGGGCATGAGGACCAGGGCCTCATTGCCCGCCACCAGGTGTTCGACGATCTCTCCCTGGGTGGGGCGAAAATCGGGGTAGCCGAAGGTGTCCCGCAGGACCTGTCTTGCTGTATCCATGGTCGCCTCCCTGTGACCATTGAGGGTTTGGGTCATGTCTCGTCCCGGCGGTTTTCCCGGAGCATGTGCATGAACAGCTCCCCCTGCTCCCTGGCGTCATCCAGGGCCACGTGGGTGTGGGGGCGCTGCTCGGAGAACCAGCGCTTGGGCAGGTAGCTCTTGCCGCTCTTGCGGTATTCAAGTCGCCGCAAGGCCATGGCGTAGGTGCGGATGTCCAGGGCGTTCTCGTGGAACGGGCGCCGGCCGGTAAAGCGCATCAGGTACCAGTACACCCACATGAAGTCCCAGCCCGCCGGCCAGCCCACGAACACCGCCCGCCCGGGCAGGGCCTCGATCCAGTCCGCGTAGGCCTGCATGGCCGGCTCCGGCGCCACCAGGTCCTTGCGGCATTCGGCCCACGCCTCGGGAAACTGCGCCCACCACTCCACCATGCGCGGATGGGCCTCGGCGCCTTCCAGGGTCTCCAGGTTCACGGAGAAACTGCCCATCTCCTGCCCGTCCGGATCATAGGCCACCGAGGCCAGGCTCAGCATGGAATGGGGGCCGGGGATGGGACCGTCGGCCTCGATGTCGGTGGAGACGTAGATCTCGGGATTGGCTTTGGAATCTGGCATGTATCGTCGGTTATTAGAGGGTGGGACGACTTTTAACGCAGAGGACGCAAAGACGCAGAGAGCGCAAAAATGATTAAGTAAAATATTACATATAATCCATAACAGCCTGTATTTATTGAATTAAATAAAATACTATGCGTTCTTTGCGGCTTTGCGCCCTCTGCGTTAACCACAACCGCATCAAACGAATCTACCCCTTGTTCAACCGCCGCAGCATCTCCACCAGCGCCGAGGAATCCAGCTCACCCATGTCCTGGCCCACCAGGGCGTTGATGAACTGGGTGGCCACGGCGGAGCCGGGGGTGGCCACACCCAGTTCGGCGGCGGTCTGCAGGGCGATGCCCATGTCCTTGCGGTGCAGCCGGGCCTTGAAGCCGGGGCGGTAATTCTTGTCCAGCATGCGCTGGCCGTGGACCTCCAGGATGCGCGAGTAGGCGAAACCGCCCAGCAGCGCCTCCCGCACCCGGGCGGGGTCGACGTCGGCTGCCTCGGCCAGGGTGAAGGCCTCGCCGATGGCCTGCAGGCTCTGGGCCACGATCATCTGGTTGCAGGTCTTGGCGATCTGGCCGGCGCCGGGGCCGCCCACGTGGGTGATGGTGCCGCCCACCACCTCCAGCAGGGGCCGCACCTTTTCTAATGCCTCGGCCTCGCCACCCACCATCAGGGTAAGCGTGCCGTCGATGGCCCCCTGCTCGCCGCCGGAGACCGGCACGTCGAGCATCTGAATGCCCTGCCCCGCCAGCTTTTCAGCCATGCGCCGGGAGGCGCCGGCGGCGATGGTGCTGTGGTCCACCACGATCAGCCCGGGACGGGCGCCGTGGATCACGCCGTTCTCGCCCAGCAGCACCGCCTCCACGTCTGCGGTGTCGGAGACGTTGGTGAACACCACGTCCACCTGCCCCGCCAGCTCGGCGGGCGAGGCGGCCACCGTGGCACCGGCGGCTTTGAGCGGTTCCAGGCTCTCCGGCCGGCGCGCCCAGACACACACCTCGTAGCCGGCCTTCAGCAGGTTCGCCGCCATGGGGCGGCCCATGATGCCCAGTCCGATGTAGCCGACCTTCATGGCGCGTCTCCTTCGTTGCTGATACTCAGGCCTTGTGCTCCGGCAACGTCACATTCAGCTCCAGCACCTCGCAGTCGCCGTCGCGCTCCAGCTGGATGCTCACCGCGTCCTCGTCCACCTGCACGTACTTGCGGATCACGTTGAGAATCTCCTCCTGGAGCCTGGGCAGGTAGTCCGGGCCGTCCCGGTGCACCCGTTCCCGGGCCACGATCACCTGCAGCCGTTCCTTGGCCACCTGGGCGGACTTCTTCTTCTGGGATCGGAAGTAGTTGAAGAAATTCATCGCTTAACTCCCGAACAGGCGGCCGAACAGGCCCTTTTTCTGCACGGTGAGGAAGCGGTGCTCCCGATCCTCGCCCAGGAACCGGGCCACCGCGTCCTGGTAGGCCTGACCGGCATCGGAGCTCTCGTCCATGATCACCGGGGTGCCGGCGTTGGAGGCGTTGAGCACCGCCTGGGATTCGGGGATCACCCCCAGCAGGTCCACGGCCAGGATCTCCTGCACGTCCTCCACGCTCAGCATCTCGCCCTTGACCACCCGCTCCGGGGAATAACGGGTCAGCAGCAGCCGCCCGGGGATCGAGCCCTTGCCCTGCTCAGCATGGCGGGTCTTGCTGGCCAGGATGCCCAGGATGCGGTCGGAGTCGCGCACGCTGGAGACCTCCGGGTTGGTGACCACGATGGCCTCATCGGCGAAGTAGGCGGCCATCAGCGCGCCGCGCTCGATGCCGGCGGGGCTGTCGCAGACGATGTAGTCGAACTCCTCGGCCAACTCGTTCAGGACCTTTTCCACACCCTCGGTGGTCAGGGCGTCCTTGTCCCGGGTCTGGGAGGCGGGCAGGATGTACAGCCCCTCCACCCGCTTGTCCTTGATCAGCGCCTGCTTCAGGTTGGCGTCGCCGTTGATGACGTTGACGAAGTCGTACACCACCCGGCGCTCCACCCCCATGATCAGGTCCAGGTTACGCAGGCCCACGTCGAAATCCACCACCGCAGTGCGATGGCCCGCCTGGGCCAGGCCGGTGGAGATGGCGGCGCTGGTGGTGGTCTTGCCCACCCCGCCCTTGCCCGAGGTTACTACGACGATCTTCGCCACAGAGTCTTCTCCGTCAGTTTAATTTATTCAAAAACAATAGATTGAAGATTATTATTTAAGTTATTTCTGGAATCTAGAGAGCCTCGATCACCAGGCTCTCACCCTCCAGCCGCACCTGCACCGGCCCTGCCCGCTCCGCGTCGCTGATCTGCTCGCTCAGGCGGTAATGGCCGGCCACGGCCACCAGTTCGCAGTCCAGGCGCTGACAGAAGATGCGCGCCCCGCTATCGCCCAGCACCCCGGCCATGGCCCGGCCCCGCAGGGGCGCGTAGACGTGGATATTGCCGTCCGCCATCACCTCGGCCCCGGCGCTCACCGGCGCGGTGAGGATCAGGTCCCCGCCCCGGGCATAGACCTGCTGACCGGAACGCACCGGCTGGGTCACCAGCAGGCTGCGCACCGGTTCGGCGGCGGGCCGGGGCGACACCTCCACCTCCCGGCGCGGTGCCGCCCGGGAACCGTCCACGTTCAGCACCGCGAGCCCCGCCGCCTCGGCGCGGGTCCGCAGCGCCTCGCCGGCCTCCCCCGGCAGCTCGCGCAAGCCGATCAGGGACACCCCGTGGGCGCGCAACGTTGCAGCCAGCGCCGCCAGTTCCAGCCCGGCGGCGGATTCGCCCAGGGCCTCCAGGTCCAGCACCGTGGGCAGCCCGGCGAGCAGACCGCTGCCATCGGCCAGGCGCGCGTCCAGCTCCCTGCCCACCGCCTCCAGGGAGGGGCTGAGCAGACGCAGCAGGGTCACGGTGATCATGCGCCCCTTGAACTGCAGGGCGGCGGCTGTCGCGGCGGCGGCCTGGGCGCTCATGGGGCCGCGTTCCGGCGGGGCTGAAGAGACGGAAGGTGCTTGCTGGGGCTCATGAAGGGCACGGAAATCCTTGGCAGTACGGAGGAACAGTCGAAGGGGGCTATGGTATCAGCCGGGTCGGGAATACGCAGGATTGACACCACAGATTCGACACCCCGGCGCTGACAGCACCGGGTCAGGCGCGTACCATCGGGTGTCCTGAGCACTCAGGACACCCGCCTTTCCCGCAGCACCTGGACCCCGTCATGCCGGCCTCACGGACAAGCCAAGCCCCCCTCGCCAGCCCCAGCCCCGAGCGCGAACAGCCCCTGGTCCAGGCCCGGGGTCTGACCAAGCGCTACGAGGGGCGCACCGTGGTGGACGGGGTGGACCTGACCGTGCGCACCGGCGAGTGCTTCGGCCTGCTGGGCCCCAACGGCGCCGGCAAGACCACCACCCTGCGCATGCTCCTGGGCCTGACCCCGCCGGATGCCGGCGAGCTCACGGTGCTGGGCGAACCCATTCCCGAGCGCGCCCGGGAGGCCCGCACCCGCATCGGCGTGGTGCCCCAGTTCGATACCCTGGACCCGGACTTCACCGTGCGGGAAAACCTCGTCACCTACGCCAGCTACTTCGGCCTGAAGGGCGAGGCCCTCGCGCGGCGGGTGGAGGACCTGCTGGAATTCGCCAGCCTCAAGGGCCGGGAAGACGTCAACATCCAGTCCCTGTCCGGCGGCATGAAGCGGCGCCTGACCCTGGCCCGCGCGCTCATCAACCAGCCGGAGCTGGTGGTCCTGGACGAGCCCACCACGGGCCTCGACCCCCAGGCGCGCCACCACATCTGGCACCGCCTGCGCACCCTGCTGTCCCGGGACACCACCCTGATCATCACCACCCACTACATGGAAGAGGCCGAGCGCCTCTGCGACCGCCTGGCCATCATCGACCGGGGCCGGGTGATCGCCTGCGACAGCCCCCGGGCCCTGATCCAGGCCCACATCGAACCCCACGTGGTGGAACTCTCCGGCAACGCCGCCACCCTGTGGCTGGACAAACAGGGCGCGCTCCCCGAGGGTGAGCGCCTGCACCGGGTCGGAGACATCGCCCTGATCTACACCCACGACCCGCGCCCGCTGCTCGAACGCCTGGACGCCGACGGCCTGCGCTACCTGCATCGCCCGGCCAACCTGGAGGACGTGTTTTTGAAACTCACCGGGCATGACCTGCGGGATTAAGTGGGAAGTGTGAATTGGGAAGGACGAAATTAAGTGCGAAGTGAGAATTGGGAAGTGGGAGGAAACCACAGGCGTACCGGCTTAGGCGGTATAGGGTTTGTTGCTCTTTGTCCCACTTTCCAATTCTCACTTCGCACTTAAATCCACGCTGTTTCCGAAGCAACCGAAACTCAACATACTGCCGCTCTGAACAACGCCACCCCATGTCCCCCAACCTCCGCTTCCTCCACGTCTGGCGCCGCAACCTCAAGGTCTGGCGCAAGATCCTCATCCCCTCGGTCCTGGGCAACTTCGGCGAGCCGGTGCTCTACCTGTTGGCCTTCGGCTACGGCTTCGGCATGCTGGTGGGTGATCTGGGCGAGATGCCCTACATGGTGTTCCTGGCCTCCGGCATCATCTGCTCCAGCGCCATGTTCACGGCCAGCTTCGAGGGCATGTACTCCGCCTACACCCGCATGGACGTGCAGCACACCTGGAGCGCCATGCTGGGCGCGCCGCTCACCGTGGACGACATCGTGCTGGGCGAGGTGGCCTGGGCGGCCACCAAGGGACTGATGAGCGCGGCGGCGATCCTGGTGGTGGCCGCGGTGCTGGGGCTGGTGGCCAACGCCTGGGCCCTGCTGGCGCTGCCAGTGCTGCTGCTCACCGGCTTCACCTTCGGCGCCTGCGCCATGGTGGTCACCGCCTTCTCCAAGAGCTACGACTTCTTCCTCTACTACTTCACCCTGGTGATCACGCCCACGCTGCTGCTGTCCGGCGTGTTCTTCCCCCTGGAGCAGTTCCCGGCCCCGGTGCAGATGCTCGCCTACCTGCTGCCCCTGGCCCACACCGTGGAACTGGTGCGTCCGCTGCTGACCGGCACCATGCCGACGCAGGTGCTGCTGCATCTCGCGGTCATCGCGGCTTACGGGGTGGTCGGCCTGATGATTGCGACGCGCCTGATCCGCAGACGGCTGATTCGCTGAGATTCCGCAGGACACGATGGCATCAGGCCATTGGCTGGGACCGCCACACTTGTGTACAATTTCCTGTACATAATTGCTGGAGGGCTCCGCAGATGGATGCCATCACCTACACCAAGGCGCGCGCCAATCTGGCACAGACCATCGATGCCGTGTGCGAGAACCACGAACCCGTCATTGTCACCAAGAAAAATGACCGTGCCGTCGTGATACTTTCGCTTGAGGATTACCAGGCGCTTGAGGAGACGGCATACCTGCTTCGCAATCCCAAGAACGCCCGGCGTCTCCTCGACGCCATCAACGAGCTTGATGCGGGTGGCGGTAGCGAAAGGACGCTGGCCGAATGAAGCTCATCTTTTCGGCGAATGCCTGGGAAGACTATCTTTACTGGCAAAAGACCGACAAGAAAACACTCAAGCGCATCAACCAGTTGATTGCAGAGATCCAACGATCTCCGTTTGAAGGGATCGGGAAACCCGAGCCACTGAAACATGCCCTATTGGGCTACTGGTCACGCCGGATCGACGGTGAGCATCGCATCGTTTACCGGACTGACGATGACAGTGTGTTTATCGCGCAACTTCGTTATCACTACTGAAGACTGTGACGCCCTATTGAGTCGCGCAGGCCTGCGGGATTAATCTGAGCCTGCAATCGGCGCAGGGAAGTCCGGGCCAGTTTCCCCACCGCGGCCGATCATTAGGACATAGCCCGCATATCTCACCGGGATCGCGGGAGCAGGCGAAGGATTCGCGTTCGTAGGCGCCGCTCTGGAGCGAAACCCATAGCCGTAGCTATGGGTTGAGTGAAGAGCAAGCCTACGAACGCGAAGACGAGCCTGAACCGCGATAGGACTCCGGCGGGAACAGACTGTCAGCTGAGGTCGGCGACCATTTCGACGTATTTGACTGATGTATCAACCTGTTGCGCGCCCGCCGGTGTCCGACCGGTGAGATATGCGGGCTAGACACCCATGCCCCAGCAAAGCTCCCCCGGCAATACCCCGCAACCGACCTCGTTCAAAATCGTGTTCTTCGGCCTCGGCGCCGTCGGCTCCGCCATGCTCATCTGCCTGAGTGAACTGGCGGAACGGGATGCGGTGCCGATCCACTTCGTGGTCTACACCCGCGACCCCGAGGCTGCCAGGGACGCCCTGTTCCACGCCGAGCGCCTGTTCGAGCGCATCGAGTTCATCGAGCTGCCGGAGTTCGCCCCGGTGTTCGCCCTGGCACCGGAACACGTCAAGACCCTGGAAGGGGCCACGGTGCTGATCAACGCCGCGCTGCCGGAATTCGACCTGCCGATGATCGAACTGGCCCTGCGCATCGGTGCCCACACCGTGAGCCTCGCCTCGGACATGTACGACACCGAGACCGAGCGCAGCCTGACCTTCCCCCAGTACCGCTACGATGCCGAACTGCGCAAGCGCGGCATCGCCGCCCTGATCAATCTCGGCATCGCCCCCGGCGCCACTGACTTTCTCATCGGCCGGCGCATGCACGACCTGCTCACCGCGGATCGCAAGGACCTGGAGGTGGAGAGCATCGATCTCTACCTGCTGGAGGACATCGATTCCGATTCCATCGTGTTCTCCTGGTCACCCATCGTGGCCCTGGAGGAAATGGCCCAGCGGCCCCGGATGATCCGCAACGGCCTGATCCAGGTGCTGGAGCCCTTCTCCGGCGCACGGGAATACCATTTCCCCCACGAAGCCGAACCCAGCCGCCAGTACCCGCTCTACCAGGAAGAACTGCTGTCACTGCACCGTGCCTTTCCCGAGGTGGAATCCATCGGCGTGTACACCGGCGGCTCCGAGGTCGAACTGCTCAAGGCCCTGTTCCAGCTCAACCTGCTCTCCAAGCGCACCCTGCCCGACCGGCCCGATCTCACCGTGGAGGCGCTGGTGCGCTCCATCCTGCCCGGCATGAACAAGCCCCGGCGCATCGAGGCCTACCTGCGCGACGGCGTGATCCGCCGGGCCCATTTCGCCGCCGCCGCCGAGATCCGCATCTCGGAGACGGTGCGCAACGAGCGCCAGACCGTGGTCGAAACCGTCGGCCTCAGCTACCTGCGCTACCCGGGCCTGATCGGCACGCCCTACGCGGGCGCCACCTACATCTCATTCCCCACCGCCGTGGGTGCCGCCATCCTGGCCTGGCACGCCCTCGACTACGCGCGCTCCGGGAGCGGTTCACGCCCTGACCGGCGTGCTGGGCGGCGTGGACCTGGCCCGCATCCTGCCCCGTGCCCGGGGCGACGCCATTCGCCGCGACCTGGTGGCCTGGGACATCGATCTGTTCGACAGCGTGCGTGATGCGACCGAGACCTGAGACGGGGTTCTCTCGCAGAGGCGCTGGGGCGCGGGGGGAAGTCAAAAAACAGGGGCTCTCGCGAAGGCGCAAAGACGCCAAGGAACGCATCCAGAACATTGGACAGACTCCGTTATCTCAAGGCACCTGAAGTGTCCTATACATGATCCGGTCTGCCGCTGACCCCGATCATCACCCACTGATCCCCTTGCTTGAGATAGATTTCGGTCCACTTCCCGCTGACACGAAAGGACGTCGCGCCCTTTGGCGCGACGGTGGCCGAGTAGGTGTAGTGAACGATGCCTGCAACGTGGTCGTAGACCTCGATGCTGAGCGGCCTGAGCTGGTAGTCCACCACCACAGGTGAGTCACCCAGTACGGACTGGACTGCGGTTTCCCTGTCGTGGGGCACCGGGCTGTTCATATCCCAGCCCATGTACCTGGGATGCAAGGTACTCCGGATCTTCTCGGCGTTGCGTTCCATGGACAGGGACCACAGATCATTGACCCGCTTCCACAGATCCTGCTGTTCAGGCGACAGGTCATAAACGCGCAGATCGGACATCATCACTCCGGCTCCGTCAGGCCCTGGGTTAGTGCCAAGATTACAGCCCCATCCAGCCTGCCGCTCCGGTCACCGGCTGATGGAATCGACGTCAGTGATGAAACACCCGCCCTTCCCGGACAAACCGGATTCCTGCCGGCCATGGGCCTCACCTGCATTCAAGCCTGGGCCGATTCGCGCGCCTGGCGCACGTTGCGAGCGATCTCCTCCAGGTGCACATGCCCGGTGCCACAGCAGCCGCCCCAGATGTCCATGTGCGGATAGCGCTGCGCCAAGCCGCCCATGAGGCGGCCGAGTTCTTCCGGGTCGCCCTCCTCCAGGTGGCCAAGCTGACACAGGGCGATCTTCTCCATCTTCGAGGCATTGGGCCTGAACCCCCGCATGCGCCGGATCCAGTCACCCGTTTCAAGTCCCGGCTCGAACTCCACGGGATGGGAGCAGTTCAACAGGTAGCAGACCGGCGCAGCGTCGGTCTGCTCGTCGATGGCCGCCACGGCCTCCGCCAGCGATGGACCGGATTTGAGGCGTGACGTGCCGTCCACCGTCAGGGACATGACCAGGGGGACACCGGCACCGGCGGCAGCGCGTGCCACACCCACGGCCTCCTCGATGTTGTTGAAGGTCATGGCACAAGCATAATCCACACCGGCCTGGCGCAGAGTGGACAACTGCACCGAGTGATAATCCTCGGCCTCGGCAGCCGTGATATCCCGGTTCAGCTGATAGGCGTCACCCCGCGGCCCGACGATACCGCCCACCAGAGTGGTTTCGATGTCCCCCTCATATTCCGCCGCCACATCGCGCAGGAATTCGATGGCCTGGTGATTGGCGTCGGCCAACCCCTGAGGCGAATACCCGAGCAGCGCCCCCCAATCGGGGCTGGCCCGGTAATCCAGACCCGTGAGCATGGCAGACAGGCCCTGTGCCGCCGCAACGTCCAGGCAACGCCGGTAGATGTCGCGCATCACGTCCACAGCCTTGGGAACTTCAAGCAAGGGAAAGGCCGCGAAATGGGGCAACTCGAAGCCCCACTTGTACATGAGTTCGGTCTCGATCCCGCCTTCGGTCAGGAAAGTCTCTGAACCGGGTTCACTGGGAAACCCCGTATCGGTGTTCATGGGCCACCTCCTTCCGGCATAAGACCGAAGCGTCGTTGGTCACCCCTTTTCCTAGCAGCCGATCCCGAAACCGTCAAAAACCCAAGGGGCCGGGGAAAAACAATGCTCGCATATCACCAACCCCATTCATGAACTTTGGCGGAGGCGCTGGGGAAGTCAAAAACAGGGTCTCTCGCAAAGGCGCAAAGCCGCGAAGGAAAAGCTTTATGAGTTTTTACCCCTTCAATGCCTTTCTTTGCGTCTTCGCGCCTTTGCAAGAGAAAGTGCCTTTGATCTTCTCCGCGCCTCAGCGCCTCCGCGAGAGACCATGCCTTTGATTTGCCGCTAAACACCGGCAGGCAGCTTGGATGACATCAGCTTTCTGCGGTCCAGCGTCCTGCCGTCCACGATGAAGGTCCCATCACCCACGGCGTGCACGGTGCGCTTTTCCTTGCGAGACGTGTCCACGTATGCCGCCACGGCCTCCAGCACCACGATGTCGTGCTTTTTGACGATGTCGATCACCCTGCACTCGATGTTGGCCAGGCATTCCTTGATCAAGGGGGCCTTGACCGCCCTCCCCGGCACCGGCGTTAACCCGAACCGGGTGAACTTGTCCGTATCCGCGCCGGAGCAGGTGCCGATGCCGATCACCTTGTCCAGCATGTCCACGGTGGGGATCGCGATCACGCACTCCCGGGTCTTTTTGAGCGCCCGGAAGGAATAGTTCCAGGGCCCCGTGGTGATGGCGAATCTGGGCGTGAAGTCCATCACCATGGTCCAGGAGAGGGTCATGATGTTGTTCTGCTTCCCGTCATGGGTGGTGACCAGGACAACGGGGCCGGGTTCGATGAGGGTGAAGGCCTTGCTCAGTTTCAACGATCGCATGGGGGCCCCTGCCTGGGTCAGATAGCCTTCTGAAAATGGGGTCGGTGACAAAAGAGAATCCTATGAAAAGATAACGGATCTCGAACGCCCGGCCGTGAAGGGAATTCGACTCGTGACAATGGAGGAGGCAATACCGCCGTGGAGCGGAATCAGACGCTATACACGCTGGGTGTTTCCGTGGGAGGTGCTTTGGCAGCTACAGCGCCGATGGCACCTGAATCGTCTGGCAAAGTAGCTCACGCCCGCGAAGGGGCGTGATAAAAACGGATCTGTCCCATTTCACGGGTACTTGGAGCGACTTGACATGAGATAGTCTGCTACCGCCTGGTAGGCTGGCAGCGATGTTGGATCGATAAGCGCGTTCTTCGGCTTGGGGTAGGAAGCAAGGCGCACCAACACCATCTCGGCGGCCGGATCGACGTAGATCGTCTGACCGTAAACGCCGCGTGCGGCAAAGGCGCCGTTGTCGTTGTGGAACACCCAGAACATAGAACGGTAGCTGCCACCGGCCAGCGTATCGAAGCCGGCCCTGGCAAAGGCCCTGCGGCTGCCCCCCGCACGAATGCTCTCCACCACATCGGCCGGGAACAATCGCTCGCCATTGATCACACCCTCATTGAGCAACAGCAGACCCAATCGGCCCAGGTCGCGCAGCCCTGCCGACATACCGCCCCCTGCGAACGGCGTGCCGACGGCGTCGCCAGTAATATAGGCACTCTGCTCGGCACCCATGCGACTCCAGAGCATGTCGGATAACGCCTGCGTATAGGTCATCCCGGTCACGCGCGCGACGATCCAGGCCAGCACGTCGGTATTGATGGTCTTGTAGCCGAAGGCCACGCCGTGTCTGCCATCCCGCTCGACGGTTTGCAGATACTCGATGTAGCCGATCGGGCCGTCGTAACCCGGTGGCTTGGGTAGCGGGTTCCCGGCGGCGGAATAGGCCCAGATATCGGCATTGGGGTCGTCGTAGTTCTCATCGAAGGCCAGCGCCGTGGTCATGTCCATGACCTGCCGAACACTGGCGGAACCAAAGGCCGTGTCGGCCAGTTCGGGCACATAATCTGTCACCGGTGCGTCGTCATCCAACCGGCCCTCGGCGACCAGGATCTCTGCCAGCAGGCCGACCAGCGACTTGGTCATCGACATCATGGCATGCTGGCCCGTCTCGCTCAGGCAACCCGAATACCATTCGTAGACGACCTGCCCCTTGTGCAGGATCAGTATGCCGTCGGTATAGTTCGCAGCAAGCGACTCAGCCCAGGTCATCTCTTCATCGCCATCCATCGGCGTAAAGGTCAGCGCGTCGATCTCGGCACGGATGTCGGCGAACTCGTGATGCGGCACGTAGTCCAGCGGTACCGGCGCACCAATGCCGCGGCTGACTTCAATAGTCGGAAACAGCTCGCGCATGTGACAGACGGACCAGCGGGACTTGGGGAACGCGAAGAAGTCGCCGGCGGCGACGCTGATCCGCTTGTCCGGCGCCGGCGGCACGCCTTGCATCCAGCCCATCACGCGGGGGTCGGACTCACGTGCCGTAAGTGACGCCTCCTGCGCGTGCACCGACATCGTGCTTGCGACGGCGAGAAAAGCAACTATGCGAGCGGCTTTGACTGCAGATGACGACAATGAGCACCCCTGTTGTCCGGTTGTACCGGAAATTATATGTATTCAGGTACGCATCCAATTTCTACTTCGTTTAAGCCAAAAAAGATACAGTGCCCAGGAATCGCCCGCCCAACAGTGTAGCGCTAAGTCGGCAGGCACGATTAAGTACTGAGCATAGCGCTGACCGAGGTGCTCATCATCGGCGCCGCCCGTGACAGTTTCAACAGCCTGCTAGGTGACGATACGCCGGTACAGCCGGCAGTCTCCCGCCGCCAGCCAGGAACCTGCACCTGCGGCTGGTGCTCGCATCCAGGTACCTGTGGCGACAACGCCATCGGGACCGCGCAACTCACCCTCAAGCACCAGGATTTCGATGATGCCGTCGCCCGGCACCGGCAGCGAGGCACCGTTGGCCAGCTGCATCAAACACACATCTTCAGGATAGCCCGACTCCCGGTAGAGCACCTTCTCCTGGACCCCCGGCACACCGGTCTCCACCCAGTCCATCCGGTCCGTGTCGAGACAGCGCGCGGCCCGATCGCGGCCGGGGTACTGACGAAGCCGCACGAACAGGTCGCAGCCAGGCTCCGAGCGCGGTGCATGGCTACTGCCGTCCGGATTCAGGAACCAGGTGCCGGCCCGGTACTCACCGTGCTCGTCGGCGAACACCCCGTCCAGCACCAGGATCTCCTCGCCCTCGGGATGACTGTGGGGACGGAATGCCCCGCCAGGAGCGTAACGCACCAGGCTGGTCACCGGTCCAAACTCGCCGCCACTGCGGTACAGCGGCTTGCGCCATACCGTGCCGCTGGGGCTCGGCTCCCAGGCCATCACCCCGGTGTCGACCCGTGCGGCCTCGTGCGGATCGGCGTTCACGTCCGCCAGGTCATCAATAGTCTTCTGCATATGCGCAAAACTCTGATGTTTCAGGGAGAAAGATGATTGGCCATGATCAAACCACATCCCGGAGACAAGCGCGAGTGGCCACACTGACAACCCTGATCTCAACTCCCGTCCATGGAAAGAAGGTCTATATTTATTACTCGGGCCTCGGCCTCGTCCCCGCTCCCCCCAATTCGTGATGTGGCCACTGAACAAGCCCTCCGCTTTGAAATCCTCGCATCCCGGGAGGTGCGCGATGGACGAAGCACTCAGAAACAAGATCCTGAACCTGCTGGACGAACACCGGATCATGAGCGTCGCCACCCTGCGCCCGGATGGCTGGCCCCAGGTGACCACCGTCGGCTACGTGCACGATGGCCTGACGCTGTACTTCCTCTGCGGCCTGGACAGCCAGAAGGCCCGGAACCTGGCCCATGACAACCGGGTGTCCCTGACCATCGACCACGACACCGCCGACCTCATGGCGATCAGTGGTCTTTCCATGGCGGCCCATGCGGAACCTGTGATTGATCGGGACGAAGCCCAGAAGGTCCTGGGCCTGCTCGCCCAGGCGTATCCCGAGCAGGACACGTCAAAGCTGGAGATTGAAATGCCCACCCCGGATGACGTCCGGATATTCCGTGTCACACCGACGGTGATCTCGGTGCTGGATTACTCGAAGGGGTTCGGGCACACGGATCTGGTGGAGATGGGGGATGGATGAGGCGTGCCGTGGTTGCTTAGACACATCATCTCGCTGTGAAGTAACGGATTGTACGGATTGGATCATCCATAATTCGGATTGTGGATATCCCAATCCGCTCCATCATTTTTATAGCGCTACTGGGTATAGAAATGAACCTGAGAGCGTACATGTTGAAGAGTTGCATATCTAGCATCCTTAATATTTAGCTCTGGGATGTACACATTAAAGCCTGTGCTATTTCCAGAAGATATTCTATTTATTGTGAACTCTCTACTCTTCCCATTCACAGAGAGCTCGAAAACAACATTAGTATGATCTACCGATCGAGAGTTAATAACACGACCAGAAAACCTGACTCCGGTCTGGTGCACCTCTTGTGATGCACCTGACAAAAAGAAAGAACTATCTATAGGCTGCACTTCTTGAACGGTGAAATCAACCTCGTACTTTGAGGTTATCGCTTGGTACAGAATGTCCGCTCTTCTGGACTGCTCATCATTAATAACCAATAACAATATTCCAAGAACTACAATCAGGAAGAAATTTAACTTTGACAGGAAGCTAGATGATTTCTTTTTTTCTGTACTCTCGCTCATCGAGGATCACCTTCTCTAAGCTCATATAAGAAACAGGAGCAGAGAACAAATATCGCTAATATTAGAGAAAATTCCTCTCTAACCCGGTTTATGCCAGTTGCCTAATATTAGAGAAAATGCCTCTCTGACCCGGTTTATGCTTAGTGGAGCCGAACGAATAGTGACGCATAACGCCGTGCTAACCGGCCGCGGGCCGATAGTGGTTGGTTTGAACGTAACATTTCCCCGCAGGCCCGGTTGAGCACATAGTTAGATTTCATTACCCGCCGCAGCCAGGGGGCAAATACTGAACAGACGAAATGTTGATTGTGCGGAACAGGTGGGAAACCGCGTCAAGCGCGGATGACAGGCCACGGTCAATGAAGGCAACCTCAACGCGCCATCCCTTTTCATTTGCTCTAATGAGTGGCGGCACGTAGTCAGCATCGCCGGCAACCAATACAATCGTGGATGGACCTTGGTGCTCGTAGAGCGTTGATGTGATCTCGGTGATGAGATAAGCGTCGTCCTGCTTTGAACGCTGCCCCCCTCCTGCCCCACTGAGGTAACCCCGCCGGACCGTGAACCCTTGGTTCTCAGCGATCTTCCAGAACGAGTCGTCATCGGGGATGACGCCGGCAATGTAGGCGCTTTTTACGAAACGTGTTTTCCCGCTAGCGTCCCTTGAGGCCGCCGTAAGCAAGCGACCAAAGTCAACCCTGTACCCACGGCTTTGCCCAGAGTTTAGGACGCCCCAAAACAGATTCTGGTCGTCCACAAACACATGAACAGAATCGTTCGCCAACTCGCCATGGGCCTTTGCTGATCCTGGCCTGATGTAAGCGGCAGGCTCTTTCTTCGTCTTCTTCTTTGATGACACGATGACCTCCAGTGATGAAATCTAACAGTGCATTAGGCTGACGCAGGAGTATTGGGTGATAGGCTGCATCTGCCTATTGCACGAACGCGCGGTTCTGCCTGGTATCAGAGTGGAGCCAGTGAATCCACGGGCAGGATGCCCAGCTTTGCGACAAGGAGCAGTCATATGTCGGATCCCTCCCCTCCTTATTCCCATGCGGCCTCGCGGTTTTATGCTAACTATCTGAGGCTATTGGAAAAGAATGGCATTCCTGAACGCCAGCGGCGCTGGTATGTCAGGCACATCGAAGCGTTTATTAAGGCCCAAAAAAGGCGTCGGATCAACCATAAGCCTGCCGCTCCTCAAAGCCACCAATCACTGGCATTCCCCGTGGCTCTGTGCCTCCGTGAGAGGACAACAAGCTTTTTCTCTCACGGAGGCACGGAGCCACGGAGGAAACACATTTGAAGCGATACTCAACAGGCCAGTGACACGCCCGCACATCGGATCTATCGTTATCCCATCACCCGTTGCCAATCCACACCCCCATGCCCACCCTCCCCCACTGGCAGCACTTCCCCCACCAGGCCGACATGGGCGTGCGCGGCCATGGGGAGACCCAGGCCCAGGCCTTCGAGCAGGCAGCGCTGGCGATGACCGCCGTGGTCACCGATCCCGCCGGCATCGAGCCCCGGGAGGTCATCGAGATCCACTGCGAGGCACCGGAGACCGAGATCCTGCTCTATGATTTTCTCAATGCCCTGGTCTATGAAATGGCGGTGGGCAAGCGCCTGTTCTCCCGCTTCGAGGTGCGCATCGAGGGCGAGAAGCTCAGCGCCACGGCCTGGGGCGAACCGGTGGACGTGGCCCGCCACCAGCCGGCGGTGGAGGTCAAGGGCGCCACCTTCACCCAGCTCCAGGTGGCCCGGCAGCCGGATGGGCAGTGGATGGCGCAGTGTGTGCTGGATATCTGAAAAACCTTGTTCTCTCGCGGAGGCGCGGAGGCGCTGGGAAAACCAAAAGGAAATATTTCTCGCAAAGACGCGAAGACGCGAAGGAAAAGCTTTTTTGAGTTTTAACCTATTCAATGCCTTTCTTGGCGTCTTTGCGTCTTCGCGAGAGATCATGCCTTTGACTTTCCCCCGCGTCTCCGCGCCTCCGCGAGAGAACCGCCTTTCCTGATTTCGGAGACCCCCATGGACCCGAATCGCTTCACGAAACTCTCCGACACCGCCTGGCAGCTTGAGCCCACGGGCAAGATGCGCGTGCCGGCGATCCTGTACGCCAGCGAGGCGTTGCTGCGGGAGATGGACGACAAGGTGGCCGAGCAGGCGACCAACGTCGCCACCCTGCCCGGCATCGTGCAGGCCAGCTACGCCATGCCCGACGCCCACTGGGGCTACGGCTTTCCCATCGGCGGCGTGGCCGCCTTCGACGCAGACGCGGGCGGCGTGGTTTCGGCTGGCGGCGTAGGCTTCGACGTCTCCTGCGGCGTGCGCACCCTGCACACGGGGCTGACCCGGGAGGCGATCGAGAAGATCAAACCGGCCCTGGCCGATGCCCTGTTCGAGTCCATCCCGGCAGGACTGGGCAGCACAGGCTACATCCACCTGCGGGACCATCAGATGACGGAGATGCTGGCCGGCGGCGCGGTCTGGGCGGTGCAACAGGGCTACGGCGAGGCGGCGGACCTGGAACGCATCGAGGAACACGGCCGCATGGCCGGTGCCGATCCCCACGCGGTCTCGGAGCAGGCGCGCAAGCGCCAGCGCAACGAGATGGGCACCCTGGGTTCAGGCAATCACTATCTCGAGGTGCAGCACGTCACCGAGATCTACGATCCCGCCGTGGCCAAGGTGTTCGGCCTGGCCGTGGGCCAGGTGGTGGTGAGCATCCATTGCGGCTCCCGGGGCCTGGGCCACCAGATCGGCACCGAGTTCCTGCGCGAGATGGCGGTGGCGGCGAACCGCCACGGCATCGAGCTGCCGGACCGGGAACTGGCCTGCGCGCCCATCCGCTCGGAACTGGGCGAGCGCTACCTGGGCGCCATGCGCTCGGCCATCAACTGCGCGCTGGCCAACCGCCAGATCCTCACCCACCTGACCCGGCGCGTGTTCGCGAAGGTCCTGCCCGAGGCGCGCCTGGACCTGCTCTACGACGTCTCCCACAACACCTGCAAGGTGGAGACCCACAGCATCGACGGCAGCCCTCGCCAGCTCTACGTGCACCGCAAGGGCGCCACCCGCGCCTTCGGCCCCGGCCACCCGGACCTGCCCGACGCCCTGCGCCCGGTGGGCCAGCCGGTGCTGATCGGCGGCTCCATGGGCACGGCCTCCTACATCCTGGTGGGCACCAACGAGGGCGAACGGCTGTCCTTCAACTCCGCCTGCCACGGCGCGGGCCGGGCCATGAGCCGGCATGCCGCGACCCGCCAGTGGCGCGGCCGCGCGCTGGTGGATGAGCTGGCCGGGCGCGGCATCCTGATCCGCAGCCCCAGCCTGCGCGGCGTGGCCGAGGAGGCGCCCGGGGCGTACAAGGACGTGAGCGAGGTGGTGAAGGCGACCCACCAGGCGGGCCTGGCGAGGATGGTGGCGCGGGTGGAGCCGTTGGTGTGCATCAAGGGGTAGACGGTTCGGCCCGGGGTCGGGCCTCCTACATTGGGTAGCCGGTAGTCCTTGTATGCGCCCTCGATAACGCAAAGGGCGCAGAGACGCAGAGGACGCAAAGCTTTCTTCCGTGATGAAAAATCCTTGCGGCCTTTGCGCCTTGGCGATCTCTGCGCCGCCAGATCTGCCAACGTGGCTCGCCGGATGCGCTGCGCTTATCCGGCCTACGGTGTAAGAGACTGTTCTCTGTGACCTCTGTGCCCTCTGTGGCGAGTCGCCGTTTGGTTTGTAGGGTTCGCGTTGCTCACCCCAGCCACCATGAACACCTGGGCATAGATCGCGTTTTGACGTATCGGCTTTGAACTTGCACTTGAATGCTTGTTAGGGTGGTGAGGTACTCATCAGACCCGAAAGGAGGATCGCCATGCGTGATCGCGACACGAACCTCACCCGCCGCCGTCTGCTTGCAGGCCTCGTGGCCGTACCGGCCGCGCCCCTGGTGTTCATGCCCGCCATGGCCAGCGAACGGCTGAGCGAGGATGACCCCCAGGCCCGGGCCCTGAACTACCGGCACGATGCCAGCGCCGTAGAGCACCCGGATTACCGCGAGGGCCAGACCTGCGCCAACTGCCAGCTGTACACCGATGCCGATGCCGCCGAATGGGGGCCCTGCGCCGCCTTCCCCGGCAGGCTGGTGGCCGCCGGCGGCTGGTGCAGCGCCTGGGTACCGAGGGCTTAACCCGCATATCTCACCGGGATCGCGGGAGCAGGCGAAGGATTCGCGTTTGTAGGCGCCGCTCTGGAGCGAAACCCATAGCCGTTGCTATGGGTTGAGTGAAGAGCAAGCCTACGAACGCGAAGACGAGCCTGAACTGCGATAGTACACCGGCGGGAACAGACTGTGATGCTGAGGTTGCCGACCATTTCAGTGTATTCCACTTGCATTTCAGCCTGTTACGCGTCCGCCGGTGTCCGACCGGTGAGATATGCGGGTTAAGTGCGTAGCTTGGGGTGAACAGCGTGAACCCCAGCAGGGGCAATACCGGTCACACCGCCCCGCTGGGCTTCGCGGCGCTCAGCCCAGGCTACCGCTGACAAGCCAAGCATCATTCGCCCCGGGGTCGGGGCTCCTACGTAGTGACAGGACAAAAAAGGCCGGTGTGATCGCGGATCACACCGGCCTTTTTTCATGAGCGTGTCAGATTCAGTGATTGCGATGCTGACCGTGACCCTGGTGGTGCCCACCCATGGTCATGCGGCGCACGGGGGCCATGATCTCCAGGGTGCTGCCGTCGTCGAACTCCAGGGTCAGGGGCACGTCGATGCCGGGCTGCAGGTCGGTGTTCAGGTCCATGAGCATGATGTGCAGGCCGCCGGGCTCCAGCGCCACGGTCTGGCCGGCGGGCAGGTCGATGTGGTCCACGTGACGCATCTGCATCATGCCGGTCTGCATGTCGTGCACGTGGGTGTGCAGCTCGACCCGGTCGGAGACCGTGGAACGGGCCGCCACCAGCCGGTGGTCGGTGCTGGCGTTGTTGCGCAGGCTGAGATAGCCGGCGGTGATCTTCATGTTGGGGGGCGTGGAACGCACCCAGGCGCCCTCCACCACTTCCATCCGGGAGGCGGCATCCTGGGCGAACACGGGGCTGGCGAAGGCGAGGCTGGCGAGCAGCAGGCTGATGAAGAGGTTTTTCATGTCGGTCGTACCTTGTGCTGTATTGAGCGGAATGTCGTGCAATCCTGATACCGGTCACCGGGACCGGCACTCATACAGCGGGCGGCGCGCGCACAGGCGGTCGTTCGTGGACCGGCGCGAGCGCTGGCAGCGCGATGTTGCCTGAAGTCGGTGACTCAACGGCCCCGGCATGCGCGGCGGGCGGCACACCGGGCGGCAGCACCACCGCCTGCAACAGCTTGCAGGTGAGGCAGTCGCACACAGGCATCTCGTGGCCCGCCTGCTGATTCGCGTGATCCGGATCGGCCGCCTCCAGGGACACCGGCTGGCCGCAGAACTCGCCGTGCAGGCCGGCGAGCCAGAGGGCATCGTCCTGACCCGCCGGCATGGCGTGCACCACCGGCATCAGCAACTGCAGGCACACCGCCAGCAGGCCGAGCCAGCGGCCTGCGCGGTGGGTCAGTCGTGATGTCCGGGAGCGTGCGCGCACCTGCACCTCGAAGGCAGGGGAATCAATGACTGCCATTAAACCCCACGCGGACGGCCTTGAACAGCACCGCCCGGCGCGGGGAACAGGCCGCTCAGGACTTGCCCGCCGTGAAACCGCCGTCCACCAGCAGGTTGGCGCCGGTGATGAAGCTGGCATCATCAGAGGCGAGGAAGCTCACCGCCTTGGCCACCTCCTCCGAACGGCCCAGGCGGCCGATGGGATGCAGGGCGATCAGCGCCTTGAGGGTGGCCTCGTCCAGGTCCCGCAGCAGGGGCGTGTCGATGTAGGCGGGCGAGACGGTGTTGACCCGCACGCCGTGGGGCGCCATCTCCAGGGCCAGGGTGCGGGTGAGGTTGACCACCCCGCCCTTGGCGGCGGAATAGGCGGCGGTCATGGACTGGCCCACGTTGCCGAGGATGGAGGCGCAGTTGATCAGGCTGCCTGAGCCCTGGCGCTTCATGTGGCCGAGGGCGTGCTTGGCCACCAGGAACACGCCGGTCAGGTTGATGTCGATGATGCGCTGCCAGTCCTCGAGCGGATAGCTCTCCGCCGCGGCCATGCCGCCGATGCCGGCGTTGTTGAACACCGCGTCCACGGTGCCCAGGCGCGAGACGGTGGTCTCGAACAGGGTCTCCACCTGGGTCTCGTCGCTCACGTCCACGGGCTGGAAGATGGCGCAGCCTTCCTGACGCTCGTTGAGTTTCAGCGCCAGGGCCTCGCCCAGCTGCTCGTCCATGTCGGCGATCACCACCCGGGCGCCTTCGTTGATCATGTCCACCACCGTGGCCTCGCCGATGCCGCTGGCACCGCCCGTGACCACCGCGATCTTGTTTCTGAGTCGCATGTTGGCCTCCTCGCTCTAAAAATGCGTCTAGGCTTATCTCAACGCAGAATGCGTTATTCCACCTTGGACCATTTGGCCGCGAGATTCCACAAGGAGTGGTTCAACGATGAAAATCGTCAGACACCGTTTGCATCTGCACGACAACGACCCCTGCGAATACCGCAAGAGCCCCTGCCACGGTGGCAAGATGACGCCGCGCCTGCTGGTGATCCACTTCACCGCCGGGGCCAGCGCGGAATCCTCCATCAACTGGTTCCTCAACCCCCAGGCCAAGGCCTCCGCGCACCTGGTGATCGACCGTAACGGCCACATCACCCAGATGGTGCCCTTCGACACCGTGGCCTGGCACGCGGGGGCGAGCCGCTGGAACGATCTCAGCGGCCTCAACCACCACAGCATCGGCATCGAACTGGACAACGCCGGGCGCCTGCAGCCCCACGGGGACCAATGGCGATCCTGGTTCGGACGGGATTACCACGATGACGAGGTGCTGGTGGCCCGCCACAAGCACGAGACGGAGCCCAGCGGCTGGCAGCTCTACACCCGGGAGCAGATCGAGACGACCCTGGAAGTGGCCCAGTGCCTGTTCGCCCGCTACGGTCTGGAGGACATCGTCGGTCACGAGGACATCGCCCCCGGACGCAAGTCCGACCCGGGCCCCGCCTTTCCCATGGGCGCGCTGCGCGCCCGCCTGCTGGGCCGACAGGAGGACAGCCTGCCGGTGATGCGCACCACCACGGGACTCAACATCCGCAGCGGCCCGGGCGTGAGGCACCCGCTGCTGCCCAGCGGCCCGCTACCCCAGGGGGTGAAGCTGGAAGTGATAGACCAGGACGGGGACTGGCGCCGGGTCAGCGTGCTGGAGGCGGTCAACGGGCTGTCGGACCTGGAGGGGTGGGTGCACGGGCGGTATCTGGAGCCCGTGGAGGCGTGACGGCAGGGTTCCCGTAGTTCGGCCTTCAGGCCGATAGCGGAGGCTTCGATGGACACCGGCTGTCGGGCTGAAGCCCGACCTACGGGGGAATGGCTGGGCCGCACGTTGGACCTTCGTAGGTCGGCCTTCAGGCCGACAGCGGAGGCTTCGATGGGCGCCGGCGTCGGGCTGAAGCCCGACCTACGGGGGAATGGCTGGGCCGCACGTTGGACCGTCGTAGGTCGGCCTTCAGGCCGACAGCGGAGGCTTCGATGGGCGCCGGCGTCGGGCTGAAGCCCGACCTACGGGGGAATGGCTGGGCCGCACGTTGGACCGTCGTGGGTCGGCCTTCAGGCCGACTGCGGAGGCTTCGATGGGCACCGGCGTCGGGCTGAAGCCCGACCTACGGGGGAATGGCTGGGCCGCGCGTTGGACCGTCGTAGGTCGGCCTTCAGGCCGACAGCGGAGGCTTCGGTGGGCGCCGGCGTCGGGCTGAAGCCCGACCTACGGGGCGCCGGGAATCAGCCCTGGGCGCCGTGCTGCTTGAGCCAGGCCAGGCGCCAGAGCTTGAGGGCGAGCAGCACCACGGGGGGCCAGGTGCATGAACAGGTCGAAGATGTCCAGGGGCCGGGTGAGCGTGCCCTCGAACAGCATGCGGGTCTTCTCGACCAGGTGGGGCTCCGGCACGAAGGGCGCAAGACCCAGGCCGATACCGAAGAACAGGGCGAACATCAGCGGGACGCTGTCGATGAATCTGAGGGCACGATTTTTCATGGGGCGCGATTGTACACAAGCGGGCCCCAGGATGCCCGTGATGCCTGGCCCGTCAGTCTCCCAGAGTGTCGAGATTGACCCGCAGCAGGTCCTCGGGCCGGTCCAGGTCGGGCAGCGGCTCCAGGCACTGCACGGCAAGCCCTGCGTCCCGGGCCCGTGCGAGCGTCTCTGCAAACACCCGCTCCGTGCCCCAGGGCATGTGGGTGAACAGGTCAGGCTCCGCCCGCCCCGCGCCGATGAGCACGTAACCGCCGTCCTCGGCGGGTCCCAGCACCAGGTCCACGCCCGACTCGAGCCAGTCCATGGCACGGCGCAGGTGGTCCGCCGAGAGTACCGGACAGTCGGTGCCCACCAGCACCGCATGCTCGCCCGCCGCCCGGGCATCGGCAAGCGCCGTGTGCATGCGCGCCCCCAGATCACCCTCGGGCTGTTCCCGTAGCACCACGCCGTAACGATCCTCGCAGGCCGAGAAAAAATCATCCCCGGCATCGGGGCTGCACCAGAGTTCCAGCCGCCCCGGCGCGGCCTCCCGGGCCACCCTCAGGGTGCGATGGATGAGCCGGGCATGCAGCGCGGCGGCCCCCTCGGCGCCCAGGGCCAGGATCAGCCGGGTCTTGGTCTGGCCAGGGATGGGCGCGCGGGCGAAGACCTGGATGCGGGTCACCGGTACCACCTCGCCAGGCGCGCCGGCTTCACGCCCAGGGCATAGGCCAGGCGCAGCCACCACATGAGCAGAACGGTGCGCAGGATGCCGCGGGTCTCCCAGCGGCGGCTGGAGGTGATGAGCGGCGTGCGCACACAGGCGGGGCGGCCCAGGGCGCGCTTCAGGCGCTTGCTCAGCGCGATGTCCTCCATGAGTTCGATGGCGGGGAAGCCGCCCAGGGACTGGAAGTCCTCGCGCCCCAGGAACATCCCCTGGTCGCCGGTGGCGATGCCGGTCAGGCAGGAGCGCAGGTTCATGGCCCGCTCCACCACCCTCAGCATCGGCTGCTCACCGGAGAGACGCACGTCGAAGCGACCCCACGCCCGCCGGGACAGGGCCTCGCGGATGTGTTCATCGGCCTCCTCCGGGATGCGGCTGTCGCCGTGCAGGAACCACAGCACCTCGCCCCGGGCCACTGCGGCCCCGGCGTTCATCTGCCGCGCCCGGCCCCGCCCCCGTTGCAGCAGACGGTCCACCCAGCCGGCGGCTATTTCACGGGTGCCGTCGCTGCTGCCGCCGTCCACCAGGATCAGTTCGGCGCCCCGTTCGCGCAGGGGCGCCAGTTGTTCCAGCAATGCGCCGATGCCCTCGGCCTCGTTGAGCACGGGGATCACCACCGACAGCCAGGGTGTCTCGCGGTGATCCATGCTCAGGGTTCAGCGGCTGACCGGCAGGCCGGCCCGGATCCAGGCCTCCATGCCGCCGGCCACCACCCGGGCATCCACCACCCCGGCCCTGGCCAGGGCCTGCCAGGCCCTGGCGGAGCGCCGGTCGGTGCGGCAGATGATGGCCAGCGGACCGCCATGGGACTCGGCCACCCGCTGGGGATCGGCGAGCAACTGGTCCACGGGGATGTGCACCGCGCCCTGGACATGTCCCTCGGCAAACTCATCCGCGCCGCGCACGTCGAGCAGGGTGACCCGTCCCGCATCCAGGCGCTCGTGGAGTTCCTGCACCGACAGGTCCCGGCCCCGGCGCATGCGGGTAACAAGGCGCGGCAGGAACATCACTGCGGCCAGGATCGCCAGGGCGATGAGCACGGTCTGGATCACCCCCTCGCCGCCGGCCATTGCCTCCCGGCCGGCGTAGCCCAGCCAGGTGTAGGCAAAGGCCCCCGGGGCCATGCACACGAAGGTGGCCAGGACGTAGTGCCAGAACGGGATGCGGGTCAGGCCCAGGGCGTAGTTGAGCAGGTTGTAGGGGAACAGGGGCACCAGCCGCGTGAAGGCCACGAAACGCCAGCCTTCCTGCTCCACGCCGCGCACCAGCATCGACAGCCGGCCACCGGCCCGGCGCTGGGTCCAGTCGGCGGCCAGGTAGCGGGACACCAGGAAGGCCAGGGTCGCGCCCACGGTGGCACCCACCAGGCTGTAAACAGTGCCCCAGACGGGACCGAACAGGGCACCGCCGGCCAGGGTCAGCACCGAGCCGGGCAGGAAGAACACCGCCGCCAGGGCGTAGAGACCCATGAAGATCAGCGGCGCGGTGAAGCCCAGTTCAGCCATCCGGGTCTCCAGGGCCTCTACGGTGAAGGCATCCCGGTACATCACCGCGAGCACGATGCCCGCCAGCACCAGCAGGCCCAGGCCGATGCGCAGCCAGACCCTGGCGGACTTCATGGCTTTTTCTCCCACTGGCGACGGTTGATGGCGTAGTCGGTGACCTTGCCCACGAAGGGCATCAGCAACATGCCCTTGAGGCCGTCGCACTGGCGCGGGTCGCGGAAGGTGTCGATGCCGATGGTCATGCCCTCGTGGCCTTCCCGGGGCTGGGCCTTGTAGGTGCCGAACAGGCGATCCCACCAGGGCAGGTTGAAGCCGAAGTTGGAGTTGGTCTCGTCATCGGCCACGGAATGGTGCACCCGGTGCATGTCCGGGGTGACCACGAACAGGCGCAGCACCCGGTCCAGGCCCAGGGGCAGACGCAGGTTGCTGTGGTTGAACATGGAGGTGGCGTTCAACAGGATCTCGAACAGGATCACCGCCAGCACCGGCGGGCCCAGCACCGTGATCACGGCGAACTTGATCCCCATGGACAGGATGATCTCCAGGGGGTGGAAGCGCAGGCCGGTGGTGACATCGAAGTCCAGGTCCGCGTGGTGCACCCGGTGCAGGCGCCACAGGGCAGGCACCGCGTGGACCATCACGTGCTGCAGCCAGATCATGAAATCCAGCACCAGCACCGACACCAGCACCGCGATCCAGAAAGGCAGCTCGAAGGTATTGAACACCCCCCAGCCCGTCGACTGGGCGAACACCGCCATCCCCACCGCCGCAGCGGGAAACAGCAGGCGCAGGAGCACGGTGTTGATCACCACGATGCCTAGGTTGCTGGTCCAGCGCTGCAGGCGGGTGAGCAGGCGCTGACGCCGGGGCAGCAGGGCCTCGGCGATGCCCAGCAGCAGCAGGATGCCCAGGAAGAAACCGAGCCGCAGGGCGGCCTCGTTGGCGGTGATCCATTCGGTCATGGCGGACTCTCTGAGTGCGTGAGGGGTGAGGCGACATGGTTCAAGCTTGGCGATACGAACCGTACGTCTCTCGATTTCGCCTGTCACCTCACCCCGAGCAATATTCAATAAATCAATTGAATATTGATTACGGCGCAGTTTCGCGCTCTAATGCCCCCATGTCAAGCACGAACATCAAGCACCTGCTGCTGGCCCAGTTCGCCCGCCTGGGCAAGGCCCTGAGCCATCCGAACCGCCTGGAGCTGCTGGAGTTCCTGGCCCAGGGATCCCGGGGGGTGGATGAGCTGGCGGGCCTCAGCGGCCAGAGCGTGGCCAACACCTCCCAGCATCTTCAGCAGCTGCGCCAGGCGGGCCTGGTGGAATCCCGGCGCCAGGGCCAGCGGGTGCTCTACAGCCTGGCGGGCGACGACGTGATCGCCCTCATGGATGCCCTGCGCCGGGTGGCCCGGCAGCACATCCCCGACGTGGATCACCTGGTGCACCGGCACCTGGATCCCCGGGACGCCATGGAACCGGTGCCCGTGGATCAGCTGCTGGAACGCATTCGCCGGGGCGAAGTGACCGTGGTGGACGTGCGCCCCGAAGCGGAGTTCCAGGCCGGTCACGTGCCCGGCGCCATCAACATCCCCCTCGATGAACTGGAGGCCCGCCTCGGCCAGCTGGACCCCGGGCGCGAGGTGATCGCCTATTGCCGGGGACCCTACTGCGTGCTCGCCTACGACGCGGTCCACAACCTGCGCGAAAAGGGCTTCCGCGCCCGGCGCATGGAAGACGGCTACCCGGAATGGAAGAACGCGGGTCTGCCGGTGGAGAAGGCGGCATCGTAGGTCGGGGTGCGCGCAGCGAACCCTAACCTACGACACTTCAGGGGGCGTGGCATCACGACGTAGGTCGGCCTTCAGGCCGACGCCGGTGGCCATCGAAGCCTGCGCTGTCGTCCTGAAGGCCGACCTACGGTACTCGCGCCCAAGCCCTCACCCCTTTCATCCTTCCGCCTTCATCCTTCATCCTTGCAGCCATGGACACCCTTCAGGCCCTCATCGCCAGCCTCTCCGCTCTGCTGGTGCTGGGCATCGCCCTCTACAGCGCGGCACATGCCCTGCTCAACAAACGCGACACCCGGGCGGTGATCGCCTGGGTGGGACTGATCATGCTCCTGCCCCTGGGCGGTTCGATCCTGTACTGGCTGCTGGGGGTCAACCGCATCAAGAGCCGGGCCCGCGCCCTGCGCGAGGCGGCGGGGCACCCGCAGGCACCGCTCCCACGAACCGTGGTGCCGGCACCCATCGACGAGCGCTGGCAACCCCTGGTACGCGCAGGCGACGCCCTGAGCCCTTTCCCCTACACCGGCGGCAACAGGCTGGAACCCCTGGTCAACGGCGAGACCGCCTACCCGGCCATGCTCGAGGCCATCAACGGCGCGAAGCACAGCGTGGCGCTGGCCACCTACATCTTCGACCACGACCCCACGGGTAAGGAATTCCGCGACGCGCTGATCCGCGCCCACGAACGGGGCGTGGCGGTGCGCGTGCTCATCGACGGGGTGGGTGTGCGCTACAGCCGGCGCAGCATGCAGCGGGCCCTGCGCCGTGCTGGCGTGCCGGCGCGACTGTTCCTGCCCATGCACCTGCCACGCACGCTCGCGGCCTTCAACCTGCGCAATCACCGCAAGCTGCTGGTGGTGGACGGACACACCGGCTTCACCGGCGGCATGAACCTGCGCGCCGGACATCGGATCGACCTGGACGTACGCCACCCAGTGCAGGACCTGCACTTCCAGGTGCGGGGACCGGTGGTGGCGCAGATGCAGCGGGTATTCACCGATGACTGGCGCTTCGCCACCGGCGAAACACTGCAGGGTGACGACTGGTTCCCGCCGCTCCCGTCCGCGGGCGATGTGCCCGCGCGCGGCGTCCCCGACGGCCCCGACGAGCACTTCGAGACCCTGCGCCAGCTGATGCTCGCCGCGCTCGCCGAGGCCCGGGAGAGCATCACGGTGATGACCCCCTACTTCCTGCCCGACGGCTCGCTGATCTCGGCGCTCAACAGCGCCGCGCTGCGCGGGCTCAAGGTGGACATCCTGCTGCCGGCACGGGGCAACCTGCCCCTGGTGCAATGGGCCTCAGAGGCCATGCACTGGATGGTGCTGGAACGGGGCTGCCGCATCTGGCTCACGCCGCCGCCCTTCGATCACTCCAAGCTGCTGCTGGTGGACGGCGAGTGGGTGCTGCTGGGTTCCGCCAACTGGGACCCGCGCAGCCTGCGGCTCAATTTCGAGTTCAACCTGGAATGCCTGGACCCGGCACTGGGCCGGCAGATGCAGGACTGGGTGGAAGCACGCAAACGCGAGGCGCGTGCGCTGACACTCGAGGAAAGCCAGAGGCGATCCCTGCCCGTGCGGCTGAGGAACGGCGCCGCAAGGTTGCTGACGCCTTATCTATGAAGGCGCTAGAGACAAGATGCAAGATGCAAGAGACAAGAAATGATTACTTGCCTCTTGCCTCTAGCCACTTGTCTCTGACGCTTTCTTACACCTTAAACTGCCCCACCATCCCCTGAAGCTCCGCGGCCAGGCGCGCCAGTTCATCGCTGGCGGTGCTGATCTGCTGGGAGCCGGAGGCGGTTTCGTCCACGGCCTGGCTGATGTTCACCACGTTACGGTTGATCTCCTCGGCCACGGCGGACTGCTCCTCGGCGGCGCTGGCGATCTGGGTGTTCATGTCGGTGATGCGCGCCACGGCGCCGGTGATGCTCTTCAGGGACTGACCCGCCTTGGCGGCCTGTTCGACGCTACCAGTGGCCTGGACACGGCCCTTCTCCATCACGGTCACCGCACTGCTGGCATTGCCCTGCAGACGCTCGATCATCTCCTGGATGGTGTGGGTGGATTCCTGGGTGCGGGAGGCGAGCGTGCGCACCTCGTCGGCCACCACCGCGAAGCCCCGGCCCTGTTCGCCGGCGCGCGCCGCCTCGATGGCGGCATTGAGCGCCAGCAGGTTGGTCTGTTCAGCGATGCCGCGGATCACGTCCAGCACCTTGCCGATCTCCTCGCTGTCCGCGGACAGGCGCTGGATCACGCCGGCGGCGTTCTCCACCTCGGAGGCCAGGGACTCGATGGAGCGGATGGTGGCACCCACCACGTCGCGACCGGCGCTGGCCTCCTGGTCCGTCTCCCGGGCGGCAGCAGCCGCGTCGGTGGCGTTGCGCGCCACTTCCTGCACCGTGGCGGTCATCTCGTTCATGGCCGTGGCCACCTGGTCGGTCTCGTTCTGCTGGCGGCGCACCTGGTTGGTGGTCTGTTCCGCGGTGGCGGACAGTTCCTCAGAGGCTGCAGCCAGCTGGGAAGTGGCACCCGCCACCTGGCGCACCACGTCCTGGATCTTGGTCACGAAGGCATTGAAGGCCACCGCCAGCTGGGTGAGTTCGTTCTTGCCCTCCACCGGCAGGCGCTGAGTCAGGTCGCCCTCGCCCTGGGCGATGTCGTCCAGGCGCGCCACGGTCTCGCACAGGGGCTTGACGATTCCTCGGGCAATCACCCAAGCAAGCCCCATGCCCAGCACCAACACCAGCAGACCCACGCCGAGCACGGAGAACAGGGCCTCCCGGTAACCTGCCACGTACTCGCTGCGATCCACCATCAGTTCCAGCACACCCACCGGCTGGCCGGCGAAGTCGTTGATCACCCGGCCGTACACGGCCACGGGGGTACCCCGGTGCTCCGTCTGGCGCAGCACGGTCTCGCCGCGCAGGGCACGGGCCAGTTCCTCGCGGCTGAGCAGCGCCTCTTCGCCGATGGAGCTGGCGAAGCGGTTGAAGGCACCGGCATCGCCGGGAATGTGCAGCGCGGCGCCGGCCCCGTACTGACGGGTGAAATCATCGAAGAAGGACTGGCCGAAGGTCAGGCCGAACTCCACGGAGCCGGTGTGCTGGCCCTGGTAGAACATGGGCACCACGCCGCGCACGCCCAGGCCCGCGACGCCGCGCTCCAGGCCCTGCACGGCGCGCCGGGTGCGGTTGGTCTCCACCACCGTGTTGCGGAACGCCGACAGGTCATCGCCGTGTCGGTCAGGGCGGTGCACCCGCAGGTAGGAGGTGGCCGGGGCCAGGTGGAACTGGAACTGGTCAATGCCGTGGCTCTGACCCATGTTCTGAAAGATGGGCACGGTGAGTTCGGCCAGGCGGTCCCGGTCCCGGGCGGCGAAGGCGGCCTGGATCTCGGGGATGTTGCTCACCGAGGCGGCCATGGCCTCGGCCTGCTGGGATTGGGCGTCGATGGCGGTGCGCAGGGACAGGAACAGGTCCTGTAGCTGACGCTCCTCGGCCCGCTGGCTCATACCGCCCAGGTTGTTGAGCACCACCGGCAGGATCAGGCCGACGGTGAGCAGCAGGAGGATGGCGATGCCGCCCAGCAGGCGGACACTGATCTTCAGGTTGTTGAACATGGAGCAAGGCCTCTGAGAATACGGTGCGACCGTTTGCGCGCCCTGGATTGTGGGCGGCCCGAGTCTTCTTTTTATGGTTTTGTTGTTTTGCTTCTTGTGAGTTCTGTAGCGACACCCATCACGCAAACTTGAGTGACTTAGTCACTTTAGGGGCGGCATTATACGGATCGCCCCGACCTGGATGGCTCCACTCATCCTGCGGATGGGCCCGCTCATGACACTCAGTGCACCTCACAATAAAAAAGGCGCCTGGGAACATCCCGGGCGCCTCGCATCCGCGGCAAACACAAACCCCGCTCAGGCATAGTAGTCCACCAGCCCGAGGCCCTGGCGCACGGCCTGGGCCTCGCCGGGCAGCCCGGACTGCTCCGCGCCCTCACCCGCCTGGGCACCGCCACCGGTCCCCTGGCCGTCGGACTCGCCCCGGGCCTGGCGGGCGTCCTGGTGGGACACCGACACATCCAGGGTCATGCCGCCCTCGGCGAACATCTCCCGCAGTCGCGGCAGGGCCGCATCGATGGCCTCCCGCACCGCCGCCTGGGGCGCGACGAAGTTCACCTGGGTGCGATCCCCATCCACGTGCACGCGGATCTCGATGGGGCCCAGGTTGGGGGGGTTCAAACGAAGCTCGGCCACCTGCACCTTCTGGCTGACCATCCACTGCACCCGGTCGCCCAGGGAGCGGTCCCAGCCCGGCTGCCCCATGGGAATGTCCAGGCTCAGGGCACGGGGCGCTGCGCGCGTGGCGGCCTGGTTGGGATCCGCACTGACCGCATTGGCCATGACGGCCTGAATGTCACCGACCTTGCCCTGGGAGGCGAGCTCGCTCAGGGCGCGCTTGCCAGACACTTCATCGTCGGCGGACATGGCCGCCGCCGTCTGCACAGCGGCCGCCATGAGGTGTTCGCGCATACGGACCGAACCGGAGAAGTGCTCCGTGTCAGCCGTATCGGCACCCACGCTCCCTGCCGCAACCTGCATCAAGGCGGCCTGGGGCGGCAAGTTCTTGCCGTCCTGCGGCAAGGGCCTACCCACCGGCAGGGCCTCGTCATTGCCCAGGCTGGCGGCCAGCCAGGCGGCCAGACCCTCGGCGTCCAGTTCCTCGGGCAGGGCCTCGGCCACCTGCTCCAGGCCCTGGAGATGGATGGCCAGACGCATCCAGAAATCGCCCTGCTCGCCCAGGGCGCGGGCTCCGTCCGGCATGGCATCCAGGTCGCCCAGGGCCTGCATCAGGGGGCCCGGCAGATTCATAGGGAAGGCGGCAAGCTGCATGTGTGTCGTCCTGTGTCAGGTGCTCTGCGCTTTGGTTAACAAGATGCGTGCCAGTTACTTGTCGTGGGGTCGACGCGGGCGCTGCCCGAACTCGTCGTTTTCCTTCTGCTCGCGCCGGTCCTCGTCGCGGCGCTCGTCGGCCTGCATGCGTTCCACCACCTTGTTCACCGCGTCGCTGTGCACCCGGGTGGCGGTCCACTGGCCACGGCTCTGTTCCAGGGCGGCCCGCGCCAGTTCCACCCGACGGGCCTGTTCCTCGATGGCCTCGTTGAGCCGCGAGAGGAACAGCCGGTAGTCGCGCATGTTGATGCCCGCCATGGACTCGCCGCCGTCCTCGAAGCGCCTGGCGTATTCGTCGCGGTAGTTGTTGAGTTCCTGCAGGCGGTTCTGCTGATCATCCAGGGCCCGCTGCCGCTCGCCCATCACGCGCGCGGCGTTCTGCTGACGGTTGTGGACCACGTTGGCCACGGGTTGCATGCGTTTGGAACGGGTCATATGGCCCCTCCGGGGCAGAGACAAGTTGCTAGTGACAAGATACAAGTACGGGTCATTTGGCATCCTGCGTTGCATCAAGCTAATGACGCCTTACTCCTCACACCTGGCGCCTCACGCCTCCTCGTTCATCAGCGCGTCCAGCGCCCGCAGGCTTTCCTTGAAATCCACGGCCTCGCGCATGTCCTGGGAGAGGTACTGCTCGAGGTGAGGATAGTACTGGATGGCGGCGTCCACCCGGGGGTCGGCGCCCTTCTGGTAGGCGCCGACGCTGATCAGGTCCCGGTTCTGCTGGTAGGTGGCGTAGATCTGCTTGAACAGGCGCGCGGCCTGGATCTGGCCCGGGTCGGCGATCTCGTTCATGAGCCGGCTCACGGAGGCCTCGATGTCGATGGCGGGATAGCGGCCGGCCTCGGCGATGCGCCGGGACAGCACCACGTGTCCATCGAGGATCGCCCGGGCCGCATCGGCGATGGGGTCGTTCTGGTCGTCGCCCTCGGTGAGCACCGTGTAGAAGGCGGTCATGGTGCCCTCGCCCCGGTCGCTGTTGCCGGCACGCTCCACCAGGTGCGGCAGGCGCGCGAACACGGACGGCGTATAACCCTTGGTGGCAGGCGGTTCGCCGATGGCCAGCGAGATCTCGCGCTGGGCCTGGGCGAAACGGGTCAGGGAATCCATGAGCAGCAGCACGTTCAGGCCCTGGTCCCGGAAGTACTCGGCGATGGAGGTGGCCAGCATGGCGCCGTGCAGGCGCATCAGCGGCGGATGGTCGGCGGGTACCGCCACCACCACCGCCCGGGCCATGCCCTCGGGACCGAGGATGTTCTGCACGAATTCGTTCACTTCCCGGCCACGCTCGCCGATCAGCCCCACCACCGTGACATCGGCATTGGTGTAGCGGGTCATCATGCCCAGCAGCACGCTCTTGCCCACGCCGCTGCCGGCGAACAGGCCCATGCGCTGGCCGCGGCCCACGGTGAGCAGGCCGTTGATGGCGCGCACGCCCACGTCCAGGGGCTCGTGGATGGGACGCCGCGCCAGGGGGTTGAGGGGACGGCCGTTCAAGGACACGCTGGCCTCGCAATCCGGAGGCGGCAGACCGTCCAGGGGCCGGCCCGCACCGTCCAGTACGCGACCCAGCAGGGCCTCGCCCACCCGGGCCTCACGGGCATGCTGGGTGGGGATCACCCGGGCATTGGGGGTGAGCCCGCTGATGTCGCCCACGGGCATGAGGAACACCCGTTCGCCGGAGAAACCCACCACCTCGGCCTCCACCTCGGCGCCGCCCGCGCTCACCACCCGGCAACGTCCACCCACGGGCATGCGCACCCCCTCGGCCTCCAGGGTCAGGCCCACCATGCGCACCAGGCGCCCTTCGGCGGTCAGCGGTCGGGCCTGCTCCACGCGCCGGGCGCCCCGGCGCAGGCTGTCCCGCAGCCGGGCCAGACGCAGCTCGGGATCCAGGCCCTCAGGGAGCGCCATGGCCGTCACCGGCATCGCTGCCGGCTCTGCGATCGATCTCGCCCCTGTGCGTCGCCCTGCTCGTCATGACGGCGCTCACCGCCCCAGAGTTCGGAAATCAGGGCATTGAGACGGGTCTCCAGGGAGGCATCCACGTGGGAG
This sequence comes from Thioalkalivibrio sulfidiphilus HL-EbGr7, assembly GCF_000021985.1. Taxonomy (NCBI): domain Bacteria; kingdom Pseudomonadati; phylum Pseudomonadota; class Gammaproteobacteria; order Chromatiales; family Ectothiorhodospiraceae; genus Thioalkalivibrio; species Thioalkalivibrio sulfidiphilus. Next base: position 2,088,173 of record NC_011901.1, read on the forward strand.
GTGTCGGTCTCCAGGCGCGCACCGCCCCGGCTCAGGGTCGGATCCTCGATCACCTTCCAGGGCCGCTCCAGTTCCGACAGGTGCAGGGCGTCACGCACCAGGCGCGCGTCCTCGGGATGCAGGTGCAGGCGGATGGTGCGCTCGGTGCTGGGCAGCACCATCAGGGCCTCGCGCACCACGGCGACGATCTGGCCCGGGTCGGCGCGCAGTTCGCGGCGCACCAGCTGACGGGTCACGGTGCTGACCAGCTGCAGCAGATCGGATTCCAGCTGCTGGTCCAGGGCCTGCACGCCGGGTACCAGGGACTCCAGCACCCGTTGCAGCGACTCCACCTCGGCGCGCACCGCCGCCTCGCCGGCCTTCCTGCCTTCCTGAAGGCCCTGCTCGAATCCCTCGGCCCTGCCCTCTTCCCGGGCAGCCCGCTGGATCTCCTCGATCTCCCGGGCGGTGGGCAGCGCCGGCCGGTCCGTCACCGCCTCGGAGCGCGCCTGGACACCCGGCCTGCGCGACGCCGCAGCAGCATCACCCACCGCCGGCGCCTCCCAACGCTGCGCAGTCTCCACCTCCTCCCCACTGATGATGCGCTGAGTCATAGGCAGAGGCTCTCACCTCTTGCCTCTAGCCCGCATATCTCACCACCGTTCGTAGCGAGGGCGTCGAGATGCCGCTGTGACGGGGCGCGCGGACCGGAAGACGGTGCCGGCGTAGCCGACACTACGTCAAGCCGGCTGGAGGGAGCACGCCCCGTCACAGCGCGCAGATCGGCGGCCGCAGTAGAAGGGTGGTGAGATATGCGGGCTAGGAACTTGTCTCTTGCCTCTAGCGCCCTCATACAAACTCGTCTCCGCCCTTGCCGCCCAGCACGATCTCGCCGCTTTCGGCCATGCGCCGGGCGACGGTGAGGATCTCCTTCTGGGCGCCTTCCACTTCGCTCAGGCGCACCGGGCCCTTGGCCTCCAGGTCGTCGCGCAGCATCTCGGCGGCGCGCTTGGACATGTTCTTGAAGATCTTCTCCTTGAGGGCGTCCTCGGCGCCCTTGAGGGCCAGCACCAGGGACTCGGTGGAGATCTCCCGCAGCAGGGCCTGGATGCCGCGATCGTCCACCTCCACCAGGTTGTCGAACACGAACATGAGGTCCTGGATCTGCTGGCTGAGGTCTTCGTCCACCTCGCGGATGCGGTCCACGATGGTGGCCTCCTTGGAGGGCTCCATGAAGTTGAGGATGTTGGCGGCGCTCTTGATGCCACCCACCGCCGAGGACTTGACGTTGCTGTTGCCGGAGAACTGGCGTTCCAGGATCTCGTCCAGCTCCTGCAGGGCGTTGGGCTGTATGCCGTCCAGGCTGGCGATGCGCATGAGGATGTCCGGCTGGGTGCGCTCGGGCAGGAAGGAGAGCACCTCGGCGGCGTGATCCGGGTCCAGGTAGGAGAGTACGATGGAGATGATCTGGGGATGCTCCAGGCGGATCACCTCGGCCACCGCCCGGGGCTCCATCCACTTGAGCGCCTCCAGGCCCTTGGAGTTGCGGCCCAGCAGGATACGGTTGATCAGGCCTCCGGCCTTGTCCTCGCCGAGCGCCGAGGTGAGCACCTTGCGGATGTACTCGTCGGTGCCCACGCCCAGGGCAGTCTGCTCTTCCACCGCCTGGGTGAACTCCTCCAGCACCTTCTGCACCTCGGTCCGGGAGACGTTGGCCAGGGTGGCCATGGCGGTGCCCAGGCGCTGCACCTCCTTCGGCCCCATGTGCTTGAGCACCTCGGCGGCGGCATCCTCGCCGAGACTCATGAGGAACACCGCGGCACGCTCGGTGCCGGTGAACTTACTGTTTTCAGGCCCCTGCGCCATCGCTCGCAATCCACGTCTTCATCAATTGGGCCACCCGCTTGGGATCCTCGCGCACCATACCGCGTGCGGAGTCCAGCTGGTCCTCGTAGTTCTTCTTCGTATTCGGCCCCGGCAGCGCGCCCTGGACCTGGGGCTGCTGGCCGAGTCGCAACTGCTCCTCGCCCAGCTCGCCTTCGGGCAGGGCCAGGTGGCCCAGCTGATCCTCGCGGCGCGCCGCGGCACCCCGCTCCGCCAACCCCTTGAGCAGGGGCCGCACCACGGTCAGGGCCAGCACGATGACCATGATCACCGCCAGTATAGTCTTGGCGAGATCCACCACCCAGGGTTCCTGCCAGATGGGCGGTTCGGGCGGCAGTTCCAGTGCCTCCACCGGTCGGAACGAGGCATTGATCACGTTGATGCTGTCGCCGCGGCGGGCGTCGAAACCCACCGCCTCGCGCACCAGGGTGGTGATACGCTCCATCTCCTGTTCAGTGAACGGCACCCGTTCAAGTTCTCCAGCCTCGTTGCGTTCTTCCTTGTGGTCCACCACCACCGCAATGGACAGGCGGCGCAGACCTCCGGGGGCCTCGCGGATGTGGCTGACGGTACGATCCACCTCGTAATTACGCACCGTGCGGCGGCTGCTGGAGCCAGGCACCTGGGCCTGGCCGTTGGCACCGTTGCCTTCCTCGGCGATCACGCCCGCCTCGGGGGGCTGGTTGGTGAGCGCGCCGGGCACGCCCATCATGCCGCCGCCGCGGCTCTCGTCCTCGGAGATCTGCTCACTGCGCACCACGGAGAATTCCGGATCGAAGGCCTCGGTGGTGCGTTCGATGCGCGAGAAATCCAGGTCCGCGGCCACCTGGGCGCGGACCGCGTCGGCGCCCAGGATGGGCGTCAGGATGTCCATGATGCGCCGCACGTAGCTTTCCTCCATGCGGCGGGTGAAATCCAGCTGCTGGGTGCTGGCCATGACGCCGTCCACGTCTCCGGCCGGCTGGGTCAGCAGTCGGCCACGCTGGTCCACCACCGTGACCCGCTCCGGCTCCAGGTCCGGCACGCTGGAGGCCACCAGGTGCACGATGCCCGCGATGCGGCTCTCGTCCAGGGTCCGCCCGGCGTAGAGATTGACCAGCACCGAGGCGCTCGGCTTGCTCCGGTCACGCACGAATACCGACTGAGCAGGCAGGGCCAGGTGCACCCGGGCGCTCTCCACGCTGCTCAGGGTGGCGATGGAGCGGGCCAGTTCGCCCTCGATGGCGCGATGGTAACGGGCGTTCTCGATCAGGCGGCTGGTGCCCAGACCCTGGTCCTGCTCCAGCAGCTCGAAGCCGAAACCGGTAGCCCTGGGCAGCCCCTCGGTGGCCAGCTTCAGGCGGGCGTCGTGCAGATGGCGGGCAGGCACGGTGACCGCGCCGGTGGCGGAATCCAGGCGGTAGGGAATGTTGTGCCGCCCCAGGGCCTCGGCGACCTGGCCGCTCTCCTGCTCCGCCAGGTTGGGATACAGCACCGTGTAGCTGGGGCGCGTCATCCACATGAAGAGGCTCGACACCAGCGCCACCGCCGCCGCCAGCGCCACGATCAGGCCGATCTGGCGCTCCATGGGCAGCCTGCCGAAGCCCCGCACCTGATTGCTGAGAACCGCCATCGAATTTGCCATCGTTCCCTATCCTGCGCCGATCAGAGCGGCATTCTCATGATTTCCTGGTAGGCGTTGAGCAGGCGGTTGCGCACCTGGTTGACTGCCTCGAAGGAAATACTGGATTTCTGCATGGCCACCATCACCTGGGCCAGGTTCACGTTGGGGTCGCCCAGTTCGAAGGCGTTCCTCAACTCGCTGGCGGCCTGCTGTGTCTGGTTCACCTGGTCCAGACTCTGCTTGAGCATCTGGGCGAAGTTGACCCCGGACGGTTCCTGGGCGGGCGTGGCGTTGAGACCGGAGTTCGCCGCCAGCGCCCGCATCTGGGCGAGCACCTGGTTGATCTGCATATCGCTCATGCCGACCTCCTGACGGAGGTCGGCATGAGCAGAGACAAGATGCAAGATCCAAGAGGCAAGAAACCCCTTGTCTGGACATCATTCATCATCTTCACCGTGATTGATCTCATGCAGTACGCCCTCACTTGACTCTTGTCTCTGGTCACTTGTCTCTAGCAGCCCGTCGGGCTGCTCAGGGAATTGCCACTCCGGCTTCCCGAAGCCTTGCCAACTTGTAGCGCAACGTCCGCGGGCTGATCCCCAGCCGGGCAGCAGCCTCCTTGCGGCTGCCCTGTTCGCAGCGCAGGGCGTCCAGGATCAGCTGCTCCTCGCGGGAACGCAGGCTGGCGTCCAGGGCCCGGGCAGCGACCTGCCCGTTCACGGCCTGGGGCGGCGCCAGGGCATCGACGCCGGTGTTCACCCGGGGCTCCACGGCGCCGGGCGAAACATGCTCGAAACGGATGCAGGCCGCATCGATCTGACGGCCGTGACGCAGGATCAGGGCGCGCTGGATCACGTTGTCCAGTTCGCGCACGTTGCCGGGCCAGCTGTGGTTCATCAGGCGGTTTGCCGCGCAGGGGGCCAGATCGGCGGTATCGATGCCCCGGCCATGACGCTCCAGGAAGGCACGGGCCAGGGGCAGGATGTCGCCGGGGCGCTCGCGCAGCGGCGGGATCAGCAGCGGAAACACGCTCAGGCGATAGAACAGGTCCTCGCGGAAGCGGCCCGCGGCGACCGCCTCGCGCAGGTCCCGGTTGGAGGTGGCGATGACGCGCACGTCCAGCTTGAGGGCCTTGCGGGCGCCCAGGCGCTCCACTTCCCGTTCCTGCAGCACACGCAGCAGCTTGGCCTGCAGGCCCATGTCCATCTCGGTGATCTCGTCCAGCAGCAGCGTGCCGCCCTGGGCCTGTTCGAACTTGCCCGGGCGCGACTCGTGGGCGCCGGTGAAGGCACCGCGCTCGTAACCGAACAGCAGGGCTTCCAGCATGTTCTCGGGGATGGCGGCGCAGTTGACCGCCACGAACGGGCCGGCGGCCCGGGAAGAATGGTTGTGCAGGTAGCGGGCGAAGACCTCCTTGCCCACCCCGGATTCACCGTTGAGCATCACGGTGACCTCGGAACCGGCCACCCGGGCGGCCAGGTCCAGCAGTTCGCGGCTGCGGGGGTCTTCCAGCACCATGCCGTCGGTGGGGGTGCGCACGGTGAGCTGGCGTACCCGCTCGGAGACGGCGCCCACCCGGAAGGGCTTCACCAGGAAATCCGTGGCCCCTTCGCGCATGGCGGTCACCGCGGTGTGGATGCTGCCATCGCCACTGGTCAGCACCACCGGCAGGTCCGGCTGTTCCCGGCGCAGGCGGCGCAGCAGGGACAGGCCGTCCATGGGGCGGGTCTCACGGCTGGCGAACACGATACTGACCGGTTCCCGGCCCAGCAGATCCAGGGCCGCATCGCCGTGATCCGCCTCGAGCACGCGGCAGCGATCCGCCAGCAGGTGTTCGCGGACCTGGGCACGCAGACCCGCATCCTCTTCCACGAGCAGCACGGTCGGGGACTGGGTCATCGGGATACTCCTCGCATCACTGGACTCCCTTGCAGGGGTTCTTGAAACCGTGGCGGTGACGGTGCGCCGACGCACCGGCCGCCTCAGCCCATGCAAAGCAGGAATGATGCCAGGAGTATTTTTTACTGGATTATCAGGAAGCTAAGAAAAGGCCCACGACGGGAAGTCAAATTTCCGTCGCGTCCTCGGGGCGGGAAATGCCGAACTTGCGCATCTTCTCCACCAGGGTGGTCCGGCGCATGCCGAGCAGCTTGGCGGCGTGGGCCACCACCCCGTTGGATTCGTCCAGGGCCCGGCGGATCAGGCCCATCTCCAGATCGTTGAGGTATTCCTTCAGATCGATGCCCTCGCTGGGCAGGCCGGGGGCCCCGGGCAGATAGCCGGGCGGCAGGCCCTCGCCGTCCATCTCCGCCTGGGCCAGCTCCGCCAGTTCCTCGTCGCCTTCGCGGCGGAACTTGGCCGGCAGGTCCGAGACCTCCACGGTCTCGCCAGGATGCATGATGGCCAGGCGCTCGATCAGGTTCGCCAGCTCGCGCACATTGCCGGGCCAGTCGTACACGGACAGGGCGCGCATGGCCGATTCCCCCAGGCGCACGCTGCCGCGGCCCTCACCTTCCATGCGCGCGGTCAGCTCACTGATCAGCAGGGGCAGGTCGCTGCGGCGGTGGCGCAGGGGCGGCACCTCGATGGGGAACACGTTGAGGCGGTAATAGAGGTCTTCCCGGAAGCTGCCTTCGTCGATGGCCAGTTCCAGGTCCCGGTGGGTGGCGGCGATGATGCGCACGTCGCACTGGATGCTGCGGTTGCTGCCCACCCGCTCGAAGGTGCGTTCCTGCAGCACCCGCAGCAGCTTCACCTGCATGGGCAGGGGCATGTCGCCGATCTCGTCCAGGAACAGGGTGCCGCCCTGGGCCAGCTCGAAGCGGCCCTGGCGGCTGGTGAGCGCGCCGGTGAAGGCGCCCTTCTCGTGGCCGAACAGCTCGCTTTCCAGCAGATCGGCGGGGATGGCGCCGCAGTTGACCGCCACGAAGGGCCGCTCCCGGCGGCTGGAGGCGCTGTGGATGTTGCGCGCCACCACTTCCTTGCCGGTGCCGGTCTCGCCCAGCACCAGCACGTTGGCGTCCGTGGCCGCCACCTGGCCGATGAGCCGGCGGATGCGCTGCACCATGGGGTTGCGCCCCACCAGGGAGCGGAACAGTTCCAGGGAACGGGCCCCGTCCAGTCCGCCGTTGGCCACCGCGTGGCGTGCGCACTGCAGGGCGTGGGAGAGCTGGGGATAGCGCACCGGGTACTCCACCCGGCGCACCACCAGGGCCTGGGCAGCCTTGGTTAATGAAGGAAATTCCGAATCATCGCCCACCAGCACCACGGGGATACCCGGTGAACGCTCAGGCAATTCGTTAAGCAGATCCTCCAGGGCTTCGCCGAGACAACCGCTGACCACCCAGGCCAACCAGCCCTGATCGCAGTCGACAGCCATCTCGGGAAGGGTCCTGTGGAAGGTGGGCTGACATTCCAGGAAATCCAGCACAGTTTCCAGACGCGAGGCGCGGTCCGGATCGGAGGCCAGCAGCAGCACCCGGTTGGGCAGGGCCGCAACCGTTGACTCCTCCGCGTGCGAGGCCTGGTCCAGCGCGTTCATGGCCGTACTCCCTGAAAACGATGTCGCACCAAGGCCGTTGGGATCATGGATACCGAAGGGGATTCGTTTGATGGCGGTTATGTTAGGTGGTTTGCAAAGCCCGGGGCAAGGCGTGGATGGTGAGTGGTCGATTGTCAGTGGTCAGTGGTCAGTGGTCAGTGGTCAAAGCCAATACTCATCCTCTCACGGAGCCACAGGGACATGGGGCAGGCGTTTCGGACATCAAAACCGTAACACCCATTCTCTCGCGGAGGCGCAGAGACGCGGGGAAAATCAAAGACGATATTTCTCGCAAAGCCGCGAAGCCGCAAAGGAAAAGCTTTTTGAGTTTTCACTTATTCAACGCCTTTCTTGGTGTCTTCGCGTCTTCGCGTCTTCGCGAGAGATCAAGAATTTTTGGCCTTTCTCAGCGCCCCCGCGCCTCTGCGAGAGAACAAGACCTTTATGCCTTGCCGCGCCGCTGCGCCACCTCGCGCCGGTGGCGGCGGAAGATCATGCGCTCCAGCCCGTCCCGGACTGCCTCGGACAGCCCTTCGAATGCCAGTAGCGTGCGCACCCCGTCCGCGTCCTCCTGCCGCGCCACCACCCTCCCGAACAGGGTCATGGACCTGGGAAAGGACGGACAGACATGCAGTTCCACACGCACCAGCCCGCCCGGGCCCGGTCCCTGGCCCGCCCACCACTCCAGGCCCTGGGCATTGAATCGCACCCGGTGGGGTTCCGGCTGCCCGCCCTGGACGCGCAGCCAGTCGCCCAGCAGCTCCAGCACCAGGTTCAGCTTGGCCTCGACCCGCGCCAGTTCGTGGGCCAGCTCAGGAGACTCCTCCGAAGGCCGGTGGGACTCCTCCAGCCCCTCGCAGGCCCGGATCAGGGCCTCGTTGCTGACATTGATCGCCGCCAGACGCTGCTCCGAGGGCAAGTCCTCCACCTCTGTCCAGGCCAGGGGCAGATCGTCCTCGTGGACCAGGCCTTCATTCAGGGGGTTGTCCGTTGTCATGTGTCGCTCGTCCGTCGTTGCGCGGGCCATGCCCGCCTCCCAACCATTGCAGGATCATAGGGCGGGCCATGCCCGCCAACCTCCCACATCGCCCCACCCATAGGGCGGGCCATGCCCGCCGCCGCCATTGTGTCAGATCCAAGCGCTGATGGCGGCCACGGGCCGCCCTATGTGCAAAAAGTCTAAAAATGGTCGGTGACGAATGATTCTCATTTGTTACCGACCCCATTTCTGGTTGGAGTGAGCAAGAATCATTTATCGCCGCCCCCTGTACTCTTACCGGCCTTCCAGCCACCCCCTATAGTCAAACCGATCTAAGCATCAAGAGACAGCTCATGCAGACCGTAAAAGATATCGTCCACGATGTGGCAGATCACCTGCCCGAGCAGGCCATCCTCGACGACGCGATGCACGCCCTCTACGTACGACAGAAACTTGCCCGCTCGCTGGAAGCGGCAGAACGAGGCGAACTGACCTCGCAGGAGGACATGGAGAAGCTCTACCTGAATATCGAGTGATGTATCGGCTGGACAAGGACCGTGTTCTGATCCTCGCCGTCATGCACGGCAGCAGAGATGTCACTGGGCAGGACGATAAGCCTTGGGGCAAAGAGTCATGACCGAATGACAGGCTGGAGTACTTGATGTCAGTTGTCAGTATCGTGTATCCAGCGATACGTATTTCAAGGTTTTGAACAACTGACTACGGACAAACCAGTCACTACCGATTTTCCTCATACGCCCGCGTCCCCACCCTGCCCTTCACCGACTGGCGCACGTCGTCGGCCAGCCGGTCCCGTTCGGTCTCGGCCAGGGTAAGCAGCTCACGGTAGCGTTCGCGGATGGCGGAGAGGCCGTCGGCCAGGGGTTCAGGATCGAGATTTCCGGCGTTGCCCACCAGGGCTTCCACCTGGGCGCGGCACTGTCGGTCCCGTTCGCCGGCGGCTTCCCATTCACCCGCGCGGGCATGGACCAGGGCCGCTTCCACGTGGGCCAGGGCCAGGGAAAGCCCTTCGTGCAGGTCCCCCGTAGGCGCGGTACATTCGCCGAGCTGGGATTCTTTCGCTGACCGTTCGTCGCCCATGGTCGGTTTCAAAACGCCGTAGGATGGGCAAAGCGCAGCGTGCCCATCGAACCGAATCCGGCATGGGCACGCTGCGCTTTGCCCATCCTACGGGTCAGGACAGCGATGGGGGATGCACCCTCCATTCGGCCCGGGGTCGGGCCTCCTACGGAAGGCGAGGAAGGCTCCGGTTGTTCAGCCACGATCGCCTTCGGCGGCCTGCTGGGCGGGGATGGCGTCCCAGCCGGCCTTCACTTCCCGCAACAGTTTGGACACCTCGTCAAGCATGGCCGGGTCGTTGCGCAGATTGGCCTCGGTCAGGCGCCGGCCCATGTATTCGTACAGGGCGTCCAGGTTTGCAGCCACCTCGCCACCCTTCTCCATGTCCAGGTGGGCGCGCAGACCGTCGATGATGCCGATGGCCTTGCTGATGCGCTCGCCCTTCACCGCCACGTTGCCCTGCTGCATGGCCCCCTTGGCGGTGGCGATGCGCTCCAGGGCCCCGTCGAACAGCATCTGGATGAGCCGGTGGGGATTGGCCTCGTTGACCTCGGCCAGGGCGCCGTCGCGGTACTGGTTCAGTGCCTGGTGGATGCCGGTCTGGTACATGGCGGAACCTCGTGTGTTGTGCTTTGTGCTTTGTGCTTTGTGCTTTGTGCTTTGTGCTTTGTGCTTTGTGCTTTGTGCTTTGTGCTTTGTGCTTTGTGCTTTGTGCTTTGTGCTTTGTGCTTTGTGCTTTGTCAAAGGACGAAGTACCAAGCACCAAGTACGACCTTTACCTGTTCCTGTTCTGATTGAGCATGGCGTTCAGCGCGCCCAGCTGCTGGCTCAGGTACTGGCTGGTGTTCTGAAGCTGCCCCACCAAGGCGTCCATGGCGCCGAACTGGCGCACCAGTCGGGCCTCGAACTGTTCCATGCGGTTATCAAGTACCTCACGCTGACGATCAATGTCGCGGATACGGGTGAGCAGGCCGTCGGTTCGGGCATCCAGCAGACCGCCGGTCTCCGTGAAGCCCTTGACCGTGTCCCTGAGACCGCTTGAGACCTCGTTGAGCAGACCGATCGCCCCCTGGAAATCCTCGTCCAGGGCCCGATCCAGGGCGGCACTGTCCAGGGAAAGCTTGCCGTTACGGTCGGAGTTGATACCCAGATTCACCAGGTTGGTGAACTGCGAGCCCGCCTCGCCGCCGCTGGCCAACAGCCCGGAGGAGAGCCGGCTGCGGATGCCGCGCAGGGTGCTGTCGCCCACCAGCACGGCGCCCTGCTGGGTCTCGGGGTTATATCGTGTCAGCTCCCTGACCTGATCCACCACCGCGTTGTAGGCAGTCACGAATTCATTGATGGCGCTGCGCACCGCCGCCCGGTTCTTGCCCACCTCCACGGTGATGCTGGTGCCGGGCTCGGACTCGCCGCGCAGGGTCAGGGTCAGGCCCTCGATGGCCCCGTCCAGGGTATTGCTGGGACTGGTCACCGTCAGGCCGTTGATCTGTGCCTGCGCGTCGCCGGCGGCGGTCACCACGTCCAGGTTGTTCGATGCCAGGCGGGACAGCCCGGACAGGTCGGTGTCGTCGCCATCATCGTCGGACACGGTGAGATTGATGGTGTTGGCCGCCCCCGTGGTGCCGGAGGTCAGCACCAGGCGCGCCCCGGTGCCGTCGTTGATGATGCTGGCCTGCACACCGGCTTCAGAGGCATTGATGGCGTCGCGGATGCCGCGCAGGGTGTTGTTGTCTTCGTCGATGGTGATGTTGACCAGCTCGCCGTCACCCACCTGCAGGGACAGGCTACCACTGCCCACCACCGTGTCGGCATCGTCGAAGGCGAGACTTGCACGGGTCTCGGCGGTGGCCAGGGTCTCTACGCGTACGGTGTAGCGGCCTGGAAAGGCGGATTCCTGGGCACTCACACCCAGGCGTGCATTGTCGGAACTGGAGGCCGTGCGGCCCTCCTTGAGATCCACCAGCTTGCCCAGAGCGGTTTCCAGGGAGGACAGCCCGCCCTTGATGCTGCCGAAGGCGGACAGCTGGGCCTGGTAGTTGGCCTCACGGCGGAAAAGCCTGCTTTCAACAGGCTGTCGCTCGGCGGCCACCAGCTGATTGACCAGCGCGGACAGATCCAGTCCGGAACCGATACCGAGTGAGCTGATGGCCATGGTGAATACCTCTCTCTATTGTGTGGTCAGCCCCGTAGGAGGCCCGACCCCGGGCCGAATACCATGGCCCGATGATACTGCGCTGTTCGCGGCGCGGTCGCCGCTCCTACAACAACGGCAACGGGGACCGGGGGGTGGTCCTGGGTGCCCACCTCCCGATTCCCTCTTCCCTATTCATCGAATACAACATCTGTGCCACCAGCCCGCATATTTCATCAAGGATCGCAAAATATGCGGGCTAAGCCTTCTCGGCCACCCCGAAGCTGTCCAGACCACCTTGGTCGCGCAGGTATTCCGCCAGGGCCTGCACCGACTCCGGCGGGATCTGGCGGATCACCTCCTGGCTCTCGGAGTCCAGCACGGTGATCACGGTCCTGCCGCTGAAATCATCCACCGAGAAACGCAGGTCCCGCCTCACCGACTGCATATAGTCGTTGAGCGATTCCACCACCCCGGAGAGATCCAGTTCGGGCATCTCCGGTGCCGAGGGGGCAGGCAGGTCCTTGCCGGCCGCCGCTGCCGGGGGCGGTTCGGTCTTGCCGCCCGCTGCCGCCGTATCCGGCTTCCTCACCGGGGCCGGGGCAGGCACGGAGGCCTGTGGCATGGGGTTGATGAGCATATCCTTCATGTTCATTCCCTCAACGGATTACAGGGAAAAGGGCGGGCCCGGCAAACCGGACCCACCCTTCGCGCCTTCCCTGGCGCGCCATCATCCTGTGTCGAGGCTGGGCCCGGTCGCTTACTGCAGCAGGGCCAGCACGCTCTGGGGCACCGCGTTGGCCTGGGCCAGCACCGAGATACCGGCCTGCTGCAGGATCTGGGCGCGGGTCAGCTCGGCGGTCTCTGCGGCGAAGTCCGCATCCCGGATACGGGACCGGGCAGCGGAGAGGTTCTCCACGGAGACGCCCAGGTTGGAGATGGTGGACTCGAAGCGCACCTGGACCGCACCCAGTTCGGCGCGCAGACCACTGACCTGCTGTAGGGCGAAATCCATGACCTGGATAGTCTGGTTAGCACGTTCACGGCTCAGGACGTTCTGATCAGTCAGGGCGCGATCAGTACCACCAGCAGTAATGTTAAGGTCGTCGGCACTGCCAGTGGTGGCCACAAGGATGTCCTGACCCACATTGGTGGCCAGATCAATTCCACGCATGATGGTACCGGATTCACCGGCTCCCAGGCCGCCGATGACCAGAGCGCCACCACCAGTTCGCTCAATCGTGATGTCGCCGTTGGAAGTCAGCGTCAGATCAGCACCGTCAAAGCTTGCGGTAACACCGGTCTGGTTGGACAGTGCATTGATCTTGCCAGCCAACAACTCAGCGGTATCACCACTATCGACAGCGATGTTCACCCCATTGATGTTCAGGGTACCCGCGGCATCCGCAGCCGTGATGGCAAACGTGGCTTCGGCCTGGGAGGACAGCGCAGCGGTGACACCAGTTTCCGCGGACAATGCATTGATTCGATTAACCACTTCGGTCAAAGAAGTGGCATCGGTGTTGAGGTCTGCAAGATCAATCTCAACACCCTGAATGGCCAGAGTACCTGGCGTACCGAAATCAAAGGCGCCGGTGAAATCGCCAGACAGGGCAGAGTCACCTTCAGCCACACGGGCACCGAGCTGGGAGGCTCGGGCGTCTACACCGTTAACGGTGATGGTCTGGTTCTGGTTGGCACCCACCTGGAACACCAGTTCAGACAGGCTGCCGTCCAGGATCTTCTGACCATTGAACTCAGTGGCATTCGCAACCCGGTTCACCTCCGCGATCAGCTGCTGCACCTCATTGTTCAGGGCCTGGCGGTCAGAGGAGGAGTTCGTGTCGTTAGCGGACTGTACCGCCAGCTCGCGGATACGCTGCAGGGCATCACCCACGGTGGACAGGGCGCCTTCGGCCGTCTGGGCGAAGGAGATGCCATCGTTGGCATTGCGCACAGCCTGGTTCAGACCGCGGATCTGGGTGGTGAAGCGCTCGGAGATGGCCAGACCGGCGGCATCGTCCTTGGCGCTGTTGATGCGAAGACCCGAGGACAGCCGCTGCAGGGAGGTCTGCAGGGCGCTCTGGGAGTTGGTCAGGTTGCGCTGGGCGTTGAGCGACAGCACGTTGGTATTGATGATCTGGGCCATGACAGTTCCCCTTCTTAATCAGAGAGTTGGTTCAGTCCACCGCCCTCGTTGGCGGGTGTCCGGGCGGCGAGACTGTGCCGCTTTCAGGCCATGTATCGGCGGCTCGGGGGGAAGCTTTAGGGAGATTTAGGAACAATTTTGCGTCTCAGGTGCCGTTCGTTCCGGCAATCCGGCCGCTCGTCGCCGGCGGCCTCGGGACAGAAGCAAAACCGGTCCTCTCACGGGGACACGGAGCCACGGGGAAGGCCTATTCAATATGCCTTTCTCCGCGTCCCTGCGCCTCCGCGAGAGGATCGCCTTTCGCCTTTGACCCATCGAAACCCACAGTCAAAACCATCCTCTCGCAGAGGCGCGGGGGCGCGGAGGAAAGGCAAAATCTTGATCTCTCGCAAAGGCGCGAAGACGCCAAGAAACCCTTTATTCAGGCTTTTCCTTTGCGGCTTCGCGGCTTGGCGAGAGACCTGGGCCTTGGGTTTTTCCGTCACCTGGGGCCTAAACCGGTCCTCTCACGGAGCCACGGAGGCACGGAGAAGACTTATTTGTAAAGGGTTTCCTCCGTGCCCCTGTGGCTCCGTGAGAGGATCGCCTTTCGCCTTTGATCCCGAAACCCAAAGCCAAAACCATCCTCTCGCAGAGGCGCAGAGGCGCAGAGGCGCGGAGGAAAGGCAAAATCGTGATCTCTCGCAAAGGCGCAAAGACGCCAAGAAACCCTTTATTCAGGCTTTTCCTTTGGGGCTTCGCGGCTTGGCGAAAGACCTGGGCCTTGGGTTTTTCCCTCACCTGGGGCCTAAACCAGTCCTCTCACGGGGCCACGGAGGCACGGGGAGGCCTGCTTGAGAAGGGTTTGCCCCGTCCCTGCGTCGATCTATGTCGGCAGTTTCAGTTTGCCGAGATGGCTGACGGCATCCGAGGGGAAATGTCCGAGAACGTAGTCGAGAATCCGGTTGTAGGTATCCACCAACAAGGCCACCCGTTCCCGGGCCTGTTGGAGGGCCTGGGCGAATTCAGCCGGGTCGCGCATGTATTCATGCACGAGCCGGTTGCGCAGGTTGCGGGCCTCGACCCAGTCCAACGCCGATTTGAGCAAGCCGAGCTTTTCCATGCGGTTCAGGTTATCCAGAACGGCACCTGGCGTCTCCTGCATGTGACGCATGAGCTCGGGAACGAGTTTTTCGCCCAGGGTATCCTGCATGCGTCCAAAACGGGCCACGAAGGCGTCCAGGCGTTCGGCCAGTTCGGGTTCATTGTCCAGGTTCTCGATCCAGGCCTTGTCGATCACCTGGGAGAACAGGCGCCCCGTGGTACCGATCAGGTGCCGGCCCTCCCGAGCGACCGTGTCCATGAGGAAATGCAGCCGCGGCTCGTCGGGGCGGCTCACAGGGCCACCCCTTCCCGGGCTGCTACCCCGTGAATTGGCTGACGGGGGGTCTGGGGATCGACAAGCAGGACATCGATGCGCTGGTCGCCGAGCGCCATCTGAAGCTGCGCAGCAAGACGGCTGGCCGTCGCTGCGCGGTTTACGAGCACCTGATCCACCTCGATATACAGATCGATGTCACCTCCCCGGGCCGTATCATCCACCCGTGAACCGAACAGGTGTACCCGGGCATCACGCCCCAGCGTCTCGCGCACCTTTTCACGGATGATCCGCACCTGTTGGCTGGTCAATCGCATCTGACATCTCCCGTTATTCCCGGTTGCATTTTCAACCCCACAGGTGTCCGGTGACAACTGGCCTGCGGATGCAGACTTGACGCGAAAAAGGGATCCCACGCGAGGGCGCTAAGGGAAAGCCATCAAAATGGAGTTCTCTGCAGCTTTGCGGCTTTGCGAGAGACCCAGGCCTTGGGTTTTGCCGTCACCTGGGGCCAGAACCGGTCCTCTCACGGGCCACGGAGGCACGGGGAAGGCCTATTCAATATGCCTTTCTCCGCGTCCCTGCGCCTCCGCGAGAGGATCGCCTTTCGCCTTTCGCCTTTGACCCGCCGAAACCCACAGTCAAAACCATCCTCTCGCAGAGGCGCAGAGGCGCGGAGGAAAGGCAAAATCTTGATCTCTCGCGAAGGCGCGAAGACGCCAAGAAACCCATTTTCTATATCTTTCCTTTGCGTCTTTGCGGCTTGGCGAGAGACCAGGGCCTTTGAATTTCGCGATCCCTGGGGCCAAAACCAGTCCTCTCACGGGGCCACGGAGACACGGGGAAGGCTTATTTGAACAGGGTTTCCTCCGTGCCCCTGTGGCTCCGTGAGAGGATCGCCGTTCGCCTTTGACCCGCCGTAACCCAAAGCCAAAACCATCCTCTCGCAGAGGCGCAGAGGCGCGGGGAAGGCCCATTTAAAGGGTTTCCTCCGTGCCCCTGTGGCTCCGTGAGAGGATCGCTTTTCGACTTTGCCCAGCCGAAACCAAAGTCAAAACCATCCTCTCACGGGGGCACGGAGACACGGGGAAGACTTATTTTAAAAAGGGTTTCCTCCGCGTCCCTGCGCCTCCGCGAGAGAACCGCCTTTCGCCCTTCAAGCCGCTGCAGTCAGGGTGAAATCCACGTGCACGGCATCAAAGGGGAAGATGATCCGGCCATCCTCGGTGCGGTCCAGGATGCCTGCGTCCAGCAGGGCATGGACATCCCGGTGGACACCCTTCACATCCCGCTCGACCCGCCGGGCCGTCTCACGGATGCTCATGGCCCCCTGCCCGGTCATCGCCTTGAGCAGTTCCCAACGCTTGCCCGTGAGGGTCTGCCAGAGGAGTTCGACCGAGGCGAAGGTGATGTGGTCCCCTTGCCGCTTGCCTGCGAACGCCGCCAGGGCGCGGCGAGTGACGTCCTCACGACTGGCCACGGAAAGCGTAACGGTGCTCATGATCGCCTCCATTGGTCCACCTCGGACCAGAAGTCGGCCAGCAACTGGGCGGCCGTGGTGAATGTGTAAGGCAGTTCCCTGGAACCCAGGTGCTTGTGATCGCCCTTGCCAGCTTCGTTGTCGTAGCGAATGACGCAGTCACCTGCCACGACGAAGGCCAGCGAGTACTTGTATGCGTGTGTTGAGCCGGGTACCCGCCGTGGCACACGCCAGATGCGGATCTCCACAAAGGCGTCCGGCGCGACCTGGTGCCTTTCCCTGAGCAACAATTCTGCCTGCATGTTGTCTTTTATGCCAACACCGGTTGGTGTTGTCAATAGCACCAACACAGTGAAGTTAAAACCGGTCCTCTCACGGGGGCACGGAGCCACGGGGAGGGCCTATTCAATAAGCTTTTCTCCGCGCCCCTGCGCCTCCGCGAGAGAACCGCCTTTCGCCTTTGCCCCGCCGAAACCCAAAGGCAAAACCATCCTCTCGCGGAGGCGCGGAGGCGCGGGGAAAGTCCATTTGAACAGGGTTTCCTCCGTGTCCCCGTGGCTCCGTGAGAGGATCGCTTTTCGCCTTTGCCCAGCCGAAACCAAAGTCAAAACCATTCTCTCACGGGGACACGGAGACACGGGGAAGGCCCATTCAAAACGCCTTTCCCGGCGCCCTGCCCCCGCCTCTCCGCGAGTGCGATGACTTTGCCTTGATAGTTGATCTGGCTGAACGACAGGTCGAACCTGATCGATATCGGATGGCCTTGACGAAATTAACCATATTGGTTAGTTTCGTCCCATGGAAAAGCGCAGTGCGCACTACGATCTGGATGACATCAAGGACGTGGTTGCGCGTCTTGGCATTCGCGCGTTTACACGCTCATCCATCGATGGCGGGGCTGAAATGGGTCTTGCCAGCCGGGAAATGATTGCAGTGGTGTTGGGTGTCGAGCGTGGCATGTTCTACAAGAGCATGACCACCTATCAGGACCACAAGGTCTGGCAGGACGTGTACCACGTGCCAACAAGAGCGGGACCGGCCTATGTGAAGTTTACGTTGCGCAGCAGCGGTTCTGTCGTGATTTCCTTCAAGAGACTTTAGAGCGATGGCAAACAAACATCCTTGCATGCATTGCGAAACCGGCTCGATGACCGAGGATATCCGGGATGTGGTCGTTGAACTGGATGGGCTGTCTCGAACCGTCCCCGGAATCCGAGGGATGTTTTGCGATACCTGCAAGGAGATCGAATTCTGTGATGGGGACAGTGCCGCGCGGTACGCTGAGGTGATGGATGCCCTGATCGCTGAGCGCAAGACCGCCCTGGCGCTCGAGGTCAGGAATCTACGCAAGAAACTCAAGCTGACCCAACGCCAGGCATCCATGATCTTCGGTGGCGGGATCAATGCATTCAGCCGCTATGAACGCGGTGTGACCGAGCCCTCCCGTGCAGTCATGACCCTCCTTCATGTGATGGAGCGTCATCCTGAGATCCGCGACGAGCTTTGCAAGGAGCAGGGGTTGTAGCTTCCAGCAAGTCAAAACCCTCCTCTCGCGGAGGCGCGGAGGCGCGGAGGAAAGGCAAAATCTTGATCTCTCGCGAAGGCGCGAAGACGCCAAGAAACCCATTACTTAATGCTTTTCCTTCGCGGCTTCGCGGCTTTGCGAGAGACCCGGGCCTTTGGTTATGCCGACACCCGGGGCCGAAACCAGTCCTCTCACAGGGCCACGGAGCCACGGAGAAGCTGCCATTTCAATATGCCTTTCTCCGCGCCCCTGCGCCTCCGCGAGAGGATCGCCTTTCGCCTTTGACCCGCCGTAACCCAAAGCCAAAACCCTCCTCTCGCAGAGGCGCAGAGACGCGGAGGAAAGGCAAAATCTTGATCTCTCGCGAAGGCGCGAAGCCGCAAAGAAACCCATTACTTAATGCTTTTCCTTCGCGGCTTTGCGACTTGGCGAGAGACCTGGGCCTTTGGTTTTTCCGTCACTTGAGGCCAGAACCGGTCCTCTCACAGGGCTACGGAGCCACGGAGATGCTGCCTTTTCAATATTCCTTTCTCCGCGCCCCTGCGCCTCCGCGAGAGGATCGCCTTTCGCCTTCGCCTCACACCCCAACACATTCCTCCAGACCCTTGCCTGTCAGGGCATTTCCCTGCATGTTAGAGCCATCCCCCATTCCCCCGGACAGGACCCATGGCTGCGGCCGAGCATCCAGGACGCTACCCAGCATCACCATCATCACGACAGTTGGGACTGTTCGGCCTTCTGATCACCCTGCTGTTGGTCCTGATCGCCTGCACCCCCGCCCCACCCGAGCCCCTGCGCATCGCCGCCGGCCCCTTCCCCGGCTACGAACCCCTGTACCTGGCCCGGGAACTGGGCCTGCTGGATCCGGATCAGGTCCGGCTGGTGGAGTACGCGCCCGGCTCCCAGAGTCTGCGGGCCTACCGCAACGGGGTAGTGGACGGGGCGGCCCTGACTGCCGACGAGGTGCTGCTGCTGGCCCGGGAGGGCTACGACCCGAGGATCGTGGCCGTGCTGGATTACTCCAACGGCATCGACGTGGTCATGGCCCGGCCGGAGATCACCTCCCTGGCGGGCCTGCGCGGGCAACGCATCGGCGTGGAGAACACCGCCCTGGGGGCCTATTTCCTGAGCCGGGTGCTGCACTTCGCGGGGCTGACGAAGGATGATGTGCAGCTGGTACCCACGGAACTGAGCGAACACAGCCGCGCCTACGGGGAAGGTCGGGTGGATGCGGTGATCACCTATGCCCCGCAGCGGGAGATCCTGTCTGCCCAGGGGGCACATCAGCTGTTCGACAGCAGCCTGATCCCCGGCGAGATCGTGGACCTGCTGGTGGTCAGACAACGCGCCCTCGATCACCAGAGTGAGTCCGTGGCACACCTGCTCACCGGGCTGTTCGGCGCCCTGGACCACCTTGCTCGCGACCCGGCATCCTCCGTGCAACGCATGGCGCCCCGGGTGAGCATGAGCGAGGCGGACTTCGCGCGCGCACTGGATGAACTGGAGTTACCTGACCTCGCGCAGAACCTTCGGCTGATGCAGGGCAATCCCCCGCACCTGGAGCTGACGCTCACGGAGATCATGGAGCTGATGATTCGCGAAGGGCTGCTGGAGGGACCGGTCGAGGTCTCAGGGCTGATTCGGGGTGACCTGCTCAACGTGGTTCAACATCGGGCGGCACGCTGACATGCCGCTGCGCTACCTGATCCCCGTGCTTCTGCTGGGTCTGGCCCTGGTGGCCGGACTGTTCTCCTACCAGAGCGGCACCCGCGCGGCTCTGGCGCAGGTGCAGGCCAGCGAGACGGATAACCTGCGCCGGCTGATGAACCGGCTGCAGGAAAACCTGGAATACCTGCTGCGCCATGACGGGATGCAGCGGGTCCAGGAGGAGATGGCGGCGCTGAGCGTCGAACCACACCTGAATCTCGCCCTGGTGGCCGACCCCCAGGGGCAGGTGCTTGGCTCCATGCATCGGGCGGACCAGGTCCGCAAGGCGGCCGAACTGCTGGAGGAACGGCTGCTGTCCCAGTGGCAGGACGAGGCAGTGGAGTGGCTCAAGGCACCTGACAGGATCACCTCCGGTACGGTTCAGATCTCCAGGGATGGGACGACCCTGCTAGGGCTCTATCCCCTGGTGCTCGGCAGCGAGCCCGGCGAGCTGCGACCCAGCCAGGTGGGACTGCTGGTGGTGCAGGCGGACCTGGGCCGTTTCCAGCAGATGGCTCGGCACCTGGTGGAACGGCAAACCCTGACCTTCGTGGGTGTACTGCTGCTGGTGGCGCTGCTGGGCTGGTTCCTCAGCCACCGGCTGGTCACCCGCCGCATGGACCGCCTGCTGCAGACCACACGGCGGCTCGGGCAAGGCGATCTGGATGCCCGCACCTGGCTGAGCGGTCGTGACGAACTGGCCCGGCTGGGCCAGGACTTCGACCGCATGGCTGAACAGATCCAGGCCGCGCGCAAGGCCCTAGAGGACAACGCCGAGCGACTGGAGCGGGCCCAGGCCATGGGCCAGATGGGCGACTGGGAATGGGATGTTCAGACCGGCACGCTACACTGGTCACCCCAGCTCTATTGCATCTTCGGGGTGTCACCCGAGAGCTTCACGCCCAGCTATGACGGCTACCTGGACCTCGTGCACCCCGAGGACCGGCCGGCCCTGCTGGCGACGGTGGAGGCCGCGCGCAGCAGCGGCGAGCCCTACACCCTGGACCACCGCATCGTGCGACCCGATGGCAGCATCCGGGTAATCCAGTCCCAGGGAGAGGCACTGCGCGATGCCGACGGTCGCATCATCAAGCTGCGCGGCACGGGTCTCGATGTGACCGAGCGCAAGCAGGCCGAGGCTGCCCTGTTCGAAGCCAAGGAACGGGCCCTGGTGACCCTGCATTCCATCGGCGACGCAGTGATTACCACCGATGCCCAGGGTATCGTCACGTACCTCAACCCGGTCGCGGAAGGCCTCACCGGCTGGCGCAGCTCAGAGGCCACCGGCCAGCCCCTGACTAAGGTGTTCCGCATCTTCAACGAGTTCACCCTGCAGCCCACCCAGGACCCGGTGAAGACCTGTCTCGAGGAAGGACGCATCGTGGCCCTGGCCAACCACACGGTGCTCATGAGCCGGGACGGCGCCACCCGGGCCATCGAGGATTCCGCCGCCCCCATCCGCGACCGCAACGGGCTGATCCTGGGCGTGGTGCTGGTGTTCCACGACGTGAGCAAGACCCGGCAGATGGCCCGCCAGCTCTCCTGGCAGGCCACCCACGACGCGCTCACCGGCCTGTTCAACCGCTACGAATTCGAGCAGCGTCTTGCCCAGGCCCTGGCCCAGGCGAGGGATCGTCTGGCCCATCACGCCGTGCTGTACATGGACCTGGACCAGTTCAAGGTGGTCAACGACACCTGCGGCCACAGCGCGGGCGATGAACTGCTCAAACAGCTCGCCTACCTGCTCATGGGCAAGGTGCGTGAGAGCGACACCCTGGCGCGACTGGGTGGCGATGAGTTCGGTGTGCTGCTGGAGAACTGTCCCCTGGACAAGGCCCGGGAGATCGCCCAGGAACTGCGTCAGACGGTGCGCGATTTCCGTTTCAGCTGGAAGGGCAAGAGCTTCCAGATCGGCATCAGCATCGGGCTGGTGATGATCAGCGACGGCAACCTGGATCTTGCCGAGGTCTTGAGCGCCGCCGACATGGCCTGCTATGCGGCCAAGGACCTGGGGCGCGACCGCATCCACGTCTACCACGCCGAGGACGCCGACCTGCAGCGACGCCACGTGGAGATGCAGGCCATCAACCGCATCACCGATGCCCTCACCCATGACCGCTTCGTCCTCTACACCCAGCGCATCGTCGCCACCGGCGCGGCGGGCCCCGACGACGGCGGCGAGCACATGGAGATCCTGCTGCGCATGGTGGACGAGAAGGGCGACCTGGTGCCGCCCGGTGCCTTCATCCCTGCCGCGGAACGCTACGACCTCATGCCCGCCATCGACCGCTGGGTGATCCGGCGCTTCTTCAGCACCATGGCACAGCACATCCGTGAAGAATGCGGCGTGGATGGCTCCGGGGGCAGCGCCTCAGGCTGCCTGTATGCCATCAACATCTCCGGCGCCTCCATCAACGACGAGACCTTCCTGGGATTTGTCACCGAGCAGCTGGAGACGCACCGCATCCCCCCCACGGCCATCTGCTTCGAGATCACCGAAACGGCCGCCATCGCCAACCTCACCCGCGCCATGAACCTGATCAACGAATTGCGCAAACGGGGCTGTCGCTTCTCCCTGGACGACTTCGGTACCGGCGTGTCCTCGTTCGGCTACCTGAAGAACCTGCCGGTGGATTACCTGAAGATCGACGGCAGCCTGGTCAAGGACATCGTTTCGGATCCCATCGACCGGGCCATGGTGGATGCCATCAACCGCATCGGCCAGGTGATGGGCATCCACACCGTGGCCGAGTTCGTGGAGAACGACGAGATCCTGGCAAGCCTTCGGGAACTGGGCGTCGATTATGCCCAGGGATACGGCATCGACCGGCCGAAACCGCTCTTGCGTGAAGGGTGAGGCGTGAGGAGTAACACCTCACTTCTCACTTCTAACCCATCCCTCGACCCACCCCGGTATCTCCCCCACCCGTCTGACCACCCCATCCGGCCGGCAGCCCTCCGGTGCCGGCAGATCCTGCGGGTTGACCCACAGCGTCCTGAGTCCCACCCGGGCCGCGCCGATCACATCCCGCTGCGGGTCGTCGCCCACGTGCAGGGCCTCGTGGGCCGCGACGCCGGCCTCGTCGAGCGCCGCCGTGAAGATGGCCGGATGGGGTTTGGCCACGCCCGCGCCGGCGGCGGTGATGGAGAAGTCGAATAAGTGACCGATGCCGATGTGGTGCACGTCGGCGTTGCCGTTGGTGATGCTGCCGAGCAGGTAGCGGCCGTGCAGGCGCTCCAGGGTCTCCAGCACGTCGTCGTAGAGACACACCTGGTTGCGCGCCTCCCAGAATACCCGGAAACCGGGTTCCACCAGTGATTCGTCATAGCCGTTCTCCCGTGCCAGCACGCTCAGCCAGCGCTTGCGCAGGCGGGTCATGTCATGGTGCAGATCCGGATACCGGCCGAACCAGTCCTTGCGGTGCTCGATGAGCGCCTGCGGGCTGAACCGTTCAGGGATGCGCGGGTAGTGTTCCGCGAGCCAGTGATAGAAGCGGCTCTCGGCCCCCTCGATCACCGGGGCGCAGTCCCAGAGGGTGTCATCGAGGTCGAAGGTGATGCAGCGGATGGTCATGGTGTTGTGCGTCGGATGATTGATGTAAGGCGTTTTGCCACAGAGGGCACAGAGAAGGAAGATAGACAGCAACGTAGGTCGGGCTTCAGCCCGACAGCCGATGCCTCCGTCAGCCGCGCTGTCGGGCTGAAGCCCGACCTACGACCATATGTATCTTCTTCGTAACCTCACTGGCAAACATGGATTCGCCGAAGGCACTGGCATTTTACCCCCCGCGCTCTGTACCTTGTTGAGCACAGAGTCAGGAGGCTTGTTCATGGTCGATCTGTTTCGCAAGAGCTATCACCCGCCCGGCACGGCCCCCGGCACCCTGGGCCTGCGCCCTGCCGAGGGGGAGGCCCTGGCGCCGGCGGCGCGCATCACCGCCCTGCGCTACCACGATCACCAGTTCACGGCGATCCCCGAGGAGGACCTGCCCACCTGGTCCGATGCGGCCACCGACGAGGTGATCTGGGTCCATGTCCAGGGCACGCCTACCCACGACCAGCTGCACCACCTGGGACAGTGCTTCAGTCTGCACCCGCTGGCCCTGGAAGACGTGGCCAACACAGGCCAGCGTCCCAAGTCCGACGTCTATGAAGATCACGTGGTGGTGATCCTGAGCCATGCCCGCTGGGTCAACGACGAGATCGCCCTCGACCAGGTAAACCTGTTCGTCGGCGAGAACTACGTGGTGAGTTTCCATTCCGGTGACGAAGATCCCTTCGACCCGGTGCGCCGCCGCATGCAGGTGCGCAACCGAAATTTCATCGAGATGGGCGCCCCCTACCTGGCCTACACCCTCATGGACCTGATCGTGGACCAGGCGTTCCCGCTCATGGAGGACCTGGGCGCGCTGATCGAGGAACTGGAGGAGATCGTGCTCGCCTCCGCCGACAAGGAAACCCTGTCGCGCATCCATCACCTGCGCCGCGAGCTGCTGCTCCTGCGCCGCCAGCTCTGGCCCACCCGGGAGGCCCTGGGCCGTCTGATGCGCGAAGGCACGACCCTGTTCGACGCGGGCACCCTGCCCTATCTGCGCGATGTCTACGATCACACGGTACACATCATGGACCTGCTGGAGTCCTACCGGGAAATGGCCTCGAGCCTGGTGGACGTGTACATCTCCAGCGTCAACAACCGGCTCAACGAAGTGATGAAGGTGCTCACCGTGATCGCCACCATCTTCATCCCCCTGACCTTCCTGGTGGGCGTCTACGGTATGAACTTCGAGCACCCGGAAAGCCCCTGGGCCATGCCCGAGCTGTATGCCTACTACGGCTATCCGGTGGTGTGGCTGATCATGATCCTGGTCGCCGGCGGGATGTTGTATGCGTTCAAGCGGCGGGGGTGGTTCTAACGAAGTACGAAGTGTTAATTGGGAAGTGCGAACGAAAGGCCGTTTCACTTCGCACTTCCCAGTTCACACTTCGTACTTCCTCTCCCACTTCCCACTTCCCACTTCCCAATTCACACTTCTTACTTCGACTCCAACTTCAACGGTATCCCGTCAACTCCACATACCCCCGCCCGATGGGCACACCCGCCTCATACACATCCACCGCCCCTTCCCAGTAGCGCACGGTCAGGCGCATCTCCTGGGCCGGCTGCACGGCACGCACCTCGAATACCCGGCCCTCGGGTTTGAGATGCAGGCGCCAGGCCACGGGATAACGCACGCCGGTCTTCGGGCTGCGCCAGTGATCCAGGACCTCCAGGTCCACGTCCTCACGCCGCACCAGCCGGCTGCTGGCGTCGGTGTCCACCCACAGGCCCTTGCTGTGGGGATCGGCGCCGCCGTCCTGTTGGCGCATCTGGTAGTACATCAGCTCCCGTCCCTCATCCAGTTGCAGCGCGAACCAGTCCCAGCCGGCCTGGTCCTCGGCCAGGGCGCTGGTGCTCCATTCCCGGTCCAGCCAGGCGCTGCCACTCACCCCATGGCGCTGGCCCTGCAGGCCCACGTGCCCGACGGCATCGAGCCGGGTCATGGAGTAGTAGTAGGAGGCGTTGCCCTCACCGGCCCCCTTCTGGCTCAGACCAGCATCGCCCTGGAGCACCGGTGGTTTGCGCGGCGTGAACTCCAGATCCAGGCTGATGCCCGCTTCCTCCAGTTGCAGGCGCCAGGGCAGGTCATTGCCCGCCACGGCCTCCAGTGACCAGTCCTCCAGCCAGACCCGCAACGGGTCCCGTTGCGCCCCGGCAAGCCCCGCCGCGCCCCGGGCGAAACGCTCGAAGGCATGGTGCTGCCCGGTGCCGGTGTCGGTCAGCGCGAAGTGCCCCATCCACACATGATCCGTGGCCCAGGCGGAGGGGCTTTCGGGCACGTCCGGCGTGAGCGCTACGCGGAAGAAGGTGATCTGGAAACCGAAGCGCCGGCCATCCTCGCCCTCCAGGTTCCCGGTGACGTACCACCACTCGTTGCGAAATCCCGGGTGGGGACCGTGATCCTCGGGGAAACGGAATTCCCGGGGGCTGTCGGCGCGCAGGTAACCGGCGGTGTCGTCGCCGCCCATGGCGATGGCCACATCGAGGGATTCATCGGCGGGTGGGGGTGAACAGGCAATAAGTGCAGTGGCAAGTAGCAAGTGGCAAGTGGCAAGGAGAACCACCCTCACCCCGGCCCTCTCCCTGAGGGAGAGGGAGAAAGGAAGCCGACTTTGTTGCCCCCTCTCCCGCTTGCGGGGGAGGGTTGGGGTGGGGGCCCTTGCCACTAGCCACTTGCCACTTGCCACTTTCATTCTTCCCTCAAGGCCTGTGCCGGCCTGACCCGCCCCATGCGCCACGCAGGACGCAGGCCGGCCAGCAGGGCCGCGATCACCGCCAGCCAGACCGCCTCCACCAGCACACCCGGCGGCACGTGCTGCTGCATGCTCCAGCCGAAGGAGCGTCGGTTGATCACGTCGATCAGCACGTCCGCCATCATCATGCCCAGGGGGATGGCCAGCAGCCCGGCGGCCAGGCCCAGCAGCGCGCCCTGGAGGGTCACGAGGCCGGTCACCTGCCCCGGGGTCATGCCCGTGGCGCGCAGCACGGCGTGCTCCCGGGCGCGCTCCAGCTGCAGGGCCATGAGCGCGCTCAGGATGCCCACGAAGGCCACGCCCACGGTGAGCAGGCGCAGCACGTGGGTGATGGCGAAGGTGCGGTCGAAGATCTCCATGGAGGCCTCGCGGATCTCGGCGGCGGCAGTCACCAGCACCGGCTCTGGCAGATCCGCCAGGGCGCGGCGCACCGCCTCGACCCCGGCGGATACCTCCACCCCGGGCGCCAGATAAACCCCCAGGGAACCGACACGGCGTTCCTCCCAGAATTTTTCATACAGATCGCGGGCCATGAGCACCACGCCCTGCTGGGAACCGTAATCCTGGTAGATACCGGCCACGGGAAACACCCGCTCGCCTTTTGTGGTGTGGAGCTTCAGTTCATCGCCCACCGATACCCGGTGGTGCCAGGCGAAGGGCTCGGACACCAGGACCACCTCCCCCGCCTGCCAACGAGGCCAGGCCTGGGCCGGTGAACCGGCACGGAACCGGAAGCCCTCGAAGCTCGCCGGCGCCGGGTCCATGACGAAAAGGTCCACATCGCCGTGACTGGAGGCCACCCGGATGCGCCGCCCGGTGCTGAAGGCCGCCACCTCCGGCAGGGACCCGACCCGTTCCATCACGCCATCGGGCAGCAGAGAGCCGGCCCGCTCGTCGCCGGGTGCGGGCGAGGTGACGTAAAGCGCGCTTTGCAGGGTATGGCCCAGCCAGCCCTGCACCGTGGTGCGGAAGCTGTCCACCATGATGCCCACGCCCACCGTCGCCGAGACCGCCACCGTGAGCGCCGCCACCGCCACGCCGGTGCGGCTGAGCGCCGCACCCAGACCGCGTGCCGCAAGACGACCGGTGATGCCGAACACACCGCCCAGGGGGCGGGCCAGCAGCCGGGACAGCAACCAGACCCCGAGCGGCACCAGCAGGCTGTAGCCCATGATCATCAGGAACAGGGCGATGAATCCGGCCACCAGCCCCTGGCTGGCCGGCACCAATCCGTAACCGGCCAGGATCAGCACCACGCCCGCCAGCGCCAGCCAGGGCATGAGCCGGTGGGCGCGCCGCTCCAGGCCCGAGCGTCGCAAGCCTTCCCGGGGACGGGTGCGGGCCGCCTCCCAGGCGGGTGCCAGGGCGGCGATCCAGGCTGCACCCAGCCCCAGGCCGAGCCCCTTGAGCAACAGCCATGGGGAGACGTGCAGGCCGGTCACCGAGAGCACGAAATAGAGGTCATTGATGGTGCGCGTCACCAGCTGCACCAGGCCCTGCCCCACCAGCAGTCCGAGCAGCAGCCCGGGCACACCCCCCAGCAGGGCCAGCACCGTGGCCTCCAGCAGCACCAGCCGGAAGATCTCGGCCCGGGTCACGCCCAGGGTGCGCAGTGCGGCCAGCAGCGGGCGGCGGCGCAGCACCGCGAACATGAGGGTGTTGTAGATGAGGAAACCGCCCACCAGCAGGGCCAGCAGACTCATGGCGGTGAGGTTGATGTGAAAGGCCCGGGTCAACTGCCGCGCCGAGTCTTCCCGCGCCCCGGTCTCCAGCACCCGGGCACCCGGCGGCAGGAACCCGGCCAGCAGGGTATCGGGATCGGCGCCCTGCGGCAGGATCAGGTCGATGCGGTCCAGCCTTCCCACCCGCTCCAGCAGCACCTGGGCGGTGGCGATGTCGGTGAGCATCAGGCCCTCCACCCCGGGCGCCGGGGATTCCAGGATGGCGCCCACGGTGAGCGCCTGCCGTCCCGAGGCGGCGGTGACCGTAAGACTGTCCCCAGCCTCAAGACCCAGACGCCGGGCGAGTCCGCGGCTGAGCGCCAGGGTGTCGGGCCGCGCAACCAGCTCCCGTGCCGCGGGGTCCAGCACCCCGGTCAGATGACTCCGGAACGGGGCCTCGGAGAAGGGCTCCAGGCCGAGCAACGGGAAGGTCTCGCCGTCCACGCGCACGTGGCCCTCCACCACCGGGGCGCTGGGCCGGATGCCGGCCATGCGCAGGCGGGTGAACAGGGCCTCGTCCAGCCCCCCGGGGCCGGTGGCCTCGATCCGGTGGGTGGCCTTGCCCGAGACCGCCTCCAGGGACAGACCGAAGGCCCGGGAGGCGCTATGGTTGGCCAGGTCCACGGCCACCACCACCGCCACCCCCAGGGCCACGCCCAGCAGCGCCAGGCTCCATTGCCAGGGGTGGCGCCGGGCGTCCCGCCACAGGGCGCGCGAGGTGAGCGTCACGGGGCCTCGTCCTGATCGTCGCGGATGTGTCCGTCCGTCAGGCGCCAGACCCGGTCCGCCACGGCCGCCACCTCTGCGCTGTGGGTCACCAGCACCAGGGTCGCCCCCTGCCCGCGCACCAGGCCCTTGAGCAGGTCCATGACCTGGGCGCCGGTCTCCGCGTCCAGGTTGCCGGTGGGTTCATCGGCCAGGATCACGGAGGGCGCGTGGATCAGGGCCCGGGCCAGGGCCACCCGCTGCTGCTCGCCGCCGGAGAGCCGGTCCGGGTCCTCGTCGCCCCGTCCCGCCAGTCCCACCCGGTCGAGCAGCCGCGCGACCTCGCCCCCGTCGCGCCGCCCCACCAGTTCCAGGGGCAGGGCCACATTCTCGGCCACGGTCAGGGTCGGGATCAGGTTGAAGAACTGGTAGATGAAGCCGATGCGGTGACGGCGGAACAGGGTACGCTCCCGTTCCGAGAGGCTGGCGATGTCGCGGCCCTCCACCAGCACCCGGCCGCTGTCCGGCAGGTCGATGCCCGAGATGAGATTCAGCAGGGTGGACTTGCCGGAGCCACTGCGCCCCAGCAGGGCGACGATCTCGCCGGGCATCACCCGGGCATCCACCCCGTCCAGCACCCGGCGCGCCTGCTGACCCTCCCCGTAGCGGCGGGTGACGGCGTGCAGTTCGATGAGTGGGGAATCAGTCATGGGCGATGATCGTGTGTAGGTCGGGCTTCAGCCCGACATTGTCGGCGTGATTGCAGCACGTCGTTCGATGATCGGAGTTGCTATGCTCAGGCGTATGAGCCAATACCGCACAATGTGCCGCGCCGGATGGTGGACTCGGCTGCGCCTCTCTGGCATCCCGGTGCTCCAGTCTCTCCTGGTGTGCGCCCTTGCGCTCGGCACGCCCACATGGGCAGACCCGGATCTGCCCCCGGAGTTCTATCCCGAACATCATCAGGTGGATGCCCTGCTGGAGACAAATCCCCCGCCCCACGGGGTGATGTTCCTGATTCGCAATGAACGGGAGGACGTCCTGGTGGAACTGCTGCCCCGGGCCCGCTACTACATCGAACGCCTGCAGGAGCGCCTGCCCGGCACCCACATGGCGGTGATCAGCTATGGCCCGGAACTGGTCGCCCTGTCCCATGCCAAGCGCGCCGACTACCCTGGCCTGCAGGACGAGGCCGTGGCCCTGGCGGAGATGGACAACGTGGACCTGCACCTGTGCGGCGCCTTCGCCGCCGACGTCAACCTGGATGCGGGGGATTTTCCGCCCGAACTGGACGTGGTGCCGTCGAGCACGGCCACCTATCAGGACTACGAGGCCCTGGGCTACGAGACCATCGTGCTGCAACCTGCCTGGTAGCGTAGGAGCGGCGACCTCGCCGCGAAACGCCGTGGCCTCGACTGGCATGTCTGTTCGGCCCGAAGTCGGGCCTCCTACAGTTCCAACCCAACACAGGAGAGGGGTCACCAAGACGGACAGCAATACCAGCAGATCACACCATCATTGCACCTGAAATCCACTCGGCGGCGACAGCCTGGACCTGGTGTCATTGGGGTCCAGCAGGCTGGTATCCGACACCGTAAAGCCATCCAGCAACCACACAGTATCCTCGGCGTAGGCCGGGTTGGACCAGCCCATGATGTAGCCGGCCTGCCAGCCGTTGGGGCCGCTGGCCGGGGCACTGAAATTCTTGCCCGTGGTCTGGCCGATCAGGGTGAATTCCGATTCATCCTCCCAGCGCCGCCAGATGCGGGACTCGCCATCCATGCTCGTGGCGTCAGTGGACATCTTCGCGTACAACACCACCTGCATCCAGCGCCCCTGGTCCTCGGGAGAACGGATGAAGAAATCGTAATGAGAATGATGCCCGCCGTCCGGCTGCCCAGTCTCGTTCAGGCTGTAGGTAAAGCGGCTGCTGTCGGTCTGTCCCTGGCGCCAGAAATTCCACACGATGGTGGGGCCGTCGCCGTGCTGGGAATAGCCGTCCATCCACAGGGCGAAGAACTTATTGTTGGTGGGACTGGTGTGCCCGTGACGGAAGTTGCTGGGTACCCGCAGCCAGTAGCGAATCCAGATCTCCGGGTAGGCGCGGCCCAGGCTGAAACGCTGTTCGGACCAGAACTCGCCTGCCGGATAGAAGAAGGCCAGGGAATGGGCGCCCTCGATGGCCGACCAGTCGGCACCTTCGGGGCCGGCCACATCACGCAAACCGTTGCGCCAGACCTCCCGGGGACTTGGATCCATGGTCACCACGGCGGTGCGGTTGTTACCCGCCCAGCGAAAGCCGTTGCCGTTGGGCGCGGACATATCGGCGGACTCGAAGGAATCCAGGAAGGTGATCTCGGCCTGAACAACACCTCCAAGCGACAGCAGACCGAGGACGAACAGGCTGGACAGAATGTGTTTCATGGGGTCGCTCCCTGCGGTTCAAAGCCGGTGGGCCAGGGCCTGGGTCTTCATGCCCTCGGTCCCGTCCGTCTCCATGGCGCTGATGCGGAAATAGTAGCTGCCCGTGGGCAGCTCCAGTTCATGGGTGGTGGTCTCCTGCCCCTCGATCTCCACCACGTGGGGCAGGTGATCCGCTGTCGAGCCGTAGTAAAGCCGGTAACCCGTGATGTCCGAGAGCGCCACCGCGCTGCCGTCCGCCCGGTGGGTCGGCGCCACCCAGGTCAGGGTCACCGTCGCGGTGCCAACGACCGACTCCCCTCCCCCACCCCCGACACAGCCGCCGAGACTCGATGTCAGCAACACCAACGCCGCGATCCTTGGAATTCGCCACTCCATGGAATGCCTCCCTGAGATGATGACTCAGGCGATGCTGCCGGTAGCATCAGGGGCATTCCGTGACGAATGCCAAAGTATCCAGGGTTTCGATGACTCACGCTGGACACGCGGCCGAACAGAACGGATAGGCGGATCCTAAAGAGGGAAGTGACAATCACTTCGCAGCTCTCAATTCACCCTTCGTACCTCTTGGCCTGTCATCAAACCGCCACATGACATCCCTATGATGGCGGTCCATGGGTGAATCCTTGAAGATCCTGATGATCAGCGATGTGTACTTTCCGCGCATCAACGGGGTCTCCACCTCCATCGCCACCTTCAAGCGGGAACTGGAAACCCTGGGCCATCGGGTCACCCTGATCGCCCCGGCCTACCCGGCCGGCACCACGGATGACGAGCACGACATCATCCGCATCCCGTCGCGCTACCTGTTCCTGGACCCGGAAGACCGGATGATGAAGCGCGGCGCCATCCGCCGTCTGCTGCCGCAGCTGCGCGAGACCGGCTACGATCTGCTGCACATCCAGACCCCCTTCATCGCCCACTACCAGGGCCTGTGGCTGGCACGCAAGCTCGGCATCCCGCGCATCGAGTCCTACCACACCTATTTCCAGGAATACCTGTTCCATTACTTCCCGCTGCTGCCCGACGGGGTGATGCGCGCCATCGCCCGCAGCTTCTCCCGCAGCCAGTGCAATGCCATAGACGCCATCGTGGTGCCCTCGGTGGCCATGTCCGAGGTGCTCGGCCGCTACGGCGTGAAGACCCATCGCGAGATCGTGCCCACGGGCATTGAGCTGGAGGATTTCAATCACGGCGACGGCGCCGCCTTCCGGGCAAAACTGGGCATCCCGTCCGAGACGCCGGTGCTGGTGCACGTGGGGCGCATCGCCTTTGAAAAGAACATCGACTTCCTGCTGCGGGTGATGGCGCGGGTGCGCCAGGTCTTGCCCGAGGCGCAGATGATCGTCGCCGGCGAGGGACCCGCCCTGTCCCATGTGAAACACCTGGCGCGCAAGCTGGGGCTGGCCCGGGCGGTGCACTTCGTGGGTTACCTGGACCGGCGCAATGCCCTCCTGGACTGCTACCGGGCCGGGGATGCCTTCCTGTTCGCCTCGCGCACCGAGACCCAGGGGCTGGTGTTGCTGGAGTCCATGGCCCTGGGGGTACCGGTGGTGTCCACGGCGGTCATGGGCACCCGGGACATCGTGGAACCCGAACTGGGCGCGGTGCTGTGCCCGGAGGACGAGGCCGGTTTCGCCGACCGGACGGTGGCCCTGCTCAACGATGGTGAACGCCGACACAACCTGGGCGTGCAGGCCCGGCACTTCGCCGAAGGCTGGTCGGCACCCGCCATGGCCGAGAAGATGCAGGCGCTGTATCGGCGCGTACTGAAACAGGCCTCACGGGAGGGCTCCGCCTTGACCGCCAACAGCAGGTCTATATAATCGGCGATGTCCCAAACGAGAGGTCACGTTACCTTGGAAAGTTCCAGTTGTACCTTAACTGACACCACCCAGCGGTAAGGCCCGCCTCCCCTCTCGGACACCCAGGCCCCTTCCCGCTGGCAAGCAGACTGGCGGGAACGAAGCACCTGGCGCGCATGCCCTCCCGGGCGCGCATTTTCCTTCGTTTCCAGTGATCAATTCCGACCGGAACCGGTTGACGACGTCCCCTGGGATGCGTTCCGGTCCCGGTGTCCGCCATGGCTGATGCGCCGGGCGGCCTGCACAGGATCGGGCATGGAAACCGAATTCGAGCACTACCTGATCGAGATCCGCGAGCTCCTCGAGCGCGAGGACTGGCCGCGCCTGCGGGAGGTGCTCGACCTGATGCGCATCCAGGACATCGCGCATGCGCTGATGGAACTGGAGGACGAACAGATCCCCCGGGTCTTCGCCGCCCTGCCCCGGGGCCGCAAGGTGGACGTGTTCTCCTACCTGGACCCCCACTACCAGTACCCGCTGCTCGCCCACGTCTCCGGCGCCGAGGCCCGGCATCTGCTCTCGGAGATGCTGCCGGACGACCTCACCGCGCTGCTGGAAGACCTGCCGCCGGAAGAAGTCCGGCGCCTGCTGCGGCTGCTGCCCTTCAGGGCCATCCGCCGCGCCCTGACCCTGCTGGGCTATCCCGAAAGCAGCGTCGGCCGCCTGATGACCACCGAGTTCGTGGCCGTGCGTCCGGACTGGACCATCACCGACAGCCTGGCCCACATCCGCGAGCACAGCGAGCGGGGCGAGACGGTCAACGTGATCTTCGTCATCGACGAGGATCGCCACCTGCTGCACGCCCTGCCGCTGAAGCGTTTCGTGCTGGGCCGTCCCACCGACCCGGTGGAAAAGCTGCCTGCCGGCCCCGTGGTGTCCATCAATGCCCAGGCGGACCAGGCCGAGGCGGTGCGCCTGATCCAGCATTACGACCTGGAAGTGCTGCCGGTGGTGGACGAGGAGAACGTGCTGCTCGGCATCATCACCGTGGACGACGTGATGGACGTGGTGGAGGAAGAGACCACCGAGGACTTCCACAAGATGGGTTCCGTGGGCGCGCTCAACCTGAGCCTGCGCGACGCGGGATTTCCCCTGCTGTATCGCAAGCGCATCGGCTGGCTGCTGGTGCTGGTGGCACTCAACCTAGTGGGCGGCACCATCATCGCCGGTTACGAGGAGGCCATCGAGGCCCTGGTGGTGCTGGTGTTCTTTCTGCCGCTGATCATCGCCAGCGGCGGCAACGCGGGCGCCCAGTCCTCCACCCTGATGGTGCGCGCCCTGGCCACCGGCGACGTGGAGGCCAAGGACTGGCTGAAACTCTGGGGCCGGGAGCTGTTCGTCTCCGCCGCCCTGGGCCTGACCATGGGTGTTGCCGTCTCGGCCCTGGGCCTGTGGCGCGGCGGACCCGAGGTGGCCATGCTGGTGGCCATCGCCATGACCCTGGTGGTGGCCATGGGCAGCCTGGTGGGCATGATGCTGCCCTTCATCCTGGATCGCCTGCGCATGGACCCGGCCACCGCCAGCGTGCCCCTGGTGACCTCCGCCGCAGACATCGCCGGGATCCTGATCTACTTCTCCCTGGCCGTGGCCCTGCTCAACCTGCCCACGGGCGGACTCTGACGAAGCCGATTTCATGAGCGAAACCGATGTCATCGAGAACCTGCCGGAACTGATCGCCACCCGCGACTGGGATGCCCTGCGTGGCATCCTGGGGCAACTGGCCGACCAGGACATCGCCCGCGCCACCCCGGATCTCGCCCCACAGGACCGTGAACGCCTGTTCGCCCACCTGCTGAGCCCCGAGCGGGCCTCCAACGTATTCTCCTACCTGAGCACCGAGCAGCAGACCGAGGTGCTCGACGCCCTGGAGGACGAGGACAAGGCGCGGCTGATCGGCGAGCTGCATTACGACGATGCCGCGGCCCTGCTGGACGAGCTGCCGGACGAGCACACCGAGCTGCTCATGGAGATGCTCCCGGTGGAGGACCAGCAGGTCCTGCAGGCCCTGCTCACCTACCCCGAGGACAGCGCCGGCCGCTTGATGAACCCGGAGTTCATCACCGTGCGCCCCGACTGGAGCGTGGGCCAGGCCCTGGATCACGTGCGCGAGCAGCATGACGTGGGCGAGAACGTGAACATGGTGTTCGTCACCAGCGCGCAGGGGCAGGTGCTGGGCACCCTGCGTCTGCGCGACCTGCTGCTGGCACGTCCGAGCACCAAGGTCCACGACATCGGCCATGGGGACGTGATCAGCATCGGCACCGACGAGGACCAGGAAGAGGCGGCGCGCGTCATCCGCCACTACGACCTGGAGGTGCTGCCCGTGGTCGATGACCAGGGCGTGATGCGCGGCATCATCACCCTGGACGACATCCTGGACGTGGTGGAGGAAGAGACCACGGAGGACTTTCAGAAGATGGGTTCCGTGGGCGTGGTGGGCCTGAGCCTGAAGGAGGCCAGTGCGAGCCTGCTCTATCGCAAGCGCATCGGCTGGCTGGTGATCCTGGTGGTGGTGAACATCTTCAGCGGCATGGCCATCGCCCTGTTCGAGGCGGCCATCGAGACCGTGGTGGCCCTGGTGTTCTTCCTGCCCCTGGTCATCGCCAGCGGCGGCAACGCCGGCGCCCAGTCATCGACGCTCATGGTGCGCGCCCTGGCCACCGGCGACGTGCAGACCCGGGACTGGCTCAAGCTCTGGGGCAAGGAACTGCTGGTCTCCGCGGCCCTGGGCGCCACCATGGGCCTGGCGGTGTGGGGTGCCGGCATCTGGCTGGGCGGCGTGGACGTGGGCCTGGCGGTGGCCATCTCCATGGTGCTGGTGGTGGTCATGGCCAGCATGTTCGGCATGGTGCTGCCCTTCGCCCTCAACCGCTTCGGCCTGGACCCGGCATCGGCCAGCGCGCCGCTGATCACCTCCGTGGCGGACGTGTTCGGCATCCTGATCTATTTTTCGGTGGCAACGGCGGTGCTTTTGTAGGGACGAAGTGTGAATTGGGAAGTGGGAAAGAAACCACCCTCACCCCAACCCTCTATTCCGGGCGTCCTGCCCTTCACCCTTCGTGCCAGCCTGTCGGCTGTTCAAATCCGCTCCGTGCGGATTTGTCCCTGAGGGAGAGGGAACAGGTTTTACTTCGCACTTCCCAATTCCCACTTCCAACTTCCTTTCCCACTTCCAAATTCCCACTTCCTACTTCTTTTTTCCTGCTTCCTCGTCCCGGCGGCGCAACTCCTCCAGCTTCTCCGCGATGCGGATCTCCAGCCCCCGGTTCACGGGCCGGTAGTAGTGCCGCTCACCCATCTCATCGGGGAAATAGCGCTCACCGGCGGCGTAGCCATCCTGCTCGTCGTGGGCGTAGCGGTAGCCCTTGCCGTAGTCCAGGGACTTCATGAGCTTGGTGGGCGCGTTGCGCAGGTGCATCGGCACCTCCAGGGTGCCCGTCTCGCGCACCTCGGCCATGGCCTGGTTGTAGGCCATGTACACGGCGTTGCTCTTGGGCGCGCAGGCCAGGTAGACCACCGCCTGCGCCAGGGCCAGCTCCCCTTCCGGCGAGCCCAGACGCTCGTACACGTCCCAGGCCTCCAGGGCCAGGGTCAGACCCCGGGGGTCGGCGTTGCCGATGTCCTCGCTGGCCATGCGCACGATGCGCCGGGACAGATACACCAGATCGCAGCCGCCGTCGATCATGCGGCACAGCCAGTACAAGGCGGCGTCCGGATTGGAGCCGCGCACGGACTTGTGCAGGGCGGAGATCTGGTCGTAGAACAGTTCGCCGCCCTTGTCGAAGCGGCGCAGGCCCTGGCTGGTGACCTCGTCCAGGGTCGCCTCGGTGATCTCGGCGCCTTGCGGCCCCTCCTGCGCCAGGTCGGCGGCGATCTCGAGCAGATTGAGCGCCCGGCGCGCGTCGCCGTCGGCGGCCCTGGCCAGCCGGTCACGCAACTCGTCCGCCATGTGCAGATGACGACCACCCAGGCCCCGTTCCTCGTCCGCCAGGGCCCGGTCGATGATGGCGCGGATGTCGCCGTCCGTGAGCGCCTTGAGCACGTAGGTGCGCACCCGGGACAGCAGCGCGTTGTTGAGCTCGAAGGACGGGTTTTCCGTGGTGGCGCCCACGAAGGCGATGGTGCCGTCCTCCACGTGGGGCAGGAAGGCATCCTGCTGGGACTTGTTGAAGCGGTGCACCTCGTCCACGAACAGCACCGTGGGCTTGCCGTGCATGCGCCGGTATTCCCGGGCCTGCTCGACGGCGGCGCGGATGTCCTTCACCCCGGAGAGCACGGCGGACAGGGTCAGGAACTGGGCGCCGCAGTAGTGGGCGATCATGCGCGCCAGGGTGGTCTTGCCGGTGCCCGGCGGCCCCCAGAACAGCATGGAGTGCAGGCGGTCCTCTTCGATGGCCCGGCGCAGCGGCTTGCCCGGCGCCAGCAGGTGCGACTGACCCGCGTACTCGTCCAGATTTCGCGGCCGCATCCTGTCCGCCAGGGGGCGGCCGGTCTCGTTTACAGGTGAGGCATCAAAAAGGTCGTCGGTCACGGATTCGTGTGCTTATCCAGTGTTGAAAAGCGGACCGCCAAGGTCGCTAAGGGATGCGCAAAGGTCGCAAAGTTGAAAAAACGTGTAGTGATCCTAGCGCCCTTCGCGGTTCGCTTCTCCGACTTCCCACTTCTCAATTCACACTTCTCAATGCCTGATCACATCCACCCCCGGCGGCGCCTCGAAACGGAAGGTGGCGGCGGGGATGCTGGGATTGATGCGCATGTTGGAGAAGCGGATGCGGGTCTGCTGGCCGAACTGGTCATAGAGCACCATCATGCCCACCCGGTCACCGTCCATGCCGATGAGGATGCGAGTGAAGTCCGCATCGCGATCCCTGGGGGTCAGCTCCACCCAGTTCAGTTCGCCGCGCTCGCCCACCACGCTCACCTCGAAGTCCTGCTCCAGGGGGCGGGGTTCGGAGAGCAGCATGATGGGGGCGCCGGCCAGCACCCGTTCCATGGGCTGGGCGGTGGCCTGGGCCAGCTCCTCGTCGTAGGTCCACAGGAACTGGCCGTCGGCGATGATCAGCTGGCGGAAGGGCTGCTCGTAATCCCAGCGGAACCGGCCCGGACGCTGCAGTTGCACGCGGCCCTCGGAGGCCTGCAGGACCTCGTCCTGCTCGTTGATCACCAGCTGCTCGAAGCGGGCATCAAAGCGGCTCACCTCACTGAAGAAGCGCTCCAGGCTCTGGCGGGCGTCGGCGGCGAAGGCCGGGGTGGCGAGCGTAAGCGCCAGCAGGGATGCGAGCAGGTATCGGAACATGGGTCTCTCGTCTGACGGGATTCGATGGATTGGACAGGCAATCGGGGAAAAGGTCCCTCAGTCCTTGGGGCCCCCGGGGGCCAGGACTTCACGATTGCCGTTGGACTGCAGGGCACTGACCAGGCCCGCCGCCTCCATGTCCTCGATCATGCGCGCGGCGCGGTTGTAGCCGATCTTCAGGCGCCGCTGCACGTAGGAGATGGAGGCCTTGCGGGACTCCAGCACGATGGCCACCGCCTGGTCGTAGAGGGGATCGCTCTCGGGATCGCCCTCGCCCATGGGCTCCAGGCCGGGAATGAAGGCGGCGCCGGCCTCGGGCTCTTCCAGCACCCCCTCCAGGTAGTCGGGCTCGCCCAGGGACTTGAGGTAATCCACCACCTGGTGCACCTCGTGGTCGGCCACGAAGGCG
The DNA here is from genome assembly GCF_000021985.1 of Thioalkalivibrio sulfidiphilus HL-EbGr7. NCBI lineage: Bacteria > Pseudomonadati > Pseudomonadota > Gammaproteobacteria > Chromatiales > Ectothiorhodospiraceae > Thioalkalivibrio > Thioalkalivibrio sulfidiphilus. Next base: position 2,126,356 of record NC_011901.1, read on the forward strand.
CCGTGCACGCGCACCGGATGGGCCGTGCCCGGCGGCAGGTACAGCATGTCGCCGTGGCCCAGCAGCTGCTCGGCACCCATCTGGTCCAGGATGGTGCGGGAATCCACCCGGGAGGAGACCTGGAAGGCCACACGGGTGGGGATGTTGGCCTTGATCAGGCCGGTGATCACGTCCACTGAGGGCCGCTGGGTGGCCAGGATCAGGTGGATGCCGGCGGCGCGGGCCTTCTGGGCCAGGCGGGCGATCAGTTCTTCCACCTTCTTGCCCACCACCATGATCAGGTCGGCGAACTCGTCCACCACGATGACGATGTACGGCAGGGTCTTGAGTTCCGGCGCCGGGGCCTGGTCGTCGAATTCCAGCTGGGGCTTGTGGAAGGGATCGCGCAGGGGCTCGCCCTTGTCGGCGGCCTCCTTCACCTTGCGGTTGAAGCCGGCCAGGTTGCGCACGCCCATGTGGGACATGAGCCGGTAGCGGCGCTCCATCTCCGCCACGCCCCAGCGCAGGGCGTTGGAGGCATCCTTCATGTCCGTGACCACCGGCGCCAGCAGGTGCGGGATGCCCTCGTAGACGGACAGCTCCAGCATCTTGGGATCGATGAGGATCAGGCGCACCTCCTCGGGGCGCGCCTTGTAGAGCAGGGACAGCAGCATGGCGTTGATGGCCACGGACTTGCCCGAGCCGGTGGTGCCGGCCACCAGCAGGTGCGGCATGCGCGCCAGGTCCGCCACCATGGGCACGCCGCCGATGTCCTTGCCGAGCGCCAGGGTCAGGGGGGAGCCGGCGCCGTCGAAGACCTTGGACTGCAGGATCTCCGAGAGCACCACCAGCTCACGCTGCTCGTTGGGGATCTCCAGGCCCACCGTGGACTTGCCCGGGATCACCTCCACGATGCGCACGCTGATCACGGACAGCGCCCGGGCCAGGTCCTTGGCCAGGGCGCTGATGCGGCTCACCTTCACGCCCGCGGCGGGCTGCAGCTCGAAGCGGGTGATCACCGGCCCCGGGTGCACGGCCACCACCTCCACCTCCACGCCGAAGTCCTTGAGCTTGATCTCCACCTGGCGGGACATGGCCTCCAGGCTCGCCTCGGAGTAGCCGCCCTCGTGGGGTCGGGCGGCGTCCAGCAGGGCCAGGGGCGGCGGGGCATCGGCGCGCGGCTCGCCCGTGAACAGCGGGATCTGCTTCTCCTTCTGCACCCGCTCGCTCACCTCCGGCTTGGTCACCACCGGTTCGATGCGCGGCTTGGGCCGTGCGCGCACCTTCTCGGTCTCGGTGCGCACCACCACCTCCCGGGCCTCCCGGGCCTTGCGACCGGCGCGCCGCTCCAGGGCCTCGTCGATGCGCGCCCGGACCCAGTCGATGAACAGCAGGGTGTAGCGTCCCACCCCGTCCATGACCGCGAACCAGGAAAGCCCCGTGAACAGGGTCACGCCCGCCAGGAACAGGGCCAGCAGCAGCAGGGTGGTGCCCACCATGCCGAAACCGGAGATCAGCAGGGTGCTCAGCACCTGGCCGAGGATGCCGCCGGCGTTCAAGGGCAGGCTGCCGGGGGCGAAGTGCATGGTGGCCAGGCCGCAACCGGCAGCGAGCGTGGTGACGAAGCCGGCCCAGCGGATGCCCAGGGTGCGCAGGTCCAGCTCGCCGGTGTCGGTGCGGCCCCGGTACAGCAGCCAGCCGCTGTAGCCCACGATCACCGGGGCCAGGTAGGCCAGGTAGCCGAACAGGTAGAAGAACACGTCGGCGAACCAGGCCCCCACCCGTCCGCCCAGATTGCTGGCGCGCAGCCCGCTGCCGGTGTGGGACCAGCCCGGGTCCGCCGGATTAAAGCTCGCCAGGGCGATGAGCAGGTACACGGCCGCCGCGCCCAGCACCAGCAGGGCGCCCTCGCGCAGCCCGCGTCCCACGTGGGCGCTGAGCGGCTTGCCGTCGGTTTTCTTCTGGGTTGCCTGGGCCAATATCAGTATCGTCTTTAGGATTTTTTTGTAATTGTATGATTCACAATGTGAAGTTGGAAGTGTGAATTGGGAAATGGGAATCAAGGCCAGTTCACACTTCCCACTTCAGTTCTCCATCTCCGCCTTCACCGCCGCATTCACATACGCGCCCGCCCGCACGTTCACCCCCTCCATGAGGGCCATGTCCTCCTCCCAGTCGGGCTGCGCCAGGCGCAGCACGTGGGGGATCAGGCTCGCGGACAGGGCCTGGGACGAGGTGCGGGGCACGGCGCCGGGCATGTTGGTGACGCAGAAGTGGGTGACCCCCTCCTCCACGTAGGTGGGCGCCTCGTAGGTGGTGGCCCGGGTGGTCTCCAGACAGCCGCCCTGGTCCACGGAGATGTCCACCGCCACGCTGCCGGGGGCCATGGCGCGCAGCATCTCCCGGGTCACCAGGTGGGGTGCCCGGCGGCCGGGCAGGAGCACGGCGCCGATGAGCAGGTCGGCGTCGGCCAGAGTCTCGCCGATGGCCTGCTGGTAGGCGTAGAGGGCGGTCACATTACCGCCCACCCGGCGCATGGCGTCCATGCGTTCGGCGCAGATGTCGAAGACCGTGACCCGGGCCCCCAGGGCGGCTGCGGCCTCCACCGCAGCGCTGCCGGCCACCCCGGCCCCGAGCACCACCACGTGCCCCCGGCTGGCGGCGGGCAGACCGCCCAGCAGCAGGCCCTTGCCGCCCTGGGGCTGGTGCAGCAGGTGGGCGCCCACCTGCACCGCCAGACGCCCGGCGATCTCGCTCATGGGCGCCAGCAGGGGCAGTGAACGGCCCACCCGCACGGTCTCGAAGGCCACGGCGGTGAGCCCCAGGGCGCGCAGGCGCTCCGCCAGGTCCCGGTTGGCGGCCAGGTGCAGGTAGCAGAACAGGATGTGGTCGGGGCGCAGGTGGGCCAGGTCCCCGTCCAGGGGCTCCTTGACCTTGACGATGAGTCCGGCCTCGCCGTACAGGCCGGCCGCATCGGGCACCACCCGGGCGCCGGCGGCCGTATAGTCGCCGTCAGCGTAGCCGCTGCGGGCACCGGCGCCCGCCTGCACCAGCACCTCGTGGCCGTGGCGCACCAGCTCCGCGCAGGCGGCGGGCACCAGGCCCACCCGGCCTTCCAGGGCTTTGATCTCGGTAGGGATGCCGATCTTCATGGGGTCGTACCTGATGTCCTGGCCTGATGTCCTTGTCCGGCTTCCGGCGGGTGACTTGAGGGGGGGCTATCCGGATAATACGGCCTTCGCGTTGCGGTGCCCTCCCCCTTTGCCGCCGGAAGAACCCTGCCCGGCCCGCCCTGTCTGACAGGGGGTGAACACCCCGGGCCATGCCCCGCTTCAGCCTCAGACACTCAAGCCTCAAGAACAGGAGTCAGTATACATGAGCGATCCCAAGCACAGCCGGCTGCTTATCCTCGGTTCCGGTCCCGCCGGTTACACCGCCGCCGTCTACGCGGCCCGGGCCAACCTCAACCCGGTGCTGATCACCGGACTGGAACAGGGCGGCCAGCTCACCACCACCACCGACGTGGACAACTGGCCGGGGGATGACGCGGGCGTGCAGGGCCCGGAGCTCATGGAACGCATGAAGCGCCACGCCGAGCGCTTCAACACCGAGATCATCTTCGACCACATCAACACCGTGGACTTCTCCAAGCGCCCCTTCACCCTCACCGGCGACTCGGGCAGCTACACCTGCGATGCCCTGATCATCGCCACCGGCGCCTCCGCCATGTACCTGGGCCTGCCCTCGGAAGAGGCCTTCAAGGGCAAGGGCGTGTCCGCCTGCGCCACCTGCGATGGCTTTTTCTACCGCAACCAGAAGGTGGCGGTGATCGGCGGCGGCAACACCGCCGTGGAAGAGGCCCTGTACCTCTCCAACATCGCCTCCCATGTGACCCTGGTGCACCGGCGCGACAAGCTGCGTTCCGAGAAGATCCTCCAGGACCACCTGTTCGAGAAGGAGAAGGAAGGCAAGGTCACCATCGAGTGGAACCACGTGCTGGACGAGGTGCTGGGCGATGACTCCGGCGTCACCGGCATGCGCATCAAGGACGTGAAGTCCGGGGAGACCAAGGACATCGAGCTGATGGGCGTGTTCATCGCCATCGGCCACAAGCCCAACACCGCCATCTTCGACGGCCAGCTGGAGATGGAGAACGGCTACATCAAGGTCAAGAGCGGCACGGGCGGCAACGCCACCGCCACCAGCGTGCCCGGCATCTTCGCCGCCGGCGACGTCATGGACCATGTCTACCGCCAGGCGGTCACCTCCGCCGGCACCGGCTGCATGGCCGCCCTGGATGCCGAGCGCTTCCTGGAGGAGAACCGCTGAGCGCGGATCTCCCGAACCCGCTTCCCGCCCCCGTGCGGCTGCGCATCGTCGAGCAACTCGACGCCGTGGACGCCGGGGCCTGGGACGCCCTGGGCGGGCATGAAAACCCGCTCATCAGCCATGCCTTCCTGGCGGGGCTGGAACGCTACGGCTGCCTCGGCAGTCAGTACGGCTGGTTCCCCCGACACCTGCTCATCGAGGACGAGGCCGGCCGGCTGCTGGCTGCCATGCCCCTGTACGCCAAGACCAACGGCTACGGCGAGTTCGTGTTCGACTGGTCCTGGGAATCCGCCTGGGAGCGTTCCGGGCTTCGCTACTACCCGAAGCTGGTGGTCTCGGTCCCCTACACCCCCGCCACCGGCCCCCGCCTGCTGATCCATCCGGATGCCGACGGCCCCGTGCTGCGCCGCCTGCTCATCCAGCAGGGCCTGGCCTTCGCCCGGGAGCACCAGGTCTCGGGCCTGCACTGGCTGTTCCCGGACGCCGAGGACCTGGAGGCCCTGCGCGCCGAGGGCCTGAACCTGCGCATGGGTTGCCAGTACCACTGGCGCAACGATGGCTACCGGGACTTCGACGATTTCCTGTCACGCTTTGCCTCGAAGAAACGCAAGAACGTGCGCCAGGAGCGGCGCAAAGTGGCCGACCAGGGCGTGAGCCTGCGCATCCTGCACGGCGATGAGGTGAGCGATGTCCTCTGGGCCACCTTCCACGGCTTCTACGTGGACACCTTCGAGAAGAAGATGGGCATCCCCACCCTGAGCCTTGAGTTCTTCCGCGAGACCGGACGCGCCCTGGGCCGGGGCGTGGTCATGGTGCTGGCGGAGCACGAGGGCGAGCCGGTGGCGGCGGCGCTCTGCTATCGCAGCCACGACACCCTCTACGGCCGCTACTGGGGCTGCGCCCGGGACTACGACGGCCTGCACTTCGAGGCCTGCTACTACCAGGGCATCGAGTACTGCATCCGCGAGGGGCTGAGCCGCTACGAGCCCGGTGCCCAGGGGGAGCACAAGATCCCCCGGGGCTTCCTGCCCACCCCCACCTGGTCCGCCCACTGGCTTGCCAACCAGGACCTGGGCCAGGCGGTGGCGGATTTCTGCCTGCGGGAACAGCAGGTGATGCAGCGCCACTGCCGGCAGCTCATGGGCCTCTCGCCGTTTCGCGAAGGCGCCGCCCCGGGCGGCGATGCCGCGCCCGACCCTGGCGAGGCCTGAGCCATGCACCCCCTCACCTGGCTGCATCCCGGACAGGCGGACGAGCCCTTTCCCCACCCGGACCGGGCGCTCACCGAACCCAACGGCCTGCTCGCCGCCGGTGGCGATCTCAGCCTGCCCCGGCTGCTGCGCGCCTATCGGGCGGGGATCTTTCCCTGGTACGAGGCCGGGCAGCCCATCCTGTGGTGGTCACCGGACCCGCGCACGGTGCTGTTCAGTGCCGAGGTCAAGGTGAGCCGCAGCCTGCGCAAGACACTCAGAAGCGGCCGCTTCCGGGTGAGCTTCGACGAGGCCTTTGAGCAGGTCATCAAGGGCTGCGCCGAGCCCCGGGGCGGCGTGCACGGCACCTGGATCACCTACGGCATGCAGCAGGCATTCATCCACATGCACCAGGCAGGCTTCGCCCACTCCGTGGAGGTCTGGCAGGAGGACCAACTGGTGGGCGGGCTGTACGGGGTGTCCCTCGGCCGCATGTTCTACGGCGAATCCATGTTCAGCCGGGTGAGCGACGCCTCCAAGGTGGCCCTGGTCACCCTGTGCCGACACCTGGAGCACTGGGGCTACCCGCTGATCGACAGCCAGACCCCTTCGGCCCACCTGGCGCGCATGGGCGCCCGGCCCATGCCCCGCAATGAATTCCGCCAGTGGCTGGACCGGCTGTGCGATCAGCCGCCCCACCCCGAGCCCTGGCAGGTGGAACCCGAATTGAAGTAGGAAGTGGGAATTGCGAAGTGCGAAGTGCAGATTCCCACTTCCCAATTCCCACCTCTTACTTCATGTCCCACTTCCAAATTCACACTTCGTACTTAAAACGCATTGCTCACAGCGCGGCTTCGGCCTGCACACGTCCTTGCCATGGGCGACGATCAGGGCGTGGTATTCGTTATACAGTCGTTCGTCCTGCCCCAGTGTCGATTCCAGTGACATCCTGAAATCGTCGTAGGCTGCCTGCGCATGGGGATGACCCAGCCGGCCGAGCAGCCGGCGCGTGTAGGCATCGATGACGAACACGGGACGATCGAAGGCGTAGAGCAGGATATCGTCGGCGGTCTCGGGGCCGATGCCATGCACCGACAGCAGGGATGCCCGCAGCTTCTCCGTGGGCCAGTGGCGCAGGCGCCGCCGTCCGCCGTGGTCCAGGTACCAGCGGCACAGGGCCTTGAGCCGGCGGGCCTTGACGTTGAAGTAACCGGAAGGACGGATAAGCCGGGCCAGCTCGGCATCGGAGAGGTCCAGCATGGCCTCGGGCGAGAGTGCATTCGCTGCCTTCAGCGCGGCGATGGCCCGTTCCACGTTGCGCCAGGCGGTGTTCTGGGTCAGCACCGCCCCGACCATCACCTCGAAGCCACTGTTCGCCGGCCACCAGTGTTGGGGGCCGTGGGCCTCAAACAACAACTGGTACACCTTGCGCAATCGCTGACCGTTCACTGGAAGATTGTGCGTTCGAGAATCACTGACAGGATGAACATGATTAACGTGATTTCAAAACGACCCGATCATGTTAATCATGTTCATCCTGTCAGCTTTTTTCTTTTGCGGTCGATCCTGATAACCCGGTTCATTCCAGTACCGACGAAACCTCAGCGTTTCGGACGGCGGGCGGTGCGCGGTGGCTTGGGCGGACGGCGGTCCTCGCGGCGGATCTTCGGCGGCGTCCAGGGCAGACCCGCAACTGCATAGAGGGCACCCATCTCGCCGGGCTCGAGATCCCGCCAGCGCCCGGCGCGCAGGTCGCGGCCCAGGCTGATGGGTCCGTAGCGCACCCGGGTGAGCCGGCTCACGGTCAGGCCCACCGCTTCCCAGAGGCGGCGCACCTCGCGGTTGCGGCCCTCGCGCAGGGTCACGTGGTACCAGCGGTTGGCGCCGGTGCCGCCGGCCTCCCTGAGGGTCTCGAAACGGGCGGGGCCGTCTTCCAGTTCCACACCGGTGGTGAGCTGCTTCAGGGCGTCCGGAGAGACCTCGCCCAGGATGCGCACGGCGTACTCGCGCTCCACCTCGCCGGAGGGATGCATGAGCTTTGCCGCCAGTTCGCCGTCGGTGGTGAACAGCAGCAGCCCCGAGGTGTTGTAGTCCAGTCTCCCCACGGCGATCCAGCGGCCGTTGCGCAGTCGCGGCAGATGCTCGAACACCGTGGGACGGCCTTCCGGGTCCTTGCGGGTAGTCAGCTCCCCATCGGGCTTGTGGTAGGCGATGACCCGGGGCTTGGGCGCCACATCCAGGGGCACCACCCGGCCACGAATGGCCACCTTGTCATCGGGGCCGGCCTGGTCGCCCAGGCTGGCCACCTTGCCATTCACCGTGACGAGGCCTTCCTCGATCCAGCGTTCGATCTCCCGTCGGGAGCCGTGACCCAGACGGGCCAGAAGTTTTTGCAGTCGTTCAGTCATGATGATTCGCCTCCCGGCGATTCGAAGGTGGGATTCAACATTCAAAATTCAAAATTCAAAATTCAAAATTCAAAATTCAAAGGGGATTATGGGCCAGATTCCCTTGAATTTTGAATTTTGAATATTGAATGGTAGTTATAATTGCCGCCCATCAGTCCATTCTGGAGCCTTCCATGTCCGACACCCGCGCCTTCATCCCCATCAACATCGCGGTACTCACCGTCTCCGACAGCCGCACCGAGGCCGACGACACCTCCGGCGGCTACCTGGTGAAAGCGGTGCAGGAGAGCGGACACCGGGTGGCAGAGAAGCGCATCGTGCCCGACGACATCTACCAGATCCGTGCGGTGGTGTCCGGCTGGATCGCGGACCCGGCGGTGAACGCGGTGATCACCACCGGCGGCACCGGCATCACCGGCCGGGATGGCACCCCGGAGGCGGTGGCGCCGCTGCTGGACAAGGAGATCGAGGGCTTCGGCGAGTTGTTCCGTGCCATCTCCTACCAGCAGATCCGCACCTCCAGCCTGCAGTCCCGAGCCATCGCCGGGGTGGCCAACGCCACCTTCATCTTCTGCCTGCCCGGCTCCACCGGCGCCTGTCGCACCGGCTGGGAAGACCTGATCAGGGAGCAGCTGGACAACCGCCACATGCCCTGCAACCTGGTGATGCTGATGCCGCGGCTTTCCGAAAAGTGAAAGTCAAAAGCCGGAACGCAAAGGGCGCAAAGGTTTCGCGAAGGACGCAAAGAAAAACCTTTTGAATTGAAAAAACCTTCGCGGGCCTGGCGCATACCTTCGGGCCCTTCGCGGTTCGCTTTTGATCTGACCTTTCAGAAAAATTCAGCCCTATTGCAGCGTATGTCCTTCGGCGTTGCGGGGCAGCTCCTCTTCGGGCGGCTGCACGTCATCTTCCTGCATGGCCACCTCACCGGCGTCCGGGGCGGTGGATTCCACGGCCTCTTCCTCGACGGGCGGCTTGCCGCCCTCGCCCTCCCCCGGACCGTCCAGGTCCAGTTCCGGGTGCAGCTTGTCCAGGTCGCGCAGTTCGGCGAGCGTCGGCAGCTCGTCCAGGGTCTTCAGATTGAAGTAGTCCAGGAACTGGCGGGTCGTGCCGAACAGGGCGGGACGGCCGGGAACGTCCCGGTGGCCTACCACGCGCACCCACTCCCGCTCGGTGAGGGTCTTGACGATCTGGGTGCTCACCGCCACGCCGCGGATCTCCTCGATCTCGGCGCGGGTGATGGGCTGGCGGTAGGCGATCAGGGCCAGGGTCTCAAGCAGGGCGCGGGTGTAGCGCGGCGGCTTCTCCTCCCACAGCCGGGACACCCAGGGCGCCACGGTCTCGCGCACCTGGAAGCGAAAGCCGCTGCCCACCTCCTTCAGTTCGTAACCGCGTCCCTCGCAGTCCTCGCCCAGCTGCTTGAGGGCGTCGCGGATCGCACCGCGATCCGGACGCTCGCCTTCCTCGAAGAGCTTCTCCAGCTGCTCCAGGGACAGGGGCCGGTTGGCGGCCAGCAAGGCGCCTTCGATGATCTTCTTGAGCAGCTCTGTATCCATAAATTCAGGTACAAGGTCCAAAAATAAAAGTACAAGGGAAAACCTGAGGCATCGACGCTATCTTCCCACTTCCCAATTCACACTTCGCACCTATCCTATTCCTGCGCCTTGCCCGCCAGGCTCAGGTAGATCGGCGCATAGGGTTCCCGCTGCACCAGGTCGATGAGATGCCCCTTGAGCATCTCCAGGATGGCCAGGAAGGTCACCACCACGCCGCGGCGCCCCTCCTCCACGGTGAACAGCTTGTGGAACTCCACGAAGGGCGCGGCGTTGAGCGCCTCGAGCACCCGTGACATGCGCTCGCGCACCGACAGCGGTTCACGCTGGATGTGGTGGTGGGTGAACATGTCCGCCCGGGACAGCACCTCCCGGAAGGCCAGCAGCAGCTCTTTCAGTTCCACGTCGGGCAGGCGCGGCGCGCGCTCCATGGGCGGCGGCTCGGCGGACACCGGGAAGATTTCCCGCTCCACCCGGGGCAGCGCGTCGATGTCCTCGGCGGCCTTCTTGAAACGCTCGTATTCCTGCAGCCGGCGGATGAGCTCGGCCCGCGGGTCATCCTCGTCCTCGGTGATGCCCGGCCGGGGCAGCAGCATACGCGACTTGATCTCGGCCAGCATGGCGGCCATCACCAGGTATTCCGCCGCCAGTTCCAGGCGCATATCCTTCATGAGCTCGATGTAGCTCATGTACTGACGGGTGATCTCGGCGATGGGGATGTCGAGGATATCCAGGTTCTGACGCTTGATGAGATACAGCAACAGATCCAGCGGACCCTCGAAGGCCTCCAGGAATACCTCCAGGGCGTCCGGAGGGATGTACAGGTCCTTGGGCGGGGTGCTCAGGGGTTCGCCGCGCACGATGGCGAAGGGCATCTCCTCCTGACTCGCGCCGCCCACGTGGGGGCCGTGGATCTCGATGCTCATCGGTAGGAGAGCCCCATGGCGCGACGCACCTCGTCGAGGGTGTCGCGGGCCATGTCCCGGGCCGCCTCGCAGCCCTCGTTGATGATGGTGCGCACGGCCGCGGGGTCGGCCTCGTAGTCCTTGGCGCGTTCCTGGATGGGGCGCAGCTCGGCACGCACCGCATCGATCACCGGCTGCTTGCACTCCAGGCAGCCGATGCCCGCGCTGCGACAGCCTTCCTGCACCCACTGGCAGGTGGCTTCGTCGGAGTAGACCTGGTGCAGGGCCCACACCGGACACTTCTCCGGCTCGCCGGGATCGGTACGGCGCACCCGGGCCGGGTCCGTGGGCATGGTGCGGATCTTCTTCTCCACTTCCGCCGGATCTTCCCGCAGGGAGATGGTGTTGTTGTAGGACTTGGACATCTTCTGCCCGTCCAGGCCCGGCATCTTGGAGGTCCGGGTCAGCAGCGCCTGGGGCTCGGGCAGGATGATCTTGCCGGAGCCTTCCAGGTAGCCGAACAGCCGCTCCCGGTCGCCCAGGGAGATGTTCTGCTGGGTCTCCAGCATGGCCCGGGCCACGTCCAGGGCCTGGTCGTCGCCCTGCTCCTGGTAGCGGCGGCGCAGGTCCCGGTACAGCTTGGCGTTCTTCTTGCCCATCTTGTCCACGGCGGCCTCGGCCTTCTCTTCGAAGCCCGGCTCACGGCCGTAGAGGTGGTTGAAGCGCCGCGCCACCTCCCGGGTGATCTCGATGTGGGCCACCTGATCCTCGCCCACGGGCACCAGGCCTGCCTTGTAGATCAGCACGTCGGCGCTCTGCAGCAGCGGATAGCCTAGGAAGCCGTAGGTGGCCAGGTCCTTCTCGCGCAGCTTCTCCTGCTGGTCCTTGTAGGTGGGCACGCGCTCCAGCCAGCCGAGCGGCGTCATCATGGACAGCAGCAGGTGCAGCTCGGCGTGTTCCGGCACCCGGGACTGGATGAAGATCTTCGCCGCGCCCGGGCTCACGCCCGCGGCCAGCCAGTCCACCACCATGTCCCAGACGCTCTCGGAGAGGATGCGGGGGTCCTCGTAGTGGGTGGTCAGAGCATGCCAGTCGGCCACGAAGAACAGGCACTCGTAGGCATGCTGGAGTTCGATCCAGTTTTTCAGGACGCCGTGATAGTGGCCCAGATGAAGCCGGCCCGTGGGCCGCATGCCGGAGACCACGCGCTGGTTTTGCGCAGGAAGGGAACTCAAGGTCGCTCCTCGGTTTTATGCAATGCGTTTATGCAATGCTCTGATCGGGATGGGGCTCATTATCGGCGCTCCGGGGGCTCAGTTGAACCCACCGGAGGCAAACAGGCCCATGAGCAGCAGGTACAGCCACTGGCTCTGGTCCTGGCCGTTGAGGGTCAGGCGGCTGTCGCGAAGCTCCAGTTCCGCCCGGTAGGCGTCCTCCCCGGCCACCATGTAACCCTGCTCCACCAGGCCCTCCATGACCCCCCGGCCCAGGGAACGGGTCAGCATCTCGCGCAGCGCCGGATCCATGGGGGTGCCTTCCTCGTCCTCCATGGAACGCAGGCTGATCTCCCCGGCCAGCCCCTCCAGCAGGGCCTTGCCCCCCTGGAAGCGGCCGTCCAGACCCAGGCGCGGCAGGTAGTCCACGGTGTTGGGGTCGAAACCCTCACCGTCGAAGCGCGCGCTGAGCTTAAGTTCCAGCTCGCCCTCGGGCATGCGCAGGCGCAGGGTCTCCAGGTTCAGTGCCGGCGAGTGCACCAGCATGTACGGCAGGCTCTGCAGCAGGATCAGGCCCGCCATCTCACCGGCCTGGACCTCGTCCAGCTCGTTGAGCCCCTCCAGGCGCTCCAGGAACAGGTCATAGACCTCACCGTGCAGCGGCCCCAGCCGCAGCCGCATGTCCCCTCCGGTGGACTCCCAGTCGGCGACGCGCAGGGCGCCGAAGCCCAGGTCGAAGTGCAGGTGCAGGAACTCGCCCTGCCGATTCTGGCCGGAGCGCAGGCGCAGGCGCTCCAGGTGCAGCGGCCCCTGCTGGTCGTGGCCCTCCAGGTCCAGAACGTCCACGCGATACTCGAACCAGCCATCCGCCAGGCGGTTTCCCGGGTCCGTCAGGTCCAGGTCCAGACGCTGACCGCGCAGGCGCACATGGCTGTCCGCATCCCGCATCTCCAGCTCAGGCAGCTCGAGGCCGCCCACGAGCCGCTGCCGATTCCACTGGAACACACCCTCCATGCCTGCGGAACGCAGCCAGGATCCCGGCTCCTCGGGCAGTTCCGTCTCGAAGGCGGGGGATGTGATGCGCAACTCGGCGGAATCGGTGATGGGATCGATCACGGTGTGCAGGCTCAGGGGCACCCGGTCACCGAACACCGCGCGCAGGCGCTCGGCCACGTCATCCGGATAGACCGGCTCGGATTCCAGGGTCAGCGCGCCATAGCCATGGCGTATCCGGTGGCGCATGGCGAAGTCCACCGGTTCCCCCTGCACCACCAGGTGCAGCTGGCTGGTGGCACTGGAGGTGAACCAGCCGCGCTCGAAGACCTCCAGTCGATGGTCCACGCGCATGTCGCCCAGGTTGCCTCCCTGCCAGTTGTCCAGGTGGCGCTGGGCCTGACCGCCCAGCCAGATGGGCCAGGCGAGGATCAGGGCAGCCAGAAGCAGCAGCGGGAGCAGCAGGAGACGTTTGGCCGTCATGGCATGGATTCCTTTGGGGATGGATCAGCGAAGCTTGTGGAAGGGCAGCCCGAAGAGACTCTCGATGAGTTCCACGAAGAAGCCGTAGAAGGGCCCGATGATGGCGCCCAGCATCCCAGTGGCCAGCAGGCCCAGGACGATGAACAGGCCGAAGGGCTCGATGCGGTCGTAGGTGGCGGCCATGCGCGGCGGCAGGAAACCGGACACCACCCGCCCGCCGTCCAGGGGCGGCACGGGCAGCAGGTTGAGCACCATGAGCAGGATGTTGATGGCGATGCCGGCGATGCCCATGTAGACCAGGGGCACCGCCACCCAGTCGAAGCTGCCCATGAGGCTGAAGCCGAGCTTGATCATCAGCGCCCAGAACAGGGCCATGATGAGATTGGCCATGGGCCCGGCCGCCGCCACGATCGCCATGTCCCGCTGGGGCCGGGACAGGTTGCGGCTGTTCACCGGCACCGGCTTGGCCCAGCCGAACACGAACGGCGGCCCCGGGGTCATGGCGGAGAAGATCAAAAGCCCCACGGGCACCAGCACCGTGCCCACCGGGTCGATGTGTTTCAAGGGATTGACCGTGAGCCGCCCGAGCATCTGGGCGGTGGTGTCGCCCAGCAGCTTGGCGACCCAGCCATGGGCCACCTCGTGGAGGGTGATGGCGAACAGCACGGGAATCGCCCAGATGGCGATGGTCTGGATGATGTTATCCATAGAGACGGCGATTATACCGCCAAACCCCAGCCCCAGGCGAAAGCCCTAATGGTTTTCCTTGCCACTGGCCACTTGAGACCTGCCACTGCCTTCAAAGCCAGTCCACCGCCCCGCGTCCCTGGCGCACCACCTCCGGCACCTCCCCCACCAGGTCTACCACCGTGGTGGGCTCCACACCGCAGGACCCGGCGAGCAGGATCAGGTCCACGTGGGCGGAGAGGCGTTCCTCGATGTCGTAGGGGTCGGACAGGGGCAGATGGTCCCCTGGCAGTTGCAGGGTGGTGCTCATGAGCGGCTCGCCCAGCTCCGCCAGCAGGGCCTGGGTGATGGCGTGATCCGGCACCCGCAGGCCGATGGTCTTGCGCTTGGCGTGCTGCAGGCGCCGGGGCACCTCGTGGGTGGCCTTGAGCAGGAAGGTGTATGGCCCCGGGGTGAGGTTCTTCAGCAGCCGGTAGGCGGTGTTGTCCACCTTGGCGTAGGTGGCGATCTCGGACAGGTCCCGGCACACCAGGGTGAAATGGTGGTTGTCGTCCAGCTGACGGATGCGACGAATACGTTCCATGCCGGTCTTGTTGCCGATGCCGCAGCCCAGTGCGTAGCAGGAATCCGTCGGGTAGACGATCACGCCCCCGTCCCGGATCACGTCCACCGCCTGCCGGATCAGGCGGGCCTGGGGGTTGTCGGGGTGGATTTCGATTCTGCGGGTCACGGGGGGCGTTCCTTCGGGTTTGGGGAGGGGGATTTTAGCGCGGGACGGGGGTGAGGGTTAATTTGGTGTGGATGGTTCGATTTCCCGCTTCTACCAATATCAAAGTCAAAGGCTTCCGATCCCCGTTGCACGGGGCTCGGGTTACTTTTCTTGCTTGTCCAAGAAAAGTAACCAAAAGAAGGACACCCCAATGCCGCACCCGCTATTCGCGGGTGCCCTGCGTTGCTCGGCTTCGAGGGGGTCGCCTGACAGGCCGTCCCTGGCCTGGCAGGCGACGCGCCGCGTCCTGCGGCGCCCCTTCGGGCTTTTTCCCTCGAAGCCTGCGCTACTCGGTGCGGCAAAAGGGGGGAGAGGTCAAAACCGCTTCGATCTGCCCTTGGTTTCCCTCGTAGGAGCCCCGACCCCGGGGCGAATGGTGGGGAATTCGCCCCGGGGTCGGGGCTCCTACAAAACCAGGCAAGACAACCCACCTTGTGGGGGTTGCTGCCTTTGATGTCCCCCCCGTTTTTCTCGCCGAGCACGGGGGTGTTCCGGGGTCAAAGCCCGATAGGGGCGCCGCAGGGAGGCGGCGCGTCGGCTGCCAGGCCAGGGACGGCCTGTCAGCCGACCTCCCCGGAACACCCCCGCGCGCAGGGCACCCCGCAGGGGCGAGAAACCCGGGTGTCTTTTCTTTGGTTACTTTCTTTGGACAAGCAAAGAAAGTAACCCGAGCCCCGTGCAACGGGGATCGGAAGCCTTTGATCTTGGTTTTGCTTTAAGACCGTAATTCCAAGCCGGATCGGAAGCCTTTGACCTTGATCCAATCAAATCCAAACCCAAACACACCTTTGCACCCACCCCACAAAACCCGCCAAACTACCCCCCATGAAACTCCTCTATGACCTCCTCCCGGTCATCCTCTTCTTCCTCGCCTACAAGTTTTACGGCGCCCTCCCCCCTGAATGGATCCTGGCCGTAGGCGTCTGGCTGCCGGTGGCGCTGGAACCGGACAACCCGGGACACGCCATCTACCTGGCCACAGCCGTGGCCATGGTCGTGATGGCGGTGCAACTGGCCCTGGGACTCGCTATCAAGCGACGGCTCGAAACCATGCCCCTGCTCACGGCGGCGGTGATCCTGGTGCTGGGCGGCGCGACCCTGTGGCTGCACGACCCGGTGTTCATCCTCTGGAAGCCCACCCTGGTCAACTGGCTGTTCGCCCTGGTGTTCATGGCCCCTCCCCTGTTCGGACGCCGCACGCTGGTGGAAACCCTCATGGGGCACGCCCTGAGCGTACCCAGGGCCATCTGGAGCCGGGTCAACCTCGCCTGGGTGGTATTCTTCCTGGTTTCAGGGCTTGCCAACCTGTTCGTGGCCTACACCTTCAGCGAGGCGGTGTGGGTGGATTTCAAACTCTTCGGTATGCTTGGCATGACCTTCGTCTTCGTGATCGGTCAGGCGGTCTATCTGGGACTGCACCACCGCGAGGACGACCCGCACACCACCAAGGGAGACCCATCCTGATGCTCTACACCATCATGGCCCAGGACAGCGACAACAGCCTGGAGAAACGCCTGCAGACACGACCCGCGCACCTGGCCCGCCTGGAGGCCCTGCGCGACGAAGGGCGACTGGTACTGGCAGGTCCTCTGCCGGCCATCGACAGCCCGGACCCGGGTCCGGCGGGCTTCACCGGCAGCCTGGTGGTGGCGGAGTTCGATTCCCTGGAGGACGCCCAGGCCTGGGCAGACGCCGATCCCTACCGGGCGGCCGGCGTGTATGCCAGCGTCGTCGTCAAACCCTTTCGCAAGGTGCTGCCCTGAGCAGCCGGCTTAAACTCAAGGAAACCCCCATGACTCTGCGCATTCATCACATCCTGGTCACCGGCCTGCTGACCGTCACCCTCATCACCGGCTGTGGCCGCGGCGAGGCACCACAGGCCGAGATCAGCGGCGAGGCGGTCGCCATGGTCAACGGCGTGGCCATCAGCGAAGCGGATTTCCAGGACTTCCTCAACCTGCAGCGCATGACCCGACCCGGAGAGAATCTGCTGCCGGACGAGGTGCTGGACGAGATGATCAACATGGAACTGCTGCGCCAGGCCGCGCTGCAGCAGGGGCTGGACAGGGATCCCGACATCCAGCGCCAGGTGGAGCGGGCTCGCACCAACCTGATGGTCGGCGCGCTCATCGACCAGCGTCTTAACCAGGACTACACCGAGGAGCAGCTGCGCGCGGAATACGATCGTCAGATCCAGGCCATCGATCGCACCGAGTACAAGGCCCGGCATATTCTCCTGGACAGCGAGGCCGATGCCCGCGAGGTGATCGCCGCGCTGGAGGCCGGCGGAGACTTCCAGGAACTGGCCCGTGAGCATTCCACCGGCCCCTCCGGCCCCATGGGCGGGGATCTGGGCTGGTTCACCGCCGACGCCATGGTGCCCGCCTTCTCCGAGGCGGTGCAGGCCATGGAAAAGGGCAGTTACAGCAATGAGCCGGTACAGACCGAATTCGGCTGGCACGTGATCCTGCTGGAAGACACCCGCCGCTCCGAACCCCCGCCCTTCGAGGCGGTGCGCGACCGGGTCGCACAGATCCTCGACAACCGCGCCCTGCAGGATTACATCGGTGATCTGCGCACCGCTGCGAAGATCGAAGTGAAGTGAGGCGTGCGGCCCGTAGGTCGGGCTTCAGCCCGACAGCGGTGCCTCTCGAAGCATCGGCTGTCTCGGGCTGAAGCCCGACCTACGGGGTACTCATGTCTTGCGCCACACCAAGGTGAAGTTGTTCACCGGCATCACCACGTCATCCACCCGCTCGAGCCCCGCGGCGCGGGCGAGTGCATCCAGGTCCGCCTTGTCGCGGATGCCCATGCCGGGATCGCGCAGGCGCAGGCTCATGTCGAAGCGGGCGTTGCTCTCGCTGGTGAACATGCCGTTCTCGTTGAACGGACCATAGAGACAGAAATATCCGCCCGGACGCAGCACACGACCCACGCCCGCGAACATGGCCTGTACCATGGGCCAGTGCATGATGTGCGTGGTGTTGGCGGAATACACGCCGTCCACATGACTCACCGGCCAGGGCTCGTCGCGCACATCCAGCACCAGGGGTTCGGCCACGTTGTCGAGTGCGGCCTCCCCCAGCCACAAACGAATGCCCGGCAGGTGCTCGGCCACGTCCGAGGGTTGCCAGCGCAGGTGCGCCATGGCGGCGCCGAAATACACCGAGTGCTGTCCCGTGCCGCTGCCGATCTCGAGGATCGTGCCCGGCTCGGTGAAATAGCGTTTCAGCACCGCGAGAATCGGATCCCTGTTCTGCTCGCAGGCCTCGGAAAAGGGCTTCGGGTAGTAGGCTTGCATGTTTTTCCGGCTTGATCCTGATTGAAAAAATTCAACGCACACCCGTCTGGATCACCAGCGACACGCGCCGGTTCTCGGCGCGGCCTTCGGCGGTGTCGTTGCCGGCCACGGGTCGGGTGTCGGCGAAGCCCACCGCCTGCAGGCGTTCTGGGGCAAGTCCCAGGGCGATGAGCTGGCGCACCACGCCACTGGCCCGCGCCGCGGACAGCTCCCAGTTGGACGGGAAGATGGGCGTGAAGATGGGCACGTTGTCGGTGTGTCCCTCCACGGTGATCTGTCCCTCGGCGGCATTGAGTACGGGCATCAGGCTTGAGAGCAGCGCGCGCCCGTCGCTGCGCAGTTCCGCGCTGCCGCTGGCGAACAGGATGCCCTCCTTGATACGCAGCTCCACCTGACCCGGGGTGGTGAACACCTCCACCCCCTCCAGTCCGCCCTGGCGGGCCAGGGCCTGCTCCAGGGCGGACTCGGCGGCGGGTGCCTCCTCCCGCGCCAGGGGCTCGGCCAGAGGCTGCTCGCCGGGATAGGTGGCGGGTGCTTCCTCAAACAGGGGCGGCACGATGGACTGGCGGTGGGGATGGCCCAGCTCGATGCCGAAGCCCTCCACCCAGCGCAGGGCCTGATCCTCCTCCGGCCTTGTATAGGCCAGCAGCACCACGAACAGCACCAGCACCAGGGTGAGCATGTCCAGGTAGGTGAGGATCCAGGCGTGTTCGTCCTCGCGCAGGGCGTCGCCGCTCGGCTGCGGCGGCGGCGCGGCCCAGGGCGGCGGGTAATGGGGTGCGGCGGCCATCTCGGCGCGCAGGGCCTCCGCCTGGCCGTTGCCCTGGTCGATGGCGGACTGGGCGGCGGACTCAGCGCCGGCCGGTGCGCTTGCTGCCGGCGGCGGGCTTTTCGGCTCCGTTGCCATTGGGCATCTCCTGGCGGATCTCGTCCCGGTGGTGCTCCATGAAGGATTTGAGCGTCTCGCGGATGTAGGCCGGCGAGCGGCCCTTACGCATCAGGGTCACGCCCTCCAGCACCATGTTCATGAGCATCACGCGTTCCTCGGTGCGCCGCTCCAGCTTGGTGGCGATGGGACGGAACACCAGGTTGGCCAGCACGATGCCGTAGAAGGTGGTGATCAGCGCCACGCCCAGGTTCACGGCGATCACCGCGAAGTCATTGGTCTGGGTGGCGAACAGCATGTTGATCAGGCCGATCAGGGTGCCCAGCATGCCGAAGGCCGGCGCGTAGGTGGCCATGGTGCGAAACACCTGCGCCTCGGCGTGTTCACGCGCACGCAGCCGCGCCAGGCGCCATTGCAGCAGGTCGCTGATGTCCTCCATGGGCGTGTCGTCGATGACCAGCTGAACGCCGGTGCGCAGGTAGGGATTGCGGATGGTCTCGAGGCGCCGCTGCACCGCGGCCAGGTTACCGTTGAACCACAGCTTGGAGACCTCCACGATCTCGTCCATGTCCTCGCGGAAGTAGTAGCGCTCGTTGCGCAGCACCACGATGAACACCCGCCACACGTGCAACACCTCGTGCAGCGGATAGCTGAGCAGGGTCGCGGCCAGGGTACCGCCCAACACGATGCCGAGCCCCGGCAGATTGATGAACACCCCCAGGTCCTGGGAGGTGAAGGCAATCACGCTCACCAGGATGAGCACGCCGCCGATCATGCCGAGCGCGGTGGAGGGGTTCATCGGGGCAGTGTAACGCCTGGAAAGTGCGAAGTGTGAATCGGGAAGTAGGAAGTGGAAAGCCTTGACTTCGCACTTCCCAATTCACACTTCCAACTTCAGTCACTCCCCTATCAACTCAAGGAACTCAGCCTCGCTCAACACCGGCACGCCCAGCTTCTCCGCCTTGGCCAGTTTCGAGCCCGCCGCCTCGCCGGCGATCACGGCGGTGGTCTTTTTCGACACGCTGCCGCTCACCTTGGCGCCCAGGGCCATGAGGCGATCGCCGGCCTCCTCCCGGGTCATGGATTCCAGCGCGCCGGTGAGCACGTAGGTATTGCCGGACAGGGGCAGGTCCTCGGCCTGGAGAGCCGCGGGTTCGCTTTCCTCCCAGTGCACGCCGGCCTCACGCAGGGCGTCGATCACCTCGCGGTTGTGGGGCTGCTGGAAGAAGGTGGCCACGTGGTGGGCCACCACCGGACCCACGTCGGGCACCTGCATGAGGGCCTCCTCGTCGGCGGCCATGAGCGCATCCAGGCCACCGAAATGGATCGCCAGGGCGCGGGCCGTGGCCTCGCCCACCTCGCGGATGCCGAGCGCGAAGATGAACCGCGCCAACTGGGTGTGCTTGCTCTTCTCCAGGGCATCCACCAGGTTGTGGGCAGACTTCTCGCCCATGCGCTCCAGGCCCGCCAGCTGTTCCGCCGTGAGCCGGTACAGGCCGTCCACATGATCCACCAGGCCCGCGTCCACCAGCTGTTCCACCAGCTTGTCGCCCAGGCCCTCAATGTCCATGGCGCGGCGCGAGGCGAAGTGCTTGATGGCCTCGCGGCGCTGGGCGGCACAGTACAGACCGCCGGAACACCGGGCCACCGCCTCGCCTTCCGAGCGCACGATCTCGGAACCGCAGACCGGGCAGTGTGTGGGCATTACCACGTGACGCGCATTGTGCGGGCGTCTGGAGAGCACCACCGCCGCCACCTCGGGGATCACGTCGCCGGCGCGGCGCACGATCACCGTGTCGCCGATGCGCACGTCCTTACGCTCCACCTCGTCCATGTTGTGCAGCGTGGCGTTGCTCACGGTCACGCCACCCACGAACACCGGTTCGAGCCGCGCCACCGGGGTGAGCGCGCCGGTGCGGCCCACCTGGAATTCCACGTCGCGCAGCAGCGTCATCTGCTCCTGGGCGGGATACTTGTGGGCGATGGCCCAGCGCGGCGCGCGGGAGACGAAGCCCAGACGCTGCTGCAGCTCGAAGCGGTTGACCTTGTAGACCACGCCATCGATGTCATAGGGCAGGCCGTCGCGGCGCTCGCCGATGCGCCGGTAATACTCGAGACAGCCGGCCGCGCCGGTCACCACGTCCCGCTCGGGGCACACCCGCTGCCCCCATTCGGCCAGGGCGTCGAGCACCGCCGCGTGGGTGTCCGGCAGTTCGCCGCCCTCCACGTGACCGGCGCCGTAGGCGAAGAAGGTGAGCGGACGCTTCGCGGTGATGCGGGAATCCAGCTGACGCAGGCTGCCGGCGGCGGCGTTGCGGGGGTTGACGAACACCTTCTCGCCCCTCGAAGCCGCCTCGCGGTTGAAGGCCTCGAAACCGGCCCGGTCCATGTACACCTCGCCACGCACCTCCAGCAGCTTCGGCCAGCCCCGGCCCTGGAGCCTGAGCGGGATGGCGCGGATGGTGCGCACGTTGGCGGTGACGTCCTCGCCGGTGGCGCCGTCGCCGCGGGTGGCGCCGCGCACCAGGTGGCCATCCTCATAGAGCAGGCTGATGGCGAGTCCATCCAGCTTGGGCTCCACGGCAAACTCGATCTCGGATTCTTCCCCCAGCCGGTCCCGGATGCGCTTCTCGAAGGCGAGCACGTCGGCTTCCTCGAAGGCGTTGTCCAGGGACAGCATGGGCAGCAGGTGCCTGGCCTCCTCGAAGGCCTTGAGCGGCGCACCGCCCACCCGCTGGGTGGGCGAGTCCGGCGTCACCAGCTCGGGATACTTCGCCTCCAGATCCTGCAGCTCGCGCATCAGCGCGTCATAGGCGGCGTCCGGGATCTCCGGGTCGTCCAGCACGTAGTAACGGTGATTGTGATAGTCCAGCTCGTCGCGCAGTGAGGCGACCCGCTTGCGAACCTTCTCGGGGATCTCGGACATGTGGTTATTCTGGTTGGTGGAAATCCAAAAGCAGGAACGCAAAGGGCGCAAAGGTTTCGCTAAGGACGCAAAGGAATGATTGGGGTAAAACCCCGCCTATCATAATGGCCTGTCCAAGGCTTGATCTTGAACCCGGGACACCCGGATTTTTACATCAAAAAGCAGTGGCTTGCGCCCCTTTGCGTCTTCGCGTCTTTGCGTCAAGGCTTTTGATCCAAACAATCAACGCCGCCCCGCCACCCGGGCCTTGAGCGACCAGGCGCGGATACCTTCGCGGATGTGTTCGATGCCCTGGGGCGTGAGGGTGCTGCGGGAGGCGTCCAGCACCTGGCCGCCAAGACGTGCGGCAAGGGACTCGGCGCAGGCCAGCATGGTCTCGAAGGACTCCATGCCCTCCCGGGGGCCCGGCAGCTGCAGGAACAGGGACACGCCGGGGGTGGAGAAATCATCCATGGCGGCAGGATCGAAGGTGCCGGGATTGAGCATATTGGCCACGCTGAACAGGGGCGTGCGGCCCTGCTCGGTGCTCACCATGCGGTGATAGATCTCCATGAAGCCGAACTCCAGGCCGTCGGCCTCCAGGGCGGCCTTGAGCTGCACGCCCAGGATGTGCCCCGAGGGGCCGGCCGCCACGTGCAGCACGATGAGCTTGTCCGGCAGGGTCGGTGCCGGCTCCGCGGCGGGTGCGGGCGCCTTCTCCGCACGAGGCGCCTCGACGGGACGCGGCTCGGAGACGGGCATCGGCGCGGCGGGAACCACGGGCCGCTCCCGGGCCTCTTCCACCACCCGGGCCTTGAGATTCTCCAGGTCGTTGAGCGCGTCCAGGTCGTCGTGCGCCGCGTGGATGGAAGGCGCCTTGCGCTCGCTGTCGGCGCGGATGTGGATCTGCTCCAGGCTCTCCCGCTCCACCGCCTCGTCCATCAGGTCGCGGGGACGGCGCCGGCCGGCGCGCATTCGCCCGGCCAGGTAGATGCCGGCCAGCACCACCAGGGCAAGTATCAGCAGGATCCAGCGCAACGCATCCATCTCCTGTTCTCCGTCATGCGGTGGCCATCTGGGCGGCTTCGTCCACGTCCACGGCCACCAGGCGGGACACGCCGGGCTCGCGCATGGTCACGCCCACCAGCTGGTCGGCCAGCTCCATGGTGGTCTTGTTGTGGGTGATGAAGATGAACTGCACCCGCTCGGACATCTCCTTCACCAGGCTGCAGAAGCGGCCCACGTTGGCCTCGTCGAGCGGCGCGTCCACCTCGTCCAGCATGCAGAAGGGCGCCGGGTTCAGCTCGAAGATGGCGAACACCAGGGCCACGGCGGTGAGCGCCTTCTCACCGCCGGACATGAGGTGGATGGTGGACAGCCGCTTGCCCGGGGGGCGGGCCATCACCGCCACACCGGTGGACAGCAGGTCGTCGCCGGTCATCTCCAGGTGCGCCTGGCCGCCGCCGAACAGGCGCGGGAACATCTCCTGCAGGCGCGCGTTGACCCGCTCGAAGGTGTCACGGAAACGCTGGCGGGTCTCCCGGTCGATCTTCTGGATGGCGTTCTCCAGGGTCTCCAGGGCCTCCATCAGGTCGGCGTGCTGGGCGTCCAGGTATTCCTTGCGCTGGCTCTGTTCCTTGAACTCGTCGATGGCCGCCAGGTTGATGGGGCCCAGGCGCTGGATGCGCTGGGCCAGCTGTTCCACCTTCTCCTGCCAGGCGGACACGCCGGCGCCCTCCTCCAGGGCCTGCAGCAGTTCCTCGGCGGAGAACGGCGTCTCCGCCAGCTGCTCGCGCAGGGTCTGGCGGCGCACCTGGATCTCCTGCCAGGCCATGCGCAGGTTGTCCAGCTTGCCGCGGATCTCCTCGGCCTGGCGTTCCACGGCGATGCGCCGCTGGTCGTGCTCGCGCATCTGGGCCTCGATGGACTGCACCCGGGTGCGGGCCTCGCCGAGGGCGCGCTCTACTTCGACACGTTTCGCCAGCAGGCCGTCCAGTTCCGTGGTCAGTTCCTTGATGGGCGCGTCGCCGTCCTGCATGGCGGCGCGCAGGGCCTCCAGGCGCTCATCGAACTGCCCGGCCTGGCTCTCCATGCGCGACAGGCCCTGGGCGGTGGACTCGCGGGTGGACTTGAGGGACTGCATGCGCAGGTCGATCTGGTGCAGGGCATCGCGCCGGGCCTGGGCCTCGCGGCGGGCGGCATCCAGCTTCTCCCGCAGGCCGTCCCGCTCGGCGGACAGGCGCTCGCGCTCCTGGGCCAGGGTCTCCATGCGGGACACCGCCTCGTTGCGCCGGTTGGTGGCCTGCTGCAGGGCCTCCGCGTCGCGCTGGTGGGCCGCCTCGATCTCGGCGATCTCCTCGTTGATGCGCGCGAAGCGGCCTTCCACCTGCTCCAGGCGGGTGCGGCGGTTGCTCAGCTGGGCATTGAGATCCGCGGCGCCCCGGTGGGCGCGGTTGACCTGCACCTGCAGATCCTCGCGCCGGGCCTCCAGCTCGCGCACGCGCTCCCGCTCGGCCTCCAGGGCCTGCTGCAAGCGCTCCTGTTCGGTGTTCAGCCCGGCCAGTTCCGCCTGCAGGGCCTTGATCTCCTGCTCCCGGGCCAGCACGCCGGCATGCTCGTCGGCATCCCGGGCCACCCGCAGCCAGGCACGGCCCAGCCAGATGCCCTCGGGGGTGATGACCGATTCGCCGGCCGCCAGACGGCCGCGCAGGGCCAGGGCCTCGGGCAGACTGCCCGCCGTGCGCACGCCGCGCAGCAGGTCATTAAGCGGTTTCGGACCCTTGACCCGGTCCAGCAGCCAGGGCGCGTCGCCGCCGGCAGCCGCCTCGCCGGCCTGGGTGTCCAGCACCAGCAGGTCGCCGTGGCTGAGGCTGTCCAGCACCCCGGCGACGCCGTCCAGATCCTCGACGCACACCGCCTCCAGGTACTGGCCCAGCACCGCCTCCACGGCCCGCTCCCAGCCGGCCTCCACGCTCAGCTGTTCGGCCAGACGGGGCGCATCGGCCAGGCCCTGACCGGCCAGCCACTGCACCACGGACTGCTCGCCCTTGCCGAGCGCCGCCTGCTGCAGGGCCTCGAGCGAGGAGAGCCGGCCCGCCTGGGTCTGGATGCGCCGGCGCAGCTCGTCCAGCTGCGCGGTGCGTTCCCGGCTGGATTCCCGGGCGCCCTGGATGGCGTCCAGGGTCTCGGTGAGACTGCCCTGAAGTTGTTCAGCGGCCTGGGCGGCCTCGGCGGCCTGGGTGCCCAGCTGTTGCATCTCGGCGCGCAGGGCGTCCCCGGAGAGCTGGCCGCGCTCCTGCTGCAGGCGTTCCAGGCGGGACTGGTGCTGCTGGATCTGACGCTCCAGGCCCTCCATGCGGGTGCGTTCCACCTGGGCGGTCTGGGCCGGCTCCACGGCGCGCTGGTTGAAGTCCTCCCAGCGGCCCTGCCACTCGCTCATGGCCTGCTCGGCCACGGTCAGGCCCTCGTTGGCCTGTTCCCGGGCCTGCATGCCGGCCTGGTGCTGGGGCGCCAGAGTTTCCAGTTCCCGGTCCAGTTCCCGCAGGCGCGCCTGGTCCAGTTCGATGTGTTCACGGGTCTCACGCAGGCCGGCCTCGGCCTGGCGCAGTTCCTGGCCCTGTCGCTCGCGCAGTTCCCGGGCGTGCTGGATGGACTGCTCCACCCGCGAGATGTCGCTGCCCAGACCGTAGAAACGCCCCTGCACCTCACTGAAGGCCTCATTGGCCTCCGCGTGGCGCTCGCGGTTCTTCTCCAGGGTGGATTCCAGGTGACGCAGCTCGGAGATCACCCCCTCCAGGCGGGTCTCCTCCTCGCGCAGGCCCTTTTCCCGCTGGCCGGCATCACCGTCCATGTCCCGCAGGCGCAGGGCCAGCAGTTCCGCCTTGGTGCGGCGTTCCTCTTCCTTGAGGGCCTTGTAGCGCTCGGCGGTGTTGGCCTGGCGCTGCAGGTGGTTGATCTGCTTCTCGATCTCGTCGCGCAGGTCGTTGAGACGGTCGATGTTCTCCCGGGTGTGGCGGATGCGGGTCTCGGTCTCGCGGCGGCGCTCCTTGTACTTGGAGATGCCGGCGGCCTCCTCCAGGTAGACGCGCAGTTCCTCGGGCTTGGCCTCGATGAGCCGGGAGATCATGCCCTGCTCGATGATGGCGTAGCTGCGCGGGCCGAGGCCGGTGCCCAGGAAGATGTCGGTGATGTCCTTGCGTCGGCACTTGGAGCCGTTCAGGTAGTAATGGGACTGGCCGTCCCGGGTCACCTGGCGCTTGACGGAGATCTCGCTGTACTCGGCGTACTGGCCGCCCAGGGTGCCGTCGCTGTTGTCGAACACCAGCTCGATGGAGGCCTGGCCCACGGGCTTGCGGCTGGAGGAGCCGTTGAAGATCACGTCCTCCATGGAATCCCCGCGCAGGTGCTTGGCGGAGGACTCGCCCATCACCCAGCGCACCGCGTCGATGGTATTGGACTTGCCGCAGCCGTTGGGGCCGACGATGCCCACCAGGTTACTGGGCAGGTCGATGGTGGTGGGGTCCACGAAGGACTTGAATCCGGCCAGTTTGATCTTGCTCAGTCGCATCGGGACCTGCGGATGTCTGATGGTGGTAATAAAGGTTGTGGCCACGGAGAGGGTCTTCCATGGCCTTGGGCGGCGCTCATTATTACAATAATGCCGCCCTTAGGGGGGAGCCGATCAAGTCCCGTGTGGAACCTGTCCCGTTTTCAGGGTTCCAACCCCCCTCACAAACCGAGACAAGCACACCATGTCGAGCCAGCCCAGCAAAGACCTCGAAACATTCGAAAACCCCCAGCCGGGGCGCGATTATACCATCCGCATCCGCGTCCCGGAGTTCACCTGCCTGTGCCCCAAGACGGGCCAGCCGGACTTCGCCACCCTCTTCCTGGACTACGTGCCCCGGGCGCGCTGCGTGGAACTGAAATCCCTCAAGCTCTACGTCTGGGCCTTCCGCGATCAGGGCGCCTTCCACGAGAAGGTGACCAACGAGATCCTCAACGACCTGGTGGCCGCCACCGACCCCAACTTCATGCGCCTGACCGCCGAGTTCAACGTGCGCGGCGGCGTGTACACCACCGTGGTGGCCGAACACCGCCACCCGGACTGGCAGCCGCCGGTGCCGGTGACCTTGCCTTGAAGAGCAATTGAAACCATTCAAAATTCAAGATTTAAAATTCAAAGGGGGCGTGTCCTGCAGCTACGAGAGCGCGCTGGCCACGGACTTCCCTTTGAATCTTGAATTTTGAATTTTGAATGTTGAATTCGCTTTTCATCGGTATCGACATGGGCACCTCCGGGTGCCGGGCCATCGCCATCGACGCCGATGGCGTGGAGATCGCCCGGTGCAGTGTTGCCCTGGCCGAACCCCGCCGCGACGGACCCCGGGTGGAACAGGACCCGGGGCTGTGGTGGACGGCCCTGTGCCAGGTCACACGTGCGCTCATGGCGGACCTGCCCTGCCCTCCCACGGCCCTGGCCATCGACGGCACCTCCGGCACCCTGGTGGTCACCGACGCTCACGGCACGCCCCTGGGCCCGGGGCTCCTGTACAACGATGCACGGGCGGTGGACGCGGCCGCGCGCATCGCGGCCATCGCCCCCCGGGAGAGCGGCGCCCACGGCGCCAGTTCGAGCCTGGCCAAGCTCTGCTGGTGGCTGGACCACCACGACCCCCGGGCGGCCCGCCACGCCCTGCACCAGGCGGACTGGCTGGCGGCTCAACTCACCGGCCGCTACGGCATCAGCGACGAGAACAACGCCCTCAAGCTCGGCTACGACCCGGTGGCCCGGGACTGGCCGGCGTGGCTGGAGGGACTGGGCCTGCCCGCGGGGCTGCTGCCCCGGGTGCTGCCGCCGGGGGATCGGCTGGGTACGGTCACGCCCAGAGCCGCCGCGGACTCCGGGCTGCCCGAAGGCCTGCCCGTGCTGGCCGGGACCACCGACAGCGTGGCGGCCTTTCTTGCCACCGGCGCCTCGCAGCCAGGCGAGGCGGTCACCTCCCTGGGCAGCACCCTGGTGCTCAAGATCGTCTCGCCCCGGCCGGTGTTCGCCCCCGAATTCGGGGTCTACAGCCACCGGCTCTGGGACCGCTGGCTGGCGGGCGGGGCCTCCAACAGCGGCGGCGCGGTGCTCAAGCAGTTCTTCAGCCCCGAGGCCATGGCAGCCCTGAGCTCGCGGCTCGAACCCGAACGCACCACCGGGCTCGACTACTACCCCCTGCCCGCCCTCGGCGAGCGCTTCCCGGTCTGCGACCCCGGGCTTGCACCGCGCCTGACGCCCCGCCCCGACGATGACGCCCGCTTCTTCCAGGGACTGCTGGAAGGCATCGCCGCCATCGAGGCCCTGGGCTACCGGCGCCTGGTGCAACTGGGCGCCCCCGCCCCCACCCGCGTGCGCACCGTGGGCGGCGGCAGCATCAATCCCGCCTGGACACGCATCCGTGAGCGACTGCTGGGCGTGCCCCTGGTGCAGGCCACCCACACCGATGCCGCCTATGGTGCGGCGCTGATCGCGCGTAAGGGCTTCGGCGAAAGCGAAACTCGCGGATCCTGAAGCGTCGTAGGCCCGGTTCTAACCCGACAGCGGCGGCAGTCGGCGCATTACGGCAGTTCTCTGAACACGTGTTCTTCGAGGAAGTCGCCCAGGCCGCGCACGTAACGCTGCCCGGTGCGCAGGAAACCGTCATTGTGCCCGCCCTCCATCTCCAGCAGCACGGCACCGTCGTGGGCCACGTCCATGAGCCGTCGGGCATGGTCGAAGGAGACGATCTCGTCCTGACGGCTGTGGGCGATCAGGGTCGGCACGCGCACCTGGGGCAGCGACTCGATCACCTCGTGGCGGTGACGCAACAGCCGGTCCACCGGGAGCCAGGGGTAGACCTCGGCGCCCAGATCCGCGGCGCTGGTGAAGGCTGACTCCAGGATCAGTGCGCCGGGAGGGTGTTCGCTGGCCAGATCGACGGCCACCGCGGCACCCAGGGAGCGGCCGAACACCACGATCTCCCGGGCCGGTATCTCTCGCGTCTCGCGCAACCACGCCCAGGCCGCACGGGCGTCCCGACGCAGCCCGGCCTCGCTGGGCCGTCCCTCGCTTTGCCCATAACCCCGGTAGTCGATGATGAACACCGACAGGCCCAGCTCGCGGAAGATGCGGATGGAGGCCATGCGGTGGGAGATGTTGCCCGCGTTGCCGTGGAAGAACAGCAGCACGCCCCGCGGCTCGGGGGCCGGCACGAACCAGCCGTGCAGGCGCACCCCGTCATCGGTGGTGAGATAGACGTCCTCGTAGTCCATGCCGTGCTCGGTCGGCGTGGTGACGAGCGTGGACAGGGGCAGGTAGATGAGACCGTCCTGCTTGAAATAGACCAGGCCCACGAGCACCCCGTAGGCGCCCGCCGCCACCAGGCAGAGATGGATCAGGGCTTTGATCATGGCCGCACGTCTCCCGTGGGCTCAGGGTATGCTAACGGGATGCTCAACGACTACCTCGCAGGCCTGCGTTATCCCTTCCGCGGTCTGTCCCTGATCCGGCGCCGGGGCATCCGTCCCCTGGTGATCATCCCGCTTGGCCTCAACATCCTGCTGTTCGCCCTGGGCATCTTCCTGGCCGTGCATTACCTGGGCGCCGGGCTGGATCGGCTGCTGCCCGAGTGGCTGGACTGGCTGCGCTGGCTGCTCTGGCCCCTGTTCGTGATCGGCGTACTGGCGGTGGTGTTCTTCGGCTTTACCCTGGTCGCCAACCTGCTGGGCGCACCTTTCAACGGCCCCCTGGCCGCCCGGGTGGAGTCACAGCTCACCCGGGGCCCCGCCCCGGACTCGGGACTCACCTGGTACCGGGAGGCTGCGGTGGCCGTGCTCAACGAGCTGCGCAAGCTGCTGTACTTCCTGCTGCGCGCCCTGCCCCTGCTGCTGCTGTTCCTGATCCCCGGGGTGAACCTGCTGGCGCCCCTGCTGTGGCTGGCCTTCGGCGCCTGGATGCTGGCCCTGGAATATGCCGACGCGCCCATGGGCAACCATGGACTGGGCTTCAGGGATGCCCGGCAACGGCTCGGGGAAAATCTGCCCCTTGCCCTGGGTTTCGGCACCGGCATGCTCATCCTCACCCTGGTGCCGGTGCTCAACTTCGTCGCCATGCCGGCGGGGGTGGCGGGTGCCACGGCCCTGTGGGTCGATCGCATGCGGCCGCGCGACTGAAATCCGCTCACTGCGGGTGGTCGCAGGCGCCAAGACAGGGCCATCGGTTCTGCGAACCGTCAAGGGGACACGGATCGACTATAAGTTGTCATGACCGTGAAGCTCTCTCGACCCACCGACCCGGCACGGGTCTGCCTGTCCCGGCGCTCTCCGTCGGCCGGCAGCGGCTCAAGCCGTGTCGGGCGGGGCCTCGGCACGATAGCCGAGGCGCTCCGAGATGCGCGTGGCGGCCGCCACCAGCAGGGGCACCCATTCATCACGGCGTCGTTCGATGGGCGCCGAGACCGACAGACCCGCGATGGCGGTACCGCTGCCGTCGCGCACCAGGGCACCGATACACCCCACGCCCGTTTCCGCCTCCTCATTGTCAAAGGCGAAGCCATCCTTCACCGCACGCTCGGCCACCACCAGCAGGCGTTGCGGGTCGTTGATGGTGCGCGGCGTGTAGGCCGGCAGGCCGGTGCGCCGGGCATAGGCCAGCGTCTCCTCGGGGCCGGCATCACCGAGCATGATCTTGCCCACGGCCGTGACGTGCAGCGGCGCACGGCTGCCGATGAGCTGCTCGACACGCATCATGCGATTGGGCAGCGCGCGCTCCACGTAGATCACCTCGTCACCCTCCCGAACCGTCAGATTGACCGTCTCGCCGATGCTCCCCAGCAGCCGTTCCATCTCCGGCCGGGCCACGGCGCGCAGATCCAGGTCGGCCCGTACCCGGGCGGCGTACTTGAGAAACCGGGGGCCGAGCCGATAAGTGCCCCCCTCATCACGGACCACGAAGTCATGTTCCACCAGGGAGGCGAGGATGCGAAATGCGGTGGACGGGTGCAGGCCCGTCTCGGCGGCCAGCACCTTCAGGCTCACCGACTGGGTGTAGCGTGCGATGGCCTCGAGCAGATCGGAGGCCCGGTCGATGACTTGAATGGAACCAGCGGGACGATCGTGGGTTTTCATCGGGTCGCATTTCGCATCGTGGAATCCGTTGACCATTGTAAACAATCAACGGGGTGCTAGCTTCATTCCATGCCCTCTGACAGTTCACCGCAGCTGCGCCGATGGCATGAACCGAAAAAGAGGCCCAAATGGCCCCGACATAACCCCGACAAGGGGAGCACGACCGGGCAGCAGACCCGGCACAACCAACCAAAGCGCACCAACTTGGAGGAGATTCACATGTCAACAAAAGACGATAACGGAACCGGAATTGTCACCGGGGCCGCGCAGGAGGGTTCCCAGACCACATCCCGGCGCGGTTTTCTCAAGGCCAGCGCGGCACTGGGCGCCGGCGCCATTCTCGGTGCGCCCTACATCGGCAACGCCCAGACCGCCCGCGGCGTGCGCTGGCGCATGCAGAGCGCCTGGCAGCCGGGCACCATCGGCTACCGCACCTTCGAGACCTGGTGCCGTTCCATCCAGGAACTGACCAGCGGCGAATTGTCCATCGAACCGTTCCCGGCCGGCGCCGTGGCCGGCACCTTCGAGATGGCCGACGCGGTGCGCAGCGGCGTGCTGGACGGCATGAACTGGTTCACCGTGTACTGGCCCGGCAAGATGCCGGCGGGCGTGTTCATGAGCGCCTACCCCATGGCACTGAGCCTGCCCCACCACTGGGACATGATGTTCGATTCCTTCGGCGGTCGGCAGATCGTGGATGAACTCTATGACCGCCAGGGCCTGGTGTTCCTGGGCCACGTGCAGCACGACCTGAACCTGATTCACTCCAAGGTGCCCCTGCGCAGCTTCGATGACTTCCGCGGCAAGCGCATCCGCTTCCCCGGTGGCATCATCGCCGAGACCTTCGCCAAGGTGGGCGTGCGCACGACCCTGCTGCCCGGCGGTGACGTCTACCCGGCCCTGGAGCGCGGCACCATCGACGCGGCCGACTTCGTGGGTCCGGCGGTGAACTACGACCTGGGTTTCCACCAGGTGGCCGACTACATCATCATGGGTCCGCCCTCCACCCCCTGCCTGCACCAGCCGGTGGACCTGATGGACATCTCCGTCAACAAGCGCTCCTGGAGCCGCATCTCAGAGCACACCCAGAAGCTCATGTACAAGTTCGTCAAGGCCTACTCGGCGGAGCACTTTGCCGCCATCCAGAAGGCCAACCACGAGGCCTGGCCCAAGTACAAGGAGGCCGGCGTGGAGGTCATCCACCTCTCCGAGGAAGACGCCGCGCGCTTTCGCGAGGCCGCCATCCCCCTGTGGTTCGAATGGGCCAACAAGGACCGGGATGCCGCGCGCCTGTTCAAGGTCCACCTGGAGGTCATGCAGGATCCCAGCGTCGCCGTCATCACCCCGGACGACATCAAGGACTACAAGCTGAACTTCTAGCCGCTCGCGACCGCCACCCCTTCCCCCGGGAAGGGGTGGCCAGGGGTGGCCGAGGGCAGGCCACAGTCCGCGCGATCCACTTGTCCGCCGGCCACGGGGCCGGTTCAGGGTGAACCATGAACCTGGAACTGAATTTCGTCCTGCCGCACTGGCTGTACTGGTCGGTGCTCCTGTTTCTGCCCCCCATCATGATGCTCATGGTCTGGCGCTCCCGACGCCGGGGCGCAAGACCCACCCAGAGCGCCGAGATCTTCGCCCATGGCGAAGAGGCCCTGGCCGGCACTCCGAGCAACCCGGTGCTGCGCGCGGTGGAAGGCCTGTCCACCTTCACCGGCACCTTCGTCGGCTACTGGTCCCTGGTGGCGGTGGTGGTCTACACCTACGAGGTCATCGCCCGCTACGCCTTCAACTCGCCCACCAACTGGGCGCACGAGTCCATGTTCCTGATGTTCGGCATGCAGTACCTCATCGCCGGCGCCTACTGCCTGCGGGTGGACGGTCACGTGCGCGTGGACGTGCTGTATTCCCGTTTCGGGCCCGCCGTCACCGCGGCCCTGGACATCCTCACCTCGGTGATCTTCTACCTGTTCCTGCTGGTGCTGACGCTCACCGCCTGGACCTTCTTCGCCCAGTCCCTGTCCCAGGAGCAGTTCTTCTTCGCCACCGGCTGGAGCAACGAGGTCTCGTTCACCGAGTGGCGCATCCAGTACTACCCGGTCAAGGGCGCCATGGTGCTGGGCGGCGTGCTGCTGCTGTTGCAGGGCACGGTGCGGCTGGTGAAGGACATCCAGGCCTTCCGCGTCGCCATCCGCCGGCACACCGGGGCCCGCTGGCCCCTGTGGGGCATGGTGGGCGCCGCCGTGATCCTGGGCCTGGTGATCCTGCTGGAGATGGTCAACGTGATCGTCTTCGGTGACAGCCCCGAGCACCTGCTGTTCACCCTGGAAGGCTCCCTGGAGGACATCGGCATCGGCACCCTGACCCTGGTCATGACCGGTGCCCTGCTGGTGGTGCTGCTGGCGGGCCTGCCGCTGGCCTTCGTCACCGGCGGGCTGGGCGTGCTGTTCATCTACCTGGTGGGCAACCACTACATGCTGAACATCATCCCCTCGCGCATCTTCCCGCTGATGACCGACTACCAGCTCTCGGCCATCCCGCTGTTCATCTTCATGGCGGCCATGCTGGAAAAGGCCGGGCTGATCGAGGACCTGTTCGACGTGGTCTACCACTGGATCGGCGCCCTGCGCGGCGGTCTCGCCGTGGCCACCATCCTGGCCTCCACCCTGCTGGCGGCCATGGTGGGCGTGATCGGCGCGGCGGTGGTAACCATGGGCATCATCGCCCTGCCCGCCATGCTCAAGCGCGGCTACGACCCCAAGATCGCCCTGGGCGCCATCATGGCCGGCGGCACCCTGGGCATCCTCATCCCGCCCTCCATCCTGGCCATCATCTACGCCGTGGTGGCCGGCCAGTCCGTGGGCGAACTCTACCTGGGCGCCCTGCTGCCCGGCCTGCTGCTCTCCGGTCTGTACATGGGCTACGTGGCCCTGCGTGCCGGCTTCAACCCGAAGCTGGGCCCGGCGATGCCCCGGGAAGAGCGCGTCGACCTGCCCCAGCGCCTGCGCATGCTGCGCAACATGCTGGCGCCCATCAGCCTGGTGGTGCTGGTACTGGGCGCCATCTTCACCGGCATGGCCACCCCGGTGGAGGCCGCCGGCATCGGCACCTTCGGCGCCCTGGTGGTGGCCGCCCTGCACGGGCGCCTCACCTGGGTGAACGTGCACGACGCCTGCATGATGACGCTGAAGGCCACGGCCATGGTGCTGTGGATCATCTTCGGCGCCACGGTATTCGTGGGCTTCTACATCCTCCAGGGCGGCCAGCAGTTCGTGCAGGAACTGATCGTCGGCACCGGCCTCGGCCCCTATGGCATCCTGATCCTCATCATGCTGGTGCTGGTGCTGCTGGGCATGTTCCTGGACTGGGTGGGCATCCTGCTGCTGGCGGTGCCCATCTTCGTGCCCCTGATCGCGGGGCTGGCCTTCGAGGGGGTGTTCGGCCTGCCCGGGGTACCACCGGAGAAGGTGGCCCTGTGGTTCGGCGTGCTCTACCTGGTGAACATGCAGATGAGCTTCCTCAGTCCGCCCTTCGGCTACGCCCTGTTCTACCTGCGGGGTGTCGCGCCGCCGCACATCAGCATGGGCACCACCTACAAGTCCTCGCTGCCGTTCCTGGGCCTGCAGACCCTGGGCCTGATCCTGTGCATCCTGTTCCCGGGCATCATCCTGTGGCTGCCGGGACTGGCCTACGGCTGAGCCGACCGATCAGACACCGGGAAGCCGGAACGACAAGCGGTGCAGACAGACAAGGCCGTTGCGGTGATGACCGCAACGGCCTTTTTTCTGGGTACGGCAACCCCGGGACAGGATCCCTGGCCTCGTGCTCCGCGTGCCGAAGGGATGGATATTTCGCATAGTGAAATCTGTTATGTATTGTGAAATACCTGGGTCGCGACTAGTGTTTGGATCAAGCCCCGACACCCATGGCATGCCCAGCCAGGAGAACGTCCATGAACAGCATCGCTCAGCCCATCGCCCCTGACGCCGCCATCCCCGCCTTCTGCGAGGGCATCGAGCACTTCGCGTCCCCCTTGCCCGAGTTCGACCGACTCGGCGCCGTGCCGCTGATCGCCGAGGGCAGCACCGCCATTGCCGACCCCACAGCTCCCGCCGCCGCGTACCAGACCCTGCTGGGGGCCGATGCCCTGCGCTACCTGACCCTGCAGGTCACCGGTGCCAAGGGCTCCGGTCATCCGGGCGGTTTCGCCTCCAGCGCCGAGGCCTATGCCTCCCTGGTGATGCTGGGCCACACCAACATCGTCACCGAGGTGGGTCACCACGCCCCCGGCTTCTACAGCGCCATGTTCATCGACGGCTCCCTGGAGGAGATGGGCATCCACACGGTGATGCAGATGCGCACCCGCTTCCGCGAGCGCCATGGCCTGCTGGGCCACCTCTCCGGGGCCATTCCCGGCATCCTCGCCCCGGCCGGCCCTCTGGGCCAGGGCCAGCACTTCGCCATGGCCGGCGCCCTGCTTCACCCGGGCACCCTGTTCCCGGTGACCATCGGTGACGGCGGCATGGGCGAGCCCTACGTGCTCAATGCCATGATGCACTTCCACACCGCCTATCCCCAGGTGACCAACTTCCTGCCGGTGCTGATCTGGAACGGCTACAGCCAGGAGCACCACGCCATGTGCTCCACCTGGGGCAACCAGGAGATGATCGCCTACTGGAAGGGCCACGGCTTCGAGGAAGTGATCCTGGTGGACGCCAGGGACTTCGACGACTCCGGCCAGGACAGCGCCTACGCCGACAGCACCTACTTCTCCCTGGAGAAGCGACTGGCCTTCGCGGGCGCCGTGCTGAGCGGCATGGACCGGGCGGCCCGCGCCGCCCTGGGCGGCCGGCTCACCGCCTTCATCGTCAAGCAGATGAAGGGCGCCGGCGTGCACACCGTGGGCTCCAAGTCCCACAACCTCTATCCCAAGGACACCCTGGACCAGCCCCACATCATCGAGGGGCTGAAGCGCCGCGCCCTGAATCCCGAGGCCTGGGAGACCGTGCGCGCCAACTTCAGCCGCGCCGGCGGTGGCCCGGCGGCGAAGACCGTGGTCACCGAACGTGAACGGGAACTGCCCGAACTGGGCCGGCTGCCGATGCAGGAATTCCCCGTGGGCGAGAAGGCCGTGCCCGCCACCGCCATGGGTGCCCTGGTGGCCGCCGTGGGCAAGGCCGACCCCCGCTACGTGGTGAGCAATGCCGATGGCAACGAGGCCTCGGCCATGAAGAACATCAACGACGCCCTGAAGATCCGCCACCCCACGGTGGACCCGCTCTACAACCAGGAACCCACCGGTCAGGTCTACGAACCGCTCAACGAAGACGCCTGCGCGGGGCTGGCCGCGGGGCTTGCCCTGTTCGGCTCGCGCGCCCTGTGGCTCTCCTACGAGAGCTTTGCCATCAACGGCTGGCCCATTGTGCAGACCGTCACCCAGGCCATGGCGGAACTGCGCCGGCGCACCCCGGCGATGGTGTGCATGTTCACCGCCGGTGCCCTGGAACAGGGCCGCAACGGCTGGACCCACCAGCGCCCGGAGATCGAGAACTACTTCGCCGCCATGATGCGCAACGGCAACGTGTTCCCGCTGTTCCCCTGCGATGCCAACCAGATCCAGGTGGCCTACGAGTGGGCCACCCAGGCCAGCAACAAGGGCATGGTGATCATCGCCTCCAAGAGCCCCCTGCCCGTGCACACCACCCTGGCGCAGGCCCGGGAGGGCATCGAGAAAGGGGCCATCAGCCTCTATGAGAGTGCCAATGGCGACGGCGTCCAGGTGGTGTTCGCGGTCACCGGCGACATGGTCCTGCTGCCGGTGTTCCAAGCCAGGGACACCTTGGAAGCGGCGGGTTTCCGCGTGCGCATCGTGAGCGTGGCCAACCCGCGCCGCCTGTACCGGCCCACGGACGTGGCCTGGGACAGCGTCTCCCAGCCCGACAACCTGTTCATGGATGATGATCACTTCAATGCCCTGTTCGACGGCGACATCCTGATCGGCGTCACCGGCGGCGCCAGCGGCTCCCTGGAGCCGGTCATGCTGCGCACCCGCGCCGCCCGGCGCGACGTGTTCGCCTGGAAGCGCGGCGAGACCACCGCCTCCCCGGATGAACTGTTCCAGGTCAACGCCATGACCGGCGAGGACATCGCCGCACGGGTGAAGGATCTGGCGCGATAAATGACGACCGGCCATCCCGGGTGCCCGGGCACCCGGGATGTGTTGCGACTCGGCACACCGCTCGCGGAGACCCTCACGGCATGAGCGACACCAAGATCATCGCCCTGGACGACGACCCCACCGGTTCTCAGACGGTGCACAGCTGCCTGCTGCTGACCCGCTGGGACGTGGCCACCCTGCGCCAGGCGCTGCGGGACGCCTCGCCCATCTTCTTCGTGCTGACCAACACCCGGGGCATGGACGCCCATCGGGCGGCACAGATCACCCGCGAGGTCTGCGCCAATCTCAGGCAGGCACTGGCCGAGGAGGCCGCCGCCGGACACCCGGTCAACCCGGTGATGGTGAGCCGCTCCGATTCCACCCTGCGGGGTCACTACCCGGTGGAGACCGACGTGATCGCCGAGGCCATGGGCCCGTTCGATGCCCACTTCCTGGTGCCCGCATTCATCGAGGCCGGACGCATCACCCGGGACTCGGTGCACTACGTGGTCCAGGCCGGCAAGCCCGTCCCTGCCCACGAGACGGAATTCGCCCGGGACTCGGTGTTCGCCTATCGCCACAGCTACCTGCCCGACTACGTGGCGGAGAAGACCCGCGGACGCATCCCCGCCGAGACCGTGCAGCGTTTCACCCTCGCCGACCTGCGCGGCGACGTGACCGACCGGCTCATGGCCCT
This sequence comes from Thioalkalivibrio sulfidiphilus HL-EbGr7, assembly GCF_000021985.1. Lineage (NCBI taxonomy): Bacteria > Pseudomonadati > Pseudomonadota > Gammaproteobacteria > Chromatiales > Ectothiorhodospiraceae > Thioalkalivibrio > Thioalkalivibrio sulfidiphilus. Next base: position 2,163,959 of record NC_011901.1, read on the forward strand.
GGAAGGCAACGCCTGCGCCGCGGTGGACGCGCAGACCCAGGCGGATCTCGAGCGCTTCGCCGATGCCGTGCTGACGGCGGCGGCACGAGGCAAACGCTTCCTGTTCCGCAGCGCCGCCAGCCTGCTCACCGCCCTGGCCAGGCTGCCCGCCCAGCCCGTGCCCGCCGAGGCCATGTCCCGCTACGTGCGTGGCGGCCGCCCTGGCGCGGTCATCGTCGGCTCCCATGTGAAAAAGACCACCCAGCAGCTGCACCGCCTGCTGGAGACACCGGGCACGGCGGGCGTGGAGATCGACGTCAACCGGCTGCCCGGGGAACGGGACGCCGTGCTGCGCGAGACCCTGGCGGCCATCCAGGCGATCCACGAGCGGGGCGACACCCCCGTGGTCTACACCAGCCGCGCCGAGCGCCAGTTCCCGGACCAGCAGACCCGGCTTGCCTTCGGCGAACAGGTCTCGGCCCTGCTCATGGACGTGGTGCGCGGCCTGCCCGCGGACATCGGCTACCTGATCAGCAAGGGCGGCATCACCTCCAACGACACCCTGAGCACCGGGCTGGCCCTGGCCACCTCGCGGGTGCTGGGCCAGATCCTCACCGGCTGCTCCGTGGTGCGCTGCCCCGACGACCATCCCCGCTTCCCGGGCCTGCCGGTGGTGATCTTCCCGGGCAACGTGGGCGACGAACACGCCCTGGCCGAGGCCTACCGTAGACTCGCCCTGCCGGGCGACGGTCACCGGCATCAAGCGGCCGGCTGAGGACACTGGAGAGAGCGGACCATGATTGATCTATGCCAGTACTGCGGACACTACGGCTATCTGCGGCCTCTCGGCCGTGTCTATCTGTGCGGCCAATGCCATCGCAGACACGCCTGCACCGACGCGCCGGGCACACACCAGGCATTGCAGGAGACGCAAGATAGCAAGGTGCGCCCCGAAGCGCGCTGATCTCGCCAGCATGGTTTTCTGGCTTTCGAGGACGCGCCTGCCGATGTCTGGTTGCGCTACCATTGGCGAACAGATCGCGCTGCAACGTCATGCAGCGCCATACAGCCTCACCGCCTTGAGCCCGCGGGTCACCGATGCCAGCGGGCCGATAAACCCATAACGACGGCGTCCCAAGAGACGCCGACCGGAGGAGTCCCATGTCCGCCGATGCCCTGAGGCCGGCCAACCTGGAAGAGCCCCGCGCGGTCAGCGCCCGGGAGCGTGACGCCCTGATCCGTGAACTGCTCGGCGTGGTGCCGTCCCAGGGCGTGCTCCACGACGACGAGGACCTGCGCCCCTACGAATGCGACGGGCTGTCCGCCTACCGTCGCAAACCCATGCTGGTGGTGCTGCCCGAGACCATCGAACAGGTGCAGCAGGTGCTGCGCCTGTGCCAGGCACACCAGGTGCCCGTGGTGGCCCGGGGTGCCGGCACCGGGCTCTCCGGCGGGGCCTTCCCCCTGGCCAACGGCGTGCTGCTCGGCCTGGCGAAGTTCAACCGCATCCTGGCCATCGACCCGGACAACCGCTGCGCCCGCGTGCAGCCGGGCGTGCGCAACCTGGCCATCTCCGAGGCCGCCGCCGCTCACGGTCTCTATTACGCCCCCGACCCCTCCTCCCAGATCGCCTGCTCCATCGGCGGCAACGTGGCGGAGAATGCCGGCGGCGTGCACTGCCTGAAGTACGGTCTCACGGTGCACAACATCCTGGAACTGAAAGTGGTCACCATCGATGGCGAACTGATCACCCTCGGCGGCCAGTCCCTGGATTCGCCCGGCTACGACCTGCTGGCGCTGATGACCGGATCCGAGGGCATGCTCGGGGTGATCGTGGAGATCACCGTCAAGCTGCTGCCCAGGCCCGAGCGGGCCCAGGTGCTGCTGGCCGCCTTCGACAACGTGGAGCGGGCCGGCGAGGCTGTGGCCGCCATCATCGGCTCCGGAATCATCCCCGCGGGTCTCGAGATGATGGACAACAACTCCATCCGTGCCGCCGAGGACTTCGTGCACGCCGGCTACCCGGTGGAGGCCGAGGCCATCCTGCTGTGCGAGTTGGACGGCACCAATGCCGAGGTCTCGGAAGACATCATGCAGGTGCGCGAACTGCTCATCGCCCAGGGTGCCACCGAGGTGCGCACGGCGGGCGACGACCAGGAACGGTTGCGCTTCTGGGCCGGACGCAAGGCCGCCTTCCCTGCCGTGGGCCGGCTGTCGCCGGACTACTACTGCATGGACGGCACCATCCCGCGCAAGAACCTGGGACAGGTCCTGCGACGCATCGGCGAGATGTCCGATGAGTTCGGACTGCGGGTGGCCAATGTGTTCCACGCCGGCGACGGCAACCTGCACCCCCTGATCCTGTACGATGCCGACACCCCCGGGCAGCTGGAACGGACCGAGGACTTCGGCGGCAGGATCCTGGAACTGTGCGTGGAGTACGGCGGCACGATCACCGGCGAACATGGCGTGGGCATCGAAAAGCTCAACCAGATGTGCACCCAGTTCACGCCGGACGCGCTGACCCAGTTCCACGCGGTGAAGGCCGCCTTCGATCCCCGGGGGCTGCTCAACCCGGGCAAGGCCGTGCCGACCCTGCACCGCTGCGCGGAATTCGGCGCCATGCATGTGCACCACGGACAGCTGCCCCACCCGGACATCCCGAGGTTCTGATGCACGACGCCGATCTGAGCCAGGCCCTGGCCGAACAGGTGCGGGTCGCCGCCGAATCCGGCACGCCACTGCTGATCCGCGGCGGTGGCACCAAGGACTTCTACGGCCTGCGCAGCGAGGGCGAGCCCCTGTCCATGATCGGGCACCGCGGCATCGTCAGCTACGAACCCACCGAACTGGTGATCACGGCACGCGCGGGCACGCCGCTCGCGGAATTGGAACAGCGCCTGCGCGACCATGGCCAGCAACTGCCCTTCGAGCCCCCCGCCTTCGGCGCGGCCGCCACCATCGGCGGGGCTGTGGCCAGTGGCCTGTCCGGGCCGCGCCGCGCCTTCTCCGGTGCCGTGCGCGACAACCTGTTGGGGGTCAAGCTGATCAACGGGCGCGGGCAGATCCTGTCGTTCGGCGGCCAGGTGATGAAGAACGTGGCCGGCTATGATCTCAGCCGCATCAACGCCGGCGCCCTGGGCACCCTGGGCGTGCTGCTGGAGGTTTCCCTCAAGGTCCTGCCCAGGCCCGCCTTCGAACGCACGGCCGTGTTCGAGATGGACGAGGCCACCGCCCTCGCCCGGCTCACCGCCCTGGGACGCACCTCCCTGTCCATCACCGCCACCGCTCACGACGGCGAGCGCCTGTACGTGCGCGTGTGCGGTGGCGAACGCTCACTGGAGGCCGCCGAGCAGGTCCTGGACGGACAGACACTGCCGGAGTCCCGGGACTTCTGGCACTCGGTACGCGAGCACAGCCACCCGTTCTTCGACCGGCCCGGCCCCCTGTGGCGTCTGTCGCTGCCGCCCGCGGCCCCGTCCCTGGGGCTGGGGGAGACCTTCATCGAATGGGGCGGCGCGCAGCGCTGGCTATGCAGCGACGCACCCGCCGAGGTCCTGCGCGCTAGGGCCGCCGCCCTGGGTGGCCACGCCACCCTGTTCCGGGGACACGGCGGCACCGGCGAGGTCTTCCATCCCCTGACGCCCGCGCTGCTGCGCCTGCACCGCAATCTCAAGCAGGCGATGGACCCCGCCGGCATCTTCAACCGCCATCGCATGTACCCCGACTTCTGATCTCCCATGCAGACTCAGCTTGCCGATTTCATCAAGGACACCCACCAGGGCCGCGAGGCCGAGCAGATCCTGCGCGCCTGCGTGCACTGCGGCTTCTGCAATGCCACCTGTCCCACCTACCAGCTGCTGGGCGATGAACTCGACGGTCCGCGCGGCCGCATCTACCTGATGAAGCAGATGCTGGAAGGCCACACACCCACCGGCAAGACCCTGAGCCACCTGGACCGCTGCCTCAGCTGTCGCAACTGCGAGACCACCTGCCCCTCGGGTGTGCGCTATGGCCGCCTGGTGGAGATCGGCCGCGAGGTGATCGAGCAGCAGGTGCAACGCTCCCTGAGCGAGCGCCTGCTGCGCGGCGCCCTGCGGCGCTTCCTGCGCTCGCCGCTGTTCGGCGTGAGCCTCGCCCTGGGCCGCCTGGCGCGTCCGGTGCTGCCCGCGTCCCTGCGCCGCCGTGTCCCCGAATCCCGGCCCGCGCCCCGGCGCCCGGGCCGGCAGCACGCCCGGCGCATGCTGTTGCTGGAGGGCTGCGTGCAGCCCGCCCTGTCCCCGGACATCAACGCCTCGGCCGCCCGGGTGCTGGACCGCCTGGGTATCGAACTGGTGAGTGTCCCGGCCGCCGGCTGCTGCGGCGCCATCGACCAGCACCTGGGGGCCTTCGAGGCGGCCCGCGCACAGATCCGACGCAACATCGACGCCTGGTGGCCCCAGGTGCAGGCCGGCGCCGAGGCCATCGTGATGACCGCCAGCGGCTGCGGCGCGCAGGTCAAGGACTACGGCGCCCTGCTGGCCGACGATCCCGCGTATGCGGAAAAGGCGGCGCACATCGCGGCCCTGACCCGGGATCTGAGCCAGGTGCTGGCCGAGGCCGACCTGTCCGGTTTCCGGGTGTCCCGGCGGCGCATCGCCTTCCATCCGCCCTGCACCCTCCAGCACGGCCAGAAGCTGCGCGGCGTGGTGGAGGGCATCCTGACACGCCTCGGTTTCGAACTCTTGCCGGTGGCGGACAGCCACCTGTGCTGCGGCTCTGCCGGCACCTATTCGATCCTGCAGGGCGACATCGCGGGGCGCCTGCGCGAGGACAAGCTCCACAAGCTGCAGGCCAACGGCCCCGAACTCATCGCCACCGCCAACATCGGCTGTCAGACCCACCTGGCCTCGGGGAGCGACGTCCCCGTGGTGCACTGGATCACGCTGCTTGACCCACCGGCGAACTGATCCGCATGCGGGCGGCCATGCCGCGCCGCTCTCCCTGGCACGCCGAATATGAACCTGATCCCCGTCCTCAACACCGTCCTGCCGGTCTTCCTGATCGTAGCCCTGGGTTTCCTCTACGGCCGTCGATTCCCCACCGACATCGACACCGCCAACCGGCTCAACATGGAGATCTTCACCCCCGCGCTGATCTTCAGCGCCCTGTCGGCCCAGGGCTTCCAGATCGCCGACTACTCCCAGCTGGCCCTGGCGGCCACCCTGGTGGTGCTGGGGTCCGGCCTGGTGGTGCTGCCCTTCGTGCGCCTGCTCAGGGTGGACTGGAAGACCTTCGTGCCGCCCATGATGTTCACCAACAGCGGCAACATGGGCATCCCCATCCTGCTGCTGGCCTTCGGCGAGGCCGCCCTGCCCGCCGCCATCGTGCTGTTCCTGGTGGAGAACACCCTGCACTTCACGGCGGGCATGTACATGGTCAACCACAGGGCAAACCTCTGGAACGTGCTGCGCACGCCCATGATCCTGGCCAGCATCGCCGGCATCGCGGTGAGCCTGTCGGGTTTCGTGGTGCCATCGGTGGCGGCGGTGCCCATCGAGATGATGGGGCAGATCGCCATCCCGCTGATGTTGTTCACCCTGGGGGTGCGCATGGTGGATGCGGATTTCAGCGACTGGCGCCTGGGCCTGTGGGGCGCGGTGCTGGCGCCGGTCAGTGGCCTGGTGATCGCCGGGCTGCTCTACCCCTGGCTCACCCTGAGCCCGGAGCAGATGGCCTACCTGTTCATCTTCGCCGCCCTGCCGCCGGCGGTGCTCAACTACATGGTGGCCGAGAAGTTCCAGCAGGAGCCCAAGCGGGTGGCCTCCATCGTGTTCATCGCCAACCTGCTGAGCATCTTCAGCCTGTCCGCCGTACTCGCCTGGGTGCTGTAGGCCGGATAAAGCGCAGCCGCATCCGGCACCCCACCGGAAGCAGCGACGCATGCGCTTTCCTTGCTCGCCCCGCGAGGCCACCGGCCTGCATAGGGCGGCCCGTGGCCGCCTCTCGACGGCGGGTGCGCCCTCCGGCGGGCATGGCCCGCCCTACGGATAGACTGCTACTGGATAGCGACCACCATCAATCGCAATCCCTTCATGCAACATCCGGGCGGGTGTTCCTGACAGGACGCCCGGCCCTTATCCCAGCAACGCTGGATTGAGCCGCCAGATCGTATAACTGAGCGCCGTGGCAAAGCTGACCCAGGCCAGGTAAGGCACCAGCAGCAGACCCGCCAGCGGACGAACCCGCCAGAAGACGATCAGCGTCGCCAGCACCAGGCACCAGAGCACCAGGATCTCCAGGAAGGCGAGCAGACCCAGACGCCAGACGAAGAACAGCCAGGTCCAGAGCACGTTGGCGCCCAGCTGCACCAGGAACAGGATCAGCGCCTGGTTGCCCAGGGCATCCCGCCGCTGCCACACCAGCCAGGCGGCAACGCCCATCATCAGGTACAGCAGCGTCCACACCGGCCCGAACAGCCAGCCCGGCGGCGCCCAGGCGGGGCGCTGGAGTTGCTGGTAGAAGCTCCCGGCATCGGCGGAGGCCAAGCCCGCCAGGGCGGCGGCCGCGAAGCTGACCAGCAGCCATGCCATCAGGCCGAGACCATTGCGCCAGGTGGCAGTCATGGGATGTCCGTTGACAGGTCGAAAGGAAAAAAGCCCGGAGCAGGCTCCGGGCTTCCGGTCAGGATCACTTCTGCTTGAGCAGGTCGCGGATCTCGGCGAGCAGCTTCTCCTCGCTGGAAGGCTCGGGCGGGGCCGGCGGCGGGGCCGCCTCTTCCTTCTTCTTCAGGGTATTGATGGCCTTGACCGCAATGAAGATGGCGAAGGCGATGATGATGAAATCGAAGATCGCCTGCAGGAACACGCCGTAGCGCAGCGTCACCTCCGCCACCCCTTCCCCGGCATGCTGGAGCGTGATGGCCAGATCACTGAAATCCACCCCGCCGATCAGCAGGCCCAGCGGCGGCATGATCACGTCGGACACGAATGATGACACGATCTTGCCGAACGCCACGCCGATGATGATACCCACCGCCATGTCCACCACATTGCCCTTGACCGCAAACTCTTTGAACTCCTTCAACATGCCCATTGGACACACTCCCCTTGAGAGATTGAACACCCGTTCGGCCCGCAGACTGACAGGACAAACTTGCCGTGGAACCACTAGAAGCGTAGTTCAAGAATCAGGGACAGGGAGGCACTCAAGGAACAGCAGGAGGCGATGCCGATGTCGCTTCACCCCAGGGCCCGTCGCAGGCGCGCCACCGCCTCCTCCAGCACGGCAACCTCCCGCGTATAGGCAAAGCGCACATGGGCCTCGGGCCGGTGATGGCCGAAGTCCAGCCCCGGGGTGATGGCCACACCCGCCTGATCCAGCAGGCGCTCCGCCAGGCGCTGGCTGTCGGTGTCGAAGGCGCTGCTGTCGGCGTAGATGTAGAAGGCACCCTCGGGCGTCAGCGGGATGCCGAAGCCCAGTGCACGCAGCGCGGGCAGCAGAAAATCGCGGCGTTCACGGAAGGCCTCGCGACGGGCCTCCAGGATCTCCAGTGTCTCGGGGCGGAAGGCGGCGAGCGCGGCGTGCTGGGCCGGGGTGGGCGCGGCCAGGAACAGGTTCTGGGCCAGCTTGTCGATGGGGCGCACGTAGTCTTCGGGTGCCACGATCCAGCCCAGCCGCCAGCCGGTCATGCCGAAGTACTTGGAGAAGCTGTTGATGACGAACACGTCGTCGGAGATCGACAGGGCCGTGGCGGCGGGCTCGCCGTAGACCAGGCCGTGGTAGATCTCGTCCACGATCAGGCGCCCGTCGCGCCTGGCGACCAAATCGGCCATGCGCTCAAGCTCCGCGCGGGGCACCAGGGTCCCGGTAGGGTTGGCGGGCGAGGCCACCAGGGCCGCCACAGTGCGCTCGCCCCAATGTGCTTCCAGGTGTCCGGCATTGAGCTGGTAGGCGGTCTCCGGACCCACCGGCACGGACACCGGCTCGCCCTCGAAGGTACGCACGAAATGGCGGTTGCAGGGATAACCGGGATCGGCCATGAGCACCTGGTCGCCCGGGTCCAGCAGCACGGCCATGACCAGCAGCAGGGCGCCGGAGGCACCGGGGGTGATGATGATGCGCTCCGGCGAGACCTCCACCCCGTTACGGTCCTGGTAGAAGCGGGCGATGGCCTCGCGCAGGGCCGGCAGGCCCACGGCGGGGGTGTAGTGGGTGTGGCCGTCGGCCAGCGCCCGACGCCCAGCCTCCATGATGGGCTCGGGCGTGGCAAAGTCCGGCTCGCCGATCTCCAGGTGCACGATGCTTCGCCCGGCGGCCTCAAGCCTGCGAGCCCGCGCCAGCAGGTCCATGACGTGGAAGGGTTCGATGTCCGCCATGCGGCGGGCGATGTGTGCAGGGCGTTTCATGGCGCCATGCTAGCACGGGTGTGGTGGGTTCTTTTTACCCGTTCAAAACCAGGAAGTTTTGCCACAGAGGGCACAGAGGGCACAGAGGGCACAGAGAATAAGATCACTGTGCCTCTCTCTGCTGAGAGACTTTCAGCCTGCCGGGCCAATTCGGGAGCAAAACGTCCGTTTCTGATGAGCGCCCCTTATCGTTGCCGCACAAAGTAGTGTATTTCGTTCTCTGTGACCTCTGTGACCTCTGTGGCAAAAGGGGTCCTTGCCAACCAAAAGGCACACAGGGTCGGACACTGCTCCGTGCTAGCATGAGCGCCATGCGCGCGACCCTGTTCTTGATTCTCTTCCTCTGCCCCTCCCTGCTGCTGGCCTTGCCCACCGCCCTGCCCGCACCGGGCGGCGTGGCGATCCTGGACCTGGGCCCATCGCAAGATGCGCCCCGGGCCGAATTCGACGGTGAACGGGTCGCGGTGGTGCGCACAGAGAACAGCTGGCGCGCAGTGGTCGGTCTGCCCCTGTCCCTTGAGCCAGGAGACCAGCGCATCGAAGTGACCTGGCCCGACGGGCGTCGCTCGCGGCACGGCTTCACGGTGCTGCACCGTGACTATGCAGAGAGCCGCATCACCATCCGCGAGGAGCGCATGATAAGCCCGGGACCCGATGATCTAAAACGCATCGAGGCGGACCGCGTGCGCATCCGTGCAGCCCTGGCCACCTGGTCGGATGCAACGCCCGATTTCGATTTCGCCGTGCCTTCCGAGGGCCGCTTCTCCAGCGGCTTCGGCCTGCGCCGCTTCATCAACGATCAGCCACGCAATCCCCACAGCGGCCTGGACATCGCCGCGCCCGTGGGCACGCCCATCCACGCGCCCGCACCCGGGCGGGTGATCCTCACCGGGGATTTCTTCTATGCCGGCAAGGCGGTGATGCTGGACCACGGCCACGGTCTGCTGAGCTTCTACGCGCACCTGGACAGCATCGGCGTTGAGGAAGGACAACGGCTGGAACGCGGTGCGCGGCTCGGCACCATGGGCATGACCGGACGGGTCACGGGTCCACACCTGCATTGGGGGGTGTATCTCAATCGCACGCCAGTGGATCCGGAGTTGTTCTTCACGCGCCCGTGAGCCGTAGATCGGAGATGCTCCGGACGGATCTGTAAACGCAGAGGACGCAAAGACGCGGAGAGCGCAGAGTATTATTCATGAAAACCCTTTGCGCTCTCTGCGTCTTTGCGTCCTCTGCGTGATGAGCGCTGCGCCATCGCCTCAGCCGATTCGCGGCGGGGTCGCCGCTCCTGCAGGGAAGATCCAGTCGCCGGATGCGCTGCGCTTATCCGGCCTACTTTCCCGCACCTTACGCCTACCTCCTAACGCCTCACTTCTTCTTCGCGTGTCGCATCATGCGCTTGCGCTTGTACTGCTGACGCGGCGTGAGCACGTTGCGCTTGCCGGCGTAGGGGTTTTCGCCGGTCTTGAATTCCAGGCGGATGGGGGTGCCCACCAGCTTGAGGTGCTGGCGGAAGTGGTTGCTGAGGTAGCGCTTGTAGCTGCCGGGCAGCCGCTCGGTCATGTTGCCGTGGATGACGATGATCGGCGGGTTCTGGCCACCCTGGTGGGCGTAGCGCAGCTTCACGCGACGACCGGACACCAGCGGCGGCTGGTGAGCCACCATGGCGCTTTCCAGCAGCTTGGTGAGATGGTTGGTGGAGACCTTGATGAAGGCGGAATCGTAGGCCCGCTTCACGTGGGCGAAGAGGTCGCCCACCCCGGTGCCGTGCAGCGCCGAGATGAAGCGCTTCTCGGCGAAGTCCAGGAACGGCAGCTTGAGATCCAGCTCGTGGCGGATGCGGTCACGCTGGTCCGGGTCCAGGCCGTCCCACTTGTTGATGGCCACCACCAGGGCGCGGCCGGCGTCCAGCACCACGCCCAGCAGGTGCGCGTCCTGCTCGGAGATGCCCTCCCGGGCATCCAGCACCATCACCACCACGTGGGCGGCGTCGATGGCCTGCAGGGTCTTCACCACGCTGAACTTCTCGATGGCCTCGTGCACCCGGGAACGGCGCCGCACGCCGGCCGTGTCGATCAGGGTGTACTGCTGGCCGTCGCGCTCGAAGGGGATGAAGATGCTGTCCCGGGTGGTGCCGGGGATCTCGGTGGCGACGACCCGCTCCTCGCCCAGGATGCGGTTGATCAGCGTCGACTTGCCGGCGTTGGGCCGGCCCACGAAGGCGATGCGGATACCCGGCCAGCGCTCCGCCTCCGCCTGGATCTCCTCCACCTCCGGCAGCAGCGCGTGCACGGCGTTCATCAGGCCCAGCACGCCGCGTCCATGGGTCGCCGCAATGGGGATCGGGGCACCGAAGCCCAGGGCATGGAACTCGGCCATGGCCTGGTCGGCGTCCACGCCGTCGGTCTTGTTGACCACCAGCAGCACCTTCTTGCCCTGGGTACGCAGGGACCGCGCGATGGCCTGGTCCGCCGCCGTGAGTCCCTCGCGGCCGTCCACCAGGAACAGCACCACGTCGGACTCGTCGATGGCCTGCTGGGTCTGGCGGGCCATGAGGTTGTCCAGGGTCTCCGCCTCGCCGGACAGGCCGCCGGTGTCCACCACCATGTAGGGGAAGCCCCCGACCCGGCCCGGGCCGTACTGACGGTCACGGGTCAGGCCCGGGAAGTCTGCCACGAGGGCATCCCGGGAACGGGTCAGCTGGTTGAACAGGGTGGACTTGCCCACATTGGGGCGGCCCACCAGGGCGATGACCGGAAGCATGGCGTTGTCAGTGGTCCGTTGTCAGTGATCCCCGGGGAAACGGATCCACGGGGAGAAAATCATTCGCTGTCCGACCAGCGGGCGCGTCGGCCACCTTCAGGCACCACGGCGGAGAGCCTGCCGCCGTTACCCAGTACGTACAGTCGTCCCTCGTGCACGATGGGCCGGGACATGAGGCCGGAGGAATCGGTGCGCAGGCGGCCCACCAGACTGCCGTCCTCCCGGGACAGCCAGTGCAGGTAGCCCTCGTAGTCACCCACCACCACGTGATCACCCAGCACCGCCGGCGCAGTCACGCCGCGCAGGCGCAGCAGTTCCTGCTGCCAGAGGGTGCCGCCGCTGTTGCGGTCCAGGGCCCAGACGTGGCCCTCGGCATCGGTGATGAACACCTGGTTGCCGCCCACGGCCAGACCGCGATGGGAGGAGAAGTTGCGCTCCCACAGGATACGGCCATCGGCCAGGCTCAGGGCCGCCACGCGCCCCTGATAGGCGACGGCGTAGACGCGGCCGTCGGCCACGACGATATGGCCGTCCACGTCCACCATGCGTTCCAGCTCGGAACGGCCGCTGGGCACGGCCAGGGCGGTCTCCCAGAGCACGTTGCCCCGGCCCAGCCCGAGGCTCAGCACGCGGCCGTTGTCGAAGCCGACGATCACGCGCCCCGGGACCATCACCGGCTGGCCCACGCCGCGCAGGCTCAGCGCCGGGGTGGTGCGACCCGCCAGCCAGTCCGGCTCGCCGGTGCCGGCGTGCAGCGCGTGCACGCGTCCGTCGTTGGTGCGCGCCACGACCCGATCCTGGCTCACGCTGGAGATGGCCATCACCTCGCTGGACAGGCGCCGGCTCCACAGCATCTCGCCGCTCTCCATGTCGAGCGCAATGATCTCGCCCTTGGCGGTACCGACCATCACCAGGCCGTCGCCGCCACCCACGCCGCCGGTGACCGGCACCGACAGGTTCACGGACCAGCGCTGCCGGCCGTCCTCGGCATTGACCGCCGTGACCCGGCCCTCGGCATCGGTCACGTAGACGCCGTCCCCGAAGCGCATCGGCACCAGGTAGACATAGAACCGGCCCACACCACCCCCGGTATCGCGATTCCACACGGTGGAGGGCAACACGGTCCGGGTGTAATCGGGCAGCGGCGCGGGCGGCTCGGTGTTGTCCCGGGAGAATGTGCCGCAGCCGCCCAAGAGCAGCGCCGCGCCCAGCAGCGCCACCCGCAGGGAGGACCGGGAAGCGAAGATGCTCATGAATCTCATGCGCCGGGTACCGCCACGTCGTCGCGCTTCATCTGCAGGAACTCGGTGCCGCCCATGGAGGCGGCGATGGCGCGGTCATAGGCGGCACGGGCCTGATCCCGGTCGCCCTTGGCGCGCCAGGCATCGCCGCGCACCTCTTCCACCAGCGCCTCGAAGCCCTGGGGATGGCTGCCGGCCACCGTCTCCAGGGCCTCGTCGGCACGCTCCAGGGCGACCAGCACCCGGGCCAGACGCACCCGCGCGGTCCAGGTCACTTCCTCGCTGCGCCCCTGGCCGATGGCCCAGCGCAGGTTCTCCTCGGCGGAATCCAGTTCGCCTCGGGCGGCCTGCAGGCGGGCCAGTTCCAGGGCCGCGAGCGGGGCGTAAGGGGTCCTGGCATAGTCGGCGCGCAACAGGTCCGCCTGCTGCCGGGCCTGCTCCAGGTCACCGGCACGGGAGGCGCGATCCACCGCCAGGAACAGGTCCGAGGCGCGCTCGGCGCGGGTTTCGTTCAGGTCCACCCAGTAGCGCCAGCCGAACAGGCCGCCCACGCCCAGCACGATGCCGGCGATCACCGCCTTGCCGTTTTCCTGCCACCATTTTTTGATGGCCTCGACCTTTTCCTCGTCTGTCGTGTACTCGCTCACTGAGCCTTCTCCACTTGCTGCTGTTGTTTGTCACTGACACGTTTGGCGTCAGGAAGATCCAATGCGTTTTTTTGCCACAGAGGGCACAGAGGACACAGAGAACTCAAACATTCTTTCCTCGTGGGTCGGGCTTCAGCCCGACACAACGGTGTCCTGATCAGACTGCGATAGTCGGCCTGAAGTCCGACCTACAGAGTCTTGTCTCTGTGTCCTCTGTGACCTCTGCGGCTAAACAAGCTTTTCAACCAATCCGCGCCCGCAGAAACTCCGCGAGCCCGTCCCGCGGCACCGCCTGCTGTTCGCCGCCGGCCTCGCGCAGGGGCTTGACCAGGATGGTGCCCTCGGCCAGCTCCGACTCGCCGATGATCAGGGCGAGATCCGCGCCGCTGCGGTCGGCGCGCTTGATCTGGGCCTTGAAACCGCCGCCACCGCCGTTGACCACCAGGCGCAGGCCCGGCAGCGCATCGCGCAGGGACTCGGCCAGACGCAGGCCCTCGGCCTGGGTGCCCTCCCCGGCCAGGGCCAGGTAGGCGTGGGGTTTCGGTGCCGGCGGACGGGCACCACCCGCCTCCACCAGGGCCAGCAGACGTTCCAGGCCCATGGCGAAACCCGCCGCCGGGGTGGCCCGCCCGCCCAGCTGCTCCACCAGGCCATCATACCGGCCTCCGGCGCAGACCGTGCCCTGGGCGCCCAGGGACTCGGTGATCCATTCGAACACGGTCCGGCAGTAATAATCGAGTCCGCGCACCAGGGCCGGGTTCACCGTGAATTCGATGCCCGCCGCCGTGAGCAGGGCCTTCAGGCCCTCGAAGTGCGCCCGGGAGGCCTCATCCAGGTGGTCCAGCAGGCTGGGGGCACTCCTGATCACCTCGCGCATGGCGGGGTTCTTGCTGTCCAGGATGCGCAGCGGGTTGCTGTGCAGGCGCCGTCTGGCGTCCTCGTCCAGCACCTCGGCGTGGGCCTCGAAGTGCTGGACGAGCAGTGCCCGGTAGGCGGCACGGGCCTCGGTGGAACCCAGGGAGTTGATCTCCAGTCGCACGTCCTTCAGGCCCAGGACCCGCCACAGACGCGCGGTCAGGATGATCAGCTCGGCATCGATGTCGGGGCCGTCCATGCCGAAGGTCTCCACGCCGATCTGGTGGAACTGCCGGTAGCGGCCCTTCTGGGGACGCTCGTGGCGGAACATGGGGCCCATGTACCAGAGCCGCTGCTGCTGGTTGTGCAGCAGGCCGTGCTCGATGCCGGCGCGCACGCAGCCGGCGGTGCCCTCCGGACGCAGGGTCAGGCTGTCGCCGTTGCGATCCTCGAAGGTGTACATCTCCTTCTCGACGATGTCGGTGACCTCGCCGATGGAGCGGGCGAACAACTCCGTCTGCTCCACGATGGGCATGCGGATCTCTTCATAGCCGTAGCCGGCCAGCAGCTCGCGGGCGGCGGCTTCCAGCCACTGCCAGGCGGGGGTATCGGCGGGCAGCACGTCGTGCATGCCGCGAATGGATTGCAGGGTCTTGGACATGGTGTTCGGGGTCGTGATCCGGGAATGCGTACCCTGAGGCTCAGGGTCGTTCGAGGGTGAATCGGGCGGTGTTGTCGGTGCGGGCATGGCGCGCGGCATCGTAGCTGCTGCCATCGTGCTCGATGCGCACGCCCGGGGCGTTGCCCAGGAACACCCGGTAGGGAGGCACCCCTTCCAGGCGCCGCTCGGTGCCTTCGCGCATCAGCCCCACCAGCAGGCTTTCACCACGGGCGTCGCTGATCTCCACCCAGGAGTCCTCGGCGAAACGCAGCACGAGCACGCTGCCGTTCGCGGCTGGCGGGGTGGCCGGCGCCGGGGCGGGTGCAGGCTGAGCCCTCGGTGCTGGCGGGGGTGGCGCGGGTGTCGGGACCGGCAGAGATGCCGCGGGGGGCTCTTCCACGGGCATGTGGGTCTCGGGGAGCAAGGGCTCGGCGTCTCCTGCCAGGGGCGGCCGTGTTTCGGGGATCGCTGCATCGGGGATCGCTGCATCAGGTTCCGCGCGCAGGACCGGTTCCGGCGGGGCAGGCGTCTGCAGGGCCAGGGGCGCGCGGGTGGTCGGTTCCTCGTCACGGGCACCCGTGAGGACGTCCTGCCCCTCGAACCAGCCGTAGGCGATCAGGCCCGCCAGCGCCACCAGGATGAGCAGGCCCAGCAGATAAGGCGCCCGGCGGTGCCCCCGGTTCGCCGGCGCCACGCCGGATCGGGCCACGGCGGGCGGGACGTCGAGTTTGGGCTCGGACAGGCCCTGGGCATCGTAGGCCTCGATCAGGGGTGCGGCGTCGATGTTGAGGGCGCGGGCAGCGGCGCGCAGATAGCCACGCACGTAGGCCGGCTGGGGCAGGCTGTCGTAACGGTCCCCTTCTAGGTCCTCGATGAGCCCCACGCCCAGGTGCAAACGGCTGGCCAGTTCCCCGGTGCTGAGGCCCGCGGCCTCGCGGGCGCGGCGCAGTTCCGCGCCGGGTCCGGGTACCCGACGAACAGGTTCCTGGCCGGTGTCTGCGTCGCGCTCAGCGGCCACGTCGTTCCAGCTCCAGCAGCGCTGCGGTCTGGCGGGAATCCGGGAAACGCTCCTTCAGGCGCACGGAACAGTTGCCCGCCGCCTCGTGGTTGCGCATGGCGGTTTCCGCCTGGTAGCAGAGCCACAGGGTCTCGGCGGTGTGCTCCTGCTCGGCGGTGAAGCGCGACAGGAAGGCGCGGGTCTGCAGGTAGCGCTCCGCCTGGAAGGTCAGGCGCGCCATCTCCAGCAGGGCCGGGGTGTAGCGCGGGTTGTTGTCCAGGGCGCGGCGCAGGTATTCCTCCGCCTTGGCGTTATCACCGGTCTCCATTACGCACACGCCGGCATTGGTCAGGGCCTGCTCCGGTGTCCGGTAGAAGGGATTGGCCAGTGCCTTGTCGAAGGCGCGCTGGGCGTCGGCCTTGCGGCCCTGGGCGCACAGGAAGCTGCCGTAGTTGTTCCAGGTGAAGGAGTCTTCCGCGTCCAGTTCCAGGGCGCGCTTGAAGTGACGCTCGGCGTTCTCGGGGTTGTTGAGCCGGACCTGCAGCAGCGCGAAGGCGCTGTGGGCCTGGGAATAGCGCGGATCGACCTCCAGCGCCCGGTTCAGGTTGATGCGTGCCTGCTCCAGGTTGTTGTTGGACAGGTAGTGCAGGCCCAGGTCCACGTTGATGGCGGCGGCACGCCGGTCACGCTCGCGGCTCTCGGTGGTGGGCTGTGAGGCGCAGCCGCCCAGCAGCAGGGCAAGCAGCAATCCAAACAGGGTCCAGCGGTGCCACGAGACATGCATCATGGTGCGGTTCCTCCGGTTCCTTCGAGACGTGCAAAACGCAGCGCACGGCGGCTGCGGTCGGCCACCTTGCCCACCAGCTGGCCACAGGCGGCGTCGATGTCGTCACCCCGGGTGCGGCGGGTGATGGTGGTGTAGCCGGCGTTGGCCAGCATCTCCTGGAAGCGCCGGATGGCGGCATCCCCGGAACGACGATAGCGGGTCTCCGGGAAGGGATTGAAGGGGATCAGGTTGATCTTGCAGGGCACGTCACGCAGCAGGGCGATCAGCTGCCGGGCGTGCTCCGGGCTGTCGTTGACCCCTTCCAGCATCACGTATTCGAAGGTGATGCGCTGGTGGTGGCGCTCCTCGCGCACATAGCGCCGGCAGGCGTCCAGCAGTTCGGCGATGGGGTACTTGCGATTGATGGGCACCAGCTCGTCGCGCAGGGCGTCGTTGGGCGCATGCAGGCTCACCGCCAGGGCTACGTCCAGGGTCTCCTTGAGGCGGTCCATGGCAGGCACGATGCCCGAGGTGCTCAGGGTCACCCGGCGCTTGCTCAGGCCGTAGGCGTTGTCGTCGAGCATCAGGCGCATGGCATCAACCACGTTGTCGAAGTTGAGCAGCGGCTCGCCCATGCCCATGAGCACCACGTTGCTCACCACGCGCTCCGGGGCCTTGCCAGCCACGGTGCGCTCCGGCGCCAAGCGGCGGTTGGCCAGCCACAGCTGGCCGACGATCTCGGCGCTCGAGAGGTTGCGGTTGAAACCCTGGCGGGCCGTGGAACAGAAGGTGCAGTCCAGGGCGCAGCCCACCTGGGAGGAGACGCACAGGGTGCCGCGGTCCTTCTCCGGGATGAACACCGTTTCGATGCAGTTGCCGTCGTCCAGGCGCAGCAGCCACTTGTGGGTGCCGTCGGCGGAGGCCTGGTCATAGACCACCTCTGGGGCACGGATCTCCGCCACCTGGGCCAGACGCTCGCGCAGCGCCTTGGACAGGTCGGTCATGTCCTGGAAGTCTTCCACCCAGTGCTGGTGTATCCATTTCAGCACCTGTACAGCGCGAAAAGGCTTCTCCCCCATGGCGGTGAAGAAGCCTTCCAGCTGTTGCCGGGTCATGCCCAGCAGATTGGTCTTCGGGCTGTCAGTCATCGGGTACTCGCTACCTCCGCCCTGCGACATCCTGACCGGAGCACACCGGCGGCTTGCACAGGGCCGCCGCCGGCGTGTCGGGTGCTCAGCGCGTGCGGGCGCAGATCTCTTCGGGCTTGAAGAAGAACGCGATCTCTTTGCCGGCATTCTCCAGGCTGTCGGAACCGTGCACGGCGTTCTCGTCGATGCTCTCGGCGAAGTCGGCGCGGATGGTGCCGGGAGCGGCGTCCTTGGGGTTGGTGGCGCCCATGATGTCACGATGCAGGGCCACGGCGTTCTCGCCTTCCAGCGCCTGCACGATCACAGGGCCGCTGATCATGAAGTCCACCAGGTCCTTGAAGAAGGGACGCTCCTTGTGCACGGCGTAGAAGCCTTCGGCCTGCTCGCGGGACAGGTGCATCATGCGGGCGGCGACGATCTTCAGACCGGCCTTCTCGAAACGGGTGTAGATCTCGCCGATCACGTTCTTGGCGACGGCATCGGGCTTGATGATGGACAGGGTGCGTTCAACGGCCATGGTAAAGACTCCGGACAGAAGTTTTGAAAGTTCAAATGACAAACCCGCGTGGTCGCGCGGGTTTGTCGTGAATCGGCTCAGGTGACGACGGATGCGGGTACTGGCACCCCAACCCACCACAATCCGGCCATTTTAACCGTCCGGACAGGGGTTTGGCAAAGGGGCTGTGGCTGAGCAGCAAGCGGAGAGGCCCAAGGGCTGAATGGACGAGGCCCACTTGGCAGGTCGGCCTTCAGACCGACAGGCGAGGCTTCGGTGGACTGCGGCGTCGGCCTGAAGGCCGACCTACGGGTCACACACCTCTCGCCTGACACCTATCCCCTCACGCTCATCCCTTCTCCTCGATCCACGCCATCTGCACCGCTTCCAGGATCCGTTCGCCGCAGTGGGCGGGATCGTCGTCGAAGCCGTCCAGTTCCATGATCCAGTTGCGCAGGTCCACGAAATTGACCCGGGTGGGGTCCACGTCGGGATGTTCTTCGTCAAGGGCGATGGCGATGTCGAGGGTGTCGGTCCACTTCATGGCGTGACTCCGGATCAGTGATGTTCGGAGACCTGGTTGATGGTGTACTTGGGCAGCTCCACCACCAGGTCCTTGTCGTCCACCCGCGCCTGGCAGGAGAGGCGGGAGTCCGGCTCCAGGCCCCAGGCCTTGTCGAGCATGTCCTCCTCGTCCTCGGTGGGGTCCTCCAGGGACTCACCGCCTTCGCGCACGTACACGTGGCAGGTGGTGCAGGCGCAGGACTTCTCGCAGGCGTGTTCGATCTCGATGCCGTGGGCGAGCGCGGCGTCGCAGATGGTGGTGCCGGGCTCGACATCGATCACGGCGCCTTCCGGGCAGATGTCCTCGTGGGGCAGAAAGATGATCTGGGGCATGGTGATCTCGTTGCTGTCAGTGTCTTGTGCGGCCGGGATGTCTGCGTGCCCCCGGCCACCGATTCATTGGGACCTTACTCGAATTCTTCAACCCGGTGACCGGCCATGGCCTTGCGGATGCTCTGGTTCATGCGCCGGGCGACGAAGTCCTCACCGGCCTTCTCCACGCCCTGGATGGCACGCTTGATGGTCTCGGCGTCGCCGTCGGCGCGGGCGGCCACCAGGCGCTCCCGGGCCGCGTCGATGGCCTGGCGTTCGGCGGCCTCCAGCAGCGCCTCGCCGTCGGCGGCCAGGGCCGCGTCCAGGGCCTCGATGACCCGGTCGGCTTCCACCTGCTGTTCACGCAGGCGGCGGGCCTCCATGTCCTCGCGGGCATGGCTCATGGAATCCCGCAGCATGGTCTCGATCTCGTTGTCGGTGAGCCCGTAGGAGGGTTTCACCTCGATGGCCGCATGGGCGCCGCTCAGCTCCTCCCGGGCGCTGACATTGAGCAGTCCGTCGGCATCCACCTGGAAGGTGACCCGGATGCGCGCCGCGCCGGCCACCATGGGCGGGATGCCGCGCAGGGTGAAGCGGGCCAGGGAGCGGTTGTGGTCCACCACGTCGCGCTCTCCCTGCACCACGTGCAGCGCCATGGCGGTCTGGCCATCCTTGAAGGTGGTGAATTCCTGGGCCCGGGCCACGGGGATGGTGGTGTTGCGCGGGATGATGTGCTCCACCAGGCCGCCCATGGTCTCGATGCCGAGCGACAGGGGGATCACGTCCAGCAGCAGCATCTCCTCGTCGGGCTTGTTGCCGGCCAGCACGTCCGCCTGCAGCGCGGCACCCACGGCCACCACCCGGTCCGGGTCGATGTCCACCCGGGGCTCGCGGCCGAAGAATTCCGCCACCCGCTGGCGCACGTGGGGCACCCGGGTGGAACCGCCCACCATGACCACGTCGATCACCTCGTCCCGCTCCACGCCGGCGTCGCGCAGGGCGCGGCGGCAGGCGGCCAGGGTCTTGTTGATGAGCGGCTCGATCAGGCAGTTCATCTGCTCGCAGGTGATGCAGCCATTCCACACCTGGTCGCCGGCCACCTGGATGCTCAGCTCGGTCTCGTCGCTGTCGCTGAGCGCCTCCTTGGCGGCGCAGGCGTCCATCATCAGCTTGCGCATGCGCTGGTGATCGGACTCGCCGGCCATGCCGGCCTCCTGCATGATCCACTCGGCGATGGCGCGGTCGAAGTCGTCGCCGCCCAGGGCACTGTCGCCGCCGGTGGCCAGCACCTGGAACACGCCCTTGGACAGGCGCAGGATGGAGATGTCGAAGGTGCCGCCGCCCAGGTCATAGACCGCAATGACCCCTTCCTGGCCCTTGTCCAGGCCATAGGCGATGGCCGCCGCCGTGGGCTCGTTGAGCAGGCGGAACACGTTGAGGCCCGCCAGGGTGGCGGCATCCTTGGTGGCCTGGCGCTGGGCGTCGTCGAAATAGGCAGGCACGGTGATCACCGCACCGGACAGTTCACCGCCCAGGCTCGCCTCGGCGCGCTCGCGCAGCACCCTCAGGATCTCGGCGGAGACCTGCACCGGGGTCACATCGCCGCCGGCGGTGCGGATGCGCGGCACGCCACCCTCGCCTGCCACGAATTCATAGGGGATGTGGCCGTTGAGGGTCTTCAGATCCTCCACGCCACGGCCCATCAGGCGTTTCACCGAGGCGATGGTGTTGAGCGGGTCCAGGGCGGCGCGGCGCTTGGCCTCGTGGCCCACGGTCACGCCGTCGGCACTGTAATGCACCACGGAAGGCAAGAGGTGCCTGCCCTCCGCATCGGGCAGGGTCTCGGCCACACCGCTGCGCACCGAGGCCACCAGGGAATTGGTGGTACCCAGGTCGATGCCCACCGCGAGCCGGTGCTCGTGGGGGTTGGTGGACATGCCGGGTTCGGAGATCTGCAACAGGGCCATGAATTAAATCTCTAGAGACAAGAGGCAAGTGGCAAGATACAAGTGCCTACACGCCACCCGCACCTCGTAGGGTTTCAAAGCAATTCGTCTTCGAGGCGCTCGGCGGTGCGCCTGGCCTCGTCGCGCAGCTTGTCGTAGAAGCGCATCTTCAGCACCAGGGTCTTCGCCTCGTCCACACGATCCGCATCGAGGGCCTCGGCGAACTGCGCCGAGAGGGCCTTGCGGCGGGCAGCGATGTCACCGCTCAGGGCATCCAGCCGGCCCAGGGGGTCGGCGGCCTCGGGCGCCTCCTCCAGGGCCTCGCGCAGTTCCATCTGCTCCATGAGGAAGACCGGATCACTGGCGGTATCGCGCTCGTCGTTGAACTCCACGCCCTGGAGGGTCAACAGGTAGCGGGCGCGGCGGGTGTCGTCCTTCAGGGTGGCGTAGGCCTCGTTGACCCAGGCCGCACCCTGCACCGCGAGGCGCCGTTCCTGATCACCGGACTGGGCAAAGCGATCCGGGTGCAGCTGCCCCTGGAGTCGCCGGTAGGCGTCCTCCAGGGCGGCCCGGTCAAGCGCAAAGCCCACCGGCAGACCCATCAGTTCGAAATGGTTCTGACTGAAGTCCAGGTTCACGGGGATCACCGGCGCGCCATGCGCCTCAGACGTTGAAGCTCTCGCCGCAGCCACAACGGTCCTTCTCGTTGGGGTTGTTGAACTTGAAACCCTCGTTGAGGCCTTCGCGGGCGAAGTCCAGCTCCGTGCCTTCCAGGTACACCAGGCTCTTGGGATTGACGATCACCTTGACGCCCTTGTCCTCGAACACGGTATCGCCCTCGTCCAGCTCATCGGCGAACTCGATGACATAGGCCATGCCGGAGCAACCGGTGGTCCGCACGCCCAGGCGCAGGCCCAGCCCCTTGCCACGCTTGGCAAGGAAGGTCTTGACGCGGTCCGCGGCGCTTTCGGTCAGTGTGATGGCCATGATGACTCCTAACTCGTCTTGCTACGTCTGGTGTTGATACGCGCTGTTTGTGCTCAGGTCACGCCAGGAAAACCGCTCAGGCGGTCTTCTTGGCGGGCTCCTCGGCGCCGGACTTCTGCTTGAAGTCGGCGATGGCCGCCTTGATGGCGTCCTCGGCCAGCACCGAGCAGTGAATCTTCACCGGCGGCAGCGCCAGCTCCTCGGCAATCTGCGTGTTCTTGATCGCAGCCGCCTCATCCAGCGTCTTGCCCTTCACCCACTCCGTCAGCAGGCTCGAACTGGCAATCGCCGAACCGCAGCCGTAGGTCTTGAACTTGGCATCCTCGATCACGCCCTCGGCGTTGACCCTGATCTGCAGCTTCATCACGTCGCCACAGGCCGGCGCGCCCACCATGCCCGTGCCCACGCTCGGGTCCGCCTTGTCCAGGGACCCCACGTTGCGGGGATTCTCATAGTGATCCAGCACTTTGTCGCTGTAAGCCATACTTCACCTCCAGGTTTGTCTTTGCGTCCTCTCCGCACCTTGGGGAGGACGAACAAGCATCAGTCAGCAGAGACAAGTTCCTAGATCCAAGAGGCAAGAAAAAACGGGGTTACTTGTCTCTTGCCTCTTGTCTCTTGTCTCTATGGGTGGCGCCTAATGCGCCACCCACTGCACACTCTTCAGGTCCACCCCTTCCTGGTACATCTCCCACAGGGGCGAGAGCTCGCGCAGCTTCGCCACCGCGTTCTTCACCAGGTCGATGGTGTAGTCCACCTCCTCACTCGTGGTGTAGCGGCCCATGGAGAAGCGGATCGAGCTGTGCGCCAGCTCGTCATCCCGGCCCAGGGCACGCAGCACGTAGCTGGGTTCCAGGCTCGCGCTGGTGCAGGCCGAACCCGAACTCACCGCGATGTCCTTGAGCGCCATGATCAGGCTCTCGCCCTCCACGAAGTTGAACGAGACGTTGAGGTTGTGCGCCACGCGCCGCTCCAGGTCACCGTTCAGGTACACCTCGTCCATGTCCGAGAGGCCCGTCCACAGGCGGTCGCGCAGCATGCGAATGCGCTCCACCTCGGCACCCATCTCCTCGCGGGCGATGCGAAACGCCTCGCCCATGCCCACGATCTGGTGCGGGGCGAGCGTCCCGGAACGCATGCCGCGCTCGTGACCGCCGCCGTGCATCTGCGCCTCGATGCGCACCCGCGGCTTCCTGCGCACGTACAGCGCGCCGATGCCCTTGGGGCCGTAGGTCTTGTGGGCCGAGAAGCTCATCAGGTCCACCGGCAGCCTCGACAGGTCGATGGCCACCTTGCCGGTGGACTGCGCCGCGTCCACGTGCAGCAGTACGCCACGCTCCCGGGTCAGGTTGCCGATCGCCTCGATGTCCTGGATCACGCCGATCTCGTTGTTCACGTGCATCACCGACACCAGCACCGTGTCCTCGCGAATGGCGGCTTTCAGCACCTCCAGGTCCATCAGGCCGTTGGACTGCACGTCCAGGTAGGTGACCTCGAAACCCTCGCGCTCCAGCTGCCGGCAGGTGTCCAGCACCGCCTTGTGCTCGGTCTTCACGGTGATCAGGTGACGGCCCTTCTTCTGGTAGAAGTGCGCCGCGCCCTTGATGGCCAGGTTGTTGGCCTCGGTGGCGCCGCTGGTCCAGACGATCTCCCGGGGGTCGGCTCCCACCAGCTCGGCCACCTGCTCACGGGCGCGCTCCACCGCCTTCTCCGCGTCCCAGCCGAACACGTGGGAACGCGACGCCGGGTTGCCGAAGATGCCGCCGCGGGTCAGGTACTTGGCCATCTCCTCGGCCACGCGCTCGTCCACCGGC
Source organism: Thioalkalivibrio sulfidiphilus HL-EbGr7 (assembly GCF_000021985.1). Classification (NCBI taxonomy): domain Bacteria; kingdom Pseudomonadati; phylum Pseudomonadota; class Gammaproteobacteria; order Chromatiales; family Ectothiorhodospiraceae; genus Thioalkalivibrio; species Thioalkalivibrio sulfidiphilus. Next base: position 2,187,525 of record NC_011901.1, read on the forward strand.
GTGGTCGCGGAATAGTCCAGGTAGATGGGGGTCTTGATATCGCTCACTGCGCTTTCCTCTCTGGTTCGATACGGTGCCCGTACACTCCGGGCTGCGTCAGCCGTTCCGGATCACTCGGCCCGGAACGACTCGGCACGCCGGGCGAGCAGCACGCGCTGCCCCACCTGACGGTCCTGACGGGCGGCCACTTCCTGGACACCGTTGCGGGCCATGACATCGGCCAGGGTGATGTTGGTGAGAAACTGCCGGATCTGGTCGCTCAGGTCAGACCACAGGTCGTGGGTCAGGCAGCGCTGGTTGTTCTGGCAGTCGGCGGCGCCACCGCAGCGGGTGGTGTCCACCTTCTCGTCCACCGCCGCGATCACATCGGCGATGGCGGTCTTGTCCGCGGGACGGCTCAGGGAGTAACCACCGCCGGGGCCCCGGGTGCTCACCACCAGGCCCTGCTTGCGCAGGCGGGCGAACAGTTGCTCCAGGTAAGACAGTGAGATACCCTGCCGATGTGAAATATCGGCCAGGGAGATCGGTCCCTGTTCGTTATGGATGGCCAGGTCGAGCATCGCCGTTACGGCATAGCGTCCCTTGGTTGTCAGCCTCATGTCCTGTTCCTCTTGCCTGTAATTCCCTGCCTCGAAACCGGGTTCCTCGGCATTGACCTGTGGATCTTAGCAATAACCTAGAAAAAAGGTCAAGTATTACCCTGCCCCGGATCCGGGTTGCCTGGGTGTCTCTTCCGGATGGCTCTCCACGGTCTCCTCCAGCCCCTCCATGTCCCGGGCATCCAGTTCCGGGATATGGGAGTCGTCCACGTCCGCGCCCAGCTGCTTCAGGGCATGGCTGGTCTCGTCCACCCGCTGGTCCAGGGTGTGCAGGTGATCCAGGATGCGGTTGATGGCATTGGCGATGGGGTCCGGCATCTCCTTGGACAGGCCGTAGGCGTCAAAACCCATGCGCTCGGCCATGACCTCCCGACGGCGCTCTTCCTCGTCGCGCTTGGAGATCACCCGCCCCGGGATGCCCACCACCGTGGCCCCTTTGGGCACGTCCTTGAGCACCACCGCGTTGGACCCCACCCGGGCGTCGGCGCCGATGGTGATGGGACCCAGGATCTTGGCCCCTGCACCCACCACCACCCGGTCGCCCAGGGTGGGATGGCGCTTGCCCTTCTCCCAGCTGGTGCCACCCAGGGTGACGCCGTGGTAAACGGTGCAGTCCTCGCCGATCTCGGCGGTCTCGCCGATCACCACGCCCATGCCATGGTCGATGAAGAAACGCCGGCCGATGCGGGCGCCGGGATGGATCTCGATGCCCGTGAGCCAGCGCCCCAGGTAGGAGATCCAGCGGGCCAGCCACAGCAGGCGCCGCTGCCACAGGACATGGCTCAGGCGATGCATCCACAGGGCATGGATGCCCGGATAGGTGGTCAGCACCTCGAAGGTGTTGCGGGCGGCCGGATCACGGTCGAAGACGCAGCGGATGTCTTCCTTCAGGCGTTCAAACATGGGCGCTTCCCGTCATGGGGATAATTCCTGAGTTGATTAGTAAGAAATTATACAGGTTCATGACGCACCGTCACAGGGCACAGTAGCGGCTGGCTAGCGGCGCGGTCCTTTCTCGGCCGCCGTCAGGATACCCCGCAGGATGTTCACCTCGCTCACAGTGGGCACCGCCCGGCCGTAGAGCCGGCGCAGCCGGCGTAACAGATGCCGGGGGTTGTTCGGGTCGAGGAAGTCCAGGTGAATCAGGGCGCGCTCCAGGTGGGCGTAGAAATCCTCCAGGGCCTCGGCGCTGGCGGGCTGGTCTTCCGGGGCCAGGTCCGCGCTGGTGTCCACCGCCGGCGCCTGCCGCTCCAGGGCCGCCATGCGCAACTCGTAACTCAGCACCTGCACGGCGGCCGCGAGATTCAGCGAGCTGTAGGCCTCGTTGGCGGGGATGGTCACCAAGGAATGGCAACGGTCCAGTTCCTCGTTGCTCAGGCCGCTCTGCTCCCGGCCGAACAGCAGCGCCACCGGCCTCTGGGCGGCTGCCTCGATGAGCGCGGCGGCCGCCTCGCGGGGATTGAGCTGGGGCCAGCGCAGGCTGCGCTGCCGGGCGCTGGTGCCCATCACCAGCCGGCAGCCGGTCAGGGCCTCATCCAGGTCCTCGTAGACGGGCGTGCCAGCCAGCAGGTCGTCGGCGCCGGAGGCCATGGCGGTGGCCTCCGCGCTGGGATAACGCACCGGACTGACCAGGCGCAGGTCCGAGAGACCCATGGTCTTCATGGCCCGGGCGCTGGCGCCGATGTTGCCGGGGTGGGAGGTCTGGATCAGGACGATCCGCAGCCGATCGAGTACATTCATCGTATTCAACTTGTTGGGAACTGTGGGCTTGTGTATCGTTCGCCATCTCGACGCGGCAGCCGCCGCGTCCTTCTTTCATAATCCGTCTCGGGGAACATCCCAATGCAGCCGATGCTCAACATCGCGGTCAAGGCCGCCCGTGCCGCCGGCCAGGTCATCGTCCGTCACGTCGGGCGCCTGGAAGGCCTCACGGTGCAGAACAAACAGCCCAACGACTTCGTCAGCGAGGTGGATCATCTGGCCGAGCGCGAGATTATACGCGTCATCCAGCGCGCCTACCCGGATCACGCCATCCTCGCCGAGGAGAGCGGCGGCCAGGGCAGGAGCGACTACGAGTGGATCATCGACCCCCTGGACGGCACCACCAACTTCCTGCACGACTTCCCGCAATTCGCGGTCTCCATCGCCCTGCGCCATCAGGGCCGGCTGGAGCAGGCCGTGGTCTACGATCCGGTCAAGGAAGAGCTGTTCTCCGCCTCCCGGGGCGGTGGCGCGACCCTCAACAACCGGCGGGTTCGGGTCACGACGCTGAAGGACCTCAACGGCGCCCTGCTGGGCACCGGCATCCCGTTTCGCGAGGACCAGGACCTGGATGCCTACCTGAAGACGCTGCGCGCCCTGCTGCCGGGCACCGCCGGCGTGCGCCGCGCCGGTTCCGCCGCCCTGGACCTGGCCTACGTGGCCGCCGGACGCCTGGACGGCTTCTGGGAATATGGCCTCAATCCCTGGGACATGGCCGCCGGCCTGCTGCTGGTCCAGGAGGCCGGAGGCCTGGTGGGCACGCCCGACGGCGGCCACGACGTGATGGCCCGCGGCGATGTGGTGGCCGCCGGCCCGAAGGTCTTCAAGGCGATGCTGCAGCGGCTGGCCCAGGCGCGCTGAACTGCAATTCAAAATTCAAGATTCAAAATTCAAAGGGGGCGGCCTCGGGCCCCCCTTTGTCTTTCTCTAAGACATATCCATTTGGATTTTTTGGGTTTTTCCCTTTGAATCTTGAATTTTGAATCTTGAATTGCCTTCCCCCTTCCTTGCGCATTCACAAAACTGTGTTATACAAGAGCAACCCGCAGAAACACTCGGGTTTTCCCGGTGGCGCGCCATACCCATAAACCACAAGCGCCACAACGACGGGACACATTGAGGGAGTCCAATGAACAGAATCCTGCTGAGCCTGGCGGCACCGCCCCTTGCGGTGTGCCATTACGGCTGCGCGAGGCGTTGTGCCGCCCCTATCGGGGCGTTCTGGCTGACCGGCATCGTCGGTCTTGTCTACGGGGGCCTGGGTGGTCCGCTCAACAACGGCTCGGTGGCCTGGTGGGTGGTGGGGATCGGGGTGTTGCTGTGGGGGGTGGCCGCGATCTGGACCCTGCTCACGGTGCAGGGGGTCGATGACGACCGGAGCCGCGTCAGCGGCAGCAACCGCTTGTGCCAGGCGCTGGCCGGCTCGGGCAGCCGGCTCGACGAAAGCGATCCCCTGGAAGAGGTGGAACGTTCAAGGCGTGAGGAGTAAGGCGTCAGGACTGAGGCATTTCACGCCTATCGCCTATCCCCTCACACCCCAATCAGGGCCGCCCTTCCTCCGGGGTATCCTCGCCTTCCTTCTTCACCGGCAGCATCACCGTGCGGTCCACGCCCATGACCAGGGCCAGTGCAGCGGCGATGTAGATGGATGAGTAGGTACCCACCAGCACGCCGATGATCAGGGCCAGGGCGAAGCCGTTGATCACCGCACCGCCCAAGAAGAACAGGGCCAGCAGCACCAGCAGCGTGGTCACACCCGTCATGATGGTACGTGAAAGTGTCTGGTTGACTGCCTTGTTCATCACCTGCTCGGCATTTTCCTTACGCAGCTTGCGGAAGTTCTCCCGGATACGGTCGTAGACCACGATGGTGTCGTTGAGCGAATAACCGATCACTGCCAGCACGGCGGCCAGGACCGAGAGATCAAACTCCTTCTGCAGCAGAGCGAAGATACCCAGGGTGATGATCACGTCATGGGCCAGCGCCAGCACGGCACCCACCGAGAAGCGCCACTCGAAGCGCAACGCCACGTAGATCAGGATGCCGAACAGGGCATAGAGCATGGCCAGTCCGCCCTGCTCGCGCAGTTCCTCACCCACCTGGGGTCCGACGAACTCCACCCGGCGCATGTCCACACCGTTGTCAGCACCGGCGCGCAGCAACCTGAGCACCTCGTTGGACAGGTCGGCGGTGTTCTCGCCCTCCCGCGGCGCGAGACGGATGAGGACATCCTGAGAAGTGCCAAAGTACTGCACGATGGCACGACCGTAGCCACCGGCATCCAGCTGCTCGCGCACCTGCTCGAGCTCTACCGGTTCCGGGTACCCCACCTCGATCACCGTGCCACCGGTGAAGTCGATACCGAAATTGAGCCCGCGTGTTGCGATGAGAACGATGGACCCGATGATCAACAGCGCCGACACGGCCAGCCACAGACGGCGCTGACCCATGAAGTTGATGTTGGCGTTGGCGAAATTCAGCATGGAGTGCGCTCCGCGCTCAGATGGCCAGCGCCTTGATGCGGCGCCGGCGACCATAGATGAGGTTGATGATGGCCCGTGTGACCAGGATGGCCGTGAACATGGAGATCACGATACCGATGGACAGGGTGATGGCGAAGCCCTTGATGGGGCCAGTACCGAACATGAACAGCACCAGGGCCGCGATCAGGGTGGTGATGTTGGCATCCACGATGGTGGAGAAGGCGCGGTCGTAACCGGAAGCGATAGCCGCCTGGGGCGAGTTGCCGTTACGCAGCTCTTCACGGATACGTTCGAAGATCAGTACGTTGGCATCCACTGCCATGCCCACGGTGAGCACGATACCGGCGATGCCCGGCAGGGTCAGGGTCGCCTGCAGCATGGATAGCACCGAGACGATCAGCACCAGGTTGAGCGCCAGGGCCACGTTGGCCACCAGGCCGAACACCCGGTAGTAGAGCGCCATGAAGATCAGCACCAGGATGAAGCCGATCACCACGGAGTTAAAACCGCGCTCGATGTTGTCGCGACCCAGGCTCGGGCCCACGGTGCGCTCCTCGACGATGGTCATGGGCGCGGCCAGGGCACCGGCACGCAGCAGCAGGGCCAGGTTGCGGGCCTCGCGGGTGCTCTCAAGGCCTGTGATCTGGAAGCGCCGTCCCAGTTGATCCTGGATGCGCGCCACGTTGATGACCTCCTCGGTGCGGGTGGTACGGCGCACCATCTCGCCGTTTTCCTCCACCGTCTCGGTCTTGGTCTCGATGAACACCGTGCCCATCAGGCGGCCGATGTTCTCGCCGGTCACCCGGCTGAAGATGCGCGCACCCTGGGCATCCAGGTTGATGAACACCGCAGGGCCGCCACTGTCCTGGGCGATACCGGAAGCGGCATCAACGATGTAATCGCCGGTGAGCATCACCTGGCGGCGCAGCAGCACCGGGTTGCCGTTGCGCTCCCGGTACAGGCGCGAGGCGGAGGGCACGCGTCCGGTGGCGGCGGCCTCGAAGGGGTCGTTCTCCTCGTCCACCAGGCGGAATTCCAGGGTGGCGGTGGCGCCCAGGATCTCCTTGGCACGCGCGGTGTCCTGCACGCCGGGCAACTGCACGACGATACGATCCTCACCCTGCTGCTGGATGATGGGCTCGGCCACGCCCAACTCGTTCACGCGGTTGCGCAGGGTGGTGATGTTCTGCTGCAGGGCCAGGCGGCGCTGGTCCGTGAGGGTGTCCTGGGTCAGACTGGCGATGAGCAGGAACACTTCGCCGGCCTGATCGCTACGGAAGTCCAGGTCGCCCCGGTACTCCCGGCGCAGGAAATCACCGGCCTGATCCCGTTCGGCGGCATCGCGGAAACGCACCACCACGCCCTCGCTGGCCCGCTCCACGGACAGGTACCGGATGCGCTCGTCTCGCAGCAGGCTGCGGAACTCGCCTACGTAGCGTTCATGGGAGGCGGTGACCACCGCCGCCATGTCCACTTCCATGAGGAAGTGCACACCGCCGCGCAGGTCCAGGCCCAGGGACATGGGCCGGGCGTTGAAGGTCCGCAGCCAGTCGGGCGTGGCCGGCGCCAGGTTCAGGGCCACCACGTTCTGGGTGCCCATGAGCGCGGTGCGCAGGATATCCGCGGCCTGCAGCTGGTCATCGGTGTTATCGAAGCGCAGCAGCACGTGCTGACCGTCGTACTCCACCCCGGTCTTGGGGTTCAGCCCCCGCCCCGCCAGCACCGCCTCCACCTGTCGACGGGTGGCCTCATCCACCTCGTCGGTGGTGGTGTTGGAGATCTGCACCGCCGGATCCTCCGGGTAGAGGTTCGGCATGGCATACAGGGCACCCACCGCCACGACCACGACGATGAGCAGGTATTTCCACAGGGGGTACTGGTTGATCATGGGGCGTCCGAAAGCGGGTTCTTGACGGGCCGGGGGACCTTATTGCAGCAGGCCGATCAGGCGTCCTTCATGGTGCCCTTGGGCATCACGGCGGCCACGGCCGTGCGCTGCACGGTCACCTGCACGCCATTGGCCACCTCGATGCGGATGAAGTTCTCTTCCAGTTCCACGATGCGGCCCAGCAGACCGCCACCGGTCACCACCTCGTCTCCCTTGGACAGGGATTCCACCATGGCGCGGTGTTCCTTGGCGCGCTTGGTCTGGGGGCGGATGATCAGGAAGTACATGATCGCGAAGAAGATGGCGATCATGATCAGGAATTCGAAACCGCCGCCGCCCTGGGCCTGGCCGCTCTGGGCTGCCGCATCCGCGATGAAGAAATTCATGCTCGGGACTCCTTAGTTATTAAGTGTTCAGTCGGGTCTGGATGTGCGCAAAGGCCGGTATTATGGCACAGACGGTACCGCTTGCGAGCGGCGCCCGTAGAACTCCGCCACCCAGGCCTCCAGACGGCCCTCGGCGATGGCCCCGCGCAGTTCCCGCATCAGGGTCTGGTAGTAATGCAGGTTGTGGATGGTGTTGAGCCGGGCGCCGAGGATCTCGTTGCACTTGTCCAGATGCTTGAGGTAGGCCCGGGAGTAGTTTCGGCAGGTGTAGCAGTCGCAACTCTCGTCGATGGGGCCGGTATCGGTACGGAAGCGGCTGTTGCGAATGCGCATGACCCCTTCGCGGGTGTAGAGAAAGCCGTTGCGGGCGTTGCGGGTGGGGATCACGCAGTCGAACATGTCCACGCCCCGGCGCACCGCCTCGACGATGTCCTCGGGCTTGCCCACGCCCATGAGATAGCGGGGCCGCTCGGCGGGCATCTCGGGCATCAGGTGGTCCAGCACGTGATGGCGCTCCTCCATGCCCTCCCCCACGGACAGCCCGCCGATAGCGTAGCCGTCGAAACCCACGTCCACCAGCCCTTCCAGAGACCGGCTGCGCAGGGCCGGGTACATGCCTCCCTGGACGATGCCGAACAGGGCCGAGGGGCTGTCGCCGTGGGCCACCTTGGAGCGGGCTGCCCAGCGCAGGGACAGTTCCATGGATTCCCGGGCCTGGTCCTCCGTGGCCGGATAGGGGGTGCACTCGTCGAAGATCATAACGATGTCGGAACCCAGTGCCCGCTGCACGTCCATGGAGCGCTCCGGGGTGAGCAGGATCTCGGAACCGTCTACCGGCGAGCGGAACTTGACGCCTTCTTCGGTAATCTTGCGCAGATCAGCGAGGGAAAATACCTGAAAACCGCCGGAATCCGTCAGGATGGGCTTCTCCCAGTGCATGAAGTCGTGCAGGTCTCCGTGCAGCTGGATCACCTCGGTGCCCGGGCGCAGCATCAGGTGGAAGGTGTTGCCCAGAATGATCTCGGCGCCGATGCCCTCCAGTTCCTCCGGGGTCATGGCCTTGACCGTGCCGTAGGTACCCACGGGCATGAAGGCCGGCGTCTCCACCGTGCCCCGGGGAAAACTCAGCCGTCCCCGCCGTGCCGCCCCGTCATTGGCGATCAGCTCAAATTTCATGGTCAAACCGAGGCCTTTCACCCCGCCCGCTTGTCTCTTGCATCTTGTCACTTGCCTCTTGGGGCCCTATAAACATCGCATCCCCATAACTGAAGAAGCGATAGCGCTCGGCCACCGCATGACGGTAGGCCTGCATCACCGGTTCGTAGCCGGCGAAAGCGGACACCAACATCAGCAGGGTGGACTCGGGCAGGTGGAAATTGGTCACCAGGGCATCCACCACCCGGAAGGTGTACCCCGGGGTGATGAACAGCCGGGTGTCACCGGAGAAGGGTTTGAGTTCCCCGTCGGCTGCCGCGGACTCCAGGCTGCGCACCGCCGTGGTACCCACCGCCACCACCCGCCCGCCCCGGGCCCGGCAGGCGGCCACCTGGTCGCAGACCTGCGTGCTCACCTCGGTCCATTCCGCGTGCATCACGTGCCTGCTCACGTCCTCGACGCGCACCGGCTGGAAGGTGCCCGCACCCACGTGCAGGGTCACGGCGGCGGTCTCGACCCCGCGCGCGCGCATGCGCGCCATGATGTCCGCATCGAAGTGCAGCCCCGCCGTGGGCGCCGCCACTGCCCCCGGCCGGCTGGCGAACACGGTCTGGTAACGGTCCCGGTCCTCGGCGGCATCGGGGCGCTCGATGTAGGGCGGCAGGGGCATGTGGCCATGGCGCTCCAGCAATTCGATCACGGGCAGGTCCCCGGCAAACCACAGACAGAAGAGATCGCCCTCGCGGCCTTCCACCACGGCCTCAAGAGCCTCCTCCAGCCACAGCACCACCCCCTCCCCCGGGGACTTGCTGGCACGCACGTGGGCCAGCACCCGGTGCTCGTCCAGCACCCGCTCCACCAGCACCTCCACCCGCCCGCCGGTGTCACGCTTGACCCCCAGCAGACGGGCCGGGATCACCCGGGTGTCGTTGAACACCAGCAGGTCCCCGGGATTGAGCAGATCCGGCAGGTCCCGGAACCTGCGGTCCGCGAGCGCCCCCGTGTCCCGGTCCAGGCACAGCAGCCGGGAGGCGGAACGTTCCGCCAGGGGCCGCTGGGCAATCAGTTCCGGCGGCAATTCATAATGAAAATCGCTCAAACGCATGGCGCGCGATGTTATCAGATGATACGGGAGGGTATTGGAGGGAAAGCGGCCCAGGCCAGTCCTTGCCACTCGCCACTTGCCACTGCCCTAAATGGTGCCGGGAGCGAGAATCGAACTCGCACTCTGTTGCCAGAACCGGATTTTGAGTCCGGCGCGTCTACCAGTTCCGCCATCCCGGCAGGGAGGCCTGAATTCAGGAGGGCCTAGTCTAATGGAATACCACCGGGAGTAAAGCCGCATGGCATGGCACCACCGGTAGGAGCGGCGACCTCGCCGCGAACGGCTGAGTCTGTGCGGACCACGCCGTTCGGCCCGGGGTCGGGCCTCCTACAAATAAAGGCCAGGGTCTCAAATCATGACCACGGTCATCCCGGCGCCAGTTTCTCCGGGCAGGCTCCGGGCGGGGCACTATGCTTGAAACCATGGCGACGCCCTCCGGCGTGCCCCGCGATCATTCTCAACCCAAGGAGCCCGTCATGACCCTGAACACCCTGTCACGCCCTCTGCTGACCGTCCTGTTGCTGGCCGCAACGCTGGCCCTGACACCCGCCCTGGCCGGCGGACATGGCCAGAGCACAGATCAGGGCAAAGGCGGCTACGTCTCCCTGGAGGGCCTGGAGGAATTCCGTGGCCTGGTGGACCTGAGCCACGGGGAGCCGCGCACGGTGCTGCGTTACCTGCAACTGGTGGCGCAGATGGACGATGATCTCAAGGCCATGGGGCTTGAACGTCGCATCGTGGTGGCCATGCGCGGCGGTTCGGTGCGTTACCTGCGCCGTGACCGCAGCCCCATCGACCTGGCCGACCAGATCGTGGCCGAGGAGATCGCCAGGGCCATCGCGGACCTGCACGCCAGGGACATCCGCATCGAGGCCTGCAAGGTCGCCATGGACCGCTTCGAGGTGCCCGCCGACGGCGTGCTGGAGGAGGTGAACGTGGTGAACAACACCTTCATCACCCTGATCGGGTTCCAGCAACAGGGCTATGGGATGGTGGCGATACCGTAAGGGAAGTACGAAGGGTGAATTGGGAAGTAGGAAGTAAAGGCCTTAACTTCGCACTTCCCAATTCACACTTCGCACTTCCTCCGCACTTCCTCCGTGCTTCATGCCCGTCCATACATCTCCACCATCCCCCGCACCTTCTCCGCCAGACCTTCCTCGAACTGATCCCACGAAAAGCGCCAGTTCCAGTTGCCCTCGGTGGTGCCGGGGACGTTCATGCGGTGCTCGCCGTCCAGGGCGAGCAGGTCCTGCAGCGGCACCACGGCGAGCCGGGCCACGGAGGACAGCGCGCTGCGTACCAGGGGCCAGGGCATGGGCTCGGCGGGCTGGCCCAGGTAGTCGAGCACGTGGGCCTGCAGGCCCGGGTTGCAGGCCTCGAACCAACCCAGGGTGGTGTCGTTGTCGTGGGTGCCGGTGTAGACCACGCAGTTTTCCACGTGGTTGTGAGGCAGGTAGGGATTGTCCGGTCCGCCCTCGAAGGCGAACTGCAGGATCTTCATGCCCGGCAGGTCGAAGCCGTCCCGCAGGGCCTCCACCTCGGGGGTGATCACGCCCAGATCCTCGGCCACCAGGGGCAGCCTGCCGAAGCGCTGTTTCAGGGCACGGAACAGGGCCTCGCCGGGGGCCTGCACCCACTGCCCGTTGATGGCCGTGGGCTCTTCGGCGGGAATGGACCAGAAGGCCTCGAAACCACGGAAATGGTCGATGCGGATCAGGTCCACCAGTTCCAGCTGGGCGGCGATGCGCTCGATCCACCACTGGAAGCCGTCGGCCTCCATGGGCGCCCAGTCATAGTGGGGATTGCCCCAGCGCTGGCCGGTCTCGGAGAAGTAGTCCGGCGGCACGCCCGCAACGCTCACCGGCTGGCCATCGTGGTCCAGGTCGAACAGGTGGCGGTGGGCCCAGACATCGGCGCTGTCGTGGGCCACGAAGATGGGCATGTCGCCGAACAGCAGGATGCCCCGCGCCCGGGCGGCCTGCCTGAGCTGCCCCCACTGGCGGTAGAACACGAACTGGTCGAAGCGGTACTGATCCAGCACCTCGTCCAGCCGTTCCCGGGTCTGACGCAGCGCGCCCAGGTGCCGGTCGCGCAGGGGTTCATCCCAGGCCCACCAGGGGGCGCCGCCGTGCTCCTGTTTCAGGGCCAGATAAAGGGCGTAGTCCTCCAGCCAGTGGCCATGGCGCTGGACGAACTCCCGATATAACTCGTGCTCGGCATCCGTGGCGCGGGCCAGAAAACCCTCACGCGCCAGGCGCAGGGGCTCGCAGTGGAACGGGTTGCGTCGGCCCCGGCTCTCCGCCACCGCGTCCAGCCAGCCCCAGTCCACCAGGGAACGCTGGCAGATGAGATCGATGTTGCCGGCATTGACCGACATGCACTGGTAAGGGGAGCCGCCGTCGTGGGGCTGGGACAGGGGCAGCATCTGCCAGACGCTCATGCCGCTGGCAGCGAGGAACTCCAGGAAACGCAGGGCATCCGGGCCCAGGGTGCCCACATCGCCCGGACCCGGGAGGGAGGTGGGATGGAGCAGCACGCCGGCGCGACGCTGGTCCAGGGGTGAGCGGCCTTCACTGGGTTCCTGTGACACACGACCTCCAAAGTTGTGAACATCCGTTCCTTGAATGTCTCATTGATGACCTTCACTGCCCCGGCGCATGGTGCCGCCCGCAGCGGGATGACCGCCGCCATGGGTCAATACCCTGGACAGGACCTCGGGCACCGGCTCGCCCATGAGTTCGTAGAGCACCGCCAGGTGATGCCTGTAGAGGCGCTCGAAATCGCTCACCGCGACGGCCGGGTTGTAGTCGCCGAACCACCAGCACCAGTCCGAGCCCTCGCAGATGGCCAGCTGTTCCAGGGCCTGTTGCAGGCGTTCACCGCCCAGACGCCCTGCGCGGATCGCCGTGTCCAGGTGCTGCTTGGCCTCGATGAGCAGTTCCCAGCCCCGGTTCTTGTCCTTGTCGCCGATCCAGGTGGAGAAGGTGCCATACACCCAGCTGCCGGCCACCAGTCTGGACAGGGCGCGGGGCGCGGGAATGGCCTGCACACAGTCGGCAAAGGTGGTCATCTCGATGAGCGGATGATCCGACAGGCGCGCGTACAGGGCGGTCAGGAAATGATAGCCGTTGGCGGGGTAGTACTCCCAGGCGTTTTCCCCGTCCAGGATCACGGAGACCACCGTGTCGGGCTCGACACCCCGGGCGGCGATGGTCTCCAGGTGGTGCACGAACTCCCCCACGGCGTCGTCCGCGTGCCAGTCGGCGTACTTGAAGCCGATGGCATCCGAGAGGCCATCGTCGCGGAAGAAGCAGGCGGTGTCCGACTTTTCCACCCGGTAGGGACGGTGCAGCCAGCGGCGGTCCTCGCCCTCCTCCAGGGCGCCGGCCTCGCGCAGGCTGTTGGCCAGCACGGTCTCGCCGCTGGCGGTCCAGCGGATGCCGTGCTCGGAGAGCAGGCGCACCGTGGCGGTACTCAGACCACCCTCCGAAGGCCAGCAACCCAGGGGCTTGCGGCCGAAATAGCGTTCGAAGACCGCCATGCCCCGATCCAGATGCCAGCGCACCCGCTCCTCGCCCCCCGGATAGGCCTTTGCGGCGGGCAGGGGAGCCTCGGGCAGTGACTCCCGGGCGGCGCGCAGGTCCAGCAGCAGGGGCACGATGGGATGGGCGTAGGGGCTGAAGGCCAGTTCCACGCGCCCCGCCTCCGCCAGCTTGCGGTAGCGGGGCAGGACCGATGCCAGGATCTCGCCGATCACCGTGAGCAGGGTGCGGCGGTCGTGCAGATCGAACCCCCGCCCCTTCTCCATCAGGGCACGCACACGCCCGTCTTCCCGGCGCACCGTCTCCCCCAGCCAGGCCAGGTGGTACCAGGTGACCAGGTCGGCGAAAAAGCCCTCGGACTGGTAGGCAAGCCCCGCCGGATGCTCCCGCAGCCAGTGCACCATCTGGGTGAGCATGCGGTAGTCGGGATAGGGTTCGATCAGGTGTTTCTGGTTGGCCTTGAGACAGGCCTCGGCAAGCTGCAGGCGCTCGGCCTCGCCGGCGGGCGGGGTCTCGGCGGCGAGCGCCGCGAGCAGCGGGTCACGGATCTCGGCGCCATGATCGAGGTTGTCATGCACCTGCCGGGCGTAGTCGTCGATCTGTTCCAGCAGCACCGGGGCGAAGTTGACCACCACCCGCGCGCCGGGGGCCGCCTCCAGGTGGGCGACCATGTCCACGTAGTCCTTGATGGCGTGCAGGTAGGTCCACGGCAGGGCGTAGCGACGTGCCTGCACGTCCCGATACTGAGGCTGGTGCATGTGCCAGCACAGCACCACCCTGAGCGGCGCGGGCTTGCCTCCCCGCGCGCGCTCAGCGCACATAGCGCGTGGCGTTGCCGAGCATCTCCGGGGTCACCACCACCACGCCGCCGGGGGAGACGTAGAAGCGACGGGCATCTTCTTCCGGGTCCTCGCCGATGACCGTGCCCTCGGGGATCCGGCAGCCCTTGTCGATCACCGCCTTGTGGATGCGGCAGTAACGGCCCACCTCCACGTTGGGCAGCACCACGGAATCGTGCACCTCGGCGTAGGAGTTCACGATGACATTGGAGAACAACAGGGAGTGACGCACCAGGGAGCCGGAGATGATGCAGCCGCCCGAGACCATGGAATCCACCGCCATGCCGCGGCGGTCCTCGTCGTCGAACACGAACTTGGCCGGCGGCAGCTGCTCCTGGTAGGTCCAGATGGGCCAGTCCATGTCGTAGAGGTTGAGTTCCGGGGTGACGCCGATCAGCTCCAGGTTCGAGGCCCAGTAGGCGTCGATGGTCCCCACGTCCCGCCAGTAGGCCTGGCTGCCGGTCTGGGTGTCGCGGAACGGGTAGGCCATCACCCGGTAGCGCTGGATCACGCTGGGGATGATGTCCTTGCCGAAGTCGTGGCTGGAGCCCGGGGTGTCGGCGTCCTTGATCAGCTGCTCGAACAGGAACTGGGTGTTGAACACGTAGATACCCATGGAGGCCAGCGCCGTGTCCGGGCGGCCCGGCATGGGCGCCGGGTTCTCCGGCTTCTCGGCGAACTGGCGCACGCGTCCGTCCGCATCCACGGCCATCACGCCGAAGGCCCTGGCGGTATCGAGGCCTACTTCAAGACAGCCCACGGTCATGTCCGCGCCGGACTCCACGTGGTAGGCGATCATGTCGCCGTAGTCCATCTTGTAGATGTGGTCGCCGGCCAGGATGAGCACGTAGCTGGGCTCGTGCTGGCGGATGATGTCCAGGTTCTGGTAGACCGCGTCCGCGGTGCCCTCGTACCAGGAGGTCTCGATGCGCTGCTGGGCCGGCAGCAGTTCGATGAACTCGCCGAACTCGCCGCGCAGGAAGCCCCAGCCCCGCTGGATGTGCTGGATCAGGGAATGGGCCTTGTACTGGGTCAGCACGCCCACCTGGCGGATGCCCGAATTGATGCAGTTGGAGAGCGGGAAATCGATGATGCGAAACTTGCCGCCGAAGGGCACCGCGGGTTTGGCACGCCACATGGTCAGCTGCTTGAGTCGGGAGCCTCGACCGCCGGCGAGGATCAGGGCCAGGGTGTCGCGGGTGATGCGGCTGACGAAACGCTGGGATTGGGGTTTCATGCCTCTTCGATGCTCCTTTGAGTGAGCCGGCATCTTGTCATCGTCGACATGTTAAGCTGACGACAGGAACGAGCCAGAACGGCCGGTGCGTGATCGCGCATGATGCACATCCTTTTTTGCGATTCTATTACATTTAACATGAGACGACAGGGTCCTTGGGAGCCAACATGAAGGTTCAGGAAAAGTCCATGATCCCATCAGAGATCCGCCGGATTCTTGATGCCCGTCATCATGACCCCTTTTCGGTCCTGGGATACCACGAGATCGGCGGCGAGTTCCTGGTGCGCAGCTTCCTGCCCCAGGCCGCCGAGGCCTGGGTGGTGGAGGCCGGCGACGCCCCCATGGAACGCCTGGAGGGCACGGACCTGTTCGAATGGCGCGGCGATGCACTGCCCCGCCCCTATCGAATCCGCTGGAGCGACGGCCACGGCCACGAACACGTGGCCTGGGACCCCTACGGCTTCGAGCCCCTGCTCTCCGACTTCGACATCCACCTGTTCAACGAGGGTCGTCACTGGCATGCCTGGCGCCTCATGGGGGCCCATGTTCAGTCCGTGGGCGAGGTGGACGGCGTGCGCTTCACCGTCTGGGCCCCCGGTGCGGAACGGGTCAGCGTGGTGGGCGACTTCAACCGCTGGGACGGACGCTGCCACCCCATGCGGGTGCGCGGCGGCAGCGGCATCTGGGAGCTGTTCATCCCCGGGCTCGAACCCGGCTGCCTGTACAAGTACGAGATCCGCAACCGCGACAGTGGCGAGATCATGGTCAAGACCGACCCCTACGGCCAGAACTTCGAACTGCGCCCCAAGACCGCCGGCGTGGTGCCCGCGCCCGCCGACTACGACTGGCAGGACGGCGAGTGGCTTGCCCGGCGCCACGGCGACGCCTGGCTGCACCGCCCCATGTCCATCTACGAGGTGCACCTGGGTTCCTGGCGGCGGGGACCGGAGGGGGAGTTTCTCGGCTACCGTGAACTGGCCCATGCCCTTGTGGACTACGTGAAGCAGCTCGGGTTCACCCACATCGAACTGCTGCCCGTCACCGAGCACCCCTTCGACGCCTCCTGGGGCTATCAGACCACCGGCTACTACGCCCCCACCAGCCGCTTCGGCACCCCCGAAGACTTCCGCTATTTCGTGGATCACTGTCACGCCAATGACATTGGCGTGATCCTGGACTGGGCCCCCGGCCACTTCCCCAAGGACCGCCACGCCCTGGCCCGCTTCGACGGCACGGCCCTGTACGAACACGAGGACCCGCGCAAGGGCGAGCACCGGGACTGGGGCACCCTGATCTTCAACTACGGCCGCAACGAGGTGCGCAACTTCCTGGTGTCCAGCGCCCTGTACTGGGTGGAGGAATTCCACATCGACGGCCTGCGGGTGGACGCGGTCGCCTCCATGCTCTACCTCGACTACTCGCGCGAACCCGGCGACTGGGAACCCAACCGCTACGGCGGCAACGAGAACCTGGAGGCCATCGACTTCATCCGGGAACTCAACAACGTGGTCCAGGGCCAGCACCCCGGCGCCCTGATCATCGCCGAGGAATCCACCTCCTGGCCCCAGGTCACCCGCCCCACCTGGCTGGGCGGCCTGGGTTTCTCCATGAAGTGGAACATGGGCTGGATGCACGACACCCTGGAGTACTTCAAGAAGGACCCCATCCACCGCCACTACCACCACGACCAGCTCACCTTCGGCCTGCTGTACGCCTTCACGGAGAACTTCGTCCTGCCCTTCTCCCACGACGAGGTGGTGCACGGCAAACGCTCCCTGCTCTACCGCATGCCCGGCGACGAGTGGCAGCGCTTCGCCAACCTGCGCCTGCTGTACACCTACATGTGGGCCTACCCCGGCAAGAAGCTGCTGTTCATGGGCAGCGAGTTCGGCCAGGGGGATGAATGGGATGCCGCGAACCAGCTGGACTGGTACGTGCTCGACTACCCCCTGCACCAGGGCATGCAGCACCTGGTGGGCGACCTCAACCGTCTGTACCGGGACCACCCCGCCCTGCACCAGCACGACTTCGACTGGCAGGGCTTCGAGTGGATCGACTGCCACGACGCCGCCCAGTCGGTGCTGAGCTTCCTGCGCAAGGACGACGATGAACTGATGGTGGTGGCCCTGAGCTTCACCCCCGTGCCCCGGGAGGGCTACCGCCTGGGCGTGCCCCGCCCCGGCCGCTACCAGGTGGTCCTCAACTCCGACTCCAGCCACTACGGCGGCAGCAACCTGGGCCAGCCCGCCGCCCAGAGCGAGGACATCCCCTGGATGGGCCACCCCCACTCCATCGTCCTGACCCTGCCGCCCCTGGGGGGGCTGATCCTGCGGCACAGCGGCTGACGCGATATTCACCCCGGGCCTGGCGGAAGGCTCCTGACCTGCATTCACCCAAAGGGCTGAGCCCTGCAGGGTATGGGTTTTGCCGGAGCCCGACCCTCCGGTCGAATGCATGCGCCACAACAGGCAGACGGACACAGCCCACGGTAGGAGCGGCGACCCCGCCGCGAAAAGCGGAACCTCATCTACCACCACAATTCGACCAGGGATTATCCCAACGCATTCAACACATTGAGCCATCGACCCATCGGATGTACGATACACACCATGGACAGCAGGACGCTGATCAAGGAGCTCAAGGAAGCGGGCTGGGTTGAGGTACGCGTACGCGGCAGTCATCACCAGTTTGCCCACCCCGATCGCCCCGGCGCCGTACTGACCATACCCCACCCCAAGAAAGATCTTGGCAAGGGTCTTGTCATGGCCATCCGCAAACAGGCAGGTCTGAGATAAGTCCATGCGATACCCCATCCTGATCGAACCCGGATCAAATTCCACAGCCTACAGCGTGGTAGTCCCAGATCTTCCTGGGTGCTATTCCGCAGGCGATACGCTAGACGAAGCGATCGAGAATGCCGAGGAAGCCATCCTCATGCATCTGGAAGCCCTGATCGATGCCGGCGAGTCCCTGCCCGAACCCAGCAGCATTGAGATGCAGCTCAACAACCCCGCCTACAAGGACTGGATCAGGGCCATGGTGGACATCGACATGAGCCGCATTCAGGGCCCTGCCCAGCGCATCAATATCACTATCCCCAAAAGGGTCCTGCGCGCCATCGACGCAGCTGCCGCCCGCGCCCACGAGACCCGCTCCGGCTTTCTTGCCAGGGCCGGGCTCAAGGCGGCACAGTTGCAAGAAATGGAGAAAACGACCGGGAGTGAGTAGGCCCGAAAAGGGTCCAGCGGCCAATTCACGTGCCACAGGCATTGCCACTGAAAACCCGGGCTAGCCTTGCCCTAGCCCCGCCAGTACAATACGACGCTTGTTCGGGGCGGTAGCTCAGTTGGGAGAGCGCAGCAATCGCACTGCTGAGGTCGTGGGTTCGACTCCCATCCGCTCCACCAATACCAAAAGGTCAACAGTTCGCTGTTGGCCTTTTTTATTGCCCGCTCGCGCCGGTTCCCGCGTGTTCGCGGGGACTCCTGCGGAAGCCTGCGGACTTCACCGATCAGCCCGAGGGCCCGCTCAAGGCCACCTTCCACTCTCTCACGTCTGTTTTTCTCTCCGGCCTCGCCCCTGGAAACAGGGCCGAAATCCGCAAAGGCCGCGAGGTCAACACTGACAAATCACTGGGTTACGCGCGGACGAATCAAGCGGTTGGATGGCAGCATTGGGTGGAGAAGGAAACACCGTCGTTGCGTTTCGTCGGTAGTTGTCGACCACTAACGACACATGGCAACGGACGCACGTGCATGGCTGAGGGTCGAGACAAGAAACAACTTGTCAGTACACTGTCCGGACAACTACAATGGAGGCATCCAAAGTCCGGAGGGGCAGTTCATGAGCACGCTGAATCTTCCCAAGACCGAGCGCATTGACGTCCGTGCAAGCACGCCGGTCAAGCAACTGCTGCAGGAAGCCGCGCGCGCCTGCCACAAGAACGTCAGCGAGTTCCTGCTCGACGCGGGCGTGACGGCTGCCGCGCAGACGCTGGCGGACCGTCGCCAGTTCGTACTGGACGAGGCGCAGTGGCAGGCGTTCCAGGAAGCGCTGGATCGTCCGGTGCAAAGCAAGCCGCGCCTGAAGAAGCTGCTGCGTGAGCCCGGGGTGCTGGGTTGACCGGCGACGCCATGGCGTCGCCCTATGCACCCGTTCGCAAGCTTGCAGCAACGGATCAAGTCGATGCGTTCGACTGCGACCAAGCCGCGCTGAACCAGTTCCTGCAGCGCTACGCGCTCGTCAACCAGAAGGCCAACAGCGCGCAGACCTACGTCTGCTGCCAAGGTGACGTGGTGGTCGGCCTCTACAGCCTCGCCGTCGGCAGCGTCGATCCGGAAGCCGCTCCGTCGAGGGTGATGAAGGGGCTAGCGCGTCACCCAGTACCGGTCATGATCCTGGCCCGGCTCGCGGTGGACAAGGACCATCAACGCAAAGGCCTGGGCCAGGCATTGCTCAAGGATGCGCTGCTGCGCACGGCGCAGGCCGCCGACATCGCCGGTATCCGCTGCCTGCTGGTACATGCCAAGGACGACGCAGCGCGGCAGTGGTACGAGTCCTGGGAATTCGAGCCCAGTCCGACCGATCCTTATCACCTCTTCCTGATGCTCAAAGATCTCAAGGGCATGTTGAGCTGAGGTGGTATCTCCACCTCAGAGCCCGACTCTCTCGCGCTGCTCATCCCACAGGGCTGGCGGATCAACTGCCAGATCGAATAGCGTGATGTGATTCGGAAGCGCGTCGTCCAGGATGGCCGCCACATTGATCCCATTACCCTTGGAGGGCCGGGTTCCTAAGAACGCCCGTACGTATCCTCGAAGCGCACGATATCGTCCTCCCCCAGATACGCCCCCGACTGCACCTCGATCAGCTCCAGCGGGATACGCCCCGGGTTCTCCAGGCGATGCTTGACCCCCAGCGGGATGTAGGTGGACTCGTTCTCGCTGAGCACGAACACCTCCTCCCCCCGGGTGATACGCGCCGTCCCCCGCACCACCACCCAGTGCTCCGCCCGGTGGTGATGCATCTGCAGCGACAGCTTCTCGCCAGGTTTCACGGTGATGCGCTTGACCTGGAAGCGGTCGGCCCCGTCGATGCACTCGTAGGTCCCCCAGGGCCTGGCAACACGGCGGTGCACCTGGGCCTCGTCCCGGCCCGCCTCGCGCAGCCGGGCAACGATCTGCTTCACGTCCTGGGTGCGGGCCCTGTCCATCACCAGCACCGCATCCCCGGTCTCGACGATCACCAGGTCCTCCAACCCCACCGCGGCCACCAGCCGCTGCTGGGCGTGGATGTAGGTGTTGCGCACCCCTTCCGTGACCACGTCCCCCTTGAATACGTTGCCCTGGGCATCCCGCTCGCCTACCTCCCAGAGCGAGTCCCAGGAGCCCACGTCATTCCAGCCCGCGTCCAGGGGCACCACCATGGCGCGGTCCGTGCGCTCCATGACCGCATAGTCAATGGAATCCGAACGACAGTTGCTGAAGGCCTCCTCGTCCAGACGCAGGAAATCCCGGTCCCGCTGCGCCCCCTTGAGCGCCGCACGGCAGGACTCAAGGATATCCGGCGCGTGACGCTCCATCTCGGCCAGATAGGCGGAGGCCTTGAACAGGAACATGCCGCTGTTCCAGAAATAATCGCCGGAGGCGAGATAGGATTCGGCGGTGGCCTGGTCGGGTTTTTCGATAAAGCTGAGAACGGGAAAGGCGGAACTGTCCTTCGTGCTTTGTGCTTTGTGCTTTGTGTTCTTCTCCGAAGCACCAAGCACCAAGGACGAAGCTCCCGCGCGATCAGCGCGAATATACCCATACCCCGTATGGGCCGACTGGGGCACCACACCAAAGGTCACCAGCGCACCGCTCCGGGCCTGCTCCAGCCCGATGGACAGGGCCCGGTGAAACGCGGCGATATCCCGGATGACATGGTCCGCCGGCATCACCAGCAACACCGACTCCGGGTCCGGCTGCGACAGCGCCGCCAGGGCCACCGCCGGTGCGGTATTGCGCCCCACGGGTTCGAGCAGGATCGCCTCGGGCTCAAGCTCCAACTGGCGCATCTGCTCCGCCACCAGGAAGCGGTGCGCCTCATTGCAGACCACCAGGGGCGCCCGGGCACCGGGAAACCCGGCGATCCGCTCCACCGTCGCCTGCAACAGGCTCAGATCCCCGCCGGTCAGGGGCAGAAACTGCTTGGGATAGAGCTCACGGGACAAGGGCCAGAGACGGGTACCGGAACCGCCAGAGAGAATCACGGGAATCACAAACAACGCTCCTTGTGCATCGGTTTGGTTTTGAACCTGCCAAACAGCATACAATCAGCACGTGAAAAATGGTTAATCCAGGCGACAACAAGTCAAACAGACACCGAAAATGACCCACACTGCCCATATCCCAGAACACCAGGCCGCCAGTCTGCTTGCCAAGGCCGCCATCGTCCTGATGCCCATCGCCATCATGTTCTCCCGCTCCCTGGCGGAGCTGGCGGTGGTACTCGTAGGCGTGCTTTTTCTGGTCAGGAGCTACCGGACAAAGGAATGGGCTTGGGTCAAGGAACCCTGGTTCATCGCCGCCCTGGTATTCACGGCCTACCTCACCCTGATCTCGGCCCCCATGGCTGTCCACCCCGAGATCGCCCTGCCCCATTCCCTGTTCTTCATCCGCTGGCCCCTGTTCGCCGCCGCGTTGGCCTACTGGGTGTTCGCAAGCCCGGAACTCAGGCGCTGGTTCGAAGTAACGATCGCAGCGATCGTGGTCTTCATCATTGCCGACAGCCTGCTTCAGTACTTCACGGGATCCGACATTTTCGGAAAAGCGCCGCACAGCACGACCCGCCTCACGGGGCCCTTTGACCGCCCGGTTCCTGGCACTTATACGCTACGGATCATCTTCATCGCTCTGGCCGCACTCTATTTCAGCCAGCACCTGAAAAACGACCTGACAAGGAACATCACGCTGCTGGCCGCACTTTCTATCGGCGCCGCCTTCATGTTCCTGACAGGAGAGCGTGTGGCCTTCATGAGCTTCCTGCTGGGCAGTGGCATCGTGATCCTGGCCTTGATCATGACCCAGAAACGAGGACGTCTCTGGATCCTTTTGGGTGGCGCCCTGCTGGCAATCGCCATCGCCGGGGCACTTGCCACACAACCCAAGATGGTCGAGCGGACCATTGGGAGCACCGCGAGCACGATTGGCAATTTCAACGAATCTCCCTACGGCCTAGTTTACGGCAACGCCCTGATGCTCTGGAGAGACGCCCCCTGGACAGGGGTCGGCATCAAAAATTATCGCCCTATCTGCAAAGATGTAACCCAAGACCCAAGCATTGAAGGCTGGTTCTGCTCACACCCGCACAACACCTATGTCGAAATCCTGGCGGAAGGCGGGCTGATCGGGGTATTGCTCTTCAGCACGATGCTGGCATTGATCTTGTGGCACTTCCTCAAGGCCATCCCACGACAAGCCATGACCGCGGGCTTCGCCATAGCCCTCTTCCTGGCCACCTTCTGGCCCATCATGTCGACCATGAGTATCACCAGCGGGTGGATTGCCGCGATTATCTGGATGGGCATGGGATGGGCCATTAACGTGACCCGGGGAGAAGGGTAGGGTTTGTGCTTGGTGCTTGGTGCTTGGTGCTTGGTGCTTGGTGCTTGGTGCTCTGCGAAGGATACAACCCATCAGCCCACAAAGTACGAAGCACCAAGTACCAAGCACAACCAACATCTGCTATCGTCATCTGATATCACATCGGAGTTTGCCATGCGCACTGTAGTCGATCTTCCCGACGAAGAACTCCAGGCCATCAAGGCTCTGGCCAAGCGGGAGAAAATCTCCCAGGCTGAGGCCATCCGGCGCGCCGTCCGGGCATACCTCCACGCCCGCCCGGCACCCGATAAAGAATCACCCGCATTCGGCCTATGGGAGGGGCGGGAGGAAGGAATTCAGTATCAGGACACACTCAGGGATGAGTGGACTCGATGAAGGCGGTCTTCGACACCAACATACTGGTGGACTACCTCAATGGACTTCCCCAGGCTGCCGAGGAATTGAATCGTTACAACCAACGGTTGATCAGCCAGATCACCTGGATGGAAGTCATGGCAGGCTGCCGGGACGACCAGGAAGAGCAATTGGTACGCGGCTTCCTTGCCACTTTCGATGTGGTACCGATCGACGCACAGGTTGCCGAAACAGCGGTCATACTCCGACGCACCAACCGCCTCAGACTCCCGGACGCCATCATCCTCGCCACAGCCGAATGCAGTCACGCGCTCCTGGTGACCCGCGACACGAAGGATTTTCCTTCCGACACCCCGGGGATACGGGTGCCGTATAGGTTGTAAGGTAGTGCTTGGTGCTTGGTGCTTGGTGCTTGGTGCTTGGTGCTTGGTACTTGGCTGTCACAAAGTACAAATCACCAAGCACCAAGCACCGCCTTCAATATGCATTCCTCCCCACAAACCCCTTAAAAACCGTCAAAAAAATGATCTTCAAATCAAACCACAACGACCAGTTCTCGATGTAATACAGGTCATACTCCACCCGCTTCTGCATCTTCTCCAGCGTATCCGTCTCACCACGGTAGCCGTTGACCTGAGCCCACCCTGTAATGCCGGGCTTCACCTTGTGCCGAAGCATGTAGTAATCAATATGCTCCTTGTAGTACTCGTTATGTGCGAGCGCATGGGGACGGGGCCCGACAATCGACATCCGGCCCTGGAGCACATTAAAGAACTGGGGTAACTCATCCAGGCTGGTCCGTCGCAAGAAGGCCCCGAAGCGCGTAACCCGAGGATCCGCCTTGGACGCCTGGGTGACCTGCCCATCCGCCTCCTGGTGCAACACCATGCTGCGGAATTTATACACCCTGATCTCACGGCCGTCCCAGCCATGGCGTTTCTGCTTGAACAACACAGGCCCCGGCGAACTGAGCTTCACGCCGATGGCAATTGCGACCAGCAAGGGGCTGATCAGAATCAGGATCAACAGCGAGAGCACCCTGTCTTCAATGGCCTTGACGAATCTGTTTACCCCCTCCATGGGGGAAACCGAGAGATTCATGACGGGCAGGCCAGCTACGTCTGTGACTGAATGATTCAAGAGACGGAGACCAAACAGATCCGGCACGAATCGGATATCAACGGTTTCATTGCGCAATGAATGTAATACATCCTGAAGACGGTCTGCCTCTTGCAAAGGCATCGCAATCCAGATCTGGTCGACATCTTCTTTTCGAACGAATTCGGCCAGTTCTGAAACCCTGCCCAACATGGGGTAGCCACAAGGTGAGGTGCCCTTGAGACCCTCTCGATCACAGAAGAACCCGATGATTTTGAGGCCAAGCCATGGCGCTGCCTTGATACGCTCGGCAACCTGCCTACCGGCTCCCGTTGCGCCGACGATGACGATGCGCCGATAGTTGTAACCACGAGCACGCAAGCTGTTCAAAATATTCCTAAGGATGAACCGACTCGCGAGCAAGACAAACCACGTACTCGTCGCCCAGATCAAGGCCCAACCACGGGAATAGCTCTCACCCATCTTGGTAAAAAAGGCGATCGCGACCAAGGCTGTGAAGACAAAGACCCAGGCCGCGGTGATAAGTCGCAACTCTTCCCAGAGGGAGGCTCCCCTCCAGGGGCGATAGAGGTTAAATCGCTGAAATACGAGCGCAGCGAGCAGCGCACCGATAAGCAATGCCGCTTCATAATGATCGTCTAGGGAAGGAACTCCCAAATACAGCCAATGTGATAACCAGCCACAGAATGCGACAATAAACCAGTCGATCACATGAAGGGTGACATTAAGGAACCCGGCATGCTCCTTGAGCACACCACCGGAGCGCCTGGGACTCATGGTTTGGCAGAAACGCCTGGTTTACAGGCGTAGGTACAAAGAGAGGATATACAAGGGGGAGTCCATGTATTCATGAATCGTCCATTTTTTATGGTTCAAGCCCGGAATTCAGACCGAAAATGGGTTTACCACCTGAACGCCAGTTGGCTCAAAGTGGCGAACATTTCGAGTCACTACGGTTAGGCCATATTCATGCGCAGTAGCGCTGATCAGCAATTCAGCTCCGTCATTGCCCAGCTCCGCGGAGAGCCGGCCCCAACGACGGGCCACCGCTGTGTCAACAGGCAGAATCCGGTCCGAGTAGAACTTCAGAACAATGTCCAGCCACTCTGCCAAAGCAGAAGCGAACACCGCATTCTTTGTCTGCTGACGCATGATACCGCGCTCGACCTCCCCGATGGTCACAACGCTCAGGAAAAGATCTGTGGAACGCTGTGCGGCCACCCAGTCGACAACCCCCGGGTCTCTTTCCTTGCGGCGCAACTCGGACAGGACAACCGTATCCAGCAGATACATCAGAACTCCACATCGCGCTGACGTAGCGGGAGGCGCTCGAACGGTTGGTCATCCTGGGGCATGTCCAGAAGTACCGAATTGAACGAGGGCGCAGCCACCTGTTCAAGCTGCTTCAGCCGCTCGAACATCTCTGCGGACAATACGACACCCACCCGTTTACCACGACGGGTGACCCACTGCGGCTCACCACGCAAAGCCGCATCAACCACCGCACTGAAGCGGTTCTTGGCATCATGGAGGGACCAAGTTGAAGAGGCCATTACCCACACCTGTCTAGATTACATGTCTAGATGGTATTGTCGGCAGATAGAAAAAACAAGCAAACGCGTCAAGCCGGGGTCAGGTCTAGTATTATCATGTTTACTCTCTCCCTCAACGCCTCATCCTCAACCATGCGCCGGCGCAAGGCCCGGACCGCCGACCCGGCGCTGGCATAACTCGCCAACCCGAAGGCAACGGCAATCTCCGAAAGCGTCATCCCGCAGGCCTCCTGGCACACGTACATCACCACGGAGCGCGCCGGACTGCCCACGCCCCGCCCCCGCCTCGAAGTCCAGATCTCCTGTTCGTCCACGCCAAACACCTCGCAGGTCACCCGCACCGCGTCATCGAGCGTCGGCCGCGGACGGTTGCGTGCCACTTCGGGCACATCAACGCTCGGCATTCGTCCCTCCAGCGCCTGCCGGCGGAACGCTTCATCGCCCAAGATGCTGGACGGCCCGCGACCGTCGTAGAAACGGCACAGTGCCTCACCGGAATCCCCCTCCATATAGGCCCGATATCGGGCATGCACACGGCGCTTGCCGATGGCCCCAAGCACGTACCCGGTTTGCAACCAGTCAGGTGTCGGATCGAGCCCCACATATGCCCGATAGCTTGACCAGGGGTAATCGGCCAGATCGTCAACCAGCCCCGCCTGAAGAGGATTGCGGTGGATGTAGCGCGACAGTTCGAGCCAATGGCTCTGTGCATCGACCAGAACGGCCTTGTAACGCCCCCGGAACAACGGCCCGTCCAGATCTTCGCAGCGATTGAAATACTGGGTGTAGACACCGTTCACGTGCCGCATGATCCGTTGCATGTTAGCTTCCGGCGTGCGCAGCAGCAGATGATAGTGGTTGCCCATCAGGCAGTACGCATGCCACTCCGCGTTGAAGCGAGCATGTGTGTCGGCCAGCAGCGACAGGAAATACTTCCGCTCGGCGTCCGTATTGAATACCGTACGCCGCCCCGCACCCCGGTTCATCACGTGATACCAGGCACCCGGATACTCGATGCGCAGGGGGCGGGCCATGCGGGCAATCTACGAGATGTGACTCTATTTTGCTAGACCTGACCCCAGCAACTCCTGGTCAGGCAGCCCCCTGGTGACGCGAATCTTCGATCAGACTCTCCAGAGGAATGTGCAACTCCTTCCAGAGTTTGCGGATCATCCGGATCGAGAGCGGGCGCTGGCGGTGCAGTATCTCGGACACCCGGCCACTGTGCCCGATGTACGGTTCCAGATCCTTTCGCTCCATGCCCAGTTGCTCCATGCGAAACAAAATGGCCTCGATTGGATCAGGAGTAGCAATGGCGTGGTGTTTGGCCTCGTAGGCCTCCACCAGGGTGATCAGAACGTCGAGGCGATCACCCTCCGGAGTATCAGCCGTAGCGCCCCACAACGCCTCCACTTCGGCCAACGCGGCTTCGTAATCTGCTTCGGTCTTGATTGGGCGGATATCCATGCTGTCTTCCTCTCAGGTCACTCCAGGTCGAGGTCATCGTACTGCGCATGGGTGCCCACGAACTTCACGTAGAGCGCCTGCCGGGCGTAGTCCACATCGACCAAAAGCCGGTACTTATTCCCGCCGATATTGAACACCACGCGGGACCTGTCGATAATGCTGGCACTGGCGTACTGCGCCTTGATCTCGTGCGGTGTCCGCCAAACGGCCCGGCTTGCCTCGGCGTGCCACGCCTCCAGCGGCCCTCGGGCGTCCCG
Organism: Thioalkalivibrio sulfidiphilus HL-EbGr7; assembly: GCF_000021985.1. Classification (NCBI taxonomy): domain Bacteria; kingdom Pseudomonadati; phylum Pseudomonadota; class Gammaproteobacteria; order Chromatiales; family Ectothiorhodospiraceae; genus Thioalkalivibrio; species Thioalkalivibrio sulfidiphilus. The sequence continues at coordinate 2,214,877 of NC_011901.1, forward strand.
ATGGGACGGCTGTTCGTAGAACTCTCGCAAAGTCCGTTTGGCGATGACCCTCATGGATGAATTGTACAAACCTCCCACAATGGGAGCAACCTCCAGCCGAACTGAACAGACACCCATTCACTTTGAAGTGGATGCCCATGTCGCCTGGCCCCGAACTGCAACTGTTCGAGTCGAACCCCGCCGGCCTCCCCATGACGTTGCGGGTTCGACCCGACGCTTATGTGAAAGCGATAAACCATACATTACTAGGCCTGACCCCATTGCCTTTTTGCATGGATATCCATATTGAGTAGTTGCTACCCTTGGTAGTACTTGCCACCGGCTGCGAGATACAATCAGCAAAGCACGCAATACAAAGGGCAAAGGACCAAGCACCAGACACTACTTCTATGGCCTTCCCGCAGCGAGACAACGAACGCCACACATACGGCGACTACCTCACCTGGCCCGATGACGTTCGCTACGAACTCCTCGACGGCATCGCCTACCTGATGGCGCCCGCCCCGAGCGTAGATCACCAGACCATCGCCTTTGAAGTCGGCCGGCAGCTTGGCAACGCCCTCGAAAACCACTCCTGCCGGGTATTACTCTCCCCTGTCGACGTACTGCTGCCGAAAAGCAAGGAGTCCGACGAAGAGGTGGACACCGTCGTGCAGCCCGACGTGATACTCGTCTGCGACCCCGCAAAGCTTCGCCCGCAAGGCGTGCGCGGCGCTCCGGACTGGATCATGGAAGTCATCTCCCCCTCCTCCGCCAGTCACGATCAGATCATCAAACTGGCCGCCTACGAGCACGCCGGCGTCCGCGAATACTGGCTGGCCCACCCGGTCGATCGCATCCTGACCATCTACCGTCACGACGGCCAGACCTTCGGCCGTCCCACCATCCATGAACTGGCAGGGGAAACGGCCCTGAGCGTCCTGCCGGAGATCGCCATCCGCTGGGACCCGATCGTCGAACGCCTACTTGAAAGCCCTAACGCCTGACGGCTGCGCGGGCCAAACCAACAAACCAGACCCAGGCCCCCACTGTGCTGGCCATGCCCGCCGCATAGATGCCTCCCGCTCGTCGGTTTGGGTTTGATCCCACGCTTGTGCGAAACCGATAAACTATTTATTTCTAGACTTGACCCCAGCACTCTGCTGCCCTTGGCCGTTGACCAGCGGCCACAATTGGGTAACCCTTAAGACAAGCTATATCCACCGCTCAGACTTTTCTTTATCTCGGGCATGACAGCCCTTGGAGGCTTCTTCCATGTCTTATCAAGACATCATCACCATGGAACCCGGAAAGCGGGGAGGGAGGCCTTGCATACGAGGCATGAGAATTACCGTTTATGATGTTCTCGGCTGGCTGGCCACCGGAATGTCCTGGGATGACATCCTTGCGGAGTACCCGGAGCTCACCCGAGAAGACATCAGGGCGGTTCTGGAATATGCGGCTGCCCGGGAACACCTGACAGCCCCCATCAGAGCCGCATGAAACTGCTTTTGGATCAAAACATATCGCGCCGCATCGTCAACGAACTGCAGACTCCTTTTCCCGGCACCAATCAAGTTCAATTACTTGGCCTTGAGCATGCGGATGACGCGACAATCTGGCGCTATGCCCGAGATAATGGATTTGCCATCGTAACCAAGGATGCGGGCTTTCAGGAGATGGCTTTACTGAGAGGACCACCTCCCAAAGTCATCTGGCTCCAGTGCGGCAATGCCACGAACACCGCCATCCTCCACCTTCTCATATCCCGGACACAGGCAATCAAGGACTTCCTCGACTCCGGAGAAATCGTCTGCCTTGAACTCAGTTAACCCGCATATCTCACCGGGATCGCGGGAGCAGGCGAAGGATTCGTGTCTGTAGGCGCCGCTCTGGAGCGAAACCCATAGCAATAGCTATGGGTTGAGTGAAGAGCAAGCCTACGGGCGCGAAGACGAGCCTGAACCGCGATAGGACTCCGGCGGGAACAGACTGTCATGCTGAGGTTGCCGACCTTATCAGAATATTCCACTTGCGTCTCAGCCTGTTACGCGTCCGCCGGTGTCCGACCGGTGAGATATGCAGGTTAACAGGAACTGCGTACCCCCCCACGGAGAGTGGGGGGGCGTGCGAGAGCGAATGGGACATGCGACGCGGATAATCCAAGGCAAAACTCTATTTTACTAGACTTGACCCTATCATTGGGTATCCTGTCGTAGTTGTCATCCTCGATACCGCTCCTGGTTCTTGAGAAACCACTCATAAGTGCTTCGGAGCCCATCTTCAAGACCGATCTGAGCCTGCCAGTCCAGGCTGGTCAGCCTTCTGACATCGAGTAGTTTACGAGGCGCCCCGTCGGGTTTTGAGGAATCAAAGACAATCTCCCCCTCATACCCCACCACCCGGCCGATCGTCTCCGCCAGTTCGCGGATGGTGCAATCGATGCCCGTGCCCACGTTGATATGGGACAGCATCGGTTGCGTATGGGCTCGGTAGGTCTCTACGTCCAGCTCCATGACATGTACACAGGCGGCCGCCATGTCATCAACGTGTAGGAACTCTCGCATAGGCTGCCCGCTGCCCCAGACCACCACCTGCGGCGCCCTACTCTCACGTGCCTCGTGGAACCGGCGGATCAATGCCGGAATTACGTGAGAGTTGTCGGGATGGAAGTTGTCGTTGGGACCGTAGAGATTCGTCGGCATCACGCTGCGGTAATCCCGGCTGTACTGGCGGTTGAAGCTCTCGCACAGCTTGATGCCCGCGATCTTCGCAACAGCGTAGGGCTCATTCGTCGGTTCCAGGCTCCCCTGCAGCAGTGACTCCTCCGCCATCGGCTGCGGAGCCAGCTTCGGGTAGATACAGGATGAACCCAGAAACAAGAGCTTCTGTACGCCTGCCTGATGTGCAGAGTGAATCACGTTGCACTCAATCATCAGGTTTTCATAGATAAACTCAGCCGGATAGGTGTTGTTGGCATAGATACCGCCCACCTTCGCCGCTGCCAGGTAGACATAGTCCACAGCCGTATCCTTGAAAAAACTCTCCACATCCGCCTGGCGAGTGAGATCCACCGTCTTGCGATCGCAGGTCACCAGATTTCGATATCCCAGCGACTCTAGCCGTCTGACAATTGCTGCCCCGACCATCCCCCGATGGCCAGCCACAAAAATCCGCGCATCCCTCGACATCACATACCACCCGCTATCTCAATCCAGAAGCCCCATAGGGCGGCCACGAGGCAGACCACGTCAAAGTCAGTAACCCTCACGAAATCAGCTTTCACGGGAAACGTTCACTTCATACCCGTGCCTCATCAGCAAGGCATGCTGCCGCGCCTGATCAAGATCGTAGGCCACCATCTCGCGTACCATCTCTTCAGTGGAGATCTCCGGCACCCAACCCAGTCGTTCCCGTGCGCGTGTAGGATCCCCCAACAGCGTCTCCACCTCAGTCGGTCTAAAGTATCGAGGATCCACAGCCACAATGATGTCGCCTGGCTTCACTGCAGGCGCCGAATCGCCGGATACGGCTTCCACGATACCCTTCTCTTCCACTCCGTCTCCCTCGAATCGGACCGTAATCCCCAATTCCTCGGCACTCATACGTACAAAATCACGAACGGAATACTGCACACCTGTTGCGATCACGAAGTCTTCTGCCTGATCCTGCTGCAGCATCAGCCACTGCATGCGCACGTAATCCTTGGCATGCCCCCAATCGCGAAGGGCACCCATATTCCCAAGATAGAGACATTGCTCGATACCCTGGGCGATATTCGACAAGCCTCGCGTAATCTTGCGAGTGACAAAGGTCTCTCCACGGCGCGGGGACTCATGGTTGAACAAAATACCGTTGCAGGCATACATACCGTAGGCCTCGCGATAGTTCACCGTGATCCAGTATGCATAGAGCTTTGCGGCGGCATATGGCGAGCGCGGGTAAAACGGCGTTGTCTCCTTTTGGGGAACTTCCTGGACCAAGCCGTAGAGCTCGGATGTGGAGGCCTGGTAGAAGCGCGTCTCCTTCTCAAGACCAGCGATACGAATCGCCTCCAGCAGCCTCAGCGTACCCAGCGCGTCCACATCCGCCGTATATTCCGGTGACTCGAAACTCACTGCCACATGCGACTGGGCGCCAAGGTTGTAGACTTCGTCGGGCCGGACCTGTTGAATGATACGTATGAGGTTCGACGAGTCCGTCAGATCCCCGTAATGGAGGACCAACTTCCGGTCCCGCTCGTGGGGATCCTGGTAGAGATGGTCGATTCGCTCCGTATTAAATAGCGACGCGCGGCGTTTGATGCCGTGCACCTCATAGCCCTTCTCCAGCAGGAACTCAGCCAGGTAAGAACCATCCTGGCCGGTGATCCCCGTAATCAGTGCCTTCTTCATTTCTCCTCCAATACAGGCCGCGCCGAGCCAGAGACAAGGGCGTTCAGCTCCGCTTCGAATCGCGTCATGATACTGTCATATCCAAGATGTTTCTCAGCATAGGTCCGCGCACGCGCCCCCAATACCTTGCGCTGCGACTCATCACGTGCAAGCTCGACCACCGCCTCGGCAAGGGCCCGCGGATCGCCGGGAGGTACCCGCACCCCGCATTCATCCATAACCTGCCCGACCTGTGTGCCTTTCGTTGCAGTTGCCACGGTCGCCCGCCCACTAGCGAGCATACCCGTCAGCTTCGACGGCATGACCAGATCTGCCGCATCCGCCCGCTGTGGGAGCACGTGGATATCCGCTAAATTCAGCAGTTCGTTGAGTCTTTCCAAGGGCTGAAGCGGCAGCCATCGGACATTAGAGAGCCCCGACGACATGGCCTCCAGCCGGGCACGTGCGCTGCCCGTTCCGGCAATGACCCAGACCACATTACGCTCGTCGGCGACCAATTTCGCAGCTTCAATGAGCACCTCGAGCCCTTGTTTCTCCCCGAGGTTACCCGAGTACAGTACAACCACCGCGTCACTCGAAAGGCCCAGTTCATGACGAAAGACGGATGGCTTGTCTAATGGACATATCGCGTGAGTATCCGCCCAGTTCGGGAACAACACTCTGGCCTCGTCCATAACACCTTTCTCAGCAAAGCGGTCCATCATTCGATCCGATATGGTCGATACCCGGTCGAAGCGACTCAGCAGGGCACGCTCCGTCCGCATGGCCTGCCTCTTGAACCACCCGCCTCCTACCAACCCCATGTCGAAAGCGGCGTCGACCTCGAAGTCCTGAACATGAAGCCAGGATTTTGCGCGCGCGAGGCGGGCAAGCAGTAACGCAGTCGGCGCAACCGCCAAGGTGGGCTCTACAGACATGACAACATCAGGCCGCCACCGTGCATGCGCCAGTGCTACCGGGAGACTGCTCAGAGCGAAACTTGCCAGATGTATCAGCCGCTTCTTTCCGCTGGGCTTACGCGGCACCCAGATCGGGCAGCGGTGCACTCGAACGCGAGACTGATCATCAAAGCACCAGGACTCTCGGCGATACTTCCAGGGAGAGTAACCGCCGAGCACGCGCCAGTCCGGATAGTACGGTGGGGCCGTAACGACCTGTACATCATGGCCACGAGCCGCCAGCCACGCGGCCATCTCTCCACTGTACTTGCCAATGCCCGTCAGCTCGGGGGCAAAGTTGATTCCGTAGAGAAGGATGCGCATTACGAAACGGAACTCATTCGGACCTTTCCAGATCCAGAGATATTAAGCGGCTGTAATTCCTCATGACTTTTTGAACAGAAAATCCGCCTGAATGGCACGGCCCGCGCGATCGTAACTCATGTTGAACACACCAGTGAGACGAAAGCCTCTCTCCCGAAGCCATGCGATGACCTCATCAGCGAAGGCCTGCCCGGCATAGAGTTCGACGAATGAACACTCGACATACACCCAATCGAACAGTGGCAACAAGTCTTCACTACCCGCCAGCGCCTGTAACTCGAAGCCCTGCACATCCAGCTTCAACAACGAAGGCGCCACGATCTCCTCTGCGGACAACACATCCGCAAGGCGGACAACACTTATCCTTCCCCTTCCGATCTCGGCTGTTCCTGGGAATAACTCATCCTGGCGGCCTGTGATTGGCAGGAGCGAGGAAGAATCATCCCGTTCGGAAAGATGAATATCCGCCTCTCCCTTCTCCGGTCCCACGGCCGCCTCTAACAAGCAAACCCGTACGTCGCTGGCCAGTGTCGCACGATAGCCAGAAGCCGGCGCCGACAGCGGCTCGAAAGAATAAATCTGCGCATCGGCGAAAGCGGCCCGCGCGGCCAACGCAAATTGGCCTCTGTTCGCACCAATGTCCACCACTGTGCGGCAAGCGCCTAGCTGACGCAACACGGTGATATGCTCCACACCCGCCGCAACACGGTGCTGCATCAAGGCCTTGCGCCACAGTGAAACGGTTAATATGGAGGCCAGTTTGCGAGCCTGCAGCAACAACCGACTCATTGGTCGGACCTATGAATAATCTTGCAGTGAGCGCTTTGCCCTGACGAGTGTCTCTCAATAACCTCCGTGTACTCGTCTGTTAGTGCATCCACAATGGAAGGCCAAGTGTACTGCGCCTGCACCAACTTCCTGCCCGCGTTACCCATGGTGCGCCGCCGTTCTGGGTCGTGCAGCAATTCATTGATGGCCACCGCCACCTCATCCGCGTCACAGCGGGTGACCAGGCCCGCCCCGGCCCGGCTCACCTCGGCATGGATATTCACTTGGTCGGAAATAACCACCGGCAATGCGCAGGCCATGGCTTCCACTACTGTCATACCAAAGTTTTCAGTGTACGAAGGAAGCACAAATACATCCGAGTCGACATAGGCCTGCACTACATCGGTGCCCTCGAGTGACCCGGCGAAATGAACCGAGCCTTCCAAGCCGTGTTCGCGAACCCAATCCCGAACGTGTCGACCATAATCATCATTCTCAGGCCCAGCAATCACTAGCTGGGCTTCGGGTGCCAAGGATCGTAGTTGCGAAAAAGCTGAAATCAAAAGATCTAAGCCTTTTTTGAAATGAAGTCGCCCGAGGAAAAGCACCACTGGCCTCTCACCCAATCCCAATCTTATACGTAGCGCGCCGCGCGGCGGTAAGCGCTGGTATTTTGCCCAGTCAACAGCGCTTGATATGACAAAAGATGGAATATCCAAATCTAGATAATCCGCAAGACGCCGCTCTTCTTCCGTCACAAAATGTAAAGCGCTTGCGCCACGCAGATTAGGTAAATCGAACAATCTCTCATAAAGCCGCTTTAGCCACACATGGCCGGCCGAGCTTCGCTCATATAAATATGGGTCTAGAGACCCATGCGGCTTAATGATGTAAGGTATATTTTGTCTTCGCGCCTGCCATGCCGCATAGGTCGAAGGGAAGCGATAAAGTCCGTTAATGTGAACAATGTCAAACTGTGATATGTTGCGTTTGAGGTACGCCATGAGATCACGGGAGAACCGCAATGGCGTAAACTGGACTGACGAATACAGCACGGGCACCAAAGAATCTGACACATTACCCCAGCCGGGATCACACAGCACACCATTCGGATAATTGGTATTTGTAGTAGCGATAGTAACCTCATGACCACTCTCGAGCTGCGCCTTCGCAAGAGGAAGCAAAACACTAACCGGACCTCCATATCGCGGGGACAGCGTCTCAATGACATGAAGGATCTTAAAACGCTGATCGGAATTCACCATGAGCCTCGAGATAATACCTGATATTTCAGTAACCGCTGATAGGAACGAATCTAATAACGCAAAATTCAGAAATTCTTATTTCCACATAGAAACACATGGAATTTTTTCCTTGTCACACCTGTGTGCATATTTCTTGGCAATTTGCGTTACCTCTTCAAGTAGACCTTCATTCAGCGTGATTGGCTGAAGTCCCAAGCCCAGAAACCTATCATTCATAACATGCAGGTCATTTTCCTCTTCTTCGTTACGAGGATTCGACACGAAATTAATCTCTGCGCCAGTCTTATCCGACACCAATTTCGCCAACTCCCGAACACGATGGGTTTCCGTCATCTGATTCAGGATGTGTACGCGGTCACCCTTCTCAGGCGGATTCTGAATTGCTAACAGAACACAATGCACAGTGTCCTGAATATGAATAAAGGCGCGCGTCTGGCCGCCTGTGCCGTGAACCGTCAACGGATAGCCTATTGCCGCCTGCATCAGAAATCTATTAAGAACAGTTCCATAATCACCGTCATAATCAAATCGATTGATAAGGCGCTCATCCAATCTCGTCTGGCTCGTCTGGGTGCCCCAGACAATACCCTGATGAAGGTCCCTCACCCTGATGTCATCGTTCTTGTTGTAAAAATAAAACATCAGCTGATCCTGGGTTTTGGTCATATGGTAAATGCTACCGGGATCAGCTGGATAAAGGATTTCCTTCTCTACCACACCTCCGGCATCGGTCTGCACCTGAACCGTGACATAGCCTTCGGGTATCTTCATCCCTGCCGTTCCATATCCATAAACACCCATCGTTCCCAGGTGTACGACGTGAATGTCAAGCCCAGATTCGACAATAGCAGCAAGGAGGTTATGCGTTGCATTGATATTGTTATCAACGGTATACCGCTTTCCATGCGACCCTTTCATGGAATAGGGCGCAGCTCGCTGTTCAGCGAAATGCACTACGGCATCTGGTTTCCACGATACCAGTAGATCGAGCAGCCTTTGGTAATTCCTCGCGACATTAAGGTTATGGAACTCGATGGTCTTACCTGACACCTCTTTCCATGCCCTGATGCGTTCACCCATTGGAGCTACTGGCGTCAGGGAGTCGCACTCAAGTTCGATATCTATCTTTCTTCTCGACAGGTTGTCGACTATGGATACCTCGTAGCCTTCCGCCGAGAGATACAAGGAAGTCGGCCAGCCGCAAAATCCGTCACCACCCAGAACAAGAACCTTCATCTATCACCTCATTCGCCCATATCTGTGTGTATTATACCTACAGAACATAAACATCACGCGCTAATCTTTTAACCAAATAAATGCCAAACCACACGATAAATATGGACACCATATTCTAACTAACATGGCCTCTGCTACGTGAAAAATATCGTGAATCTTTAGAAATCACTTTTTTACATTCTGCAGGCGCACCCGCATATAGCGCCCACGACTTATTATTTTCACCAACCAGCACCGCTCCAGCACCAACAATACAAAAATCTGCTAAAGAAGCCTTCGGGACAATAATTACACCAGAACCAACTAAGCAATAACTACCGATAGTTACAGGGCCGCAGTCCTGCCTATTCTCAATATAATCTATCCCATGAGTCAGTATCTGCGAATCGTACCCAGCTATAGTCGTATACGAGCCAATTATCACAGAATCAGTACAATCAATTAAATGAGATTTAGTAATTGACGATTCATCACCAAGTAACAACCGAGAATTGCGTTCATGTCGGTGAGAAAAGTGAGCTGAAGACTCCCCTGAGAATCCTGTTATCCAATTACCCCTCCCAATTGTCGAACCCGTACCCATCTCGAGCAAATCAAGATTCACAGCAACAGTTAACGGACCGATTCTCGCGCCCCTTTTCAATATTAGTTTCCTAGGCATAACGAACGCCATACGTGAGATTCTGGCAGAGGGGTCTATTTGATAACCAAACGCAATACTCAATGCCCGCCTTCTCATCGACCACGGAAGAACGCAAAACGCAAGATACAGGGCAACTTTAAGCCACTGCATTATTTTGAAGCACCAAACACGGGGCCATACATAATCCGTTCAAAGGTATCACGTGGATTTAGAATCTTTCTTAAATGAACAAGAAGGAACCCCATCACCTTATCAGGAAAAGTCTTCTGCCTGCCCAATAGCCTTTTAAAGATTCTCTCTCTGTATTCTGAATGCGCATCATGCAATCGAGCTGATCCGGTTATGCTTTCAGGATGGACTCTATATTGACTAAATATGGAATTCACAACCTTAAAAACGGCACCTTTGAGCGCCATATCAATGAAGAGCTCTGCGTCCCAATTGGATTTGTTATCAACATTAAAACCACCCACTGAACTGAATTTTGAGCCCTTAAAAAAAGTTGATGGCTGAATGAGAATACAGGCGCCATATGCCGCCATGTAAATATGGAATCTATCCGAAAAAAGTCGACGGGCAACATTACCATGTTCATCGACCACAAGCGCACCACCTGATACAACGTCTACACATGGAAAATGTTCAAATACTTTTGCCGCTGCCGAAAAAGCACCCGGCATAAATACATCGTCGGAATTCAAGAACCCATAAATATCACCAGTCGCCTGCGTAAATCCCTTGTTAAGGCCGTCGGCTGGCCCTAGATCTGTCTCGTAGATAATCTTATCAATACGGTCCCGGTAACGCTCGATGATGTCACGACTACCGTCAGTGGAACCGGGATCGACCACAATGTATTCGACGTCTGGATAATCCTGGTCGAGCACCGACAGTATGGCCTGCTCAAGAAACTCAGCCTGATTGAAGGAGATGGTAACGATCGAAAATTTCATTCAGCACTCCTCTCGGCGACACCGCAAGCACCACTTATTAACGAACATCGCAACACCCTGCCCTTTCAGGTCGCGGCGGCATGTAACTCATCATAACTATGACAAAAAAGGGCACCATAAATCTCGCCCATGCGGCATACGGCGAGAACAGCACATCCCAAATTAGAACGAGAGCTGCGAAAACCACAAGCGGCGCCATGCGCTGCGCCACAAGGTGACGATAAAGCAGAAGTCGCACCGGAAGACTGAGGACCCAGAGCCAGAAAATCAATCCCATTACTCCTGCCTCCACCCAAGCACCCATCAGGTAGGAATGCGACGGAATCAGGCATTCCTGATTCATTGTACCCGGGTAATAACCGGCTCGCTCCTTGAGCTCAAGCAGTAACGCGGCGTATTCGCAGTCCTTCGCCCACGAACCATGACCCAACCAAGGCGACTCAAGTACCGCACGACTCGATACCATGAGCTCACTTCGCCCCCCGAGAAGCAGGCCGAATTCACCATCTGCCTGCATGTCATAACGCATCAGCGCAGTTTCTCCAAGCCATCCCTTCTGGACACTGTACTCATATACCTGAACGAGAATCAGAGACGCCCCCAATCCCAATGCAGCCAGCGTCACCACCTGCCTTATGGTGATCCGATTCAGAGCACGTTGTGGTGAACGAAACGCCTGCAGGGCAAGATAGCAAGCCGCCAAGAAAGCCAGCCCACCCAACGAACGGAAGTCCATGTACACATTGAGTGCAGCCGCCAACAGAAGAACCCCCGCTGGCAATAGCCGACCAAAGCTGCGGAAGTTCGACAGCATAACGGCAAGCAAGACCAGCAGCCAGGTGACACCTAAGGAAACTCTGAAAAAGACTTTCTGATTTGGCAAAATACCGCGACCCCACCCACCGAGTTTCCCGATGAAGCAGATGACCTTCGCCGACGCCGAGTACGCTGGCAAGCGCAAGCAAACCCGCAAGGAGTTGTTCCTGATCGAGATGGATCGGGTGGTGCCGTGGAAGGGCTTGATTGCTTTGATCGAGCCACATTATCCGAAGGGTGAAGGTGGCCGTCCGGCCTACCCGTTGATGGCGATGCTGCGTGTGCATCTGCTGCAGAACTGGTTCGGCTACAGCGATCCAGCGATGGAGGAAGCGCTGTACGAAACCACGATCCTGCGCCAGTTTGCCGGGCTGAACCTGGAGCGCATCCCCGACGAAACCACCATTCTCAACTTCCGCCGCTTGCTGGAGAAACACGAGCTGGCGGCCGGCATCCTCGCTGTCATCAATGGCTATCTGGGCGACCGCGGCCTGTCGCTGCGCCAGGGCACCATCGTCGATGCAACGCTGATCAATGCGCCCAGTTCGACCAAGAACAAGGACGGCAAGCGCGACCCGGAAATGCACCAGACCAAGAAGGGAAACCAGTATTATTTTGGCATGAAGGCCCACATCGGCGCCGATGACGAATCGGGTCTGGTGCACAGCGTAGTGGGCACGGCGGCCAATGTGGCGGATGTCACCCAGGTGGACAAATTGCTGCATGGCGACGAAAACGTGGTCTGCGCCGATGCAGGCTACACCGGTGTCGAAAAGCGGCCCGAGCATGAAGGACGTGAAGTTATCTGGCAGGTGGCGGCACGCCGCAGCACCTACAAAAAACTCGATAAGCGCAGCGTGCTGTACAAAGCCAAGCGCAAGATTGAAAAGGCCAAGGCTCAGGTGCGCGCCAAGGTCGAGCATCCGTTCCGGGTAATCAAGCGCCAGTTCGGTTACACCAAGGTGCGCTTTCGCGGCTTGGCCAAAAACACGGCGCAACTGGTGACACTGTTCGCTCTGTCGAACCTGTGGATGGCGCGCCGACATTTACTGGCGAATGCAGGAGAGGTGCGCCTGTAATGTGGAAAATGGCTGCCGCGAGGTGCTCGCGGCGGCTAAAAACACAGAAATAAGCGGGTGATCTGAGCGTTTTTGATCGATTTGCCGCTTTTAAAATCGGCAGGGGCTGAAGTCAGCCAGAAATACACAACTACTTCAGACCATCCCTAAGCCATAGCCGAACTTCCAGGGGTATGTAACGCCGTGATGGCTTGGCGCCACGTAATACATGATGATGTCCCCCAATGCCGCACCTGCAATAAATAGCAATAGCCGCTTGGGCTTGCCATACAACAGCAGATAGAGGACACAGAAATTAATCAACGTAAAGACGATCTTCGACCATCCTCTCGAAAAGTCGTCAAACGGGATCAACCGCACCAGATCGCTCACCACCTGGGCAGTAAGCCAAAGTATCAATAGTGAAATAAAGGCTAATGGCATGCGTTTGGAAAGACGCTGCCCGCTGGTGGCCAGTAGTGGAAACAGCAGCAGTGCCAGCAGTATCTCTGTCAGATAGAGTCTTCCGACAACCTCTATCTGCACAAAGCGCAGCAAGGGGATGATGAAGACCACTACGTCAAGAAAACCCAAACGTATCGGGCTGAAGACCATCCTTTCGGCTACGACCTGTTGGGTGTTAGAACCCCTTTCAGGTGATGTGACGCTCACACGCAGTCCTCGATCAATACTCGCCGAATACCCACGACATTTTTATGTAAAATTTCACGCTTCACGAGCGCACTTCACGACGCCAAACATTTGCATTAACTGTCGGCGTCCCGGGTGAAGCCAAGCCGCTATTCCCAGTGCCAGGGGCGGCAGGAGAATCCCTGCCATTAGCTCCTGCGTCGTACCATTCATTGGCTGCAACGGCACAAGCCAGGCGACGACCGCCACCAGCAAGGAGACCACCACAAGCAGGTACTGTGCCGGAGTTCCCGTACACGCGTGTGCATACTCGTGACGCATCACAAATGCCAGGATTAGAACACCGCTGCCAATCAGCACAGCAATGGCATAACCCAGCACAACACCAACCCACCCATATATGCCCCCCAGAAGCCAACCTAGACTAGCATTACAAACGCCCATCGCAATATGCGACAGCGTATTCCAGCCCACGCGGCCGCTGCCCAGATTGAAGAAGTAGGCTGGCACCGTGAGCGTGTTAGCTGCCCAAGCGATGGTCAGTACGAGCATCATCGCGACGAAGTCCTCTTGATAACTACCTGTCAGCAGCCAGGAAACGCCGCCTGCCCATGCGACGAGCAAAGAAAATACCGGCAGGGTGATAAACACGATCAGCCGCATGTTCATCCGGTAAAACTGGCTGAGCTGACCGGGCGCGCCTTCCGTCAAAGCGGCCACTCTCGGCACTACGGCCTGGTTGGCTGCAACGATCATCGCCCGCCCCCGCTGCACCACCTGGCTGGCCATCTCGAAATAACCCGCCGCCGCGGCGCCCCCTAAGCCCGCCATCATGGCCTTGGCCACAGGGTCCAGCAGCAGCATGAATACGGTGGCCGCCTGAACATTCGCACCATAGCCAAGCATCTCGCGCAGAACTTGCCAACGCCAGCGCATCGGAAATATCGGAAGAACATTCAATGTGTGCACCAGCATCAGACGTCCGGCCACGACAAGAAACAGCCCCTGGCCGACCTGAGCCCAAGCCAGACCAATCAGGCCATGCTGCGGAACCAGCCAGAACGCCAGTGCCAGAAGCAATACCTGGCCGCTGACCACCAGTGCGCTACGCAGATCCATGCGCTCACAACCATCGAGGCCGCCCTGGAAGACGGTCGCTATAATTGTCAACCACAATGAAAGCAGCGCATATGGAAGTATCTGCTGAGACATCTGCAGGTACTGGTCATCGAACAAGTACGGTAAAAGCCCGTGGATGATAGGGTATGCCAGCGGCAATATCAGGCCTACCGTGACCATAAGGGTCAAGGCGGTGGTGTCCAGCACTTTCCCAGCACGCCTCGCATTATCACGCGCCCGGTCCCGAGCCACGAAGCGCGTCACCCCCACGCTAAGACCTAGATCAGCCAGTCGCGATGCTGAGGCGGCTGCGAGCACTACGGACCACACGCCGAGTTGTTCTACCCCCAGCGTGTCATTGATGTAGCGGTACAGCGCAAACAGCAAACCAGCACCAAGGACGGCCTGAAGAAGGTTGGCCACGACGTTGCGAACGAGTCGTTTTCTCATTGCTTCTTCAACAGGACCATATAATGGTCATGCGCACTCTCCCAGCCCGGTGGATGATCCGCCAGTTCTGGATGTTTTGTTACATCTTTGCCGCCCATGCCGAGCTTTCGCAGAAGCCGGAATCCAGTCGGATTGATGCGGTACAGTAGATTGTTCACGGCTTGCCTAATGCGCCGTGACATTGTGGAATTGCTATGGGAAAAGTTCTTCTGCATTACGACTTGAAAGCCAAGAGCGTCGGCAAGCCCGGAAAACCACGCTGGGCTGACGAACGAGATATGCTCTGCGATAGAGCAGTACCAGTACCTGCTGCCCATCAAGCGAAAGGTAAAGGCGTCCAAATTGCCTGTTGAGATAAGAACCCAGCCGCCTGGTCTGACCGCCGCAATGCAATCACGGAGAAAAGACTTTGGTCTCTCCACGTGCTCAATAACATCAAACGCAGTGACGCAATCGAAAGTACCCGCAACTGCGGAGAAGTCCGTCCCAATCACATCGATGCCTTTTTTGACCGCTCGATCGCGCGCCGCGGCATGTATTTCTATTCCAAAACAACGGTATGAGCCTCTGAGGGGCTCCAGGAACCCGCCATCAAAACAACCCACATCTAGAATGCGACTTTCGGTGGGCAGTAATTGATTCAACCAACCGCGTGCGGCAAACCAATCCTGGCGGGAGTCTGCCAGCGCCGTCCAGGTCAGTTCGCCTCCTTGCTCGTACATGGAATCAAGCTCGTCTTTTCCCAGCCGCGGCCAGCGAAAACCCAGTGAGCATTGCCGACAGCGGTACAACGCCCCGCCCGAAAGCGGACGTTCACACACTTGACCGGCGAATACATCAGTTGCGGGAATTGGCCCAATTATTATCGCCTCACCTTCGCAATCTGGGCATTGAACAAATGGTGTGGTCATCTCACGAACATCGCATCCAGAAACACCACCCGACCATCCGCACCGTAGGACTGGTCGAGATTACCTGCATAGCCGAAACCTTGTTCTCGGAGTAAGTGCGCCAACTCGTAAAAACTCGCTTGCCCTTGGTAAAGTGGGTCAACACAGACCTCCAACAGTACCGCCCGACACTGGGAGAGCACGTTCCCTCCCCCCCGGAGCACACGATCTTCAAAACCCTGCACGTCCAGTTTGAGCAAGATTTCCCGCGGCATCCGATCTAGCGAACCTTTTAGCACCTCATCCAACGTAGAGATCCGAATGCGTTCCATGCGCTCCACCCGTGTTTGTGGGTAGAGACGGTGACAGTTGTCGGTGGCAGAAAGCAGTGATGATGAAGGAGTGTGCTGCTCATGCAAGTGAATTTCAGCCTCTCCTTCCTGTTCGCCCAGTGCAAACTGGAAGCAATGCACCCGGTCACCCTGGGTCTCCGCCCAGGCATTGAGCTCGCGAAACGGTTCTTCCAGTGGCTCGAAACAGTACAGTTCGGCGTTTGGGAAAAATGTCGATACCAGACGCGCAAATTGGCCGCGATTTGCCCCGACGTCGATAACAGAACCGATGTTCATCCGGGACAGTCCCAGCAACGTGCGCTTTGGTGATCGATGAAGGCGAATCACATCAAAACCAAGTCTATTGACAATCCCACGAATAAACTGCTTCACACTCTTCCATCTCCTGTCGTCTGTTTGGTAAAAGAAATAAAGGAAAGGCGTCGGGTTTAAATTTCTTTGGATCAGGGACAGTGATTTCTCATCGGTTCTTAATCACTGAGACTATGTGCATGCTCAACACACTGAATTAACTAGCATCTCGGCCACCACAGCAATCATGCCACCATCCGTATCGCGGTTTCGCGACCGACCGCACCTCTTACCCACGGACCATTCTCCAAATACCAATTCACTGTCATTTTGAGGCCAGCTTCGAACTCCCATTCCGGTCTCCAGCCTAGTTCCTGTCGAACCTTGTTGATATCCATGCCGTACCGCCTGTCATGCCCCGGCCTGTCCTTGACAAAGCTGATCAGCTTTCGGTGCGGACGATGGACTGATTCTGGGAGCAACTCATTCAGCAGATCACACAGGGTGTTGACCACTTCCAGGTTGGTGCGCTCGTTGTGACCGCCGACGTTGTAGTTCTCCCCCAGCCTGCCGCGCTCGAAGATTCTCACCAGCGCCCGGACATGATCGTCCACATAGAGCCAGTCGCGGATGTTGCTGCCATCGCCGTAGATGGGCAAAGGCTTGCCATCCAGGGCGTTGAGGATCATGTGGGGAATGAGCTTTTCCGGGAACTGGTACGGGCCGTAGTTATTGGAGCAATTGCTGGTGACTACGGGCAATCCATAGGTATGGTGCCAGGCTCGGACCAGGTGGTCGGACGCGGCCTTGCTGGCGGAATAGGGTGAATTTGGGGCGTAGGGTGTTTCTTCCGTGAAGAGCCCCGTCTCGCCAAGGCTACCGTACACCTCATCGGTGGAGATGTGATGGTAACGGAAATCCGCCTTGGACTGCCCTTCCAGCTCGTTCCAGTACGCGCGACTGGCTTCGAGCAACGTGTAGGTGCCGACGATGTTGGTGTCGATGAAGTCCGCGGGCCCTTCGATGGAGCGGTCCACGTGGGATTCCGCCGCCAAGTGCATGACACCAGCAGGGCGGTGTTCACGGAAGACCCGATCCAACTCCCGACGGTCTCGGATATCCACCTGTTCGAAGGCGTATCGGGAGGAATTGGATACCTCAGCCACCGAATCCAGGTTGCCGGCATAGGTGAGCCGGTCCAGGTTGACGACCCGGTAGTCGGTGTTGTGGATGAGGTGCCGGACAACGGCTGAGCCGATGAAGCCGGCGCCGCCAGTGATGAGGAGGGATTTAGACATTTCCTTTGTGCTTTGTGCTTTGTGCTTTGTGCTTCGAGACACAAATGTTCTCGCGCCAAACACAGGTTATCCGTGCAGTTCCCCGCAAATTCAGGCAATTAGGCACCAACAGCCCTACAAGATCAAGGCTTGATTCAGACGAGCGTCTGAGATGGGGCGATTGATGGTCAGGGGTCAGGGGTCAGGGGTCAGGGGTCGGTTTTCCATTGCGCCCACTTGGCATATCGGCCATAGACATCAATCGCTGGCTCGACTGCGGCGACAACCCTGTCCAGATCGATCACATCGTAGAGATGGGTAAGCACATTGCGCATGGCGCAGGCATCCATCAAGGAGTCGGCCAAATCATCTGGGAGTCCAAGGCGATCACGCATGACCTGGAATACTTCCCGGTAGCTGGAAGCCAGTTTATATCCATCAGCACGTAGCAATTGCAAACCTATATCGGCCGCAGATTCACAGAGTAACTGCAGTAAACGTTCAATGGCGTAGTGCTCCCGCCTGCGGGTTGGCGTATCCAAATGGCTATAGTGCGCCAGATCCGCCAGGAATTGCTGGAGCATGCCAAGTTTTCTTTCCAGGACTTCTCGGTGATCAGGCGACATGACTCATGCCCTGGCCTTGGCGTTTAGGAAGGCTGCATCGGCATGCAGGAAGAAGGCTCGATCCTGCTCACGCGCGAACTTGCCCGGCAGGGACTCATGCAGACACACACCGTCCCGAAAGACCTGAAAACGGGTAAGAGGCGAGGTGCCGTCCTGAAGCACCAGCAGATCGACAGGCTGGGGTTTGAGGATGTCTTCCAGTTCACGAAGCCATCGCCCTTGGGTCATGAGGCCTGGTACTTCCCCAGGAACGACGGCTAGGTCTATATCCCTCCCCTGCCCTTCCCGTGCCACGGACCCGAACAGCACGAGTAGCTGCCAGCCATGATATGCCGCCAGGGTCTTGAGGGCTTCCAGTTGATGAGGTGAAAGAGCGGGCATTTCTTCGTCAGTGGTCAGTGGTCAGTGGTCAGTGGTCAGTGGTCAGTGGTCAGTGGTCAGTGGTCAGTGGTCAAGAATATTAAACAACTTACCACTGACTAGCCTCCAATCAAACGACTCAATTCCTGCGTTTTCTCCCTCATCAATCCCTCATCCCCCCGGGTTTCCACATTCAAACGAATCACGGGTTCGGTGTTTGAACCACGCAGGTTGAAGCGCCAGGTGCTGAATTCCATGCTCAGGCCGTCGGTACGGTCGATGGAGGGCTGCTTTGGGGTGAAATGCGCCTCGATGCGGGCGATGGTGTCGGGCACGCTACCCACCAGGAAGTTGATCTCACCGCTGCAGGGATAGGCGGCCATGCGCGCGTTGACGAGATCAGCCAGGGGGGTGATCCCGTCAGAAACCACCCTCACCCCTCCCCCTGGGGGGGAGAGGTGATTGAGATGGCCCTTGCACATGAGTTCGGCGATCAGCAGCCAGGGGATCATGCCGGAGTCGCAGCAGGCGAAGTCCCTGAAGTAGTGGTGGGCGCTCATCTCGCCACCATAGACAGCATCCTCCAGGCGCATGCGCTCCTTGATGAAGGCGTGCCCCGTCTTACTCATGATGGGCATGCCACCTGCGGCGGTAACCTGCTCGATGGTGTTCCAGGTGAGCCGGGGGTCATGGATGATCATGCCGCCGGGATACTTGGCGAGCATCACCTCCGCCAGCAGGCCCACCAGGTAGTAGCCCTCGATGAACCGGCCCGTGTGGTCGAACAGGAAACAGCGGTCGTAGTCGCCGTCCCAGGCGATGCCCATGTCGGCGCCATGGGCCCGAACAGCATCCGCCGTGACCCCACGATTCTCGGGAAGCAAAGGGTTGGGAATGCCATTGGGGAAATGGCCATCCGGCTCGTGATGGATGCGGGTGATCAGGAAGGGAAGATGTTCCGCGATAGCGTCAAAGGCCGGACCAGCTGCGCCGTTGCCGGCATTGACCACCAGGTGCAGAGGCTTGAGCTCGGTCAGATCGACCAGCGAAAGCACCCGCTTGACATAGCTGCTCATGACATCCAGGGATGTGTCCTGCCCATGACCAGTCGAAGAGGAGAAATCGGCCTCCCGCGCCAGGTGCTCAATGTCTCTCAGCCCGCTGTCGCCGCTGACCGGGATGGCCTCCTCCCGCACCAGCTTCATGCCGTTGTAGTCGATGGGGTTGTGGCTGGCGGTGACCATGATGCCGCCACCCATGCCGGGCAGGGAGGCGGCATGGTAGACGATCTCGGTGCCGCACAGCCCAAGGCTGCGGGTATCCACACCTTCGTCATTGAGACCCCGGGTCACCGCTTCCGCCAGTTCCGCACTGGTCAAGCGCATGTCCTGACCCACCGCCACGGGCCCCGTTGGCTGGATGACCCGGGCGTAGGCACGACCGATCCGATAGGCCAGTTCGGCATTGAGTTCGTCCGGTATACGGCCGCGGATGTCGTAGGCTTTGAAACTGGGTAGGGGCATAGCTAGTTCTTAGAAAGCATGAATCGGGACATGGCGATATTAAGGTTACTTACCACTGACCACTGACAGCCTATGCTGTTTCCTCGCGGGCGTTTCTCAGAAATTCGGCGAAGAAGGCGGCGAAGACGCCCAGCATCAGGCCCAAGAACAGGGATAACGCCAAGATGATGGACTTGCCAGGCCCTTCGGGCTCAAGACTGCGCGCGGGCTGGGTCACGACTCGCGTATCCCGGGCGGCATTGAGTCTGGCCTCCACCGCGCGCACGGTCTGACGCTGCGCCTCCGTCGACCTTTCCCAGTCAATGCGGAAGCGTTCCAGTTCAGACTCCCTGGCCTCAATCTCCGTTTTCATGTTCGACTGAGCCCGCAGAATGTCGTCCAGTCGCTTCTGAAGTTCATCGAATTCATTGGGCAGGCCGATGTGCAGCCTTTCGTCCAGGGTCGCAAGGCGATTGCGGTTCTGCTGGATGTCGCTGTCGATCATGAGCAAGGTCATGGCATTCGCGGGGTCGCCAACATTGGCGACCGCCGCACGCCTCGTTTCAGATGCCACCTCGATAGAATGCCGAATCTCCTTGATCTGCTGTTCCAGCAGTCTTTGCATATCATCCAAGCGCTTGATGCGTGACTCCACCAGTTCCTGTTGCTGGAGGAGTTCACTCAGCTCTAGCTTGGTTCTTTCAATGGCCCGTACACGTTCCAATTCCTGAATACGGAACATGCGCTCATCCTCATACTTCGCAAGTTCCAACCGGGCCTGCTCAAGACGGGAATCGAGTTGCTGGCGCTGAATATCCAACAGATAGCGATGATCCTCGATCAGTTGATTACTGGCGTAGTTGAGCACACGGAGGATTGACTCTCCCTCATCCAGCGTTCCCTTGACCTCGATCACAACCAGATTGCTACCCCTTGGGTTGCGAGCCGTGACACGCAGTCTGGATTCTTCGTGGCCTTCATCCATGTAGCGACGAAGCGCCTCAGGAATATAGCCATCCTGAAGCTTGGACAGGGCATTCTCGACCGTATCGAGGGACGCCAACTCTCTGGAGCCTGCCTCGGTTGGATAATGACCGATTTCGATAGTGCTGCCGAAAACGTACGTATCGGGCTTGACTATCAAAAACATAATACCGAGGACCAAGCTCCCCACGACTGTAAACCCAATAATGGACCTTCTTCTGACCAGCGTGCGCCACAGGTCGATCAAGCTGATCTCGTCATCCGGATAGTAGGCTGCCTCCCGGCGGGACCCGCCACGAGTTTGCTCCGCTTCATCACTCTGCGATCCTTTCATATCAGCCATCAGTGATACATCCCTACCCAGTCAGATTGCTCACAACCGCGATCAGCAGTTGTAGAACTCGCGATACCAGTTCACGAAGTTGGTGATGCCCTGCTCCACCGGGGTGTCGGGTTTGTAGTCCACGTCCTTGATCAGATCCTGGACATCGGCGTATGTATCCGGCACATCACCCGGCTGGAGCGGCAGCAGATTCTTTTCGGCCTTCTTGCCCAGACACTGCTCCAGCACCTCGATGTAGTGCATCAGCTCCACCGGCTGGTTGTTACCGATGTTGTAGAGCTGGTAGGGGGCATAGCTGGTGGCGGAATCGGGGGCGGCACCAGTCCAGTCGGGATTCGGGGCGGGCACACGGTCGAGCACGCGGATCACGCCCTCGACGATGTCGTCGATGTAGGTGAAGTCGCGGCGGTGCTTGCCGTAGTTGAACACGTCGATGGGTTTGCCCGCGAGGATGTTGCGCGTAAACATGAACAGGGCCATGTCCGGGCGACCCCACGGTCCATAGACGGTGAAGAAGCGCAGACCCGTGGTGGGCAGCTTGTAAAGTGAGCTGTAGGTGTGGGCCATGAGCTCGTTGGCCTTCTTGCTGGCGGCATACAGGCTCATGGGGTGGTCCACGTTGTCGTGCACCGAGAAGGGCATGCTGGTGTTAGCCCCGTAGACGGAACTGGACGAGGCATAGACCAGGTGCTCCACACCGTGATGCCGGCAGCCCTCCAGGATATTGCAGAACCCCACCAGGTTGGTGTCCACGTAGGCGTGGGGATTCTCGATGGAATAGCGCACACCGGCCTGGGCGGCCAGGTTCACCACGCGCTCGGGCTTGTGGGTGGCGAAGACCTTTTCCATGGCGGCGCGGTCGGCAATGTCGGCGCGCACATCGGTGAAGGCCGGGTTGTCGGCGATGCGGGCAAGACGGGCCTTCTTCAGGTTCACGTCGTAGTAGTCGTTGAGATTATCCACGCCGATGACCTCATCGCCGCGCTCGAGCAGGCGGATGGCCAGGGTGTTGCCGATGAATCCGGCGGTGCCGGTGACGAGAACCTTCATGTCGGGATCCTTTCGTTACTGGTTTGCCGGGCGAAGTTGCCCAAGGCCTACAGACTCCAGTAGACGTACTTGCCGTTGATGTCTTCGGGGTGCATGGCCGACTTCACGTCCACGAACACACCGCCCTCGACCATCATGGCACGCAGTCCCGCGGCACCCTGCTGCTGGTAGGCCTTGTGGGGTACGGCGTAGATCAGTCCATCCAGGTCACGGAAGGCATCCAGGGACGCCAGTTCCAGGTCGTACTCGTGGCGGGCCTCGTCGGCATCGGCCAGGGGGTCGTGGATCAGGGGCTCGATGCCGAACTGGCGCAGTTCCTTGACGATGTCGGGGACCCGGGAGTTGCGCAGGTCGGGGACGTTTTCCTTGAAGGTGAGCCCGAGGATTCCCACCCTGCCCTGCTTCACGGGACGGTCCTGTTCGATGAGGATCTTCACCAGGCGCTGGGCGATGTAGGCACCCATGCCGTCGTTGATGCGCCGGCCGGCCAGGATCACCTGGGGGTAGTAGCCCACGGCCTTGGCCTTGGTGGTGAGATAGTAGGGATCCACGCCGATGCAGTGGCCGCCCACCAGGCCCGGGGTGAAGGGCAGGAAATTCCACTTGGTGCCGGCGGCGGCAAGCACGTCCTTGGTGCGGATACCCAGGCGATCGAAGATCAGCGCCAGCTCGTTCATGAGGGCGATGTTCAGGTCCCGCTGGGTGTTCTCGATCACCTTGGCGGCCTCGGCCACCTTGATGGTGGGGGCGCGGTGGATGCCGGCGGTGACGATGCGCCCGTAGGCCTCGGCCACCCGCTCAAGGGTCTCGGCGTCCTCACCGGAGACCACCTTCACGATGCGCTCCAGGGTGTGTTCCTTGTCGCCGGGGTTGATGCGTTCGGGTGAGTAACCCAGCTTGAAGTCCTTGCCCTGCTCCAGGCCGGAGACCCGGGCCAGGATGGGGCCGCAGATCTCCTCGGTGACCCCGGGGTAGACGGTGGACTCAAACACCACCACGGCGCCCGGGGAGAGCACCTTGCCCACGGTCTCGCAGGCGGAGATCACCGGGCTCAGGTCCGGCTGACGGTTGTCGTCGATGGGGGTGGGCACGGTGACCACGAAGAAGGTCACGCCCTTGAGGTCGGCGGGATCCGTGGTGTAGCGGATGGGATTGGCCTTGAGCTCTTCGGCGGTGACCTCGCCGGTATAGTCCTGGCCATCACGCAGCGTGCGCACCCGGCGCTCGCTGATGTCGAAACCCACCGTATCCGGGTAGTGTTTCGCAAACCCCAGGGCCACGGGCAGACCTACATAGCCCAGCCCGATCACACCGATTCTTTCGCTCATGCCACCCTTCCCTTGTAAGGCTGTTCTGGGGGCGAACGATAGCGGAAAGCCCGCGGCGGGGCAAAGGCCGGTTGATGACGGGGAAATGACCGGTGGTCTTTGGCGGGTGCCGGCGAATCGGGTATCTTATCCGCCTTCAGGCCCCGGTAGCTCAGATGGATAGAGCGTCCCCCTCCTAAGGGGAAGGTCTCAGGTTCGAATCCTGATCGGGGCACCAGTTCTTTGCCAGGCCGCTCTGGTTGACGCAAAGGACGCAAAGACGCAGAGGACGCAAAGGAATTTGATCAAAAAAACTCCGCGTCCCCTGCGTCTTTGCGCCCTTTGCGTGATCAGAGGCACGTGATCCTGCCACATCCGACTCACGGCGGGGCCGCCGCGCCAACCGGTCAGCCCGCCGAGCGGCGCACGCTGGTGATGTTGGGCAGGGCGCCGATCTTGTCCATCAGGGCGCTCAGCTGGGCGCTGCCTTCCACCTCCAGGGTCAGCTCCATGGTCACCGTCTGATCCGAACGGTCGGTGCGGGTGTTGGCGGACAGGACGTTGATCCGATCGTTGGCCAGCACGCCGGTGATGTCCCGCAGCAGACCCTGGCGGTCAAAAGCCTCGATGCGGATGTTCACCGGGTAGGACCGGGGCTCGGCGCCCCAGCTCACTTCCACCAGGCGCACCTTCTTCTCCGGCGGCATGCGCAGGATGTTCACGCAGTCACGGCGGTGGATGGTCACGCCCTTGCCCCGGGTGATGAAGCCGATGATGGGGTCGCCGGGCACGGGCCGGCAGCAGCGGGCGATCTGGGTGAGCAGGTTGCCCACGCCGCGGATGTGGATCTCGGATTTCTCGCCGCCGGCGGGCGCGGGAGCGCGCTTGCGCCGCCGGGTGGAGACCAGGCTCTCCACCGGCGGGGCCACGGGCTGCAGGGCCCCGGCCAGCTGGGCGGGGGTGATGTCGCCGGCGCCCACGGCCACCAGGAACTCATCCCTGGTGGGCTGGTGGAAACGCTTCGCCAGGGCCTCCAGGTCCGGGTTTGCGACCCCCATGCGCTGGCACTCCCGGTCCAGGATCACGCGACCTTCGTGCAGGTTGCGATCGTGGTCCTGGAGCTTGAACCAGGACCGGGCCTTGCCCCGCGCCCGGGAGGTGCGCAGGTAGCCCATGCTGGGATTGATCCAGTCGCGGCTGGGTCCGCCCTGGCGGGTGGTGAGCACCTCCACCCGCTGCCCGGAGCGCAGGGCATAGGTCAGCGGCACGATGCGCCCGTCCACCTTGGCGCCCCGGCAGCGATGGCCCACCTCGGTGTGGATGGCGTAGGCGAAGTCCAGGGGCGTGGCGCCCTTGGGCAGGTCCACCACATCGCCCTTGGGGGTGAGCACGAACACCCGGTCCTGGAACAGCTCGGAACGGAAGCTGTCCATCAGGGCCTCGTCGTCCTCGCGATTCTCCAGCAGGCGACGCAGGGAGCCGATGGCCCGGCCCATGGCCTGATCCTCCCGGCCGCCCTCCTTGTAGCGCCAGTGGGCGGCCACACCCAGCTCGGCGAAGTCGTCCATGGCCTGGGTGCGGATCTGCACCTCCACCACCTTGGCCCTGGGGCCGATCACCGCGGTGTGCAGAGACTGGTAGCCGTTGTCCTTGGGATTGGCGATGTAGTCGTCGAACTCCTGGGGGATGTGGGGCCAGAGGCCGTGCACCACGCCCAGCACCGTGTAGCAGGTGGGGATGCGGTCCACGATCACCCGCACGGCGCGCAGGTCGTAGAGCTCCTCGAAGTCCAGCTGCTTGCGCTCCATCTTGCGCCAGATGCTGTAGATGTGTTTCGGCCGTCCCAGCACCCGGGCCTCGATGCCCTCGGGGCGCAACGCCGTCTCCAGGCGCTCCATGAACTCCCGGATGTAGGTCTCGCGCTCGGTGCGGCTCTCTTCCAGCAGCCTGGCCACGCGCCGGTACTCGGACGGCTCCAGGATGCGGAAGGACAGGTCCTCCATCTCCCACTTGAGTTGGCCGATGCCGAGACGGTGGGCCAGGGGCGCGAACACCTCCAGGGTCTCCCGGGCATAGGCCCGGGCCAGGTCATCGGGTTCGGTGGCCAGCAGGCGCAGACGCTGCACCCGGTAGGCCAGCTTGATGAGCACCGCGCGCACGTCCTCCACCACCGCCAGCAGCAGGCGGCGCAGGCGCTCGGCCTGCTCCGGGCCGGCGCCCGACTCGCGGGGGGGTTCTTCCTTGAACGAATCGCCGGGAGCGATTCGTCGCGCAAGCCCCGGAGGGGTGAGGCGCATGGAAGCGTCGAACAAGGTGAGCATCCAGTGCACGCTGCGCACCAGGGCGGCGACGGCCTCGCCGAAGTGCTCACGCAGGCGCGCCTCGGTCAGGCGCTTGTCCAGGAAGGCATCCAGCAGCAGGGTGGCGATCAGGGTCTCACGGTCCACCCCCAGCAGGCGAAGGATCTCGGCCACGTCCAGGGCGCAAGGACGCTGGGGATCCTCGGGGCGGTAGGCGACCGCGGTGCGCAGGGCCTCCAGGAGCTGCTCGTCCCTGCCCTCCCCCGGCGCCGAGGCGAAGCGCGCCTCCAGCTCGTGGAGCGGGGCGTCGGAGACGTGCTTCTTGTGATAGTGGGTGTGTTTCATGAGGCGCGAGAGACAAGATACAAGAGGCAAGAGACAAGAGAAACAAAAGGCCCGCGGGCGGGCCATTTGTTTCATCCTTCATCCTTCATCCTTCTGTTTACGCTGCCTTACGCAGCGTGAACAGCGGCGGCTGTTTCAGGACCCCTCTCGCGCCGAGCCAGCCGGCAAAGCCCACGCCGGCGGCGCCGCCGCCGATGCCGGCGATCCACAGCCACGGGTTGACCGCGAAGGGCAGGTCGAAGATCTGCGCGGCGAGCACGTAGCCGATCAGGGTGGCACCGGCGGCGGCCAGCAGGCCCGCCAGCGCGCCCATCACCAGGAACTCCGACAGCAGGCCGGCCAGCACCTGGCGGCGGCTGGCGCCCAGGGTGCGCAGCAGGGCTGTCTCCCGCTGGCGCACGGAACGGGTGGCCTGGATGGCGGCGAACAGCACCGTCACGCCGGCCAGCAGGGTGAACAGGAACACGTACTCCACGGCCAGGGTCGCCCGGTCCATGATGGATCGCACCTGCTCCATCAGCGCGCGCACGTCCAGCACCGTGATGCTGGGGAACTGGCGCACGGCGGCGGCCAGCAGACCCTCGCCCTGGCCGTCCAGGCGGAAACTGGTGATGTAGGTGGCGGGCATCTCCGCCAGCAGTTCCGGCGGGGCGACCACGAAGAAATTCACGTTGAAGGAATCCCACTGCACGGTGCGCAGGCTGGTCACCCTGCCCTCGACCGACTCACCGGCCACCCGGAACACCAGGCGGTCGCCCATGGCGATCCCGAGCGTCTGGGCAAGACCCTCCTCCACGGACCACTGGGCCAGATCGTCCCCCGGCTGCCACCAGCGACCGGCGATGATGCGGTTGTCCGGCTGGGGGGCGTCACCGAACGAGAGGTTGAATTCCCGGGCGGCCAGGCGTTCGGCCCGGGCACTCTCGTAATCCTCGGGGTTCACGGGCCGGTCGTTGATGTTGGCCAGACGACCCCGGACCATGGGGTAGTAGGCGGGCGCATCTAGGCCCCGGGACTCGAACAGGGCGCGCAGCGGCTCCACCTCCTCCGGCTGCACGTTGATCATGAAGTGGTTGGGGGCGTCCTCCGGCAGGTTCTGCTCCCAGGCGGAGAGCAGGTCCACCCGCACCAGGGCGAGCAGCAGCAGGGCCATGATGCCCAGACCGAAGGCGGAGAGCTGCACGGCGCTCAGGCTGCCCCGGCGGGACAGGTTGGCCAGCCCGAAGCGCAGCGCCACCCCGCCCCGGGTGCGCAGGGGCTTGAGCAGCCAGATCATGGCCCAGGCTACGCCCCAGAGCAGCACCCCGGTGACCACGGCCCCGCCCAGCACCCGAACTGCCAGGCGCGCGTCGCCCGCCTGCCAGAGCAGCAGCACGCCCAGGGTCACCATCGCCAGGCCCAGCACCAGCCACATGGCGGGCGGCGGCGCGCCCAGTTCACGGCGCAGCACCCGAAGCGGCGGCACCCGGCCGATACGCAGCATGGAGGGCAGCGCGAAGCCCAGCACCGTGACCAGGCCCACGGCCAGGCCGCTGAACACCGGCCAGGCGGAGGCCGCGGGCAGGCCGCCGGTGAACCATTGGCCCAGCAGCGCCGTGAGCACCGTCTGGGCGCCGTAACCCGCCAGGGCGCCGGCGAGACTCGACAGCAGCGCGATCCACAGCAGACGCAGCAGGAACACCCGCACCACGAAGTCCCGGCTGGCCCCCAGGCAGCGCATCACCGCGCTGGTGTCCGACTGGCGTTCGCTGTAGTGGCGCGCCGCCACGGCGATGGCGCCGCCGGCCAGCAGCACCGCCACCAGGGCGGCAAGCCCCAGGAACTGCTCGGCCCGCTCGATGGCCTGGCGCAGTTCCGGGCGGGCATCGCGCACGCCCTCGATGCGTTCGTTGGCGGCGAGCCGGTCGACGGCCCAGGCCCGGTAGTCATTGACCGCCGCCTCGTCGCCGGCCACCAGCAGCTGGTGGCGCACCCGGCTCGCCGGGGTGACCAGGCCCGTGGCGGGCACGTCAGCCAGGTTGAACATGACCCGCGGGGCGAGCTGGAACAGGTCGCCGCCCCGGTCAGGTTCGTAGGTGAGTACCCGGCTGACACGCAGCTCGGTGTCGCCCACCTGCAGCCGGTCGCCCACCTGGAAGCCCATCTGCTGGAACAATCGCGTCTCGGCCCAGACCTCGCCGGGGCCGGGACCGCCCTCCGGCTCCAACTCTGGCCCGAAGGGTTGCTCGGACACCCGCAACCGGCCGCGCAGCGGGTAGCCCCCGTCCACCGCCTTCAATTCCGCCAGCTGGGCGGCATCGCCGAACAGCACCACGCTGGGGAAGGTGACGAAACGGGCGATGGAAAGCCCCCGTTCCGTGGCGCCGGTGGAGAGCGTCTCGGAAATCTCGTCGGCGGAGACCACCGCCAGGTCGGCACCCAGCAGCTCCGTGGCCTGGAGCAGCATGGCCCGCTGCACCCGGTCGGTGAAAAAGCCCACGGAGGTGACTGCCGCCACGGCGATCACCACCGCAAGCGCCAGCACCTGCAGTTCCCCGGAGCGCCACTCCCGCAGCAGGGAGCGCAGGGAATAGCGGAATGCGCCCACCCTCATGGCAGCGGAGCTCATTGCGTCCCCAGCACGCCGTCGCGCAGGAACAGGCGCCGGTCGCAGCGACCGGCCAGTTCCACGTCGTGGGTCACCAGCACCAGGGCCGTGCCCAGCTCGTCCTTGAGGCCGAACAGCAGGCGGATGATCTGCTCGCCGGTGACCTGGTCCAGGTTGCCGGTGGGCTCGTCGGCGAACAGCACCTTGGGATTGGGCGCGAAGGCCCGGGCCACGGCCACCCGCTGCTGTTCGCCGCCAGAGAGCTGGCTCGGGTAATGGGCCACCCGGTCCTTGAGGCCGACCCGCTCCAGGGCCTCCAGGGCGAGCTTGCGGGCATCGCCGGGGTGCCCGCCCAGTTCCAGGCTCAACATCACGTTTTCCAGCGCCGTGAGCGCCGGCAGCAGCTGGAAGGACTGGAACACGAAACCCACCTGACCGGCGCGCAGCCTGGCCCGGGCATCCTCCTCCAGATTCCCCAGGGATTCGGACAGGAGTCGAACTTCTCCGCCGCTCGGCAGATCCAATCCGGCAAGCAGACCCAACAGGGTCGACTTGCCCGATCCGGAGGCGCCCAGGATGGCCACCGCCTCGGCGGGCGCCACGGCCAGATCCACGCCCTTGAGGATATCCAGTCGTCCGCCGGGGCCCTGCACGGATTTGCTCAGGCCGATGGCCTCCACCAGCGCGGTCCCGGTTGCCCTGGCCGCCACGTTAGAATGGGACACCATGAAATCCTTACTCCTGTTGTTTGTCGTCGTATTCCACGTCTTCCTGGCCGCACCCGTCCTGGCGGACGCCCAGGAGCGCCACACCCTGGTGGT
Source organism: Thioalkalivibrio sulfidiphilus HL-EbGr7 (assembly GCF_000021985.1). Taxonomy (NCBI): domain Bacteria; kingdom Pseudomonadati; phylum Pseudomonadota; class Gammaproteobacteria; order Chromatiales; family Ectothiorhodospiraceae; genus Thioalkalivibrio; species Thioalkalivibrio sulfidiphilus. Next base: position 2,244,507 of record NC_011901.1, read on the forward strand.
GCTGGGTGACAGCCTGAGCGCCGCCTACGGCATGGCCGAGCGGGAGGGCTGGGTGGCCCTGCTGGAGCGGCGCCTGTCCGATGAGGACCTGCCCTGGCGGCTGGTCAACGCCAGCATCAGCGGCGACACCACCCGGGGCGGACTCACCCGTCTCCCCCGGGTCCTGGAACGCCACGAACCGGCGCTGGTGATCATCGAACTGGGAGGCAACGACGGCCTGCGGGGCGTGCATCCGAACATCATGATCGACGAGATGCGCGAGAACCTCGCCGAACTGGTTCGCCTGAGCCGGGAGTCCGGGGCCGAGGTGCTGCTGCTCGGCATGCACCTGCCACCCAACTACGGCAATCATTTCACCGAGAGGTTCCACGCCGTGTACCACGAGGTGGCCCGGGAGCACGGCGTGCCCCTGGTGCCCTTCTTCCTGGAAGGGGTGGCCGAGGATCGCGCGCTCATGCAGCCCGACGGTATCCACCCCACCGCCGAAGCGCAAGCTCGCATGCTGGAAAACGTGTGGGAGACACTCAAGCCGATGCTGGAGCGCCGGGTTGCCGGCTCGTAGGGGCGGCGGCGCGAGGCTTGGGGGGCAGGATCAGGCATCGTTGATCACGCAGAGGGCGCAAAGACGCGGAGAGCGCAAAGATTCTTGATCAAAAACCTCTGCGTTCTCTGCGTCTTTGCGTCCTCTGCGTCGAACAGGCAGCTCAGGTACGCCCCTGACCGCGTTCGGCCCGGGGTCGGGCCTCCTACTCTGAGTCGGATTCTCCCTTGCGCCACAACTCGTAGCATTCCAGCCCGCAGAAATGCTGGACATACTCGTCTTCCTCGGCGGTATGGGATCCGTGGGGTGGGAGTTCCCGGAGAAAGGCCTCCATGTCCATATGCTCCGGCTCCGTGGGATAGGGCTTGGTATTCATGGAGAAACCCTCACTGACGACAGGGTTCCTTCAAGCATAGTCCAAATATCCAGCTACAGACCTGAAAAGCGAAAACCGGTTCTCTCGCCAAGCCGCGAAGCCGCCAAGAAACCCTTTCAAGTATTGATTTTCCTTCGCGTCTTCGCGTCTTCGCGAGAGAACCGGTTTTTTTCAGTATCCCCAAACGGAAAGACCGCCTTGCGGCGGTCTTTTCAGCGACTTACTGAGTGATCAGCGCTGCATGGCCTTCAGGGCCATGATGCGCTCCTCCAGGGGCGGGTGGCTCATGAACAGCTTCTTGAGCCCCTGCCCCATGCCGCCGCGGATGCCGAAGGCGGCCATCTGGTCGGGCATCTGGCTTGGCGTGTGCACGGCGCGCAGCTTCTCCAGGGCCGAGATCATCTTCTCCCGGCCGGCCAGGCGGGCACCGCCCGCGTCGGCCCGGAACTCCCGCTGGCGGGAGAACCACATGACGATGATGGAGGCCAGGATGGCAAACACGATCTCCGCCACGATGGTGGTGATCCAGAAGGCCGGGCCATGGCCCTGCTCGTTCTTGAACACCACCCGGTCCACGAAGTGACCCACCACGCGGGCCAGGAAGATCACGAAGGTGTTCACCACGCCCTGGATCAGGGCCAGGGTCACCATGTCGCCGTTGGCCACGTGGGCGACCTCGTGGCCCAGCACCGCCTCCACCTCGTCGGCGTTCATGCGGTCCATGAGCCCGGTGCTCACCGCCACCAGGGCGTTGTTCTTGCTCATGCCCGTGGCGAAGGCATTGGGATCGGGGGAATTGAAGATACCCACCTCCGGCATGCCGATGCCCGCCTCACGGGCCTGGCGACGCACGGTCTCCAGCAACCACTGCTCGGTGCTGTTGCGGGGCTGTTCGATGACATGGACCCGCATGGTCTTCTTGGCCATCCACTTGGAAATGGCCAGGGAGATGAACGAGCCGCCGAAGCCGAATACCGCCGCGAAGATCAGCAGGGCGTTCAGGTTCAGGTTGGTGCCGGACTCATCGAGGATACGTTCCACGCCCAGGAGGCGCAGCACGATGCTCAGCACCACGATGATCGCCAGGTTGGTGGCCAGGAACAGGAAGATACGTTTCATCGTCGCTCCGATGTGTTCAAAGGTTCAGGATCAAAAGTCCGCGGTATTAGATAGGGGCAACGGTAAAAAATTCAACCGTTCGGCGTGCGACATGGGTAGGAGCGGCGACCCCGCCGCGAACGACCCCAAGGGGGATGTTGACGCCTCGTTGATCACGCAGAGGGCGCAAAGGCGCAGAGAACGCAAAAATTCTTGATAAAAAACCTCTGCGTCCTCTGCGTCTTTGCGCCCTCTGCGTCAAACGCCCGGCTCGATCCCGGCCACTGTTCGGCCCGGGGTCGGGCCTCCTACAGGCACCTCACGTTTCGACCTTGAGCTCATCCACCTTCTGGAAACCCCGGGGCAGCTTTTTGCCGCGCTTGCCGCGCTCGGCGGCGTACTCATCCACCTCGGGGCCCTTCATGGTCTTGAACTTCTTGCCGGCCACCACGGTGAGCGGCTCGCCGTCCTGCACCAGGGTGATGGCGGCCACCCACTCCTCCCGGGTCTTGAGCTTCGCCGAGGGCACGTTGATGATCTTGTTTCCCTTGCCCCGGGCCATGCGCGGCAGCTCGTTGAGGCGCGTGACCAGCAGGTGGCCCTCGCTGGTGGCGGCGGCGATCCAGTCCGCATCGATATCCCGCACCCGCACCGGGGGCAGCACCTTCGCGCCGGCCGGCACCGAGAGCACCGCCTTGCCCGCCTTGTTGCGACTCTGCATGTCCTCGAGGGAACACACGAAGCCGTAGCCGTAGTCGGTGGAGAGCAGGAACAGGTCCGAGGGCGCGCCCATCATCACCCCCACGAAGCGGGCTCCGTCCGGCGGCGAGAGACGCCCGGACAGGGGCTCGCCCTGCCCCCGCGCCGAGGGCAGCGTGTGCGCCGGCAGCGTGTAGGTGCGACCGGTGGAGTCGATGAACACCGCCGGCTGGTTGCTGCGCCCCCGGGCGGCGGACAGGAAGGCGTCGCCCGACTTGTAGCTCAGGCCCTCGGCGTCCACGTCGTGGCCCTTGGCGGCGCGCACCCAGCCCATCTTCGAGAGCACCACCGTGAGCGGTTCGGTGGGCACCAGCTCGGACTCGTCCATGGCCTGGGCAGCGGCGCGCGCCACGATGGGCGAGCGGCGTTCATCGCCGAACTTCTCGGCATCCGCCTGGATCTCTTCGCGGATCAGGCGCTTGAGGCGCGCGGCGGAACCCAGGGTCTTCTCCAGGCTGTCCCGCTCCTTTTCCAGCTCATCCTGCTCGCCGCGGATCTTCATCTCCTCGAGCTTGGCCAGGTGGCGCAACTTCAGCTCCAGGATGGCCTCGGCCTGGGTGTCGGTGAGGCCGAAGCGTTCCATGAGCACGGGCTTGGGCTCGTCGTTCTCCCGGATGATGCGGATCACCTCGTCGATGTTGAGGTAGGCGATCAGCAGGCCTTCCAGGATGTGCAGCCGGGCCAGCACCTTGTCCAGACGCCACTGCAGGCGCCGGCGCACCGTCTCGGTGCGGAAATGCAGCCACTCGCCCAGCAGCGTGAGCAGGCCCTTCACCTGAGGCCGGCCATCCAGGCCGATCATGTTCAGGTTCACCCGGTAGCTGCGTTCCAGATCGGTGGTGGCGAACAGGTGCGCCATGAGTGCTTCCACTTCCACCCGGTTGCTGCGCGGCTGGATGACCAGGCGCGTGGGATGTTCGTGGTCGGATTCGTCGCGCAGGTCCTCCACCATAGGCAGCTTCTTGGCATTCATCTGCGCCGCGATCTGCTCCAGGACCTTGGAGCCGGAGACCTGGTAGGGCAGCGCGGTGATGATGATGTCCGTGCCCTCGCGCTCGTAGCGGGCACGCATGCGCAGGCCGCCGTTGCCGGACTCGTACATCTTCCGCAGTTCCGCCCGGGGGGTGATGATCTCCGCCTCGGTGGGGAAATCCGGGCCCTGGATGTGCTCGCACAGATCCGCCACGGATGCCCTGGGGTTATCCAGCAGGTGCACGCAGGCGCTGGCCACCTCGCGCAGGTTGTGGGGCGGGATGTCGGTGGCCATGCCCACGGCGATGCCGGTGCCACCGTTCAAGAGCACGTTGGGCAGGCGCGCCGGCAGCACCTTCGGTTCCTCCAGGGTGCCGTCGAAGTTGGGCACCCAGTCCACCGTGCCCTGTCCCAGCTCCGAGAGCAGCAGCTGCGCGTAGGGCGAGAGCCGCGACTCCGTGTAGCGCATGGCGGCGAAGGACTTGGGATCGTCCGGCGAGCCCCAGTTGCCCTGCCCATCCACGAAGGGATAGCGGTAGGAGAACGGCTGTGCCATGAGCACCATGGCCTCGTAGCAGGCCGAGTCGCCGTGGGGGTGGAACTTGCCCAGCACGTCACCCACGGTGCGCGCCGATTTTTTGTACTTGGAGGCCGCCGAGAGCCCCAGCTCGCTCATGGCATAGATGATGCGCCGCTGCACGGGCTTCAGGCCGTCGCCGATGTTCGGCAGGGCCCGGTCGAGGATCACGTACATGGAATAATCCAGGTACGCCTTCTCGGTGAAGTCCTTCAGCGGCAGCCGCTCGGCGCCTTCCAGGTTGAGATCAAGACTGCTCATGGTGTGTGCTCGTTATTTTGAAAAGATTTCAACGCGAAGACGCAGAGACGCCAAGGACGCAAAGAAGATCTTGAGGAAAAATCGATAACCTAAAAACTTTGCGTCCCTTTGCGCCTTCGCGCCTTTGCGTTGAAGGCTTTTGAGATCAATCCGACAAATGCCGCGGGGCCTTGCCGACCTTGTCGCCCAGGGCGCGTTCCCGGTCGGTGACGATGCGTTCGGCGATCTCGCGCACGGCGTCGGTGAGCCACATGTAGGTCTGGGAGCCTTCACGGTAGTCCGCCGGGCCGAAGGCCTGCACGCGGCCCTGGCGCTGCAGCTCGTTCACCTGGCTGAATTCCTTGCGCTGGCCCGGGTTGTACACGCCGTAGGTTCGCCCGCCGTTGCGCTTGACCACGGAGAACACCGGCACGTCGGAGGGGCCGTCGGCCACGTAGATCATGTTCTGGAACGGGATGCGCCGCTCCGCTTCCGGTACGGCCGCATTCACCTCGATCTGGTTCGGGTGCTTGTTCACACCCTTGTTGATCTCGAACACCGCCCGGGTCTTGGTGGTGTTATCCAGCACGTATCCGATCTGGGAAATCACCGATGAATCCCCGTCCGGATCCTCCACGAACTCGCAGCCCCAAACCCCGTCCAGGAACGGCGCGATGGCACTGCCACGGATGGTGCGCGTGAAGCCGGTGCTCACCACGTAGTGTTCCAGGGTGATGTCGTGGTGGGCGAAGCGCGGCTCGCGCTCCACCGCGGCCTTCAGTTCACCGAAGAAATCCGGCAGGCCCGGGTAGAATTGCAGGCGCGCACCCAGCTCGCCCAGCTTCTGGTTGCTGAGGCCCTTGAACACGCCGCGGCGCACGTAGGTCAGCACGTGGTTGAGGTAATTCATCTCCCCTGAGACCTGCTCGGAACCGCGCTTGCGGTAGACCTCGGCGAGCTGGTTCACCTCGGTCCAGAAGGCCCGCTCGTCCACCCCGTATTCCTCGAACAGGGGCCGCTGCATGTACCCGGGGATCAGGGTCTTGTCGAAGTCCCAGACCACCGCGATGATCGTCTGGGTGAACAATGTGGTCATGTGCGTGCCCTCGCATGAGTGCGATGGAAAATCCAACGCAAAGGCGCAAAGACGCAAAGGGCGCAAAGGGCGCAAAGGGCGCAAAGGGCGCAAAGATTCATAAAACTTTCATTCCCGATTTTTTGCGTCCTTGGCGTCTTTGCGCCTTTGCGTTGAAGGCCCTTCATACGTCGCGACTCATAATCAGGCGGCCTCGGACTTCAGACGCACCTTCAGCTGCCGCCCTTCCTGTTCCTGCAGGGCCCGCAGTATGGCGAACAGGTTCTCCGCCGTGGGATTTCCGGCCGGGCCCAGCATACGCTGCAGGCTCTTGGAAGAGCGCCCCAACTCCTTGCCCAATGCCTCGAACCCCAGGGTCGCGTTGACGTAGTCCCGAAGCAGGGACTTGCCGGAACCCAATTCACCGGCCAGAAGTTCATCGACCGCTTCAGTCAGCAAAGCACGGCGATAGGCGGCATCCCGCCGGACACGGGCCTGCACCGTTTGCCTGAACTCCCGGGTAAGTGCCATGGATGAACCCCTCATAGTCGCTGTTTGTAAGCACGCCAGCAGGATTTGGCGGCCTCAATGTCCGTCTGCTGACCCTTCTTCGTTCCACCACCCAGCAGGATCACCAGCACGGGGCCATCCAGCCCCAGATAGACCCTGTATCCGGGTCCGAAAGCGATGCGGAGCTCGTGGACCCCCTGGCCTACCGACTTGAGCCCCGAGACGTTGCCCTGCTCAAGGCGGGCCAGCGCCGTGGTGATCCGAGCAGCAGCCGGTGCATTGAGCCCATTGAACCAGCGCTCAAACGGCGCCCTGCCCGCCGCGTCCACGAAGACTTCCAACTTCCTTGTCATCAGCACACCTATAGTAACATATTCGTTACCATTAGTCCTTGTTCACTCTCCATGAGCGTGGGGATTTGTTTATTCCGACAATTCATTGCGCTCCTTTGCGCCTTCGCGTCTTTGCGTCGCGGTTCCCATCTCAAACCTCCACCTCGGCCAGGTGCCCTTTGCTCTCAAGCCAGCTCTTGCGGTCGGCGGCGCGCTTCTTGGCCAGCAGCATGTCCAGCAGGGTGTTGGTTTCGTCGCCCGCGTCCACGGTGAGCTGCACCAGGCGGCGGGTGTCCGGGTCCATGGTGGTCTCGCGCAGCTGCAGGGGGTTCATCTCGCCCAGGCCCTTGAAGCGGGTGACCGAGACCTTGCCCCGTTTCTTCTCCGCCTCGATGCGCTCCAGCACGCCCTGCTTCTCGTGTTCATCGAGGGCGTAGAAGACCTCCTTGCCCACATCGATGCGAAACAGCGGCGGCATGGCCACGTACACGTGGCCCTTCTCGACCAGGGGCCGGAAGTGGCGCACGAACAGGGCACACAGCAGGGTGGCAATGTGGGCGCCGTCGGAGTCGGCGTCCGCCAGGATGCAGATCTTGCCGTAGCGCAGATCCTTGAGTTCCGTGTTGCCCGGCTCCACGCCCACGGCCACGCTGATGTCGTGGATCTCCTGGGACCCCAACACCTGGTCCGCCTCCACCTCCCAGGCGTTCAGGATCTTGCCGCGCAGGGGCATGATGGCCTGAAACTCCCGGTCCCGGGCCTGCTTGGCGGAGCCGCCGGCGGAATCACCCTCCACCAGGAACAGCTCGGTGCGGGCCAGGTCCTGGCTGGCGCAGTCGGCCAGCTTGCCCGGCAGGGTCGGGCCCTGGGTGAGCTTCTTGCGCACCACCTTCTTGCCGGCGCGGGCGCGGCGCTGGGCGCTGTTGATGGCCAGCTCGGCGATACGCTCGCCGGCCGCCGGGTGCTGATTGAGCCACAGGCTGAATGCGTCCTTGACCACCCCGGAGACGAACGGCGCCGCCTCCCGGGAGGAGAGACGCTCCTTGGTCTGGCCGGCGAACTGGGGGTCCTGCATCTTGAAGGACAGGATGTAGGCCACCCGGTCCCAGACGTCCTCGGGGGTGAGCTTCACGCCCCGGGGCAGGAGGTTTCGGAACTCGCAGAACTCGCGCACCGCGTCGGTGAGCCCGGTGCGCAGGCCGTTCACGTGGGTCCCGCCCTGGGCCGTGGGGATCAGGTTCACGTAGCTCTCGGCCACGGCCTCGCCGCCCTCGGGCAACCACACCACCGCCCAGTCGGCGGCCTCGGTCTGGCCCGCAATGGACCCCATGAAGGGCTCCTCGGGGACCCGCTCGAAGCCGTCCACCGCCTCCACCAGGTAGTCCCGCAGGCCCGCCTGGTAACACCAGTCCACCCGCTCACCGGTGACCTCGTCGTAGAAGCTCACCGCGAGCCCCGGGCAGAGCACCGCCTTGGCGCGCAGGATGTGCTTGAGCCGCGGCACCGAGAACTTGGGGGAATCGAAGTATTTCGGATCGGGCCAGAAGCGCAGCGTGGTGCCGGTGTTGCGCCTGCCCACCTCGCCCACCACTTCCAGGTCGGTCTTCTTGTGGCCGTCGGCGAAGGCCATGTTGTATTCGCGGCCGTCGCGCTTGATCCACACCTCCAGGTGCCTGGAGAGCGCGTTGACCACCGACACACCCACGCCGTGCAGGCCGCCGGAAAACTGGTAGTTCTTGCCGGAGAACTTGCCGCCCGCGTGCAGGGTGGAGAGGATCACCTCCACGCCGGGACGCTTCTCCTTGGGGTGCATGTCCACGGGCATGCCACGCCCGTCATCGGCCACGGACAGGGAATTGTCCTTGTGCAGCACCACGTCGATCTTCTTCGCATGGCCCGCGATGGCCTCGTCCACGGAATTGTCGATCACCTCCTGGGCCAGGTGATTGGGCCGGGTGGTGTCCGTGTACATGCCCGGGCGCTTGCGCACCGGGTCGAGACCCGAGAGGACTTCGATGTCAGCGGCGTTGTAGGAGTTGGTCATTGGATGTGTCTGGTTGAAACCCAAGATCATGGGGCTCCGGGAAAGCCCGGGCACAATATGAAGGTGATACAAGATACAAGATACAAGATACAAGAGGTAGGTCAGACCCCGCCCGGGAGGTCTTTTTCTTGTATCTTGTATCTAGCCACTTGTCTCTAGCGCTGTCCTTCATGCTCGCCACCGACCCCAGCCTCAACATCTCCGTCTTCGCCTCCGCCGGCTCCGGCAAGACCTACCTGCTGGTCACCCGCATCCTGCGCCTGCTGCTGGCCGGGGCCCGGCCCGACGGCATCCTGGCGGTGACCTTCACCCGGCTCGCGGCCGGCGAGATGCAGAGCCGGCTCACGGAACGGCTGCGGGAATGGCAGACGCTGGACGACACGGCCCTGGACCGGGCACTGGCGGACATGGGGGTGAGCGTCGACGATGCCGTGCGGGAACGGGCCCGGCGGCTGTTCGAGCAGACCCTGCTGGCGGACCGCCCGGTGCGTGCCACCACCTTCCACGCCTTCTGCCAGGACCTGCTGGCCCGCTTCCCCCTGGAGGCCCGGGTGCCGCCCGGGTTTGAACTGGCGGACAATGAGCGGGAGTTGCAGGACCGGGCCTGGGACGCCCTGGTGAGCGAGGCCACCCGGGCGCCGGACGCCACGGTGGCCAGGGCCCTGGAGACGCTCATCGCCACACTCAATAGCGTGGACAGCGTGCGCAAGGCACTGGACGGATTCCTGTCCCACCGGGAGGACTGGTGGGCCTGGACGGAACACGAGGCCGATCCCCTCGCCTTCGCCCGGGCACGCATCACCGAGGCCCTGGCGGTGGACCCGGACGCCGACCCCCGGGGCGACTGCCTGGACCCGGCCACGCGCGCAGACCTGACCGATCTAGCCGCGCTGCTGGCACGCAACACCAGCACCGACAAGCCCCTGGGACAGGCCCTGGCCGATGCCCTGGCCATCGGGGACACCGGTGTCCTGTTCGAGGCCGCCCGGGCCGCCCTGCTCACCCAGAAAAACACCCCCCGGGTCCGCAAGCAGAGCGCGGCCCAGGCCAAGCGTCTGGGCGGCGAGGCCGCCGAGGACCGCTTGCTGGCCCTGCACGGCACACTCTGCGAGCGCTGGCTCGCGGCCCTGGACGGGCTCGCCCGCCAGCACAGCCTGCGCCTCAACGGCGCCTGGTTCAGTGCCGGCCTGCGCTACCTGGAACACTACCAGGCCCTCAAGGAGGAGCTGCGCACCCTGGACTTCACCGACCTGGAGTGGCGCGCCTACCAACTGCTCAACCACGGCGACCACGCCCTGTGGGTGCAGTACCGCCTGGACAGCCGCATCGAGCACCTGCTCATCGACGAGTTCCAGGACACCAACCCCACCCAGTGGCGCCTGATCCTGCCCCTGCTGGAGGAACTGGCCGCCCACGGGGAACGCCAGGGGCGCAGCGTGTTCCTGGTGGGCGACACCAAGCAGTCCATCTACAGCTTCCGCCGCGCCGACCCCCGTCTGCAGGAGATCGCCGCCCGCTGGATCGAGGAGCGGCTGAACGGCCGGCCCGAGACCCTGGACTGGTCCTGGCGCTCGAGCCCCGCGGTGATGGACTTCGTCAACCGGGTGTTCACCGCCTGCCCCGCCCTGCGCGCGGCCCTGCCCGGCTTCCACCCCCACGACACGCACCTCAAGGACCTGTGGGGCCGGGTGGAGGTCTGGCCGCTGATCCAGGCGGACCAGGAAACCGAGGAGGACACGCCGGCATCCCAGGGCCTTCGCGACCCGCTCACCACCCCCCGACCCGACCCGGGCGAAAGCCTGCACGCCCGGGAGGGGGCGCGCATCGCCGCGCGCATCCGGGAGATGGTCGACGGCGGACAGGTGGTGGGCCGGGGCGCATCAGCCCGGCCAATGCATTTCGGCGACATCACCATCCTGGTACGCAACCGCACCCACGTGGGCGCCATCGAGGACGCCCTGCGAGATGCGGGTATCCCCTACCTGAGCGCCGCCCGGGGCGAACTGCTGGATCACCTGGAGGTGCGCGACCTGGAGGCCCTGCTGCGGGTGCTCATCACCCCCCACGACGATCTCGCCCTGGCCCAGGTGCTGCGCTCGCCCCTGTTCGACGTGACGCACCGGGAACTGGAGCGCCTGGCGGATGCCGGACCCGGCCCCTGGCACGAGCGCCTGGAGCGGCTGGCCCCGGACCTGCCGCCCGGCAGCGCCCTGAAACGGGCGGCCGACAAACTCACCCGATGGCGGGCATGGAGCGGCGCCCTGCCCGTGCACGACCTGCTGGACCGCATCTTCCTGGACGGCAATGTGCTCGCCCGTTACCAGGCCGGCAGCCGGGCGGACCGGGTGCCCACGGTGATGGCGAGCCTGATCCGCTTCCTGGAACTGGCCCTGGAGGTGGACAGCGGCCGCTACCCCAGCCTGGTGCATTTCCTGGCCCGGCTGCGGGGCCTGCGTGACCGGTCGGACGCCGCCCCCGACACCCCGCCGGTGCGCGGCGCCGAGCAGCGGGTACGCATCATGACCATCCACGCCTCAAAGGGCCTGGAGGCCCCGGTGATATTCCTGGCCGATGCCGCCGCCGTGCCCAGGGACCACAAGACCTACGAACCCCTGGTGCAATGGCCCGCCGGGGAACCCCGCCCCCGGCTCATGCAACTGCTGCCCAGGAGCGATGACGTGGACAGCCTCACCCGGCAGGCCCTGGCGCATCACCAGACCGCCCGTGAGCGGGAGGAGGCCAACCTGCTCTACGTGGCCCTGACCCGGGCCCGGCAGGTCCTGATCGTCAGCGCCAGCGCCCGCGGCAAGGGTGACGGCGGCTGGTACGCCCGCATTCGCGAGGCCATCGCCCCGGAGGCGGTCAGCGAAGAGCTGGATACGGGTGTGCCCGGCCGCTTCGCGGAGGACGGCAGCTGGGTGCACGAGGCCGGCACGCCGCCCGTGGCCGCAGAGCAGGCTGTCGCGACACCGCCGGCGGCGCAGGTCCCCGAGGGCCTCAACCGGCGCCTGGAGTGCGCCGCGCCGGAACGGGAGATCGCCCCCAGCCGGGCGGCCGCGGGCTATGCCGAGGGGGAGCGGGAGGATGGCGACGAGGACGCCCGCCTGCGGGGCGTGGGCATTCACCGCCTGCTGGAATGGCTGGCAGGAGGCATGCGGGACAGCGACGCGGCCCTGATCCGGCGCCTGGCCGCCGAACTGGGCCTGGACCCCGGCCATCCCGATCTGGGGGAATGGCTTGGCGAGGCCCGCGCGGTGCTGGCCGAGCCCGGCCTCGCGGCGGTGTTCGCCCCAGCGCCCGACTGTGTGGATTACTGCGAGGTTCCCCTGCAGTACACCGCCGCCGACGGACGCACCGTGTATGGCATCATCGATCGTCTGCGGGTCGGCCGCGAGCGCATCCTGCTCGTCGACTACAAGACCCACCGGGTGGCCGACGAGGCCGCCGCCCGGCAGGTGGCCGAGGTCTATGCCGCCCCCATGGCGCTGTACGCCGAGGGCGTGCGCAGGCTCTGGCCCGGCAGGACGGTGGAGGCCCGGCTGCTGTTCACCCACCTGCGGGCGCTCGTATGAGTGAATTCAAGATTCAAGATTCAAAATTCAAAGGGGGTCGGTGGGCCCATTCTGGAGCCTCCTACCCTTTGAATCTTGAATGTTGAATCTTGAATCATCCCCATACCATCCCAATCTATCCGGATTGACCCACTTCACCCCGAACAGGAGGAACCATCCCCATGCCCGACGCCCCCTACATCTTCGACGTCACCCAGGCCAACTTCGACCAGGTGGTGCTGGAGGGTTCCCGGGAGCGTCCGGTGCTGGTGGACTTCTGGGCCGCCTGGTGCCAGCCCTGCCAGATGCTCATGCCGGTGCTGGCGAAGCTGGCCGCGGCCTACGGCGGACGCTTCATCCTGGCCAAGATCAATTCCGACGAGCAGCAGGCCCTGGCGAGCCGCTACGGCATCCGCAGCCTGCCCACGGTGATGCTGTTCCGCCACGGCAAGCCGGTTGACCAGTTCATGGGCGTTCAGCCGGAATCCACCATCCGCGCCCTGCTGGAGAAACACCTGCCCCGCCCCTCGGACAAACAGCGCGCGACCGCCCAGGCCCAGCTGGCGGCCGGTGATGCCGAGGGCGCCCTGGCGTCTCTGCAAGCGGCCCTGGCAGAGGACGCGGACAACCAGGCCATCAAGATCGACATCGCCCGTGCCCTGATGGCCCTGGGCCGGGCCGACGAGGCGGACGAGACCCTGAAGACCCTGCCCATGGACCTGCACCAGGAAGAGGAGGTCCAGCGCCTGGAGGCCCTGGTGCAGTTCGCCCGGGTGGCCGCACGGGGCGAGGAATTGCAGAAACTGGAGGCGCAGGTCGAGGCCGGCGACAACCCGGAGGCCCTGCACCGGGTGGCGGCGGCGAGGATCCTGTCGGAAGACTACGAGGCGGCGCTGTCCCTGCTGCTCAGGCTCATGCAGAAGCACCGCAAGTACGCCGACGAGGCCGGCCACAAGGGCCTGCTGGCCGCCTTCGAACTGCTGGGCGCCCAGCACCCGCTGGTGAAGGAATACCGGAGGAAGATGGTGAGCCTCTTATATTGAGAAGCGGGAAGTGTGAATTGGGAAGTCGGAACTGAAATGCAAAAAGGCGAGCCATGGCTCGCCTTTTTGCTGCTAACTTCGCACTTCCCAATTCACCCTGCCTACTTCCTGGCAACCTGCTCCAGGATCGCCGCCAGCTCGTTGGCCGGGCGGTAGCCGGGCAGCATCTGGCCGCCTTCCAGGACGATGGCCGGGGTGCCCTGCACGCCGACCTGCTCACCCAGGAGCATGTGGGCCTGCACCGGGTTGTCGCAGTTCTTCACAGGGATGTCCTTGCCCAGCTTGGCCTCGTCCATGGCGTGGTTGCGGTCGTCGGCACACCAGATGCCCACCGCCTTGCGGTAGCTGGGGGAGTCCACGCCGGTGCGCGGGAACAGCAGGTAGCGCACCTTGATGCCCAGATCGTTGATCTGTTCCATCTCCGCGTGCATGCGGCGGCAGAAGGTGCAGTCGGCATCGGTGAACACCGTGATGGTGTGCTTGACCTCGCCCTTGGGGGCATAGACCACCATGCGGGACTCGTCCTGGGCCTCCATCACCACCTTGCGGGCCTCGGTGCGGCTGGCCTCGGTCAGATTGGTACGGGTGGCCATCTCCACCAGGTTGCCCTGCAGGACATACTGGCCGTCGCCGGTGGCGTAGAAGATCTGGGTGCCATAGCGCACTTCGTAGAGCCCGGCCACCGGGCTTTCCTTGACGGCATCCGCCGTCACCCCGGGGATCAGGTCCTTGAGGCGTTCCTCTGCGGTTTGGGCAAGGACTGCATGGGACACCACGGCCAGAGAAAGGGCCACGGCCGGCAAGAGTTTGGACAGGGTCTTGAGCATGAAATGGAACCTTGAGTGGGGGTCAAAAAGAAGATCGGATGCGTATAAGACGCGCAATGATGACAAAAATTCACTCCGAAGTGAGAAGTAAGAATTGAGAAGTGGGAAATGGGCCCAACTTCTCACTTCCCGATTCGCACTGCCCACTTACCCTCTCGGGTGGTGTTTGCCGTGCAGCTCCTTGAGTCTTGCCCGGGCCACGTGGGTGTAGATCTGGGTGGTGGACAGGTCGCTGTGGCCCAGCAGCATCTGCACCACGCGCAGGTCGGCGCCGTGGTTGAGCAGGTGGGTGGCGAAGGCATGACGCAGGGTGTGGGGCGAGAGATGCTTGTGAATGCCGGCCTGGGCGGCATAGCGGCGCAGCAGGTGCCAGAAGGCCTGACGGGTCATGGCCCCGCCCCGGCGGGTGACGAACAGGTCGTCGCAGGCCCCCTGCCCCGCCAGCAGCGCCGGGCGGGCAGCACCGAGGTAACGCTCCACCCAGACGGAGGCCTCCTCGCCCAGGGGCACCAGGCGCTCCTTGCTGCCCTTGCCCAGGGTGCGCACCACCCCGTGGCGCAGGTTCACCTGGTCCACCCGAAGCCCCACCAGCTCCGAGACCCGAAGCCCGGTGGCGTAGAGCAGTTCCAGCATGGCCCGGTCGCGCAGCCCCAGGTCGGTGTCGGTGTCCGGGGATGCCAGCAGGGCCTCCACGTCCGTCTCGCTCAGGGTGTCCGGCAGGGGCCGGCCCAGCTTGGGGGAATCGATCTGGGCGGTGGGATCGTCCTGGCGCCGCCCGTCGCGCACCTGGTGGCGGTAGAAACGCCTCAGACTGGACAGCAGACGCGCGGTGGACCGGGGCCGGGCACCACCGGCCACCCGGTGTGACAGGTAGGCCAGCAGGTCGCCACGGTCCGCCTGCTCCACCCGTTTGCCCCGGGGCCCCAGCCAGCGGGCCAGTGCCATGAGATCCGCCCGGTAGGCGGCCAGGGTGTGATCGCTCAGGCCGTGCTCCGCCCAGATGGCGTCGAGGAAGGCGTCGATAGCCAGGGTGGAAGGCGGGGCAGTGTCCGGGCCGGTAGTGAAAGCGGACATCAGGGATGAAGTTCGAAGTGGGAAGTGGGAAGTAGGAAGTAGGAAGTAGGAAATTGGAAGTGGGAAGAAAAAGAACTGACTTCCGACTTTCTAGTTCGCACTTCACACTTCAGTTCCGACTTCCCAATTCCCACTTCCCACTTGATTCGCCTTACTTCGCACCTTTCTGCAACGCCTTGAATATGTCCCCCAGCTCCATCGGCAGCGGGAAGAACACCGTTGAGGAGCCGGTCTTGGTGGACATGTCGCTCATGGTCTGCAGGTAGCGCAGCTGCAGGGCGGCAGGCTGGCGACCGATGATCTCGGCGGCCTCGGACAGCTTCTCGGCGGCCTGCAGTTCGCCCTCGGCGTGGATCACCTTGGCGCGACGTTCACGCTCGGCCTCCGCCTGCCGGGCGATGGCGCGGATCATGCTCTCGTTGAGGTCCACGTGCTTGATCTCCACGTTGGTGACCTTGATGCCCCAGGAATCCGTCTGCTTGTCGAGGATTTCCTGGATGTCCTGGTTGAGCTTGTCGCGTTCGGAGAGCATCTCGTCCAGATCATGCTTGCCGAGCACGGAACGCAGGGTGGTCTGGGCCAGCTGGCTGGTGGCGGCGTAGTAGTCCTCCACCTGGATGATGGCCTTGGCCGGCTCCATGACCCGGAAGTACAGCACCGCGTTGACCCGCACGGTCACGTTGTCCTGGGAGATCACGTCCTGACTGGGCACGTCCAGGGTGATGATACGCAGGTCCACCCGCACCATCTGCTGGATGCCCGGGATGACGATGATCAGACCCGGTCCCTTCACTCCCTGAAACCTTCCCAGAAAAAAGATCACGCCACGCTCGTACTCCGGAAGGATCCGGATGGACATGACCAGCAGGCCCAGTACCAGGGCCAGGGGTACCAGATAGGCAATCATGTGGCAGCTCCTTTGTGGGTTTCAGTGTGTTCCGTAATCGGTTCAACCTTGAGCAGCAGGCCCTGCATACCGACGACCCGCACCCGCTCGTCCTTGGCCACGGGCAGGGGGGACTCCGCGGACCAGGTCTCGCTGTGCAGCCAGACACGGCCCCGGTTACCGACGAACTCGTCCATCGCGGTGCCTTCCATGCCGATCATCTCCTCTTCACCGGTGACCACCTTGCGCCGGCGGATGGCCACCAGCCGACTGAGCACCCAGATGAAGAAGGCGGCGGACACCAGGGCCGTGCCGCCGATCAGGGGTATGGAAATGCTGAGTGTTGTCTCGTCCATCAGGATGATCGATCCCACCACGAAGGCGGCGATGCCGCCGAATCCGAGTATGCCGAAACTGGGCACGAAGGCCTCGGCGATCATCAATACGACGCCGAGAATGATGAGCGCAAGGCCTGCATAGTTGATGGGCAGCACCTGGAAGGCATAGAGCGCCAGCACCAGGCAGATGGCGCCCACCACGCCGGGGAAGATGTTGCCGGGATTGGCCAGCTCGAAGATGATGCCGTAGATGCCCACCATCATGAGGATGTAGGCGATGTTGGGGTTGGTGATCACCGACAACAGGCGGCTGCGCCAGTCGGGCTCCACCTGGATCACCTGCAGGTTTTCCGTGTTCAGCACCCGGGTGCCCACATCCATCTTCACGGTGCGTCCGTGGATCTGCTTGAGCAGATCCTCCACGCTCTCGGCCACCACGTCGATGACGTTCAGTGCCAGGGCCTCGGAGTAGGTCAGGTTGACGGCCTCGCGCACCGCCTGCTCGGCCCACTCGGCGTTTCGCCCGTGGCGCTCCGCCAGCCCCTTGATGTAGGCCACGGCGTCTTCCAGCACCTTGCGCTCCATGGGGCTGGTGCCGCGCCGGGGCTCCGCGGGTCTTTCCTCGGCGGCATCGCCTGCCTCGGCCTCTTTGTCCTTGGTCTCCTTGGTCTCCTTGTCCTCCCTGTCGCGACTCCTGTCATCGCGTTGCGGCTGCTCGTCGGGCATGCCGGGCATGCCGCCGATGGCCACCGGGGTGGCAGAACCCAGGTTGGTGGCCGGCGCCATGGCGGCGATATGGCTGGCGTAGAGGATGTAGGTGCCCGCACTGGCGGCACGGGAGCCGGCGGGGGCCACGTAGGTGGCCACGGGCACCGGGGAGGCGAGGATCTCCTTGATCATCTCGCGCATGGCGGTGTCCAGACCGCCCGGCGTGTCCATGCGCAGGATCACCAGTTCGGCGCCCTCGTCCCGGGCCTGCTTCAGACCACGCACGACATAGTCGCTGGTGGCCGGTCCGATGGCCCCGTCGATGTCCAGCAGCAGCGCGCTGCGCTGACGATCCTCGCCGGTGGCGGCAAACGCAAGGACCGCGCCGAGGATGAGCAACAGGGCCCAGACCCCCAGGCGGAACATCCGTGCGTATCGATTGGCACCCATGGCAGTTATCATAGCATCCCCTCCGTGAATCACTTCTGACCATGCCTGCAGAGAATCATTCCATGTCAGACATCACCGGCGCCATCCTGGCCGGCGGCCGGGGCATGCGCATGGGTGGGGAAGACAAGGGCTTGCTGTTGCTCAATGGCAGGCCTCTCGTAGAGCACGTGATCGAGCGACTGCGTCCGCAGGTGAGCAGTCTGCTCGTCAACGCCAATCGCAACCGCACGGACTATGAGGCCTTTGGCTACCCGGTAGTCAGCGACCACCACGACGAGTATCCCGGCCCCCTGGCAGGCATGGCCGCCGTGCTGCGCCATGCGGACACGGACTGGGTCCAGTGCGTGCCCTGCGACACCCCCGCACTGCCGACGTGCCTGGTGCAGCGCCTGACAGATGCCCTGTCAAACGCCCCGGAGGCCCTGATCGCCCTGCCCCACGACGGTGAGCGTATGCAACCGCTGTTCGCCCTGCTACACCGCTCCCTCCTGCCGGAACTGGATGCCGACATCGCCGCCGGCCGGCTGGCGGTGGGCCGCTGGATGCGGGATCACGCCCACGTGGAAGTGGATTTCTCCGACTACCCCGAGGCCTTCGCCAACCTCAACACGCCCGAGGAGCTGGCGGCGCACCAGGGCTGATGGCCGTACATTCAAAAGCCGGCACGCAAAGGGCGCAAAGTTCTCGCCAAGGACGCAAAGACACATCTTGAAAAAAAATCTTGCGGCCTTCGCGCAGACCTTCGCGTCCTTCGCAGTGTGCTTTTCGATCCTTGCCTTAGAAAGACCGCCAAGCAACGCTGTCCTCACCGCCTGATATGATTCGGCACGAATACTGACCAACACAAGGCATGCTTCACATGGGCCAAGAGATCACAGAACCCGTCCGCTGTTCCCTGCCCGTGCTGGGCTTTGCTGCCTACAGCGGCACCGGCAAGACCACCCTGCTGACACAACTCATTCCCATGCTGCGGGAACAGGGCCTGCGTATCAGCATGGTCAAGCACGCTCATCACGACTTCGACGTGGACAAGCCGGGCAAGGACAGCTACGAGCTGCGCAAGGCGGGGGCCACGCAGATGCTGATCGCATCGGACCGGCGCATGGCGCTGATGACCGAGTTCGATCCGCCCGCCGATCCGCGCCTGCAGGATCTGCTGATGCAACTGGATCCACAGCGCGCCGACCTGGTGCTGGTGGAGGGTTTCAAGCATGAACACTTCCCCAAGATCGAGCTGCACCGACCGAGCCTCGGCAAGCCGCTGATGTTCCCCGAAGACACGGACATCTTCGCCGTGGCCTGCGACGCGCCCCTGGGCCGGGACTGCGACCGTCCGCTGCTGGATCTGAACGACCTCGGGGCGATCCGGGACTTTGTTCTACAATGGCACCGCGAACTGACCTGACCAACCCAGACGACCTGCCATGACCGAGACCAGAACCCAGCCCGCCCCGTCCTGCATGGACGAGTTCGATCCCCACTCCCAGACCGTGGAGCAGGCCCTGGCCAACATCCAGGCCCTGTGCCGGCCCGTGACGGGCAGCGAGCGGGTGCTGCTGCGCGACGCACTCAACCGGGTCCTGGCTCGGGACGTGCTGGCCGCCCTGGACGTGCCGCCGGAACGCAACGCGGCCATGGACGGCTATGCCTTCGCCGGCAGCGATCTGGGTACCGGCGGCGAGCCCCGGTTTCGGGTGGTGGGTCAGTCCCTGGCGGGCCACCCCTATCCGGGCACGGTCAGGTCCGGCGAGTGCGTGCGCATCATGACCGGGGCGGTGGTCCCGGAGGGCGCGGATACGGTGGTGATGCAGGAACGGGTGAGCGTCGAGGGAGACCAGGTCACGCTGCTGGCCGACACCCAGGCGGGCGACAACGTGCGCCTGCCGGGTCAGGACGTGAAGCGGGGCGATGTGGTGCTCGCGGCCGGGCGGCGGGTGAACGCCGCAGACCTGGGCCTGCTGGCCTCCCAGGGCATCGCCGAGGTGGACGTGCGCCGGCGTCCGGTGGTGGCCTACTTCTCCACCGGCGACGAGCTCTGCGGCATCGGTCAGCCCCTGGGGCCCGGACAGATCTACGACAGCAACCGGCACACCCTTTATGCCCTGCTCAGGCGCCTGGACGTGGAGATCCGCGACCTGGGCGTGATCCCCGATCAGCCCGAGGCCATCCTGCAGGCCTTCCAGGAAGCCCGGGACATGGCGGACATGGTGATCACCACCGGCGGCGTGTCGGTGGGGGATGCGGACTTCGTCAAGCAGACCCTGGAAAACCTGGGGCGCATCGATTTCTGGAAGATCGCCATGAAGCCCGGCCGGCCGCTCGCCTTCGGCAGCCTGGGCAAGGCCGTGTTCTTCGGCCTGCCCGGCAACCCGGTGTCCACCATGGCCACCTTCATCCTGTTCGTGCGCCCTGCCCTGCAGCAGCTCATGGGCATGGCGCCCGCGGCGCCCCTCACGGTACGCGCCCGCTGCGAAAACCGCCTGCGCAAGGTGCCGGGCCGCACCGACTACCAGCGGGGCATCTTGTCCCGGGACGCGCACGGCGAACTGGTGGTAGGCACCACGGGCCTGCAGGGCTCCCACGTGCTCAGTTCCATGAGCCGGGCCAATGCCTTCATCGTCATTCCCCGGGAAGCGGGGGACGTGGAGGCGGGTGAGATGGTGGAGGTGATGCCGCTGGAGGGGCACCTTTGAGGCTAATTCAAGATTCAAAATTCAAGATTCAAGATTCAAAGGGTAAACATGCCCACCTTTGAATTTTGAATTTTGAATTTTGAATCTTGAATCTTGAATTAGCTCTCAAACAGCGCCGCCAGGTCCCTGTGCAGCAGTTCGTCATCGCCCAGGTTCAGTTCCACCAGGCGCTTGAGATGCTGGGCGCTGTCCAGGTCCAGGCGCTCGACCGCCAGTCCCAGCTCACTGCCGGTGACCCGTGCGATGCGGGTGTCGAGATGGATGTCCAGGTCCGGGGAGAGCGGAACACGCAAGCGGCAGTGACTGCCTTCCAGGGCCGTGTCGCCCTGCTCTTCGCTTTCGAGATTCACCAGGGCGCCATGCAGGGAGAGGTCCAGCAATCGCACCCGATGCTCACTGCCGTCGCATTCGAAATAGGCCACGCCCTCGAAGCTGATGCGGTGGAAATGGCGTCGTTCGCTGCTGCCGGATTGCGTCACTGAATGTCTTCCTCTGTCATCGTGTTATGGATGGTTCAGAAATGCGACACCTCGTCCAGTTCACGCATGACCTCCTTGAGAGAGGCCTCGCCGTTGGCCACCAGACAGGCCACGCTGCCGATGCAGCAGGCGGAGTGGGTGCGCCCGCGCACGATCCAGCCCCGGGGGGGCGTCCAGCCCGGCAGGCGGGTGAACATGGAGAACTGATCGGCATTGCCCTGGGTGAAGCGCTTGTAATCATGGGCGAAGCGGGCCAGCCGTTGCATGTTCTGGGCGTCCAGCAAACCATACCCCTCCACGAACTGGCCGTCATCCCTGAATCGCACCACCACCATCACCCCGTCCAGGGCGAGCAGACGCTTGATCATGGCGCGTCCCTCAACCGGCCAGGGCGGCGTAGGCGGCTTCGATGTCGCCCTTGTCGTTGCGCAGCACCACGCCCCGATGACCATTGACCACGGCGGTCCAGTCCATGCCGATCAGGGTGAAGCCCTCGATGGGATAGAAACCATTCATGCCCGTGAGCCCCTCCCAGCCCCGCGCCTGCATGGAGGCGAGCGAGATGTTGGCCACGCAGACATGGCTCAACATGTCCAGGGCTATCTCGTCCATCTCGGCCCCCGGGGCAATCTGATGGCTGAGCAGTTCGCCCTGATCGGTGAACTGGAACGCGGCGATGGCACCGGATAGGGTCATGAGCGAAGACAATTCCTGCATGTAAGGATCTCCCGTGGAGTGACAGAGACATGGGACTCCGGGTCGCCCCGGCGGATGGCGTTCGAATCCTTCAGATCATCTCCCGTGAGGCATGATCCAGGGATTCGTGCATGAGCTTGAGGATGCGGTTCATGGAACCCACCGTGTTGTCCGCGAAGCAGAACACGTTGGCCATGACGCAGACGCTGAAATCGGGACCCCGGACCGCCCAGCCCCGTGAGGGCACCAGGCCGCAGCCGGGACAGAAGACCCCCAGCATGTCGCACTCCATGTGCACGCCCATGTGGGTTGCGCGGCACATGATCGAGGCCATGCGCGCCATCTCCGGTGTCATCTGTCCTTCGTAGGAGAACCGGTCGCCCCGGTAGGAATATTCCCCCGCCGCCAGGACACCCGGCAGCCCCATGAGATCGCCAATCAACCCCATGACTCGTCCCTCCCCCTGTGTGCCTGTCCCTGCACCGTCCGGAGCGTGGTGCCTCCGGGGCGACGCGGCCCCGGGGCACTCTGGGTATAATCTGCGCTCCAAAGCCCCTGGATCGGGGCCGCGATGCGGTTATTGAACCTGCTTGCAACAAGTCTTTAACACAGGTTCTGGCATCGCGCCATGAAATCCATAGGTTTCATTGAAAAAATTGATGGGGTTCCCGAGGGCGGACCCCGAATATCTTCCCGGAGCCTCCATGTCTGCTGACGCCCCACTCGTCACCCCGGTCGGACTGCCTCGCCGTTTCGGCGCCATGCTCTACGACGGCCTGCTGCTCATCGCCCTGCTCATGGTGGCGGAGTTCCTGATCGTGGCACCCTTCGCCATCACCGAGGACCACCCCCTGTTTATGGCCATCCATCTGTACGTTCCCCTGCTGGCCTTCGCCTTCCTGGGCTGGTTCTGGACCCGCCCTGCCGGCCAGACCTTAGGCATGCAGGCCTGGCATGTGCGTCTGGTGGACATGGACGGCGGCCGGGCTGACTGGCGCCAGGCTGCCATCCGTTTCGCCGTGGCCCTGGCCCAGTGGATCGTGGTGCTGGCGGCCATCGCACTCTATGTCAAAGGCTGGTGGCTGGCCGCCCTGCCCCTGGCCGGCCTGGTGATGATCGGCCTGATGCTGGCACGGCGGGACCCGCAACGACTGATGCTGCACGACAGGCTGTCGGGGACACGGCTGGTGAGGGTAAAGTGAATTCAAGATTCAAGATTCAAAATTCAAAGCAAAACTGCCAATCCC
This sequence comes from Thioalkalivibrio sulfidiphilus HL-EbGr7, assembly GCF_000021985.1. Classification (NCBI taxonomy): domain Bacteria; kingdom Pseudomonadati; phylum Pseudomonadota; class Gammaproteobacteria; order Chromatiales; family Ectothiorhodospiraceae; genus Thioalkalivibrio; species Thioalkalivibrio sulfidiphilus. Next base: position 2,267,023 of record NC_011901.1, read on the forward strand.
TTTGAATTTTGAATCTTGAATCTTGAATTACTCGACTTCACCTGACCCGCCTCAGCGCCAGCATCGCCACGGCGAAGAAGATCAGGGTGGGCAGGGTGGCGCTGAGCATGGGGGGCAGGCCGTAGACCAGGCCCATGTGGTTGAGGGTGCGGTTGAGCAGGTGGAAGCCCACGCCGATGAGCAGGCCGATGAACAGCCGCTGGCCGGCGCCTCCGGTGCGCAGGGAGCCGAACACGAAGGGTACCGCCAGCAGCAGCATCACCAGGCTGGACAGGGGCGTGGTGAAGCGCATCCAGAAGGCCAGTTCGAAACTGGCGGAATCCAGGTCATTCTCGCGCAGGTAGGTCACGTACTGGGCCAGGGTCGTGGCCGCCATCTGGCGCGGCTCCACGGCCAGCACGCTGAACAGCTCGGGGGCCAGCAGCCGGGGCCAGCGCTCCTCGTCCACGTGCTCGCCGGTCACGCCCGCCTCGCCCAGGTGACTGCGTTCAATGTCCCTGAGGATCCAGGCGCCGTTCTGATAACTGGCGGAACCGGCCCGCAGCATGGAGCTCAGACGCCGCTCCGCGTCCAGTTCATAGATGCTCAGGTCCAGCAGGCGCAGGTCCGGCATGACCACGCCCACCTGGATGAAACGCTGCCCGTCCTTGGCCCACAGACCGGCCGAACCCCGGTACATCTCCTCGCCGCTGGCCTGGCTCTTGATGGTCTGGGCACGCTGTTCGCTCATCGGCGCCACCGCCTCGCCCAGCAGGACCACCACCACCAGCATCATCAGACCCGCGCGCAGCACCGAGCGCACGATGCCCGCGATGGGCACGCCGGCGGCGCGCATGGCGGTCAGCTCGCTGTTGGCGGCCAGGGCCCCGAGGCTCAGCAGGCTGCCCAGCAGCACGCTGGTGGGAAACAGTTCGTAGACCCGCCTGGGCACCGTCAGCGCCGTGTACACCACCGCCTGGATCAACCCGTAATCGTTGCGCCCGATCTCGTCCAGCTCCGCGATGAAGGCGAACAGGGTGTCGAGCCCGCCCAGCACCAGCATGGCCAGGAGGGTGCCGCCCATGACATTGCGGGCGATGTAGGCGTCCAGGCGCTTCATGCCAGGGCCTCGCGCCGTGCGCGACGCCGGCCGATGCCCCGCTGTCGCCAGAGCAGCACCAGGATGAGCGCCAGCAACAGGCCATGCACCCACCACATGCCGAGCCAGGCGGGGGTCTGGCCCGAGGCGAACCAGGACTTGGACAGGATCAGGAAATTGGCATACAGGATGTACACGCCGATGGCGGCAGTGAGCTTGCCGAAGCGCCCCGAGCGGGGATTGCTGGTATGCGACAGGGGCAGTGCCAGGGCCGCCAGCAGCACCATGGACACGGGCATGGCGATGCGCCAGTGCAGCTCGGCGCGGTGGCTCAGGTTCGTGGACTGCCAGAGCTCGGCGGTGGACAGGCTGTCCACCTTGCCGCGCCGGGTGGAACCCGTGGGATCCGGCACGCGCAGGCCGTGGGTCTCGAAGGCCAGGATATGGAATTCCTGGCTGCCGGGTGCGCCCCGGTAGCGGTAACCGTCATGGAGTACCAGGTAGCGCTGGCCGGTCAGCGGGTCCACCCGGGTCTCCCCCCGGCGCGCCGTCACCACCTCATCGCCCTCGGGACCCCGGGAGCGGATGAACACGCCGCGCATGGTGTTGCCGTCCCCGGCCAGGCCCTCGATGAAGAACACCTGGCCGGTGGCCCTGGACTCGGTGAACCGCCCGGGCGCGATGCCCACCAGGTCGGAACGCTGCTCGGCATCTATGCGGATCTGGTCGATGCCCTGGGAAGCCAGGGGCGAACCCCAGAACACCAGCACCGTGAGCATGACCAACAGCGGTACGGTCATCCAGGCGATGGCGCGATAGAGTTGCTCGGGCCCGACCCCGCAGGCCTTCATGGCCGCCATCTCGCTGTCCTTGTAGAGCCGCCCCAGGCTCAGCATCAGGGCCAGGAACAGGGATACCGGCAGCAGCAGGATCAGGCCGCGCACGGAACCCAGGGCCACCATGGGCAGCAGCACATCGGCAGGGATGCGCCCCTCGGCGGCCTCGCGCAGCATGCGCGCCACGGTACCGCCCACGATGATGAGCAGCAGCACCAGGGTCACCGCCGCCTGGGTCAGCAGCACCTCCCTGACCAGGTAGCGGGTCAGGATGCTGGGCCGCAACCGGCCGCCGAGCGTGCCTGCCGTCTGGCTCAAGCACGCCCCCGCTGCAGCCCGAAACGGCTGCGGCCGGTGATCTGCCATGGTGATGCACAGGGAACTTTCATAGAATGATCGGACCTCATTGAGCGAGCCGGCGATCTAGCGCCGAAGCCGCGAAACCCCACCAGCATACCCGAGGAACGGCATGGAATTTTCAGTCAAGAGTGGCAATCCGGAAAAACAGCGCAGCGCCTGCGTGGTCGTGGGCGTATTCGATCGCCGCAAGCTGTCCTCCGCCGCCCGCGTCCTGGACAAGGCCAGCGGCGGTGCCCTGTCCACCATCCTGCGCCGCGGCGACATGGACGGCGAGAAGGGCCAGACCCTGTGGCTGTACAACCTGCCCAACACCCTGTGCGAACGCGTCCTGCTGGTGGGCTGCGGCAAGGAACGGGACTTCGACGAGCCCGCCTACCGCAGCGTCATCGCCACCGTCGCCCGGACGGTGAACAAGAGCGGCGCCGTGGAGGCGGTCAATTATCTCACGGATCTGCCGGTGAAGGGACGCGACACCCTGTGGAAGATCAGCCAGGCGGTGACGATCACCCAGGACAGCCTCTACAGCTTCCAGCAGCTCAAGAGCAAGAAGGAGGACACCCAGCGCCCGCTCAAGCGCATCATCCTGAGCGTGCCCTCCCGCGCCGACCTGCTCCCCGGCGAGGATGCTGTGCGCGTGGCCACGGCCATCAGCGTGGGCACCAAGCTCACCCGGGATCTCGCCAACCTGCCCGGCAACATCTGCAACCCAACTTATCTGGCCGAGCAGGCCCTGCAGCTCAAGAAGACCTACAAGGGCCTCAAGGTGGAGATCCTGGAAGAGGCGGACATGGAGAAGCTCGGCATGGGCGCCCTGCTTTCGGTCTCCCGGGGCAGTGAGCAGCCCGCCAAACTGATCACCCTGGAATACCGGGGCGGCAGGAAGGACGCCAAGCCCGTGGTGCTGGTCGGCAAGGGCATCACCTTCGACACCGGCGGCATCTCGCTCAAGCCCGGAGCCGAGATGGACGAGATGAAGTTCGACATGTGCGGTGCCGCCAGCGTGCTCGGTGTCATGAAGGCCGTGGCCGAGATGATGCTGCCCATCAACCTGGTGGGCGTGGTGGCCGCCGCCGAGAACATGCCCGATGGCAAGGCCACCCGGCCCGGCGACGTGGTGACCAGCATGTCCGGCCAGACCATCGAGATCCTCAACACCGACGCCGAGGGCCGCCTCGTGCTGTGTGACGCCCTCTCCTACGTGGAGCGCTTCGACCCGGACGTGGTGATCGACATCGCCACCCTGACCGGCGCCTGCATCATCGCCCTGGGCCACCAGGCCACGGGCCTGCTGAGCAACCACAGCCCGCTGGCCAACGACCTGCTCGGCGCCGGCAAGCAGAGCTACGACCGGGCCTGGGAACTGCCCCTGTGGGACGAGTACCAGGAGCAGCTCAAGAGCAACTTCGCCGACATGGCCAACATCGGCGGCCGCCCCGCCGGCACCATCACCGCCGCCTGCTTCCTGTCGCGCTTCACCAAGAAGTACAAGTGGGCGCACCTGGACATCGCCGGCGTGGCCTGGAAGAGCGGCAAGGAAAAAGGCGCCACCGGCCGCCCCGTCCCCCTGCTGATGCAGTACCTGCTCAACAAGGCCTCCTGAGCAACCCGATGACGCGCATCGACTTCTACGTCCTCGACGACACCGACCCCGGCCAGCGCCTGCGCACCGCCTGCCGGCTGATCGGCAAGGCCTACGGCCTGGGTCATCGCATCCACGTGCACACCGGCTCCAGGGCCCTGTCGATGCAGCTGGATGACCTGCTGTGGACCTTCCGGGACGTGAGCTTCATCCCTCACCAGGTGGAAGGCGAGGACGCCGAATGCCCGGTGCAGATCTGCCATGATCAGGAGCCCCAGAACGCCGGCGACATCCTGGTGAACCTGGACACCCAGGTGCCCCTGTTCTTCAGCCGCTTCGAACGGGTGGCCGAGATCGTCAACCAGGACCCGGCCATCCGGGACGCGGGCCGGGAACGCTACCGTTTCTACAAGGACCGGGGCTACGATCTCTCCCACCACCGCCTCGGCGCCTCAGCAGGAACACAGCCGTGACCCAGGGACCGGAAGACCCGCATATCCCCACCCTGACCCAGGTGGTCAAGCCGGCCGCCCGGCCCAGGACCCAGGACAGCAGCCCGCCGGGCACGCTGCCGCCGCCCACAGAACCCGTCGTGCCGTCGCCGGGGACCCTGCCCCCGGACCTGGACATCGACTTCTCCCTGGAGGCCTTGGACGAGCCGTCCCTGTCCCTGGCCCCGCCGGGCCTGCTGGAATCCCTGGCCCCCGCAGCGCCGCCCGCAACACCCAAGGCCGCTCCTGATGCACCGCCGGCCCGGGACCTCGAGGCCTTGCGCGCAGGCATCGAGCAGGCCGTGGATGCCGCCCTGTCAGCCCAGTTGCCCCAGCTGCGCGAACAGCTGGTGCGTGCCGTAATGGCCAGTCTCACCGAGGCCGATGAGGCCGGCGGCCAGCGCACCTGATCTCCTTACCAGGCTACCTTCCTTCGTCCTCCCGACGCCGCCGATCAGGCCGGGGAACTGCAACCTTCCTGTCATACTCTACACTTGCAGTTGAGGGTGCGTGCCGAACCGGCCAGGAAGGAGGTGGCGCCCATGTTCAGGCGATGGTCTCTGTGGATGTTGTGCCTGCTGCTCGTTCCGGGCCTTGCCTGGAGCGATACCGACCGGCTTGACCTCGATGAACGCCTGCGCGCCCTGGAACAGGCCCTGGAGATCGAGCGGGCGGCCGAGGGCTACCCAAGCCTGAGCATCGGCATCGTCCATCGGGGCGCACCCGTCTACCTGAAAAGCCTGGGCTACGCGGATCAGGAAGCGGGCATCCCGGCCTCCCCTGACACCCTGTATCGCATCGGCTCTCTCACCAAGGTCATCACCGCGTCCCTGATGGTGAGCCTGCGCGACGGGGGCTACCTGTCCCTGGACGACCCGGTGAGCGACTATCTGCCCGGCATCATCCACCTGCCCTCCGACCCTCGCGGCGCCCGGCAGATCACCTTCCGGCATCTGGCCACCCATACCTCCGGACTGCCCCGCAACCCGGACAACCTGCCCCGCCACGACAACAACCCCTTCGAGGGCTACGACCGCGCCCGTTTCTATGCAGGCGTAAACCAGACCCTGCTCATCTCCCCCACCGGCCGCTGGTACAACTACTCCAACGCCGGCTACGGCCTGATCGGCATTGCCCTGGAGCAGGCCGGCGGCGCCAGCTACGAGACCCTGCTCAGGCGTCACCTGCTGGAGCCCCTGGGCATGCACGACACCCTGATGAACGCCCTCGAGGTCCATCCCCAGCGTGTCGCGGTGGGCTACAGCCTGCGCGACGGCCAGGTGCGGGAGCGGGAATGGGACATGGGCGCCATGGAGGCCGCGGGAGGCCTCTACTCCACCGTGGAGGATCTCGCGCGCTTCCTGGCGCTGCACATGCGGGCCGGCAGCCACGGCATCCTGCCCGTGGCCTCCGGCAGTCTCACGGAGATGCAGATGCCCCAGCGGGTACTGGACACCTGGGACCAGGCCGTGGGCATCGGCTGGCACGTGCGCCCCATGGGGCCGGTAGGCGACGTGGTCTGGCATACCGGCGCCCTGGGGGGCTATTCCAGCTACATGGGCTTCTCGCCCCGGCACGAGGTGGGCGTGATCGTGCTCACCAACCGTTTCCGCAGCGTGGAACACTACGGCAACTGGCTGTTGCGCCGCGCGGTGGAGCTCTACGCGGAACCCGCCCGCGCCGCCCGGCCGCCTGCCCTGTCCCCGGCATCCCCGGCGGAGTACCGCCTGGCCATCAGCGGCGGCTGAGCCCGCCAAACCCCGGCAGGCTTTCGCTATAATGGCGGGCTTTCGGCCCGTCGCCAGCCACTCTCGGCCCGCGACTGTGTCCCGCGAACCCAAGCCCCCGGATGCCCATGGACAAGACCTACGACCCCCGCGCCATCGAACAGTCCCTGTACGAGCAATGGGAGCGCGCCGGCCACTTCCGGCCCAGCGGTGAAGGCACCCCCTACTGCATCATGCTGCCGCCGCCCAACGTGACCGGCACCCTGCACATGGGCCACGCCTTCCAGCACACCCTCATGGACACCCTCATGCGCTACCACCGCATGAGCGGCGACGACGCCCTGTGGCAGGGCGGCACGGACCACGCGGGCATCGCCACCCAGATGGTGGTGGAACGCCAGCTGGCCACCGACAAGGTGAGCCGCCACGACCTGGGGCGTGAGAAATTCCTGGAGCGGGTCTGGCAGTGGAAGGAGCAGTCCGGCGGCACCATCACCCGGCAGATGCGCCGGCTCGGCAACAGCATCGACTGGGAGCGGGAACGCTTCACCATGGACGAAGGCCTGTCCAGGGCGGTGCGCGAGGTGTTCGTGCGCCTCCATGACGAGGGCCTCATCTACCGGGGCAAGCGCCTGGTGAACTGGGACCCGGTGCTGCACACGGCGGTCTCGGACCTGGAGGTGATCAACGAGGAGGAACAGGGCAGCCTCTGGCACCTGCGCTACCCGCTCGCCGACGGTTCCGGGCACCTGGTGGTGGCCACCACCCGCCCCGAGACCATGCTGGGCGACACCGCCGTGGCCGTGCACCCGGAGGACGAGCGCTACCGGCACCTGATCGGCAAGCAGGTGGCCCTGCCGCTCACCGGCCGCAGCATCCCGGTGATCGCCGACGACTACGTGGAACCGGAATTCGGCTCCGGCTGCGTGAAGATCACCCCCGCCCACGACTTCAATGACTACGCCATGGGACAGCGCCACGACCTGCCCATGATCAACATCTTCACCGTGGACGCGAAGATCAACGACGAGGCCCCCGAGGCCTACCGGGGCCTGGACCGCTTCGAGGCCCGCAAGCGCATCGTCGCCGACCTGGAGGCCCAGGGCCTGCTGGAGCGCATCGACGACCACAAGCTCATGGTGCCCCGGGGCGATCGCACCGGCGCGGTGATCGAGCCCTTCCTCACCGACCAGTGGTACGTGAAGGCCGGCCCCCTGGCCGAGCCCGCCATCGCCGCCGTGGAGGACGGGCGCATCCGCTTCGTGCCCGAGAACTGGAGCAAGACCTACTTCGAGTGGATGCGCAACATCGAGGACTGGTGCATCTCCCGCCAGATCTGGTGGGGCCACCGCATCCCCGCCTGGTATGACGCCGACGGCAACATCTATGTGGCCCACGACGAGGCCGAGGTGCGCAAGAAATACAAGCTGGGTGCCGAGGTCGCGCTCACCCAGGACCCGGACGTGCTGGACACCTGGTTCAGCTCGGCGCTGTGGCCCTTCTCCACCCTGGGCTGGCCGGAGAAGACCCCGGAGCTTTCACGCTACTACCCCACCAACGTGCTGGTCACGGGCTTTGACATCATCTTCTTCTGGGTCGCCCGGATGATCATGATGGGGCTCAAGTTCATGGACGACGTGCCCTTCCGTGAGGTCTACATCACCGGTCTGATCCGCGACGCGGAAGGCCAGAAGATGTCCAAGTCCAAGGGCAACGTGCTGGACCCCATCGATCTCATCGACGGCATCACCCTGGACGCCCTGCTGGAGAAACGCACCCAGGGCCTCATGCAGCCCCAGATGGCCAAGAAGATCGACAAGGCCACCCGCAAGCAGTTTCCCGACGGCATCCCGCCCTTTGGCACCGACGCCCTGCGCTTCACGCTCGCCTCGCTCGCCTCCACCGGCCGGGACATCAAGTTCGACCTGGGCCGCATCGAGGGCTACCGCAACTTCTGCAACAAGCTGTGGAACGCCGCCCGCTACGTGCTCATGAACACCGAGGGCCAGGACACGGGTCTCGGCAACGAACCCGTGGAACTGTCGCTCGCCGACCGCTGGATCCAGTCACGCCTGCAGGGCGCCATCAATCAGGTGCGCGGCAACCTGGACCAGTACCGCTTCGACCTGGCCGCCCAGGCCCTCTACGAGTTCACCTGGCACGACTACTGCGACTGGTACCTGGAGCTGTCCAAGCCGGTGCTCACCGGCGACTCCAGCGCCGAGCAGCAGCGCGGCACGCGGCAGACCCTGGTGCGGGTGCTGGATGCCCTGCTGCGCCTCATGCACCCCATCATGCCCTTCATCACCGAGGCCATCTGGCGCCAGGTGGGCCCGCTGGCGGGAAGCCAGGGCGACACCCTCATGCACCTGGCCTACCCGGTCCGGGACGAAGCCCGGGTGGATGCCCAGGCGGAAAGCGAGATCGAGTGGGTGAAGACCTTCATCCTGGGCATGCGCCGCATCCGCGCCGAGATGGACATCTCCCCGGGCAAGCCCCTGCCCCTGCTGATCGACAACTGGAAGGACGCCGACCGGAGCCGCTACGCCCAGGCCGAGGCCTTCATCGGCTTCCTGGGCAAGCCCGAGTCAGTCACCTGGCTTGATGCGGGCACTGAGGCCCCCGAATCCGCCATGGCCCTGGTGGGCGAGATGCGCCTGCTGATCCCGCTCGCGGGTCTGATCGACAAGGACGCCGAGATCGCCCGCCTGGAAAAGGAACGGGCCAAGGTGCAGAAGAACCTGGAGGTGTGCAGCGCCAAGCTCGCCAACCCCAGCTTCGTGGACCGCGCCCCCGCCGAGGTGGTGGACAAGGAACGGGCCCGGGTAGCGGAGATGGGCGTGACCCTCAAGGAACTGGAGTCGCAGCTTGAGAAGATACGAAGGCTCTAGAGACAAGAGACAAGTGGGCAGAGACAAGAAGGGGGCCGTTGGCCCCCTTTTTTATTAACCGTGAATCTACTGTCCAGTGGCCATAGGGCGGGCCGTGCCCGTCGTCCACACTTCCGTCGGCGGCCATGGGCCGCCCTATGAAAGCGAGGCAGCCCTGGAAACCGCGTTGGCAAATCAGGTCAGGGCAGCACACGCGCCAGACTCTCCAGCTCGTCCAGATGCACTTCCAGGGCGCCCAGGCGCTCGACCATGAGTTGTCGTTTGTCGGCCGGCAGGTCATTGAGCAACAGGATCAGCTGTTCGATCAGCCGCAGGCGGTGGGTGTTGTCCTCCAGGCCGATCTCCTCCACCAGGGCTGTGATGCGCCCGAAATCCAGATCGGCTCCGGACAGCAGTTCTAGCAGCTCGCCGGTCATGATGCGCTGCTGGGCCTGGCGGCGGGCGTCCCGGCTCTCGGCGAAGCGTCCCAGGCTTACCAGGCGATGGCGCCATTCAGGCGCCTCATCCAGGTCAATCATGAGTCGTTGCAGGTCCGACACCAGGGCGGCGTCGGGAGGCGGGGGTGGCGCAGGCGCGGCGGCCCGCTGGGCGAACAGGAAACCATTGGCGAACAGGGACAGCACCAGCAGGGCCGTCAGGATCCACGTCTGCATAAAACCTCCGGTGGCTCAATCGCCGTCTTCTGTGGACGGCTGTGCTCGATCATCCTAGAAACGGCAGTTGAACGCGCCCGAGTGTGCGGTTTTCGTGTTGTCTGGCAAGGCGCGACGACGAGGAATGGTCGTTCCATTCCGAGGAGTCGCAACGCCGCCAGGCGACACGAAAACCGTGCAATCGGGTGCGTAGCGGGGCTCACCCGATGGGTGAGCGTCATCGAAGCCGCGATCGTCAGTGACCATGGGGCCTGGCGAAGGAAATCGAGCGGTCAACTGCCGTTTCTAGGATCATATCAAGCCACCGAGCAACGCAGGGACCGGCCGTCGTGGAGCCGTGACCGCTCAGGCGGCCACGCCGTGCTCCCGGGTGGCGTGGAAGCGCACCTCGGGCCACTTCTCCTGGGCCATCTGAAGGTTCACCCGGGTGGGCGCGATGTACACCAGGTCGCCGCCATGGTCGATGGCCAGGTTGGCCGCGGCCTTCTCCTGGAATTCCTCAAACTTGCGCGCGTTGTCACAGCTCACCCAGCGGGCGGTCTGCACGTTCACGTTCTCGAAGCTGGCGTCCACGTTGTACTCGGCCTTGAGCCGATGGGCCACCACGTCGAACTGCAGCACGCCCACCGCACCCAGGATCAGGTCGTTGTTGGTGAGCGGCTTGAACAGCTGGGTGGCGCCCTCCTCGCAGAGCTGTTGCAGGCCCTTCTGCAGCTGTTTCATCTTCAGAGGATCGCGCAGGTGGGCGCGGCGGAACAGTTCCGGGGCGAAGTTGGGGATGCCGGTGAAGATCAGCTGCTCGCCCTGGGTGAAGGTGTCGCCGATGCGGATGGTGCCGTGGTTGTGCAGGCCGATGATGTCGCCCGGATAGGCCTCCTCCACGTGCTCGCGGTCCGAGGCCATGAAGGTGAGTGCGTCGCTGATCTTCACGTCCCGCTTGATGCGTACCTGGTGCACCTTCATGCCCTTGCTGAAGGTGCCCGAGCAGACCCGCAGGAAGGCGATGCGGTCCCGGTGCTGGGGGTCCATGTTCGCCTGGATCTTGAACACGAAGCCGCTGAAGGTCTCCTCGGCGGGATCCACGGTGCGGCTCTCGGTGGCCCGGGGCAGCGGGCCCGGGGCGTGTTCCACGAAGTCGTCCAGCAGTTCCTGCACGCCGAAGTTGTTGATGGCAGAGCCGAAGAACACCGGGGTCTGGCGGCCGGCCAAGTACTCGGCCTTGTCGAAGCTGTGGGACGCGCCCATCACCAGCTCCAGCTCCTCGCGCAGCTCGGCGGCCTGACCGCCCAGCAGCTCATCCAGGCGCGGGTTGTCCAGCCCCTGGATCACCTCGCCGTGCTGGATCTTGCCGCCGTGGGTGGGCGAGTACAGGTGCACCGCGTCGTTGTGGATGTGGTACACGCCCTTGAAGCGCTTGCCCATGCCGATGGGCCAGGTCACCGGGGCGCACTGGATCTTGAGCACCTGCTCCACCTCGTCCAGCAGGTCGATGGGCTCGCGGCCCTCCCGGTCCAGCTTGTTGATGAAGGTCATGATGGGCGTGTCGCGCATGCGGCACACGTCCATGAGCTTGATGGTGCGCTCCTCCACGCCCTTGGCCACGTCGATGACCATGAGCGCCGAGTCCACGGCGGTCAGGGTGCGGTAGGTGTCCTCGGAGAAGTCCTCGTGGCCCGGGGTGTCCAGCAGGTTCACGATGCGCCCCTTGTAGGGGAACTGCATGACGGAGGAGGTCACGGAAATGCCGCGCTGCTTCTCCAGCTCCATCCAGTCGGAGGTAGCATGGCGCGCCGCCTTGCGGCCCTTCACGGTGCCGGCCAGCTGGATGGCACCGCCGAACAGCAGCAGCTTCTCGGTGATGGTGGTCTTGCCCGCGTCCGGGTGGGAGATGATCGCAAAGGTGCGACGGCGGGCGGTCTCGGTGGCGTGCTTGGAACTCATGGGAATCTGGGGCTAATGGAAACCGGCTATTGTAACCGATTCCGTGGAGGCTTAATGGACAGGATTGACAGGATCAAAAGCTGGGCAATTTTTGACAGGATTAACATGATTCACGGGATTAAGAAGACGATGATCCAATCTTGTAAATCATGTTAATCCTGTCGGATCCCGGCTTTTTTCTCCCTTACATGCTGAAAAATCCTGTCAATCCTGTCCATTGCCCTGCCCGGGCATGGCATCGTGCATGAAGCGTCGCCGTTCTTCGGGCTCCATTACCCGCAGGCGCTCACGCAGGGCACGGCGCTCTTCCTCGGGCAGCGTCTTGAGGTGTTCATGCCAGCGGCGGTGACGCTCGCGGGCCGCCTGGCGCTCCTCGGGGCTCATGGCCTCCCAGCGCGCGCGCAGGCGTTCGCGTTCCTCCGGCGGCAGGGCACGGAAGCGCTCCCAGCGTTCCCGGGTGGCGGCCCGTTCCTCGGGGTCCATGTCCCTGAACCGTTCCAGTCGCTCCCGGAAGCGGGCCTGTTCCTCCGGGCCCATGTGATGCCAGCGTTCCGCCGCCCGCAACAGGCGATGGCGCTGACCGTCCGGCAGCGAATCCCAGGATGCTGCGTAGGGGGCCAGCAGGGCACGCTGTTCGCGGTTGAGCGCCGACCAGGCCGGCGCCGGCTGTTCCGCCACCTTGAGATAGGCATGCCGACCCTGCTCACCATCGTGGTGCCGGTGCCCTGCACTGGCGGGCAAGGTCCCGAAGCTAAGCACGCCCAGCAGCAGCAGGAGCATCAGGTGACGCATCAGCTGCGCTCCTCCAGGGCCCAGGCCAGGAATTCCGGGTCGGCGCCGGCATCGCCCTCCTCCAGCACCAGCAGCAGCTCCAGGTCGTCCAGTTGCGCCAGCTGGGCCGGCAGGGGTTCCAGGCCATCGGGACGCATCAGCAGCAGGCCGGCCACCAGCATCACCGAAGCGGCCACGGCCAGGCCGTAGGCGGGCATGCGGGACGGCCGGCGGCGGCGCCGTTCAAAGGCCTCGCGGCGGCCTTGGGCGAGGCGCTGCGCCTCCTCGGCACTCAAACCGCTGTCGCGGTCGAGCCGGTCCCGGACGCGCGCCATCAGGGCGTCATCGCGGGGCTTGTCGTGCGTGTCTGTGTCGTTGCGGTTCATCGGTACGCCTCCAGCCGCTGCCTGAGTGCGGCCATGGCACGGTGCACATGGGTCTTCACGCTGCCCTCGCTGATGCCCAGGGCCTGGGCCGTCTCGGCGGTGTCCAGTCCTTCCCAGACCCGTAGCAGGAAGGCCTGTTGCTGGCGCAGGGGCAGCGATGCCAGGGCCCTCTCCAGATCATTGCCGAAGTGCTCGTCACTCAAGGCCTGGTCCGGTTCCGGGGTGCGGGTGTCGGCCCAGTCGTCCGGCCCCATGTCCCGGTCGTCCTCGTCGTGGCCGTTGCCCGCGAAACCGAACAGGGAGACCACGCGGTTGCGTACGCTGCGCCGGCGATGGGCATCCATGATCCGGCTCTGCAGGATGCGCCAGAACAACGGCTGCCACTCGAACTCCGGCCTGTCAGCGTAGCGGGTGATCAGCTTCTCCATGGCGTCCTGCACCACATCCAGGGCCGCGTCGCGGTCATTGAGCGCCAGGGCGGCCATGCGCACTGCCCGTGCCTGAACCCCGGACAGGAACCGGTCGAGAGAGACTTCGTTGTCCGTCGCGTTCGTCCGGTCCAAACCAGGCGTTCCTTCTCGGGTGTTCGGGTCCGCCGGGCGGAGGGCTGGCCCGCCGCCCGGGGAGGGGCATGTCAGTGGCTGTGGCCACGCATCTCGCCGCGGCGCTCACGCATCTCCTGGCGCTTGGCCTCGCGCTCCTCGGGGCTCATGGCCTCCCAGGCGGCACGGCGCTCGTCCATGCGCATGCGGGCCTGCACCCGGTAGTTCTCCTTCTCCGCGTCGGACAGGGTGTTCCAGTGCATGCGCATGGCCATGTGCTGCACCCGTTTCTGCTCGCGGTGGGCCTTGCGCTCCTCATCGCTCATGTTGGCGAAGCGCTCGTGGTGACGGCCCTTGTGACCGTAGCCGCCTTCACCCTCGGCACGGGCCATCATCATGTGCCCATGATCTCCGTGCCGGGCTTCGCGGTCACCGTGAAAACTGTGGGCCAGCACGGGTACCGACAGCGCCATGGTACCGATGATACCGATCGTGAGAATCGTGCGGGAAAGCTTGCTCATGGTCATGCTCCTGGTGATTCGTGGTCCGACGGATTGCCGGCCTTCAGGAGCTAGAACGCGCGAGCGGGGAATCGGTTGACGAAAGGGCAATTCAAGATTCAAAGATCAAGATTCAAAGGAGACCGCCCAGCTTTGAATCTTGAATTTTAAACTTTGAATCAACCAGTTATATCCCTGGCCAGCACCAGGGCATCCTCCCGGCCGTTGTCCGCGGGATAGTAGCGCTTGCGCAGGCCCACCTCGTTGAAGCCCTCGCTGTAGTAGAGCTGCACAGCCGGGGTGTTTGAGGGGCGCACCTCCAGGAAGGCGGTCTCCACCTTGTGCCGGCGGGCGTGGTCCAGGAGCCCCCGCAGCAGGATGCGACCGTAGCCCCGTCCCTGGCATTCGGGTCGCACGCACAGGTTGAGCACGTGACATTCCCCGACCGCCATGGACATCACACCGTAGCCCACCAGCCGTTGCGCCTCGGTCATCACCCAGCAGGAGTACCCTACCCGCATGCAGTCCCGGAAGATCCCCTCGGTCCAGGGATAGGGATAGGCACTGAGCTCCACGACCATGATCTCGTCCAGGTCCTCGTGACGCATGGGGCGAAGCTGCGGGTTTGTACTGAGAATGGCGCTCAAGGTCTGAGGGCTCGCAGTCTCCGGAGGAATGACGAATGGACAGGATTGACAGGAATCTTCAGGGGCAAGGAGAAGAAAGGATCGGACAGGATTAACATGATTTACAAGATTATTTTTCTCTTTAATCAAGTAAATCATGTTAATCCTGTCAAAAAAGGTCTTCTCCCTGCAGTACCCGATGAATCCTCGCATCCTGTCCATGCATTCACTCTGCAATGGACACCCATCTGGCGCAAGACGCCGGGCGCAGGTCTCAGACACCCATCACACGGCGGGCCAGGCAGAGGTCTTCCCAGGCCTTGCGCTTGTCCGCCGGCTGGCGCAGCAGATAGGCCGGATGATAGGTAATGACCAGGGGAATGTCGCGGTAGTTCAACGGCTTGCCACGCAGACGGCCCAGGGGCTCGTCGGTGCCCAGCAGGTTCTGGGCGGCGATGCGGCCCAGGGCGACGATGATGCGCGGTTGGATCAGGTCGATCTGCCGGTCCAGGTAGGCACGGCATGCCCGGGCCTCCTCGGGCTTCGGGTCTCGGTTGCCCGGGGGGCGGCACTTGAGGATGTTGGCGATGTAGACCCCCCGGCCCCGCTTGAGCCCGAGGGCGAACAGCATGCTGTCCAGCAGTTGCCCGGCCCGGCCCACGAAGGGCTCGCCCTGACGGTCCTCCTCGGCCCCCGGGGCCTCGCCGATGAACAGCCAGTCCGCCTGCCGGTCCCCCACCCCGAACACGGTCTGGGTGCGGGTGGCGGCCAGTTCCCCGCAACGGGAGCAGGCCGCCACCCGGGCGGCCAGTTCATCCCAATCCAGTTGCGAGACGTCCCCGGCAGAGACCTCGACGACGGGCGCCGGTGCCTGCGAAGCCTCGTACGCCACCGGCACCGCTCCAGAGGCGGCCGGGGCATCGGGCACGGCCCGGGGCACCCAGCGCTGGATCCCCATGGTCTCCAGGTAGCGCTGACGCTGCTCCGGGCTCATGCCCATTGCTCAGTCTCTATCGTTCGCACTTCCAAATTCTCACTTCACCCTTCGTCAGACGTCGCCACGCTGGGGATGGGCCCGGCCGGGAGGATTGGTCAGCCGGTTAAGGGCATTGAGATAGGCCTTGGCCGAGGCGATGACGATGTCCGT
The DNA here is from genome assembly GCF_000021985.1 of Thioalkalivibrio sulfidiphilus HL-EbGr7. Lineage (NCBI taxonomy): Bacteria > Pseudomonadati > Pseudomonadota > Gammaproteobacteria > Chromatiales > Ectothiorhodospiraceae > Thioalkalivibrio > Thioalkalivibrio sulfidiphilus. Next base: position 2,282,551 of record NC_011901.1, read on the forward strand.
ATCGGCACCCTGGCCGTTGACCACCCGGCCCGCCTTCTCCAGGCGCACGGTCACCTCGCCCTGGGCGTCGGTGCCGCTGGTGATGTTGTTCACCGAATAGAGCTGCAGCTCGGTGCCGCTCGGCGCGATGGATTCGATGGCCTTGAAGGCCGCATCCACGGGGCCACCGCCCTCGGCAGTGCCGCTCTTCTCCTCGCCATTGACGTTCAGGGTCACCGAGGCCACCGGAGTCTCGCCGGTCTCGGAACAGACCTTGAGCGCCACCAGCTTGTAGGTCTCGTCCTCCATGGCGGTGGCGGTCTCGGTCACCAGGGCCTGGAGATCCTCATCAAAGATCTCGTGCTTGCGGTCGGCCAGATCCTTGAACCGGGCGAAGGCCTCGTTCAACTCCTCCTCGGACTCGAACTCGATGCCCAGGTCCTTGAGTCGGGTCTTGAAGGCGTTGCGGCCGGAGTGCTTGCCCAGCACGATGCGGTTGTCGGACCAGCCCACGTCCTGGGCGCGCATGATTTCGTAGGTGTCGCGGTGCTTGAGCACGCCGTCCTGGTGGATGCCGGACTCATGGGCGAAGGCGTTCGCCCCCACGATGGCCTTGTTGGGCTGCACCGGGAAACCGGTGATGCCGGAGACCAGGCGCGAGCAGGGCACGATCTGGGTGGTGTCGAGCGTCGTGTTGCAGGAGAACACGTCCTGGCGGGTGCGCACCGCCATGACGATCTCCTCGAGCGAAGCATTGCCCGCCCGCTCGCCCAGGCCGTTGATGGTGCACTCCACCTGCCGGGCGCCGTTGAGCACCGCGGACAGGGAGTTGGCCACGGCCAGGCCCAGGTCGTTGTGGCAGTGCACGGAGAACACCGCCTTGTCGGAGTTGGGCACCCGCTCGATGAGATTCTTGATCAACTCGCCGAACTGCTGGGGGATGTTGTAGCCCACGGTGTCGGGGATGTTGATGGTGCGGGCGCCGGCGTCGATCACCGCCTCGATCACCCGGCACAGGAAGTCCAGCTCGGAACGCCCGGCGTCCTCGGCGGAGAACTCCACGTTGTCGGTGTGCTGGCGGGCGCGCTTGACCGCCTTGACCGCCTGCTCCAGCACCTGGTCCGGGCTCATGCGCAGCTTGTGCTGCATGTGGATGGGCGAGGTGGCGATGAAGGTGTGGATGCGTGCGGAGGCGGCGTCCTTCAGGGCCTCGCCGGCCCGGTCGATGTCGCTGTCCTTGGCCCGGGCCAGACCGCACACGGTGGAATCCTTCACCGCGCGGGCCACCGCCTGCACGGACTCGAAGTCGCCGGGGCTGGCGATGGGGAAGCCCGCCTCGATGACGTCCACGCGCATCTTCTCCAGGGCCTTGGCGATGCGCACCTTCTCCTCGCGGGTCATGGACGCGCCGGGACTCTGCTCGCCGTCGCGCAAGGTGGTGTCGAAAATGATGAGCTTGTCGCTGCCTGACATGGTTCTCTCTCCTGCCGGCCGATCCTGTCGGCCTGAAAATCAATTCACGGATTCTAACGGATTCCGCGCCCGCATCGGGGGCTTGCGTCCACAGGGACGACACACGGATCAGGGGTGCGTTTGGCCTCGCCAGGCACAAGGGAGGTAGCCGCTAGCGCGGCAGTCGCAGGACGAGCAGGGAGAGACCGCAATAGCCCGCAGCACCCGCCTGGCGGGGGGCGCGAAAGAGACCGAGTTGGCTCCGGGCAATTGGCATGGTTGCAGATTCTTCGGTCGAGCGTTGACTTAGACTTGGTCTAAATCTATCAAAGGGGAACGAGGCTGACAAGTGGGAAGTGAGAATTGGGAAGTGCGAGCGTTTGTTCCAACTTCCCAATTCTCACTTCCCACTTCAATCCTCCTTCTGCTCCTCGCCATCCGCCTTGTCCTCACTGCCCCGGGCACGCCGGCGACGCCAGCGGATCACGGTCAGGGTCGGGCCCGACAGGGCGTAGAGCAGGAACCCGCCCCAGAGCACCTTGGGGGGATCGATGGCGGTCAGCATCAGGGCCACCACGATGACCAGCACCACGAAGAACGGCACCCGGTGGCGGAAATCCATGTCCTTGAAGCTGAAGTAAGTGACGTTGCTCACCATCAGCGCGCCGGCGATCACGGTCACCACCAGGGCCATGATCCCGAGATCCGTGCCCACGAATTCCAGGTCGTGCCAGACCCACACCATGCCCATCACCAGGGCGGCGGCGGAGGGGCTGGGCAGGCCCTGGAAGAAACGCTTGTCAGCCACGCCCACCTTGGTGTTGAAGCGGGCCAGGCGCAGGGCGGCGGCGGCGGCATAGAAGAAGGCCGCAACCCAGCCCACCTGTCCCAGTTCCACCAGGGCCCAGAGATAGACCACCAGGGCCGGCGCGAGGCCGAAGGAGACCATGTCCGAGAGGCTGTCGTACTCGGCGCCGAAGGCGCTCTGGGTGTTGGTCATGCGCGCCACGCGTCCATCGATGCCATCCAGCACCATGGCCACGAACACCGCGATGGCGGCGGCGGTGAACTGATCGTTGATGGCGGCCACGATGGCATAGAAGCCCGCAAACAGGGCCGCCGTGGTGAACAGGTTGGGCAGCAGGTAGATGCCGCGGCGGGCCTTCTGGTCGCCCGCCTGGGGTTCGGTGTCCGACATAGTCAGGCCTTGTCGCTTTCCTTGTGGACCAGGATACCGATGATATCACTGCCCGCCTTCAGGCGCTGTCCCGGCGCCACCTCCACCCGGCTGTTCATGGGCAGGTAGACCTGCACCGGCAGGCCGAAACCCAGGAAACCGCAGCGCCTGCCCTGCCCCATGCGCTCACCGGACTGCACGCCGCAACGAACCAATCGCAGCCCCCGGATCTGTATGGCGAATACCACCTCGTCGCCTTCATCGGTCTGCACCTGCAGGGCGAACTCGTCCCCGGGGAGCCCCTCCTTGACCCCTTCCTTGCCCGGCCACCAGCGCGCCTGCACTTTGCCCTCGATCGGGCTGTGCACGTTGAATTCACCGAAACGGGACTGGCGCAGGCTCACACGCCGGGCCGGCCGGCCCAGGTAGGGATCACGATGTTCGGCCACCTCCGTGACCACACCGTCCACGGGGCTCAGCACGGCCAGGGCCCTGGGCGCGACCTTGCGGCTGAAATCACGGAAGATGAAAAATGCCACGGCCAGCAGGATCCAGCTGGGCCAGGCGATCTCGGCTCCCCAGACCGCATGGGTACCGGCGACGACGACCGCCGCAGCCGCGACGTAGGGACGACCTTCAGGTGCGAGAGGAAGCATTTAAAGAAGATACAAGTGAAAAGAGGCAAGAGACAAGAAAGGGCCAACCCCTTCTTGCCTCTTGCCTCTTATATCTTGCCTCTTGATCAGTTTTTCGACTTGTCGACGATCTTGTTGGCCTTGATCCAGGGCATCATGTCACGCAGCTTGGCACCCACCACCTCGATGGGATGCTCGCGGGCGATGCGACGGCTGGCCTTCAGGGTCGCGGCACCGGCCTGGTTCTCCAGGATGAATTCCCGGGCGAACTTGCCGGTCTGGATCTCGGTCAGGATCTTCTTCATCTCCGCCTTGGTCTGCTCGGTCACCACGCGGGGGCCGCGGGTGATGTCGCCGTACTCGGCGGTGTTGGAGATGGAGTAACGCATGTCGGCGATGCCGCCTTCATACATCAGGTCCACGATCAGCTTGAGTTCGTGCAGGCACTCGAAGTAGGCCATCTCCGGCGGATAGCCGGCTTCCACCAGGGTCTCGAAGCCGGCCTGCACCAGAGCGGTGGCACCGCCGCACAGCACGGCCTGTTCGCCGAACAGATCGGTCTCGGTCTCGTCCTTGAAGCTGGTCTCGATGACACCGGCGCGGCCGCCGCCGTTGGCGGAGGCGTAGGAGAGCGCGATGTCACGGGCACGGCCGGAGGCGTCCTGGTAGACGGCGATCAGGCTGGGCACACCGCCGCCCTTGGTGTAGGTGGAACGCACCAGGTGGCCGGGGCCCTTGGGGGCGATCATGATCACGTCCACGTCGGAGCGAGGCACGATCTGCTCGAAGTGCACGTTGAAGCCGTGGGCGAAGGCCAGCACGGCGCCCTGCTTCAGGTTGGGCTCCACCTGGTTCTTGTACAGGGCGGCCTGGTGCTCGTCGGGGGCCAGGATCATGATCAGGTCGGCGGCCTTGACGGCCTCCTCGATGCCCTGAACCTTGAGGCCCGCACCCTCGGCCTTCTTGGCGGAGGCGGAACCGGCGCGCAGCGCCACGGTCACGTCCACGCCGGAATCCTTCAGGTTGTTGGCATGGGCGTGGCCCTGGGAGCCGTAACCCACGATGGCGACCTTCATGCCCTGGATAATGGAGAGGTCGGCGTCTTTGTCGTAATAAACCTGCATAGCAAAGCTCCAGTAAAAAAAGAGACAAGAGGCAAGATCCAAGAGATAAGAGAGAAAAGGGTTTGGCCTTAACTTGCCTCTTGTCTCTTGTATCTAGTAACTAAATCTTTAATGCGACATCGCCACGGGCAATGCCCATGACGCCGGAACGCACCACTTCGAGCACCTCGAACGGGCGCAGGGCCTCGATGAAGGCGTCCAGTTTGCTGCTGTCACCGGTGAGCTCGATCACATAGGTGGCCGGGCTCACGTCGATGATGCGGCCGCGGAAGATATCAGTCAGGCGCTTGACCTCTTCCCGGTCGTCACCACCCACCCGCAGCTTGGCCATCATAATCTCGCGCTCGATGTGGCGATACTCGGTCAGGTCCATCAGCTTGACCACGTCGATCAGCTTGTTGAGCTGCTTGACGATCTGCTCGACGATCTCGTCGGAGCCGCTGGTGACCAGCGTCAGGCGCGACAGGGTCGGGTCATCGGTGGGCGCCACGGTGAGCGACTCGATGTTGTAGCCGCGCGCCGAGAACAGCCCGGCCACCCGGGACAGGGCGCCGGATTCGTTTTCCATCAGGATTGCAATGATATGTCTCATGATGCCCCCGCCCTCACACCAGGATCATTTCGTTCTGGCCGGCACCGGCCGGGATCATGGGATAGACGTTCTCGGACTGATCGGTGATGAAGTCCATGAACACCAGGCGGTCCTTGAGCTTGAGGGCCTCCTTGATGGCGCCCTCCACGTCAGCGGGCTTCTCGATGCGCATGCCCACGTGGCCGTAGGCCTGGGCGAGCGCCATGAAGTCCGGCAGGGCATCCATGTAGGACATGGCGTAACGGCCCTGATAGAAGAACTCCTGCCACTGCCGCACCATGCCCATGTAACGGTTGTTCAGGTTCACCACCTTGATGGGCAGGTGATACTGCAGGCAGGTTGACAGCTCCTGGATGCACATCTGGATGCTGGCCTCACCGGTGATACAGGCCACCGTGGCATCCGGGTGGGCAAGCTGCACGCCCATGGCCGACGGCAGGCCGAAACCCATGGTGCCGAGCCCCCCCGAGTTGATCCAGCGATTGGGCTTGTCGAACTTGTAGAACTGCGCCGCCCACATCTGGTGCTGGCCCACGTCGGAGGTGACGAAGGCATCCCCCTTGGTAAGCTTCCACAGGGTCTCGATCACGAACTGGGGCTTGATGAGTTCGGAGTTGCGGTCGAACTTCAGGCAGTCCATGGCGCGCCACTCGTCGATCTGCTTCCACCAGGCCTTGAGCGCGGTGGCGTCGGGCTTGCGCGGGTCGGCCTTGATCTCCTTGATCATGGCCTTGAGCACGCTGTCCACTTGGCCGACGATGGGCACATCCACCTTCACGTTCTTGGAGATGGAGGCCGGGTCCACGTCCACGTGCACGATCTTGGCGTAGGGGCAGAACTTCTCGATGTTGCCCGTCACCCGGTCGTCGAAGCGGGCGCCGATGGCGATTACCAGGTCAGCGTGGTGCATGGCCATGTTGGCTTCATAGGTGCCGTGCATGCCCAGCATGCCGATGAACTGCTTGTCGGTGGCCGGGTAGCCACCCAGGCCCATCAGGGTGTTGGTGATGGGATAACCGAGCAGCCTGGTGAAGTCGGTCAGGGACTTGGCGGCACGGCCCAGGATCACGCCACCGCCGGTATAGATCACCGGCTGGCGCGCCTCCAGGATCAGGTCGATGGCCTTCTTGATCTGCCCCGTGTGGCCCTTGACCGTCGGATTGTAGGAACGCATCCGGATGGTCTTGGGGTAGCTGAACTCGCACTTGTGGGCGGTGACATCCTTGGGGATGTCCACCACCACCGGGCCGGGTCGGCCGGAGGTGGCCACGTAGAAGGCCTTCTTGATGGTGGTGGCCAGATCCTTGACGTCCTTGACCAGGAAGTTGTGCTTCACGCAGGGGCGCGTGATACCGACGGTGTCCACTTCCTGGAAGGCGTCGTTGCCGATCAGGCTGGTGGGCACCTGGCCGGTGAACACCACCAGGGGCACGGAATCCATGTAGGCGTCGGCGATGCCGGTGATGGCATTGGTGGCGCCGGGACCGGAGGTTACCAGGGCTACACCGGGCTTGTCCGTCGACTTGGCATAGCCTTCGGCGGCGTGAATCGCCCCCTGTTCATGCCGCACGAGGATGTGTGCAACCTTATCCTGCTTGTACAGGGCGTCGTAGATGTGAAGCACGGCGCCACCCGGGTACCCGAAAATAAGATCGACACCTTCCTCCTGCAAGCAGCGGACAAAGATCTCGGCACCGGTCAATTCCACGGCTTGTCTCCTGCGTGTTGCGAGGGTGGTGGGGTTGGCTTCCCCACGCCCGACCGGGCGCAGAAGCGCCCGGAGCCGGAACGGCGGGGAAAGGGCCCAATAGTAATATGAAGCGGTCGGAATTTCACGAAAACTTGATATTTCAGACACATCCTGTGGTTTTCCTGCCAGCTTCGCCGCCCGCATCCGACGGTCCCCGTCAGCATGGAAAGTCAAAAGCTGGAACGCAAAGGGCGCGAAGGTCTCGCCAAGGACGCCAGGAAAATCTCTTGTAAGACAAAACCCTTGCGTCCTGCGCGCATCGCTTCGCGCCCTTTGCGGTGAGCTTCTCGGGTCTGGAGGCTAACGCCCCTCCCCGATGATGGCCGCCAGATGCCCCCTCGCCCGCTCCACCAGGGCCTCGGGCAGGCCATTCTTCTGGGCGATGGTGAGCCCCAGGGACACCCCCGGCTCGCCGATGATCAGCCGGTAGGTGGGCGCCAGGCGCTGGTGGTCGAACTGCATGGAGGCGTTGCGGATGCCCGGGTGCCTGGCGGCATAGTCCTTGAGCGGCGAGAGGTGGGTATTGACGATGCCCTGGACCTTGCGGGACAGCAGCTCGTCCAGCACCGCCATGGCCAGGGCCGCGCCCTCCTCCGGGTCCGTGCCGGTGCCCAACTCGTCCAGCAGCACCAGGGTCTCGCCGTCCGCCTCGTCCAGGATGCGCTTGAGCACCTCCACGTGGCCGGCGAAGGTGGACAGGTGATGAAACAGGCTCTGGTGGTCGCCCACGTCCACGATCACCCGGGCATAGCTGCCGATCTCGCAGTCCTGTTCCGCGGGCACGTGCAGGCCGCACCAGGCCATCACCGTGATCAGGCCCAGGGTCTTGAGCGCCACGGTCTTGCCGCCGGTGTTGGGACCGGTGACCAGCAGCAGCACGTCGTTGCCGTCCAGGTGAATGGACAGGGGCACGGGCCGGGGTCCACTGCCGTCGGCAAACTGGATCAGCAGCAGGGGGTGGTAGGCCTCCGCGAGGCGCACCCGCGGCCCTTCCACCAGGGTGGGGGCGTGGGCATTCATGTGGTGGGAAAGCTGCCCGGCGGCGAAGGCCAGGTCCACCCAGGTGAGTGCATCCAGCATGCCGTTCAGGGCATCCATGTGCTCGGCGATACCGGCCGTCAGCTCCCGCAGCACCCGCTGCTGCTCGGCGTTGATGCGCCCGTTCAGGGTGTCCAGGCGGTTGTTCAGGGGCACCGCCTCCATGGGTTCCACGATCTGGTCGCGACCGCCCATGGCCGAGCCCCGGCGCACCCCCTTGACCTTGTCCGCCTCGGTGCCGCGGATCACGATCACCGCGCGCTCGCTGTTCCACTGCACCTTGCGGTGGTCATCGAGGCAGTCGCGGATGTCGTCACGGCCCATGCGCCCGAGCACCACCTGCTCCACCTCGGCACGCAGCTTCGACCGCTCAGCAAAGGCCTCTTCCAGCTCGGTACTGGCGTCCTCGCGCAGGGAACCTGCACCCACGAGGCTCTTGTCCAGCAGTTCCACCAGCGCCTGGGGCGGCTTCAGTTCATCCAGGCTGCCAGGATAGATATCCGGCGTTTCGTCCAGCGCCCCGGCCAGCTGGCCGGCGGCACGCATCACCACCTGGATGTTGTGCATGGCCTGGGTGGAGAGCCGCGCGCCCGGAGAAGACGCCTGACGCAGGGCCGCACGGATGTCCGGCAGCTGTCCCATGAGCGGCATGCGCCCCGCATCGATGCGGGTGCGGGCCGCCGTGACCGCCCGCTGCATGTCACGGGCCACCGCCAGGGTCGGCGCCGGCTCCAGGGCCCGCGCGGCATCGGCCCCGTAGGGGGTGTGGGTCAGGCGTTCCAGCAATCGCCGGATGGAGTCGAACTCCAGGGGTTTCAGATCGGCTTGCATAGGAATAATCAGAGACAAGAGACAAGTGGCTAGAGACAAGAGGGGGCTTCTGCTGACTCTGCCGCAGAGCGCACACAACGTGCACCTTATCTTGTCTCTTGTATCTTGTCTCTTGTCACTCGGCCTTCTTATACATGGACAGGTAATCCTTGCGCTCCAGCGGCGGGAGCTTTGCCACCGCCAGCATGTCGTCCAGGTGCTCGGGCGTGCTCATGCCCACCAGGGAGGTACCCAGGCCCGGGGTGGAGCGGTTGAACTGCATGGCCCGTTGCGCGGGCTTGAGGTCCGCGAAGCGCTCGGCCACCACGTCCACGGACTGGCTGCCCAGGTGGCCCTTGAACATGGTGTGGGAGGCCATCATGTAGACCTCCAGCTGGTGTGCCGCCTGAATGGGGGAGCCCACGTTGCCCTGACCGGTGGCGGTGTTGAAGCGGGTGAAGCCCTCCAGCATCACCTGGTTGAAGGGCATCATCACGATCTTGAAGTGATGCCGCGCATGATCATCGCCGGTCACCTCCCGGGCGGCACCCTCGGCCAGGCCGATCATGGAAGTGATGGACTGGAACATCCTGGCGTCGGTCTCCACCCTGAAACCCTCGAAGGTGGTGATGCCGTAGGCGCGGATGCGCTTTTCATTGGCCGCCCGTTCCAGCACCTGGAACACCCTGGCGAGCTTGCGGTTGGTGGCCTCCTTGCCGATCACCGGGATGTGCACCTCCGGCTGATCCACCAGGAAGGCATCCAGGGTCTCCACGCCCATCAGGCTGCGCGACAGCTCGATCTGGTAGTTGATGTACTCGGGCGTCAGCAGGTGCGCGCCCTTGGCCAGGTCGTCCTTGGTGCCCAGACCCTGGGCGACGATCTCCGACTCGAACCAGGCGTTCATGTCCGCCGGCGGACCACCGCGCAGGGTCAGGAAGCCGCCCTTGGACATGAGGAACATGGCCTCCCGGGGCACCCCCGCCTCGATGGCCGCGCGCACCCCCGCACCCACCGCGGCCAGGGAGCGGCCGTAGCGGTAATGGGCGCCGGTGTCGATGACGTTGATGCCCCGGGTGAGTGCCTTGGTCACGATGGCGCTGATGGCCGCGTCGACCTGCGGGCTCGCCTCGCCGCCGAAGGTGCCCACACCGAGGCTGGAGAGCTGCATGCGGGCGCGCAGGAATTCGCTGTAATGGCCCGGGGCGGCGTCACCGGAGGCGATGTGGGCCTCGGCATAGGCGCGGGTGGCCTTGGCATTGGCGTAACCGGGGATCAGGGAAGCTGTGTTCATGGACTGTGACATGATTGAGTTCAAAGGTCGGAAATGCTACCAGAATCCGTGGCAGGACGGGCACCCGCCGGACGCGCCGTAGTACACTTCGAGACATACCGGATCTGCGCACGCAGCAACAGGATTCCATGTCATCCATCGCCGACGAAACCATGCAGGATATCCGGGATTCGCTCCCGGAAAACTGCGATGAAATCTACACCCGCCATGTCACGGAACTCGGTGAACAACGCCAGGTTCAGGCCAGCGAGGACATCTTCAGCGCGACGGGGCACAAGCTGCTCGCCCGCCAGGCTCGAATCGACCGGGGCGTATTCGAAAAACTCACGCGTCACAAACTGCTGCGCCCGCTGGATCACAGCCTGTCCATCGAAGGCGCCGTCCAATCACCGGAACTGGTGACTGTCGGACAGGAACTGGCGGAGCAGGACCCCCTGCTCCAGGCCCTCCACACCACCCTGAAAAATCCCCAGGCACCGCTGAATCACCTGGGCAAGGTGATCCTGGTACCGCCCCTGGCCGCGAAACTGACCGTGTTCAGGGAACGGATGTCCGATCACTTTCGCCACGCCGTTCGGGTCGCCCTGACCGCCTGTGCGCTGGCGGAGTCCGGCGGCGCCGAGACCGCGGCCCTGTCACGGACCGTCTGCACGGCGGGGCTGTTCCATGACCTCGGGGAATTGCACATCAGCCCAGAGATCTTCGCCTTGCGTCGCCCCCTTGAGCCGCCCGAGGAGCGGCAGGTGCGTGCCCACCCGGTGATCGCCTACCTGCTGCTCAGGGAATTTCCGCAATATCACCCCGAAGTCAGCCGGGCCGTGCTGGAACACCACGAACGACTGGACGGCAGCGGCTATCCCCAGGGCCGCTCCGGCGACAGGCTGGCCATGGCAGGCCGCATCCTGGCGGTGGCGGAACTGGCCGTGGCCCTTTGCGATCGCGGCGGTGGAGACAACCTGGCGGCCATCCTGAAAGGCCAGCCGGAAAAGCTCGATGCCCTGCCTGTGGGGCGTCTGCTGCTGGCCCTGCAGCACTGCCCCACATCAAACAAGCAGTCCAGGCCTACCATGCCGGAGATGATCATCGCCGATCTGCGCGAAGTGCTGGATCTGGTCCAGCAGGGCCTTGAGGCGACGCGGACCGACACCGGCGCCGCCGCGCGCTTGATCAATGGACGCCTCACGGATCTGGCCCGATCACTGGATCGTGCCGGGATGCGTGCCGCCGCACCCGATCAGTGGCTGGAAGATTTACAAGAGTCGCCCGAGTTGAGTGTCGAACTGGCAGCCCTCACCCGCGAAGCGAGCTATCGGCTCAAAGGCATCGCCGCAGAAATCCAGCATCAACAGGTGGCAGTCAACGGCGATACCCGTAGTGCCACTCCCGCCCTCTCGGACTGGCTTGATCGCATCAGCCGGCTGTGACCGTCTTCTCGAGCATGATACCGCCACGGACCAGCGCCGGATGTGCCGACAGGAGGGCATCGACACGCTCGCGCACTTCCCGTCGCACCTCCCCTTCCACCAGCCTGTCCAACCGAGAAGTGAACAGGTCCTCGAAATAATCCTCTTCCTCGTCCTGATCCCAGTCCACGGCGCGCAACAGGGCCTCGCCCTCGGGCGGGATGGCCTCGGGCAGTTCGCGCCCCGAGAGCAAGCCCCAGACACCGGCCCAGCAGCGGGCGAGCATCAGGGGGTGGTAACCGCCGCCGCCCACCACCAGCAGCCGCGGCGTCCCATCGGAATGCCTGGGCGCGTCGTTGATGACCCGCTCCACCACCTCCAGGAACAGCTGGGTGGAGATGTGGAACTTGCCCAGGGGATCCGGGCCGAGGATGTCGGTGCCCGCCTGGAGCACGATCACCTCCGGGCGGAAGGCCTCCAGCACCGCCGGCCAGAGGCGCCCGAACACGTGGCGGTATTCGTCGTCGTTCATGCCCTTGGGCAGGGGCATGTTCACGGCGTTGTTGAGCGGCCCGGTGTCCTCGATGCCACCGCCCTTGAAGGGATAGGCGTAGCTCGTGTCCATGTGCAGGGAGCAGGTCATCACCTGGTCATCGCTGCGAAAGGCCGCCTCCACCCCGTCGCCGTGGTGCGCATCGATGTCCAGGTACAGGACGCGCAGCCCTTCCCGACGCAGCCGCAGGATACCGAGCACCGGATCGTTGAAGAAGCAGAAACCCTGTGCCGCATCCGGCGCCGCGTGGTGCATGCCGCCCGCCGGGTTGAAGGCCATGAAGCCCTCCAGCACCCGTTCGGCGCCCTGGATGCTGCCGTAGGTGGCGGTGGCGGGGGTGGCGAAGAAACCGGGGAAGTACGGGTTCTCGAAGTTGCCGATGTTGTGCCGCTGGCGGTAGCGATCATAGACCTTGCCCAGCGCCTCGCAGCGCTGCATGGCCGAGACGTATTCGCGGGTGTGAAACCACTCAAGTTCCGCCGGCGTGGCCTTGCGCGAGACCTGGAATTCCTCCTCCGTGAGCGCGCCATAGGCCCGGATCAGGTCCAGGGTCAGGGACACGCGCGGGATGCCCAGGGGATGGTTGTCCCCGTAGCTATGCCGCCGGTAACGGGACGCGCCGATCAGCAGTGCCTTGCGGGTGGGTTCGGTACGAGACGGTGTGATCATCTGTTCTTATCTGTCTATGGACTGTTAACGCAGAGGGCGCAGAGACGCAGAGGACGCGGAGTACATCCGAATTAAGAGCCACTTGTCATGCGCCAATCTCGAAACCATGCCTGCATCCATCCTCGCTAACCATGGACAATCGTGCGTGAGTGCTTTATCGGTCATCTCTCCGCGCCCTCTGCGTCTCTGCGTCCTCTGCGTTCCTTCGCCCTGATCAGAGTGGCAGATCAGCGCCGCAACCGCAGGTAGATCTCCGGCAGCCGCCGCGGCAGGTCGTCCACGTTGTCCAGGACCAGGTAGTGACCCGGGCCGAAGATGGCCGGCAGGTATTCCGAGCCCGAGGTGTCCAGGGTGATGCAGAAGGGATGCACGCCCGCGTCCACCGCCTCCTTCATGGCCATACGCGTGTCCTCGTGCAGGTAGCGGGAGTCGCCGCCGTCGTCGTAGTCCGCAGGGCGTCCGTCGGAGAGGATCAGCAGCAGGCGGTGATGGGCATCGGCCTGCTCGAAGCGCCGGATACCGTGGCGGATGGCCGCACCCATGCGCGAGGCGAGACGACCGGAGACCGCGGCGATGCTGGCACGCACCTCGGGGCCGGTGTGCTCGTGGAAGTCCTTGAGCACGTAGAAGTTCACGTTGTCGTGATGGCGCGAGGCGAAGCCGCAGATGGCGTAGGGGTCGCCCACGCTCTCGATGGCCTCGGCGAACATCATCAGCCCGGCGCGCAGCCGGTCCACCACCTTGCCCTGGCCGCTGGGATGCTTGGCCATGATGGAGGTGGACATATCGGCCAGCAGCAGCACGGCGGTGTCCCGGTGCTGCACGGTGCGGCGCCGATAGATGAAGGGTTTGGGCGAGAGACCCGCCTTCTTGTCGGCGATGAAGCCGGTGACCGCCTCCAGGTCCAGCTCGTCGCCGTCCAGCTGTTTGCGCAGCGGCGCCACCCGGCTGGGGCGCTGCAGTTCCAGGGCCCGGCGCAGGCGCTTGAGCATGGGCGCGTGTTCGGCCAGCAGCAGCTCGGCCCGATCCGGGTCGCTTTCCTCCAGGCGCTTCTCATGCACCCGCGCCCAGTCGCTGAGGTAGCGCTGCTCGCGATAGTCCCACTCGGGATAAGGCACGCCCTCCAGGGTCTGCCGGTGGGCGACGCCGCGCTTGTCCACCTGGGCGGGCATGGGGATGCCCACGCCGATGCGCCCGCCGCTGCCGGAAGTGTTCTCCTGGGGCACGTTGATGTCCGGATCCGGGTCGTTCTGGCGCTGTTCCGGGGCCTGGGGCGGCGGCAGCTCCGCCTGCTTCTCCTGCACCGCCTTCTGATCGGCGTGGGCGTCGGTGTCCTCGTTGTAGCCGCCCACCGGCTCGCCCCGCTTGCGGGGATAAACGGCCCGGGCGGTGTTCATGGACAGGCCCGGCAGGTAGGCCTGCTCCCGGCCCTCCACGTCGATCTCGGGAAAGGCCGCGTCCTCGAACAGTGCGCGGGCGATGCGGAAGCTGTCCTGGATGGTCGCGCCTTCGGACAGCAGCGGTTGCAGGCGGGCATCCAGACCCTGCCCCGTGATCAATGACTCGTGCGCTCCCAGGGCGACCCGGTAGTACTCGCCTGCCGCGCCCTCGGGCGCAGGGTGGTTTCGCGCCAGGCGCAGCAGGCGGGACAGGAACCCGGGCACCCGTCCCTGAAGGCGATGGTTCACCCGCAGGTCTTCGCACAGGTCGAACAGGAGCTGGAAGCGGAACATGCGCTCGGCGTAGGCGGCGAACAGGGGCCGCCAGGTGATGCGCTGGTCTTCGTCCAGGGGTGGGTGCGCCATGCCCATCTCACGGAACAGGGCCTCGATGTCCTCGCCGCAGTAGGTGTCGAAGTGCAGATGCCCGGCGGCATGCAGCACGGCGACCACCGCCTCGTCGCGGCTCTCCAGCACCGCCGGCAGGAACAGGCGCACACCGTCGGTCTCCACCATGGGCCGGCCGCGCCCCGGGCGCCAGTTACCGTCCTCCAGGGACACGTGGGCGCCGAACCAGGCCACCTGGATCAGGCGCAGGAAACGGCTGTGGGCCCGGGGCCGGTAGCCCGGCAGGGTGTCCAGCAGGTGCTTGAGGCTCTCCTCGCTCTCCAGCTTGAAGTAGGCCTCGCCCCGGGAACGCCCGGTCTGCAGGATGTCGGCGCCGCGCCGTGCCCAGGCCTCCAGGCCCCGGCTTCCCACCAGCGCTCTGGCGATGGTGGCACCGGCCAGGAACACGTCCAGGTTGAGCTTGCGCTCCAGGTAAAGGGTCTCGGCGGGTTGCATGAGGCGTCTCAAGCCCTCGATGCCCTCGCCCCCGGCCAGCTCGCGGAAGTCCGCCCCGAAGTAGGCGCGTCCCTCGGGGATGCCCCGTTCGCACCAGCGGATGCCCATGTCGTACCAGGCCCGCTCGCCCTCGGCGCCCCAGGCCTGCCAGACGTCTCCCGCCTGGGTCAGGAAACCCTCCAGGGCCCTCCAGCCGTTGACCCATTTGCCGAAGGCCGCCGCCTGTTCCACCCAGGCGCGCACCGAGCCGGTCTGTTCCACCATGTGCGGGGTGTGGCGCAGGAAGCTCTTGCCCCCTTCCCGGTCGCGGAAGAACAGGTCCCGCGCGGTCTCGATCCACAGCAGGGTGTCGGCGGCGCCCTGGGGTTCCACCGACGGCATGGCCTCCTTCGTGTCCCGGTGGGCCACGAAGCTCACATGCTCCAGGTGCTGCAGCACCTCCTGGATCTGGACGAGTGTTTCTTGTTCGGTCATGTGCTGGGGTCTTGATTCGAGCCAGGCGCGTTAACGCAGAGGGCGCAGAGACGCAGAGGACGCAAGGGAAACCGTAACGTTAAAATCACGGTTTCCTGCATTGTGAGAACACTTGTTCTCTCTGCGCTCTCCGCGTCTCTGCGCCCTCTGCGTCACCATCACTCACCTGACAGACGATCACCGAAGTGCGCCCGGAAGATCTCCTCCAGGGCCTCCACCAGTTCCGGGTCGTCGGTGATGGGGTGGATGAGCGCGGCGCGGCAGGCGTCCATGGGGGAGAGGCCGGCGTTCATGAGTTCGGCGGCGTAGCACAGGGCGCGGGTGGAGGTGGCCTCTTCGAGACCGTGGTCCTTCAGCCCCCGGGCCTTGCGGCCGGCGGCCACCAGCTTGTCCACCAGGGCGTCATCCAGGCCGCCAGACTCGGTCTTCACGATCTGGCGCTCGATATCCTCCTTCGGGTAATCGAACTGCAGGCCCACGAAGCGCTGCTTGGTGGAGGGCTTGAGGTCCTTCAAGACCGTCTGGTAGCCGGGGTTGTAGGAGATCACCAGCATGAAGTCCTCGTGGGCGTCGATGATCTGCGACTTCTTGTCGATGGGCAGCTGGCGGCGGTGGTCGGTGAGCGGATGTATCACCACGGTGGTGTCGGTGCGCGCCTCGACGATCTCGTCCAGGTAACAGATGGCGCCCTCCTTCACCGCCCGGGTCAGCGGGCCGTCCTGCCACACGGTCTCCTCCCCTTCCAGCAGGAAACGGCCCACCAGGTCGGAGCTGGTCAGGTCCTCGTGGCAGGAAACGGTCACCAGGGGCCGATCCAGCACGTGGGCCATGTGCTCCAGGAAGCGGGTCTTGCCGCAGCCGGTGGGGCCCTTGAGCATCACCGGCAGGCGCTTGGCATAGGCGGCCTTGAATACCTCCACCTCGTTGCCCTGGGGCAGGTAGAAGGGGGCCTCGCCCTCGACGGGCTTTTGCACGGCGTCCCGTTCCACGCCGCGCAGCTTGTTGAACAGGTTTTTCATCGGTCGGTGTTCCTTGGTCGGTCAGTCTGGGTCGGGCCGGTGCGTCTAGGAGCCTGTCGGACTTAGGTGCCCAGGGCATCTCGGTCCGACAGGCTCAGTGTCCTGAGTCAGAGATTCGTTGCATTTCAGAGCCCCGCACAAGACCCAAGGCAAGGCGCGGGCCGCAGGCAATGGCAAGCCCTTGGCAAGGACCGCAACGCCGCATTGGGTCTTGTGCGGAGCTCCCTGCGGGCGGGCCTGTACGGGCGCTCGGCCGCGTTGCTCTCGCTCGAATGGGCCTGCCCGTCCTTCGCTCGTGCGCCTTGCCGTGCATCCCGTACAGGCCCGCTGAAATGTAACGAATCTCTGACTCAGGACACTAGAGGCGATGCTCCTGTTCGCAGCGCGAATGCAGGTACAGGTAAACGTGCCGCAGGGTGTGCACCGCCATGCGCTGGGGGTTTTGCGGCAGGGCGTCGGCCCGGTCCATGGCCAGGCAGTTGCCGTAGTAGACCAGTTCGCGCACGTTGTCCCGCACGGCATTGAGGCTCGGATCGCCCTTCACGAAGGCCTTGAACACCTCCAGCAGGTCGTCGGTGTCCGGGATGGCCTTGCCGGCGTGCTCGGCATAGGCCGTGAGCAACCCCTTCATGATTCCGCCGGCCTCCCCGAGCAGATCGGCCAGATCGGGTGCCCCGTCCCCGCGCACGGCGGCCTCCAGGGCGCCGATACGCCGATCCAGTTCATCGAAGGCGGCGACAAGCCGGGCGTTGGGATCCATGAAAGTCCTCTGGGTACAGAATCGAATTTGCAGGCGGGATAGTATATTATTAATCTCTTAATCAAATCCTAGCAGAATACTCAGGTATAACCCAAGTCCGGGGAGCGGAGATGAAACTCGTGAAACTCATCAAACTGAACAACCTGCAGTACAACCTCAACCGTGATCCCGAGGTGTACCGCCGTCCGGTCAATCAGGAATTCCGTCTGCAGGCCCTGCTCAACGGCAGCGGCAGCGCCAAGGCCCGCTTCGAGGCCGAGGGCAAGGTCCTGGGTGAGGCGACCGTGAATCTGCCCGGCACCTTCGAGTGCAAGTTCAGCTACGACACCGCCGGCACCCGCGTGGGCAAGCTGGTGATCGAAGGCAATGGCGAGACCTTCCGCCAGGACATCCGCATCGACGTCACCGAGCACGCCTGGATCGGCTGATTTGTATGCAGCTGAACTAACGCAGAGGGCGCAGAGACGCGAAGAACGCGGAGATCGGCCCAGAATCTAATAGCAAAGAGCGGCCTTCAGGCCGCTCTTTTGCATATCGCACATTGCGACCTCTGCGTCTCTGCGCCCTCTGCGTTCATGGCGAAGTACCGCAGGCCCCCCAGTCACTCCCCCCACCGATACTGCTCGAAGAAGCGCGGCAGCATCTCCAGCATCTCCTCCCGGCTGAAGAACCGGTCCGCCCGGGCCAGGCGCATCTCGTCCTGGATATCCTCGTCACCGCCGAAGCAGAACACCGGGATGTTGATCTGGTGTTCCCGGCGCAGGATGCGGATCACGTCCAGGGGATCGAAGGCATCGAACTCGTCCAGGTCCATGACCAGGAAACGGTGCAGGAGCACCTCGTTCCAGGCGCCCAGGTCCTCCAGGTCCGTCACCACCACCGCCGTCCAGCCCTCCGGGGTCAGCGCCCGAAAACGGGCCAGCATGTCCTGATCCGTGGTCATGAGGATGTAGCGGCGCTGCATGCGCGCCTCGATGGTGGGTTCAGCCATGGCGGGACTTCCTGATCGTCAGATGATGCATCAATGGATTACGAAGGAATGGAGGCATGCAGGGCCTCCAGGCGGGAGGCCAGATCGCTCGCCCTGGCCGCAGGCAGGGCATCACCCAGGACGGCCCGCAGCCGCCCTGCATGAGCCGGTTCGCCCTGGCAGGCCCGCAGAGCGGCATGGCTGGCAGGATCGGCGCTGGCCACCCGGCGAATGATCCCGTCGTCCAGCAGCACCCGCAACCAGTCCCCGTCCCGATCCTGCTCCAGCAGGTAACGCAGGCCGTTGATCCGGATACCCTCGGGCACATGGCGCCGACCGGGCGACGGGTCCAGGGGTTCCGCGAGTTCTTCCCGGGCCTCGGCCATGGAGGCGCGGGTGCGCGGGTCCGGTTGCCAGTCCGTGAAGCGCCAGCCGGCCTGGCCTTCGCAGGTCTCGCGCAGTCCCGCCTGCAGCAGCCCGGTGTCGGGATCGATGCCCTGGCTGCGCCAGTCGGTCATGCCCTCGGCCAGGGCCTCGGCCAGCCAGTCCCGGAAACCGTCACTGGGTGCCCGGATGCACTCGGCGAAGGACCGGGCGGGAAAATGCCGCAGCACGCTGGCGCCGAACACCAGGGCCTCTCCCTGGCTGGCCGCGCCGCTACCCAGGATCTTGCGGGTACCCAGCCACAGGTCCTGGCCACCCACGCGCCGCACCCCGAGGCCCGTAGCTGCGAACCAGTGGGCCACCAGACCCAGACACCGATCGAACAGCCCGCGATGTCCGCCCGGCACCCGCTGGCGGGGCAGGATGAAGAAGAAGCACTCCTGGTCGCCGTCCACCCACACCGTGCCGCCCCCCAGGGGCCGCTGGATCACCGGGATGCCCAGGGCCTCGCAACGGGCCAGGTCCAGGTCCGCCGCCGCATATTGGCTGGCCCCAATGCTCAGATGGGGCCGGTCCGGCCTGGCCCAGAGCAGGACCGGCGCGTCCTCCGGCCCCATGGCCCGTGCCACGCCGGTATAGGCGGCATGCAGCTCGACGGGGGCCAGATCGCCCAGATCCAGCCAGCGCCAGTGGGTCGGGAGGGTGGTCAAGAAGCTCAAGTCTGAATGGACAGGATGAACAGGATTTCTGAGGATCTACAAGATCATAATGAAATCGGACAGGATTAACATGATGTACATGATTTGAAGACGTTTTTTATCATGTGAATCATGTCAATCCTGTCCGATCCCTTGCCCTTGATGTTTTTTTATCCTGTTCATCCTGTCCATTCCTTAAACAACATCAACTACCCGACTCGCCCTCGGGGGCCTTGTCGGCGTCGGACTTGTAGAAGTGGCGGAAATAGAAATCACTGCGGGACAGGTCCTGGTACAGGCGGGCGCGTTCCTCGACGCCCATGCGCAGGATCTTGATCAGGGCCTCGCCCTGCTCGCCGTCGACGATGTGCATCTGCCCCACCAGGTCCTGGTCCAGGTCCAGAAAATGGGCGGCCAGTTCGTCCGGGTGGTCGCAGTAGACCAGGAAGGAACTGCATTCCTTGTCTTCCGGATCCAGGGGCTGCATCACCAGCTTGCCCAGCCAGGCCAGACGCGCCACCTGGTTGAACTGGTTGATGTCGAACTTCTTGCCCTTCTTGTACTTGTTGAGCTCGTTGCGAATCTCGCCCAGATTGCTGATCTTGAGTGATTTCATAAGGTTCCGGATTGGGCTGGGGTCCGACGGACTGCCGGACCGCACAAAGTTGATTGGTTTAGTTGGTTATTATCCACCAGACCGAACCAGGAAGCAAAGCCCGGCGGGCTCGCCCGGGCGCACGCCGGGGGAGACACGCCAGCGGCGCCGTAATATGCTTAGGAATTACTAAATATTATAAGGTCACCGGGAATGCCCGTGGCCACAGGTCGCTCACCCCGCAGCGGGGCATGGGCGCACAGGAGGTTGAGATGAGGAAAGTTCACGCCAAGTCATCGCGTGGACCCGGTCTGGCCACGTGGATGATCCGCCCGGCCGATGGCTGGCGCCACAAGACCCGCGGTCTGGTCAAGAACCGCATGTTCCTGCTGCTCGGCCTGATCGGCATGGCCTTCGCCGCGTCCCTGGCCATCAATGCCTGGATCCTGCTGTTCTTCTGGCCCCATCCCCTGCTCGGCATCCAGTCGCTGTTCCTGGTGGCGGGCCTCGCCGTGACCCTGACGCTGCCGGTGCTCATCTACCACCACCTGATCACCCCCCTGTTCCACCTGCGCCACTGGGCCCAGCGCGCCCGGGGCGGCAACCTCGCCGCGCGCATCCCCATCCCCAGCACCGGTGAATTCGCCGAACTGGCCCAGGACGTGAACGCCCTCACGGAGCAACTGCAGCGACTCACCCGGGAGATGCGCGACGAGGTCAGTGCCCAGACGGAACGCCTGGAGCAGAAGTCCCACACCCTGGAAGTGCTCTATGACGTGGCCGCCAGTATCAACACCTCCCGGGACCTGGACGACCTGTTGACACGCTTCCTCACCAGCCTCAAACACGCTTTGGGTGCCCAGGCCGCCACGGCCCGCCTGGTGACCCCCGACGGTCACATGCGCCTGGTGGCCAACCTGGGATTTGAACCCGACGATCAGCGCTGCCGCCAGGTCCTTCCCCTGGGCAAGTGCATGTGCGGGCGGGTGGCAGACGGCGGCGATCTCAGCTGGAAGGCGGACATCCGGCAATGCGGCCGGGTGACCTCGGACTGCGACACGCAGGAAGATGAGCCCGCCATGATCACCATCCCGCTGCAGCATCGCGGCAAGACACTGGGCGTCTACAGCCTGTTCCTGCACGAATGGCCGGAACATCTGAACGAGGACATGGACAACCTGCTCACCAGCATCGGCCGACATCTGGGCATGGCCATCGAGAAGGCCCGGGTGGACGAGGAGGCCCAGCGCCTGGGCATCATCGAGGAGCGCACCCACCTGGCCCATGAACTTCACGACTCCCTGGCCCAGACGCTGGCCACGCTGCGTTTTCGCGTTCGCGCCCTGGACGAAACGGCGCAGGATGCCTCGGCGGAGACACGTCGCGAAATCGATCAGATCAAGGATGTGCTCAACCGCGCCAACGTGGAACTTCGCGCCCTGATCAGCCACTTCCGCGCCCCCATGGAGCCTCAGGGCTTCGTCGCCGCGGTGGAGAAGATGGTCGAGACCCTGCGCAGAGAGACCGGCATCAGCGTCTACCTGCAAAAGGAATGGCGGCCCCGCAAACTGCCCGCGGAGATGGAAACCGAAGTGCTGCGTATCGTCCAGGAAGCCCTGTGCAATATCCGCAAGCACGCCCAGGCCCAGCACGTGCGCGTGCTGCTGCGCAACGATGCCGAAGGCGAATGCATGGTCATGGTGGAGGACGACGGCCTGGGCCTGCAGCCTGCCGAACAGGGTGCGCCGGGCGAACATATCGGCCTGAGCGTGATGACAGAACGTGCTGCCCGTCTGGACGCCGATTTCCGCATCGAGAGTGAACCCGGCGAGGGCACCCGCATCAGCCTCGCCTTCCATTATCCCAAGCCGAGGGTGGTGGAATTCACGTCCCGCAACGACCCGCCCGCGCAGGTGGCCCGATGACGCGCCGGGTCCTGCTCATCGATGATCACACCCTGTTCCGCGAGGGCCTGCAGGAGCTGCTCAAGCGTCACGGCATCGACACCGTCGGCGCCGTGGGCGACGGTGAGACCGGCATCGACCTGGCCAGGGATCTGCTGCCCGATGTCATCCTGCTGGACATGCGCATGCCCGCCATGAACGGCCTGGAAGTGCTGCGCCGTCTGCGCCAGGCCGGGCTCAAGATGCCCATCGTGATGCTCACCACCAGCACCGAGGAGCAGGACCTGGTGGAATGCCTGCGCAATGGCGCTCAGGGCTATCTGCTCAAGGAGATGGAGCCCGGCGACCTGGTGGATGCCCTGGAGGAGATCCTGCAGGGCAAGACCGTGGTGGCCCCCGATCTGGCTCAACTGCTGGTGCGGGTGGTGCAGGGAAAGTCCAGCTCCGCCAACGAACCCAGCCCCTTCGACGAACTGACCCCGCGAGAGGGCGAGATCCTGGCCCTGCTGGCAGAAGGTCAGAGCAACAAGGTGATTGCCCGCAACCTGGGCATCTCCGACGGCACGGTCAAACTGCACGTGAAGGCGATCCTGAGAAAGCTCGGGGTGCACTCCCGGGTGGAAGCGGCGGTGCTGGCGGTGCAGCAGGGACTGAGAAGCGGCGGCCTGCCTGGGGACACCGAGGCCTCGGGGGAGAGGTGAGGTGGCGTGAGGCGCGGTATGAAGTTCGAAGTGTGAATCGGGAAGTGGGAACAACAACACCCGTTTGACTGCCAGCTCTTGCTATCCCCTATCCTCTCACGCTCTACACATAATGCTTGCGCTGTGAGCGCCGCGTCCCGGCACGCTGGGTGACCACGCCGGCGATGGCATCCACGCCGCTGATCTCCAGCTTGCGGTGATCATCCTTGAGCGCCACCAGGTAGTAACGCCCCTCCTCGATCAACAGCTGGCGGAACAGGTATTCTTCCTCATGCCGGGCCACCACGTAGCTGCCCGACTCCACGTGCCCGGCCGGGTCGACGATGATGATCACGCCGTGCTCGAACTCCGGCGACATGCTGTCGCCCAGCACCCGCAGGGCGAAGGGCTCGCTGGTGGCACAGCCGCTGCCCACGCCGGGGTCCACGTCCGGCGTCTCCACCCTGATCCGCTTGGGATCGAAAATACTGTAAGCGTCACTCATGCCTCGGCTCCCTCGGTAGAGGATCGGGCTTCCACCACCTGACCCTGGCTGCTGAACAGGCTCTTCACGGTGTGGTCGGTGCCCGGCTGGAACCACTTCAGCCGCTCGTGCAGCTTGACCACTTCGCCGACGATGATCAAGGTCGGCGGCTGCACGTCATAGTCCTTCACCAGGTCCGGCATGCTGGCCAGAGTGCCCACGATGACCCGCTGATTCTGGGTGGTGCCCTGCTCCACCAGGGCCATGGGCATATCCGGCGACACGCCGTGGGCCATCAGCTCGCGGCAGATGATGGGCAGACCCAGCAGGCCCATGTAGAACACCACCGTCTGGCGCGGCTGGGCGAGCATCTTCCAGTTGAGATCGATGCTGCCGTCGCGCAGGTGACCGGTAGCGAACACCACGGCCTGGGCGTAGTCGCGATGGGTCAGCGGGATGCCCGAGAAGGACGCGCAGCCGGCGGCGGCGGTGATGCCCGGCACCACCTGGAAGGGGATGCCCTCCTGCATCAGGGTGTCGATCTCCTCGCCGCCACGGCCGAAGATGAACGGATCGCCGCCCTTGAGCCGCAGCACCCGCTTGCCCTCCTTGGCGAGCCGCACCAGCAGCTGGTTGATCTCTTCCTGGGGCAGGGTGTGCAGGTTGCGCTTCTTGCCCGCGTAGATCATCTCCGCGTCGCGGCGCACCAGCTCGATGATGGCCGGCGAGACCAGGTTGTCGTAGACCACCACGTCCGCCAACTGCATGAGGCGCAGGGCGCGGAAGGTGAGCAGGTCCGGGTCGCCGGGGCCGGCACCCACCAGGAACACCTCGCCGCCGGCGTCGCGTGTATCGAGGCCCGTTTCGAGCGCCTTTTCCAGGGTCTCGCGGGCGGCATCCTCGCGCCCGGACATGAACAGTTCCGTGACCGGCCCTTCCAGCAGGCGCTCCCAGAAACGCCGGCGCAGCTCGGTGTCCGGGATGCGCGCCTTGACCTTGAGCCGGTAGCCCTCCACCAGCGCGGCCAGGCGCCCGTAGGCGGCGGGGATGAAGCTCTCGATGCGCGAGCGCAGCAGGCGCGCCAGCACCGGCGAGGAGCCGCCGGTGGAGACCGCCACCTGGATGGGCGAACGGTCGATCATGGAGGGGGTAATGAAGCCGCACAGTTCCGGCTGGTCCACCACGTTCACCGGGATGCAGCGCTCGGTGCACAGCTCGGAGACGTGCCGGTTCAGGTCCTCGTCGTCGGTGGCGGCGATGACCAGCACGCGGGCGTCCACGTCGGCGTCCTCAAAGCCTCGGGGTAGATGCTCGATGGCATCACGGGCCTTCAGCGCGGCCAGCTCCGGGCACAGCGCCGGGGAGACCACGGTGACACGGGCGTGGGCCTTGCGCAGCAGGGACACCTTGCGCAGGGCCACGGGGCCGCCACCCACCACCAGGCAGGCGCGGTCCTTGAGTCTCATGAATACGGGAAAGAAGTCCACGGCAAGCCTTCCGTCATGTCTGCGGGCAGCGCTTGGGCAATACCCGGTGGTGGATCAGGCCAGATTCAGGCCGGACAGCAGTTCGTCGAGTTCGCCTTCCATGTCCAGCTCCACCAGATCGTCGAAGCCGCCCACGTGGCGTTCGCCGATGAAGATCTGGGGAACGGTCCTGCGCCGGGTGCGCGTGATCATCTCGGTCATGGCCCCGTGGTCGTGGTCCACGCGGATCTTCTCGATCTGATCACCGACGCCCTTGCGCACCAGCAGCCGCTCGGCGCGGTCACAATAGGGGCAGATCCCGGTGCAATACATGCGGATCAGGGACATGGGACTGGCAGACCCTCGCAGTGAGCTCAGTCGTTGCGGCTGAAGGCGTCCAGTTCCGAGACATCGAAACCGGCCTTCTGGTACCAGCGGCGCGCGGCCTCGGGATCACGCTCCACCCCGTTGCCTTCCTGGTACATCATGGCCAGGGTGGTCTGGGAGCCGGCCAGGCCCTGGTTGGCGGCCTTCTCGAACCACACAGCGGCCTGGCGCGGATCCTTCTCCAGGCACTCGCCTTCCAGGTACATGAAGCCCAGGCCGTGCTGGGCCATGGGATGACCCTGTTCGGCGGCCACCCGCATCCAGCGTGCGGCGGCATCGGGATTGGGGGCGCCGGCCAGTCCGTTCTGGCACATGATGGCCACGCGATACTGCGCCTCCGCGTTGCCGGCCTCGGCAAGGGGGCTGAGCAGCTGCATGGCCCGGGAGAAATGCTTGGCCTCGAAAGCGGAGATGCCGCTATGAAGATCCATGTGGTCATCGTCTTGCGAATGCATCATTGTTCTATGACACCCATGGTCGAGCAGCGGAGACACGAAGCAATAAGAGGCCCCCAGCTGATTATGCTCATGGCATGGTGAAGCAAAGCCCCACCAGCCGGAACCCTCTCAATGGGGATATACGCCGCCGCGAGGCCCCGTCGCTATAATCCGGCCGTTGCATGATGAATCGGTGCGCCCCCGGGGACGCCCGCAAGCCCGCAGAAAGATCCACACAGGTTACCGAATGTCCCTGAGCCAGAACGCCGCCATCGACGTCGCCAGCGTCATCCGCCCCTGCATCCAGAAGGTCGCCACCGGCCCGGAGCTGAGCGAGGACCTGAACCGGGAAGAGGCGCAGGCCGCGATGGAACTGATCATGCAGGGCAAGGTGGACCCGGTACAGTCCGCCGTGCTGCTCATCGCCCTGCGCATGAAGCGCGAGGCCATGGACGAATACCGGGGCATACTGCAGGCCATTCGCGACAACACCGCCACCGCCACCGCCGACGTGGACGAACTCATGGACGTGGCCGACCCCTATGACGGCTATGCCCGCGGACTGCCAGCCACCCCCTTCCTGCCTGCCGTGCTGGCCGCCTGCGGCCTGCCCGCGGTCTCCCATGGCGTCGAGGCCATGGGCCCCAAGTATGGCGCGACCCACCGCATGATCCTGCGCGAGGCCGGCGCCCGGGTGGACCTCTCCCCCGCCGAGGCCGCCGAGCGCATCGCCGACCCCGACATCGGCTGGGCCTACGTGGACATGGAGGCCTTCTGCCCCGGCCTGCACAATCTCACCGCGCTGCGCAGCCAGATCGTCAAGCGCACCTGCCTGACCACCGTCGAGAACATCGTCGGCCCGGTGCGGGCGCGCAACAGGACCCACCTGCTGATCGGCTACGTGCACAAGGCCTATCCGCCCATCTACTCGGAACTGGCGCGCTTCTCCGGCTTCGATTCCGGCCTGGTGGTGCGCGGCGTGGAAGGCGGCGTGACGCCCTCCCTGCAGCAGACCGGGCGCCTGTTCCAGTACAAGGACAAAGGCCCTGAGCAGGAGGTGCTGATCGAGCCCGCTGACCTGGGCATCCAGGCCGACGGCCGCGCCGTGCCCCTGCCCGAGGACCTGACCCCGGGCAAGCTCAAGGGCAAGAACCAGGAAACCGTGGACAGCGCCGCCCTGGCCCGTGCCGCCGCCACCGCCGGGCTTGCCGCCCTGGAAGGCGCCGCAGGCCCGACCCGGGAAAGCCTGGCCTATTCCGGCGCCCTGTGCCTCTGGCACCTGGGGCGCGAACCCGACCTCAAATCCGCCGCGGACCGGATTCGTCGTGCCCTGGACGACGGTTCGGCCCGGGCCCGTTTTCTTGCGTGACCCCCAAACCCATCAGACGCGGTCAACCGCACGTGTACCAGAGGAGATAGACATGGACAAGAAGACCTACTACGAAACCTCCAAGAAGATGGAAAGCGTGGGCGTCGACCCCGCCTACGTCATGGGATGGCAGACCGGCTTCATGCACAGCCCCAAGCTGGAAGAGCAGCGGGTCACCGATGCCTACGACGCCGGCTACAACGACGGCCTGCAAGGCAAGACCGACGGCTTCAGCAGCTGGACCAAGCAGTAAGGCTTGTCTGAAAATCCAACGCAAAGACGCGAAGACGCAAAGGTCGCGAAAAGGCGTTGCATGAAAACGGGGGCCTCGGCCCCCGTTTTTCATACCCATGACCTTTTGCGTTCTTCGCGTCTTTGCGTCTTTGCGTTGAAGGCCTTTACCGCCTCGACTGGCTAAACCCTCAATCCTCCGCCATCGGCCGGACCGGCCCCTCCTTGCCCGGCCCGGCACGGTCGTCTGAACCCGCCAGCAGCGCGTCCAGGGACGCGGTGTACTTCTCCACCGCCTCGGGTCCCTCGATGGTCAGGATCTGATCGATGGCCCATTCCCGGTTCTTCGGTCCCAGGGCATCACTGACCCAGTCGGCAAACGCGCGCATGAGCTTGAATCCGGGTCCCTCGATGGGGCTGTAACTGCATTCGGCATAGACCGCGTTGCGGGCATTGAGCTTGTCGATGAAGATCCGCTTGAAGTCCGCCGGCGTCAGGTGCTGCAGGTCTTCCGGCGCCTTGTTGTCGGCCCGGTTCTCCTCCACGAAGCCGGCCAGGCGCAGGGCCATGGCAGTGATGAATTTTGCCCGCTCCTCCTCGTTGAACTTGCCGTAGACCTGGTGATCGGTGAGGTGCAGCAGGAAGACCACGAATTCCTCGATCACGTCCAGGCGCTGGTACTGGGTGCGGGTCTCGAATCCCTCGTTCTCCAGGCTGAGCACGCCATTGCAGGCCACCCGCCAGGCATTGGCGGCGCTCACCGTGGCCACATCCTCCAGGGTGCGGGCCCGCTCACCCTGTTTCCAGCGATTGCGCAGTCGCAGTGCCATCAGGAAATCTCCAGTCGCTTGGCCACATCGTCCCAGAAGCGGATGCGCGCCTCGATGGCCGCGCAGGCCGCCTGCTCCGCCTCGCGCCGCTTCTGCGCGTCACCGGCGCAGAGCATGTCCAGCATGCGCAGGGACAGGGGGCCGTGGAAGTCCTCATCCAGGTGGATGTGGCGTTTCAGGTAGAAGTGAAACATGGGGGCATCCTGCTCGGTGATGCCCATGCGGGCCAACAGGCTGCGGAACATGCCGGGGATCACGTGTTCGCGTCCCAGGGCCAGGGCCGCCGCGACCACATGGGGCTGGCCGCCGCTGATGAAGCCGAAGGTGCTCTCCATGAAGCGGCGTGACGGCTCGGGGGCGATGCCCGCGGCCAGCGCCGCGTCGATGCCCTCACGGGCGGCCAGGGCCACGAAGGCCTGGGGGCCGGAGGGATCCGCGCCCAGTTCACGCATGGCGCCGCAGTAGAGCTCGAAATGGCTCAGGCATATCTCCTCGCCGTCGGGCCCGGGGATCTTGTCGGACTCCTCTTCCAGCACCAGCTCGTTGATGAAGCGGCACACCGCCGCATCCGGACCCGGCGCCCAGGGATAGCGGGCCGGCGCGATGTGGTGCTGGAGAAACTTGATCAGGGACATGAAATCCCACACCGAGTAGATGTGGCATTCCATGAAGCGACGCAGGTCGTCGAGGTCCCGCAGGCCGTAGACGGGATGCTGGTCGAGGCGCTCGCGCAGGGGCGCGATGATGCGGGGATCGAATGCGGGGGGCGGGTTGGACATGGATGATGTCTCTGGCTTGGGAACACCCGGCATCATACAGAACCGCGCCCATGCCCGGCAGTGCGGGCATGGGCGCGAGATCGGTCAGGCAGCGGAGACCCGGCGGGTCTCCCCCATCATCAACGATGGGAGCCCTTTTCCGCGTGGGCGATGTCCACCAGCTGCATGGCGATATCGCGGTACTTCTGGCGGTACTGATGCAGGGGATGGCCCTCGGGGGCCAGGTAGTACTCCTCGGGGGAGACGCCGTTGGCATGTTCATATTCCATGAACATCTTCTGCATCTCGAGCATTTCCTTGATCAGTTCCTGCTTGTTGCTCATTGCTTTCTGACCTCCGATGGATCGCTGTGGCGGGCCGCCTGATTCTAGTGTCCTGTCTGACAAATATCTTGCCATTCAGCGTGGCTGTGTGGGCGTGTGGCTAGGCACGCTTGCGCAGGAATGGCCACCCCCATTTCAAGCAAGCGTAACAACGCCACATGCCCACACAGCCGCGCCCGCAGGGAGCCTCGCAAAAGCGCCAATGCGGCGTTGCGCACCTTGCCAAGGGCTTGCCATTGGCTGCGCTGCGCGCCTTGCCTTGGCGCTTTTGCGAGGCTCTGAATGACAAGATATTTGTCAGACAGGACACTAGGGACTCCCGGGACTATAGCACCGGCCATCCGGGCCCCTTAACCCCCCTTAGGGGATAGAAAGGCAGTGGCTAGTGGCAAGTCTCAAGTGGCAAGGAAAATCAGAAAAGCAGCCGTTTTCCTTGCCACTAACCACTAGCCACTTGCCACTGCCTTAATAGCCGCCCTTGCGGCGGCTCTCCGGCAGGCCGGAGACGCGGCCGCCCTGCTTGCTGGGGTCCAGGGGGAACAGGTCGTAGAGGGTCTTGGCATCCACGCTCTTGTCGTCCCACTTGGCCGACATCGCCTTGACGATGGTCCGGGTGTTGGGCTGATTCTCGTTGTTGTTGATGTATTCGTCACGCAGGTAGTTGATCAGGTCCCAGTGCCGATCGGTCAGCTCGATGCCTTCCTTCGCGGCAATGGCCTTGGCCACGTTCTCGCTCCAGTCGGATATGTTTTCCAGGTAGCCGTTGGCATTGGTTGCAATGGTGACGCCATCCACTTCCAGACTCATTGAGCCATCCTCCGTCTCGTTGCTGTTGATGATGTGGTGATGTTTCAACTCTCGCCCGGTACGCGTTGTACCGGCGCGACGTCCTTGTGACCGATGAACAGGCCGCAGCCCATCAGCCGCATCGGTCCGAGACCCTGACGCTGCAGCTCCACCGAGCCGTGGGGATCCAGGTCCGCCACCATCAGGCTTCGGGTATGCACCTCGCCATCGGGGGTGCGCAGCACGTGTTCACGGCCGCACAGGAGCTTGGTGACCGGCACACCCAGTTCCCGCAGTGCCCCGGCCGCCCGGGCCAGGAAATCCGCCTCCGCCTCGTCGGGGGTGGAGACCACATAGCGCGCCATGAGCGCCGGCAAGGGCTGCAGGGGCAGGACACCGGCCTCGCCGATGAGCAGTTCATGGCCCTCCAGTCGCAGGGCCTGACCCACCAGGGCCCGGGCGTCCTCCAGCCGGGTGCGGGGCACGCGCAGGCGGAAGCGGGCACGCCGGGACAGGTGCAGCAGGTCGTGCTCCGGGTCCTGGGGCCGGTACCAGCCGTTGCCGGATTCCGCCCCGTGGATCAGGTGCACGCCGGCGGCGGGTTCCTCGCTCATCCACGGCAGGGCCGCAAGCACTGCGCTGGACAGGGCGTGGGCGTGGTCCAGGGGCAGGCAGCGACAGTCGATGCGGTAGGACACATCGATGATGTCATCGGGCAGATGGGGGTCGATCTCGGTGTCGTCGTCCCAGAACATGGCCTGGCGATCCTCAGGACATGGGCGAGGTGAAGGTGGCCTCGACCCGCTCCTCCCAGTCCGGCGGGGTATCCGGGAACGGGGGCTTGACGTCGGAGCTGAGGAACCGCTCCCCTGCCCTTGCGCGCTCGCGCACCAGTTCCAGCATCTCCTCGAAGGACTGCAGGTCCTGGTTCTGCATCAGCAGCTCACTCAACCACAGCATGGGGACTCCTCGGGGTTTCAGGTCCCGGCCACCCGGTCCAGGTAGCGGGCACGGTAGATCAGTCTTGTCTGGCCGGCCTGCGGGTCGTCGCGAAAGCCGGTGCGGTTGTGCAACACGTTGTTGCACAGGATGCCCTCCCCGGGGGAGAGACGGTGGCGGATGATGCCCGGCATGTCGGAGGCGAGCAATTCCCGGATGCGGGCTGCCGCCTCGCGGGTCAGGGGGTCATCACGCCAGTGCACGTTGCGTTCCCGGGCGGTGTAGCGCAGGTGCAGCCGGCCGGTCTCCGGGTCCACACTGAACACCGGGCCGGACTGGGCCTCCCGCAGCACCACGCCGTTCTCCACGTTCTCCGGGATGGTCATGGCCTGCGGGTGCATCAGGGCCTCGATCCAGCCGGGATTCTCGTCGCGCAGGCGGATGTACAGCAGCTCATGATCCAGCAGGGCGTTCTCGCCACCCTCGGCCGCGTCCGTGACGCAGTGCAGCAACATGGCCCGGATGCGCCGCTCGGGGGGGTTGTAGTAGCCGTCGCAATGCCAGCTGAGCGGCCGGTTGGTGTAGGGGATGTAGTCTGCCTGGCGCCCGCCGGCGCTCACCTGCAGCTCGCTGACCCCGTCCTCCTCGCTGCACAGGTTGCTGTCCAGGCGCGACAGGCCCAGGGCCAGGCCGAAGGTCCGCACCGTGGCCCGGTCCACGCCGCCTGCTGCACTGCGGTAGAGGACCAGGTTGTGCTGCCGGAGATGGGCGGTCAGGGCCGCGCATTCCTCGGCGCTGGGCCGCGCCAGATCACCCACTTCCACGCGCAAGGCCTCGATGGATTCGGGCTGGCGGGCGAGTTTGCCCTCGCGCCAGGCCCGGTAGGCCGGCACAGCGCCCAGATCGAAGGCGCGGGCATCCCGGTGCCCGTGCGTCGCGGGACCGGAGTGGTCAATCACGCTGGATGACTGTCGTGCTGTCATGACTGGTGTTTTCAACGCCTGGCGAAGAATTGATGAAGCAGTGTAATGGTGCGACACGGCAGCACAACCTTCCTTCCGGGATAGGCCGGGACAGGGGCCGCCGGGGCGCTGTTCGCGGCCCCGTTCCTGTCTCTATCCCCAGTGGGATATGCCCGGGTAGGGATCCCCCCCCATGAGTAGGGTGTTCTCCCCGGGCGGCCGGTCCTAGAGTCTACCGCAGCAAAAAGAACCATCTGGGTCCCGGCTTGCCGTCAGACCCCGACCAAAACCAGGACCGGGACGTAGCCGCGGCGCAGTTCCCAGGCACCCAAGGCAGACGCACACGGTCCCACGTCCCCAGACCCGAGAAGGAGACTGTCATGGCGAACAATCAGCACCAGACCCCGATGCTCGACGAGCTGGAAAACGGCCCCTGGCCGAGTTTCATCTCCGGGATCAAGCGTCTTCGTGACGAGCACCCCGATGCGCGCATCCGCGGCATGACCAACGACCTGCTCGGTCAGCTGGAGCACTCCTACGAGACCCGCAAGGGATACTGGAAGGGCGGCACCGTGTCCGTGTTCGGATACGGCTCCGGCATCATTCCGCGCTTCTCCGAAGTGGCCAAGGCCTTCCCGGAGTCCCGCGAGTTCCACACCGTGCGTGTGCAGCCCCCCGCCGGCAACTTCTACTCCACCGACATCCTGCGCCAGCTGGCCGATTCCTGGGAGAAGTACGGTTCCGGCCTGATCACCTTCCACGGCCAGACCGGTAACGCCATGTTCATCGGCGTGAGCACCGAGAACACCCAGGCCTTCTTCGACGAGATCAACGAGTACGGCTTCGACCTCGGCGGCGCCGGCCCCTGCGTGCGCACCGGCATGTCCTGCGTGGGCGCTGCCCGCTGCGAACAGTCCTGCGCCAACGAGCAGCGCATCCACCGCACCCTGCTCAACCGCTTCACCGACGACGTGCATCGTCCGTCCCTGCCCTACAAGTTCAAGTTCAAGGTCTCCGGCTGCCCCAACGACTGCGTGAACTCCATCGAGCGTTCCGACTTCGCGGTGATCGGCACCTGGCGCGACGACATGAAGGTGGACCAGGCCGAGGTGAAGGCCTTCATCGAGAAGAAGGGCCGTGACTACGTCATCGACAACGTCACCACCCGCTGCCCGACCCAGGCCATGACCCTGAACGCCGACGACACCCTGACCATCGACAACAAGGGCTGCGTGCGCTGCATGCACTGCCTGAACGTCATGCCCAAGGCCCTGTCCCCCGGCGACGACAAGGGTGTCTCCATCCTGGTGGGCGGCAAGCGCACCCTGAAGATCGGCGACCTGATGGGCACCGTGATCATCCCGTTCATGAAGCTCGAGACCGAGGAAGACTACGAGAAGCTCACCGAGCTGGCCGAAAACATCATCGAGTTCTGGGCCGAGAACGGTCTGGAGCACGAGCGTTGCGGCGAGATGATCGAGCGTATCGGCCTGGTGAACTTCCTCAAGGGCATGGGCCTCGACGCCGATCCCAACATGGTCAACCACCCCCGTCAGAGCTCCTACATCCGTATGGACGAGTTCGACGAAGCGGCCGAGCAGTACCTGCGCCGCAAGATGGAACAGAAGCGGTCGGCGGCCAACTAAGGCCGCCCCAACCCAACAACCATCCGATTCCACCACGGTAGTGGATCTATAAAAGGCAGGAGTTGAGCAATGTCACAGGCACAGGCCATGCGTCCTCCCATTGAATCCGGTTGCCCGGACGGCTTCCAGTACATGCACCCGGTGATGCGCCGGAACTTCGGCATGTGGAAGTACCACGAGCATCCCCGTCCCGGCGTGCTGCGTCACGTCGCCGAGTCCGGCGAAGACATCTGGACCGTCAAGGCGGGCACCCAGCGTATCCTCGACGTGTTCACCCTTCGCAAGCTGTGCGATATCGGTGACCAGTTCGCCGACGGCTACGTGCGTTTCACCATCCGTTCCAACATCGAGTACATGGTCGACAGCGAGGCCAAGGTCGAGCCCCTGATCAAGGCCCTGGAAGATGCCGGCTTCATCGTCGGCGGCACCGCCAACTCGGTGTCCATGATCTCCCACACCCAGGGCTGGCTGCACTGCGACATCCCCGGCACCGACGCCTCCGGCGTGGTGAAGGCGATGATGGACGAGCTCATCGACGAGTTCCGCAACTGCCGCATGCCCAACCGCGTGCACATCACCACTTCCTGCTGCCAGATCAACTGCGGCGGCCAGGGTGACATCGCCATCAACGTGCAGCACACCAAGCCGCCGAAGATCAACCACGACCTGGTGGCCAACGTCTGCGAACGCCCCTCCGTGGTGGCCCGTTGCCCGGTGGCGGCCATCCGCCCCGCCCTGGTGAACGGCAAGCCCTCCCTGGAAGTGGACGAGAAGAAGTGCATCTGCTGCGGCGCCTGCTACCCCCCCTGCCCGCCCATGCAGATCAACGATGCCGAGCACACCAAGCTGGCCATCTGGGTGGGTGGTAACCACTCCAATGCCCGCGGCAAGCCCACCTTCCAGAAGCTGGTGGCCTCCGGTATCCCCAACAACCCGCCGCGCTGGCCCGAGGCCACTGCCATCGTCAAGAACATCCTCCAGGCTTACAAAGAGGGTGCCAAGGACTGGGAGCGCATCAACGACTGGATCGAGCGTATCGGCTGGCCCGAGTTCTTCGAGAAGACCGGCCTGCCCTTCACCCGATTCCACGTGGAGAACTGGAGAGGGGCGCGCAACAGCCTGAACGCCTCGACCCACATTCGCTTCTGATCGGGAAGCGAGCCTAACTCCATGTGACCTGCCCGTCCGGGCGGCCTGTGGCCGCCCGGACCCGAACACCACAGGACAGTCGAGACATGAAATACGGCATTCTGGTCAACGAAGGACCCTATCAGCATCAGGCCGCTGATACGGCTTACCAGTTCTGCAAGGCGGCCATTGACCGTGGCCACGAGGTCTTCCGGGTCTTCTTCTATCACGACGGCGTGAACAACGGCACACGCTTCGCCGTGCCGCCCCAGGACGACCGCAACATCACCGCGCGCTGGACCGAACTGGCCCAGGCCAACAACATCGACCTGGTGATCTGCATCGCCGCCGCCCAGCGCCGCGGCATCCTGGACGAGGGCGAGGCCAAGCGTCAGGGCAAGGACGGCAACAACATCGCCCCGGGCTTCCGCATCTCCGGTCTCGGTCAGCTGATCGAAGCCGGCATCCAGTGCGACCGCCTGCTGGTGTTCGGCGACTGACCCAGACGCGCAACAGGCCGGCATCCCCACGGATGCCCTCCTCCCACAAGACACATGAAGGTGAATGAAGATGTCCGAACCTTGGGAAGATGAAGGTCCCGGTGAAGTCAAGAAGTTCATGTACGTCAACCGCAAGGCCCCTTACGGAACCATCTACGCGCTGGAATCCCTGGAAGTGGTGCTGATCGCGGCGGCGTTTGAACAGGATGTGAGCATGGTGTTCGTCGATGACGGCGTCTACCAGCTCAAGAAGGGTCAGGATACCCAGCAGATCGGCATGAAGAACTTCTCGCCCACCTATCGTGCCCTGGAGGGCTACGACGTGGAAAAGCTCTACGTGGAGGCCGAATCCCTGGCCGAGCGCGGGCTCACAGAAGAAGACATGCTGGTGCCGGTGGAGGTGATGTCCCGTGACGACCTCGCCCGGCTCATGGACGAACAAGACGTCATCCTGAGCTTTTGAGGGGGAGTCAATCAGTGAGCATGCTGCATACCGTCAACAAGTCGCCCTTCGAGCGCAACACCCTGCAATCCTGCATCGGTCATGCCCTGCCCGATTCCGCCATCCTGCTGATCGAGGATGGTGTGGTCGCGGCGGTGCGCGGCACGGCGCACGAGGGCACCCTGCGCGAAGCCATGAACGGCCGCAAGGTTTACGTGCTCGGCCCGGACCTGATGGCCCGCGGCCTGAGTGCCGACCAGGTCATCGATGGCATCGAGGTGGTGAACTACGAGGGCTTTGTTGAACTGACCGAGAAACACGACAAGGTACAGGCCTGGGTCTAGCCCACCGGCCCCCTTCATCCCACGAACCGGAAACAACAGCAGGAGGAATATCCCCATGCCAATCGAAGTCAACGGCAAGAGCTACGAAACCGACGAAGAAGGCTACCTGGCCAACCTGAACGAGTGGAACCCCGACCTGGCCACCGCCATGGCCGCCGCCGACGGCACCACCCTGGACGAGAACCACTGGGAAGTGATCAATTTCCTGCGTGAATACTACGAGGAATACCAGATCGCCCCCGCCGTTCGCGTGCTGACCAAGGCCATCGGCAAGAAGCTCGGCCCGGACAAGGGCAACAGCAAGTACCTGTACGAGCTGTTCCCCTACGGTCCTGCCAAGCAGGCCTGTAAGTACGCCGGGCTGCCCAAGCCGACCGGCTGCGTCTAAATCACGCAAAGCTGTTTCCGGGTGTGGCCCGCGAGGGCCGCACCCGGATCTCTGACCTGGAGGATGCCCCGTGTCGTTCGCGACCGTGTTCTATGCCCTGCTGTTCTATGCCGCCACCGCCATCTTCCTGATCGGCGTGGGCCTGCGCATTGCCCGGTACGCGCGTACCCCGGCACCTCTCAAGATTCCCACCACCCCGGCCCCCACCACCCGCAGCGGCGTGTTCCTGCGCATGGGTACCGAAGTGGTCTTCTTCCACAGCCTTTTCAAGGCCAACAAGTGGATCTGGATTCTCGGCTGGGCGTTCCATCTCGCCCTGCTGCTGGTGGTCCTGCGCCACCTGCGCTATTTCATCGAAAACGTGCCCACCTGGGTGGCCCTGATCCAGCCCTTCGGCATCTATGCCGGGTTTGCCATGGTGGCCGCCCTGTTCGGCCTGTGGGCCCGCCGGCTGTTCGTGGAGCGCATCCGCTACATCTCCTCGCCCTCCGATCACCTGATGCTGGTGCTGCTGATCCTGATCGGCGCCAGCGGCCTGGCGATGAAGTACATCTGGCACACGGACATCACCGCCGTGAAGCTGTTCTTCCTGGGCCTGATGCGCTTTGACATCCAGCCGCTGCCCACGGACGCCATGCTGCTGATCCACCTCACCCTGGTGGCGGCGCTGATGATCATCTTCCCGTTCAGCAAGCTGCTGCACGCCCCCGGCGTGTTCTTCAGCCCGACCCGCAACCAGGTGGACAATCCCCGTGAGCGGCGTCATGTGAGCTGGATCGCCAACAGCGAAAAACCCGCCGCCAGCGGCAGCGAACAGTAAAACAACGGACCGCGCCCCAGCCGATCCCGAGGACACGAGACCATGGCCGATTTCAAAACCCCAGAGGTGAAGGAATACCTGGAGATACCCGCCCTGGAAGCCGGGGTCATGTCCCACAGCAAGCCATTCGTCTCCAAGGAGCAGTTCCAGGCACCCCTGGGCTTCCCGGGCGAACTGGCGGACAACTGGAAAGAGGTGGCCATCAACAAGCTGGGCGAACTGCTGGAGACCAACCGAGGTCTGCAGGTGTTCATGGACTCCTGCGTGAAGTGCGGCGCCTGCACCGACAAGTGCCACTATTTCCTGGGCACCTCCGACCCGCGCAACATGCCCGTGGCCCGACAGGATCTGCTGCGCGGCGTCTACCGCCGTTATTACACCCTGCCCGGCAAGCTGTTTCCCAAGCTGGTCGGTGCCATGGACCTGACCGAGGAGGTGCTGGACCAGTGGTACAGCTACTTCCACCAGTGCTCCGAGTGCCGCCGCTGCTCCGTGTTCTGCCCCTACGGCATCGACACCGCCGAGATCACCATGGCCACCCGCGAGATCATGAACGCGGTGGGCAAGGGCCAGAAGTACAGCAACGAGATCATCGGCAAGGTCTTCAAGATCGGCAACAACCTGGGCCTGCCCGAACCGGCCCTGCGCGACACACTGGAAGGCCTCGAGGAAGAGGTCAAGATGGACACCGGCGTGGACGTGCGCTACCCGCTGGACGAGAAGGGTGCCGAGGTACTGCTGGTGACCCCTTCCGCCGACTTCTTCGCCGAACCCCACGTGGACGGCCTGATCGGTTATGGCAAGGTGTTTCACCAGGCAGGCATCTCCTGGACCCTGTCCTCCCACGCCTCCGAGGCGGCGAATTTCGGCCTGTTCATCGGCTCGCCCGAGAACATGAAGCGCATCGCCATGCGCATCCGCGAGGCGGCCCTGGAACTGGGCGTGAAGCGCATCGTGTTCGGCGAGTGCGGCCATGCCTGGCGCGTAGCCTACAGCTTCCTCAACACCCTGGCGGGCCCCTTCGACTTCCTGGACCCCCGCTACCCGGTGCCGCAGCACATCTGCGAGGTCACCTATGACCTGATCCAGCGCGGCGCCCTGACCCTGGACAAGAGCGCCAACGACCACCGCCGGGTCACCTTCCACGATTCCTGCAACGTGGCCCGCGCCTCGCGCATGGGCGACATGCCCGGCGGTCAGTTCGTGATCCCCCGCGAGATCCTCAAGGCGGTGTGCAATCACTACTACGACATGGCCCCCGACACCATTGGTGAATCCACCTTCTGCTGCGGCGGCGGTGGTGGCCTGTTGACCGACGACCTCATGGAACTGCGCGTCAAGGGCGCCTTGCCGCGCATGCAGGCCCTCAAGCACGTGGTGGAAGAACACGGCGTCAACCAGCTGGTGGCGATCTGCGCCATCTGCAAGAGCCAGTTCTCCAAGGTACTGCCCTATTACGGATTTGAAATGGACCAGATCGTGAGCCTGCATCAGCTGGTCAGCGATGCACTCGTGATGGATTCCAAGCAGTAATAAAACAATACAGATCGCAATCAGGCCACTGGCCCGACATCAATCAGGAGAAGACCCATGGCGACTTCCAGCGATGACATGAAACTGACGTTCCGCAAATTCAAGGACGGTGACCACGAACGCCGCAGCTGGAAGGACGCCATCTTCGAGGGCGATCACTCCCACAAGTGCCCGGTCTACGTGCATCGCACCCCGCCCTGTCAGGGTTCCTGCCCCTCCGGTGAGGACATTCGCGGCTGGCTGCAGATCGTGCGCGGCATCGAGAAGCCCCCGGCCGACATGAGCATGCAGGAGTACGCCTTCCGCCGCTCCACCAGCGCCAACCCCTTCCCCTCGGTGATGGGCCGCGTGTGCCCGGCGCCCTGCGAATCCGGCTGCAACCGCAACGAGGTGGAAGACTTCGTCGGCATCAACTCCGTGGAACAGTTCATCGGTGACTCCGCCTTCAACCAGGGCTACAAGTTTGACGCCGCCCCGGCCCTGTCCGGCAAGCGCGTGGCCATCATCGGCGGCGGCCCCGGCGGCATGTCGGCGGCCTATCACCTGCGCAAGCGCGGCCATGCCTCCACCATCTTCGACGACCACGAGGAACTGGGCGGCATGATGATGTACGGCATCCCCGAGTACCGGGTGCCCCGCAACATCCTGCGCCACGAGATCCAGCGCATCCTGGACCTGGGCGGCATCGACGTGCGCCTAAAAACCCGTGTGGGCAAGGACGTCAGCATGGAGGACGTGGAGAAGGAATTCGACGCCGTGGTCTGGGCCGTGGGCTGTCAGACCGGCCGCAAACTGCCGGTGCCCGGTGGCGACGCCCCCAACTGCATCACCGGTGTGGACTTCCTGGAGGCCTTCAACACCGGCCGCATCAAGGTCCTGAGCACCGACAACATCGTCTGCGTGGGCGGTGGTGACACCTCCATCGACGTGGTCTCCGTGGCCCGCCGTCTGGGCCGCATCGAGGCCGAGAACATCACCGACAACCCGGAAGACATGATCCACGGCTACGTGGCCCACGACAGCGCCATGAGTGCCATGCGCACCGGTGCCAACGTGACCCTGACCTCCCTGTTCCCCAAGGAGAAGATGACGGCCGCCGAGCACGAGGTGCACGACGCCCTGCACGAGGGTGTGACCATCCTCGACGGTGTGATGCCCGTTGAAGTGGTGCTCAACGACAAGGGCCGCGCCGTGGGCCTGAAGATGGCCAAGTGCCAGTTCGAGGGCAACAAGCCCGTGCCCGTTGAAGGCACCGAGTTCGTGCTGGAGGCCAACCTGATCGTCTCCGCCATCGGTCAGGGCGGTGACCTCAGCGGTCTGGAGTCCCTGGACAACGGCCGCGGCTTCATCGACACCGACAAGTTCTACCAGGTACCCGGCAAGCAGGGTCACTTCGTGATCGGCGACATCATCCGCCCCCACCTGCTGACCACCGCCATCGGCCACGGCGCCATCGCCGCCGACAGCATCGATCATTACCTGTCGCACGAGGAGCCTATCAAGCGCCCGCGCGTCGATGTGCATCACTTCAAGCTGCTCAACAAGCTGCAGGAGGTGGGCCTGAACCCCGAGGCCTACTCCGGTGAGCAGGTGCGTGGTACCTCCGAGAGCAAGTTCGCGGTGCACAACTTCGAGGACCGTTCCGCCCAGGAGATCATCTCCCACGAGAAGCTGTTCAAGGGCCACTTCCCGTTCACCCCGCGCAACAAGCGCAGCGAGCACGGCCCAAGCGCCGACGAGGTGATCGGCCACTTCCAGGAGCGCATGGACTGCCTCACCGAGGAACAGGCCGTGGCCGAGGCCAAGCGTTGCATGAGCTGCGGCATGTGCTTCGAGTGCGACAACTGCGTGATCTACTGCCCGCAGACGGCCGTGTATCGCGTGCCCAAGAAAGAGGCCGCCACCGGCCGCTACGTGGCCACCGACTACGCCAAGTGCGTGGGCTGCCACATCTGCGCCGAGGTCTGCCCCACCGGCTACATCGACATGGCCATGGGTGACTGAACCATGGGGCGAGGCATCTCACTTGTCCGTATGATCCTCGCAGGTCTGCTGCTGGCGGGCGCAGTCTTCGCGCTCGCCGGCTGCAGCCCGGTGGAAGGTCCGCAGATGATGCAGGCCCGGGGTGACCAGTGCGTGGAACCGGTGGAGGTCATCCGCCGGGATCACATGAAGCTGCTCAGCCACGAGAAGGATCAGGCGGTGCTGTTCGGCGTGCGCAACCCCAACCACAGCATCCGGGGTTGCGTGGAGTGTCACGTCTCGCCCACCGCCAGCCGGGATGACCCCAGCAGCCATTTCTGCCTGAACTGCCACAGCTTCAACGCGGTGCGCATGGACTGCTTCCAGTGTCATGCGGACAAGCCCGCCAATGACTACCACTTCCATGCCCTCAACCCCCACGGGCCGGGCTTTGGTTTCGATTCCGCGGCGAATTCCGCCAGCCTGGCCCGGGACCTGGAGTCCATCATCGCCCTGGAGACGCAGAAACCATGAGCCATGACTCCACGCCTGATCTCTCCCGCCGCCGCTTCATCACCGGCGCGGTCGGCGCCGTGGCCAGCCTCACGGTGGCACCGGGCATCTTCCTGATGCAGACCAACGCCCAGGCCGGCACCAAGCCTGGTGCCCGCTGGGGCCTGCTGATCAACACCAATGTGTGCGGCGACTGCAACGCCTGCGTGACCGCCTGTCACAAGGAAAACGGCGTGGGCAGCATGAACCGGCCCACCACCGACGCCCAGTGGATCCGCAAGGTGAACATCACCGACCGGACCACCGGCCACAGCCGCTCCCTGCCGGTGATGTGCCAGCACTGCGAACATCCGCCCTGCGTCGACGTGTGCCCCACCGGCGCCTCCTTCCGGCGCGCGGACGGCATCGTGCTGGTCAACAAGCACACCTGCATCGGTTGCCGCTACTGCATGATGGCCTGCCCCTACAAGGCACGCTCCTTCGTGCATGAACATCTCACCGACCAGGTACCCCATGCCCCCCGCGGCAAGGGCACCGTGGAGAGCTGCACCCTGTGCGTGCACCGCATCGACAAGGGCGAGCGGACCACCGCGTGCGTGGAGGCCTGCCACACCGAGGGCAACGGCGCCATGGTGTTCGGTGATCTCAACGATCCCAATTCCGAGATCTCCCGCCGCCTGGCCGAGTACGGCGGGGCCGCCATCCGGGCCGACCTGGGTCTGAACCCGGGCGTGCGCTACCAGGGACTCTGATCCGAGGCTATGACAAGCATGAAAGCGATGACCCACTTCCGGGAGATCGAGGGCAGGAGCAAGGGCTACTACGGACTGCTCGTGCTGCTGTTGTTCGGCATCGGCCTGGGCCTGGTGGCCGCCGCCCTGAAGGGCACCTACGGCCACCATATCACCGGCATGAACAACCACGTGGTCTGGGGCCTGCCCCACGTGTTCGCCATCTTCCTGATCGTCGCCGCCTCCGGGGCCCTGAACGTGGCCTCCATCGCCTCGGTGTTCGGCCGCAAGGCCTACAAGCCCCTGGCGCCCCTGTCGGGCCTGCTGGCCATCACCCTGCTCGCCGGCGGCCTGGCCGTGCTGGTACTGGACCTGGGTCGTCCCGACCGGCTGATCGTCGCCATGACTCACTACAACTTCAAGTCCATCTTCGCCTGGAACATCTTCCTGTACACCGGCTTCATCGCCATCGTGGCGGTGTACCTGTGGTTCATGATGGAACGGCGCATGAACCCCCACAGCACCAAGGTGGGCTACGTGGCCTTCATCTGGCGCCTGATCCTGACCACCGGTACCGGCTCCATCTTCGGCTTCCTGGTGGCCCGCGAGGCCTACGACGCCGCCATCCTGGCCCCCCTGTTCATCGCCCTGTCCTTCTCCCTGGGCCTGGCGGTGTTCCTGCTGGTGCTGATGGCCGCCTACAACTGGACCGGACGCCCCCTGGGTGACGCCATCCTCAGGCGCCTGAAGAACCTGCTGGGCATCTTCGTGGCCGGCGTCCTGTACTTCGTGGCCGTCTACCACCTCACCAACCTGTATGCCACCCGCCTGCACGGCGTGGAGGCCTTCCTGCTGGTGCACGGCGGCATCTATCCCTTCCTGTTCTGGTTCGTCCAGATCGCCCTGGGCAGCGTGCTGCCCCTGGTGCTGCTGTTCCACCCGGTGTGGAGCCGTTGCCGGGCGGTGATCGCAGCGGCCTGCGGCCTGGTCATCCTGGGTGGCCTGGCCCAGCTCTATGTGACCATCATC
The DNA here is from genome assembly GCF_000021985.1 of Thioalkalivibrio sulfidiphilus HL-EbGr7. Taxonomy (NCBI): domain Bacteria; kingdom Pseudomonadati; phylum Pseudomonadota; class Gammaproteobacteria; order Chromatiales; family Ectothiorhodospiraceae; genus Thioalkalivibrio; species Thioalkalivibrio sulfidiphilus. The sequence goes on from NC_011901.1 coordinate 2,324,822, forward strand.
GGCGGTCAGGCCTACCCGCTCGACCTGTTCCCCGGCCATGACGTGAGCAGCAGCTTCTTCGACGGCGTGGTGGTCCCCTACACCCCCTCCGCCGTGGAGTGGATGCTGGGCATCGGCGGTGTGGCCCTGGCCCTGTTCATGGTGACCGTGGCCATCAAGTTCCTGCGCTTCCTGCCCGAGAGCCTCGCCGACGACAAGGTGGATCCGCACCACGCCGCGCAGGCCGCCGCCGGGGCCGAACCCGCCAAGGCATGAGGCCTGTGACACTGCCCCGCGGCGCCTGATCATGACGCGCCTGCTCGTCTCGGCCGCCCACAAGTCCTCCGGCAAGACCACCGTAGCCACAGGCCTGTGCGCCGCCCTCGCGGCGCGCGGCCTGCGGGTCCAGCCCTTCAAGAAAGGCCCCGACTACATCGACCCCCTGTGGCTCGGCCATGCCGCCGGCCGTCCCTGCGTGAACCTGGACTTCCATACCCAGGATCACGACGAGATCCTGGCCATGGCCGCCCGTTACGAACGGGACACCGATGTCACCCTGGTGGAAGGCAACAAGGGCCTCTACGACGGCGTGGACCTGGAGGGCAGCAACAGCAACGCCGCCCTGGCCAAGCTGCTCGAGACCCCGGTGGTGCTGGTGGTGGACTGCCGCGGCATGACCCGGGGCATCGCACCCCTGCTGCTCGGTTACCAGGCCTTTGATGCCGGCGTCCGCATCGGCGGCGTGATCCTCAACCGGGTCGGCGGCGCCCGCCACGAATCCAAGCTGCGCGCGGTCATCGAACACTACACGGACGTCCCCGTGCTGGGCGCCGTGCACGAGGATCCGGCGCTGCAGATCATCGAACGCCACCTGGGGCTGGTCCCCAGCAACGAACACCAGAAGGCGGACAGCCAGATCCGCCGCCTGGGCGAGGCCATCGCTGCACAGGTGGACCTGGAGGCCGTGCTCAGGATCGGCGCAGACACCCGCACGCCCCTGCCGGCTACGCCCTCGCCCGTTGCCGAGGCCACTGCCGGTCCGAAGGTGCGTATCGCGGTCGCCCGGGACGCCGCCTTCGGTTTCTACTACCACACGGACCTGGAGGCCCTGGAGCAGGCCGGTGCGCAGCTGTGCTTTTTCGATGCCCTGCATGATGCAGAGCTTCCCGAAGCGGATGCCCTGTTCATCGGCGGCGGATTCCCCGAGACCCACCTGGCGGCCCTGGAGGCCAACGCCCCCCTGCGCGGCGCGATCCTCGATGCCATCGAGGCAGGCCTGCCCGCCTACGCCGAGTGCGGCGGCCTCATGTACCTCTCGCGCAGCATCCGCTGGAAGGATCAGTGCCACACCATGGTGGGCGTGATCCCGGGCGACGTGGTCATGCATGAACGTCCCCAGGGCCGGGGCTATGTGCGCCTCGAGGAGACCGGCGCGGGACTCTGGCCGCTTCGGGATGGGGAAGGCAAGGCAGCCACCTTCCCTGCCCATGAATTCCATTACTCGGCCCTGGAACCCATGGGCGCTGAGACCGTGTACGCCTACCGGGTCCTGCGCGGTCACGGCGTGGACGGGCGTCACGACGGCATCGTCCGCCACAATCTGCTGGCCAGCTACAGCCACCAGCGGCACACCCGCCGCAATCCCTGGGCCTCGCGCTTCGTGGCCTTCATCCGTCATCAGCTACAATCCCGTTCAGCGACACAGGCCCGCAGCACAGCCCCCTGAATGCGTCGCGTCTCCATGCACACCAGGAGTTATTCATGATCACCATCACCCCCAACGCCGCAAAGCAGATCATCGAATCGGCCAGGCAGAGCGGCCTCGAGAACACCCCCCTGCGCATCGCCGCACGCCGCCATTCCGACGGCGCCATCGAATATGGCATGGGCTTCGACGACACCGGCCGGGACGAGGATCTGACCTTCAAGAGCGAGGGTGTGAGCCTGGTCATCGACCCCATCTGCGTCGACCTGGTGAAGGATGCGGTGCTGGACTACGTGGAGATGAACCCGGGCGAATTCCGCTTCATCTTCATGAACCCCAACGATCCCCACTACCGCCCGCCCAATTCCGCCGCCGGCGCCCCGCCCGCCAGCGTGAGCGGCACCTGGTCGCCGGACAAATCATAGGATTAAGCGGACTGCAAAGGGCGCCAAGGTCGGCGCGAAGGACGCGAAGCCTATCATGATGAAAACACCTCGCGGCCTTAGCGCATACCTTCGCACCCCTCGCGGTTCGCTTTTCCCTCGCCCCCCAACAGGGTCTTAACCAGACATGCTTCTGACCATTCCTGAGCTGCTGGATGCCGCGCAGCTGGCAGAGATCCGCCGGCTGCTGGCGGATGCACCGTTCACCGACGGCCGCTACAGCGCCGGTGCGGACGCCCGGCGCGTGAAGCACAACGAGGAGGTGGATCCGTCGGATACCCGAGTCAGGGCGCTCAACCAGCTGGTGCTCATGCCCCTCTACCGGCACGAGACCTTCCAGGCCGCCGCCCTGCCCCGCAAGCTCTCCGGCGCATTCTTCGCCCGCTACCTGCCCGGCATGCAGTACGGTGCCCACGTGGACGACCCGGTCATGGGCCCGGAGGGCGGCCGCTACCGAACGGATGTCTCCGTGACCGTGTTCATCGGCGAACCGCAAAGCTATGAGGGTGGCGAACTGGTTGTGGAAACGGACTTCGGAGAGCAGCAGGTGAAACTCCCTGCGGGACATGCCGTGATCTATCCCTCCTCCAGCCTGCACCGGGTTTCCCCGGTGACAGGGGGAGAACGCCTGGTCGCCGTTGCCTGGGCGGAATCCATGGTGCGCGACCCGGCCCGGAGGCAGATGCTCTACGAGCTCTACCAGGTCCATGAGGCCTTGCGCAGGGACAATCCCGATGCCGAGGTGACCCGGCGAGCCGGGCATGTGCGCGCCAACCTGATGCGCATGTGGGCGGACGTTTAGTCCGAAGTGCCAAAGGAAGAAGTGTGAATTGGGAAGTGGGAAGTTAAACCCAATGCCGTAGGTTGGACTGAGCGCAGCGAAGTCCAACGGCTCGGACAGGAGAAAACCTGTCCTCTCGCAAAGAGAAAGAAAAACATGTTCCTCTCACGGGGACACGGAGGCACGGGGAAACCCTATTTGATCAGGTTTCCTCCGTGTCCCCGTGCCTCCGTGAGAGGATTGGTTCTGATTTGGACTACCCCAACCTACGCCCGGAGAAGTCCGGACACAGGGAAGGCAAGGCCTCGTCGCTGACCGGCCAGGTCTCGGGGGGCTCGCGCAGCAGACGCTCTGCCACCGTCAGCCAGTGCTCACGGGCCGGGGCGATCAGACGCTTGAGTTCCTCCAGCGTACCGCCCTTCACCCATCCCTCGTACGCCTCACGCAACTGGGGAAACAGCAGCGCACGCATGCCGCCCAGGTTGGCGAAATAGAAATGCAGCGCACCCTCGGGTGCGTCATCCAGGAGTGCGGGCAAGGTGGCCAAACAATCGGCCAGGTGATCCCGCACGGCACGCATCACCCGCTCGGCCCGGCTGCCGGCCACCGTCATCATCCGCTCCTGCCACTCGGGGCCCAGCAGGCGTCCGGCCAGCACCTCGCCCACCTCGTGCCACACCGCGGACTCCACCTCGGCGTCCACCATGCGCTCCAGGCTTTCGTCATTGCCCGGATCATGACCATAGGCCCGCAAGGCCCGTCCCAGAGAATCCACGGCAGGCGCGCCGCGCATCTGCCAGGCCTCGATCATCTCGAACACCATGCGACGTATGGACTCCCGGCGCACGAAGATGCGCTCGCCCCGGGACATGGCCGGCGGTGAAGAAAGATCCCGCGCCATCTCCTGGCCCACCACATAGATGCGGTAGCCCTCGTAATCCTCGAGTTTGATCAGACTGCCAAGGAAGAACAGCGGGCGCGCGCCGCGACCATAGCCAGCGCCATAGACCAGTCCGTGGGGACTGAGATGCTGATTGACCGCCTCGTGATCGAAGGGATCAAAGCGCCGCTCACCCAGGGTCAGGGCGTCCAGGTCCTGTGCCTCCAGCCCTTCCCAGTGCTGTTCCCGCGCCACCACCCAGTCGCCCACCTCGCGGCGGTCCAGGGCCATGGAATACGGCAGGCCCCGCTCCCAGCGGTAGAACTCGCGCATCTTGAGCAGATAGGTGCAGAGGGTATCGTTGCCCGCATAGCGCGCATCGGCGATGTCGCAGTTGCGCTGCACGGTCTCGCGCAGATCGCGCCATTGCGGCGCTGATGCCCGGGTGGTGTTCACATCACTCATGGCTGATCACACCCTGATGATGGCTCGATGACAGGACCATTGTCCCCCAGAAAGACACCGAAGAAAACGTTATCCGTAGCAGGGTCAAGTCCCAGTCCGTAGGAGCGACGACCCCGTCGCGAACCCGCGTGAGTCAGGATGCAAACCATCGCTCTCACGGAGACACGGAGCCACTGGGGACAATCGGGGATTGATTCTCCCTGCCCCCGTGTCACCTTGAGAGAACGGTTCTTCAGCGCTCAGCAACACAACCCAGACCCCGCCCTTCAACAGGCAAAAAAAACCCCGGCCAGCGCCGGGGTCCAATGGGCTGGTATGCGCCCGATCAATCTTATCGCTGCACCTCGCCGCCCGCCGCCTTGGTAAGTGCTTCACCAATGGCATTGGGAGAGCGGCGCAGACGCATGAAGCTGTTGGCACCCATCATCTTCAGGTCCGGGAAATGCACCGCCATGCGGAAACGCATGTGCAGGGCCTCCACCTCGCCGCCGATCACCAGGATTTCATAGGGCAGGTAGGCGGTCGACTTCATGCCCTGGAAATCCACGATGGACATCTGGTGGGCATCATCCATGTGCGCGCTGGCGCCGCCCCTTGCCTGGCTCATGGAGACACCGAACACCGTCATCTGGGTGCCGGGGATATCCAGCCGGTAGACCTTGGACACACCACCGGCATTGGCCGCCAGACCGCGCTCCACGGCGGCCACCGCATCGGCGTGACTGCGATAGCTGGCCAGGCGGTAGGGATCGGTGAAGTACTCCATGCCGAAGGTGTAGTTGTAGCGCTGCAGCTGATCCGGCGGCAGGCCTGCCTCGGAGCCGAAGAACTCACGCTGACCCAGGGCGCCCGCCAGACGGGCAGACACAGAGAAAAGTTCGCCGTTCAGCCGGTAGGCGTGACGCAGGTAGATTGGATTCACATAGGCGATCTGGGTGTTGCCACTCACTTCCGTCAGCGACACCCGCAGCGGCGCGATGTAGCCGCCCCGCTCGCTGGCCGCGGCCACCTGCAGCAGCTCATCGCTGGTGACGATCAGGATATGGGCGCCATCGTAGGGCTGGTATTCGCCCACGACACGGAAACCCTGCCCTTCCAGGGCGGTGCGGGTATTGTCCAGATGCGCCGAGATGGGTCCCTCATAGACCGCGCCCAGCACGAAAGGCTTGAGGTTCTCGCCATCCTGGGCATGAACAAGGGAGAAGGACAGCAACATCCAGACACAGGCGGCCCGGACGAGCCAGGAAAACGCAGAACGGGAATGCTTCATGATTCAGACACCTCGCGGATCAAGCGGTCGGGAAACCGGCAGTCGCCCCCTCTGAAGTTGTACCTGCCGGACCAAACGAAACAACGGGGCCTCGCGGGCCCCGTTGTTGCGACGTGCCTAGAACTTCCAGGCGTAGCTCAGTTCCAGATCGAACTGATACATCTTCAGCTCGATATCCTGCATGGGGAACAACGGGTTCTCACCGCTGACCTTCTTGGTCGGAGCATACATGGCTGCGAAATTCAACTCGTTGCGCGGCCCCATCTGACGGGTAAACCCAGCCGTAAGGTGATGTTCGATGATGCCCGGAGCAAGAATATTCAACAGAACCTCGGAATCACGGATAGGCTGCTTGCCGTAGCTGTAGCCCACGCGCCAGGTCATGTCGGGGCTGGTCTGCCACTGGTAACCCAGCTTGTAGATGGTCATGTCCTTCCATCCGAAGCCAGGTCCATTATCGTCCCCAAGACACTGATTGCCAGTATTCAAGCAGATGCCGAGAGCTGGCAACATCGGATTTCCGATGGACTTCACATCGCTGTACCAGATGTGCTGGATATCAAAGAACAGGGTCGAGGAGGGAGAGACATCCCAGGCGAGACCCACGGTCACGTTGGCAGGGATATCGAAGTCACCCTGTTCTGCGAACAGGTTGTCATACTTACTGAATTCCTCGGCGAAGATCTTGGACTGATAGGACGCACCCAGACGTACACCAGGAGCGACTTCACCTTGGACTCCAAGGCGAACACCATAACCCCAGGAGCTGTCGTAACCATCTTCGACTACGCCGAAGCCACCAAGCCCCGTGGCTTTGAAACGCTGGTATGCAATGATCGGCGTGACACCCCAGGAGGCCGTATCATTGATCTTTCGTGAATAGGTGGGCGCGATAAAGAGCTGCATCAGGTCCACGCCTGCAGCACCACCGTAGAACGTGCCGCCAAACATGTCATTCGGATAGTCTGTATTCATGCCGCCATTGCCATACACGGAAATACCGATGCTGCTCTGGTCATCCAGCATACGGTTCCACCCGAAATGTGGCACGAGGAAGTAATCTGAGCGGCTGTCCACGCTGCCAGTCGCCAGCGGGAAGCCGGAGGCGGCGAGATCATCGGGATCAGGGAAAAAGTCGGGGGCGCCCATACCGGATACTGAATAACTCCGACGCGGCGAGAACAGTGCAGCACCCAGGTCAATACGGTCACCCAGAGTCACCATACCCGCAGGGTTGGTGGCAGCCGCCAGGGAATCCTGGGAGAGGGCCACACCCGCACCCGCCAGACCCTTGCTGGTGGTGCCGTAGCCATGAGAGAAGTAACCGTTGGTGGCGTTGGCCACCCCTGCAACGCCCAGCCCGGCGGCAACGGCAAACAAGACAGTCGACTGTCTGACAACCTTATGCATGAAATCCTCCTCCGATCACACGCTCAATGCGTGTCTTATTGATAAGTGAGACAGGTGCACAACCCGGCCTTTGTTGTTGTTTTTATGGCCGAGACTGAGCATCGGAGAATTCGTTCTCAGGGTCCAAACATAAAAATTAATATGCAATCAGTATTATGTATGTTAGCTATACTGATTATTAATATTTTCTAATCTCCGAATTTTCAGGATCTCTCACTGATCGTTGACGAAGCGCGAAGTCTGGCGAGACTGCCCCAAGTTCACGTCCTTGAATCGCAGAATCACGGTTTGCTTGCCTCCATTTCTCAACATTAAATGCGCTGACGCATTGGCATTCTCTGGGCTTTTCCTGTGTTACCGGGCCAGGACGCAACAACGCGAATCTCCACGCCAGCCCCCTGGGGATTGGCGTTCAGGCCCCCTTGAACACCCGATGATGCAATCTTTTCTGACTGTTTCAGTCAACGGGAGCCTGATTTGCACTAACCGATGCGGCCGCCTCCCTGCCTCACATCAGATAACCGAAGCGGCAAAGTCACCGTAGGAGCGGCGACCCCGCCGCGAACATGCCTCAGCGTGGATTTCATACGCTGCCCCAGTGTCGAACGGCGCTGCCTTTACCTGATTGACGCCGGCGCGATAAGCGCAGTGACAACGGCGCATGCAACCCATTGCAGGCTCTGGATTCCTTTCTGGCGCTGCCGATATATCCAGAATCAAGGCTGTTCGGCCCGAGGTCGAGCCTCCTACAGGCCCCAAAAGAAAGCCCCGCCGAGGGGCGGGGCTTGAGTGGCCATCCCTGGCCGCAAGACATGCTAAAGGGATCAGAAGCGATAGCCCAGGTTCACGCCGAAGGACTGCTCGGACAGGGAGATCTTGCTGCCAGGCAGCATGGGATCCGTGGCCGGCGCCTGGAAGGTCTTCTCGGGCACGTACATGTAGTGGAAGGCCAGTTCCCAGTTGCCGTCCATGTTATAGCCGGCACCCAGTGTGTAGTGGGTCTCCACCACGGCCGGCAGGATCAGGTTGCGGCTGACGTCCTCGTTGCCGATGGGTGACTTGCCGTAGTTGAAACCGGCCCGCAGGTTGAGGCGGTTGTTCACGGCCCAGTCCACGCCCAGGGCGTAGACGGTCTGGTCGTCCCAGCCCGGATCCATGGGCACGGAGATTCCGCCGGGACCGGTCACAGCCAGCTTGTCCATGGTGTCGGACCAGTTGATCCACTTCACGTCAGCGGAGACAGTCACGGCCGGTATGGCGCGGTAGGCAAGACCCAGAGCCAGCTGCTGGGGAAAATCCAGGCCCAGCTTGTAGGTGCCGGCGGGCAACGGTCCACCGCCCATCATGCTCATGTCGATGTCGCCCTGGGCCAGGTTGTACGCATGATCCCCGAACACCTGCTTGCTCTTGTAGGCAGCGCCCAGAGTGAGACGGTCGTTCACATCGAACAGCAGACCGAAGGACGCCCCAATGCCAAAGGCACTGGAAGAGCGTGACAGGTCAAAATTGTTCTCCACATCACCCAGTGCATTGATGAAGCGCTGCTTGAACGCCACGGACTGGTAATTGATGTTGAGCGAGGCGCCGAGGGTGAGGCGATCATCCACCTGCCAGGCCAGGGTCGGTGCCATCTGCCAAAGCATGACGTTGCTGTAACCATCGAATGACAGACCGGGCATGACCTCGGTTTGCGCATAGTCCACACCCATGCCCGATGTGCCGTACATGCCGCCGCCGAACCACAGGTCATCCCGCCCGTTGACCGGTGCGGTCCAGCCGATGGCCGGGATCCCGTACAGGTCCACGGAACTCTTGCCGGTCTCGCCGCCCGTGGCGGTGAAATCCACAGAGCGCTCTGGCATGAAGGCCTCCATGGAGAAGTCCGCGCGCTTGCCGATGCGGGCCATGCCGGCGGGGTTGGTGATGGCGGTCATGGCAGAGCCGGGGTTGGCGGTCACCGCGCCACCGAGGCTCTTCTGGTAGGCACCGATGCCGATGAGCTGGTAGCCGTTGGTGGCCTGGGCAACGCCCGTGGCGGCGAGGCCGGAGGCCAGGCAGATGAAGACGCCGGAGCGCCGGATGGACTGATACATTGCATTCCTCCACTGAGATTGGGGCATGGCCCCGGTTGATCATCTTGTGTTGATCGGGTTGTTGTTATGGTTATCCTGGTGCTTCAAACGAGTGTCCGAAGGAACACGCGCGGGCCTGCACCTGGCCTTAAGGAGACCAGGCAGTCGAATTCATAGAGAGAACGGCTGTGCAGGCCTGACTACAGCCACCCGACACAGAAAACCCCGCTCACGCGGGGTTTTCTGTTTGGGAACAGATCAAAGACCGACTCAGTTGTCGGCGTCGTGATCGAAGGTGCCTACCTTCTCCCCGGCCATCTGGCGGCGCACGAACTCCACGTCCTTGCCGTTGAGCGCGAACGGGAAGCTCAGGATGTCCGTGGGGCTGGAATCGCCGTAGGGACGGTTGCAGGCGGAGACCTCCTCGTCGGACTTGCCGGGGCAGCCGGAGGTCTGGAAGGGCTTGCCGGAGCTGATCAGGTCGTTCAGCTCCTTCTCGTCCAGACCGAAGTCCACCACCTGGCCCTGCTCGTTGAACTTCATGTCGTCGATGCGGCCACCGGCGTAGTCGATGATGAAGCGGGCCAGCTGCACGCGGCGCCACTGGTCACGGGGCACGGGGTTCCAGTCTTCCATAAGCGAACCCTGCTCCGGGAAGAAGGCGAACATGTGGTTGTGGCCGCCCATGTCGCGGATCTTCTGGCAGACGGCCAGGATCTCCTGCTCGGTCTCACCCATGCCGCAGATCAGGTGCGCGCCGAACTTCTCGGGGCCGAAGATCTCGGCGGCCCACTCGATGGCCTGCCAGTACTTGTCCCAGCGGTGCGGGCTGTCCACGGTCTTGCCACGGGTGCGCTCGAAGATCTCGGGGGTGACTGCATCCAGGGCCACGGTGAAGATGTCCGCGCCCTTGTCGCGCAGGTTCTTCAGGTCCTCGTAGCTCATGGTGGTGGGGTTGGAGAGGATGGACACGGGGATGTGCGGGACTTCCTTAACCCACTTCTCCAGCAGCACCACGGTGTCGTGGTCGGAGTTGGGGTGGGTGATCATGGAGATGCACATGCGCTCGAACTGGCCCTTGTCGGCGTTGTTCTTCACGCGCTCGATGACGTCGTCGTAGCGGGCAGTGGGCCAGTCCACGCGAATGAAATTGCGGTCCGCGTAGTCGCGGGCCTCTTCACGGTGACGGGCGAGGCCGCAGTAGCTGCAGTTGGCACGGCAGCCTTCAGGATAGGTCACCAGCAGGTTCAGACAGTGGGTGCAGGCGGTGCGGTGCATGGTGCCGGGCACCAGGCCCAGGGTGATGGCCGCGGCAGTGGACATCTGCACGTAGTCCGGGGAACGCATCTCCGGGGTCTTGATGTGATAGTCGGGCCGGTAGAACGTCACCGGGGAGACCATGGACTCGGCACTAGCACTCATTGTGACCTCCAGTAATCAGAAACCTAGTTCAATATTTCTCGCGAAGACGCGAGGCACGCAAAGCACATGAATCATCCACGGAATCTGCCTGCGTGCCCTGTGTCCTGTCGAGCTCACCCTTCAAGCGCTCAAGGCCATCTCAAGCGCCCTTGTTGCTGTTCATCACGAAGACTCGCGTAACGATTCCTCGCAGGTCGGGCTTCAGCCCGACGCCGGAGCCAGCCGGAGCCGCCGCTGTCGGCCTGAAGGCCGACCTACGGGATCAGGCGGTCACGGGAAGTGACGACATCTGCCGTCAAACCCAGGCATCACACCACGGCATTCTCAAAATACTCATTAAACGCAATCCAGCCCTTGCGCTGGGTGGCATCCTCGTTGGCTGCCCGGGTGCGCCAGTGCTGCGCCAGCTCATGGCGGCGCTCCACGGCGCGGCTCACGGCGGTCTCGAACTGGTCGCGCACGTCTTCCTCGTAGTCCTCGAAGGCGTCCTCGTCGCCTTCGAGCCAGGCCGCGGCGGCCTTGCCGGCCAGCTCGCCGGAGACCACGCCGGCGGCGATGCCGGCGCCGGTGATGGGATGGGTCAGGCCCGCCGCATCACCCACGAACAGCACGTCGCCCACCACCAGGTGTTCTCGCAGACCACCGACCGGGATGGCCCCGCCGGTGCGATAGAGGATCTCCTCGCCCAGCAGGCCCGCCTCCACCAGCTGACGGTGCAGACGATCCAGGGGCTCCTTCAGGTTGTCCTCCCAGCGCCGGTCGGCACCCAGGCCCAGGTTGGCCAGCTCGCCCTTGGGGAACAGCCAGGCGTATCCGCCCGGGTACTCGTCGGACAGCCAGATGTCGGTATCCGCGTAGGGCTTGAGCAGGGGCACGGTGTACTGGCGGGTCTGCACCACTACCAGGGGTTCCAGGCCCAGCTGCGCGGCCACCGGGGAATGGGGGCCGTCGGCGGCGATCAGCACCTTGTAGCGCAGCTTCACCTCGGCGTCCTCGCGGCGCACGGTGGCGATGCGGGCGTCGGCATCCAGGGCCACCAGGGGCGAACGGGTCCAGAGTTCGGCGCCCAGGCGCTCGGCCTCCCGGGCGATGGCCCGGTCGAACTCGGCCCGGTTGATCATGAGCCCGGGAAACTCGGATTCATGCACCGTGCCCGAAGGCAGGATGCTCTTCATGCCGGTGATGCGCTGCAGCAGCACCTTCTCGGCCTTGGCATAGCCGCCCATGGGGGTGGGTATGAACTCGGCGCACTGCACCGGCTCGCCCAGCACCTTGTTGCGCTCCACGGCCAGCACGCTCAGTCCGGCCTCGGCGGCGGTGCGGGCGGCGCTGGCGCCACCGGGGCCCAGGCCCACTACCAGCACGTCCACGGACCTGATGCTGTCCACCCCGGCGTTCATCTCAGGCCCTGGCCTCGCCAGCGTCAAGCGCGGCGCGGATCGCGGTGATGAAGTCCTCGGGGGTGAGCATCAGCATCTCGGCGGGATGGGCCTCGAAGAAGGCCTTCACGTTGGCCTCAAGCGCCTCGATGGGGGTGTTGCGCAACGCACCCTCCAGGTCCACCACCAGGCGCTGGGGCTTGACGAAGAAATCACCGGTGATCCACAGCTGCTTGAGCTGGTTGCGGGCCGGGTCCACGGCCACGCCCACGCGCATGGTCCCACCCTGGGAACGGGTGATGGCCTCGCGCATCGTGGCGTCAGTGGCGGGACGGTTGTGCTGGTTGATCCACTCGGGGGTGTCGATCTCGGCCAGGGCCTCCTGGAAGGCGCCCTCCTCCGCCCCGTTCATGGCATCGGCGAACTCCAGGCTCACGTCGAAGGCCCTGGCGAAGGATTCGGCCAGGCGCTTCTGCACTTCATCAAAGCTGGGCATGTTGCCGCCCAGCAGGTCCTTCAGATTCGCCACCCGATCACGGGCCGATTCGATGGCCTTGTCGGAGAGCTTCTCCGCAGGGATGCGCAGCACCCGCAGCATGCGCTCCACGTCGAAATCGATGAGCAGCGTGCCCTGGTACATGATGGAATCGCCGTCGAAGGCGCCGCCGGTGCCGGAGATCTTGCGCCCGTCCACCTCGATGTCGTTGCGCGGGCGGTAGCGGGCGTCCACGCCCAGGGCGCTGATGCCCTCGGCGGCGGCCTCGCAGATCTTGCGGGCGATGGCGCCCATGTCGGCGGTGCCCAGGAAGGCCTTGTCGAGATACAGCTCCCAGCCGATCTGGGTCTCATCGAAATAGATGGCCCCGCCGCCGGTGATGCGGCGCTGGATATCGATGCCGTGCTCGGCGCAGTAGTCGGTGCGCAGTTCCTGCTCCACGTCCTGGTGGAAGCCCAGCAGGGCGCTGGGGGTGAAGCGCAGGAAGCGCAGGGTGTGGGGCGAGGTGCCGGCCTGGTGGGATTCCAGCAGGGCGCGGTTGAGCGCCATGTTCTCGGCGGCGCGGCGCAGGCCGGTATCCAGTACCCGGAGTGTCTTGGCCTCTCTCATGGCGTCAGGTCCCGCAGCAACCGCCGGAGGCGGCCATGCCCGCACCCGCCTGGCTCACCACGCGAATGCCGCCCAGGCCCGAGGCGGACACCCGGGCCAGTTCACGGCGTTTCTTCTCTTCCGCCAGGATGGTGTTGAGGTCCAGTTCGATGCCGGAGTTGGCGCCCTCCACGGCCATCACTTCATCGCCCACGGCGATGGAGCAGCAGGCCGGCGTGACGCGGATGCGGCGCTCCAGACGCGCGGCCAGTTCCACCACGCCGTCGGAGGGATGGGCGATGCCGTTAAGACCCGCCATCACCGCGTAGGCGTCGATCTGCAGCTTGGCCTGGCCCGGCGGGCGCGCACAGCCGAGCAGCAGGGGCGTCTCCGGCAGGGCCTTGCGGGCGTCCATGAAGAAGCGGCCCACGGCCTCGGTGTCCGGGGTCACGAAGGGCCGGCTTTCCGGCGCGTAGAAGGGCATCACCACCACCAGCACCACCGCGTCGGGCAGGTGACGCTGGATCATCTCCAGCGCGTTCCACTCGCCCAGCAGGCGGCCGTAGTGCAGGCCGATGACGATGTGGGGGACCACCTTCATGTTGGTCTTGACCAGGCTTTCCAGGGTCGCCTCGAAGTCATCCACGCTGCGGCGCAGGTGGTAGACCTGGGTGATGGTGTCCTGGGAGCCGATCACATCCATCATGGCGGCGTCGATGCCCGCCTGTTCCATGGACTGGGCGATGTTGTCGTCCACCAGCGCCGTGTGCATGGCAATGCGGAAATCCGGGAACTCATCCTTGATGCGCCGGATGGTGGAATAGTAGTTGTCGTACTCCACCTCGTTGCGGTGGTTGGAGCCACCGGTGAGCAGCATGCCCTGGGCACCGTCCTCGATGATGCCGTTGACCACGCGCCACAGATCCTCGGGCGTGCGCGCCGGGATCATCGGCTCCAGGATCTTGGCCTTGCAGTGGTCGCACTGCAGTTTGCAGTCGCCGCCGGTGATGGACACGGCGGGCCAGGCGCTCTTGCCGCAGTCCTTCAGCTCGGAAGTCTGATAGGACTTGAAGGTGGGTGTGTAGAAATGCACGGGCGGGATGTCGCGCCCAGCCAGGCTCGCCCAATCGGACTCAAGGGACTGCACCAGGTCTCGATCCAGAGGCAGATCCTCCAGAGGTTCCACGTGCTGGACCAGGTCGTACCAGTTGGACATTACCGACACCCCACAACAGAATTCTTCGGTCATTCGAAAAGGCCGTCTCCACCCGGGGCGGAGACGGCCTTGAACATCACATCAAGGCCGATCAGCAGCCGCCGAAACCGTCGGCATCCATCTTGGCTTCGAAGGCGGCCAGCGCGTCAGCGCCGGTCTTCAGATCGCCGGACTCGCCGTCCCAGTCTGCGGGCTTGATCTTCACCAGCCAGCCTTCGCCGTAGGGATCTTCGTTGATCAGGCCAGGCTTGGCGGCAACGGCATCGTTGATGGCGGTGATTTCGCCGGTCACGGGGGTCTTGGCAGGACCCACCCACTTGCCGGATTCCACGGTGGCGCAGGACTTGTCCTTCTTCACTTCCTTGCCCACCTTCTTGGGGGTGTAGGACACGATCTGGCCCGCCAGGGAGCCGGCGTAGGAGGTCAGGCCCACGGTCGCGGAACCATCGCTCTCCTTACGCACCCACACGTTGTTGTCGATGCTGTACATCAGGTCTTCAGGAATATTACAACCCCGTACTGCGCCCATGCTTTCCTCCAGTACTCTTATGGATGAAACAAAAAAGAGCCGGCTCGTGATGAACCCGCCCGGTTAAAAGGTAATCAGCTTATCGCACCTCAGGATGAGGTCGGCCAGCACGCTGGCCCTCGAGACGTGATCAGCCTCCTCGATGATGTCGGCCGACTCGTCGATTTTATACCCCGGCAAAGCGGGCTGGCAAACGTGCAGGATGACCCCTGCCCGCTTGGCATCCCGAATGAAATCAATGATCTTCTTGCCCCCTTCCATGGCCACCATGTTCTCGGCCACACCCTTCTCCATGAGCTTGACGCCCTCCATGGTGAAGAAGATGTGCACCTCCACGTCCATGGAGGCCAGGATGGAACCCAGATAGAACGGTGTCGCGCAGCGATGCGGCGTGCTGGGACCGCTGGTCATGAGGAAGACCACGGTCTTTTCGTCGTTATCCAGATAATAGTCGTCTTGGGACATGTCTGCTTAGCGAAGCGTGCGCTGGCAATGGATGTCATCGCGCTGGGCGCGGGCGCAGTAGCCCTTGTGGGCCTCGTCACCGGTGACGAAACTCTCCAGGGCCTTGTCGGCGCCGTCGCTGGCCTCCACCCGCGCCACCCAGGCGTTGTACGGGTCGGAATTGAGCAGCACCGGGTTCTCCAGCACCTCGGGGTTGCCCTCGATGATCACGCAATCGATGAAATTGGGGATCGGACCGGCCCACTTGCCGCTCTCGATGGTGGCCACCGGCTTGCCGGGGGGACGACGGGTACCGGGCCGGCGCACGCGCACGTGCAGAATCTTGCCGGCGATGGTCTGGGACAGGTCAGTCATGCCCACGGTCAGGGTGCCGTCGTCCTCGCGCCGGACCCAGATCTGGTATTCGTCGTCGTAGAACAGTTCGGGATGGAATTCGCAGCCGTTGCAGTCCATGGAACTCGCTTCGGTCAGTGTCAGGGACTCACCCGCCAGCCCATCGGCGAATGCCTGTCGATTCTTATAGTCTCTACAAACAGCAACGGGGGCGGTTGCCCGCCCCCGTTGTGCGCCAGGCGTCAGATGACGCCCTTCTCCTTCAGGAAGCCAATGGAATCACTGACGTTGTCCTGAATGCCCAGCTTGCGCGGGGACAGGCCCATAGCCAGGCCCAGCAGCTGGGTGAAGTACAGCACCTTCACGCCGGTCTTGATGCCGAACTCCACCTCGGCGCGCACCTGGTGCATCTCCAGGCCGGAGTGGCAGGTGGGGCATTCGGTGGCGATCACCTCGGCGCCGGAATCCTCGGCGGCCTGCAGGATGTTCAGCACCAGCTGGGTGGAGGTGTCGGAGTCGGACAGGGTGTGGGCACCACCGCAGCAGGCGGTCTTCAGCGGGAAGTCCACGTTCACGGCACCGGCGGCACCCAGCAGGTCGTCCATGAAGTGCGGCTTGTAGCTGGACTCGGAACCGGGACCCTGGTCCTTCTCGGGGAAGATCTGGCGCGGACGGGTGTACATGCAGCCGTAGTAGTTGGCCACCTTGATACCGTTGAGGCTCTTGGTGATCTTCTGCTTGATGCCCTCGGGGCCCAGCTCTTCCATCAGCCACTCGAGCAGGTGCAGGGTACGCACGTCGCCGTTGTAGACCGGGTCATCGGCCTTCTTCGCCAGGTCCTGCACGGTCTGCATGGCCTTGGCGGAGGTGGCGGTCTCGTACTCGGCCTTCTTCAGGTTGTGGTAGCAACCGTTGCAGGGGGCCATCACCGCGTCCAGACCCATCTGCTCGCTGGCGATGGCCAGATTGCGGGCAGACAGGTAGGTCTGCAGCATGGGGTGGATGTTCTTCACCTCCATGGCGCCACAGCAGTTGTAGTCGCGCAGGTTTTCCATTTCCAGGCCCAGCGCCTTGACCAGCACGCGGGTGGACTTGTCGTAGGGGCCGCCGGAGCCTTCCAGCGCGCACCCGGGATAGTAAGCAACCTTAGCCATGAGCGGCCTCCTTCTGTTCCTGCACGTAGGCCTTGAGCACTTCACCGGTCTTGCCCCAGGACTTGGTGCGCGGGGTATGCACGGTGTTCCAGCCCATCTTGATCAGGTGGGAGATCGGCAGACCCTTCATCATGCGCAGCACGAACACCTTGAGCCAGTCCTGGATCAGGGGCTGACCGGTCTTCTTGAAGAAGTTCTGCATCACGCGGCTGTCCTCGATGCGGCCGGTCTTGTAGATCTGATCGGCGAACTCTTCATCGAAGATGGAAGACGGGGTCTTCTCGGTGATGCCTTCCTCTTCCATCCAGTGGGCCAGGGCCTTCATCACGCCTTCGGGACGCACGTCCTTGGGGCAGATGTTGGTGCACTTGTTGCACGAGACGCACTGCCAGACGATGTCCTTGTCCTTGATGATCTCTTCCTTCAGACCCAGACGGGTCAGGTAGATCCAGTAACGCGGGTTGAACTGCACGTTCTGCGCATACATGGTGCAGGAGTTGGTGCAGGAACCGCACTGCCAGCAGCGGTGCACGTTCTCGCCGCCACCCAGCTTCTGGATCTTTGCCTCGAAATCGTCGTCGTAATCCCTGATCGTGCGCGGCGCGATCATCGTGTTCCAGTGACCCGAAACGTCGACGCCGTCCACCACGAGGGACTCGTGGTTGAGAAGGCGTTCCGGCTCGATCAGCGATTTTTCATGAATAGCCATGGTTCTCTCCGAAACTCTACCTACCGGCCCTCAGGCCTAGTGAAGTGTTTTCTCGTCTGCTCCGGCCTTCCTGGCAGGCCTTTCCTCGATACCCAACAACTTGACCAGAAACTCGAGCGGGTCCTGCTTGGCACCCAGTTCTGCGTTCACCATGCCCACGCCCATGGACACCGCCTTGACGTAATCCGCATAGGCCTGTCCCTGCAACAGATCCACCAGGTACGGCAGATCCCGGTACAGGCCATCCTCGGACAGGCGCTCGGCGAACCACGCGCGTACCCCCTGGAAATCCTCGGGACGTGTCCCGATGGGGATCTCCCTCAGGGTGTCGTTGCCGCGAATGAATTCGCGCACGGCACCGGTCATGGTGCGCGTGTCCCAGACCCAGCGAGTCATCAGGGGCACGCGTTCCGGATCCCTGAAGTGCAGCAACTCCGCAGCCAGATCCCAGATGGCACGACGGGCCTTCTTGTCCGTCTCTGGAATCAGCTCGCAGAACGCATTCATGCGATCATCAAGTGGGCCTTCGCCATAGACCAGTGCCAGCACGGCATCGGACAGGGCGGCATCATCCAGGGACGCCAGGTGGGATTCCAGCTTGCGGCGGGCGGGGAAGATCACCGCCAGCAACAGCATCACGTCATCCCGGCTCAGGAACTGCGGCTTTTCCGCCGGCAGCATCCTGGCGAACAACTCGTGTTTCGAACGCAGCGCCTCCAAGAAGAACTCTATGGTGGTGCCGCGCTCCTCGATCTGTTCCAGCAACGTGCGGAACTTGCTCGAGGCAATCTCCTTGTCGAGCGTGATCTCGAGATCGGCGGCGGCGATCTCATCGCCGCCGCCGGTCTTCTGACCCTTAGCCTGCTTTCCGAACCAGAGCATGCAGGTCCGCGACGGCACGCGCACCGGCGGCGGCACCCTGGGAGATGGAGTCGTCGATCGTCTCCGGCCCATAGGTGGCACCGCAGGAGTAGATGCCCTTGCGGGTGGTGCCGCAGGTGTTGGTGTAGTGCTCGGCGCGCTCGATGAAGCCGTGCTTCTCCAGACCCACACCGAAGACACGGGAGATCTCCGGATTGTCCTCATTCGGGTCCATGCCGATGGCGTGCACCACGATGTCGAACGGGATGATGATCGGGCGCTTGACCAGGGTGTCCTCACCCTTCACCAGCAGGCGACCGTCACCGGAGGCGGTCACTTCGGCGATACGGGCCTTGACGAACTTGGTCTTGAACTCTTCCTGGGACTTCCAATAGAACTTGTCCTCGTAGAGACCGAAGGTACGGATGTCCATGTAGTAGATGAACACGTCGGTCTCGGGAGAGATTTCCTTGATCTCCATGGCCAGGTTCGCGGACACGGTGCAGCAGATCTTGGAGCACCACTCGCGGCCGATCTGACGGTCACGGGAACCCACGCAAAGCAGGATCGCCACACGCTCGGGCACACGGCCGTCGGAGGGGCAGGCGATCTTGCCGGAGGCGACCATCTGCTCCATCTGGGTGGTGGTCAGCACGTCTTCATAGGTGCCGAAGCCCCACTCGGGCTTGTTGATGGAGTCGAAGTGGGTGAAGCCGGTGGCCAGCACCACGGCACCGGCGCTGACCTTCTCGCCGTTGCTCAGGGTGGCGGTGAAGTTGCCCGCCTCGCCGTCCAGCTGGGTTACTTTGGTGCTCTTGTGCACGGTGACGTTGCCGTCCTGCTCAACGCGGCTCACCATGCGACCGATGGCATCCTTGGCCCATTCACCGGAGGGGACCAGCTTGGCGTAGCCGGAGAGGATGGGCGCGCCGCCCAGCACTTCTTCCTTCTCGACGACCACGGCCTTGTAGCCGGCAGCGGTAACGTTAGCGGCAGCGGAAAGCCCGGCAGGGCCCGCGCCGACGACCAGTACTGTGTCCTGCATTACGCCTTACCCCCATATGCAAGTTCGGGATTGTAGAGATACTCGATGTTGCCGGCCTCGACTTCCTTCAGGTATTCCTGGAAGGTCTTCTTGGCCTGATCCCAGGAGATGCCCATCTTCTCGACCAGGTCCTCGCAGGGCGAGGCATGCCACTGAAGCTGGACGATCTTGAACGGATCAGCGCCGCAGGCGAGTGCCGCGAACTGAACCTCGGCCATGATCGGAATCTGGAAGTTCTGATCGTGGGCCTTACCGATCCACTGGTTCTTGTCCATGGTGGTGACGCAGCCGGTGTCGTTGGCCAGCATCACGTCCGCATTGGCCTCTTCACGGGCCACGCGGATCTTGCGATCCATGGTGAAGGAGCGGGTGAACTCACGCTCGGAGATGATGTGACGGAAGCCGAAGCCGCAGCAGTCGTACCAGGTGGAGTAATCGATCACCTGGGCGCCCAGGGCCTGGGCGGTGGAGGTGATGATCGCGGTGCGGTTGCCGCCCAGCACGGACGGGTCGTACACCGCGTCCTCGTGCACCATCTTGTAGTAGTGGCAGGCCACGTGGGCGGTGGCACGGATGTGGGAGACGTCGATGGTCTGCAGCTCGGAGGCGATGCGGTTGCGCATCACGTGCACCCACTCGGAGTAGTGGATCAGCTCTTCCGGGATGACCAGCTTGCCGTCCACCAGGCGACCCAGCTTGCCCAGGATCTTGGTGACCTTCTCGCGCAGTTCGGCGGACTCAACCAAGTACTTGCGGATCTCCTTGTAGTTGCCGAAGGAGGTGCCACAGTGGATCAGCGGGTAGAAGTGACCCAGTTCGAAACCGTGCTGCTTGCCGGACACGTAGGCCTGGTGGAAGTTACGCAGGAACACCGCGGCCAGGGACTCCACGTTGCCGATACCGGAACCGTGGTAGTTCCAGGCGGTGCAGGAGGTCTGGTCGGTCTCGTCCAGGTAGTCCTTGCCGGGCACGAAGCCGAACTTGTTCATGAACCACAGCAGGGAGGTGGGGTAACCGGGGATGTTGCCGCACTGGCCGCAGGACTTGTGGTGCCACAACTGCTTGGTGGGGACCTTCTTGTCCCAGCCGAACAGGGTCTTCACCGACTGCGGCTCATGCTGATCGCCGATGCGGTGGATGATGATCTGGCCATCCTTCTCGAGCTCGTACATGTGCTCGCGGATGTCGTCCATGCGGTCACCCAGGTCGACGGTGCGGCGGTCGACGTGCTTGCGCACCCAGTCGGTGGCGCGCACGGCGTCTTCCTTGGACAGGTCGGTGGCCTGGAAGAAGGACCCGTGACCGGCGATGCCCTGACCGTCGGTGTTGTGGAAGCCGGGCTTCATGGCGCCGGCGCCGGCACCCTCACCGGAGGTGTTGTGGTTGCCAGGGGTCTGGTCTGTCGGTTTCATATTCGGTTCTCCTCGTACGCTCGGATGTTTCAGCCGAACAAAGTGTCAGGTCAGGCAACGGCTCAATCGTCGTCGTCTTCTTCCTGCTCTTCGAGCCAGTCCTCGTAGTCTTCACGCTTCTCGTCGATGAAGTCCTCGATCACGTCGAAGAGGTTCTCGTCCATCAGCTCCAGGGACTTCAGCACACCGGTCATCTCCCAGATGGTGTACATCTCCACGGAGGTCTTGAGGGACACTTCCCAGGCCGTTTCCACGGTCTGCAGGGTCTTCACGGGGATGGCCTTGCGCAGGATGCGCAGATCGCCTTCCACCTTCTGGATGTTCGGACCCCAGTCCGGGAAGTGGTCCGGCTGGATCATGTCGGGGGAGAGCTGGTTGCCGGTGGTGATCAGCTTGAGCATCACGCGGCCGAAGGGGCGCAGCACGTCCTTGGCGGACTGCATCTCGTGCTTGATGGCCACCTCGCGCATGATGGCCACCAGGCCACCGGGGGAGTTCTTGAAGGGGCAACGGGCCGCACAGGTCATGCACTGGGCACAGGCCCAGATCTTTTCCTGCATGGCGTCATAGATCTGCTCGACGTTCTCGGTCCACAGCAGCTGCACGATCTCACGGGGGGAGTAGTCGTAGAACTGAGCTGAGGGGCACGTTGCGGTGCAGATCCCACAGTTCAGGCAGCCGTTCAATTCGTGGTCGTAACGGAAGTCGCCACGAATGTCATCATAGATCTGCTGCATCTCGGCATAAGTTGCCATTTTCACACCTCGCTGGCAGAAATCAGTGCTCGATTAAAACCCTAGCGTTTAAGTCAACTTTTGGGTTTCGACGAGTATAGATCAGGAATTCGGACCCGGACTATTGCCCACAGTCGCGCCGTCGTTATTAAGTTCGATCGGGTATCTTCAAGCCACTCCGGGGACCCGGAGAAGCACACTTGCCTGGTGCCTGAAAGGTCCATCCGGTCGGCCCTCTTGCGGGTCGAGGGCCAGACCGGACGACCCTGAAGAAGAATCCTTGCGGATCAGCCCTTCTTCATCAGGAAGTAGAACTTGCCGCCTTCCTCACGGTGCTCCATCAGCTCGTTGCCGGTCTGCTTGGCGAAGGCCTCGAAGTCCTTCACAGCGCCCGGGTCGGTGGCGATGATGTGCAGCACCTGGCCGCTGCTCAGGGAGGCCAGGGCCTTCTTGGCGCGCAGGATCGGCAGGGGGCAGTTCAGGCCGGAGGCATCGAGTTCCTGATCGAAATTAGCCATGTTTCCAATCTCCTTAGTTTTTAAGGTTAATTATTGGGACTTCTTCACTCGGCACACAAGGCAAAGCTTATATTCTTATATTCAGGGGTCATCAAACTACAGGCCTATGACGCCCCCAAACCACTCAAAAATTTTTATGGACGTACCAGCTTAGCTTATTCCGGCGGCCATTGCAGGGGATTCATCCAGGTTTGCCACGGGCAGTCCGGACCCGGCCCACCCCATGATGCCGCCACGCAGATTGTAGACCTCGTCCAGACCGTGCTGGGCCAGGAATGCGCAGGCCTGGGCCGAGCGTGCGCCGCTCTGGCAATAGATGACCAAAGGCGTATCGCCACCCAGTTCCTGTACCCTCAGGGGCAGCAGATGCAGGGGCAAGGCCTCGGCGCCGGGGATCACGCCCCGGGCAGTCTCCGCCGGGGTGCGCACGTCCAGCAAGCGGAAGCCGTGGCCGGTGTCCTGCCACTGGCGCAGCGTGGCGGTATCGATTTCCTTGAAGCCGTACATGTGACCTCCTCAGATATCACGGGTCCCGGCACGGTCCGGCCGGGGGGCTTGCCCATAAAATCTGGCCCATAAAATCTGGCGTTGGGCGCAGCACCATAATAATATTTAAATATTCTACTTGGCCCTGGGCCTCCGAGTCTAGGCATCAGGTATTACAGGACCCCGACCGTGGAACGGATTGTCCGCGCCACGGTCTTATCTGTCGGTGTCTGGCGTGGTAAGGTTCCGGCGCTTTCGCGCACCGACTTCAACTGCTTTATGGAGAGTGAAGCCTTGGATAAGAGTAATTTTTCCGTCGACACCCAGTACGCGATCACCCTGAAGGATGAGAGCGGCAAGCTGCGTCCGGCCAACATCTATGTGTACCGCCTGTACGACGACTTCATGATCGCCCGGCGTACCAGCGGCAACCAGACCGGTATGCTGTTCAAGATCGCCTACGAGAACATCACCAAGGTCGTCAAGACCATCCCCGTGCAGGACAAGAAGCGCTTCATGCTGCCCGAGGCCGTGCTCAACCAGAAGGTCTGGGCCACCCGTGACACCATGATGGCCTACTCCTCCGCCCCGGGCCTGGGCAAGTAATTCACTTGCCGGACGAACCGGCTGGCCAGGGATCGGCCTTCCCGTCTCGATGCTAATCACCCGACGCCCGCCCGCCCTCCTCACGCTGCTGATCCTGGCGCTGGTCTGGCTGTCATGGCCCGCACGGGCCGAACTGAACCTGCCGGAGATGGGCGACCCCTCCTCCGCACTGATTTCACCCGGCCAGGAGCAGCAACTGGGCCGCACCCTGTTGCGCGAGGTGCGCCGCACCCTGCCCCTGGACCATGACCCGCTGATCAACAGCTACGTGCAGTCCCTGGGCCAGAGACTGGTCTCCAGCACCCCCGACGCACATCCCTATTTCAGCTTCCTGGTGGTGGACGATCCACGCATCAACGCCTTCGCCATGCCCGGGGGCATCATCGGCCTGAATACCGGCATGATCAGCGCCGCGCGCAACGAGGCAGAGGTGGCCGCGGTCATCGCCCATGAAATCGCCCACGTAACCCAGCGCCACCTGGCGCGCATGTACGCGGGCAGCTCGCGCATCGACCTGGCCACGGGGCTGGCGGTGCTGGCGGGCATCATCGCCTCCGCCTACGACCCCAACGTGGGACAGGCGGCCATCATCGGTGGCCTGGCCGCCGGCACCCAGGCGCGCATCAACCACACCCGGGCCAACGAACAGGAGGCCGACCGCATCGGCATCGCCATCCTGGCCGCGGCGGAGTACGACCCCCGCGCCATGCCCGGCTTCTTCGAACGCATGATGATGCTGAGCCGCGCCAACCCGGACAGCGTGCCCGAATTCCTGCGTACCCACCCGGTGACCGCCAACCGCCTGAGTGACAGCCAGTCCCGCGCCGAGCAATACCCCAGGGACGGCTACCGGGAAGACTCTCTGGAATTCCGCGTCATCCAGGCCCGGATCAACGCCCGCCAGGATCCCGGCCAGACGATCGCCGAACACACCCGCGGGCGCGACCAGGACGACCCGGTGAGCCGCTACGGCTACGCCACCGCCCTGCTCGCCCGTGGCGACACCCAGGGCGCTGCCCGGGCCCTGGATGGCCTGAATGACGAACAGATCCCCCGGGTGGCCCTCAACCTGCTGCAGGCGGAGATCGCCCAGCGGGACAACCGCCCAGAAGAAGCCGTGAGGATCCTCGCCCGGCTCAACGAGCTCTATCCGCGCCACCTGCCCGTGGTGCATCACTACGCCGATGCCCTGCTGCTGACCGGCGAGCCCCTCATGGCCATGACGGTGATCGACAGCCTGCTCAACGAGGGCCGCGAGGAACCCGGCCTGCTGCACCTCAGGGCCCGAGCGGCAGACCAGGCCGGGCAGCGGGCCGTCAGCCAGGAGACCATGGCCGAGTACTACTTCTATCTGGGCCAGTACGGTGAATCCCTGCACCAGCTGGAGCTGGCCCTTCAGGCCCCGGACCTGACCCCCTTCGTGGAAGAGCGGATCCGCAGCAAGCGCGACATCGTGCGCACCTGGATCCGCTGACAGTCCCTCCCGTCCCTCGCCCCATAAAACACAAGAAATTCAGCAATATCTAATATATTCGCCAGGTCTTGCCATGCCCGGCGAAATGGGTACCCTTAACCGTCGTCTTGCATCGACCCGCCCGCGCGGCACCGCTCAGCAAGGCGTTGAAACCCCAGGCAGACAGGCCGAGCGTCAGCAGTCCATCGCCCGCACCTCCTCGCAGTCCGGTCGTCCCACCGGTTTCAGACCATCCGGAAGGTCATTACTCAAAATCCATTTCAGTCTGGAGTCCAAACATGAACAGCAAGCGTCGTGTATTTCTGAAGGGCACCCTGGCCGCCAGCGCCGTGGGCGTCGCCGTGGGCGCGGGCATGCTCGCCCCCCGTACCGTCCTGGCCGCATGGCCCGAATCCGCCTTCGGTCCCCGTTCCGTCTCTGACGCCATCAAGAACGCCATGGGCTCCGACTCCATGTCCGCCGGCGACATCAGCATCCAGGCCCCCGACATCGCCGAGAACGGCGCCGTGGTGCCCATCACCGTGGAAACCGGCATGAGCGGCGTCACCGACATCGCCATCCTGGCCGCCACCGCCAACGCCCCCCTGACCTCCAGCTACAAGCTCGGCGAGGGCGCCAAGCCCTTCGTCTCCACCCGTATCAAGATGGGTGAGACCTCCGACATCATCGCTGTGGTCAAGGCCAACGGCCGGCTCTACAACGCCTCCAAGGAAGTCAAGGTCACCATCGGCGGCTGCGGCGGCTAAGCCCCCCACCGACACCTTGATTGCCTAACGACTATTTGAAGGAGACATACCATGTCC
This sequence comes from Thioalkalivibrio sulfidiphilus HL-EbGr7, assembly GCF_000021985.1. Taxonomy (NCBI): domain Bacteria; kingdom Pseudomonadati; phylum Pseudomonadota; class Gammaproteobacteria; order Chromatiales; family Ectothiorhodospiraceae; genus Thioalkalivibrio; species Thioalkalivibrio sulfidiphilus. The sequence continues at coordinate 2,350,057 of NC_011901.1, forward strand.
AGCATTCGTGTACGTGCTCAGCTCGCCGGCGACACCACCACCGTGCGTGCCCTGATGAGCCACCCCATGGAGACCGGCCAGCGCAAGAACAAGGCCGGTGAGCCTATCCCCGCCCACTACATCAAGGAAGTGGTCGCCGAGGTCAAGGGCAAGAACGTGCTGACCGCCTACTGGGGTCCGGCCATCTCCCGCAACCCCTACCTGTCGTTCCAGTTCACCGGCGCCGCCGCCGGCGACACCCTGAAGATCTCCTGGGTCGACAACAAGGGCGAGGCCGATTCCACCGAAGTCCAGGTGGGCTAAGTCTCAAACCCCAAAGCCGGGTCCCGAAAGGGGCCCGGCTTTTTGTTTAAGCCGCAGGCGCGCCCGATGGAATAGCCCGCGGGCTTCGAACGTCCTTACGTGGATGAGCGCAGAGGCCGTATTCCCCGGTATACTCACGCTCCGCCAGATAAAACAGATTTCACTACACAATTCATTCGCCCGATCAAACGCAAGCCTGGAGGACAATCCATGAACCTTTCCCGCCGAGAATTCCTGCAGGTGCTGGCCGCTGCCAGTGCCGCCGGCTTCAGCCTCACCGGCTGCGGCAACGGCTCAGAGCAGGCCGCCAATGGCGTGCGCACGGCGACGGGGCCGAGCAACCCCTACGAGCTGGCCCCCTTCGGCAATGTCAGCATCCTGCACTACACCGACTGCCACGGTCAGCTGCTGCCCATCTACTTCCGCGAACCCAACATCAACCTGGGCGTGGGCGAGATGAACGGCCGTCCTCCGCATATCGTGGGCACGCGCTTCCTCGAGTACTACAACATTGACCACCCCAGCCTCTGGTCCCACGCCTACACCTTCCTGGACTTCGTGGAACTGGCCGAGAAATACGGCAAGGTGGGCGGCTTTGCCCATTTCGCCACCCTGCTCAAGAACGTGCGTGCCCAGCGTCCAGGCGCCCTGCTGCTTGACGGCGGCGACACCTGGGGCGGCGGCTCCGGCACCGGCCTGTGGACCAACGCCCAGGACATGGTAGACATCCAGAAGATGATCGGCGTGGATGTCATGACCGGTCACTGGGAGTACACCTTCGGCGCCCAGCGCGTGCAGGAGATCGTGGAGAACGACTTCGCCGGCCACATCGACTTCGTGGCCCAGAACGTGGTCGACGCCGACTGGGGCGAGCGCATCTTCAAGCCCTACGTGATCAAGAACCAGAACGGCGTGAACGTGGCCGTGATCGGTCAGTCCTTCCCCTACACCCCCATCGCCAACCCCCGTCACATGGTGGAAGGCTGGTCCTTCGGCATCCGCCACAACCAGATGCAGGAAGTCGTCAATGAGGCCCGCGCCGAGGGCGCCGAGGTGGTGGTGGTGCTGTCCCACAACGGCATGGACGTGGACATCAAGATGGCCAGCCTGGTGGACGGCATCGACGCCATCATGGGCGGCCACACCCACGACGCCGTGCCCAGGCCGCTGGAGGTCAAGAGCCCCAATGGCCACACCTGCCTGGTCACCAACGCCGGCTCCAACACCAAGTTCCTGGGCGTGCTGGATCTGGACGTGCGCGGCGGCAAGATCCAGGGCTACAAGTACAAGCTGCTGCCCGTGTTCGCCAACCTGATCGAGCCGGACCGCGAAGTGGCCGACTACATCAGCAACATGCGCAACCAGACGGTCACCTACGACGGCGAGACCTTCAACATGCAGGAAAAGCTGTCCGAGGAACTGGCCGAAGCCGAAGACCTGCTGTACCGCCGCGGCAACTTCAACGGCACCTTCGACCAGGTGATCTGCGATGCGCTGATCGAGCAGGTGGACGCCGAGATCGCCTTCTCCCCGGGCTTCCGCTGGGGCACCACCGTGCTGCCGGGCCAGAAGATCACCTTCGAGCACGTCATGGACCAGACCGGCCTGACCTACCCCGCCGTGACCCGCAATGCCATGTCCGGCGAGATGCTCAAGACCATCCTCGAGGACGTGGCCGACAACCTGTTCAACGAAGACCCCTTCCTGCAGCAGGGCGGCGACATGGTGCGCGTGGGCGGCCTGAAGTACGCCATCGACCCCACCAAGCGCATCGGCGAGCGCATCACCGACATGGAGCTCAACGGCAAGCCCATCGACCCCAGCAAGTCCTACGTGGTGGCCGGCTGGGCCAGCGTCTCCGAGGAACCCCCGGGCGACACCGGCCGCAAGATCTGGGACGTGACCGCCGAATACCTGCGTGATCACAAGAGCATCCGCGTGAGCGAGCTCAACACCCCCGTGATCCGCGGCATGGACGGCAACCTGGGTCTGGAAAAGTAATCAGGCCTTCCCCGCAAGGGGATCAAAAAAGCCCCGCCGGTTCGCCGGCGGGGCTTTTTTGTGGATGCATGTCCAGACGCGCTAGAACTGACAACCAAAATCAGGACTCTCTCGCAGAGACGCAGAGACGCAGAGACGCAGAGACGCAGAGACGCGGAGACTACATCAGAAAGCTTTTCTCCGCGCCTCCGCGTCTCTGCGAGAACATCTGCTCTTGACTGGCTGTGAATCAGTCCACTCCCCATTGCACTCAGTCAACGGCCGGAAGCGGCTCAAGCGGTCGATGGCGTGGAGGGCAGTTACAACAGAGTGTCCCGGAAATGTCCCAAAACCAGGAGCAACCGGAAAAAGATGGTGGGTCGTGTAGGATTCGAACCTACGACCAAGAGATTAAAAGTCTCCTGCTCTACCAACTGAGCTAACGACCCGTATCACTTGAAGGCTGGAAACGGACGGGGCCGTCTCCGAAAGGCGGTTATCTTACTATGCTCGTCCCAAATGACAAGCCCGCGCGAACGCGGGCTTGTGCAGGAGACCGACAGGGACCGCTCGGAGGCGGTCCCCACGGGATCAGATGGCTTCCAGCTTGCGCATGCTCGAGGGCAGCAGCTTGAGGTCCACCAGGCCGGTGATCAGGGCCTTGAAGAAGGTGGCCTCGTCTTCATAGACCATCTTGTAGTACTGCACCTTCATGGTGAGCGCGGAACCCAGGACGATGGAGGCAAAGGTCAGGAAGCCGCCCAGGGCGAGGGTGGAGATGCCGGTGATGCCCTGGCCGATGGTGCAGCCCATGGCCAGCACGCCGCCGAAGCCCATCAGGATGGCGCCGATGAAGTGGTTCACGAAGTCCCGGAAGGAGGCGAACCACTCGATGCGGAAGCTCTTGCTCACCAGGGCCCAGAACAGGGAGCCCACGATCACCCCAAACAGGGCGATCACGCCGAAGTAGAGCACCGCGTTATCGAAGCCGGAGGCCACGTAGCGCAGGGACTGGCCCATAGGGTTGATGAAAGTGAAGGACTGGCTGGACCAGGGCATGGCCTCGGCGGGACGACCCTCGGGGTCATCGGCCAGGAAGTCCCACTCCTGCACGTAGGCGCGTAGTTCGTACGCGTCCATGTCATCGCCCACCTGCACGTTGCTGGTGATGTACCAGGCACTCACCACCACGGCACCGATCACCAGGCCGCCGATGATGTTATCGCGGGTGCTGCGGAAATCCGCGGACTTGAATACCCAGAACAGCAGGACCAGGCCGAGGATGCCACCGATGATCAGGCGGGCGGTGACGGCACCTTCGCCGCTGGCCACCAGGGAACCCAGATCCTGACCGCTGCCCAGATTGACGGCGAGCGGGTTGGTCCAGCCGTAGAACAGCAGGGAGTACAGGGTGTTGGAAGAACCCGGCAGGGGGTTAATCATGAAGTAGGCGATCACGGCGATGATCAGCAGCACCATGAGCGACTTGATGTTGCCGCCACCCACACGCACCAGGGTCTTGTTGCCGCAGCCACTGGCGTAGGTCATGCCGATGCCGAACAGCAGGCCGCCCAGCAGGTGCTCAACCCAGGCAAACTGGCCGGCACGGTAGGGAGGGAAGGCGCCGTCGGCGTTGACCAGGCCCATGGACTCGAACACCACCACGCCCAGCATGGCCACGGCGATGGCCAGGACCCAGGAACGCATGCGGCCCAGGTCGCCCATGTTGACCCAGTCGGAGACCGCGCCCATGGTGCAGAAGTTGGTCTTGTTGGCCACGGCGCCCATGATGAACGCCAGGACGAAGGTGACACCCAGCACGACCGCGGCTGCGGTCGAGAAGCTTTCGAAAACCATGATTATCCTCCAGCGACTCGCGCATGATCTGGGGCATTGTGGCCCCGATATCCATCACACCCGGAATCGCAAAACCTTGTATTTATTGTGGATCGGAAGGGATTCCAGAGCATACCGGCGCGAAAGTATAACCGGAGTCTGGTCAGGTGTCATGAGTCGTGGCAAGTGAATACTTGCTACTGTCTGATAGACAGACACGCCTTACCTGTCCTCTATGCCTTTACACCTTGCGCCGATAGCGCGTCACATCGGGCAGGCCCGCGTCAGCGAATCCCTGGGCCCGCAACCGGCAGGCATCACAGACCCCGCAGGCCAGACCCTTGGCATCTGCGCCGTAGCAGGTCACCGTTTCGGCGAAATCCACCCCCAGCTCGGTGCCGCGCCGGATGATGTCGGCCTTGCTCAGGTACTGCAGCGGCGCGTGGATACTGAGCTGCCGTCCTTCCACCCCGGCCCGGGTGGCCAGGTTGGCCAGGCGTTCGAAGGCCTCGATGAAGGCCGGCCGGCAGTCCGGGTAGCCGGAATAGTCCACCGCATTCACACCGATGAAGATGTCCCGGGCCGGCAGCACCTCCGCCCAGGCGAGCGCCACGGACAGGAACACCGTGTTGCGGGCAGGCACGTAGGTGACGGGGATGCCCTCACTGGGTGTCTCGGGCAGGTCGATGCGGCTGTCAGTGAGTGCAGAACCGCCGAACAGGGAGAGATCCAGGTCCACCACCTGGTGGCGCACTGCACCCTGGGATTTGGCCACCCGGGCCGCGGCGTCCAGTTCCGCCCGGTGACGCTGCCCGTAGCGAAAACTCAAGGCATGACAGACATAGCCCTGCTCCCGGGCGATGGCGAGCACCGTGGCGGAATCCATGCCGCCGGAAAGGAGGACGACAGCGTTTCTTTGGGCTGAAGACATGGCGTTGAAGTGCGATGGCTAAATTGGGAAACGGGGTAGGAAGTACGAAGTGTGAATTGGGAAGTGCGAATTGAAAGTCCTTTACTTCGCACTTCCCAATTCACACTTCCTACCTTCCCTGCTCTTCCCCCCACAGGATCTTGTGCAACTGCAGCTGGAAACGCACCGGCAGCCGATCGGCGACGATCCAGTCGGCCAGGTCTCTCGGCGCCAGCTGGCCGTAGCTGGGGGAGAACAGCACCTCGCAGCGAGCAGTCAGGTCATGGGTCGCCACAGTCTGCCTGGCCCACTCGTAGTCGGCCCGGTCGCAGATCACGAATTTGACCTGATCCTTGAGGGAAAGATAACCCAGGTTCTCGTAGCGGTTGCGCCCCGCCTCACCGGACGCCGGGGTCTTGAGGTCCATGACCTTCACCACCCGGGGGTCCACGGCGGCCACATCCAGGGCACCGCTGGTCTCCAGGGAGACCTCGTAGCCGGCATCGCACAGCCGGGTCAGCAGTTCCAGGCAGGCGCGCTGGGCCAGGGGCTCACCGCCGGTGACGGTCACGTGATGCACACCGTGGGACGCCACCTGCGCCAGCACCGCCTCCAGACTCATCCACTCACCGCCGGTGAAGGCGTATTCGGTGTCGCAGTAGCCGCAGCGCAGCGGGCAGCCGGTCAGGCGCACGAACACCGTGGGCCAGCCCACGCTGCGGGACTCCCCCTGCAGGGAGAGGAAGATCTCGGTGATGCGCAGGCGCTCTGCCTGGGGCGTGACGGGCGCGGGGCTGGGGGCGTGGATGGACATGAGGCATGCAGGGACGATGAGTAGATCACTATTCTACCGTAGGTCGGGCTTCAGCCCGACAGCGATGCGTGCTTGGACTCCGCTGTCGGGCTGAAGCCCGACCTACGGGTTGATTCACCTTCCTTCGTCACGCATGCGCTGCAGGCGCTGTTCCGCCAACCGCGCCACGGCACTGCCGGCATGGTCGCGTCGCACCTGCTCCAGGGTCTCCCGGGCCTTGTCCCACTGGCCCAGCTCGTAGTGGGTGAAGCCCAGCTTGAGCTGGGCGTCGGCCACCTTGTTGCTGTCGGGATACTGCCTGAGCACCTTCTCGAACTCGGTGAGTGCCGAGGGGAAATCCCGGCTCACGTACTTGGCCTCGCCCAGCCAGTACTGGGCATTGGAGGCAAGACCGCTCTCGGGATAGGCCTCGAGGAAGCGACGGAACGCGCTCACCGACTGCTCGTAGCGACCCTCCCGGAGCAGATCGAAGGCCGCACGATAGGACTGCTGTTCCTCGGCCGAATTGCCGCTGCTCGCCGCAGCCGGTGCCACCGGCTGTGCGGGCGTCTCGGGACCCGGCACTGCGGCCGAGGGCGCAGCGGAGGCGGCCGGTACGCCGCCCTCCTCGAGTGTCTGGAGCCTGCGGTCCACGTCCAGGTAAAGCTCACGCTGGCGGGCGCGCAGCGTGTCGATCTCGTGGGCATTGGCCTCGGTGTCGCCGCGCAGGGCACGCACGTCCTGCTCCAGGGCCTCGAGTCGACGCATCATGTCCATGAGCGTCTGGTTGTCCATGAGGCGTTCCAGGCGCTCGATACGGGCATCGAGCACGCGCGGGTCAGGCATGGCCCCCTGCTGCTGTGCGGGCGCAAGCCCGGGCACCAGCAGGCTGGCGCCCAGGCACAGGCCCGCGGCGATGCGCGCCCGGCTCACATGCCCGCCCGGTCATAGACCAGTTCCACGCGGCGGTTCTGGGCCCAGGATTCCTCGTCCCGGCCAAAGGCCACGGGCATCTCCTCGCCGTAGCTCACCACCTGGATCTGGTCGGCGCGGGCACCCTGCAGCATGAGCATGCGCTGTACCGCCTGGGCACGGCGCTCGCCCAGGCCCAGGTTGTATTCGCGGGTACCGCGTTCGTCGGTATGACCCTCGGCACGCACCTGCATGTTGGGATTCTGGGCCAGGAAGCGGCCGTGGGCGATGATCACTTCCTCGAACTCCGGCTTGATGTCACTGCGGTCGAATTCGAAGTAGATGATGCGGTTGGCCAGCGGACTGGCGGGATCGCTCAGGGCATCCATGCCGAGCATTCCGTCGCGGTCCAGGGGCAGGGCCTCGATGCCCGAATCAGGCACCGGGCGCATGGAAGGATCGGTGCCCGGGGCCGGCTCCTCGCCGGGTTTGGTGGCGCGGGCGCAGGCGCCCAGGACCAGGGCCAGCATCAGGATCACGGCAAGGCGAAGCATGGCAATCATGGCAAGACTCCTTCAAAGAATCGGTTCGGTTGTGAATGAGGGTTTGTGGACTATCAGTTCGTATGCACGTCAATCGAGAAACGGTGACCAGGCCGGCTCGCGCACCTCGCCCTCCTGCAGAACCAGGCTCTGGCGCACGCGGCCATCGGCGCTGACCGCGGCCAGTTCGCCCTGGCCGCCCCGGCCTGCGGTGGCGTAGATGATCATGCTGCCGTTGGGTGCGAAGCTCGGTGCCTCGTCCAGGCGGCCGTCGGTGAGCAGGCGGAACTGGCGGGTCTGGCGATCCAGCACCGCGATGCGGAAACGCCCGCCATCACCGTTGACCATGGCCACTAGGCGGCCGTCCGGGGAGAGGGTCGGGTTGCCGTTGTAACGGCCGTCAAACGTTAACCGCCGGGGCTGACCGCCGCTGAGACTCTGTTCGTAGATCTGCGGATTCCCGGCCCGGTCCGAGGTGAACAGCAGGTTGCGGCCGTCGGGCGTCCACTCCGGCTCGGTGTCGATGGAGCGGCTGTTGGTCACGCGCAGAAGACTGCGGTCGGCAAGGTTCATGACGTAGATATCGGGCTGGCCGTCCCGGGACAGGGTCAGGGCCATGCGCCGGCCGTCCGGCGACCAGGCCGGGGCGCTGTTGATGCCCTGGAAACTGGCGATGCGTTCGCGCTGGGCGCCGTCGATGTCCTGGACGTAGATCTCCGAGTTGCGGTTCTCGAAGGACACGTAGGCCAGGCGCCGGCCGTCCGGCGACCAAACCGGCGACAGGATGGGCTGGCGGGAGCGGAAGATGGTGCGCGGGTTGTGGCCGTCGGCATCGGCCACCTGCAGGGCGAAGCGCTGCTCACCGCCCTCGCGGGTGACGCTCACATAGGCCACCCGGGTGTTGAAGGCACCGCGCACCCCGGTGATCTGCTGGTAAATGATGTCGCTGGCCATGTGGGCGGCGCGGCGCAGCTGGCTGGACGATGCCGGTATGCTGTAGCCGGTCACCTGCCGGCCGCGCACCGTGTCGAACAGCTGGAACTGCACGTTGAAACGATCCGCCCCGGCGGGCACCAGGCGGCCGATCACCACGTAATCCACCCCGGCCCCGCGCCAGACCTGGAAGTTCACGTCCTGGCCCCGGGTGGGCCGCTGGGGCATGCGACCCTGCTCCATGGGCGAGAACTGGCCGCTGCGGTGCAGGTTGGCCTGGATGATGGCGCCGATGTCCTCCGGCGGGCGGGCGCCCGGGCCCTCCCAGCCGAAGGGCACGATGGCGATGGGCATGGCACCTTCCACACCCTGGGTGATTCGAATCTCCAGCGCTGCCTGGGCGCCGAGGGGCAGCAGGCAGAACAGGAGAAGCAGGCTTCGGATCATCTTGGGCATCGGGATCATGGTCTGGATTCCGTCCGGTTAACTGGGTTCGAAGGTGAAACGGATCTCCCGGGCGAACAGTTCCGGGTCGGGCGGACTGGGCAGGGGTTCCGCCCGGCGCACCGCCGCCTCCACGGAACGGCAGAAGGCCGGGTTGCCGGTGCAGCTCTCGATGCGCACCTCCTGGATGAAACCGCCCGGCGCCTGGCGCACGAACACCACCGCACGCTGCCCAGACTGGTGGTCCGCCGGCCGCAGCCAGGCCCTTTCCACGGCGCTGCGGATGGCCGCCATGTACTGCTGGCGCTGGCTGTCCAGCTGCGCCTGCCGGGCCGCCTGGCGGCGCGCCTCCTCCTCCCGGGCACGCTGCGCGGCGGCCTCCTGCAGACGGCGCTCCTCAGCCGCCAGGGCCGCCTGACGGCGTGCCTCCTCGGCGCGGCGTTCCTCTTCCAGTCGCCGCTGGCGTTCCGCCTCCGCCTGACGCTGGCGCTCCGCTTCGGCCTGGCGACGCGCCTCTTCCTGACGTCGCTGCTCCTCCTGACGCTGACGCTCGGCCTCGGCCTGGCGCCGTGCCTCTTCCTGGCGGCGACGTTCGGCCTCGGCCTCCGCCTGGCGGCGACGCTCCGCTTCCTGGCGGGCCTGCTCCTGTCTGCGGGCCTCCTCCTGGCGCTGGCGCTCCGCCTCGGCGCGGCGGCGTTCCTCATCCAGGCGCCGCTGGCGTTCCGCCTCGACACGCTGACGTTCGGCCTCGCGCTTCTGCTCCTCGATGCGATCGAAGCTGCGCGCATCCACGGCCACCGCCTCGATTACCTGTACCGGCTCGGCATCCGCCACGGAGATCTCCATCACCGAGGCCTTGCTGCGGGGCGTGAACTCGAAACCGAGCAGCATCACCGCCAGCAACAGCAGGTGGATGCCGGCCACGGTTCCCAGGATGCGCGGATGCTCCCTAAGCGTCTGCCACATGGAACCTAACCACTGGGCCTCACCGCTCCGACTCGGCCGGATCGGTGATCAGTCCCACCCGGGAGACGCCGGCGGCCTGCACCGTGACCATGGCATCCACCACCCGGCCATAGTCCACGTTGCGGTCGCCACGCACGTACACCTGGGTGTTGGGACGCTGGGCCAGCAGGCCGGCGACGATCTCGCCCAGATCCCGGGGCTCCAGGGGCACGTTCACCTGGGGACCCTGGTTGAGGCTCATCTGCCCGTCCCGGGAGACGGTGACCACCACCGGTTCGCCGCGTTCCGGATCCGGTTCCATGGTCTCGGCCTGGGCCTGGGGCAGGTCCACCTCCACGCCCTGCTGCAGCAGCGGCGCGGTGACCATGAAGATGATCAGCAGCACCAGCATCACGTCGATGAACGGCACCACGTTGATCTGGGACATGGGGCGGCGACGGCCGCCGCGATCCTTGGCTACCGCCATGGGCACACCCCCTGACCCTGTGACACGCGGGTCCGCATCAGGCGGATTCCTCCGTGGCCGGCGCCTGGCGCTGCAACAGGGAGGTGAACTCCTCGGTGAAGTTGTCGTAGCGGGTGACGATGCGGTCCACGTCGTCGGAGAAACGGTTGTAGGCGATCACCGCCGGGATGGCGGCGAACAGGCCGAGCGCGGTGGCGATGAGCGCCTCGGCGATGCCGGGCGCCACCATGGCGAGCGTTGCCTGCTGCGCGCCGGACAGGCCGATGAAGGCGTGCATGATGCCCCACACGGTACCGAACAGGCCGATGTAGGGGCTGGTGGAACCGACCGTGGCGAGGAAGGAGAGATAACTCTCCAGGCCGTCCACTTCCCGTGATACCGCCACGCGCATGGAACGCTGCGCGGATTCACCCAGGGTCGCGCCCCGGTCACTGCGGTGCTTGCGGCCGCGCAGGAATTCCTTGAAGCCGGCCATGAACACGTGCTCAAGCCCGGTGACCTCGCTCTTGCGCCGGATGCCCTCGTAGAGATGGGCCAGGTCCACGCCGGACCAGAAGCGTTCCTCGAACTCGTCGGTGGCGGCACGGGTGTCGCGCAGCACGCGCCACTTGATGATCATCACCGTCCAGGACAGGACAGACATGACCACCAGGATGAGCATCACCAGCTGCACGATGAAGCTGGCTTCCAGGATCAGGCGGTACAGGGAAAGATCAACGCTCACGTGTCTCGACCTCCGGGTCCGACAGGGCTTTGAGAATGTTTTCAGGAACGCTCACGGGTCTGAAACCGCCTGCATCCAGACAGGCAATCTTGACCTCGCCGCGGCATAACAGTTCCGGCGCGTCCGATTCCCGCAGTCGCTCCACCGTCTGTGCGAATACCAGGCTCGCGCGTCCCCGCTGACTGATGGTCGCGGTGACTTCGAGCCGATCGTCCAGCCGGGCGGGGCGCAGGTAGTCCACCTGCACCGAGCGCACGGCGAACAGCACACCCTGCTGTTCCATGAGCCGCGCCTGATCGAAACCGAGGCTGCGCAGCCATTCGGTTCGGGCACGCTCCATGAAGCGCAGGTAATTGGCATAGAACACCACGCCGCCGGCATCGGTGTCCTCGTAGTAGACACGCACGGGCCAGACGAAGCTGCCGGGCGCGCGGCTCATGTTGGGGGATGCGTCACCGGAAGTCACAGGCGTGGTTCACAGTTTGCCTTCACCGCCGCCCTCCTCCTGCGCGCCGAACAGGTCCCCGGGCACACCGGTCATCCTGGGCGCGGGCAGTCCGAAATAGCGGTAGGCGTTGCTGGTGGCCATGCGCCCGCGGGGCGTGCGCATGAGGAAACCCTGCTGGATGAGATAGGGCTCCACCACGTCCTCGATGGTGCCGCGTTCCTCGCCGATGGCTGCCGCCAGGCTGTCCACACCCACCGGGCCGCCGTCGAACTTCTCGATCACCGCCAGCAGCAGGCGCCGGTCCTGGGCGTCGAAGCCCTGCACGTCCACGTCCAGCAGGTCCAGGGCGCGGTCCGCCACCTGGTCGGTGATCACGCCGTCGGCCTTGATCTGGGCGTAGTCGCGCACCCGGCGCAGCAGGCGGTTGGCGATGCGCGGCGTGCCCCGGGAACGGCGCGCGATCTCGGCGGCCCCGGCAGGCTCGATGCTTACTCCCAGGATACCGGCGGCACGCTGCACGATGCGGGTCAGGTCCTGGACGTTGTAGAACTCCAGGCGCTGCACGATGCCGAAGCGGTCGCGCAGCGGCGAGGTCAGCAGCCCCGCGCGGGTGGTGGCGCCCACCAGGGTGAAGGGCGGCAGGTCCAGCTTGATGGAGCGCGCCGCCGGACCTTCGCCGATGACGATGTCCAGCTGGAAGTCCTCCATGGCCGGATAGAGCACCTCCTCCACCACCGGCGAGAGACGGTGGATCTCGTCCACGAACAGCACATCCCGGGGTTCCAGGTTGGTGAGCAGCGCCGCCAGGTCGCCGGGCCGTTCCAGCACCGGGCCGGAGCTGTGGCGCAGGTTCACACCCAACTCGTGGGCGATGATATGGGAGAGGGTGGTCTTGCCCAGACCCGGCGGCCCGAAGATGAGCACGTGGTCCAGGGCCTCACCCCGGGCGCGGGCCGCGCCGATGAAGATCTCCATCTGCTCGCGCACCGCTGGCTGACCCACGTAGTCCGCCAGCCGCTGGGGGCGGATGGAAAAATCAGCGGCTTCGTCATCCCTGGAGCCTTTGGGGGTAATCAAGCGTTCGGGCATAAGGGGGTCAACGGGGTACAGAGGCAAGATACAAGAGGCAAGATACAAGAAAAAACATGAAAAAAGAACGACAACAGCCTGTCAGATAGAAATATTTTCTCACCCCTGGTCTTTTCTTGTCTCTTGAATCTTGCCTCTTGTATCTGCGCTCTATTTGAGCGTTGCCTTCAAGGCCAGCCGGATCAGGTCCTCGGAACGCTCCGCCTCCCCCTCCACGGCGCTGATCAGGCGACTGGCCTCCTGGGGCTTGTAGCCCAGGGATACCAGGGCGGAGACGGCGTCACTGACCGGGTCCGGGGCCCTGGCGGCCGCGGCGGCCGGCTTGCCGCCGGTCAGCGTGACCGCGGCGGGCAGACTGCCCAGGCGGTCACGCATCTCCACCACCAGCCGCTCGGCGGTCTTGCGGCCGATGCCCGGCAGGCGCACCAGGGAGGCCACGTCTCCATCCATGACACAGCGGGAGAACTCGCTGGCGGTCATGCCCGAGAGGATGGCCAGTGCCATCTTGGCGCCCACGCCGGTGACCTTGATCAGGCTGCGGAACAGGGCGCGCTCCGACTCACTGGCGAAGCCGTAGAGCACGTGGGCGTCCTCGCGCACGTGCAGGTGGGTGTGCAGGGTGACCTGCCCGCCCGGCTCGGGCAGGTCGTAGAAGGTGGAAAGCGGCGCCTCGATCTCGTAGCCCACCCCCTGCACGTCCAGGAGCAGGAAGGGGGGCTGCTTGCTCACCAACTCGCCACGCAGGCGCCCGATCATCGCCGGGTCCTCCGCCGGCTGCCCCGGGAGCGGAAGGCGAGGCCCTGCAGGGCCTCGGGGATCTGGCTCACGGTGGCCTGGGTATGGGCGTGGCACAGGGCCACGGCCAGGGCATCGGCCTGGTCGGCGGCCGGTGCGTCCTTGAGGGAGAGGATCATGGTGATCATGTGCTGGACCTGTTCCTTGCTGGCGGCGCCGGTGCCCACCACCGCCTGCTTGATGGACGTGGGGCTGTATTCGGAGACCGGCAGGCCGGCGCGCACCCCGGCGCAGATGGCCGCGCCCCGGGCCTGCCCCAGTTTCAGGGCGGAGGACGGATTGCGGGAGACGAACACCTGTTCGATGGCCAGGACCTCGGGACGGTGGGTCTCCACCAGCAGGCTGACCTCGTCGAAGATGCGGCCCAGGCGCACCACCAGGTCCTCCCCCTTCACCCGGATGCAGCCGCTGTGCACGTGGACGCTCCTGCGCCCGTCACTGTCGACGATGCCGAAGCCGGTGACCAGGGAGCCTGGGTCGATGCCTAGGATGCGCATTGTATGCGCAGTGGCAAGTGGCAAGTGGCAAGTGGCAAGGAACCCCTGGTTTTCCCTTGCCACTTGCCACTTGAGACTTGCCACTGTTCAACCATAGTTTGTATAAACCCTCAGGCCTCAAGTGCCTGCATCACTTCGTCCGGGAAATCAGCGTTCGTATATACATTCTGCACGTCGTCCAGGTCGTCCAGCATGTCCAGGAGCTTGAGCAGGGAGGGTGCGCTTTCCACGTCCACGGGGGCGGCGGTGCCGGCGCGCATGGTGACCTCGTTGTGCTCGGGCTTGAGACCGGCCTCGGTCATGGCGGCGCGCACTGCCTCGTAGTCGTCGGGGTTGGTGATCACCTCGATGGAGCCGTCGTCACCCACCGCCACATCCTCAGCGCCGGCCTCCAGGGCCACCTCCATGATCCGGTCCTCGTCGCTGCCCGCGGGATAGCTCAGCACGCCCTGCTTCTCGAACAGGTAGGCCACGGAGCCGTCGGTGCCCAGGTTGCCGCCGCACTTGGTGAAGGCGTGGCGCACCTCGGCCACGGTGCGGTTGCGGTTGTCGGTCATGGTGTCGACCATGATGGCCACGCCGCCGGGGCCGTAGCCCTCGTAGCGGATCTCCTCGTAGTTGACCCCTTCCAGCTCACCGGCGCCGCGCTTGATGGCGCGCTCCACCGTGTCCTTGGTCATGTTGGCGTCCAGGGCCTTGTCCACCGCCAGGCGCAGGCGGGGGTTGGAGTTCAGGTCCGAGCCGCCCATGCGGGCCGCTACGGTGATCTCCTTGATGAGCTTGGTGAAGAGCTTGCCGCGCTTGGCATCCTGGGCGTTCTTGCGGTGCTGGATGTTCGCCCATTTACTGTGTCCGGCCATGGAGGTCTGTCTCGCAGAGTGGTTCGGTTGGATTGGGGGAGATTCGCGGCGAGGTCGCCGCTCCTACCTTGATCCCTGATCGCGTAGGAGGCCCGACCCCGGGCCGAACCCTCCGTGCGCACAGCGCATCACGGGGGCCCTGAAATCATCACGCTAGTTTAACCCAGGCTCAGGATGCGGCGAAATCGCCGGTCCTGAGGAAGGCCGCCACCGCGTCCGCCACCGGCGCCGACCAGAGCATGGCGAAATGCCCGTAGGGCACGCTCAGGTGGGCGTTGATCTCCGGCGCACGCGTCTCGGCCAGGGCCACGGTGCCGTCGTTGGGCTGCTCCAGGGCACGGCAGAACAGGGTGCCGATGCCAAAGCCCCGGTGGCCCGCCACCATGCCCAGTTCCCGTCCACCCTTCCAGCGCGGCGCGCCGCCCAGCAGACCCCGGCGAATGCTGCGCCCCAGGAGCCAGCGGGTGAGGGGCGTGCGGGCGAAGCAGGCGGCGGTGCGACTGCCGTTGATCGGGGTGCCCAGCATGAGCACGCGGCCGGGGCGCTGCACAGGATAGCGGTCGAACAGATGCAGCAGCACCAGCCCACCCAGGCTGTGGGCCACCAGGTGCACCACGTCCGCCTCCACCCCGCTGAGAAAGCGGTTGAGGCGGGCCGCGTTGTCCTCGGGCGCGGCCAGCAGGCTCGGATAGCTGAACTGGCGGCAGGAGAAACCCCCACGGGCGAGGCGGCGGCGCAGCGGGGTCATCTCGAGCCCCGTCATCCACGCCCCGTGGATGAAGACCACCGCCTCACGCATCGCGTCCGCCTTCCCCCAGGACCTGCTCGCGGATCACCCGGGCGTTGCTCCAGGAAAAGCACCACTCGGCGGCCTGGGCCGCGGGCAGCCAGCGGTATTCCGTATGCTCCCGGGGCTCGATGCGCACGGGCACCGGTTCCGGCAGGCGCAGCAGGAAGACATGCTCCAGGTTTTCATGGGCATCGGGGCCGTAGCGATGCCGCCAGGCCGTGTGGATGGGGAAGCGGTACTGGAGGTGACAATCCACGAGCCCGTCGGCGCCGAGCCCGGTCTCCTCGAAGAGTTCCCGGCGGGCGGCCTGCAGCGGCGCTTCGCCCCACTCGAGGCTGCCGGTCACCGACTGCCAGAAATCCGGGGGCTCGCGGCGGCGCAGGAGCAGCACATCGCCGCCCTGGGTGTAGACGACGATCAGGACCGATTCGGGGCGTTTAGGAAACACGAGAGACAAGATACAAGAGGCAAGAGACAAGAAAAACCGCTTTTCACCTGTCTCTTGCCCCTTGCCTCTTGTATCTTGTCACTAACCGCTTGCGGTCTGCTTCTTGACCCGGATGCTCAGTTCCTTCAGCTGCGCGTCGGACACCTCGGCGGGCGCGTCCGTGAGCGGGCAGTGGGCGGTCTGGGTCTTGGGGAAGGCCATCACGTCGCGGATGGACTGGCTGCCGGTCATGAGCATGACCAGACGGTCCAGGCCGAAGGCGATGCCGCCGTGGGGCGGGCAGCCGTATTTCAGGGCGTCCAGCAGGAAGCCGAACTTATCCCGGGCCTCGGCCTCGCCGATGCCCAGCAGGTTGAACACGGCCTGCTGCATGGCGGTGGTGTGGATACGCACGGAACCGCCGCCCACCTCGGTGCCATTGAGCACCATGTCGTAGGCCCGGGAGATCATCTCGCCGGGGTTGCCGGTGAGTTCCTCGGGACGCTCGACGCGGGGAGCGGTGAAGGGGTGGTGCAGGGCCACCCAGCGGCCTTCCTTCTCGTCATGCTCGAACATGGGGAAGTCCACCACCCACAGCGGCCGCCAGCCACGCTCCACCAGGCCCAGATCGTGGCCCAGCTTCACGCGCAGGGCGCCCAGGGCCTCGTTCACGATACGCGCCTTGTCGGCGCCGAAGAAGATCAGGTCGCCGTCCTCGGCGCCGGTGCGGCCCAGGATCTCCACCACCACCGTGTCGGGCATGAACTTGAGGATGGGGGACTGCAGGCCCTCGCGCCCGGCATTGAGGTCGTTGACCTTGATGTAGGCCAGGCCCTTGGCACCGTAGCGGCCGACGAAATGGGTGTAGTCGTCGATGTCCTTGCGGGACAGCTCGCCGCCCTTGGGCACGCGCAGGGCGGCCACTCGGCCGGCGGGGTCCCTGGCGGGGCCGGAGAAGACCTTGAAGTCCACCTCGCCCATGATGTCGGTGAGCTCGGTCAGCTCCAGCGGGATGCGCAGGTCCGGCTTGTCGGAGCCGTAACGGGCCATGGCCTCGGCGTAGCTCATGCGCTGGAACGGGGTATGCAGGGGCACTTCCAGCACCTGGGCGAACAGCTCGCGCACCATCTCCTCCATGAGGCCCATGATGCCCTCCTCGTCCATGAAGGAGGTCTCGATGTCCAGCTGGGTGAACTCGGGCTGGCGGTCGGCGCGCAGGTCCTCGTCCCGGAAGCAGCGCACGATCTGGTAGTAGCGGTCCATGCCGCCCATCATCAGCAGCTGCTTGAACAGCTGCGGCGACTGGGGCAGCGCGAAGAAGCTGCCGGGATGGGTGCGGCTGGGCACGATGTAGTCCCGGGCACCCTCGGGGGTGGCCTTGGTGAGCATCGGGGTCTCGATGTCCAGGAAGCCGTTGTCCTCCAGGAAGCGGCGCAGGGTGCGGGACACCCGGGCACGCATCTGCAGGCGCTTCTGCATCGCTGGCCGGCGCAGGTCCACGTACCGGTAACGCAGGCGGGTCTCCTCGTTGACCTCGTCCTCGTCCAGCTGGAAGGGGGGCGTCTCGGCGCTGTTGAGCACCGTCAACTCGCGGCCCAGCACCTCGATGGCGCCGGTGGGCAGGTCCGGGTTCTCGGTGCCGGCGGGGCGGCGGCGCACACGGCCTTTCACCTTGAGCACGTATTCGCTGCGCACCCGCTCGGCGGTGGCGAAGACCTCGGGCAGGTCCGGGTCGAACACCACCTGAACCAGGCCTTCCCGGTCACGCAGATCAATGAAGATCACGCCGCCGTGGTCCCGGCGCCGGTTGACCCATCCGCACAGGGTGACTTCCTGGTCCAAGTGTGACTCGTTGACAGAACCGCAGTAATGGCTACGCATTTCCAGCCCTTTATGAACGATGGGGATCCGCCCCGACGGGTGCCGAAACGGCAGGGGGCGCGGCGCACGGGAGACCGCGCCGGGAGCGGGAACCGAAAAGGGAGCAATGGTACGGCCTGCCCTGCAACGGCGCAACTCGCGCCCGGGGCGGAGGGAACGCGAAAACGGCGCGGCGCGGGGCCTGATCAGCCCCGCGCCGCGCCGCTTGCATCACAGGGCCGGGGCGCCGCTCTTGCTCAGACTGGCCATCAGGGTGCTGATGGCCCGATCGAACACCGGCACATCCTCAATGACACGGGCCCGGCCGGCGCGGAACTCCGCGCCCAGCCCGTAGACGGTCATTTCCTTGACCTTCAGGCCCTGTCGGTTGACGAAGAAGTACTTGCCGCTGATCAGACTCTTCCAGGACAGCTTGGCACGCAGGGGCTGGCCGTCGGCATCGGTCAATTCCAGCCAGGTGCCCTCCTCCATTTCGCGGGCCTGCTGGACGTACTGGTCCTCATCCACAGGTTCGCTCGCACCGGCCTCGCCAATCACCACTTCCTCGTAGACCTTGAATCGGCCGTCGGAGATGAGCCGGTTGATCTCGGCCACCTTGCGCGCCATGAAGGAGCGGCCGTCGCTCGCCCCATCGGTCTCGGCGTCGGTGCTCGTCTCCTGGACAGACGGCGCTGCCACAGCGGCATCCACGGGCCGCACAGTCTCGGCCGCGGCTTGCTCGACGGGCCGGGCATCGTGCTCTGCATGTTCCACAGCGGGCACGGACTGCACGTCCAGGTCGAGCTCGGGATCGCGCACGATCCGGGCATGTTCCCGGGCCAGCAGGGCGATGATCCCCTGGCGCTCGGTCTCGCTGCAGGACATGCGGTTCATGCCCTCCTGCAGGGCCTTGAGCAGGGAGGGCAGCATGCCGGTCAACTGCTCGCGTTCCGCCTGGCTCGACTTGGGCAGCAGGCTCCAGATCAGCAGCGAGGCCACGTTCAGGGCCTTCTGCCAGAGCTTGCCGTGCTGGCCGTCCTTGAGATAGATGAGAACCAGCAGGTCCTTCCAGGTGGTCTTGAGCAACTGGGTGATGGGCTCGGGCAGGGTCTGCCCTTCCAGCAGACGGGCGATGGACTCCTCGGCCACGCCCTTGGCCACGCGCAGGTGCTCACGACCCTGGGCCGCCAGGGCACTCTGCTCCTCGCGCTGCGCGGCACGCTCGCTCTGATCCTGACACCATTCTTGGAAGGCCACCAGTTCCTGCTCGAACAGACTCGTGTCACCGGAGGCGTCATTGACCAGTCTATCAACCACCGACTGGATGCGGGTACGCAGACCGTCTTCACGCTCCTCCGCCTCGGTCCAGCCGATACCGGCACGGGCCAGCTCGTTGAGCAGGCGACGGGCGGGATGCTTCTTGCGGCTGAAGAAGGTCCTGTCGCTGATGGCCACCCGCAGCACCGGGATCTGAAGACGACCGATCAACTCCTTGATGGGTGCGGGCAGCGCCGGATCATCGAAGATGAAGTCGAACAGCATGGCGACGATGTCGATGGCCGTCTCGTCCATGCGATTGAGGGCCAGGCCGGTGGGATCACCGTTGTTGACTGCAGTGAGCACCACATCTTTGAGTTCGGCGCTGGTGAATACGCTGCCGGAGGCAGGGGTGATCACCGGGATGCGTGGCACGGCGCTGAGCAGGGACTTGGAATCCACCAATGTCACCCCGGGCAACATCGGGCTGCCACCCCTGGCCGCGAGCTGTTGCAGGGCGGCCAGCAATTCACCGGCATCCGCCATTTCGCCCGCAATCGGCTCATGCTCGTCATCGATTTCGCGGGACTGGGAGGGACTGACGCGGCGACGAGTCTGTGCCGCCGTCGCTGTGGTCTTGAGCTCGGGCAACAGGCCGCGCTCCGCCAGCTCACGGTTGATCTCCTGATACAGCGCCGGCAGCGCGCCGACCACGTACTTGTCGAACAGCTTGTAGATGATCAACCGAACCCGCAGGTCCACGTCCAGCACCTTCATGGTGCTGCGGAAGGACTCGCACAGGGACATGGGGGTCAGGGGATGCGCATCCTCGGACAGCTTGGGACGGTTGAGCGCCACCACCAGCCGACGGGTCAGGGCCTCCAGCTCCGCCTTGTTGACGCGGCTGGCCTTGGCGATCATGCCTTCCAGGGCCAGGTTCTCCTCCAGTTCCTCCTGACCTACCAGGGAGAGTTCCAGCTCACCTGCGCTCGCCAGCTTGGCGGCGGCGCTGGGGCCGGCCTGGAGAAACGAGTCGAAGGCGCGCGCCAGCTGGGATGGGTACTCGGACTCCATGGTGGAGCGCTTGAGGCGCACCTCGCGCATGGCGTCGAAGTACTCGCTCTGGGTGCGATTGTCCTCGGCCTGGTCGGCCAGCTTGAACAGGGCGTCGTCGGTGTTGTCGAGCATCTCCTTGAGGAAACGCTCCAGGTGGGTCGTGGTGAGATTGCGGCAACGCCCGATGATCTGCATGGCGGAGCCCGGCGACTCACGCCGTGCAGCCACATCAAAGGGAACTACTTTTTCGCTCGCGCCGTCGCTCATGACTGACTCTCCTGACAGTTGACGATCCCCCGATGTAGATGCCCCCGGGAGATCACGCTGCCCTGCAAAACCTGGTTGACTTGCCAAACTTATAGCCCATAGTGTCTCCAAACAGCCATCGCATACCAGCGAAAGCGAGAGGTAAATCAGACTTATGAGCTCGGTTTCCGACAAAAGGCAGGAAATTCAGGATCTGCTGAAGGACCTCTCGGCGCTGGTCTCGCCACCGGAGATCATCATCCGCCTGCGCCAGGACATGGAGTCCCCCAAGAGCACGGCGGAAAGCCTGGCCAAGATCGTCATGCAGGACCCGAACCTGAGTGCGCGCATCCTGCACATGGCCAACTCCGCCATGTACGGCCTCAATCACCGCATCGAGACCGTGAGCCGGGCCATCTCCATCATCGGCCAGCGCGCCCTCTATCACCTGGCGCTGGCCGTGAGCGCCACCAAGACCTTCTCCAAACTGCCCAGCGAACTGGTCAACATCGCCGTGTTCTGGCGCCACAGCGTGTTCACCGCGCTGATCGCCCGCAACCTGGCGCAGCGCTGTCATGTGCTGCACCCGGAACGACTGTTCGTGGGCGGACTGCTGCACGATATCGGCAGCCTGGTGCTGTATCACCGGTATCCGGACATCCTGCGCGACTCCCTGCTCGCGGCACGCGGCAACGAGGAGGTGCTGGCCCAGCAGGAGCGGGAACTGATCGGCTTCGATCATGCCGAGGTGGGTGGCGCGCTGATGGAGATGTGGGGCTTGCCGGAAAGCCTGCAGCAGGCGGTGGCCTTCCACCACCGACCGGGCGCCACCGCCAACAACATGGAAGTGGCCATCGTGCACCTGGCCGACACCCTGGCCAACCGCACCGACCAGGGCAGCTTCAGTGAGTTCGGCGCCTTCGCCAGCATGCCTCATCCCGGCGTGTGGAAGACCCTCGGCCTCGACGAAGACATCACCGAGGACCTCTGGCGTGACGTGAACATGCAATTCATGGAGACACTGCATGTGATCCTGCCGCAGGCTAAATAAGCGATTCGAAATTCAAGATTCAAGATTCAAAGGTGAGGACGCGTGGGTTTTCCCTTTGAATTTTGAATCTTGAATCTTGAATTTGAATTATGAATCTCATCCCGTCCTGAATCCCTCCGTCACCTCGCCCGCGAATTCCTCCGCCAGCACCTCATCCACCTGCGCTGCCGGCGGACCCTGCCAGAGCCAGGCCTCCAGTTCATCGACTGCTGCGCAGGGTCCGGCCGCCAGCACCTCCACACGACCGTCCGGCAGGTTTTTCGCATGGCCGGACAGACCCAGGCGTTGCGCCTCCCGACGCGTGGAGGCGCGGTAGAAGACCCCCTGCACCCGGCCGCTTACCAGAAATCTCCGGGCGCAGTGTTTCTCGAAATGGGACGACATGTCAGGTGTACCGTTGATGGGCTCATGCCAGTATCCGGGTCAGAAACAAAAAAGGCCCGCACAGGGCGGGCCTTTTTCTGCATCAGGTGATGCCGGATCAGCGCATGGGGCGCAGGCCGTACTGATCCAGGTAACGCAGATCGGAACTCTCGACGCGACCCAGTTCCCAGGCACCACGGGTGCGGGCGTGGTTCACGGCCGCATCCACATCAGCACTGGAGGGGTTGAGCTGCACGGTCAGGCGCTGGCCGGGGAAGATCAGGTCGGCGTCGCGGATCTGGGAGGCGTTGGCCCTGTAGATCAGCGGCCACTGGTACGGGTTGCCGTACACGGAGCTGCGACCGGAGATCTTCCACAGGCTGTCACCGCGCACCACCTCGTAGGTCATGGTGGTGGGGGCCGCCGGGGGCGGAGCCGGGGCCGGAGCAGGCTCGGCACGGGGGGCCGGAGCAGGCGCCGGGGCCGGGGCCGGTTCGGGTTCCGGGGCCGGCTGGGTGGAGGCACATCCGACGGTCAGCCCAAGGGCAATGGCGCCGGCAAGGACAAGCCGCAGCTGTTTCGTATTCATGTCAAAAGCTCCTGATTTTTGGGAATTCTTTGAGCGGGCATACAACACGGCACTACGTGTATCCAAGCTAACACCGGAAAACTTGAGGCGTCAAGAACAAGCAGAGACGCACGTCACGGAACGGCTCATCGGGACGATGATCGGGTGTTGGGAGAATTCTGAACGGTGCCATATTCCGATGCAATCCCTCCTGCTCAGACCCGACGCGCTCAGGGGCTTAAATATCAGGGGATCGCGTCCAGCGCCTCCTGGCGTGCCTTGAGGGCCTCGCTGCGCGCCTGTTCGGCCTTGTCCCGGGCGGCCCGGTATTCGCCCGCCTGCAACAGGCTCTCGGCGGACTCGAGCAGGCTGCGGGCCGTCTCGTAGGTAGGCGCGGCGCGCTGGGGGGCACCCACCTGCTCCGCCGCCCGCAGGGCCTGGCGCGCGTCACTCATCTCCTGGACAGGGGCGGTGGCGGCACATCCGGCAAGGGCGAGCACCGACAGGTATAATGCGATCACAAGCGCGGTACGCAGTCGTTGACTCCACATGGGGCAGGATTCGGGCGTAATAGGCGGGTGGAGACTAAGGTTGATTCCCGACGCTATCACCCACCCCCCATGCCGTCAAGACACGCCCCAGGTCCGCACCTGATTCACCGAAAGCAGAAGGCAGCCCGATGACCGAACAGCCAGCCCCCGTCCTGATCTACCACAACCCCCGCTGCAGCAAGTCCCGCGAGACCCTGCAACTGCTCGAATCCCGGGGCATCTCGCCCCGGGTGGTGGAGTATCTCAAGACTCCGCCCAGCGCCGAGGAACTGGACCGCATCCTCAAGATGCTCGGCATGGAGCCTCGGGAGCTGATGCGGCGCAAGGAACCCGAATATGCCGAGGCGGACCTGGACGACCCGGGCCTGACCCGCGAGACCCTGATCCGCGCCATGGTGCAGCGCCCCAAACTCATCGAGCGCCCCATCGTGATCCACGGCGACAAGGCCGCCCTGGGGCGCCCGCCGGAGCAGGTGCTGGAGATCCTCTGAGATGACCGAGATCCTGGTGGTCTATTACAGCCGCTATGGCGCCACGGCGCAGATGGCCCGGCACGTGGCCCGGGGCGTGGAGTCGGTTTCCGGCATGCAGGCGCGACTGCGCACCGTGCCGCCGGTGTCAGCCACCTGCGAGGCGGTGAGCCCGGAGATCCCCGCCGAGGGTCCGCCCTACGTCACGACCCAGGACCTGGAGGAATGCGCGGGGCTGGCCATCGGCAGCCCCACCCGCTTCGGCAACATGGCCGCCCCCATGAAGTATTTCCTCGACCAGACCGGCAGCCAGTGGCTCTCCGGCGCCCTGGCCGGCAAGCCCGCCGGGGTGTTCACCTCCACGGGCACCCTGCACGGCGGCCAGGAGAGCACCCTGCTCAGCATGATGATCCCCCTGCTGCACCACGGCATGCTGCTGGTGGGCCTGCCCTACACCGAGCCGGCCCTGACCGAGACCCGCACCGGCGGCACCCCCTACGGCGCCAGCCATTTCGCCGGGCCCAAGGGCGACCTGCCCCTGAGCGAGGACGAACGTCACCTGTGCCACGCCCTGGGTGAGCGCATCGCCCGCACGGCCCAGGCCCTGGGCTTGGCCCTGCACCAGGGAGAGTCCCGTTGAGCCGCATCTGCTACTTCAGCGCCATCTCCGGGCTGCTGGGCCTGTTCCTGCTGATCCTGGTGTGGAATGCCTGGCTGTTCCCGCCCCAGGTGCTGCCCCGCGCCCTGGTGCTCGCGATCCTGCTGGTGCCCCTGGTATTCCCACTGCGGGGCATGCTGGCCGGGCGCGCCTACACCCACGCCTGGGCCAGCTACCTGGCCATGCCCTACTTCGTGATCGGGGTGTTTCACGCCGCGGGGGAACCGGTCGAGAAGCTCTACGGCTGGCTCATGGTCCTGCTCAGCCTGGCCTGGATGGCGGGCAGCGCCTTGTATCCGCGGATGTCGCGGCGGGAAAGACAAGTGAAGTGAGAAGTGGGACTTAACTTCGCACTTCCAAATTCACACTTCCCACTTCACCCCCCCTCCCCCAGAACCGCCCGGGCGAACGGCAGGGTCACCCGGCGCTGATCCCGCAGGGACGCCTGTTCCAGACGCTCCAGTTGCACCATGAGCGTGGCAAGATCACGGGCACAGGTGCGCAGCAGAAACTCCCCCACCTCCCCGGGTAGATCGAAGCCGCGGCGCCGGGCGCGTTCCACGAGCACGGCTCGCTTGCCGGCATCATCCAGAGGCTGTAGCTGGAACACCGGACCCCAGACCAGGCGTGAGCCCAGGTCGGGAAGCGCCGCCGACAGGGCCCGCGGGGCATGGGTATCGGCAAGCACCAGCCGGGTATCGCGGCACCTCGAGGCGTTGATGAGGTTGAACAGGCCCGTCTCGGTCTCCACACACCCGACTAGCGCACTGATGCCATCCAGGCAGACCAGATCCAGCTGATCCAGACCTTCCAGTGCGTGTGCGCCACCCTGGCGCAGCAGGAAGGCGGGGAGGTAGGCGGCGCGGCGCCCCCATAGCGATGCCTCGTGACAGGCGGCCTGCAGCAGGTGGGTCTTGCCGCTGCCGGGCTCGCCGTAGAGATAGAGCTGGCGCTCCCCCTCGCCCCGGGCCAGGGCGCGCAGGCTGTCCAGGGCCAGGCCGTTGGCACCCGCGTGGAAAGCATCGAAATCGGACCCGTCCGGCAGGGTCACGTCCAGGGTCAGCTGGCGCGCCTGCATGTCAGTCCCCGGGCTTGGCCGAATCGCCCGCGTAGAGGGCGCTGCCCCGGTAGTCCGCATGGGCGTGGCGCACCAGCACCGCCAGTACCGCGGCCGCAGGCAGGGCCAGCAGTACACCGAAGAAACCGAACAGCTGCCCGCCGGCGAGCACGGCGAAGATCACCGCCACCGGGTGCAGGCCGATGCGATCGCCCACCAGCCAGGGGGTGAGCACCAGGCTTTCCAGCAACTGCCCCACGCCGAACACCGCCAGCACCCAGATGAGCAGCCAGGGGTCGGTACTCTGCAGCAGGGCCGCCGCCACCCCCAGACCCACGCCCACGATCACGCCCAGGTAGGGCACGAAACTCACCAGCCCGGCAGTGACCCCCACGGCGATGGCCAGATCCAGACCCGCGAACCACAGGCCCACGGCATAGAAGGCCGCCAGGGAGATCATCACCAGCAGCTGGCCGCGGATGAAGGTGGCCAGCACCGCGTCGGACTCCCGCACGATGCGCACCACCCGGGGCTCGATGGAACGGGGCAGCAGGCCATGCAGGGCGGCCACCAGGCGCTCCCAGTCCCGCAGCAGGTAGAAGGTCACCACCGGTACCAGCACCAGGTTGAGCAGCCAGGCAAACACCAGGCCGCCGGAACGGCCCATGGAACCCAGGGCACCCAGGGCCCACTCCCCCGCCTGCTGCCAGTGCTCCGAGAGCAGACCCGAGAGCGTGCCCATCTCCGGACCTTCCAGGGGCAGTCCGAAACGGTTCTCGAGCCAGGGCAGAGCCTCGGCGCGGAACCACGCGAGCCACTGGGGCAGCCATTCCAGGAACCGGGCCAGTTCACGCTGCAGCACCGGTACCAGCGTCAGCACCGCCAGCAGCAGCCCCAGGAAGAGGAGCAGAAACACCAGGATCACCGCCGCGGTCCGGGGCAGGCGCCACTTCCAGCGCCGCCCCTCCCGCTGCAGACGCAGCACCAGCGGATTGCCCAGGTAGGCGAACAGGGCGGCGAGCAGGAAGGGGGTCAGGATGGGGCGCAGCCAGTACACCAGCAGGCCGGCCGCGGCGAAGAACAGCAGCAGGGTCAGCCGCTGACTTGCGGCACCGGGCTGCGTGTTCATACGCCGGGCTGCCGGGCGGCCAGGGCGCGCCGGGACCAGCCCACCACGTAGGCCACGCCGCTGGAGACGGTGGTCACCAGGACGATGCCCACCAGGGCATCCAGGTAGAGCTGGGGCAGGGAAATGACCCCGGCGTTGACCAGCACGGACAGCACCAGCACGATCTGGAAGAAGGTGTTGAGCTTGCTGATGAGCAGAGGCTGCATCTCCAGGCTGCGGGTCACCGCCCGGTAGGCCAGGGCCCCGAGGATGATCACCACGTCACGGGCCACCACCAGCACCATGAGCCACCAGGGGATCAGGCCCACCCAGGCCACAGTGAAATAGGTGCCCATCATGAGCACCTTGTCCGCCAGGGGATCCAGATAGCCGCCCAGCCGGGTGTGCCAGCCGTAGCGGCGCACCAGCCAGCCGTCCAGGCCATCGGAGATGCCGGCCAGCAGCAGGAGCGCCAGCACCCAGCCATAGTGGCCGTCGAGCAGGGCCAGCACGATGGGCAGCGTCAGCAGCAGACGCAGCACCGTGATCACATTGGGCAGCTGGCGCAGGCTCACCGGGACAGACGCAGACTGACGCTGCTCATGCGTTGCTCGTGGAAGGGCAGCTCGGCGGCGGCCTCGGCGGGCACCAGCACCCGGCCCAGGCGCACGCCCCGCTCCAGGTCCCGGGGACTGCCGCGCAGGCGGGTGATGAACACCGCCTGACCGGCCTCGAGGCGGTGCGGGCGGATCTCCGCCACCACGCTCAGCTCCGCCAGGTACTGACGCACCGCCTGGAAATCGGCGAGGCTCTGCACCCCGTCCACGGTCACCAGCACGTGGTCCTCGCTGGCCATCAGCCCGGCGATGGCCAGGCGCCGCCCCAGGGCGTCGGCGACCCGCTGCAGCCCCTCGTCCAGGGCCGCCTCCGGCGTCTCCCCCTCGGCCGTGTAGTCCTCCTGGAAATCCTGCCCCATGAGCCGCCAGCGGCCGCTCCAGAGATTGCCACGGCGCTGCACATGGGCGGCCAGCACGAAGCGGCTTCCGTAGCGGGTGGAGGCCTGGATGACCGGCTCGTTGAATCCGCCGGCCAGGTCGGCGTAGCTCACCGCCGACTGATCCTGGAGGTCCATGACGGGAAACACCAGGCGCAGGCCTCGCTCGCCGGCCACCCGCTCCAGGGTCTCGCGCAGTTCGCGGCCCTCCTCGCCGCCCAGCACCACGCGCTGTCCCTGGTGGATCGCGCCGACCCACATGAGCACCGCCGGGCGGTCGGCACCCCATACGGGCAGCCCTCGGCTGATCAGCTGGCGCTCCAGGGCGGCGCCGTCGAACAGCACCTCGAGACCCGGCTGACCGTCGCCCAGATCCACATAGCGGAAACGCTGCACGTAGCGGGAGACCGCCGAGCGGATGTCGTCCAGGCGGGGGTCCCGCAGCACCTGTCGGTCGCCGGTCAGCTTGAGCAGCACCCGGTCCAGGGCGGCCTCGAAGCCCGCCTGCCGAGCCGCACGGTCCCGGTCCTGCACGGGCACGGTGGCCTCGTGGAGCCCGGCGCCGGCGGCCTGGAGCGCACCGGTGAAACCGGCCGTGAGCAGACAGACCAGGGCAAGAACGGGTAAGCGGCGCAACAGAGGTCGCAAGTTCATGGGAAAGGCGGCGTTTTCGCTTGGATTGAGAGTTCGCTAACATATCACAGTTGATCCTGCCGTGAGCCTGATGGGCGCCACGCTTTACACCCCCTTATGGCCCTCGTAACATCGTCGGCCCCCAACCCCCAGGACCCTAAGTCCATGTCCCAATCCGATCCCCACGCCAAGGACCCGTCCACCGGCCTGCGCTACCGCGACGCAGGTGTCGACATCGACGCCGGCAATGCCCTGGTGGAACGCATCAAGCCCCACGCCCGACGCACCCATCGCCCCGGCGTGCTGGCGGGCCTCGGCGGCTTCGGCGCCCTGTTCGAACTGCCGGTGGGCAGATTCAAGGAACCGGTGCTGGTCTCCGGCACCGACGGCGTGGGCACCAAGCTGCGTGTGGCGATGCAGCTCAAGCGCCACGACACCATCGGCATCGACCTGGTGGCCATGTGCGTGAACGACGTGGTGGTGCAGGGGGCGGAGCCGCTGTTCTTCCTGGATTACTACGCCACCGGCCGGCTGGACGTGGACGTGGCCGCCGACGTGGTCAAGGGCATCGCCGACGGCTGCGAGCTGGCCGGCTGCGCCCTGGTGGGTGGTGAGACCGCCGAGATGCCCGGCATGTATGCCGAGGGCGACTACGACCTGGCCGGCTTCACCGTCGGCATCGTGGAGAAGTCCCAGATCCTGGATGGCCGCCTGGTTCGCGAAGGCGACGTGATGCTGGGCCTGGCCTCCTCCGGCCCCCACTCCAACGGCTACTCCCTGATCCGCAAGGTCCTGGAGGTCAGCCAGGCGGACCTGGACCAGCCCTGCGGCGACACCAGCCTGGGCGATGCCCTGCTGGCCCCCACCCGCATCTACGTGCGCCCCCTGCTGGCCCTGATGCAGAAGCAGCCGGTGCACGCCCTGGCCCACATCACCGGCGGCGGCCTGCTGGAAAACATCCCCCGGGTCCTGCCGCCCGGCACCTGCGCCCGGCTGGACCCCAACGCCTGGACCCGCCCGCCGGTGTTCAACTGGCTGCAGGAGGCCGGCCAGGTACAGCCCCGGGAAATGCTGCGCACCTTCAACTGCGGCATCGGCATGGTGGTGATCCTGCCCGCCGAGGGCGTGGACAGCGCCCGCGCCCACCTGACCGAGGCCGGCATCGAGTCCTGGGTCCTTGGGCAGATCGGCGCCAGCGAGCACGTGCCGCCCCACGTGGAACTGATCACTGAATGACCCTGCCGGAACCAATGCCGGTGGTGGTGCTCATCTCCGGCACCGGCACCAACCTGCAGGCATTGATCGACGCCATCGCCGCCGGCGAGGTGCGGGCGCGCATCGCGGCGGTGATCAGCAACCGCCCCGGCGCCGGCGGCCTGGAACGGGCCCGGCGGGCGGGCATCCCCACCCACGTGCTGGACCACACCGGTTACCCGGACCGGGCCGCCTTCGACGCCGCCCTGGCAGCCGCCATCGACAGCCATCAACCCGGCCTGGTGGTGCTGGCCGGCTTCATGCGCATCCTCACCCCCGGCTTCGTGGAGCACTATGCCGGACGCATGATCAACATCCACCCTTCCCTGCTGCCGGACTTCCGCGGCCTCAACACCCATGAACGGGCGTTGCGCGCCGGGGTCAAAGAACATGGCGCCAGCGTCCACTTCGTCAACAACGAACTGGACGGCGGCCCCGTGATCATGCAGGCCCGGGTTCCGGTCAGGTCCGACGACACCCCCCAGACCCTGGCCGCACGGGTCCAACAGCGGGAGCACCGCCTCTATCCCCGGGTGGTGGGTCTGCTGGCCGATGGCCACCTGAAACTCCAGGGCGGTGAGGTCTGGTTCGACGGTACGCCGCTGGACGCCCCCCTGGACCTGGACGCGCAGGCATCCGCGGAGGATTGATCGACATGGCATGGAACACCCTCAGCACCCGGCTCGCACTGTTCATCCTGCTGCTCGGCGCCGGCACCCCGGCCCTGGCGATGCCCCCGGCCCATACTGCCTTCTACGAGGCCGTCGCCTATGGCAACACCCTCAAGACCCGCAGCACCGTGAACTACGAACCGGGCCTGGTGCGCATGAGCCTGGACGCCCGGATCGTGGGTTTCCTGCGCATCCTGGGGCGCTTCGAGATGTCCCGGGAAAGCATCCTCAGCAATGGTCCCGAAGGCCTGCGCCTGCTGGAAAGCCATCACAGCGAGACCCAGCCCCGTCGCAGCCGCGAGGTGCACACCCGCTTTGACTGGGACGCACACCTGGCCCGGGGTGTGCAGAACGGTAATCCCTTCGAACTGGAGGTGCAGGACGGCACCCTGGACTACCTGTCCGTGCTGATGATGCTCATGCAGGAACTGCGCACCGGCAGTGTCGAGGCCCGTGAAACCGTGGAAGTGGTGGAGCGCCATCGCCTGCGCACCTACACCCTGATCCGTGAAGGCAACGAACGCCTGCAGACGGACCTCGGCCGCCTGGACACGGTGAAGATCACCCGCCGGGACGAGGAGCGGGGTATCGCCCTCAGTGCCTGGTTTGCCCCTGAACTGCACTACATCCCGGTACGCTTCGACTACGAGGCCGACGGGCGCGTCTACGCCCTGAGGATCACCGGGGTGGAGTGGCATTGAGGCTTCCTCAAGCGTGCCTTGGTCAGGGTTGTTGATCATGCCGTCCGCCTGATTCCAGGCATTTGTGCGAAGAACCTTTTGCCACAGAGGACACAGAGGTCGCAGAGAAAAATCATAAGACTGACAGTTTGTGGCCTTTCTTGAAAACTCTGTGACCTCTGTGTCCTCTGTGGCTGAATTAACTTTGCGTTTTCTCATTCACCCAGACACTGACCACCCATCCATTCCAAGCCATCGGAACACCCACCATGAGCGAACACTTCGACCTGGCCGTGATCGGCTCCGGACCGGGCGGCTATCGCGCCGCGATCCTCGGCGCCCTGCGCGGGCTCAACGTGGCCATCATCGAGAAGGCCGACTGGGGCGGCTGCTGCCTCAACCGGGGCTGCGTCCCCAAGAAGGACTGGTACCACAGCGCGAAACTCATCGCCGCCCAGCGCCACTTCGCCGGGCGAGGCATCGAGGGCACGCTCACTGCGTCCATGGACGCCGCCTGGGAACACCAGGAGACCGTGGTGGCCACCGTGCAGCAGAGCTACGTGGACTACATGAAGCACCTGAAGATCAGCGCGCTGCAGGGCGCTGCCCGCTTCAAGGACACCCATACGCTCGAGATCACCGCCAGCGACGGCAGCACGCAACTCATCCAGGCCAGGCACAGCATCATCGCCACCGGCGCCACCGCCTTCGTGCCCGAACCCTTCGAGGCCGTGGACGGCAAGGTGCTGACCAGCGACATGCTGTTCGACAGTCCGCCGCCGAAGGGCAAGCGCGTGGCGGTGATCGGCAACGGCGTGGTGGCCACCGAGTTCGCCTTCATCTTCGCCATGCTGGGCAAAGAAGTGGTGTGGCTGTCCCGCTCCGCCGCCCTGCGCAAGATCCCCTTCAGCCCCCAGGCCATGGGCGCGTTGAAGACCGCCTTCAAGGAGCACGGCATCGAGCACCGCCAGGGCGTGGGCTTCGAGTCCGTGGACACCGCCGGTGACGGCGTGGTGATCACCCTCAAGGACGGCGAAAAGATCCAGGTGGACTGGGTGTGTCTCGGCACCGGCCGCACGCCCCACACCGAGGGCCTCGGCCTGGAGGCCGTGGGCGTGAAGCTGGACCGGGACGGCTTCGTGAAACGCAACGACTTCCTGCAGACCGATGCCGCGAACATCTACGCCATCGGCGACGTGGCCAGCCCCTGGATGACCGCCAACCACGCCCTGTCGGACGCCACCGTGGCCGTGGACAACATTATCAGCGGCAACACCCGCAAACAGGATGGCCTGCAGGTGCCCATCGTCATCTACAGCGCCATCGAGATGGCGCGTCTGGGGATGGACGAGGACATGGCCGAGGACGAGGAACTGGAACCGGCGGTCGGCTTTGCCGCCTTCGAGACCTCCCCCTGCGCCCTGGGCCAGGACGACACTGCCGGCTTCGTGCGCCTGATCGGCGACATGGATTCCGGCGCCCTGCTGGGCGGTGAGATCGTGGGTGGCGAGGCCGGTGAACTGATCCACCTGCTGTCGCTCGCGCCTGACCGGGAGACGGGGCTCAGCTGGATCGCCAAAGGCGTGTTCAACCACCCGGCCCGGGCGGAAGAGGTCCTCAATGCCACCGAGACCCTGGCGAGCAAGTGGGGGCTTGCGGATCAGGTGTTTGGATTTGGTCAGTAGTCAGTAGTCAGTAGTCAGTGGCAAATTTCTACTGACCACTGACCACTGACCACTGACAAATTCATTCCCGCCTTAGAATGCGGTCCACCAGCAGATTGCCGAGTCTCCCGGAGCGGTACTGAAGGTTGATCTTGTCCGCATCGTAGACCTGTTCCACCCAGGTGCTGAAGTCCATGGGCGTCTCTGCCGCATCGCGCCGGTACTGCCTGAAGATCTCGTCCAGCACGCCGGTGCGGCCGATGCGCAGATGCCCGTAACGCAGCCGTAACTGCGCCGCGGCCTCGTCCGCGTCGCGCCTCTCGTGCATGGCCAGATACACCGCCGACATGAGGCCCGCCCGGTCCGCCCCCGACTTGCAGTGCATCAGCGCCGGATAGTTGAGCTCCTGAAACATGCGCGCCGCCGCGAGCAGGGTCTCCCTGGGCGGCGCCCGCTTGGAGCTCACGGAAAAATTCACCAGCTCGATGCCGAAGCGCCGGCACGCCTCCGCCTCCAGGAGATAGGCACCGGTATCCCCCTCGCCGCGAAGATTGACGATGGTCTTCACGCCGAGATCGGCCATCTGTTTCACATGGGCCGGCGAAGGCTGCGCGGAGCGGTACATGCCCGGCGCCACCTGGTGTCGGTTGCTGTACAGGGCGCGGATGAAGCCGTGATCCACCAGCAGCAGTTCAAAGCGTCCGAGGAAACGCTGCCAGGGCGTGCGCATGTCTCCCCGGGCCCGGGAGACGACCCGGGCAAGCTTTCTGCCCACGGAATTGATGTAGCGCATCATGGCATCGAAGGACACAGGCATCGGGCGCCGGGCGCCCGGGAAGCAAGGAGGTGATCGGCACGCAAGGATAACAGTCCGCAGCGGTGACGTCTGCGCAGGCTCGCTGCTCTGGCACTCATCAGGACTTGATCTATGCTTCAGGGACAGGACGTCCATGGAGGACGCATATGGATCAGCTGGAACGCCGCAGGCACCTGCACACCATCACCCGACGCCTCATCATCCTCGCAGGCCTCTCCCTTGTCCTGTCGGGCATCATTTTCGCCGCCGCCTTCCTGGGCACCGGGCGCCTGATGCTCAGCTGGCTGTGCTTTCAGTGCGGCATCATCGGCGGTTTCGTCAGCATCCA
This sequence comes from Thioalkalivibrio sulfidiphilus HL-EbGr7, assembly GCF_000021985.1. Taxonomy (NCBI): domain Bacteria; kingdom Pseudomonadati; phylum Pseudomonadota; class Gammaproteobacteria; order Chromatiales; family Ectothiorhodospiraceae; genus Thioalkalivibrio; species Thioalkalivibrio sulfidiphilus. The sequence goes on from NC_011901.1 coordinate 2,383,058, forward strand.
GCAGCGGCTCAAGGACATCCAGGATGACGAACTGCAGCTGCTGGCCGAGTCCTGGTTCTCCGTGCTGCTCATCCCCGTCTATGGGGGCATCTTCGCCCTGGTGCTCTACGTGCTGTTCATTGCCCAGCTGGTGGGCGGCCAGCTGTTCCCAAGCTTCCACATCCCTGCCTTCAGTGTCCCGCCGAGCAGCGAGAACATCCATGCGCTGTTGACTGAGACCCTGCCTGCCAGCGGCCCCGATCTGGCGAAGCTGATCTTCTGGTCATTCGTGGCCGGATTTTCCGAGCGCTTCGTGCCCCAGGTGGTGCAGGGCATCGTGCAGCGGGGATCGGACGAGGGCGACAAAGGCAAGGGGAAATCCCAGCCTTAGACGACTACCGCATCAGGGCAATCGGGCCCGCAGGGCATCCCGTTCGAACCACCATTTGCCGCCCACGATGGCGTCCACGATCATGCCGAGCCGCGGGAAGAGCTTGTCGATGTTGTTGAGCTCGTACATCTCGATCCAGGTCTCCAGGGTCTCCTGGTCCTCGATACCCCGATGACGCCTGGCCACCTTGGCGATGATCTGGTTGGTGAGGAAGGTGAGATTGTCCCGTTCCTTGCCCTCGGTGCGCAGGCCGGCGATGTAGTGGGCCGCCATGGCCGCCACCGCCGCGCCATCGGCATTTTCCGGGGTCTCCTCCACCACGTGTCCCAGCATGGTCACCGTGGTGTGGGCCTTCACCGGGTAGGTGACCGAGAGCCACACGCCGTGGCCCAGGGCCACGATGGATTCCGCCTGCTCCGCCTGGTACAGCAGTTCGCAGGCCTCCACCGCCTCCTGCCACGCCTCGGCCTCGATCAGCTCGTCCAGCAGCGGACGCACCGTCTCCCAGACCTCGCCATGGCGTTCCAGTCCCAGGCGCGCCTCCGCCATGTCCAGCAGCAGGTGCACCCGCTCCATGAAGGGGGTGTCCGCAGGCAGGGTCGCGAGCTTCAGCTGCATCTCCGCCAGCTGCTGCTCCATCGCTGCCTGTTCCGCGGCCAGCATGCCGGTGAAGGGATTGCCGGGTCGGGTCTCGGGATTCTGATCCATCTTGTCTTGCTCCGGGTGCGCCCGTGGGTCGTAGGGCCAGTGCCCGTGTTGTACCGAAGCCCCGGGGTGATGGCAATCGCCCAATCGGTATACTCAAGGACCCGACACCGCCCCCGAGGATCCCATGAAGACCTACGAAACCCTCGTCGCCGAGGCCCTGACGGTGGTTCCCGAGATACTGCCCTGGGACCTGCAGAGCCGTCTCGAACAGGCCCCCGCCCCCCTGCTGCTGGACGTGCGCGAGCCCGAGGAATACGCCGCCATGCACATCCCCGGCAGCCTGCACGCCCCCCGGGGCATCCTGGAGGCCGCCGCCCAGTGGGGCTTCGAGGAGACCCTGCCCGAGCTGGTCCGGGCGCGGGATTCGGAGGTGGTGGTGATCTGCCGCTCGGGCCGGCGCAGCGCCCTGGCCGGCCGCACCCTGGTGGAGATGGGTTTCAAACAGGTGCAATCACTCAAGATGGGCGTGCGTGGCTGGAACGACGACGGCGGTGCGCTGGAAGATGCCGACGGCAACGAGGTGGACCCGGAACTGGCGGACGAGTATTTCCGGGCCCGGGTGCGGCCGGAGCAGATGGGGCCTTGAGGCAGTGGCTAGTGGCAAGTCTCAAGTGGCAAGGAAAGAACCGTTCCCCCTCTCCCTCAGGGAGAGGGTCGGGGTGAGGGTGGTTTCCATTGCCACTTGAGACTTGCCACTGGCCACTTAATTCGGCGCCGATGACAGGCGCATCTCGATGCGCCGGTTGCGCGAGAAGGCGGCCTCCGTGCTGCCCGCGTCCAGGGGGTGATACTCGCCGAAACCTGCCGCCGCCAGGCGGCGGGGTGCCACGCCCCGGCTGATCAGGTAATTGACGATGCTCTGGGCCCGGGCGCTGGACAGCTCCCAGTTGGACGGGAACTGCTCGGTGCGGATGGGACGCCGGTCGGTATGGCCTTCCACCATGAGCACCCAGCCGATGTCCCCGGGGATGCGGGCATCGATCTCGCGGATGGTGCGCGCCACCCGGTCCAGGCGCTCGCGGCCCTCGGGACCGATGTCCGCCGAGGCGGTCTCGAAGAACAGCTCCGACTGAAAACGGAACCGGTCGCCCACGATCTGGATGTCCTCCACGTCCGAAAGCACCTCCCGCAGGCGGCCGAAGAACTCGGAACGGTAGCGGGAGAGTTCCCTGACCTCCTCGGCAAGGGCCAGGTTCAGGCGCTCGCCCAGGTCGGCGATCTCCACCTGCTGGGCCTCAATGGTCTCCTCCCGGGCGCGCAGGGTCTCGTTGAGACGCGCCAGCTGCTGCTCCAGGTCCTGCATCTGGCGACGCAGGGCATCCACCCGGGCCTGGGCGTCGGCGGTGAGGCTGCGCTCCTCGACCAGGGCGCGGTCCCGCTCCTCGATGCCGGCCGCCAGGTCCTGGATGCGGATCTCCCGGGCCTCGATCTCCCGCTGGGCCAGCAGGGTGGTCTCCTGCGTCTCCGCCAGGCGTGCCTCCAGGGCGCGGCTGCGGTCCCGCAGCTGTCCGGCGCTGGCCTGGCTCTCCTCCAGTTCCGAGGCGAGCCGCCCCACCTGGGACTCCAGGTCCTCGCGCAGGCGGCGCAGGGCGTCGATGTCCTCCTGCAGGGAGGCGATCTGAAGCAGGTGCGCCTCCAGGGTCTCGGCCTGCTGCCTCAGTTCCGCCTGGCTCTGGTCGACGCTCTGCTGCAGTTGCTCCCGTTCGGCCAGGGTCACCTGTAGACGCCCGGAGAGGGCCTGGACACGCTCGCGCAGGTCCTCGGCCTCGGCCTCGCGCATGGACAGGGTCTCGGCCAGCTCCGTGACGCGGGTCTGCAGGGTCTCCAGGGCCCGGTGGCGCTCGAACAGCACGTCGGAGAGGTAGAACTGGGAGACCACGAACAGCATCAGCAGGAACACGAACACCAGGACCACCGTGGCGAGCACGTCCACGAAGCCCGGCCAGATGTCGGTGCTGCGACTGCGGCGTCGGCTGGTGCTGATCATGGCCGGCTCAGTCCCGTCCGCCTTCGCTCACCCGGGCCACGGTGCGGGTGAGCAGCCGGATCTCCTCGCGCAGGGTGTCCACCAGTTCGGACCGCTCGGCCCCGAGGGTGTCGCGCACCCCGTCGAGACTCTGGGACAGGCGCTGCAGCTGCTCGCGCAGCTGCTGGTCGGTGTCGCTGCGCTCGGACGTGGATGCGGCCAGGGTCTGCAACACGCCCTGAAGCTCACCCTGGGTGCGCACCACGCCCAGCAGGGCCTTGTGGTCGCCGCGGGCCTGCTCCGCCAGGGCACCCACCTCGCCGATCAGGGCCTCCAGGCGCTGGTCCGTGGCGCGGCGGGTCTCCTCGCCCTTGCTCATGATGCGCTGCAATTTATCCAGGCTGTCGGCGGTCTGTTCCAGCAGGGCCTGGATGTAGGCGGGCACGCTGCCCTCCCCCTCCGCGACCAGGGCGCCGCTGGACAGGCGCGTCTGGCCCGCCAGCCATTCCTCCAGCTCGTTGTAGAAGCGGTTCTGGGCATGCCCCGCCTGCAGGTCGATGAAGCCCAGTACCAGGGCGCCGGCCAGGCCAAACAGGGAGGAACTGAAGGCGGTGCCCAGACCCGAGAGCGGCGCCTCCAGGCCCGCCTGCAGGCCGCGAAAGGCGGTGCCCACGTCCTCGCCGCCCAGGTTCAGGCCGCTGATCACGGCGCTCACCCCGCCCAGGGTGTCCAGCAGGCCCCAGAAGGTGCCCAGCAGGCCCAGGAACACCAGCAGGCCGATGATGTAGCGGGAGATGTCCCGGGACTCATCCAGGCGTGAACGGATGCCGTCCAGCAGGGTACGCAGGGAGGTGGTGGAGAGGGTGAACTGCTCGCCGTGGCGGCCGGTGAGCAGGCGGGCCATGGCCCCCAGCAGGCGGGTGCGGGGCAGGATGGCGGCATCGGGGGCGTCGGCGCGGCGGAAGCGCTCGATCCAGCGGGCCTCGGGGGCGAGGATCAGCACCTGGCGATAATTGATCACCAGGCCGGCCAGGAGCACCAGCAGGATCAGCCCGTTGAACACCGGATTGGCCATGAAGGCCCGGGCCAGGGGCACCGAGAGCACCGCCACCACCAGCGCCACCGCCAGCAGGAACAGGCTCATCCAGATCAGGGCATTGCGGGTGTTGCGCATGACACCTCCCGGCACAGTCCATGGAACCGTCTGGGAGGGTAACCGCTATTCGGTGTCCTGTGCCACCTTGGCAGGTGGTTCTAACTGGTTACGTGGATGTAACGCAGAGCTCGCAAAGACGCAGAGAGCGCGAAGAAAAACAGGCAAAAAAACTTTGCGCCCTCCGCGTCTTTGCGAGCTCTGCGTTATTTCGACGAAACCTGAAAAATGCGCTTCAGCAGGCCTCCGGGGACTTCTGCACCGGCTGGCCCTTGGAGACCCAGCCCTCGAAGCCGCCGGCCAGAGAGGTGAGCTTGCCGAAGCCCATGCGCTGCAGGGCCACGCAGGCGAGCGCGGGCGCGGCCGCCGGTGCGGCAGTAGACCAGGATCTCGGCATTGGGATCCTTGAGCGCCGGGTGCTCGCCCACCTTGAACTCCAGCACCCCCGGGGCACGTTCACGGCGCCGGGCAGATGCCCCTGCTCGAATTCACCCGGCTCGCGCACATCCAGCACGATTGCGTCCTTCTCCATCAGCGCGTAGGCGCCGTCGTGATCGGTCTCCTGGATCTGCTGCCTGGCCTCGGCCACCAGTTGCTGTGCGGTCATGGACATGGATAAAACCTCCTCTTGAAGTTGGAAGTGTGAATCGGGAACACAAGTACGAAGTGTGAATTGGGAAGTGGGAAGTAAAACCGCTCAGTTACTTCCTCTCCCTCAGGGAGAGGGTTGGGGTGAGGGTGGTTTTACTTCCCACTTCCAAACTCCCACTTCCAAGTTTTATTCACCCGCCACAGTCACCTGTTCGAGCAGCAGCGAGCCGGTGCGGATGTTGCTGTCCACGTTCACGTCGCGGCCCACGGCCTGGATACCCTTCAGGAGCTGCCTGAGGTTGCCGGCCACGGTGATCTCCTCCACGGGATAGGCGATCTCGCCGTTCTCCACCCAGAAGCCGGCGGCGCCCCGGGAGTAGTCACCGGTGACCAGGTTGATGCCGTGGCCGATGAGCTCGGTCACCAGCAGGCCGGTGCCCAGGGTGCGGATGAGATCATCCAGGTCCTGCTCGCCGGGCTCGATGGTGAGGTTGTGTACGCCGCCGGCGTTGCCGGTGGTGCTCATACCCAGCTTGCGGGCCGAGTAGCTATCCAGCACGTAACCCTGCAGCACGCCGCCGGTGACCAGGTCACGGGGCCGGGTGGCCACGCCCTCGCTGTCGAAGGGCACGCTGCCCAGGGCGCCGGGCAGGTGGGGCTGTTCGTGGATGCGCACGAAGTCCGGGAACACCGACTGACCCAGGGCATCCACCAGGAAACTGGCCTTGCGGTACAGGGCGCCGCCGCGCACGGCGCCGACGAAATGTCCGATCAGGGAACGGGCCATCTCCGGCACGTAGATGGCCGGACACTGGCGGGTGGTCAGGCGCCGCCCGCCCAGGCGACGCACGGCACGCCGGGCCGCCTCGCGGCCCACCGCCTCCGGGCTTTCGAGTCCGGCTGCGTCCCGGGCCACGGAATACCAGTAGTCCCGCTGCATGCCCTTCTCGTCCGCGGCCACCACGGAACAGCTCAGGGAATGCCGGGTGCCCGTGTAGGCACCGAGGAAGCCATGGCTGTTGCCGTACACCGCCATGCCGCGCATGGTGTTGGTCGAGGCGCCCTCGGAGTTGATGATGCGCGCGTCGAATTCCCGGGCCGTGGCCTCGCAGGCGCGGGCCAGTTCGATGGCGTGTTCCACGGACAGGTCCCAGGGATGATCCAGGTCCAGGTCCGGCCAGTCCTTCGCCATGAGTGCCGGGTCGGCGAGACCGGCGCAGCTGTCCTCCGCCGTGTAGCGGGCGATGCGGCAGGCCGCCTGCACCGCCTCGCGCAGGGCCTCCGGTGCCAGGTCCGAGGTGCTGGCCGTGCCCTTGCGCTGGCCGAAGTAGACCGTGATGGCCACGCCCTGGTCCTTGTGGTGCTCCAGAGTCTCCACCTCGCCCAGGCGCACGTTCACGGACAGCCCAAGGTCATTGCTGGCCGCCGCCTCGGCGCTGCTCGCACCCGCCTTGCGCGCCTCGTCCAGCATCTGCTCGACGATGGATTCCATGGTCCGCTGATCCCTGGGAAGGGCCTGAATCGCTGTCATGTGTTTTCCCAAAATTCCTGGACCGGGCCGCGACCTGATCCTGTTGATCGTTGTAAGATGCGGCTGGCGATTCACGCGCCAGACAAAGCCATACCGCAAAGGGCGCCAAGGTCTGCGCGAAGGCCGCGAAGGATTTTATTCATCACAAGCCTTATCTTTGCGCCCTCTGCGTCTTTGCGCCTTTGCGTTGAAGGCCTTTGAATCTCATTCACCACACATCATCGAAGCCCGTGTACGAAGACGACGACGAGGAATACATCAGCCGCAACCAGCTCAAGCGCGAGGCCGAGGAGGCCCAGGCCCTGGGCGAACGGCTGGTCACGCTCAAGGAAGCGGAGCTCGCGGCCCTGGATCTGCCCGAGCCCCTGCTGGAGGCGATCCGCGCGGCGCGCAGCATCCGCCAGCACGGCGCCCTGCGTCGTCAGCGCCAGTACATCGGCAAGCTGATGCGCAAGATCGACATCGAGCCGATCCGCGCCGCCCTGACCGAACGGGAGCAGGACCGTCACCGTGACGCCCGGGCCTTCAAGGCCCTTGAGGCCTGGCGCGAGCGCCTGCTCAAGGAAGACGACAAGGCCCTGAACGCCTGGCTGGCCGAGCATCCGGAGAGCGATGCCGCAACCCTGCGGGACTTCATCGACACCGCCCGCAACGCCCCCAACGCCGCGGCCAGAAAGACCGCCTCCCGCGCCCTGTTCCGCTACCTGAGCGAACAGGGAACTGCGTAGGTCGGGCTTCAGCCCGACACAGGCGGCTTCGAACCGCGAGCCGTCGGGCTGAAGCCCGACCTACAAATTACGCTCTGTGTCGTCTTGCCCCTTGCCCCTTGCCTCTTGCCTCTAGCGCCCTCATGCACTTGCCCCGTGCTTGTTCACCGCCGTGCGGTTGCCCCAGCGATCCAGATCATCCACCTGCACGCCGACCCACCAGAGCGGTCCCACGCTGTCGCGGGTATAACCGCCCACCAGCTGCTGACCCTCGGCCAGCTTCACATGGGGCATGAAGGCCGCGGCGGCCTCGCGGCTGCGGAACACGTGCCACTGCACCACGTGATCCTTGCCATGGCCTTCCGGCAGGGCCAGTTCATGGGCCAGAAAGTCTTCGTCAACCATAGTCACCTCCTGTTGTCTGCCGTGTCTTTCCTGAAAATCTGTCTTCGATACGTTGATCATTGAAAGCATAACCGCCAAGGACGCCAAGGGATGCGCGAAGGTCTCGAAGGTTTTCACCATGAATCTCTTTGCGCCCTCTGCGTCTTTGCGCCTTTGCGTTGAAGCTTTTAGCCTTTAGCCTTTAAGTGCTCGTGCCGCCCACGGTAAGACCGTCCACCTTGAGCGTCGGCTGACCCACGCCCACCGGCACGCTCTGGCCGTCCTTGCCGCAGGTGCCGACACCGGCGTCCAGCTTCAGGTCGTTGCCCACCATGGACACCCGGGTGAGCACCTCGGGCCCGTTGCCGATCAGGGTGGCGCCCTTCACCGGGCGGGTCACCCGGCCGTTCTCGATGAGATAGGCCTCGGAGGCGGAGAACACGAACTTGCCGGAGGTGATATCCACCTGGCCGCCGCCGAAGTTCACCGCATACAGGCCGTTCTTGACGCTTGCAAGGATTTCGCCGGGATCGTGCTCACCGGCCAGCATGTAGGTGTTGGTCATGCGCGGCATGGGCAGGTGGGCGTAGGACTCGCGCCGGCCGTTGCCGGTGGTGGGCACGCCCATGAGCCGGGCATTGAGCCGGTCCTGCATGAAGCCACGCAGCACGCCGTTCTCGATGAGCGTGGTGCACTGGGTGGGGATGCCCTCGTCGTCCACGTTCAGGGAGCCGCGCCGCCCGGCCAGGGTGCCGTCGTCCACCACGGTCACGCCGGGGCTCGCCACCTGCTGGCCGATGCGGCCGCTGAAGGCGGAGGTGCCCTTGCGGTTGAAGTCCCCTTCCAGGCCGTGGCCGACCGCCTCGTGCAGCAGTACGCCGGGCCAGCCGGGGCCGAGCACCACGGTGAGCGTACCCGCGGGGGCGTCCACCGCCTCCAGGTTCACCAGGGCCTGGCGCACCGCCTCGCGGGCATAGCCCAGGGCGCGCTCCTCGTCCAGGAAGAACTCGTAGCCGGAACGTCCGCCGCCGCCGGAGGAGGCCTGCTCCCGGCGCCCGTCCTTGCCTTCCACGATCACGTTCACATTCAGGCGCACCAGGGGGCGCACGTCGGCGGCCAGGGTGCCGTCGGTGTTGGCCACCATGATCACCTCGTGCACGCCGTTAAGGCTCACCATCACCTGGCTCACCCGGGGGTCCTGGCGCCGGGCCTCGGCGTCCACCCGGTGCAGCAGATCGATCTTGGCCTGCTCGTCCAGGGTGGCCAGCGGGTCCAGGGGGGCGTAGAGGCTGTGGCCGGCCTGGTCACGGCGCATGGCCGCGGTGCCGCTGCTGGCGGCCCGCGCGATGGCCCGCGCGGCCGAGGAGGCCTCCAGCAGGGTGGGCATGCGGATGTCGTCGGAGTAGGCGAAACCGGTCTTGTCACCGCTCAGGGCGCGCACGCCCACGCCCTGCTCGATGTTGTAGCTGCCGTCCTTGACGATGCCGTCCTCCAGGGACCAGGACTCGTGGCGGGTGAGCTGGAAGTACAGGTCACCGCCGTCGATGCCCGGCCCCATGAGGCCGCCCAGGACACGGTCCAGGTCACCCTCGGTGAGGCCGGCCGGCTCCATGAACTGTTGCTTGGCGATCTGCAGGACTTGGGTCATGGGAGGGTTGCTCCTTGGGAATGTGGCGAAGCCGGCGCGCGCGTCCGCGCATCGGTCTTTAGATCACAGTGGGGCCCCGGCGCGGGCAATTCAACCCGACAGGGGCCCGGGGTATTGGCGCGATCAGCTGATGGCGCAGCTCAGGCGGCGGTGCTGCAAGCTCGGGAAGCTACGCCGGATGGAGGCAATACGCTCCGGATGCAGTTCCCCCAACACCACCCCCGAACCCCGCGCCAGGCGGTCCAGGACCTGGCCCCAGGGGTCTACTACCATGCTGTCGCCGTGGGTCTCACGACCGTTGACGTGGTAGCCACCCTGGGCCGCGGCCACCAGGTAGACCTGGTTCTCGATGGCCCGGGCCCGGATCAGGGCCTCCCAGTGGGCGCGGCCGGTGATGGCGGTGAAGGCCGACGGCAGCGCCAGCAGGTCCATGCCCTGGTCCATCATGCCGCGAAACAGCTCCGGGAAGCGCAGGTCGTAGCAGATGGCCACGCCCAGCCGGCCGAAGGGGGTCTCCACCACCACCGCGGACTCTCCGGGCATGGTGGTCTCGGACTCGTGGTAGGACTCATCGCCCTCGGGCAGTTTCACGTCGAAAAGGTGGATCTTGTCATAGCGGGCCACCCGCCGGCCCTGGTCGTCGTAGACCAGGCAGCTGGCGTAGACACGACCCGGATCGGCGCTCCTGAGCGGAATGGTGCCGCCCACGATCCACAGACGGTGACGCCGCGCCAGGTCGGCCAGGAAATCCTGCATCGGACCCTCGCCATCGGCCTCGGCGATCTCCAGCTTGTCGCTCTCCTTCATGCCCATGTGGGCGAAGTTCTCGGGCAGCACCACGAGCCTGGCACCGGCCGCGGCGGCCTCGCCCACCAGCCGGGCGGCTTCGGACAGGTTGGCGGAGACATTGGGACCGGAGGCCATCTGGATGGCGGCGAGCAGGGTCGGCTTGGATTCAGTTTTCATGCTGGGCGGCTTGTCGGGCAAGTTGACGGGGATCAGGGTTGGACCAGCAGGTCCACACGCTCAGTGACACCGGGATCGGCGCGCAGTTCGATGCGCGACGAGGGAATGCCCAGGGCCACCAGCCAGTCGCGCAGTTCCGAGGCCCACAGTTCACCCTGCTCATCCTGGGGGTGACGGATCTGCAGGCGCCGATCGGCGCTGGCCTGGAGCGCCGCCACGGTCTCGCGCAGGGGCGCGAGGGCGATCAGGGATTCGGCGCTGCGGGGACGCGACCAGGTGTCCGCATCCAGGCTTGGCGCCGGCGGCTGCGCGGACAGGGCGAGGGGGATCAGCAGGCAGGAGAGGCACAGGGCCCGGAGCAGGTGTTCGAACATGCCGTCACTATACCAAGTCAGCCGAGCCCGTGTCTGTCCTCGGCAAGCCGGCCACACCCTACTGGACCTCCTCCACGGGCCTGGCCAGCACCTCCACCCGGGGTTCATCCCAGGAGCCGGTGATGCGGTATTCCACCCGGGAGGCCTCGTCGATGCGCCGCCCCATGCCCAGCAGGCGGTCCATGACGAACACGGCCACGCCCGCGACGGGCCCGCCCAGGATGGCGCCGGCCACCGGCAGGGTGCTGCCGACGCGGGGCATCACCGTGATCTTCTGGTCGTAATCCCGGGCCACGATCCCGGTGCGCCCCTCGATCTGCACCCGGGCGGCGGCGCTCTGGATGGTGAGGTCCGAGGTATAGGCATCGCTGTCCACGAAGCGGATGTTGCCCTCCATGCGGTCGAAGGCGAGTCCGCGCTGGAAGAGATCACGGAAGTCCAGGGCCAGACGGCGGGGGATCATGTTGAGACTGAACAGGCCCAGCAACCGCCCTGCCCCCGGCTCCACCTCGGTGAGCCGGCCATCCTTGACCTCCAGCTTCACGTTGCCGGTCAGCCCCTGCCAGGTGAATCGGGTGGTCGCATCGGGCCAGCGCATCTGGCCTTCCAGCTTCGCCGTGCCGCGGTGGAAGCCGTGCTCGAAGCCCAGATCCGTGAGTGCCTCGCCCACGTTCTCGCTGTCGATGGTGAAACGCAGCTGGGTCTGGTGCCGGTCTGCGCCACTCACCCGCCAGTCGCCGGTGATGCGCATCCGGGCATGGTCCCGGGCACTGGCGAGCTGCAGGCTGTGGATCTGCAGGCCCTCGCGGATGCGGGTCGCCTCGATGCGCACGTCCCGGTAGAAGCGGCCGTCCAGCACCAGGGCGCCCACGTTGCCCCGGATGCCAGGCAGCTCCCGGGGATCCAGCCGGGCGGGCTGGCCTGCACTGCTGCCCTCCCGTGCCGCGGCCAGCTGATCCAGGTCCAGCAGCTCCAGGTTCAGGGTCAGGGGTGCCGCGCCGGTGAAGTCATGGGGAATGTCCAGCTGGCCGCGCAGGGCATCGGAGACCACCCGGGCCTCCCAGTGCTGGGGGGTGCGCTCGGCCTGGATCTGCAGATCGCGGAACAGCCGGTCGCCGCTGCGCAATGCACCGACGTGCACGTCCAGGCGATCCACCAGCTGCTCCGGGGCGGCCTGGGCACCGGCCGTGCGCGGTACTCGCTGCCGCAGGGCCAGCCAGTCATCCAGGGGGAGATCCTCGATCCGCCCCGCCAGACGCACACCCCGCTCGGGCATGCGTGCCGTGCCGTCGTTGAAACGCAACTCGCCCCGGGCGGCACGACCCGGGGCAGCCGTGCGCAGGCGCATGGACAGCAGCTGCCCCAGGTCCAGGGCCAAGGGCTGCGCACCGGCCTGGGTCAGCGGCACGGTCAGGGTGATGGGCAGGGTGCGGGCGGCGGGCTTGGCCAGGGGCTCGGGCAGGTTCGAGCTGACACCCCGCAGGTCCGATTGCAGACGCAGGGTGGTGGCGCCGCCATCCAGGGGGGCGGTCAGGCGGGCCTGCCAGCGGGCCCGACCCGCGAGTCTGGGCGCGAGCAGTTCGGGCAGCACCGTACGGAAGGACTCGATCCGCTGCAGGCCCTCCCCGTCCACGGTCAGGGGTCCGCCCCTGGGCATGCGCGCCGCGAGCGTCACCGCCTCGCCGTGAAGGTTTGCGCTGACCCCCTCGGCGTTCACCGTGGCCTCGGTAAAACGCACCTGGCCCTCAAGGTCCGTGAAATCCACCGGATGACCAGTAAGCGTCAGGCGGTTGCCCTTGAGGGTCACCGTGCCCTGGGCGGTGGTATTGGCGGTGCCGCCCTCACGCCGGGTCAGGGGGATGCGCAGGGACAGATCCAGGTGGCTGTCGCCCTGGGCGCGGGAGTGATCCAGCAGGTCATCCAGCCCGCGCACCAGGGGGCTCTCGCGCACGTAGCGCAGCATGTCCTGGAGCGGGCCGTCCACCTGCCCCTGAATCTGCAGCACCGTGTTGTGATAATCCTCGATCACCACCGTCGCATCCTGGATCTGCGCGCCAAACAGGCGACCGCTGGCGGACTGCGCACGCATGCCCCGGTCGGTGAAGATCAATTCTCCCGCCAGGGCGTCGATGGCAGGCCAGCCGCGCTGGTAGTCCAGCAGGCCCTCCTCCACCCGGGCGCGCACCTCGAACTCCCCTTCCCCCTCCTCGAAGGGAAGCCGGGTGAACGGCCCCCGGTAGACCACGGTGCCCTCGGTGACACGGCCCGCCTTGATGCTCTCGCGCAGCCAGCGTGAGGTGTTCTGGGGCATGATGCCCACCGGCAGATAGGCGGCGGTGCGGCTGCCGTCACCATCGGCGAACGCCATCTCCAGCACCATGCCCGGGCGCTCGCCCAGTTCCACCTCGGCCCGCCCCCAGGCACGGATGTCGGCGTTGTGCACGCGGATCCCGTCGGCGGCCAGATGCAGCCCGTCCGCGCCGCGCTCGATCTTCAGCCGGGTCTCCAGGCCATCCAGCCACAGGGCATCGGCAAACAGCCGGGGGGCCTCGAATCGCAGCCCACGGCTGGCCAGGGTCACATCACCGCCCTCCTCGTGGAGGCTGAAGCTGCCTGCCAGGCCATGGAAACCGGGGATCTTGTCCAGGGGATTCACGCCCAGTTCGCTGAACTCGCCCTCCATCACCCCCGTGGGCCGGGCATCCTCCTCGACGGGCAAGCGGACATTGAAACGCGCCTTCCGGATCTCGCCCGTAGGCGCCAGGCGTTCGAGCAGGTGGCGCTGGTCTTCCTCGAGCAAGGCCGGCTGGGCCAGCAGCAGCACGGAGAGACGCTCAAGACCCACACCCTCCAGTTCGCCCCAGACCTGGCGACCTTCGTCCCGGGGCGCGAAGGCCAGGGACAGCCCCATGGGCGAGCCGTCCTCGATGCGGGTATCGTGCAGGCGCAGCTGCCAGCCCCGGCCGCGTCGCTCCCAGAGCAGGTCGGTGCGCAATTCGGAGAACCTGTGCGCCGGTGCCTCCTCTGAGACAGGGCTGAAGCGCAGGTCCCTGGCACGGGCCCGGGCACGCAGCCGGTCCGGTTCGCCCGCTGACAGACGTCCCCAGACCTCCAGGTCCAGGACCCCCGAGTCCGCATGCACGCGACGCATCAGGGCATGTTCCGGGAGCCCTTCGATGATGACCCCTTCGCCATGCACATAGAATTCGCCGCGCCAGCTCTCGCGCACCCCGGGGTCGCCGCGCAGGTCCAGGCCCACGGCCATGGCGGCACCCAGTTCCCTGGGCAGGAACACCTGGCCCGCCAGGCGCAGGCGATCGGCATCCACGGCCACGTCGAGGTTGAGATCGTCGAAGCGGTAATCCAGGGTGAGGATCTCGTCGCTGAAGCGCAGGCGGCTGGACTGGAGCTGGAAGCGGGTACCGGCGAGCAGGTCCAGCACCCGGGTCCCGGGGGCGGCGGGGGCAGCCTCGCCGGCCGCCGGGGCGAAGCCCGCGCCACTGATTTGGACACCGCCCTCCGCGTCCCGGTGGATGTGCACGTCGGCGCCCAGCACGCGCACCGAGTGCACCCGCAGCTGGCGGTGCCAGAGACTCAGGATGGCACGCACACCCACGTCCACCTGCGCCACATGGAGGGCCGGGGTGGTGTCGTCCTCGCCGTAGATGGCCACGTCGTCCAGCAGGATGCGTGGACCCAGCAGGCGCCAGCGGGCATCCAGGGCGCCGATCTCCACCCGGTGGCCCAACAGGCCGCCCAGCTCGGCGGCCATCTGTTCCCGGTACTCGGAGGCCATGGGCAGCACCAGGCGCAGGCTGGTCACCAGCACCGCCAGCAGGATCAGTACGCTGGCCGTGATCCAGATCGCCGCGGTCTTGAGGCGACTGAGCCAGCCCCGCCAGGCCACACGCACACCCCCGGCACGATCATGCCGCGGGCTTTCAGGCTCCTGGGGCTGTGGCGTCTCGGACATGGGTATTGGGGACTAGAGCAGGACCACGTCGAACTGCTCCTGGGTGTAGAGGCTCTCCACCTGGAAGCGGATGGGGATGCCGATGAATTCCTGCAGCTGGGCGACACTGGCGGATTCCTCATCCAACAGCAGGTCCACCACCGTCTGGGAGGCCATCACCAGCAGCTCCTTGGCGTCGAACTGGCGCGCCTCGCGCATGATCTCCCGGAACATCTCGTAGCACACGGTCTCGGCAGACTTGAGATAGCCCCGCCCTGAACAGGTGACGCAGGGTTCGCACAGGATGCGCTCCAGGCTTTCACGGGTGCGCTTGCGGGTCATCTCCACCAGGCCGAGCGGCGAGACCTCGCACAACTGGCTCTTGGCGTGATCCTTCTCCAGGGCCTTCTCCAGGGCGCGGAACACCTGGCGCTTGTGTTCGTCCTGGGTCATGTCGATGAAATCGATGATGATGATGCCGCCCAGGTTCCTCAGGCGCAGCTGCCGGGCGATGGCCTGGGCCGCCTCCAGGTTGGTCTTGAAGATGGTCTCTTCCAGGTTGCGATGGCCGACGAAGGCGCCGGTGTTGATGTCGATGGTGGTCATGGCCTCGGTCTGGTCGAAGATCAGGTAACCGCCGGACTTGAGCTCCACCTTGCGCTCCAGGGCCTTCTGGATCTCGTCCTCCACGTTGTAGAGATCGAAGATGGGCCGCTCGCCCGGGTAGTGTTCGATGCGGCCCAGCAACTCCGGCACGTAGCTCTCGGCGAACTCCGTCACCTTCTGCACCGTCTCCCGGGAGTCGATGCGGATCTTCTCCAGTTCCACGCCCACCATGTCACGCAGGATGCGCAGGGTGAGCGGCAGGTCGGTGTAGACCTCGGAACCGGGCGGCACCTGCTTGACCCGCTCGCTGATGGAGTGCCAGAGCTTGTGCAGGAAGTCCACGTCGTTGCGCATGGCCTCCTCGCTGGCCGCATCCGCGGCGGTGCGCACGATGAAGCCGTGGCCCTCGCTCTTGTCCGCCAGCACCGATTCCATGAAGCCCTTCAGGCGCGCACGTTCGGCCTCATCCTCGATGCGCGTGGAGACGCCGATGGTCGGGTTGTTGGGCATCAGCACGAGATAACGGGAGGGTACGGTGATGTAGGTGGTCAGGCGCGCGCCCTTGGTGCCGATGGGGTCCTTGATCACCTGCACCAGCACGTCCTGGCCTTCCCGCAGCAGTTTCTGGATGGGTTCCGTGGGCTTGACACCCTCGCCGTTGGGCAGTTCTTCGCGCTCCACCGGCGCCACGTCCGAGGCGTGCAGGAAGGCGGCCCGTTCCAGGCCGATGTCCACGAAGGCCGCGTCCATGCCCGGCAGCACCCGGCTCACCCGACCCTTGTAGATGTTGCCCACCAGCCCGCGGCGGCGCGCGCGCTCCATGTTCAGTTCCACCAGCACGCCGTTCTCCACCAGGGCCACGCGGGTCTCCTGGGGAGTGACGTTCATCAGTATCTCGGTGCCCATCATGTGCTTTGCATATCCTTTGAAGCCGCAGCGCCGTGACCACCATGGGTCACGCCGAAGGCCTCCAGTAATTGACCTGTCTCGAACAGGGGCAGCCCCACCACGCCGGTGTAGCTGCCCTCGATGTGTTCCACGAACAGCGCGCCCAGCCCCTGGATTCCGTAGGCGCCGGCCTTGTCGGCGGGCTCTCCGCTGGCCCAGTAATCGCTGATCTCCCGGGGCGAGAGGGTGCGAAAGCGCACCCGGGTCTCGGCACATTTCAGCGCCTCCCGGTCCCCGTGCACCAGGGCCACCGCAGACAGCACCCGGTGGGTGTTCCCGGACAGACGTCCCAGCATGTGCAGGGCCTCGTCGCGATCGGCGGGCTTGCCCAGTATGACCCCGTCCAGGGTCACCACGGTATCGGCCCCCAGCACCGACAATCCGCTCGACTGGGCCATCCATCCCGCCCGGGCCTTGGCCAGCGCCATGCGCTCGGCGAAGGCCCGGGGCGTCTCGCCGGCAAGGGGCGTCTCGTCCACGTCCACCGCCTGGACCCGGTAGGCCACGCCGATCTGCTCGAGCAGTTCACGGCGGCGGGGAGAGGAAGAGGCGAGGATCAGCATAGGGGTTGATGAAGTACGAAGTGTGAATTTGAAAGTGGGAACAAAAGGCCGAAATCCCGCTCGATCTTACCGCCTTTCACTTCGCACTTCCCAATTCACACTTCTGGCTTCCAACCCCACTTATTCACGGTGATACGGGTGCCCCCGCAACAGGCTCCACGCCCGGTAGACCTGTTCGGCGAGGATCACCCGCACCAGGGGATGGGGGAAGGTGAGTGGCGACAGGGACCAGACGAGATCGGCGCGTGCGCGGCAGGCATCGGTCAGGCCCTCGGGGCCACCCACCAGCAGGGCGAGATCCCGGCCCGAGTGCATCCAGTCGTCCAGGCGGCGGGAGAGTTCGGCGGTGGAGAAACTGCGGCCCTTTTCATCCAGGGCGACGACGAGGCAATCCTTGGGGATCGCCTCCAGCATGCGCGCCCCCTCGGTCTCGGCGATGCGGGCCAGATCGGCGTTCTTGCCCCGCTTGACCGCCGGGATCTCCTTGAGGTTGAGGCTGCACTCGGCAGGCAGGCGGTTGGCGTACTCGGCGTAGGCGGCGTTGACCCAGGCGGGCATGCGCTCGCCCACCGCGATCAGGTGAATGCGCATCAGCGGCGCAGGCGCTTGACCTTGGTGACCGGCTCGGACTCCTCGGCGGCGGAGGCGTCGGTGAGCCAGAGCTTCTCCAGGTTGTAGAAGTCACGCACCCGGGGCAGCATCACGTGCACCACCACGTCGTTGAGGTCCACCAGGACCCACTCGTTGTCCCCCTGCCCCTCGGTGCCGAGCGGCATCACCCCGGCTTCCTTGGCCTTGACGACCACGCTGTCGGCCAGGGCTTTCACGTGCCGGTCCGAGGTGCCGCTGGCGATCACCATCATGTCGGTGATGGCGGTCTTGCCGCGCACGTCGATGGCCTTGATGTCCTGGCCCTTGAGATCCTCGAGGGCCTTGATGACCAGTTCGGTGAGTTCTTCTGTCTGCATGTCTTCCCCGTGTGGGCTAAGCGAAGCGGGTGGCCGCGCCTTGGGTCGGTGAGGCGTCCAGGTACAGGCCCTGGGCGCGGATGTAATCGAGCACGCTGCTCGGCATGAGGTAGCGCGGGCTCTCGCCCCGGCGCAGCATGGCACGGATGGCGGTGGCGGAGATGTCCAGCTGGGTCACCGGCTGGAACCACACCGCACCCGCCGGCCGGGCACGCAGTTCATTGAGATCGCGGGTCGCCGCCTCGGTGGCCCAGTCGCCCAGATCGTGGGAGGCAGGGCTGCCAGGCCGGTGGGCCACCACGATGTGCGCGAGCTTGAGGATCTCCTCCCAGCGATGCCAGGAGGGCAGTCCCGCGAAGGCATCCATGCCCATCATCAGGCACAGGGGCGTGTCATTGCCCAGCTCGGCGCGCAGGCTCTCCAGGGTGTCCACGCTGTAGGAGGGCCCGTCCCGGTCCAGCTCACGCCGGTCCACCACGAAGCCCGGCTGGCCGTGCACCGCCCGCTCCACCATGGCCAGGCGATGCTCCACGGAGGCCACCGGGGTACGCCGGTGCGGCGGGATGCGGCAGGGCACGAAGCGCACCTCGTCCAGGCGCAGGTGTTCCATGACCTCCAGCGCCGGGCGCAGGTGCCCGAAGTGGATGGGGTCGAAGGTGCCGCCGAGGATACCTAGCATGGCGCTAGAGACAAGAGACAAGTCGCTAGAGGCAAGTGAAGACCGGGACCACGGCCCTTCGGGCCGTTCTTGCCTCTTGTCTCTTGCATCTTGCCTCTAGCTTCGTACATGCCCGTCGCCCAGCACCACGTACTTGAGCGTGGTCAGCCCCTCCAGCCCAACGGGCCCCCGTGCATGGAGCTTGTCGGTGCTGATGCCGATCTCGGCGCCGAGGCCGTATTCGAAGCCGTCGGCGAAGCGGGTGGAGGCGTTGACCATCACGGAGCTGGAATCCACCTCGCGCAGGAAGCGGCGCGCCCGGGTGTAGTCCTCGGTGATGATGCTGTCGGTGTGGTGGGAGCCGTAGGTGTTGATGTGCTCGATGGCGGCATCGAGGCCGTCCACCACGCGCACCGCCAGCACCGGGGCCAGGTATTCCTCGAACCAGTCCTGCTCGGTGGCCTCCTTGATGCCGGGCAGGATGGCCCGGGTGGCCGCGCAACCGCGCAGCTCCACGCCCTTCTCCTCAAAGGCCTGGCCCAGGGCAGGCAGCATCTGCTCTGCCACGGCGCGGGAGACCAGCAGGGTCTCCATGGTGTTGCAGGTGCCGTAGCGGTGGGTCTTGGCGTTGACCGACACCTTGAGCGCCTTGTCGGGATCGGCGCCGTCGTCCAGGTACACGTGGCAGACACCGTCCAGGTGCTTGATCACCGGGATCAGGGATTCCTCGCTCACCCGGGCGATCAGCCCCTTGCCGCCCCGGGGCACGATCACGTCCACGAAGTCCTTCATGCGCAGCAGCGCGCCCACGGCGGCGCGGTCGGTGGTGGCCACTACCTGCACCGCGTCAACGGGCAGTCCCGCCTGTTCCAGGCCGGCGCGGATGCACTCGGCCAGGGCGCGGTTGGAGTGGAAGGCCTCAGAGCCGCCGCGCAGGATGCAGGCGTTGCCGGATTTGAGGCACAGACCCGCCGCGTCCACGGTCACGTTGGGGCGGGACTCGTAGATGATGCCGATGACCCCGAGCGGCACGCGCATGCGCCCCACCTGGATACCGCTGGGGCGGTAGTTGAGATCAGAGATGGCGCCCACCGGGTCCGGCAGGGTGGCGATCTGGCGCAGGCCCTCGGCCATCACCGCGATGCGCTCGGGGGTGAACGCCAGGCGGTCCAGCAGGGCCGCGTCCAGGCCGTTCTGCTCGCCGGCCTCCAGATCCTTGCGGTTCTCGGCCATCAGGGCCTCGGCCCGCGCCTCGATAACGCTCGCCATGGCCATGAGCGCGGCGTTCTTGGCGCCGGTCTCCGCTCGGGCGAGGGCGCGGGAGGCCGCGCGCGCGCGCCGACCCATCTCCTGCATCTGCCGCTCGATCTCGCCCGTCATGTTTTCAACCACTGCGTTCATTGCCATCATCCAGATTCATCAAAACTACGTGCCACTCCAAAAAGTCCCTTAGCTCTGTGATCTCTGTGTTCTCTGTGGCAAAAAATCCTTTCTAATCATTCTTGCCACAGAGAACACAGAGGTCACAGAGAATAAAGATCTAGGGGGCCGGTCGGGAGGCCGGGCGTCCGAACAACGGACGCCCGGCCAAGCCTATTGTTAATTGTAACAACTCATCCCAGGGGCTGCCCGGTGCCTGGCCCTTGATCACCCGGTCCGTGCGGGCGCACAGGGCCAGCAGGGCGCGCCAGGCGGGGGCCCGGTGCCGGGCGAGCGCCTTCTTCACCAGGGGCGCCCGCTTGGCCCAGACGCTCTTCATGGCCTGGGCGGCAGGGGTGCCCGCCTCCATCTGCTCGGCGATGTCCGTGAGGCTGCGCACCTCCCGGGACAGGGCCCAGAGGATCAGCACCGCATCCACCCCCTCGCCGCGCAGGCCGTTGAGCACGTGCACCGCCCGGGCGCTGTCGCCGGCGAGCGCCGCATCGGCCAGGTCGTAGATGGTGTAGCGGGCAGCGTCGGAGACCGCCTCCAGCACCCCGTCGGCGTCCAGGGACCCCTCGCCCCGCAGCAGGGCCAGCTTCTCCACCTCCTGGGCGGCGGCCAGCAGGTTGCCCTCCACCCGCTCCGCTAGCAGGCGCACCGCCGGCTCGTCGGGCACGAGCCCCCGGCTGCGCAGGCGCCGGGCGATCCAGCCGGCGGTCTCGGCCAGCGACAAGGGCCAGACCTGGATCATCACCCCGGCCTGTTCCAGGGACTTGACCCACTTGCTGTTGGCTGCGCTCTTCTCCAGCTTGCCCGCATGCACCAGCAGCAGGGTGTCCTCGGGCAGCCGCAGGCAGTAGGCCTCCAGGGCCTTGGCGCCCTGGGTGCCCGGCTTGCCCGTGGGCAGACGCAGTTCCAGGATGCGCCGCTCGGCGAACAGGGACAGGCTGTCCGAGGCGGCCGTCAGCGCGCTCCAGTCAAAACTCCGGTCGGCGGTGAACACCTCCCGTTCCGTGTAGCCCCGGGTACGCGCCGCGGCACGTACCGCGTCCGCCGCCTCCATGAGTTGCAGCGGCTCGTCGCCTGCGAACAGGTACACCGGGGCGAGGCCCTGTTCCAGGTGACGGGCGAGTTGTTCAGGCTTCAGGCGCATGGGACTTGGGGAATGGACAGGATGAACAGGATTTTTTCATGATGAACAGGAAAAATTATGGAATCTGAACCGCGAATTACACATTCGCTTCGGATGCAGGCAGACCGTCTCACGGTTTTCAACTAGTCATGAGTCCTGTCAATCCTGAAAAATCCTGTTCATCCTGTCCATTTTGAAGAGTCAACGCGCCGACTGCAGCCGGAACATCACCAGCTGGGCCAGGTCCCGCTCCATGGCCTCGCGCAGCGCCTGCTCCTGCTCGCCCTGGCTGAGCACCAGCAGCGGGTCGTGCACGTATTCGCGGGTGATGTTGAGCGTCACCGGCTCCAGGGCCCATTCGCTGCCGCGGCCGCGCACCTCGTATTCCAGCACCATGTAGAGTTCGTATTCGCTCACCCGGGCATCGCCACCCACGGACAGCACGCGCCGACCGGTGGTGAGTCGCTGCACCCGGAATTCAGCGGTGGACGCCTCGCGGCTGTCCACCAGGGTCACGCCGCCGGCCCGCAGCAAGCCCGACAGTTCCCGGGCGAAACCGTGATGGGCATTGATCCCGGTGAGCCAGGTACGCTCCATCTGCGGCGGCAGGTCGGCCGCGCCGCGCAGTTGAAAGCCGCAGGAAGCAAGGAGCAGAGACAAGAGACAAGTGGCAAGAGACAAGTAAATGCGGGGCACCCTGTGCCCGCCGTTCAACTTGCCTCTTGTCTCTTGCATCTTGTTTCTCTCACTTCACAACTACATTCACCAACCGCCCCGGCACCACCACCATCTTCACCACCGTCTTGCCCTCGATGTGCCTTTGCACATTCTCGTCGGCCAGGGCGGCCTCCTCGATGGCGGCACGCGCGGCGGCGGCGGGCACCTGGATCTGGGCGCGCAGCTTGCCGTTGACCTGCACCACCAGTTCCACGGTGTCGCTTTCCAGGGCGGATTCGTCGACGACTGGCCAGGGCTGGTCCACGGCGGCGCCTTCGCGGCCCAGTTCGGACCACAGTGCATGGGCGATGTGGGGCACGATGGGCGAGAGCATCAGCACGGTGGTCTCCAGGGCCTCCTGCATCACCGCCCGGCCCTGCCCGCTTTTGTCCTCGAAGCGGCCCAGCTCGTTCATCAGCTCCATGCAGGCGGCGATGGCCGTGTTGAAGGTGGTGCGCCGGCCGATGTCGTCGCTCACCTTGGCCAGCGTCTGGTGCAGCTTGCGGCGCAGGGCCTGCTGATCGGCGTTGAGCGCGGCCTTGTCCAGGGCCGGCGCGGCGCCCCCCTGCACGTGGTCATGGACCTGCTTCCACAGGCGCTTGAGGAAGCGGTAGGCCCCCTCCACACCGGAGTCGGACCACTCCAGGGACAACTCCGGGGGCGCGGCGAACATCATGAACAGGCGCACGGTGTCGGCGCCGTAGCGCTCGATGAGCGCCTCCGGGTCCACGGTGTTGCCCTTGGACTTGGACATCTTGGCCCCGTCCTTGAGCACCATGCCCTGGGTGAGCAGGCGGGTGAAGGGCTCGTCGCCGTCCACCAGGCCCTCGTCGCGCATGAGCTTGTGGAAGAAGCGGGCGTAGAGCAGGTGCAGCACCGCGTGCTCGATGCCGCCGATGTACTGGTCCACCGGCAACCAGTGGCGGGCGCGCTCGTCCAGCATGGCGCCGTCGGCGTCCTTGCAGGTGTAGCGGGCGTAGTACCAGGAGGACTCGAAGAAGGTGTCGAAGGTGTCCGTCTCGCGCTCCGCCTTGCCGCCGCACTCCGGGCAAGTGGTATCAATGAACTCGGGCATCCTCTTGATGGGTGAACCCACGCCGTCGAAGGCCACGTCCTCGGGCAGCACCACGGGCAGCTGCTCCTCGGGCACCGGCACCGGACCGCAGTCTGGGCAGTTGATGATGGGGATCGGGCAGCCCCAGTAGCGCTGGCGGGAGACGCCCCAGTCGCGCAGGCGGTAGTTCACCCGGCGCCGACCCTTGTGCTGCTTCTCCAGGAAATCGGCGATGGCGTCGAAGGCCTGGGCGGAGCTGAGGCCGTTGAACTGGGCGGACTCAATCAGCACGCCCTTGTCGGTGAAGGCGGCCTGGTCCAGGTCCACGGCCACGCCCTCCTCCGCCGGGAGGATCACCTGGCGGACGGGCAGGCCGTACTGGCGGGCGAACTCCCAGTCCCGCTGATCGTGGGCGGGCACGGCCATGACCGCGCCGGTGCCGTATTCCATGAGCACGAAGTTGGCCACCCAGACGGGCACGGGCTCGCCGGTGACGGGATGCACGGCCTTCAGACCCGTGTCCATGCCCTTCTTCTCCAGGGTGGCCATGTCCGCCTCGGAGACCTTGGTGTGGCGGCATGCCTCGATGAAGGCGGCAAGTTTCCCATCGCCCTCGGCCGCCCTGGCGGCCAGCGGGTGTTCCGGGGCCACGCCCACGTAGCTCACGCCCATGAGCGTATCCGGGCGGGTGGTGTAGACGGTCAGCGGCGCCTCGCCGGGTACCTCGAATTCCAGTTCCACGCCCTCGGAGCGGCCGATCCAGTTGCGCTGCATGGTGCGCACCTGCTCCGGCCAGCCCTCCAGGCCGTCCAGGCCCTTGAGCAGTTCCTCGGCGTAATCGGTGATACGCAGGAACCACTGGGGGATCTCCCGGCGCTCCACCGGCGCGCCGGAGCGCCAGCCCTTGCCGTCGATCACCTGCTCGTTGGCCAGCACGGTCTGGTCCACCGGGTCCCAGTTCACCATGGCGGTCTTCTTGTAGGCCAGGCCCTTCTTCACCAGGCGGGTGAACAGCCACTGCTCCCAGCGGTAGTACTCGGGCCGGCAGGTGGCCAGCTCCCGGTCCCAGTCGTAGCCAAAACCCAGGCGCTGCAGCTGCCCGCGCATGTAGGCGATGTTCTCGTAGGTCCACTTGGCCGGCGGCACCAGGTGCTTGATGGCGGCGTTCTCCGCCGGCAGGCCGAAGGCGTCCCAGCCCATGGGCTGGAGCACGTTGCGCCCCTGCATCCGCTGATAGCGGGAGATCACGTCGCCGATGGTGTAGTTGCGCACGTGCCCCATGTGCAGCCGCCCCGAGGGGTACGGGAACATGGACAGGCAGTAGAAGGGCTCGCCGGGGGCGTCCTCCCGGGCGCGGAAGGTCTGGTGCTCGTCCCACCAGGTCTGGGCCTGGCGTTCAAGGGCGTCGGGTTCGTAGTGTTCTTGCATGGACCGTTCTTGTTCGGGGCAAAGGGGGTGGCTGGGGCAGGCATGAGGCCCTGCCCCGGGCAATAGGTCAGGATACCAGCCCGCAGAACACCCCCACAACCGCGCAGCCCCGCCACAAGGGGCTTTCCCACACGACATTTTGCCACCCTGGCCCGAAGCCCTGGCATGCATGAACTACACTCATGAACGGGACATCCCGACCAATCCGTTCTCCCAGGAGGTACCCATGCACCCCGACATGAACGAGATCCTCAACCCCAGCGCCGCCAGCCATGACCCTGCCTTCCGCCATGCCCCGTCCGGCTGGAGTCGGGACGAGGCCATCCGGGTCGCCCAGGCCGATGGTCTGAGACTCACCGACGATCACTGGGAAGTGGTGCGCGCCCTGCAGGAGTACTACGCCCGACACCCGGACAGCCGGGTCAACCTGCGCGAGCTGCACGATGCCCTGGACGAGAAGTTCCACCGCCAGGGCGGGCGCAAGTACCTGTTCGGCCTGCTGCCCGGCGGCCCCGTGGCCCAGGGCTGCCGCCTGGCCGGCCTGCAGCCACCCGCCGGTGCCGTGCAGTCGGGCTTCGGCAGCGTCGCCTGATCCGCCTGGCTCAGGACTCATGGCCCCCGCCCCGCGGGCGGGGGCGTGATCCTGTCCGCAAGGATTGATCCCTCTGCGGGTTTGCTTCATGCGGATCAGTGGCTACCATGGGTCCGATCATCAGGAAACCGGCCAGACACCTTGACGCCTGATACGCCCCACAACAGACCATCCACCCCCACCGACCCGGCCGTGGAGGTGCTGCACAAGCTGCGCGACGCCCGCGAACTGGAATCGGTCATCCACAACCTGCCGGGCTTTCTCTACGAACTGCGCCAGTCCCCCAACGGCAGCTTCAGATTCACCTACCTGAGCCGGCGGGTGGAGGAGATGTTCCACATCCGGGTGGAAGACGCCCTGGCCGACGCCAACGTGCTGCTGGGCATGATCCATGCCGACGACCTGCACGTCATCGAGGACAGCATCCGGCACGCCCATATCGACGGCACCTCCTGCACCGACATGCGCATGATCCGGCCCGATGGCCGGATGTTCTGGATCGAGGCCTATGACACCCTGCACTTCCCGCCCGAGGGCGGCGTCATCTGGACCGGCTATGCCCAGGACATCACCGAGCGCAAGCTGCTGGAACAGGACCTGCGCCTGAGCGAGGCCAAGTTCCGCACCCTGGTGGAGAACGCCAACGACATCATCTACACCCTCACACCCGAGGGTGAACTGAGCTACATCTCCCCCAACTGGCAGGACGTCCTGGGCTACGAGGTGGAGCCCTTCATCGGCCATTCCTACGAGCCGCTGATTCACCCCAACGACCTGGACAGGACCCGGGAGTTCATGCGCGCCGTGTTCACCACCGGGAAGAAGCAGAGCGGCGTGGAATACCGCATCCGGCACGCCGACGGCAGCTGGCGCTGGCACACCTCCAATGCCTCTCCCGTGCTGGATGAAGCCGGCCGCGTCAGCGCCTACCTGGGCATTGCCCGGGAGATCACCGAACGCAAGCAGCAGGAGGCGCAGATACACCATCTGGCCCACCACGACCTGCTCACCGGTCTGCCCAACCGCGCCATGTTCTTCGATCGGCTGGAAGCGGCCATCGACGAGGCCTCCGCCGAGTCCCGGAAACTGGCCCTGATGTTCGTGGATCTGGACCGGTTCAAGCCGGTCAATGACCGACACGGTCACGCCGTGGGGGATCAGTTGCTGCAGGCGGTGGCCGGGCGCATGCACACCATACTACGCGCCGGCGACCTGGTGGGGCGCATCGGCGGCGACGAGTTCATCGTGCTGCTGCATGACATCCGCACAGAAGACGACGCCCTGACCGCCGCGGAAAAACTGCGCTGCCACCTGGAGACTCCCTTCGACATCGAGGGCCGACGCCTGCAAATCTCCGCCAGCATCGGCATCGCCCTCTACCCCAGCCACGCCGACAACGCCCGCGAACTGGCCCGGCGCGCCGACGAGGCCATGTACCTGTCCAAGGCCGAAGGACGCAATCTGACGACGCTCTATTCACCCGGACGGGATTGAGCCCATGCCCCTCCCGCAAGCCTGGCCGATACATGGCCGGCGATTTCCCTGATAGACATTCAGGCTCTACCAAGGAAGCACGGACCTACCAGCCACCGGAGGGCGCCCAGATGTCCGCCTCGATGCCCGCATCGATGCGCGCCTGGATCGCCACCTGATCATGATGCTCGCGCAGTTTCTGGGCCACGTAGCTGCCAAGCGGCATCTCCCGAAGCTGTTCCGGGTAGCGCTCCGTCAACTCGAACCACGCGATGAGCCGCTGCTCCAGACGCGCCGGCCCCGGCTCACGCAGATAGGCCTTGAGCGCGAAATAAAAGCGCAGGGTGTTGCGCTCGATCATGCCGCGCATGCCGCTCACATGGACGGGCTGGCCCGCCTCGTCCAGCCCTTCCACCGTGAAGCCGATGCGGTCACGGCCACCCACCGAGAAGTACAGGGCAAGGGTCATGCGCCCCAGGGCGCCATAGCGCAATGCATAGCGCAACCGCAGGAGACTGCGCTCTGCATCCAGGCGCATCGCGGAAAGCTCCAGGGAGAGATCTCTCAGGCCATGGGGACCGCGCTCTGCCTGCAAGCGGACGAGAAACGTCTCCGTGTTTAAGTGCTGGGCCTCGAAGCGCATGCCCAGTCGTTCCACCACCTCCGGGTCCTGGTAACGCTTCCGCCCGATATGCAGTCGGATCTCCTGACCTGGATGGGCCTCCTTGCGCTCAAGCACACAGGCCTTGATGTTGAAGTGCAGAAAGAAGATTTCACACCAGGCCTCGGCACTGTCGAGCTGGCGGACAAGCGCCTCGAAGGGGGCGTCCAGGATGGCGTGGACCTCGCCATGGACAGCACCCCTCTCCTCCACCGAGACCAGGTGCACGGGCTCTCCATCGAGCGGGCTGGTGCGGATCGCCTCGAGAATGGCGGCCTGATCAGCGTACAGCCCGGCCAGGGCGTCCCGGCCGAGGCACAGCATCAGCACCAGGCACAGCAGGCACAGCCATCGCCCCGGCAGGCAGCCACTGATCGAGAACCCGCCGCAAGCACCGGGACCGTATACGCCACTAACCCGGAAGGCTCCCGATACCCCCGTACCCATCGCATTCCACCTCCTGCATGCTCACAGGATCACCCAATCGGACTGCCCCCATCACGACCCGGACACATCATCGCCCGATCGCACCACGCCTGTCTGCCCACGACCGATGTCCCGGAACACGGACCCAAGCACCCGGCCTGATCGTGGGCGCCTCGACCACCCGGCATCAATGACTGATGCAGCTCAATTTGCCGCGGGAATCCGATAGCCATCCACACCGGGACTTGGTAGCCTTCAAAAATAGATTCACCCGCGAGCGCCACCGCACGGAGGATTCCCATGAGCGAGCAAAAGCACGAAGAGAACGTCAAGGACCGCCTGGCCCACGCCTACGACCGCATGCTGGAGCGGGTGCGCCACAGCCTTGAGACTGCCGAACACAAGGTGGCGCCGACCCTGGAGCATGCCCTGGAGGCGGCCAGGGAGAAGGCGGTGGAACTGGGTGAGATCACCCGGGAGGAAGCGGAGAAGGTGGGCGACTACGTGCGCCGCGACCTGCACGACATGGCGGACTACCTCAACGAGGCGAGCGACGACTACCGCAAGTGGTTCCGCATGGATCTGCAGCTGATCGAGGCCAGGATCATGGACCTGCTCGGCTCCATCGCGGACCGCACCCGGGTGGAAATCGCCGAAATCGCCGCCCGCGCCACGGTGCGCGAACGCCACACCGGCGAGATCACCGGACCCGGCGTGCTCATGTGCACCGAATGCGGCGAGGAACTGCACTTCAAGAGCAGCGGCCACATCCCGCCCTGCCCCAAGTGCAAGTCCACCACCTTCCGGCGCACCCGCGGCGAAACATCGTAGGCGCGGCGACCCCGCCGCGAACCTCTCCGGGATAAGCCAAAAGTCCCTATCTCACGCAGAGGGCGCAGAGACGCGGAGATCGCAGAGGATTTTTGACATCAATTCTTTGCGCCCTCTGCGTCTTTGCGTCCTCTGCGTTAACTACCGATCACCGAGTTCCTTTTCCGCGCAGGCGATGCACATGCGGCATGAGCGGCCCGGTCACCGGCTCGATGCTCTGCCGCAGGGCGATACCGACGGAGTCCGACAAGCCGAAGATGGGGGCAATGAGCTGCTCGCCCACGCAGGCCAGGACCCGCAGGCTTTCAAGCAAGGGATGATCCTGTTCCGGCAGGGCGGACCTGAGCGCGGCCAGCTCGCCGCAAAGCCGCGCATCGGCCGGTCCACTGTCCGCTGCGGTGCAGACCGCCAGCAGGGATGCCATGTCCCGGTAGCGAGCCTCGGCGGGCTT
The DNA here is from genome assembly GCF_000021985.1 of Thioalkalivibrio sulfidiphilus HL-EbGr7. NCBI lineage: Bacteria > Pseudomonadati > Pseudomonadota > Gammaproteobacteria > Chromatiales > Ectothiorhodospiraceae > Thioalkalivibrio > Thioalkalivibrio sulfidiphilus. The sequence continues at coordinate 2,411,338 of NC_011901.1, forward strand.
GATGGGGGCGAAGTAGGCCTCGATGGCCTCGAACAGCTGGATCACCACACCCTGATCCGCACTGCGACCCAACACCCCTTCCACCGTCTCCAGCCAGGCCTGGCCCTGGGGACTCAACAGCCGCATAAGCAACCGGGCGTGGGCATTGCCGCCTTCGGCCAGGGCCGTAAGCAGCGGCTCCAGCTCGGCCAGGCGCGGATGGGGCGGCTGCTGCGAGGGCAGTGCATCGGGCAGGGTCTTCAGGAAACCCACCCGAAACGCGGGCTTGCGCTGGCCCCGGGACCAGAGGGAGGCCTGCACCTGCTCGCCCACCAGTCCGGGCTGCAGCACCAGGCGCACTGACTCCGCCACCTTCTGACTGTCCTCCTCGAAGGGCATGAACTCCACCAGGAACTCCGCCAGCACCCGGCCCATGTCGCTCGTCGCCACCTGTGCCCGGCGCAGCATGGCCCGCGCATGATCCGGGGACTGGTCCACCCACCAGGCGTGTCGGGCGATCTCCTCGGTGAGGCCTTCGGCATGCACCACCGCTGCCACCGCCTCAGGCTCGCCCAGGCGCAGCAGCTTGGTGAGGCTCTCGGTGCGGGCGTGGCCCGTGCGGGTCCAGCGGTGCATGAAGCGGGGATAGCCGTGGGGGGAACCCAGCACCTGGTTGGAGATCATCTCGCGCACCTGGCGCAGGTATTTCTCCTCCGGGCAGTTGGGATGCAGCTGCACCTTGGCCTCGCCCCGGGGCGTGAGCCCCACCACCAGCAGCTTGCCCTCGTCGATGCGCAGGGCCTGGAGCTCCTGCTTGAGGAGGACGTTTAAACGCAGGCTGTCTTCTGGGCTCAGGTTCATGGTTCAACCAGTGGTTGTAATGAAGTGGCAAGTCTCAAGTGGCAAGTGGCAAGTTAAACCACCCTCACCCCAGCCCTCTCCCTGAGGGAGAGGGAGCAAAACCAGACATAACACCCTGCCTTAAATCGTGGTGAGGTTTGATATGGGTGTCCCTTGCCACTAGCCACTTGAAACTAGCCACTCGCGTTCAGTTCAACTGAACGCGCTGCCCCCAGGGCACCGGCGTCTTGCCCTTGACCAGCCACACCACGGGATAGTGGGGCGGCAGCGGGGGGAAATCCCCCTGGGCGTCGGTGAAGTACACCAGCAGGTCCGGCTGGCGGTCGAGGCCCGCGATCCAGTCGAATACGGGCCGGAAGTCGGTGCCGCCGCCGCCCTGGAAGGACTCGGGCAGGCGCAGGGTCTCCCAGGGCTCGAACACCCAGGGGCCATCGGCATTCATCTGGTGATCACAGGCGTGCAGGGTGACCCGGGCGCGGATCTGGCCCTTGATGGCGTCCACCTCGGTGATGAAGTCGGTCATCTCCTTCGCAGACACGGAACCACTGGTGTCCAGCACCACCACCACGTCCAGGTTGTGGCTCCTGAGGTTCGGCAGGATGGCGGGCTCGCCGCGCCTGGACGAGGGACGGCTGTAGCTGTAGTCGTCCCGGGCCTGGGCGCTCATGTAGCGGGCCAGCAGCATGCGCCAGGGCAGCTGGGGTTGCAGCAGGTGATCCACCAGGCGCGCCATGTCGCCGCTGAGCTTGCCCGCCTGCATGGCCTGCTGGGCGGCGCCGGCCAGACGCTGGCGCCACTGCACCGCCAGTTCCTCCCGCTCCTGGTGGCCGAGCGGCGGGGGCGGCTGGTCACCGCCCTGGTGCTCGTCGGTCTCCCGTTCGGGACTCTCGGCTTCGTTCTGCCCCTCGCCGGGATCCTGCTGCGGGTTCTCGTCGCGGCGCTTGCCCATGTCCTCCCCGGACTCCGGCGGCGGCTGCTTGCCCTTGCCGCTGCGCTGCTCCTCGGGCTGGTCGTAGACGTGCTGGTCCAGGGTCGAGTCGTTCTCGTTGTCCTGGATGAAGGGGTAAATCTCCTCGGCGGACATGCCCTCGTAGCTGCGTTCATACAGCATGCCCGGAGGCGGCGTGAGGCCGTCGTTGATGAGGATGGGATTGATGGCGTAGTCGCAGGCGATGTCCCAGAGGTGCTTGACCCGGTGGCCGCGACGGGCGAAGTGCCCCAGTGCACAGTGCAGGGCCTCGTGGGCCAGCATGTACTGCACCTCGGCCAAGTTGAGCTTGTCGATGTACTCGGCGTTGTAATAGAGCTTGCGCGCGTCCGTGGCGGTGGTCCTGCACCAGTCTCCGGCGGGCTCAAGCGGCAGGCGCAGGACCAGGGCGCCGAGAAACGGCTTGTCCAGGATCAGGCGCGTGCGCGCCGCGCCCAGCTTGGTTTCGACGTCCGGCCGGCTCACGAGAAGGCTGGCCCGCATATCTCACCGGTCGGACTCCGGCGGGAACAGTCTGTCATGCTGAGATTGACGACCATTTCAACGTATTCCACATATGTATCGACCTGTTGTGCGCCAGCCGGTGTCCGACCGGTGAGATATGCGGGCTAGCTCTCGTAGAGCATCAGGTCCGCCACCTCGGTGGCCCAGCGGCCGAACTCCGGCACCGCGAACAGCGGCTCGCCCAGGGCACGGTGCATGTCCATGATCATCATCACGCCCATCTCCCGCTGCGGGAACACGCCGGCGTAGTTGAGGATGTTGCCCCAGACCACCGGTGCCTCCTCCGCCTCCCGGGCACGGATGGCGCGCCCCACCAGGGCGGCGGCCACGGCGTACTGCAGGTCGATCTCCCGGGGCGCCGGCAGGCGCTCGCCGCCGATGATGGCGTCCAGATCCGGCAGATCCTCCAGGTGGGCGAGGAAGGCGGCCAGTTCGATGCCGGCGGCCTGGCCGACACAGGCCTGCAGCGCGCCGGAGAGCAGCTCCGGCTGGCCCTCGAACTTCTGCAGGGCCCGGTGGGCGAACTCCCAGGAACGGGGCGAGGGGAAGGCCACGGGGTTATGGGCCGGGTCGAAATCGAACAGCAGGTCCGGGCGGAAACGGATGAAGGCGATGATGCGATCGTCGATACCGGCACCGTAGGCCCAGGCGGCCCAGTCGTCCACGTTCAGGTCCACCTCGAAGTGGGAGAATCGGTTGGCGAGCGGCGCGGGCATGGTGTAGGTCACGCCCCGGTCGCCCTGGCGGTTGCCGGCGGCGAAGATCGCCCAGCCCTCGGGCACCTGGTAGTTGCCCAGGCGTCGGTCCAGGATCAGCTGGTAGGCGGCGGCCGAGACACTGGGCGGCGCCGAGGTGATCTCGTCCAGGAACAGGACGCCCTCGGGCCCGTGCCGCTCGGCATCAGGCAACATGGAGGGGATGGCCCACTCCACCCGGTCGCCGTGCTTGAAGGGGATGCCGCGCAGGTCCGAGGGCTCCATCTGGGACAGGCGGATGTCGATCAGCGGCACGCCGTGGCGGTTCGCCACCTCAGTGATCATCTGGGACTTGCCCACCCCCGGCGGGCCCCAGAGCATCACGGGGGTGTGATGCCCCGAACGGGTGCTCTGAAACTCCCGGTCCAGCACTTGCAGCAACAGCGCAGGTCGCATGGCGCTCCTCAGGCAAAAAACTTGATCAAACCGATGAGACTACCGGAGGAGCAGCGCCCGCCGCAAAACCACATGGGAGAGGGTCGCACTACCCATTCGGGATAGACGGGGTCCCTGCACCAGGGCCGCGCAGGGATGGGGCACTGCCGCCCGGTTTCGTGCACGGCGGTCCGGCAATGTGCCGTTCGTACCGGAAATCGCGCCGCTCATCCAGCCCGCATCTTGCTGTGGGTATTGGTGCGACACACAACCACAACAGGGATGCCCCATGCTCCAACTCCTACGCTCGTTGACCCTGCTTGGCGCCTTCAATCCCGACACCGCCGGCAGCGAAGCACCGCCCGCCGACCCGGTCCCCGTCGACAGCGCTTCGACCAGCGCCGAACCCCTGCCCGTGCCATCCGCCGTGCAACTCATGGCCCTGGCCCGACGCCTGCTGGAACACGCGGAGCAAGGCAGTGCCAGCCTGGCCCAGCGCATGGACGAGATGGACCAGCGCTCCAGCACGCTGAAGATCGCCCTGGATGCGGCGGAAACCCAGATGCAGCAAAGCCTGCACTCGGCGGAGGCCCTGGAGGGCGAGATCGCCACCGGCGTGCAGGACACCCAGCGCCACATCGGTGAAGGCCTGGCCCGCATCGACGGGGAACTCACCCGCCGCCTGGCCGAAACCACGCAGATCGTCTCCCTCATCGAGGGCATCGCCAACGAGCTCAACCTGCTGGCCATCAACGCGGCCATCGAGGCCGCCCACGCGGAGCGCCACGGGGCCACCTTCGGCGTGGTGGCAGAGCGTATCCGGGAGCTGGCGGGATCGACCCGCAGCCATGCCCAACGCATCAAGGAACAGCTGGATTTCGGCGACCTGCACGAGGCCCTCGAACGCTTCCAGCAGGACACGGGAGACACCCTGGGCGCGCTGGCCGACAGCACCTCGGCATCCACCCGCCGGCAGCTGGGCAATTTCCAGCACATGCACGCGCACCTGGAATCGGTGCGGGACAACAACAAGGTGATCTTCGAGGTGCTGGGCCAGAGCCAGTCGGCGGTGGAGCGGGTCGCGGGCAAGACCCGCTGGAGCCGGTCGCTGCTCGCCGAGGGTACAACCGCGCTGGAACAGGGCGGCGAGCCGGCCCTCACCCGCCTGCTGCAGGACCGGGATCTGCTGCGCGCGCCGGACTTCGACCGCCTGGCCGAGATCCGCCGGCGCGGCGTGCTCCGGGTGGCCATCGAGCCGGACTTCAAGGGCCTGTCCTTCAGGCGCCGTCCCGGCGATCCCCTGCAGGGCCTGGATGCGGACTACGCCCGGGCCTTCGCCCGCTGGCTCGGCGTGGAGTGCCAGTTCCTGGAGTGCCCCTGGGACCAGTGCACCGAACTGCTGGCCGCTGGCCGTGCCCCGGGAGAACCGGAGGCGGATCTGGTGTGGAGTGCCCTGCCCCCCAATGCCAGCTACCGTGACGTGGCCTTCTCGGAATCCTATACCTACCTGCCCTATGCCCTGGCCCGGCGCAAGGGGGATACCCGCATCAGCGGCATCGCCGACCTGGAGGGACGGGTGCTGGGCTGCATCAACGACCCGGCCGCCTTCGACACCCTGGCGGGCGCGGGCCTGCGCTGGCCGGCCAACCAGGACCAGCCAGGAGGCCGGGTGCGTCTGGCCAACCTGGTGGCCTACTCCGACCAGGGGCGCATCCACGACTGCCTGGCGGATGGCCTGGTGGACGCCTTCGCGGTGGACCGGCCCATCTACTGGTGGGCCTGTTACGGCGAGGACAGCCCCTGGCGCGGACAGATCGAACTGCTCCCCGCCCCCATCAGCGCCTCGCCCTGGTACTACGCTGCTGGGGTGTCGGCAGAACCCTCCGGCTACCACCTGCTGGCGGCGCTGAACCGTTTCATCGGCGAGTTCCGGGGCAGCCCGGAACGCCGCGCCATCGAACAGCGCTGGCAGGGCCAGCTGCTCGATGGCACCCAGAGCTATCGGCAGGAACCCGGCGACCTGCCGGGGGAGACGGAGTTGCGGGAGCGCTACCTGGACCATTGCCAGAGACTCGGCATCGAGCCCAGGACGGCGGAGGATGCCGATCCGCGGCGACTGTCCGCCTGAGCTGCCAGCGCGCCCTGACAACCCCCGGCCACAAGGCCGGTCAGGCCCGCAGCCAGCGGCGTCCCAGGCTGCCCGCGGCCAGCAGGACCAGGCTGAGCCACACCGCCACGCTGTTGCCCCACAGGGCAAAGGGCGTGCGCCCGGTGCGCGGCTGGGCGTGGGCCGTGAGCACGTCCACCTCGAACTGGGGCGAGGTGGCGATCAGCTCGCCGCGGTGACCGATCACGGCGGACACGCCGGTGTTGGTGGCGCGCAGCATGTCGCGCCCGGTCTCGAGCGAACGCATACGCGCGATCTCCAGGTGCTGGTGGGGGGCGATGGAATCGCCGAACCAGGCATCGTTGCTCACGTTGATCAGCAACTTCGCCTCGGGCAGGGCATCGATCACCTGCCCGCCGAAGGCATCCTCGTAGCACACGGACATGCCCACGGGCAGATCGCCCACGTACATGAGCGGACGCCAGCCGCCCTTGGAGAGATCCGACATGGGGATCTCCAGCCAGTCATCCAGCCACATGAGCAGGCCCCTCAGGGGCAGGTATTCGCCGAAGGGCACCAGGTGGCGCTTGTGGTAGGCAGCGGGTTCCGCGGTGGCATGCACGATGCTGTTGTACATGGCGCCGGTCTCGAAGTCGTAGACGAAAATGCCGGTGATCAGCGCCCCGCCCCGGGCCTCCACCGCATCGGCCAGTTCCATGAGGGGTTCATGGATCTCGTGATAGAAGGCAGGGATGGCGGTCTCGGGCCACAGCACGATGTCCACCGCTTCGGCCTCGACCAGGACCTTTCGGGTGAGCCCGCCGTAGAGCGCCAGGGCCTCATCGATGCTGTCGGGCCCCCACTTCTCTTCCTGGGCCACGTTGCCCTGGATGAGATGCACCGACAGCGCCTCCCCCTCGGGCCGGGTCCAGTCCATCCGGGACAGCCCCAGACCCGCGAGCCACAGGCACAACACGGCGGCAGCGCCCACGCCCAGGGCCCGGGGTGACCAGCGCACCAGGACAAAGGCCAGCAGCCCGGCCATGAGCGCCACCACCAGGCTCGCGCCGTAGGCCCCCACCACCGGCACGTAGCCGGCCAGGGCCGTATCCACCTGGGCGGTGCCCAGCAGCAGCCAGGGGAAGCCGGTGAGGAACCAGCCCCGCCACCATTCCCACAGCACCCAGGCGGCCGGGAAACACAGCACCAGGGCCGCAACCGGCAGGCGCGGGGCGAAGCGGGCCAGCAGGTAGCCGAGCAGCGCCGGATACAGGGCCAGCACCGCCACGAACAGGGCGGTGATCAGGGCCGCCAGGGGCGCGATGGCGGAACCGAACAGGTGCAGGCTGTAATAGATCCACGAGACCCCCGCGCCGAACATCCCCAGACCGAACAGGTAGCCCCGCCACGCGGCCCGGCCCGGCGCCTGGTCCCACCACAGCAGGAACAGCGCCGCCGGCGCCAGCACGGCGAACACGCGCAGTTCATAGGGGGCGAAGGCCAGGCTCAGCGACACGCCAGCGATCAGGGCCAGGAGATGGCCGAGACAGGGACGGGCCTCGAGGAAGGAGATGACCGGGTTCATCGGATCAGGCACGGGTTCGGATTCGGCCGGTAGTGTACCGGATGGGCGTGAAGGCAGGATAAAAGCCCTGAACGCAAAGACGCGAAGGCGCCAAGAACGCAAAAAAGCTCAATTGATACTTATGAAAACCCGGAACAAAGCATCAGCAAAACCTTCGCGTTCCTTTGCGTCTTCGCGTCTTTGCGTCGAGGGCCTTTACTCCCCGTCCACCGTCGGCTCCACATCCTCCCGCAGCCGCATCTCCAGCAGGTGCACGCGACGATTGTCAGCGCGCAGGACGCGCACCTGGAAGCGGTCGAACACCAGTTCGTCGCCGCGCTTGGGCACGTGGCCGAAGCGGTTGACCACCAGGCCGCCGATGGTGTCGAACTCCTCCTCGCTGTAGTCGGTGGAGAAGTACTGGTTGAACTCGTCGATGGGGGTGAGCGCCTTGACCGTGTAGCGGCCGCTGGGGTGACGCATGATGTGGGTGAGGTAGTCCTCGATGTCGTGCTCGTCGTCGATCTCGCCGACGATCTGCTCCAGCACGTCCTCGATGGTCACCAGCCCCGCCACGCCGCCGTACTCGTCCACCACGATGGCCATGTGGTTGCGGCTGTTGCGGAACTCCTTGAGCAGCACGTTCAGACGCTTGCTCTCCGGCACGAACACCGCCGGGCGCAGCACGTCGCGCATGTCGAAGTCTTCGGTGTTGCCGTCCACGAAATAGCGCAGCAGGTCCTTGGCCAGCAGGATGCCCAGCACCTCGTCGCGGCTGTCGCCCACCACCGGAAAACGGGAATGGGCCGACTCGGTGATCACCGGCAGGATATCCATCAGCTGTCCGTCGCCGCGCACCACGTCCATCTGCGCCCGGGGCACCATGATGTCGCGCACCTGCATCTCGGCCACCTGCAGCACGCCCTCGATCATGCCCAGGGCATCCGGATCCAGGATCTCCCGCTGGTGCGCGCTGCGCAGCAGGTCGATGAGCTGCGCCCGGTCGCGGGGCTCACCGGTGAAGGCAAGACTCAGGCGTTCCAGCCAGTTCCTCAGGGGCGGTGCGTTTCTTGATTTGTCGTTCATAAAAGAAAGCGTTAGATACAAGAGACAAGAGACAAGAGGCAAGATCGGGGACGCGTGGCTTCGACGGCCTCAGCGTCGACCCCAGGGCCTTTTCTTGCCTCTTGTATCTTGCATCTTGTCTCTAGTCCTTTATTCATAGGGATTTTCATAACCGAGCCCGGACAGTATCTCTTTTTCGAGGGCCTCCATGCGGGCCGCCTCGGCGTCTTCGATGTGGTCGTGGCCCTGCAGATGCAGCATGCCGTGGATCACCATGTGGGCCCAGTGGGCCTCGGCGGTCTTGCCCTGCTCGGCGGCCTCGCGCAGCACCACCGGGGCGCAGATCACCAGATCGCCCAGGTGGCCCTCGGCGAACTCCGGCGGCGCCTCGAAGGGAAAGGACAGCACATTGGTCGGGCCCTGCTTGTGACGGTAGGTGCCGTTGAGTTCGGCACTCTCGGCCTCGTCCACCACGCGGATCACCACCGAGGCCTCGTCCTCATCGCCCTGCCAGGCGGCGGCGGCCCAGCGTTCCAGGGACGCCTCGACAGGGATGTCCGCGGCCTCGCTGGCCAGCTGGATCTCGGTGTGCAGCGCCATGGCGTTGCTCAGTCCCCGCCCTTCTTCTCGTCTTTCTCGTAGGCCTCGATGATCCGCTGCACAAGCGGATGACGCACCACGTCCCGGGAAGTGAAGAACGTAAAGCTCACGCCATTCACGTCCTTGAGCACCTCGATCACGTGGCGCAGGCCGGACTGGCGATGATGCGGCAGGTCCGTCTGGGTGACGTCGCCGTTGACCACCGCCGTGGAGCCGAAACCGATGCGGGTGAGGAACATCTTCATCTGCTCGGTGGTGGTGTTCTGGGCCTCGTCCAGGATCACGAAGGCATCGTTCAGGGTACGCCCGCGCATGTAGGCGAGCGGCGCCACCTCGATGACGTTGCGCTCCATGAGCTTGGCCACGGTGTCGAAGCCCAGCATCTCGTAGAGGGCGTCGTACATGGGGCGCAGGTAGGGATCGATCTTCTGGGCGAGATCCCCGGGCAGGAAGCCCAGACGCTCGCCCGCCTCCACCGCCGGGCGCACCAGCACCAGGCGTCGCACCCGGTCGGTCTCCAGGGCCTCCACAGCGGCGGCCACAGCCAGGTAGGTCTTGCCGGTGCCGGCGGGGCCGATGCCGAAGTTGAGGTCATGGCTGCGGATGTGCCTGAGGTAGCGCATCTGGTTCGTGCCCCGGCCACGGATGATGCCCTTGCGCAGATGCAGGGCCATGTCTTCCGGCGCCTGCGCCTCGGCCCGCTCCAGCAGCCGGTCCACGCCGGACTCCTGCAGGTGCAGGTGCACCCGCTGGGGCGACAGGGTCTCGCGGGCGGTGTCCCGGTACAGGTCCTTGAGCAGCTCCGCCGCCGCCTGGGCGGGGCGGGGATCGCCGATCACGTTGAAGTGGTTGCCGCGGCTGTTGATCTCCACACCCAGGCGCTGCTCCAGCAGACGCAGGTGCTCGTCGAACTGGCCGCACAGGTTGGCGAGCCGCAGGTTGTCCGCCGGCTCCAGGACGATTTCCAGGGTGACGGGCAGATCGGCAGGGGCAGGGTCGGGGGAAGGATTCAAGAGGCCAGGATTACCGGGAATTGAGGACTATGGAAGGATTATAGAACGCAAGGCGATTCAAGATTCAACATTCAAGATTCAAAGGAAAAATCTACCCCTTCAACCCACTTTGAATATTGAATCTTGAATATTGAATTCGGCGTCAAGCCGCCCCCTCAGGGAATTGGCCAGCGCCTGCGTGATGTGCACGTCCACGAACCGGCCCGCCAGTTCCGCTGCGCCGTCGAAATTGACCACTCGGTTGTTGGCGGTGCGTCCGGCCATCTGGGCGGGGTCCTTCTTCGACGGACCTTCCACCAGGATGCGCTGACGGCTGCCCACCATGGACTGGCTGATGGCCTGGGCCATCTCGTTGATGCGCGCCTGAAGACGCGCCAGGCGTGCCTTCTTCACCTCCAGGGGCACGTCGTCCGGCAGGGAGGATGCGGGCGTGCCGGGGCGGCGGCTGTAGATGAAGCTGAAGGACTGGTCGAAGCCCACCTGCTCGATCAGTTCCATGGTGGCCTCGAAATCGGCATCGGTCTCGCCGGGGAAGCCGACGATGAAGTCCGAGGACAGGGAGATGTCCGGACGGGCCTCCCGCAGGCGGCGGATCTTGGACTTGTATTCCAGCGCCGTGTGGCCGCGCTTCATGGCGGCCAGGATGCGGTCGGAACCGCTCTGCACCGGCAGGTGCACGTGGCTCACCAGCTCCGGCACCTCGGCGAAGGCCCGGATCAGGCTGTCGGAGAACTCCACCGGGTGGGAGGTGGTAAAGCGGATGCGCTCGATGCCGTCCACCGCCGCCACGTAGTGGATCAGCAGGGCCAGGTCGGCGATCTCGCCGTCGTGCATGGGGCCCCGGTAGGCGTTGACGTTCTGCCCCAGCAGGTTGATCTCGCGCACCCCCTGGGCGGCCAGCTGGGCCACCTCGGCGAGCACGTCGTCGAAGGGCCGGCTGATCTCCTCGCCCCGGGTGTAGGGCACCACGCAGAAGGTGCAGTACTTGGAGCAGCCTTCCATGATGGACACGAAGGCCGAGGGGCCCTCGGCCCGGGGCTCGGGCAGGCGGTCGAACTTCTCGATCTCCGGGAAGGAGATGTCCACCACCGGCAGGCCCTTGAGGCGCGCCGAACGCACCATCTCCGGCAACCGGTGCAGGGTCTGGGGGCCGAACACCACGTCCACGAAGGGCGCCCGTTCGCGCAGGGCCTCGCCTTCCTGGCTGGCCACGCAGCCGCCCACGCCGATCACCACCCCCGGGCGGGCCTCTTTCAGGGCACGCCAGCGGCCCAGCAGGGAGAACACCTTCTCCTGGGCCTTTTCGCGGATGGAGCAGGTGTTGAGCAGCAGCACATCCGCCTGCTCCGGGTCATCGGTCAGCACCATGCCCTCGGACTCACGCAGCACGTCCAGCATCTTGCCGGAGTCGTACTCGTTCATCTGACAACCGTGGGTCTGGATGTATACCTTGCTGCTCATGTGTGCTGAATGACCAAAAAGCATGAGTCCGCGAATGAACGCAAAATCAACGCGAATAAGACCAGCGCTCTCTTTCGCGTCCATTCGCGTTCATTTGCGGACCCATTACAGGTTTTTTAGAACGGAATCTCGTCGTCGAAATCGTCGGACATGGAGGAACGGGCCGGGGCCTCCTGACGGCCACCACCACCACCCTGGCGGGACTGGCTGGGCGCATCGTCGAAGCCGCCGGTGCCGCCGCTGCCGCCACGCCCGCCGAGCATCTGCATGTCGCTGGCGATGATCTCGGTGGTGTAGCGGTCCTGGCCGTCCTGACCCTGCCACTTGCGGGTCTGCAGGCGGCCTTCCACGTAGATCTGGGAACCCTTCTTCAGGTACTCGCCGGCGATCTCGGCCAGCTTGCCGTAGAAGGTGACCCGGTGCCACTCGGTCTTCTCCTGGCGCTCGCCGCTGTTCTTGTCCTTCCAGCTCTCGGTGGTCGCCAGGCTCACGTTGGCCACGGCGTTGCCGCTCGGCATGTACTTGACCTCCGGGTCGTTGCCCAGATTGCCCACCAGAATGACCTTGTTGACGCCTCGTGCCATGCGCTTCGCTCCTGTGCTTGGGTGTCGTGCCGGCTCCCTGCCCGCGTGAACCAGAAACCAAAGGGGGATTGTATCAGGCCGCCCCGCCCTCAGGCCACGGCAAACCGGCGCAGGGCCGCCTCGTCCAGGGCGTGGCGCTCCACCTTGAGGTAGGCCATGCCCTCCTCCCCGATCACCACCGCCTCGGCCACCCCGCGCACGGCGGTGAGCTTCATGGCCAGGCTCTCGGCCTCCTTCTCCGCCAGGGTGCCCACGTTGAGCACGTAGCTAGACAGATACCGGGGCCGGCGCATGCTCATGGCCAGCCCCAGCCAGATCAGGGTCCCCAGGGCGCCCAGCAGGAACACCCCCTGCACCCCGTACCGGGCATGCAGCAGGCCGCCCACGGCCCCGCCCACGAAGATGCCCAGGAACTGGGTGCTGGAATAGACCCCCATGGCGGTGCCCTTGCGGTCCGGGGGGGCCATCTTGGCGATCAGGGACGGCAGGCTCGCCTCCAGCAGGTTGAAGGCGGCGAAGAACACGAACAGGGCCACCACCAGCCAGACCATGGAGCCGCCGTTGCCCGCCAGGGCCAGCTGGGCCACGCCCAGCACGGCGATGGCGCCCACGAACACCGGTTTCATGCGCCGGTGTTTCTCCGCGTAGATGATGAACGGCACCATGGCGAAGAACCCCGCCAGCAGCACCGGCAGATAGATCCACCAGTGCTGGGCCGAGTCCAGCCCCAGGCTGTCGCGCAGCAACAGGGGCAGCACCACGAAGTTGGCGGTCAGCACCATGTGCAGCACGAAGATGCCCGCGTCCAGGCGCAGCAGCTGGGGGTCGCGCAGCACATCGCCGAAGGAGCCCGGCACCGCCTGGGCATCCCGGTGCACCCTGGCCGTCACCGGCGTGGGGATCAGCAGCAGGGTGATGCCGATGGCCACGATGGCCAGCAGGGCCGTGAGCCAGAAGATCCCCGACACCCCCACCCAGCGGTCCAGCACCGGTCCTGCCACCAGGGCCACGGAGAAGGACACGCCGATGGTCAGCCCGATGATGGCCATGACCTTGGTGCGATGCTCCTCCCGGGTGAGATCCGCCGCCAGGGCCAGCACCACCGCCGCGATGGCCCCGGCCCCCTGCAGGGCCCGCCCGGCGATCACCCCGTAGATGGAATCGGACACCGCCGCCAGCACACTGCCCGCCGCGAACACCAGCAGGCCGGCCACCATCACCGGCTTGCGCCCGACGCGGTCAGAAAGCACTCCCAGCGGGATCTGCAGCAGGGCCTGGGTGAGGCCGTAGATGCCGATGGCCAGCCCCACCAGGAAGGGGGTCACATGGGCCAGCCCCTCGGCGTACAGGGCAAACACCGGCAGGATCATGAACAGCCCCAGCATGCGCACCGCGTAGATACTGGCCAGGGCGCCGGAGGCGCGCAGCTCGGCGGGGCTCAGGGAATCGGAATAGCCTGATTGCATGGGGTCTTGGGTGGTCCTTGGATTCTGGGTCTACGCCGGGCCTGAGGGGGCCCGGACAGGGCGGGTATCTTAGCAGACTGGGGGGCTGGGGGAGGTTTGTCGGGGCTGGGAGGAGTCGTTTTTGGGGGCCGGGCGTCAGAGGGGTATCGGTGTAGATTGCTGACGGCTGGGGTTTGAGGATTAAGCGAAGATAAGGTCAAAGGCTTCCGATCCCCGTTGCACGGGGCTCGGGTTACTTTTGTTCGGCGCATCCCTGCGCCTCACCCCTTTGGGCTTGCGCGCAAAATCGCTCCCGGCGATTTTGTCTTGCTTGTCCAAGAAAAGTAACCAAAAGAAGGACACCCTGATGCCGCACCCGCTGTTCGCGGGTGCCCTGCGTTGCTCGGCTTCGAGGGGGTCGCCTGACAGGCCGTCCATGGCCTGGCAGGCGACGCGCCGCGTCCCTGCGGCGCCCCTTCGGGCTTTTTCCCTCGAAGCCTGCGCTACTCGGTGCGGCATAAGGGGGGGAGGCAGGTCAAAACCGCTTCGATCTGCTTTGGGTTTTCATTGTAGGAGCCCCGACCCCGGGGCGAATGGTAGGAAATTCGCCCCGGGGTCGGGGCTCCTACAAAACCAGGCAATACAACACACCTTGTGGGGGTTGCTGCCTTTGACGTCCCTCCCCGTTTTTCTCGCCGAGCACGGGGGTGTTCCGGGGTTAAAGCCCGCAGGGGCGCCGCAAGGATGCGGCGCGTCGGCTGCCAGGCCATGGACGGCCTGTCAGCCGACCTCCCCGGAACACCCCCGCGCGCAGGGCACCCCGCAGGGGCGAGAAAGTCGGGTGTCCTTTCTTTGGTTACTTTCTTTGGACAAGCAAAGAAAGTAACCCGAGCCCCGCGAAAAGCGGGGATCGGAAGCCTTTGACTTTGAGGCCCTTGAATCCCCAAAAAACACATCACCCCTCACCTTAGCCCCACCCCACCCCGCAGTGTTAAGCTAACACGTTTGCGCGACTCCCCTATCCCACGCCCCAACGGCTGCCAGACCCGACACCCCATGGACAAGATCCTCATCCGCGGCGCCCGCACCCACAACCTGCAGAACGTGGACCTGGACCTGCCCCGGGACCGCCTGATCGTGATCACCGGCGTGTCCGGCTCGGGCAAGTCCTCGCTGGCCTTCGACACCCTGTTCGCCGAGGGTCAGCGCCGCTACGTGGAATCCCTGTCCGCCTATGCGCGGCAGTTCCTGTCGGTGATGGAAAAACCCGACGTGGACCACATCGAGGGGCTCTCGCCGGCCATCTCCATCGAGCAGAAGACCACCTCCCACAACCCCCGCTCCACCGTCGGCACCATCACCGAGATCTACGACTACCTGCGCCTCCTGTTCGCCCGCGCCGGCACACCCCGCTGCCCGGACCACAGCGAGACCCTGGAGGCCCAGACCGTGAGCCAGATGGTGGACCAGATCCTGGCCCTGCCGGAGGGCAGCAAGCTGATGCTGCTGGCGCCGGTGATCCAGGACCGCAAGGGGGAACACCACCAGGTGATCGAGAACCTGCGCGCCCAGGGCTACATCCGCGCACGCATCGACGGGGAACTGGTGGAGCTGGACGCGGCGCCGGACCTGGATGCCAGGCGCAAGCACCGCATCGAGGTGGTGGTGGACCGCTTCAAGGTGCGCGACGACGTGCGCGTGCGCCTGGCGGAATCCATCGAGACGGCCATCCACCTGTCCGACGGCCTGGTGCTGGTGGCCTGGATGGACGAGCCGGAGCGCGCCCCCCTGACCTTCTCCGCCCGCTTCGCCTGCCCCGTGTGCGGCTACTCCATCCAGTCCCTGGAACCGCGCATGTTCTCCTTCAATAACCCGGCCGGGGCCTGTCCCGCCTGCGACGGGCTGGGGGTGAAGCAGTTCTTCGATCCGGAGCGGGTGGTCACCAACCCGGGGCTGAGTCTCGCCGGCGGCGCGGTGCGCGGCTGGGACCGGCGCAATGCCTATTACTTCCAGATGATCCAGTCGCTCGCCGAACACTACGGCTTCGACATCGAGGCCCCGTTCGGCGACCTGGACGAAAAACACCGCCAGGTGATCCTGCACGGCAGCGGCGAGGAAGCCATCGAATTCCGCTACATCAACGAACGCGGCCACACCACCCGGCGCAGCCATCCCTTCGAGGGCATCCTGCCGAACCTGGAACGCCGCTACCGGGAGACCGACTCGGCCACGGTGCGCGAGGAGCTGTCCAAGTACCTCTCCACCCACGCCTGCCCGGACTGCGAGGGCACGCGCCTGAACCGCACCGCCCGGCACGTGTTCGTGGGCGAGCACACCCTGCCCCGGACCACGCACCTGCCCATCGGCGAGGCCCAGGCCCTGTTCCAGTCCCTGCGCCTGCCCGGCGCCAAGGGCCAGGTGACGGAGAAGATCGTGCGCGAGATCGCCGCGCGCCTGGATTTCCTGGTCAACGTGGGCCTGGACTACCTGACCCTGGACCGCAGCGCCGACACCCTCTCCGGCGGCGAGGCCCAGCGCATCCGCCTGGCCTCCCAGATCGGCGCGGGCCTGGTGGGGGTCATGTACATCCTGGACGAGCCCTCCATCGGCCTGCACCAGCGGGACAACGAGCGCCTGCTCAACACCCTGACCTACCTGCGGGATCTCGGCAACACGGTGGTGGTGGTGGAACACGACGAGGACGCCATCCGCCGCGCCGACCACGTGGTGGACATGGGTCCCGGCGCCGGCGTGCACGGTGGCCGGGTGGTGGCCCAGGGCAGCCCCCACGAGGTGGAGACCCACCCGGAATCCCTCACCGGCCAGTACCTCTCCGGGCGACGCGCCATCCGCGTGCCCGAGACCCGCGTGCCCTACGACACGGAGCGGGTGCTCACCCTGCGCGGCGCCCGGGGCAACAACCTGAAAGGCGTGGATGCGAGCTTCCCCGTGGGCCTGCTCACCTGCGTCACCGGCGTGTCCGGCTCCGGCAAGTCCACCCTGGTCAACGACACCCTGTACCGGATCATGGCGCGGCACATCAATCGCGCCGGCGAGGAACCCGCCCCCTGCGACGCCGTGGAGGGTCTGGAGCAGTTCGACAAGGTGGTGGACATCGACCAGAGCCCCATCGGCCGCACCCCCCGCTCCAACCCGGCCACCTACACGGGCCTGTTCACTCCCATCCGGGACCTGTTCTCCTCCACACCCGAGGCCCGTTCCCGGGGCTACAACCCGGGACGTTTCTCCTTCAACGTCAAGGGCGGACGCTGCGAGGCCTGCCAGGGAGACGGGGTGATCAAGGTGGAGATGCACTTCCTGCCGGACGTGTACGTGCCCTGCGACGTCTGCAAGGGCAAGCGCTACAACCGTGAGACCCTGGAGATCCGCTACAAGGGCAAGACCATCCACGAGGTGCTTGACCTGACCGTGGAGGACGCCCTGGAGTTCTTCCATGCAGTGCCGGTGATCCGCCGCAAGCTCGAAACCCTCATGGACGTGGGCCTCTCCTACATCCAGCTGGGCCAGAACGCCACAACGCTCTCCGGCGGCGAAGCCCAGCGGGTCAAGCTCGCCCGGGAGCTCTCCAAGCGCGAGACCGGCCGCACCCTCTACATCCTGGACGAACCCACTACCGGCCTGCACTTCCACGACGTGGAACAGCTGCTGGAGGTGCTGCACCGCCTGCGCGACCACGGCAACACCGTGGTGGTCATCGAGCACAACCTGGACGTGATCAAGACCGCCGACTGGCTCATCGACCTGGGACCCGAAGGCGGCTCCGGCGGGGGCCAGATCATCGCTGTGGGGACGCCGGAAGACCTGGCCGCACACCCAGACTCGCATACGGGGCGCTTCCTCGCTCCCCTGCTGGGCCGCTGCCCCGACACAGCGGCTACCGGATGAAACACCCGCGAGTGTCGACTTCCTTTACACAACACCAAACACGCAGTTCACGGGCTCGCACGGCCAACGCCCAACACCACACGCCCATTAAGCCCTGTTTTTCAATGCATTAGAAGAAGACCCGGCGACAGCCAAGGATGCGGGATGTGTGCTAGAGAGGGATTTCACACAGGCCACAAGATGTGAACCCCATCACATTGTCGGGCCGATTAACACTTCTCACCCACTATGGTGAGCATCGCTGAAGTCAGACCACATATCCTATTGTTTTTACTGGTATTTTTAGATCTGGCACGGCTAGTGCGTTATGAAAGACAACTGGACTCAGCTGACCTCTCAGCCCTGAATCACGGACAGATCCAGACCAGACACAGCAGGGAGGGTGGCACAGATGTCAGAGCAACATCTGAGCCGAAACGGAGGGCTTGAAGACCAAACCCTCATCACAACAGCAAATTGACGAAGGAAGTACGACAATGTGCACACGTAACTGGACGCTCTCTCTTGTGATGCTGGTGCTGCTTGCATTTAGTGGTAATGCACAGTCCTTTGAGCTCACACCCGATGACATGATAGAACGCTATTATCACCCGTCGGGGCAGTGTGCCGGGGAGGCCGCTCAGGCCGGGTGCATTGCCGATGTGTTCGGTCTGGAGGACGGTAGCAGCCTTAGTCTGCTGTACCGCTCCGACTTCGGTGGTAGCGATAGTGGCGAACTCGCCTCCTCCTACACCACAACCTTCTTCCCAGAAGCGGGCGATCCCTACAACGCCTACATCAGATGGGAAGGCCCGGATCTTATCTCCTGTCCTGAGTGTTACCTGGTGGTCAAGGATGGAAACACCAACCCCAACTACTACTTCTACGCGTTCGAGGTCGGGGACTGGGATGGTATGGAGACTATCAGCCTGCTCGGGTTCTGGGAGGAGACCCGAGGTGCGATCTCTCATGTTTCCATCTATGGTGGTAAGCCCGTCGGTGTACCCGAGCCTGGCCCGCTGGCCCTGCTTGGTATCGGTCTCCTGGCCATGACCATGGCAGCCCGCCGCCGCCGAAACAACTGATCTGATCATCTGACCCATCAGCAGCTGTACCCGCACGGGGCCTTCGGGCCCCGTGTTCTTTTTATCCCCTGCCCGGCGGCAGTAAGCTACCAGACACTCAGGCAACTCCAGCCCGGGTCATGCCACACACCGCACCTCGTCACCCACGCCGACACTCAGCTGCAGATCGGCACGGCCCTGGTTGACCGCGATCTCCACCAGCCCGAAGGCGTTCTCGTACCAGAAGGCCGCCCCCGCTGGGACTGCACCGAAGGTCCTCGCATTGGCGACGCGCTGAGATCCCACCCGCAGCAGCGTATTCTTGTCCAGCTGTTCGGCCCGCAGGCCGGTCATGATGTTGCCGTAGTGATCCACGTAGATGACCTCGGCAAGATCACGCACCCAGCCATACCCCTGCATCCCGGCAGGGTCCATGGCAATGCATTCGGGCAGCCTGCCCTGCGCCAGCCCGGCCGCCACGGGCGCGAACCAGTCCCTGCCATGGAAGCTCGATGAGAGCCATTCAGGACGCCACTGGATGCGCCACAGGCGCACCTCCCGGGCATTGTTGGCAACCCGACTGAGAAGGCCATTGTCGGGCCCTACGAACCAGCGACCGTCGGCCTCAAGGATCAGGCCGTCACGCTCGGTGCCCACTCCGGGATCCACCACGGCAAGCCAGATGCTGTCGGTGGGATAGAAGGACACCAGGGAGGCGAGCAGGTAGGCCGAGGCCCGGGCGTCGAAAGCGGGCGCATCAGCGCAGGCGTCCACGACAGGACGCGCAGGATAAGCAGCCTGGAGCACGGCGCGGACCTGGCCAAGGTAAGGCCCGGCAATGCCGAAGTCGGTGAACAGGACGAACATGGGGCAAGTGGCAAGTGGCAAGTGGCAAGTGGCAAGGGAAAGCATAGGACATGCACGCCTGCTTGACGCTTGTGCACAAAAAAGCCGGCTAATGGCCGGCTTTCTTGTGTCTGGCTGTCGCGCCCGGGAAGATCACTCCTCCTTGGCGGACTCCACGGCAGGGGCTTCCTCGGTGAGCTCGGGACGATCCACCAGCTCGACAAAGGCCATGGGGGCATTATCACCAGGACGGTTGCCGCACTTCAGGATGCGCATGTAGCCGCCAGGACGGGTCTGGTAGCGGGGACCCAGTTCCTGGAACAGCTTGCCGACCATTTCCTTGTCACGCAGACGGGCGAAGGCGACGCGGCGCTTGTGCACGTTGTCCACCTTGGCCAGGGTGATCAGGGGCTCGGCCACGCGGCGCAGTTCCTTGGCCTTGGGCAGGGTGGTCTTGATCACCTCGTGACGGAACAGGGAGGCGGTCATGTTCTGGAGCGTCGCCTTGCGGTGAGCACTGTTGCGGCTCAGCTGCCGCCCACTATTACGATGGCGCATGGGTGTAATTCCTGTCGTTCAAACTTGGGGGACGTCAGCCGGAGGCCTTCTTGTCCTGATCCTTGAGACCCGGCGGGGGCCAGTTCTCAAGGCGCATGCCCATGGAAAGGCCATGGGAGGCCAGCACGTCCTTGATCTCGGTCAGGGACTTCTTGCCCAGATTCGGGGTCTTGAGCAGCTCCACCTCGGTGCGCTGGATCAGGTCACCGATGTAGTAGATGTTCTCGGCCTTCAGGCAGTTGGCGGAGCGCACGGTCAGCTCCAGGTCATCTACGGGACGCAGCAGGATGGGGTCGATCTCCATCTGCTTGCTCTCGGTGACGGTGCTCTCGTCGCCCTGCAGTTCGACAAACGCGGCCAGCTGGCTCTGCAGGATGCCGGCGGCCTGGCGGATGGCGTCATCGGCCTCCACGGTGCCGTTGGTCTCCAGCTCGATGACCAGACGGTCCATGTCGGTACGCTGCTCCACACGGGCGCTCTCGACCTTGTAGGCCACGCGACGGATGGGGCTGAAGCTGGCATCCAGCATCAGGCGACCGATGGGACGGTCCTCGGACTCGGAGCTGCGACGGGCGGTCACGGGCTGGTAGCCACGGCCGCGGCCCAGCTTCAGGCTCATGGACAGCTCGCCGTTCTTGGTCAGGTGGGCGATCACGTGCTCCGGATTGACGATTTCCACGTCATGATCCAGGGTGATGTCGCCGGCGGTGACCACGCCCGGGCCCTTCTTCTTCAGGGTCAGGGTGGCCTCATCGCGGTTGTGCATGCGCAGGGCGATGCCCTTGAGGTTCAGCAGGATATCGACCACGTCCTCCTGCACACCCTCGATGGAGGTGTACTCGTGGAGCACACCCTCGATCTCCGCTTCCACCACCGCGGCGCCCGGAATGGAAGACAGCAGGATACGGCGCAGGGCATTGCCCAGGGTATGGCCGAAACCGCGCTCCAGAGGCTCGAGCACCACCTTGGCCTGCCGATCGCTGACACTGGTGACCTCGATGTGGCGAGGCTTGAGGAGTTCGTTGACTTTGGTCTGCATTGAAGACCCCGTATTCGTTTACTTGGAGTAGAGCTCCACCACCAGAGACTCATTGATCTCGGCTGGCAGTTCGCTACGTTCCGGAATGCTCTTGAAGACGCCTTCCATTTTCTTGGTGTCCACTTCGACCCACTCGGGGAAGCCGAACTGCTCGGCGAGCGTCAGGGAATCCTGGATGCGCACCTGCTTCTTGGCCTTCTCGCGGACAGCCACCACGTCGGAGGGCTGGACCTGGTAGGAGGCGATGTTCACCGCCTGGCCGTTGACCTGGATGGCCTTGTGGCTGACCAGCTGGCGTGCCTCGGCGCGGGTGGCGCCAAAGCCCATGCGGTAGACCACGTTGTCCAGACGACGCTCCAGCAGCTGCAGCAGGTTCTCACCCGTGGAGCCCTTCATGCGGGAGGCAGTCTTGTAGTAGTTGCGGAACTGGCGCTCCAGCACACCATAGATGCGGCGCAGCTTCTGCTTCTCGCGCAGCTGCAGGCCGTAGTCGGACAGGCGGGCACGGCGATCGCCGTGCTGGCCAGGGGCCTTGTCCAGCTTGCACTTGGTGTCGAGGGAGCGGCCGCGGCCTTTCAGAAAAAGGTCGGTGCCTTCCCGGCGGCTCAGTTTGCACTTGGGACCAATGTATCTTGCCATCTGGGGAACTCCGGACTAGACGCGGCGCTTTTTGGGCGGACGGCAGCCGTTATGAGGAATCGGGGTGATGTCGCTGATGTTCAGGATCTTGAAACCCGCGTTGTTCAGCGCACGCACGGCGGATTCACGACCGGGGCCGGGGCCACGAACCAGGACTTCCAGGTTCTTCAGGCCGTATTCCTGGGCAGCCGTGCCGGCACGCTCGGCAGCCACCTGGGCGGCGAACGGGGTGCTCTTGCGGGAGCCACGGAAGCCGGAACCACCGGAGGTCGCCCAGGACAGGGTGTTGCCCTGGCGATCGGTGATGGTCACGATCGTGTTGTTGAAAGTGGCGTAAATGTGCGCAATGCCGTCGGATACGGTCTTCTTGACCTTCTTCCGGGTGCGGGTCGGAGCCTGTGCCATATATAAAATGTCCTGTCAGAAAGCAGTATTACTTGCGAATCGGACGGCGCGGACCCTTGCGGGTACGGGCATTGGTCCGGGTGCGCTGCCCACGCAGGGGCAGTCCGCGGCGATGACGGAGTCCACGGTAGCAACCGAGGTCCATCAAGCGCTTGATATTCATGGAAACCTCGCGTCGGAGGTCACCTTCCACCGGGAACTGGCCCACCGCGGCACGAAGCTTTTCCACTTCCTCTTCAGTGAGGTCGCGGATCTTCATGTCCGGCTTCACGCCCGTCGCCTCGCAGATCTTCTGCGCACGGGTGCGGCCAATGCCGTAGATCGCGGTCAACGCAATCACGGTGTGCTTGTTGTCGGGGATGTTGACGCCTGCAACACGAGCCATTCGTAAATCTCCACGAACCGGCGGAAAAGCGCGGTATTGTATCCAGTTAGTCCTGCCGAATCAATTCTTAGCCCTGGCGCTGCTTGTGGCGCGGATCCTTGCAGATCACGCGAACCACACCATTGCGCCGGATGACCTTGCAATTGCGGCAGATCGTCTTAACAGAGGCACGTACTTTCATTGCTCTATCCTCAGTCTGGACAGCTGCTTCAGCGCAGCATGCCCGATTTACCATAACCCTTCAGGTTCGCCTTCTTCATGAGCCCTTCGTACTGATGGGACATCAGGTGGGCCTGAAGCTGGGCCATGAAATCCATGACCACAATCACGATGATCAGCAGGGACGTGCCGCCGAAGTAGAATGGCACATTCCAGTACAGGATCATGAACTCGGGGAGCAGACACACGGCGGTGATGTAGATCGCACCCACCGCGGTCAACCGGGTCATGACACCATCGATGTAACGCTCCGTCTGCATCCCTGGACGGATGCCGGGGATGAACGCCCCGGACTTTTTCAGGTTGTCGGCCGTCTCCCGCGAATTGAACACCAGCGCGGTGTAGAAAAAGCAGAAGAAGATGATCGCAGCCGCATAGAACATCACGTACAGCGGCTGACCCGGGGCCAGCGTGGTCGAGATGTCACGCAGCCAGGTCATCCCTTCGGCCTGGCCGAACCAGGTTCCCAGCGTCGCCGGGAACAGGATAATACTCGAAGCGAAGATGGGGGGAATCACACCCGCCATGTTCAGCTTCAGGGGCAGATGGCTGCTCTGCCCGCCATACACCTTGCGGCCCACCTGGCGCTTGGCGTAGTTCACGGTAATGCGCCGCTGGCCACGCTCCACGAACACCACGAAGGCCGTCACTGCCAGGGCCATGATGATGAGCAGCATCACGAAGGCCGGGGACAGCTCGCCGGTGCGGGCCAGTTCCAGGGTGCCACCAATGGCGGCCGGCAGGCCCGCCACGATGCCCGCAAAGATGATGATGGAGATACCGTTGCCGATACCCCGCTCGGTGATCTGCTCACCCAGCCACATCAGGAACATGGTACCCGTCACCAGGGTCACCACCGTGGTGAAGATAAAACCGGGCCCCGGTGCGATGGCCATGCTCATGCCGCCGATCTGCTGGCCGTTCAGGGCGATGGCAATACCGATACTCTGGAACAGCGCAAGGGCCACAGTCCCGTAACGGGTGTACTGGGTGATCTTGCGGCGGCCGGCCTCGCCTTCCTTCTTCAACTGCTGCAGGCTCGGCACCGTGGCGCTGAGCAGCTGCATGATAATGGCAGCGGAGATGTAGGGCATCACGCCCAGGGCGAAGATGCTCAGCCGCTCCAGGGCGCCACCGGAGAACATGTTGAACATGTCCAGGATGGTGCCGCTGTGCTGGTCGAAAAACTGCGCCATGGCCACAGGGTTGATGCCCGGCACCGGGATGAAGGTCCCGATCCGGTACACCACCAGGGCCAGCAGCACGAAGACCAGACGCTGCCGGAGTTCAGTCAGCTTGCCGATCCCGCCCAGCGAGCCAGCCATGCCTGCGCGCGGGTTCGCCACTTACTTACTCCTCGATCTTGCCGCCGGCGGCCTCGATGGCCTCACGGGCACCCTTGGTCACGGCGACACCCTTCAGGGTCACGGCCTTTTCCAGCTTGCCGGAAGCGATCACCTTGGCGCGCAGGGTCTGGGCAGGCACGACGCTCGCCTTGATCAGCGCAGCCAGGTCAATGGTGCCTTCCAGGCCGGCCAGCTCATGCAGGCGGACCTCGGCGACACGCAGGGACTTGCGGGAGTTGAAGCCCACCTTCGGAAGACGGCGCTGCAGGGGCATCTGGCCGCCTTCAAAGCCCACCTTGTGGTAGCCGCCGGCACGGGCCTTCTGACCCTTGTGACCGCGACCAGCGGTCTTGCCCAGGCCGGAACCGATGCCGCGGCCCACGCGCTTGGCGCTGGGACGGCTGCCCGGGGCGGGCGCAATGGAATTCAGACGCATGTCAGGCTTCCTCCACCTTGAGCATGTAGGAGACCTTGTTGATCATCCCGCGGTTCTCCGGGGTGTCTTTCACCACCACCGGGCTATGAATACGGCGCACACCCAGGCCACGCACGCAGGCGATATGGGCCTTGAGGCGACCGTTGAGGCTGCGCACCAGCGTAACCTTGAGATCTTTTGCATTCGCCATGATCAATTACCCCAGGATCTCTTCGAGCTTCTTGCCGCGCTTGGAGGCAACCAGCTCGGGAGCGTGAACAGCGCCCAGACCGTTGAGGGTGGCCTGAACGACGTTGATCGGGTTGCGCGAGCCGATGCACTTGGCCAGCACGTTACGCACACCGGCCACTTCGAGCACGGCGCGCATGGCGCCGCCGGCGATGATGCCAGTACCCTCGGAAGCAGGCTGCATGAACACCTTGGCGGCACCATGGCGAGCGCTCACGGCATAGTGCAGCGTACCCTCGTTGAGCGGCACGGTACGCATGTTCTTGCGCGCGGACTCCATGGCCTTGGCGATGGCCAGCGGCACTTCACGCGCCTTGCCGTAACCCACGCCCACCTTGCCGTTGCCGTCACCCACCACGCTCAGCGCGGTGAAGCGGAACTGGCGGCCACCCTTGACCACCTTGGCCACACGGTTGACGGTAATCAGCTTTTCCTGCAGGCCGTCGGTCTCGTTGCTCTGAAAACTTGCCATGGGATCACCCTTTTAGAATTGCAGTCCGCCTTCACGGGCGGCATCGGCCAGCGCCTTCACGCGGCCATGATATTTGAAGCCGGAGCGATCAAACGCCACTTCGCTCACGCCCTTGGCCTTGGCGCGCTCAGCGATCACCTTGCCAATGGCTACGGCGGCGTCCACATTGCCGGTGCCCTTGAGATCCTTGGCCAGTTCGACTTCCACCGTGGAGGCAGCAGCCACCACCTCGGAGCCGTTGGGCGCGATCACCTGGGCATAGATGTGACGCGGAGTACGATGCACGCACAGCCGATGAACGCCGTTGTGGCGGATCTGATGGCGGGTGCGGGCGGCACGACGCAGACGAGCTGATTTCTTATCCATTCCGAGTCACCTTACTTCTTCTTGGCTTCCTTACGAATGATCTGCTCATTCGCATACTTGACGCCCTTGCCCTTGTACGGCTCAGGGGGCCTGAAAGCACGGATCTCTGCGGCCACCTGGCCCACCACCTGCTTGTCCACGCCCTTGACCAGGATCTCGGTCTGGGACGGGGTCTCGATGGTGATGCCTTCGGGCACCGGGTATGCAACGGGGTGCGAGAAACCCAGCGTCAGGTTGAGCGTCTTGCCCTGGGCCTGGGCGCGGTAACCCACGCCGACGAGCTCCAGCTTGCGCTCAAAACCCTGGCTGACACCCACCACCATGTTGTTCACCAGCGCGCGCATGGTACCGGCCATGGCGTACTTGCTGGCATCGCCATTGCGGGGGGCCAGCTGCAGGGTGTTACCCTCCTGGCTGACTTCCACATCGGCATGCAGGTCATAGCTCAGCTGGCCCTTGGGGCCCTTCAGAGCAACGTTGTTGCCATTGATAGTGACGTTTACGCCACTGGGCAACGCGATCGGTTTTTTTGCTACACGGGACATGGTCTGAATCCCTTAGGCAACGATGCAAAGGACTTCGCCACCCTGCCCGAGGGCACGTGCGGCACGGTCAGTCATCACACCATTGGACGTGGAGACGATGGCAACACCCAGACCGCCGATCACCTTGGGAAGCTCGTCCTTGCTGCGGTAGATACGCAGGCCGGGACGGCTCACACGCTTGATCGTCTCGATCACGGGCTTGCCCTGGAAATACTTCAGCTTGATGTTCAGGACGGGCTTGCCGTCAGCGGCATCGACGCCGTAATCGGCAATGTAGCCCTCGTCCTTCAGCACCTTCGCGATGGACTCCTTGAGCTTCGAGGCAGGCATGCTCACCTCGTTCTTGCTGGCGCGCTGACCATTGCGGATGCGGGTCAGCATATCGGCCACTGGATCGGTCATGCTCATCTGTATTTATCCTCTTACCAGCTCGCCTTGACCAGGCCGGGGACGTCCCCACGCATGGCGGCTTCACGCAGCTTGTTACGGCCAAGACCGAACTTGCGGTAGTAACCCTTCGGACGCCCAGTCAGGTGGCAACGGTTACGCTGACGCGACTTGGAAGAATCGCGCGGCAGCTTCTGCAGGGCGATAACCGCCTGCATACGGGTCTCATATTCCGTTTCCGGATTGCTGATCGTTGCCTTGAGCTCGGCGCGCTTGTTGGCGTACTTCTTGACCAGCTTGCTGCGCTTGAGCTCACGCTCCAACATGGACGTCTTGGCCATTAATCAAACCTCTCAGTGCTTGAAAGGGAAGCTGAACGCTGACAGCAGCGCACGGGCTTCCTCATCATTCTTAGCCGTGGTGGTAATGCTGATGTTCATACCACGCAAGGCATCGATCTTGTCGTAATCAACTTCAGGGAAGATGATCTGTTCCTTGATACCCATGTTGTAGTTTCCGCGGCCATCGAAACCCTTCGGGTTCAGGCCACGGAAGTCACGCACGCGGGGCAGCGCGACGTTCACCAGGCGATCCAGGAACTCGTACATCGCTTCGCGGCGCAGGGTCACCATGCAGCCGATCGGATAGTCGTCGCGGATCTTGAACCCGGCGATGGACTTGCGAGCCTTGGTCACCACGGGCTTCTGACCCGCAATGGCGGTCATGTCCGACACGGCGTGCTCGATGATCTTTTTGTCACCGACCGCCTCACCCAGACCCATGTTGAGGGTGATCTTGGTGATGCGGGGGACTTCCATGACGTTGCTGTACTGGAATTTCTCCATCAGCTGCTTCATCACGGTGTCCCGGTAGAATTCTTTCAGCCTTGCCATCTCAGCCACCTATCAAGCGTCCACAACTTCGTTGTCGGACTTGAAGTAACGCACCTTGCGACCGTCTTCCAGAGTCTTGAAACCGACGCGATCACCCTTGCCCTTGGCCGGGTTGAACAGCATCACGTTGGAGACGTGAATCGGCATCTCCTTGTCGATGATGCCACCGGGCTGACCGGCAGTCGGGTTCGGCTTCTGGTGCTTCTTCACCATGTTGATGTTCTGCACCACGACGCGATCGTCGGTGAGAACCTTCACCACGGTGCCGCGGCGCCCCTTGTCTTTGCCTGCGGTGACGATGACGTCGTCACCCTGTTTGATCCTTTGCATCTCTCAATACCTCGACGTCAGAGCACTTCGGGTGCCAGGGAGATGATCTTCATGAACTTCTCGCCACGCAGCTCGCGGGTCACGGGCCCGAAGATACGGGTACCGATGGGCTGCAGCTGGTTGTTCAGCAGCACGGCAGCGTTGCGGTCGAAGCGCACGACGGAACCGTCGGGACGGCGCACACCCTTGGCGGTACGCACCACCACGGCGTTGTACACCTCGCCCTTCTTCACCTTGCCGCGCGGGATGGCGTCCTTGACGCTCACCTTGATGATGTCACCCACGCTGGCATACCGGCGATGGGATCCACCCAGCACCTTGATGCACTGAACCTTGCGGGCCCCGCTGTTATCGGCGGCATCCAGAACCGTCTGCATCTGAATCATGGTCTTATCTCACCTATCCGTTACATGGGCGACCGGTCAGCCGGCGGCCTTCTCCAGCACCTTCACCAGGCGGAAGGTCTTGGTCTTGGACATGGGGCGGCACTCCTGCACCATCACCTTGTCACCCATGCGGGCCTCGTTGCCCTCATCGTGAACGTGCAGCTTGGTGGAACGCCGGATGTACTTGCCGTACAGCGGGTGACGCACCTTGCGCTCGATGAGGATGGTACGGGTCTTGTCCATCTTGTCGCTGACGACGCGACCGATGACCGCACGCTGTACTTTTGCTTCTTCACTCATGTTCATTCACCTGCCACCGAACGCTCGTTCATGACGGTCTTGATACGGGCAATATCCTTGCGGATCTTGCTGAACCGATCCGGGCGGGCCAGCTGGCCGGCACCACGCTGCATGCGCAGACCGAACTGTTCGCGCAGCAGTTCAAGCAGCTCCTTCTTGAGCTCCTCGTTGTTCTTCTCTCGCAGTTCAGAAGCCTTCATCACATCACCGTCCGGGTCACAAACTGGGTCTTGATGGGCAGCTTGGCAGCGGCAAGCTTGAACGCCTCGCGGGCGATCTCCTCGCTGACACCTTCCATCTCATACAGGATTCGGCCGGGCTGGACCTTGCAGACCCAGTACTCCACGTTGCCCTTACCCTTACCCATACGCACTTCCAGGGGCTTCTTGGTGACAGGCACGTCTGGGAACACACGAATCCAGATCTTGCCGCCACGCTTGATGTGGCGGGTCATGGCGCGTCGGGCGGCCTCGATCTGACGGGCAGTGAGTCGGCCGCGATCCTGAGCACGCAGGGCGTACTCACCGAAGCTGACCTTGCCGCCCGAGAACGCCAGGCCACGGTTCTTGCCCGTGAACTGCTTCCGGAACTTGGTCCTCTTGGGCTGCAACATCTCGCAAACTCCTTAGTTCACCGCGGCCTTGCCTTCCTGGCCGCCATCGGTCTTCTGTTCGAAATCGAAAACTTCGCCCTTGAACACCCACACCTTGACGCCAATCACGCCATAGGTGGTACGGGCCTCGGCAAAGCCGTAGTCAATGTCGGCACGCAGGGTGTGCAGGGGCACACGGCCTTCGCGGTACCACTCGCTGCGGGCAATCTCGGCGCCGTTCAGACGACCGGCGACGTGCACCTTCACGCCCAGGGCGCCGAGGCGCATGGCGTTGCCCACGGCGCGCTTCATGGCGCGACGGAACATGATGCGGCGCTCGAGCTGCTGGGCAATGCCCTCGGCCACCAGCTGCGCATCCACCTCGGGCTTGCGGATCTCTTCGATGTTGATCTTGACGCTGTTCACGTCCAGACCCAGCTTCGCAGCGGCTTCCTTGCGCAGGGCCTCGATGTCCTCACCCTTCTTGCCGATCACGATACCGGGACGGGCGGTGTGGATGGTGATGAAGGCCTGGCGCGCGGGGCGGGCGATCTCGATTCGGCTGACGGAGGCCTGGGACAGACGCTCCTTCAGGAATTCGCGGATCTCCAGATCCTTGGCCAGCACGTTGGCGTAGTCACGACCATCGGCGTACCAGGTGGAATTCCACTCACTGGAGACACCGAGGCGGAAGCCGACCGGATGTACTTTCTGACCCATGGACTTACCCCTTTACCTTTTCGCCCACCGCCACGGTGATGTGGCTGGTGCGCTTCAGAATGCGATTGGCCCGACCCTTGGCACGGGCGTGGATGCGCTTGAGGGTCGGCCCCTGGTCAATATAGATCTGGGAGACCTTGAGCTCATCCACATCGGCGCCTTCGTTGTGCTCGGCGTTGGCGATGGCGGACTCAAGCACCTTCTTGACGATGGCAGCACCCTTCTTGGGGCTGAAGGTCAGCTCCTGCAGCGCACGCTCCACCGGCATGCCACGAATCTGGTCGGCGACCAGGCGGCACTTCTGGGGAGAGATGCGGGCAAAGCGCAGACGCGCAAACGTTTCGGTTGCCATCTCGACTTACCTCGCCTTCTTGTTCGCCACGTGACCCTTGAAGGTCCGGGTGGCGGCAAATTCACCGAGCTTGTGACCGACCATGTTCTCGTTCACCAGCACGGGGACGTGCTGACGACCGTTGTGCACGGCGATGGTCAGACCGACCATCTGCGGCATGATCATGGAGCGGCGCGACCAGGTCTTGATCGGACGTCTCTCGTTGTTCGCCACCGCGGCATCCACTTTCTGGAGCAGGTGGTGGTCGATAAACGGGCCCTTCTTGAGTGAGCGTGGCACTGGCCTATCCCTCGTTACTTCTTGTTCCGACGACGCACGATCATATTATCGGTGCGCTTGTTCTTGCGGGTCTTGTAACCCTTGGTGGGCACGCCCCAGGGCGTGACGGGGTGCTTGCCGAAATTACGGCCTTCACCACCACCATGCGGATGGTCAACCGGGTTCATGGCGGTACCACGAACCGTCGGACGAATGCCCAGCCAACGCTTGGCACCGGCCTTGCCGAACTTGCGCAGGCTGTGTTCGCTGTTGCTGACCTCGCCGATGGTGGCACGGCAGTCGGCAGGCACCTTGCGCATCTCGCCGGAGCGCAGACGCAGGGTGGCGTGCTGACCTTCGCGGGCCACCAGCTGCACGGCGGCACCGGCGCTGCGGGCCATCTGCGCGCCCTTGCCGGGCTTCATCTCGATGCAGTGCACCACGGTACCCACCGGGATGTTGCGCAGCGGCAGCGTGTTGCCGGCGCGGATCGGTGCGTTGGTACCGGACAGCAGCTGGTCACCGGCCTGCACACCCTTGGGCGCGATCACGTAACGGCGCTCGCCGTCAGCGTACAGCACCAGGGCGATGTGCGCGCTGCGGTTCGGATCGTACTCCAGGCGCTCGACACGGCCGGGGATACCGTCCTTGTCGCGCTTGAAGTCGATGATGCGGTAGCGCTGCTTGTGACCACCACCCACATGACGGGTGGTGATACGACCCTGGTTGTTACGACCACCGGAGCGGACCTTTTTCTCGACCAGCGGGGCGTACGGCTCTCCCTTATGGAGATCCGGGCTGACCACGCTGACCACGAAACGGCGGCCTGCTGACGTGGGCTTGGATTTCACGATCGGCATGATGCGTACCCTTTACTCGCTTCCGGCCAGCGCGATGTCCTGGCCGGCTGCCAGGGTCACATAGGCCTTTTTCCAGTTGTTGCGGCGCCCCTCGAAGCGGCCGAAGCGCTTGCGCTTGCCCTTCATGTTGACGACACGCACGGAAGACACCTGAACCTCGAAAAACTTCTCCACGGCGGCCTTGATCTCGCCGCGCGTGGCGTCAGGGGCCACCTTGAACACATGCTGATTGGCCGCGTCGGCGAGCACCGTGGCCTTCTCGGACACGTGGGGGCCCACCAGGACCTTCAAGAGCCTTTCTTCATTCATGCCAGCCACTCCTCAACCTGCTTCAGCGCCGGCACGGTGATGAGGACCTTCTCAAAACCCACCAGGCTCACCGGGTCCAGACCGCCCACCTCGGACACGTCGACACCCGGCAGATTGCGGGCGGACAGGTACAGGTTGGCATCGGCCTGATCGGTGACGATCAGCGCATTGCTCACACCCAGGCCGCCGAGCTTCTCCAACAGGCCCTTGGTCTTGGGCGCGTCGACCGCGAAGCTGTCGACCACCACCAGGCGCTCCTGGCGCACCAGCTCGGAGAAGATGGAGCGCATGGCAGCGCGGTACATCTTGCGGTTCAGCTTCTGGGAGTAGTCCCGAGGACGGGCCGCGAAGACCTTGCCACCGGTACGCCAGATGGGGCTGCGGATGGTACCGGCGCGGGCACGACCACTGCCCTTCTGCTTCCAGGGCTTGGCGCCGCCGCCGCTGACATCGGAGCGACCCTTCTGGGCCTTGGTGCCGGCACGACCGCCCGCCATGTAGGCGACCACGGCCTGGTGCACCAGGTCCTCGTTGAATTCACGACCGAAGGTCTGATCAGAGACCTCCAGATCCTTCTTGGTGTCTTGTACCTGAAGCTTCATGACACTTAACCCTTAGCCTTGACGCCGGGACGCACCAGGACGTTGCCGCCGGTGGAACCGGGCACCGCGCCCTTGATGAGCAGAAGATTGCGCTCCACGTCGACCCGGACCACCTCCAGGTTCTGCACGGTGCAACGCTCGTTACCCATGTGACCGGCCATCTTCTTGCCCTTGAACACGCGACCCGGGGTCTGGTTCTGGCCGATGGAGCCGGGGGCACGATGGGACAGGGAGTTACCGTGGGTGGCATCCTGCATGCTGAAGTTGTGACGCTTGATCACACCCTGGAAGCCCTTACCCTTGCTGATGCCCGTTACGTCGACGATCTGGCCGGCCTCGAAGATATCCACCTTCAGCTCGGCACCCGTCTCGATCTCGGCACCCTGGTCACCATCCAGACGGAATTCCCACAGGCCACGACCGGCTTCCACGCCCGCCTTGGCGAAATGCCCGGCGCGGGGCTTCGTCACCCGGGAGGCCTTGCGGGCACCCGTGGTCACCTGCAGGGCGCGATACCCGTCGCGCTCCTCGGTCTTGACCTGGGTCACGCGGTTCGGGTCCACCTCGATCACCGTTACCGGCAGGGAGGCACCGTCTTCCGTGAAGACGCGGGTCATGCCCAGCTTGCGACCGACCAATCCGATTGCCATGACACTACCTCGTTATCCACGCCCGCCCGGGAGCGGGCGCGCGGTTATTCTTGAAAGTCCCAAAATCGTGGCCCGGCACAAGCCAGCCTGTACCGGGCCACGGAAAGCAGACAATTATGTCAGAAAAATTGTCGTTAGTTAAGCTTAATTTGCACGTCCACACCGGCGGCCAGATCCAGCTTCATCAGGGCGTCCACGGTCTTGTCCGTGGGGTCCATGATGTCCATGAGCCGCTTGTGGGTGCGGATCTCATACTGATCACGGGCGTCCTTGTTCACGTGGGGCGAGATCAGGACCGTGAAGCGCTCCATCTTGGTGGGCAGGGGGATGGGACCCTTGACCCGGGCGCCGGTGCGCTTGGCGGTTTCGACGATCTCACTGGCGGAGCGATCGATCAGACGGTGATCGAAGGCCTTGAGCCGGATACGGATTCTCTGCTTGGACATGTCTCTAATTCTCAGGTTAGGAGTAAGGCGGGAGGCGTGAGGTGCGGCTTGTGGACCTCACCCCTCACCCCTCACCCCTCACATCGTTACTCGATGATCTTGGACACCACGCCGGCGCCCACGGTGCGGCCGCCTTCGCGGATGGCGAAGCGCAGACCGTCTTCCATGGCGATCGGGTTGATCAGCGACACCGTGATCTTCACGTTGTCACCAGGCATCACCATCTCCACACCCTCCGGCAGGTCGCAGGAACCGGTCACGTCGGTGGTCCGGAAGTAGAACTGCGGACGGTAGCCGTTGAAGAACGGGGTGTGACGACCACCCTCTTCCTTCGACAGCACGTACACCTCAGCCTCGAACTTGGTGTGCGGGGTGATCGAACCGGGCTTGCACAGCACCTGGCCACGCTCCACGTCGTCACGCTTGGTGCCGCGCAGCAGCACGCCCACGTTGTCGCCCGCCTGACCCTGGTCCAGCAGCTTGCGGAACATCTCCACGCCGGTCACGGTGGTCTTGACGGTGTCGCGGATACCCACGATCTCGATTTCGTCACCCACCTTCACAATGCCGCGCTCGATTCGGCCGGTCACCACGGTGCCGCGACCAGAGATGGAGAACACGTCTTCCACCGGCATCAGGAACGCACCGTCGATGGCACGCTCGGGCTCAGGAATGTAGGTGTCCAGCGCCTCGATCAGCTTGTCGATGGCCGGCACGCCGATCTCGGACTCGTCGCCTTCCAGCGCCTTCAGCGCGGAACCCACGATGATCGGGGTGTCGTCGCCAGGGAAGTCGTAGGAGGACAGCAGGTCACGGACCTCCATCTCCACCAACTCCAACAGCTCGGGGTCGTCCACCATGTCGGCCTTGTTCAGGAACACGACGATGTAGGGCACGCCCACCTGACGGGCCAGCAGGATGTGCTCGCGGGTCTGGGGCATCGGGCCGTCAGCGGCCGAGCACACCAGGATCGCGCCATCCATCTGGGCAGCACCGGTGATCATGTTCTTCACGTAGTCGGCGTGGCCGGGGCAGTCCACGTGTGCGTAGTGGCGGTTGGCGGACTCGTACTCCACGTGCGCGGTGGCGATCGTGATGCCGCGGGCGCGCTCTTCAGGGGCGTTGTCAATCTGGTCGTAGGCACGGGCCTCACCACCAAACTTCTTCGCCTGACACACCGTCAGCGCCGCCGTCAGCGTCGTCTTGCCATGGTCCACGTGACCAATGGTGCCCACGTTTACATGCGGCTTCTTACGCTCAAATTTTTCCTTGGACACGATGTAACCCCTTCTAAATCAATCTGTTGAATCAGGAAGCCTTCTTGACGGCTTCGACCACGGTGGACGGAGCCTCGGCATACTTGGCGAACTCCATGGAGTAGGTCGCACGACCCTGGCTCATGGAACGCAGCGAGGTGGAGTAGCCGAACATCTCGGACAGCGGCACCTCGGCGCGCAGGATCTTCAGGCCATGAGCGTCATCCATGCCCTGGATCAGACCACGGCGACGGTTCAGGTCGCCCATCACGTCACCCATGTAATCCTCGGGCGTTTCCACTTCCACCTTCATGATGGGCTCGAGCAGCACAGCGCCGGCCTTCAGGGCACCTTCCTTGAAGGCCATAGAACCGGCGATCTTGAACGCCATTTCCGAGGAGTCCACGTCGTGGTAGGAACCGTCATACAGGGTGACCTTGACGTCCACCACCGGGAAACCGGCCAGCACGCCGTTCTTCATCTGCTCCTGGATGCCCTTATCCACGGCCGGGATGTACTCCTTGGGCACCACGCCGCCGACGACGGCGTTCTCGAACTCATAGCCGGTACCGGCTTCCTTGGGCTCGATGCGGATCCAGACGTGACCGAACTGACCGCGACCACCGGACTGACGCACGAACTTGCCTTCCTGTTCGATGGTCTTGCGGATGGTCTCGCGGTAGGCCACCTGGGGCTTGCCCACGTTGGCCTCGACCTTGAACTCGCGCTTCATGCGGTCGACGATGATCTCCAGGTGCAGCTCGCCCATGCCGGAGATGATGGTCTGGCCGGACTCCTCGTCGGTGTGGACGCGGAACGAGGGGTCTTCCTGGGCCAGCTTGTTCAGGGCCAGACCCATCTTTTCCTGGTCGCCCTTGGTCTTGGGCTCCACGGCAACGGAGATCACGGGATCCGGGAACTCCATGCGCTCCAGGATCACAGGCTTGTCCAGGGAGGACAGGGTGGTACCGGTGGTGACGTCCTTCAGGCCCACGCAGGCACCGATGTCGCCGGCACGCAGTTCCTTGATCTCTTCGCGGTTGTTGGCGTGCATCTGCAGGATTCGACCCACGCGCTCCTTGTTCGTGCTCTGGGAGTTGTACACGCTGTCGCCGGAGTTCAGCACGCCGGAATAGACGCGCACAAAGGTCAGTGTGCCGACGAAGGGGTCGGTGGCGATCTTGAACGCCAGGGCCGCAAAGGGCTCGTCGTCGCTGGACTTGCGCTCGATGGGCTGCTCGGTGTTGGCATCCAGACCCTTGATGGCTGCCACCTCGGTGGGCGACGGCAGGTAGTCGATCACCGCGTCCAGCATGGCCTGCACACCCTTGTTCTTGAAGGCGGTGCCGCACAGCATGGGGACGATCTCCAGGGCGATGGTGCGCTGGCGCAGACCCTGCTTGATCTCGGCCTCGGAGAGCTCACCCTCTTCCAGGTACTTGTTCATCAGCTCTTCGCTGGACTCGGCGGCGGCCTCGACCATCTTCTCGCGCCACTCCTCGGCCAGAGCCTGGAGCTCGGCCGGGATGTCGGCCAGCTCGAAGGTCACGCCCATGTCGGCCTCGCTCCAGTAGATGGCCTTCATCTTCACCAGGTCGACGACGCCCTTGAAGTTGTCCTCGGCGCCGATGGGGATCTGCACGGGCACGGGATTGGCGTGCAGACGCTCACGCATCTGCTTGTGAACATTGAAGAAGTTGGCGCCGGAGCGGTCCATCTTGTTGACGAAGGCCAGACGCGGCACGCCGTACTTGGTGGCCTGGCGCCACACGGTCTCGGACTGGGGCTGCACGCCGCCCACGGCGCAGTACACCATGCAGGCACCGTCCAGCACGCGCATGGAACGCTCCACCTCGATGGTGAAGTCCACGTGCCCGGGGGTGTCGATGATGTTGATGCGGTGTTCCGGGAACTGCTTGTCCATGCCGGACCAGAAGCAGGTGGTGGCCGCGGAGGTGATGGTGATACCACGCTCCTGCTCCTGCTCCATCCAGTCCATGGTGGCCGCGCCCTCGTGCACCTCGCCCACCTTGTGGGACACGCCGGTGTAGAACAGGACGCGCTCGGTGGTGGTGGTCTTGCCGGCATCAATGTGCGCACTGATGCCGATGTTGCGATAACGCTCGATGGGGGTTTTGCGTGCCACGGGCAGTTCCTCGGTAACTCTGTGTCTGAAGCGGACCGCTTACCAGCGGTAATGGGAGAAGGCCTTGTTGGCCTCCGCCATGCGATGGGTGTCTTCCCGCTTCTTCACGGCAGAACCCTTGCTGTCGGCAGCGTCCATCAGCTCACCGGCCAGCTTCAGGGCCATGGACTTCTCGCCGCGCTTGCGGGCGGCGTCCACGATCCAGCGCATGGCCAGGGCGTTCTGGCGCACCGGGCGCACTTCCACGGGCACCTGGTAGGTGGCACCACCCACGCGGCGGGACTTCACCTCCACCCGGGGGCGCACGTTGTCCAGGGCCTGCTCCAGCACCTGGATGCCATCACCCTTCTTGCCCTCGATCTGGGTCAGGGCACCGTACAGGACCCGTTCGGCCACGGACTTCTTGCCGTCCTTCATGACGGTGTTGATGAACTTGGCGAGCAGATCACTCTTGTACTTCGGATCGGGCAGGATCTGACGCTTGGGGGCTTCGCTTCTTCTGGACATGGTCTATGTACTCAATATCGGGCCGTTAGGCCTTCTTGGGGCGCTTGGCACCGTACTTGGAGCGGGCCTGCTTGCGGTTCTGCACACCCTGGGTATCCAGGCTGCCGCGCACCGTGTGGTAACGCACACCGGGAAGGTCCTTCACGCGACCGCCGCGGATCAGCACCACCGAGTGCTCCTGCAGGTTGTGGCCTTCACCACCGATGTAGCTGCTGACCTCGTAGCCGTTGGTCAGGCGCACACGGGCCACCTTACGAAGTGCCGAGTTGGGCTTTTTCGGGGTCGTGGTGTACACGCGAGTGCACACGCCCCGCCGCTGCGGACAGGCCTGGAGCGCAGGCACAGCGCTCTTTTCCACTTTCCGCTTGCGCGGTTTACGCACCAACTGATTGATTGTCGCCATGAAAGATTTTCTCCTACCCAAAAACAACGACAGACCGAACCATTACCGGTCTGTCGAGGGTGCGAAAGTTTAGGGAACAGGGCCGCCCCCTGTCAAGCAGGGAACGGCCCGCCACCCCCGGGAATCACTCCGCGGGGGTCTGGGTCTCCATACCCGAATCGGTCTCGACTGCCTCCGGGGCCTCCGGCACCATCAGGGACAGGCCCCCGGCATGGCGCTTGCGGCGGCGGTCCTTGTGGTACGCCAGACCGGTACCGGCCGGGATCAGCCGGCCCACGATCACGTTCTCCTTCAGGCCCCGCAGGTCGTCACGGGCGCCCCGGGTGGCCGACTCGGTGAGCACCCGGGTGGTCTCCTGGAAGGAGGCCGCCGAGATGAACGACTCGGTCACCAGGGAGGCCTTGGTGATGCCCAGCAGCACCCGCTCGTACTTGGCCCGTTCCTTGTCGGGACCCAGGCGCTCGTGCTCTTCCAGGACCCGGGCACGGTCCACCTGCTCCCCGGTGAGGAAGCGGGTCTCGCCGGCATCGGTGATCTCCACCTTGCGCAGCATCTGGCGCACGATCACCTCGATGTGCTTGTCGTTGATCTTCACACCCTGCAGGCGGTAGACGTCCTGGATCTCCTTGACCATGTACTCGGCCAGGGCGGTGACGCCCAGCAGACGCAGGATGTCGTGGGGGTTCGGTTCGCCATCGGCGATCACTTCGCCCCGCTCCACGTGCTCGCCCTCGAAGACGTTCACGTGGCGCCACTTCGGAATCAGCTCCTCGTGGGTGTCACCGTTCTCGTCGGTGATGATCAGGCGCTGCTTGCCCTTGGTGTCCTTGCCGAAGCTGACGGTACCGGTGCGCTCCGCGAGGATCGCAGGCTCCTTGGGCTTGCGGGCCTCGAACAGGTCGGCCACGCGGGGCAGACCACCCGTGATGTCGCGGGTCTTGGAGGACTCCTGGGGGATACGGGCAACCACGTCGCCCACCGCCACGGTGGAGCCGTCCTCGAGGCTCATGATCGCCCCGGTGGGCAGCACGTAGTGGGCCGGGATCTCGGTACCCGCCAGCATCAGGTCCTTGCCCTTCTCGTCCAGCAGCTTGACCATGGGACGCAGGTCCTTGCCGGCGGAGCCGCGGGACTTGGGATCCATGACCACGGTGGAGGACAGGCCGGTGATCTCGTCCACCTGCTTGTTGACGGTCACACCCTCGATGAAGTCGTGCAGCTGGATGCGGCCCGCCACCTCGGTGATGATCGGGTGGGTGTGCGGATCCCAGGTGGCCACTTCCTGGCCGGCCTCGACGGCATCGCCCTCGTTGACCGAGATCACCGCGCCGTAGGGCACCTTGTAACGCTCGCGCTCGCGGCCCTGCTCGTCGATCACGCCCAGCTCACCGGAACGGGACACGGCCACCAGGTTGCCCTGCTTGTTGGTCACCGTCTTGATGTTGTGCAGACGGATCGTGCCCTTGGCCTTCACGGAGATGGCGCTGATGGCCACGGAACGGCTGGCCGCACCACCGATGTGGAAGGTACGCATGGTCAGCTGGGTGCCGGGCTCACCGATGGACTGGGCGGCAATGACGCCCACCGCCTCGCCCTCGTTGACCTGATGGCCACGGGCCAGGTCGCGGCCGTAGCACATGGCGCAAATGCCGTGACGGGTCTGGCAGGAGATGGCGGACCGCACCACCACCTCGTCCACGCCGGAGGCCTCCATGAGGTCCACGGCGTCCTCGTCCAGCAGGGTGCCGGCGGGCAGCAGGGTGGAACCGTCGGCCATCTCGATGTCCTGGGCCAGCACACGGCCCAGCACCCGCTCGCGCAGGGGCTCGACCACGTCGCCACCCTCGATGATGGGCTTGAGGACGATGCCCTGATCGGTACCGCAATCCACCTCGGTGACCACCAGGTCCTGGGCCACGTCCACCAGACGGCGGGTCAGGTAACCGGAGTTGGCGGTCTTGAGCGCGGTATCCGCCAGACCCTTACGGGCGCCGTGGGTGGAGATGAAGTACTGCAACACGTTCAGACCCTCACGGAAGTTCGCCGTGATGGGGGTCTCGATGATGGAGCCGTCCGGCTTGGCCATCAGGCCGCGCATGCCCGCCAGCTGGCGGATCTGGGCGGCGGAGCCTCGGGCACCGGAGTCGGCCATCATGAAGATGGAGTTGAAGGACGGCTGCTTGACGGTCTTGCCCTCGGCGTCGGTGACCTCCTCCTTGCCGAGCTTCTCCATCATGGCCTTGGCCACCTGATCGTTGGTGTGCGACCAGATGTCCACCACCTTGTTGTAGCGCTCGCCCTTGGTGACCAGACCGGAGGAGTACTGGTCCTCGATCTCCTTCACCTGGGACTCGGCATGGGCCAGGATCCCGGTCTTCTCGTCGGGGATGACCATGTCGTTGATGCCGAAGGACACGCCGGCACGGGTGGAGTACTTGAAGCCCGTGTACATGAGCTGGTCGGCGAAGATCACCGTCTCCTTCAGACCCACGCGGCGGTAGCAGGCGTTGATCAGCCCGGAGATGGCCTTCTTGTTCAGATCGCGGTTGACCAGCTCGAAGGGCAGGCCCTCGGGCAGGATGCGCGACAGCAGCGCGCGGCCCACGGTGGTCTTGACGCGGTTGAAGCGCGCCTCGAGCTCGCCCTTGTCATTGGGCACCACCTCGCGGATACGCACCTCGACGCGGGCATGCAGCTCGGCCTGGCCGGTCTCGTAGGCGCGGTGCACCTCGTCCACGTCGGTGAACAGCATGCCCTCGCCCCTGGCGTTCACCCGGTCGCGGGACATGTAGTAGAGGCCCAGCACGATGTCCTGGGACGGCACGATGATGGG
Source organism: Thioalkalivibrio sulfidiphilus HL-EbGr7 (assembly GCF_000021985.1). NCBI lineage: Bacteria > Pseudomonadati > Pseudomonadota > Gammaproteobacteria > Chromatiales > Ectothiorhodospiraceae > Thioalkalivibrio > Thioalkalivibrio sulfidiphilus. The sequence goes on from NC_011901.1 coordinate 2,451,302, forward strand.
ATCACCATGGGCCGGCGACAGGATGTTGTTGGTGGACATCATCAGGGCGCGGGCTTCCAGCTGCGCCTCCAGGGACAGGGGCACGTGCACGGCCATCTGGTCGCCGTCGAAGTCGGCGTTGAACGCGGCGCACACCAGCGGGTGCAGCTGAATGGCCTTGCCCTCGATGAGCACCGGCTCGAAGGCCTGGATACCCAGGCGATGCAGGGTGGGCGCACGGTTGAGCATCACGGGATGCTCGCGGATCACCTCTTCCAGGATGTCCCAGACCTCCGGCCCTTCGCGCTCCACCAGCTTCTTGGCCGCCTTGATGGTGGTGGCCAGGCCACGGCGATGCAGCTTGCCGAAGATGAAGGGCTTGAACAGCTCCAGGGCCATCTTCTTGGGCAGACCGCACTGGTGCAGGCGCAGGGTCGGGCCCACCACGATCACGGAACGACCGGAGTAGTCCACGCGCTTGCCCAGCAGGTTCTGGCGGAAACGGCCCTGCTTGCCCTTGATCATGTCGGCCAGGGACTTCAGCGGGCGCTTGTTGGTGCCGGTGATGGCACGGCCGCGGCGGCCGTTGTCGAGCAGCGCGTCCACGGACTCCTGCAGCATGCGCTTTTCGTTGCGCACGATGATGTCCGGGGCGTTGAGCTCCAGCAGGCGCTTGAGGCGGTTGTTGCGGTTGATCACCCTGCGGTACAGGTCGTTCAGGTCCGAGGTGGCGAAACGGCCGCCGTCCAGGGGCACCAGCGGACGCAGGTCCGGGGGCAGCACGGGCAGGACCTTGAGGATCATCCACTCGGGCTTGTTGCCGGAATCCAGGAAGGACTCGATCAGCTTCAGGCGCTTGGCGATGCGCTTGATCTTGGTGTCGGAACTGGTCTCGTTGACCTCGGCGCGCAGCTTGGCCGCCTCGCTCTGCAGGTCGATGGACTTGAGCAGCTCGTAGACCGCCTCGGCGCCCATGCGGGCGTCGAACTCGTCACCGTGCTCCTCGATGGCCTCCAGATACTGCTCGTCGGTGAGCAGCTGGCCACGCTCCAGGGTGGTCAGACCCGGGTCGATGACCACGAAGGCCTCGAAGTACAGCACGCGCTCGATGTCGCGCAGGGTCATGTCCATGAGCAGGCCGATGCGGGACGGCAGGCTCTTCAGGAACCAGATGTGGGCCACGGGGCTGGCCAGCTCGATGTGGCCCATGCGCTCGCGGCGCACCTTGGTCTGGGTCACCTCGACGCCGCACTTCTCGCACACGACGCCGCGGTGCTTGAGGCGCTTGTACTTGCCGCACAGGCACTCGTAGTCCTTGATGGGTCCGAAGATCTTGGCACAGAACAGGCCATCACGCTCCGGCTTGAAGGTCCGGTAGTTGATGGTTTCGGGCTTCTTCACTTCACCGAAGGACCAGGAACGGATCAGCTCGGGCGAGGACAGGCCGATGCGGATGGCATCGAACTCTTCCACGTGGCCCTGCTGTTTCAACAGATTGAGAAGGTCTTTCATGGTGTCACCTCAATTCGGTAGCTGCGGTACGGTATTGGAACAGGGCCGGGATCGCCGGCCCGCGTACTGCATCTACAGTTAGTCCTGTTCCAGCTCGATGTTGATGGCCAGCGAACGGATTTCCTTCATCAGCACGTTGAAGGACTCCGGAATGTTCGCCTCCATCCGGTGGTCGCCGTCGACGATGTTCTTGTACATCTTGTTGCGGCCCTGAACGTCGTCGGACTTCACCGTGAGCATCTCCTGCAGGGTGTAGGCGGCGCCATAGGCCTCCAGCGCCCAGACCTCCATCTCGCCGAAGCGCTGACCACCGAACTGCGCCTTACCACCCAGCGGCTGCTGGGTCACCAGGCTGTACGGACCGGTGGAACGGGCATGCATCTTGTCATCCACCAGGTGGTTGAGCTTGAGCATGTGCATGTAACCCACGGTCACGGGACGGTCGAAGGACTCGCCGGTACGACCGTCGAACAGGGTGGTCTGACCGCTCTCGGGCAGATCGGCCAGCTTCAGCATGGCCTTGATCTCTTCTTCCTCGGCACCGTCGAACACCGGGGTCGCCATGGGCACGCCCTTCTTCAGGTTGGCGCACAGCTTGAGGATCTCCTCGTCGCTGAAATCGGACAGATCCACCTTCTTGGCACTGTGGTTGTAGATCTTGTCGAGGAACTTGCGCAGTTCGTCGATCTTGGCCTTGGCCTCGACCATGCGGCCGATCTTCTGGCCCAGACCCTTGGCGGCCCAGCCCAGATGGGTCTCGAGCACCTGACCCACGTTCATACGGGAAGGCACGCCGAGCGGGTTGAGCACGATGTCCACGGGGGTGCCGTCTTCCAGATACGGCATGTCTTCCACGGGCACGATCATGGAGACCACACCCTTGTTACCGTGGCGGCCGGCCATCTTGTCGCCGGGCTGCATGCGGCGCTTCACGGCCAGGTAGACCTTGACCATCTTCAGCACGCCGGGGGCGAGATCGTCACCCTGAGTGAGCTTTTCCTTCTGCTCCTTGAAGCGGGTCTCGAAGGCCTCGTGCTGCTCCTTCAGGGATGCAGCCATCTTCTCCAGCTGCTCGTTGACCTCTTCGGTGCGCATGCGCACCTCGAACCACTTCTCGCGGGGCACCTCGGTAAGGTAGGTCTTGGTGACCTTGGTGCCGTCCTTGAGCTTGTTGGGGCCACCGGCGGCCAGCTTGCCCACCAGCAGCTTCTCGACGCGGTCGTAGATGTCGTCCTCGTAGATGCGCAGCTGGTCCTTGAGATCCTTGCGCACGGCGGCCAGCGCCGCCTCCTCGATCTGCAGGGCACGCTTGTCCTTGTCGACGCCGTCGCGGGTGAACACGCGCACGTCGATCACAGTGCCTTCCATGCCGGAGGGCACGCGCAGGGAGGTGTCCTTCACGTCGGAGGCCTTCTCACCGAAGATGGCGCGCAGCAGCTTCTCTTCCGGGGTCAGCTGGGTCTCGCCCTTGGGCGTGACCTTGCCCACCAGGATGTCGTTGGGCTTGACCTCGGCGCCCACGTACACGATGCCGGACTCATCCAGCTTGGAGAGCAGGCTCTCGGACACGTTCGGGATGTCCGCGCTGATCTCCTCCGGCCCGAGCTTGGTGTCGCGGGCCACGCAGGTCAGCTCCTCGATGTGGATGGAGGTGAAACGATCCTCCTGCACCACGCGTTCGGAGATGAGGATGGAGTCCTCGAAGTTGTAGCCGTTCCAGGGCATGAAGGCGACCATCATGTTCTGCCCCAGGGCCATCTCGCCCAGATCCGTGGAGGAACCGTCGGCCAGCACGTCGCCCCGGGCCAGCACGTCCCCCACGTTCACCAGCGGACGCTGGTTGATGCAGGTGTTCTGGTTGGAGCGGGTGTACTTGGTCAGGTTGTAGATGTCCACGCCCGGCTCGCCAGCCTCGGTCTCATCGTCATTGACGCGCACCACGATGCGGGCGGCGTCCACGGAGTCCACCACGCCGCCACGGCGGGCGACGATGGAGGAACCGGAGTCGATGGCCACGGTGCGCTCGATGCCGGTCCCCACCACGGCGGTCTCGGCACGCAGGCAGGGCACGGCCTGGCGCTGCATGTTGGAGCCCATCAGCGCGCGGTTGGCGTCGTCGTGCTCCAGGAACGGGATCAGCGCGGCGGCCACGGACACGATCTGCTTGGGCGAGATGTCCATGAACTCGATCTTGTCCGGGGTGGACATGGTGAATTCATTGGCGTGGCGGCAGGACACCAGTTCGTCCACCAGGTTGCCCTTGGCATCCAGACTGGCGTTGGCCTGGGCGATCACGTACTGGCCTTCCTCGATGGCGGACAGGTACACGATCTCGTTGGTCACCTTGCCGTTTTCCACCTTGCGGTAGGGGGTCTCCAGGAAACCGTAATCGTTGGTACGTGCATACACGGCGAGGGAGTTGATCAGACCGATGTTCGGACCTTCAGGGGTCTCGATCGGGCACACGCGGCCGTAATGGGTCGGGTGCACGTCGCGCACCTCGAAGCCGGCACGCTCGCGGGTCAGGCCGCCGGGGCCCAGGGCCGAGATGCGGCGCTTGTGGGTCACCTCGGAGAGCGGGTTGTTCTGGTCCATGAACTGGGACAGCTGGCTGGAGCCGAAGAACTCCTTCACCGCCGCCGCCACGGGCTTGGCGTTGATCAGTTCCTGGGGCATGAGGCCTTCGCTCTCGGCGACGCTCAGGCGCTCCTTCACGGCGCGCTCGACGCGCACCAGGCCGACACGGAAGACGTTCTCCGCCATCTCGCCCACGGAACGCACGCGGCGGTTGCCCAGGTGGTCGATGTCATCCACCTGGCCGTTGCCGTTGCGGATGTCGATCAGGGTCTTGAGCACCGCCAGGATGTCGTCCTTGTCCAGCACGCCGGGACCGGTGATCTCCTCGCGGCCCACGCGACGGTTGAACTTCATGCGGCCCACGGCGGAGAGGTCGTAGCGCTCCTCGGTGAAGAACAGGTTGTTGAACAGGTTCTCCGCGGCCTCCTTGGTGGGGGGCTCGCCGGGACGCATCATGCGGTAGATCTCCACCTGCGCCTCCAGCTGGGAGCGGCAGGTGTCGATGTTCAGGGTGGTGGAGATATACGGACCGTGGTCCAGGTCGTTGGTGTACAGGGTCTTGAACGACTTGATGCCGGCGGCGCGCAGCTTCTTCAGCAGCTCATCGGTGATCTCGTCGTTGGCGTTGGCCACCAGCTCGCCGCTGTCCTCGTCGATGACCGCGTGGGCCAGCACCTTGCCCACCAGGTACTCGGCGGGCACTTCCAGGGACTTGATCCCGGCGGCCTCCAGCTCGCGCACGTGACGGGCGGTGATGCGACGCCCGCTTTCCACCAGCACCTTGTTCTTCACCTTGAAGTCGAAGGCTGCCACTTCACCGCGCAGACGCTCGGGGATCAGCTCCATGTCGAAACCGTCCTTGGTGATGCTGACGGTGTTGGTCTCGAAGAAGGTGGCGAGGATCTCCTCGGTCTCCATGCCCAGGGCGCGCAGCAGCACCGTGGCCGGCAGCTTGCGGCGGCGGTCGATGCGCACGAACACGCTGTCCTTGGGATCGAACTCGAAGTCCAGCCAGGAACCGCGGTAGGGGATCACGCGGGCATTGAACAGCAGCTTGCCCGAGCTGTGTGTCTTGCCCTTGTCGTGGTCGAAGAACACGCCCGGCGAACGGTGCAGCTGGGAGACGATCACCCGCTCGGTACCGTTGATCACGAAGGTGCCGTTCTCGGTCATGAGCGGCAGTTCGCCCATGTAGACTTCCTGCTCCTTGATGTCCTTGACCACGCGGGAGCCCGCAGGGGCGTCCTTGTCATAGATCACCAGGCGCAGCAGCACGCGCAGGGGAGCGGCATAGGTCATGCCGCGCAGCTGGCACTCCTTGACGTCGAACACCGGCTTGCCGAGGCGGTAGCTCACGTATTCGAGTTCAACGGTGCCCGAGTAACTCACAATGGGGAACACCGTCTTGAACGCCGCGTGCAGGCCCACGTCCTGTCGATTATCCTCGCTGCGGTCGGCCTGCAGAAACTGGCGGTATGAATCCAGCTGCGTGGTCAACAGGTAGGGGACATCGAGGATCTGGGGGCGTTTGCCGAAATCCTTGCGGATGCGTTTCTTTTCGGTGTAGCTGTAGGCCATTGTGATTCCTCACACTAGAATCCGGTGACCAGCCACTCGTCGGAACGAGCGCCGGTGCAAGCAGGAAGAGGCCGGCGGTGTGGACACCGCCAGCCTCCAAACGTCACGCGAAACTGTCGCGAAACAATTACTAACCAATCTATTACTTGAGTTCGACGCTGGCCCCGGCTTCCTCCAGCTCCTTCTTGATCTTCTCGGCTTCGTCCTTGTTGGCGCCTTCCTTCACGGTGGAGGGAGCACCTTCGACCATGTCCTTGGCCTCCTTCAGACCCAGACCGGTGATGGCGCGGATCACCTTGATCACGCCCACCTTGTTGGCGCCGAAGCTGGTCATCACCACGTCGAACTCGTCCTTGACCTCGGCAGCGGCCTCACCACCGGCAGCGGCCACGGGGGCAGCGGCGACGGCAGCAGCGGCGGACACGCCGAACTTCTCTTCCATGGCGGAGATCAGGTCGACGATCTCCAGCACGGTCATGTTGGAAATGGTTTCCAGAATGTCTTCTTTCGAAACAGCCATGATGTTCTCCTAAACGGTGTTACCCGATTCAATAAACTACGGTAGCGATCAGGCGCTAGCCTGTTTCTGGTCGCGAATGGCGGCGACGGTGCGAACCAGCTTGCCCGGGACCTCGTTGAGGGTGCGCGCGAACTTGTCGAGCGGCGCCTTCATCACGGCCATCAGCAAGCTGATCGCCTGGTCGCGGGTGGGCATGCTGGCCAGCCGCTCAAGCTCACCGGGGCCGAGCAGCTGTCCACCCACGGACACCAGCTTGACCTCGAGCTTTTTGTGCTCCTTGGCGAAATCCTTGACCAGACGGGCGGCGGCACCGGGATCATCCTGCGAGAAGGCCAGGACCAGGGGTCCCACGAGGCCTTCCTGCATGCAGGCGAAATCGGTACCTTCAACCGCGCGACGGGCCAGAGAGTTCTTGACCACCCGCAGATAGACGTTGGACTGACGTGCCTTGGCACGCAGCTCGGTCATCTCTGTGACGGTCAGACCGCGGTATTCTGCTGCCACCGCGGAATGAGCACTCGCAGCCACCGCAGCCACTTCGGAGACAATTGCTTTCTTGTCTTCGAGATTCAGTGGCACGATACCTACCTCCTGTTTGACGACGGGGTTTTCACACCACCGTCGCTGAGTCATACAACCGGACCGGAATCGGTCCGATCACCTTTACGGCGCCCCTCAGCAGGAAGTCCTGAATCGGGTGACACCGTCTGCGCAGGCTGACAGTGCGATTAAGCCTCGGGCCACCTGCTCCCTCGGCACCTGCGGTCTTGGACGGATACCGGGCCGGGGCGAGCCCCGGCACCGGCAGTCCTACCCAAATTTTCGCGGGCCCCTGGTGGCGCCCGCGCACATCAGGATCAGGCAGACAGGCTGGCCTGATCCACGGCGATGCCCGGCCCCATGGTGGTGGAGACGGTCACCTTCTTCATGTAAACACCCTTGGCGGCGGAAGGCTTGGCCTTCTGCAGGTCAGCCAGCAGGGCATTGAGGTTTTCCTTCAGCGCGTCGGGCTCGAAACCCACCTTGCCGATGGAGCAATGAATGATGCCGGCCTTGTCGGTGCGGTAGCGCACCTGACCGCCCTTGGCATTCTTCACCGCGGTGGCCACATCGGTGGTCACGGTGCCAACCTTGGGGTTAGGCATCAGGCCGCGGGGACCAAGGATCTGGCCCAGCTGGCCCACCACGCGCATGGCGTCGGGGGTCGCGATGACAACGTCGAAGTCCATGTTGCCTTTCTTCACCTCGGCGGCCAGATCGTCCATGCCGACGATATCGGCACCGGCGGCCTTGGCGGCCTCGGCGTTGGCGCCCTGGGTGAACACGGCCACACGCACGGTCTTGCCGGTGCCGTTGGGCAGCACGGTGGAACCGCGCACCACCTGGTCGGACTTACGGGGATCGACGCCCAGGTTCACGCTCACGTCCACGGACTCCGCGAACTTCACCGAGGAGATCTCCTTCAGCAGCGCGAAGGCCTCGTTGGCGGGGTACAGCTTGCCGGCTTCGATCTTCTCGCGGATCGCCCGCATACGCTTGGTCAACTTTGCCATCTCAGACACCCTCCACTTCAAGGCCCATGCTGCGGGCGCTGCCGGCGATGGAACGCACCGCTGCGTCCAGGTCAGCCGCGGTCAGGTCGGGCATCTTGGTCTTGGCGATCTCTTCCAGCTGCGCACGGGTCACCTTGCCCACCTTGTTGGTGTTGGGGGTCGCGGAGCCGGAAGTGATGCCGGCGGCCTTCTTCAGCAGAATGGAGGCCGGCGGGGTCTTGGTGATGAAGGTGAAGCTGCGATCGGAGTAGACAGTGATCACCACGGGGATCGGCAGACCCGGCTCCAGACCCTGGGTCTGGGCGTTGAAGGCCTTGCAGAACTCCATGATGTTCACGCCGCGCTGACCCAGCGCCGGACCGACCGGCGGGCTGGGATTGGCCTGACCGGCCTTCACCTGCAGCTTGATATAAGCGTCGATTTTCTTAGCCATTACTTACTCCTAAGCGGGTACAAGCGCCGCGAGGCTCCCCGGTAATTCAGTGGCTAGTGGCAAGTGGCTAGTGGCAAGGAAAATCCTTGAGACTAGCCACTAGCCACTTGCCACTGCTCTTAAGCCTTCTCCACCTGGTGGAACTCGAGCTCCACCGGCGTGGATCGGCCGAAAATCTGTACCGCCACCAGCAGGCGGTTCTTGTCGTAGTTGACTTCCTCAACCACGCCATTGAAATCGTTGAACGGGCCATCGATGACCCGGACCACCTCGCCCGCCTCGAACAGCACCTTCGGACGGGGCTTCTCGGCGCCTTCCTGCATGCGCTGCAGGATGTTCTGGGCTTCCTTGTCGCTGATGGGCGTGGGCTTGTCGGCGGAGGCGCCGATGAAGCCGAGCACCTTGGGCACGTCCTTCACCAGGTGCCAGGTGTCGTCGTCCAGTTCCATCTGCACCAGCACATAGCCGGGGAAGAACTTGCGCTCACTCTTGCGCTTCTGGCCGTCGCGCATCTCCACGACTTCCTCGGTGGGCACCAGGATCTCGCCGAACTTGTCCTGCATGCCATAACGCTCAATGCGCTCCTCAAGGGAACGCTTGACATGATTCTCGAAGCCCGAGTAGGCGTGCACGACATACCAACGCAAAGCCATGTGTATTCCTTACCCTCCGGTACCGATGAACATGCGCACACCCCAGGCCAGGAGCATATCCAGCAGCCAGAGGAAGATGCCCACCAGGATCACCACCACGATCACGATCAACGTGGTCTGGGTGGCCTCGGCACGGGTAGGCCACACCATCTTGCGCACCTCGGTGCGCGACTCCTTGAGGAAGCCCGCCAGGGACTGCCCCAGGGCCGTGGTGAACACGATCCCGATCGCCACCAGGGCCACCGCCAGCAGGCCGAGCACGCGGAACAGCAGCGACTCGTCGGCGTACCAGTAGAACCCGAGCACGCCCACCACCAGCAGACCAACGGCCACTGCCAGCTTGATGGTATCGAACCCGGAACCCTGCGTTTCTTCCGCCTTAGCCATGGATCGTGAAAGGACCTGTTTCGTTGAGCGCACTGCCCGATGAAGTGGCAGGCCAGGAGGGACTCGAACCCCCAACCTGCGGTTTTGGAGACCGCTGCTCTGCCAATTGAGCTACTGGCCTAGAAATGCGCTAGAGACAAGTGAACAGATACAAGAGACAAGAGGTGACGTGTCGCCCATCGTGGCCCGCCACCCCACCTCTTGCATCTTGTATCTTGCCTCTTGTCTCTAGCTCTTTACTACTCAATGATCTTCGATACGACGCCGGCGCCCACGGTGCGGCCGCCTTCGCGGATGGCGAAGCGCAGACCGTCTTCCATGGCGATCGGGTTGATCAGCGACACCGTGATCTTCACGTTGTCACCAGGCATCACCATCTCCACACCCTCCGGCAGGTCGCAGGATCCGGTCACGTCGGTGGTCCGGAAGTAGAACTGCGGACGGTAGCCGTTGAAGAACGGGGTGTGACGACCACCCTCTTCCTTCGACAGCACGTACACCTCAGCCTCGAACTTGGTGTGCGGGGTGATCGAACCGGGCTTGCACAGCACCTGGCCACGCTCCACGTCGTCACGCTTGGTGCCGCGCAGCAGCACGCCCACGTTGTCGCCCGCCTGACCCTGGTCCAGCAGCTTGCGGAACATCTCCACGCCGGTCACGGTGGTCTTGACGGTGTCGCGGATACCCACGATCTCGATTTCGTCACCCACCTTCACAATGCCGCGCTCGATTCGGCCGGTCACCACGGTGCCGCGACCAGAGATGGAGAACACGTCTTCCACCGGCATCAGGAACGCACCGTCGATGGCACGCTCGGGCTCAGGAATGTAGGTGTCCAGCGCCTCGATCAGCTTGTCGATGGCCGGCACGCCGATCTCGGACTCGTCGCCTTCCAGCGCCTTCAGCGCGGAACCCACGATGATCGGGGTGTCGTCGCCAGGGAAGTCGTAGGAGGACAGCAGGTCACGGACCTCCATCTCCACCAACTCCAACAGCTCGGGGTCGTCCACCATGTCGGCCTTGTTCAGGAACACGACGATGTAGGGCACGCCCACCTGACGGGCCAGCAGGATGTGCTCGCGGGTCTGGGGCATCGGGCCGTCAGCGGCCGAGCACACCAGGATCGCGCCATCCATCTGGGCAGCACCGGTGATCATGTTCTTCACGTAGTCGGCGTGGCCGGGGCAGTCCACGTGTGCGTAGTGGCGGTTGGCGGACTCGTACTCCACGTGCGCGGTGGCGATCGTGATGCCGCGGGCGCGCTCTTCAGGGGCGTTGTCAATCTGGTCGTAGGCACGGGCCTCACCACCAAACTTCTTCGCCTGACACACCGTCAGCGCCGCCGTCAGCGTCGTCTTGCCATGGTCCACGTGACCAATGGTGCCCACGTTTACATGCGGCTTCTTACGCTCAAATTTTTCCTTGGACATGGTCTAACACCCCAGTTGACGTTCTTTAAGAAGATTGTGGCCAGTACCCGAGACTACTCAAACATGGAGCCCATAACCGGATTTGAACCGGTGACCTCTTCCTTACCAAGGAAGTGCTCTACCGACTGAGCTATATGGGCCGAACTCTCTACAACACTTTAATGGACCGCATTGCGGCCATCAGTTCAGTGGAGCGGGTGATGGGAATCGAACCCACACCATCAGCTTGGAAGGCTGAGGTTCTACCATTGAACTACACCCGCGTCTTGCACGACCCGCCGGACCGGCGGCGCCCGGCGCGGGATTCATGCGCCACGGGCTGCCGCGCTTAGTCGCGGCGTTCGGCATCGCTCCCGGCGATGCCGTCGAACCCTGTTTCGGCTCGAATCCTTCCCCCAGGGGAAGATGGCTCCCGGATGGCCCTGCTGTCGCGGCCCGTCCGGAGGCCCTGAATACATTGGTGGAGGGGGAAGGATTCGAACCTTCGAAGGCAGTGCCAACAGATTTACAGTCTGTCCCCTTTGACCGCTCGGGAACCCCTCCAAAACGAAAGCCGCTAATTGTGGGCCAGGGACCCCGGCCTGTCAACCGCAAATCCACCCCAGGGCGTCGCTCCCGGGCGGCCCTGCGACGCCCCCTGCAGCCATTTAATGAAGCGGACACGGGCATCTGCTAGGATGCGCGCCATCTGAAGAGCGCGAATCATACGGCAACCGGAACACGGATGCCCGGATTTTTGACACCCAGGAGACATACCCCCCATGAAAGTCACCATCTACGGTTCCGGTTACGTGGGACTGGTCACTGGCGCCTGCCTGGCCCAGGTCGGTAACCATGTCATGTGTGTGGATATCGATCCCGCCAAGATCGAGGGCCTCAAGCAGGGCCAGATCCCCATCTACGAGCCGGGCCTGGAGGACATGGTCCTGGACAACATCCGTGCCGGGCGCCTGACCTTCACCCTGGACCCCGCCGAGGGCGTCCGTCACGGCCTGTTCCAGTTCATCGCCGTGGGCACCCCCCCGGACGAGGACGGCTCCGCCGACCTCTCCCACGTGCTCACCGTGGCCCGCAGCATCGCCGAGAACCTCTCCGAGTACCGCATCGTGGTGAACAAGTCCACGGTCCCGGTGGGCACCGCCGACCGGGTGCGCGAGACCATCCAGAAGGTCCTGGCGGAGCGCGGCAACGGGGGCGAATTCGACGTGGTCTCCAACCCGGAATTCCTCAAGGAAGGCGCCGCCATCGAGGACTTCATGAAGCCCGACCGGGTGGTGGTGGGTACCGACAACCCCCGCACCGCCGAGCTGATGCGGGCCCTGTACGCCCCCTTCAACCGCAGCCATGACCGGGTCATCGTCATGGATGTGCGTTCCGCAGAGCTGACCAAGTACGCCGCCAACGCCATGCTGGCCACCAAGATCAGCTTCATGAACGAGCTGGCCAACCTGGCCGAGAAGCTCGGTGCCGACATCGAGCAGGTGCGCCAGGGCATCGGCTCCGACCCCCGCATCGGCTACCACTTCATCTATCCCGGTTGCGGCTACGGCGGCTCCTGTTTCCCCAAGGACGTCAAGGCCCTGGAGCGCACCGCCCGCCAGGTGGGCTACCAGGCCAGCCTGCTGGAGGCCGTGGAGGCGGTCAACGACCGCCAGAAGGAGCGCCTGTTCCAGAAGATCACCCGCCACTTCGGCGAGGACCTCTCCGGCCGCACCTTCGCCCTCTGGGGCCTGGCCTTCAAGCCCAACACCGACGACATGCGCGAGGCCTCCAGCCGGGTGCTCATGGAGGCCCTCTGGGCCGCCGGCGCCAAGGTGCGGGCCTTCGACCCGGTGGCCGAGGAGGAATGCGAGCGGATCTACGGCAAGCGCGACGACCTCACCCTGTGCGAGAGCCCTGAACAGGCCCTGGAGGGCGCCGATGCCCTGGCCATCGTCACCGAGTGGAACGTGTTCCGCAGCCCCGACTTCGACCAGATCCGCCAGGCCCTCAAGCAGCCCGCGATCTTCGACGGCCGCAACCTCTACGATCCAGAGCACATGGCCTCCATGGGCTTCGACTACTACGCCATCGGCCGCGGCAAGACGGCGTAAATTCAAGGGCCTGTACTCTCGCGGAGGCGCGGAGACGCTGGGAAGATCAAAAACTGGTTTTTCGCAAAGACGCGAAGAAAAAAATCGAACAGTTTCAAAAGCTCTTCTTGGCGTCTTCGCGAGAGATATGGTTTTTTGTCTTTCTCAGCGCCTCCGCGCCTCCGCGAGAGAACAAGCCTTTAAGGTTTTATCATTCAGGGAGTCAGCACCATGTCAGACAAAGGGATCCTGGTCACCGGCGGCGCCGGTTATATTGGCAGCCACGTGGCGCTCATGCTGGCGGAGGCCGGCGAGCGGGTGGTGGTGCTGGACAACCTCTCCACCGGCTTTCGGGAGGCGGTGCTGCATGGCACCTTCGTGCAGGGTGACGTAGCCGACCGGGACCTGGTGGCCGAGACCCTGAAGACCCACGACATCGACACGGTGATGCACTTCGCGGCCCACACCATCGTGCCGGAGTCGGTCTCCGACCCGCTCAAGTACTACCGCAACAACACCTGCGCCACCCGCAACCTGCTGGAATCCTGCCGGGACGCCGGGGTGAAGCACTTCGTATTCTCCTCCACGGCGGCCGTCTACGGCATCCCCGAAGGCGGGCTCGCCCGGGAAGACACCCCCACCGCCCCCATCAACCCCTACGGCACCTCCAAGCTCATGAGCGAATGGATGCTGCGGGACCTGTCCGCCGCCTCGAACCTGCGCCACGTGGCCCTGCGCTACTTCAACGTGGCCGGCTCCGATCCGGCCGGGCGCATCGGCCAGTCCACGAAGAACGCCACCCTGCTCACCAAGGTGGCCTGCGAGGCGGCGCTCGGCAAGCGCAAGGAACTGATCATCTTCGGCACCGACTACCCCACCCCCGACGGCACCGGCGTGCGTGACTACATCCACGTCACCGACCTGGCCAGCGCCCACGTCCGCGCCCTGGATTACCTCAGAGACGGCGGCGAGTCCTGTACGCTGAACGTGGGCTACGGCCACGGCTACAGCGTGCGCGAGGTGATCGAGGCCGTGGAACGCGCCCACGGCGCCCCCCTGCCCGTGCGCGAGGCCGAACGCCGTGCCGGCGACCCGCCCCAGCTGATCGCCGTCACCGACGCCATCCGCCAGACCCTGGACTGGAGCCCCGAACTGGATGACCTGGACCGCATCGTGGAGACCGCCCTGGCCTGGGAGCGTAAGCTGGTAGTCCAGTAGTGTCCGGTTCACCGACCAGGGCCTATCATGATCTTGTGGCGAACCTTATCACCAGTTCTTGCGCAAGGACCCCGTGAGCAATGATACGAACACTTCTTGTCACCGGCGGCGCCGGCTTCATCGGCTCGGCAGTCATCCGCCACCTCATCAGGCATACCGACTACCATGTCGTGAATCTGGACCGGCTCACCTATGCCGGGAATCTAGAATCCCTGGCCGAAGTTGCCGGCGATGAGCGCTACAAATTCGAACAGCTGGACATCCGGGACCGGAGCGGGTTGGATCGGGTATTTCGCAAATACCAGCCCAGTGGTGTCATGCATCTCGCAGCGGAATCCCACGTGGACCGTTCCATCGAGGGTCCTGCCGAGTTCATCGACACCAACATCGTGGGCACCTACACACTTCTGGAAGCCGCCCGCGCCTACTGGAACGCACTAGCCGGCGAGTCGAAATCAACTTTCCGCTTCCATCACGTATCCACCGATGAGGTCTATGGCAGCCTGGGCCAAACAGGCCTTTTCACCGAGGACACGCCCTACCAGCCCAACTCGCCCTATTCAGCCAGCAAGGCAGCTTCAGACCATCTCGTACGTGCATGGCACCACACTTACGGCCTTCCCGTGGTGACCAGCAACTGCTCCAACAACTACGGACCCTACCAGTTTCCGGAAAAGCTCATCCCCCACATGATTCTTAACGCCCTGGAGGGTAAGGCCCTGCCCATCTATGGTGACGGCAGCAACATCCGGGACTGGCTGTATGTGGATGATCATGTGCGCGCCCTGGTGCGTATCCTGGAGCAGGGCCGGACGGGGGAGACCTATAACGTGGGCGGTCACAATGAACGCACGAACCTTGAGGTGGTCACCACCCTGTGCGATCTGCTGGACGACCTGCTGCCCGACTCCCCCCACCGCCCCACAAGAATCTGATGACCTTCGTCAAGGACCGACCCGGTCATGACCAGCGCTATGCCATAGACGCAGGCAAGATCGAGAAGGAGCTTGGCTGGGTGCCGGACGAAACCTTTGAGACCGGCCTGCGCAGTACCGTACAGTGGTATCTTCAAAACCGGGACTGGTGGCAGCACGTACTCGACGGCAGCTACCGGTTGCAGCGAATCGGACTCGAGGAACCACAAACATGAAAGGGATCATCCTGGCCGGAGGCTCGGGCACACGACTGTACCCGGTGACACAGGCAGTCTCCAAGCAGCTGTTGCCCATCTATGACAAACCCATGGTGTATTACCCACTCAGCACGCTCATGCTGGCGGGCATTCGGGATATCCTGCTGATTTCAACACCCCAGGACACGCCCCGTTTCGAACAGTTGCTTGGTGACGGCAGCCAGTGGGGGATATCCATTCAGTATGCCGTGCAACCGCAGCCCCAGGGTATTGCCCAGGCGTTCCTGATCGGCCGTGAATTCATCGGAACCGACGCCTGCACATTGATTCTGGGAGATAACATCTTCTACGGCCACGACCTTCAGCGACTGCTCAGGGAAGCCAGCGCCAGGACAGAAGGCGCCACCGTTTACGCCTACCCCGTCAAGGATCCGGAGCGCTATGGCGTAGTGGAGTTCGACACGGAAGGTCGAGCCATCGGGCTTGAAGAGAAACCGGCCAGACCACGTTCCAGGTACGCCGTAACGGGACTGTACTGTTACGACAACCGGGTGGTCGAGGCGGCATCCGGACTCAAGCCGTCGGGCCGCGGGGAACTGGAGATCACGGACATCAATCTCTGGTATCTGGCACAGCACGCCCTGCACGTACAGGTCATGGGACGCGGCATGGCCTGGCTTGATACGGGAACCCACGAATCCCTGCTGGAGGCCTCCACCTACATCGAAACCATCGAGAAACGCCAGGGCCTCAAGGTGGCCTGCCCCGAAGAAATCGCCTACCGAAAGGGCTACATCGATGCGGAACAGGTGCGCAGACTGGCCGAACCGCTGGGCAAAAATGGCTACGGCCAGTATCTGTTGCAAATACTCGAGGACAGGGTGTTCATGTAACCCCCACCGACCTATGAACGTCATAGAGACAACACTACCGGGCGTCCTGTTGATCGAGCCCCGGGTATTCGGGGACGAACGCGGTTTTTTCATGGAAACCTATCAGGCATCCCGTTACGCCGAAGCCGGTATAGCGGGTCCCTTTGTCCAGGACAATCTGTCACTGTCCAGACACGGCATTCTCAGAGGCCTTCACCTGCAACATCCGGGTGCTCAGGGGAAACTCGTTTCAGTCCTGAAGGGCGAAGTGTTCGACGTGGCCGTCGACGTACGTACAGATTCACCCACGTTCGGGCAATGGGTGGGGGAATACCTCTCCGAAACAAACAAACGCCAGCTCTGGGTGCCCGAGGGTTTCGCCCACGGATTCTGCGTCACCAGTGATGAGGCCCTGTTCGCCTACAAATGCACCCGCCTCTATTCGCCACAGACCGAGATCAGCATCCGCTGGGACGATCCGGCCATCGGCATTCAATGGCCTGTTGATGCACCGGCTCTGTCCCAGAAGGACCAGGCAGGCCTGTTTCTGGCCGACATAGCCCCGGACCAGCTTCCTGCCTATATGTCAGAGACCACATCATGAGTGGAGAGACTTTTTCGCGCGCCCTGGAAGGCACAAGAGTCCTCCTCTCCGGTGCAGCAGGCCAGGTGGGCGTGGCGCTGCGGGACCTCATGCCCGAAGGCGTTGAACTCCTGGCCCTGGAGCGAAGCACGCTGGATATCAGTGATGCTGACAGAGTGACAGAAACCGTGGCTCACTTCAGACCTCACTGGGTCATCAATGCCGCCGCCTACACCGCCGTAGACAAGGCTGAACATGAACCGGATCTTGCCTTTGCGATCAACCGCGACGGTGCGGCCAACCTCGCCCGTGCTGCCCAATCGGTGCGGGCTCGGATGGTGCACATCTCCACCGACTATGTATTCGATGGACGGAAATCATGCCCGTACACCCCCGACGACCTTCCGAACCCCATCAATGTCTATGGCGAGAGCAAACTGGCAGGAGAAATCGCCACCCGGGATATCCTCGGCGATAACCTCCTGATCCTGCGCACCGCCTGGGTCTACGCTCCCCATGGACGGAATTTCCTCACCACCATGCTGCGGCTGCTGCAGGAACGGGATGAACTCAGGGTGGTGGAAGATCAGGTTGGAACACCGACACATGCAGCCAGCCTGGCCGAGGTGATATTACGATCGATCTCGCAAGATCTGACCGGCACATACCACTGGACGGATGCCGGTGTTGCAAGCTGGTACGACTTCGCCATCGCCATTCAGGAGATGGCCATCTCCACCGGACTGGATGTCGCGACCTGTCGTGTTTCTCCCATACCGACCCGGGACTACCCCACACCTGCCAGCAGGCCCGCCTACACCGTGCTGGACAAGTCAGCTATCCGTGAGCGGCTTGGCCATCACGGCACTCATTGGCGCGCTCGAATGGAACATTCCAGGCCGCCCCTGTCCTGAATCAAGCGGCCGCGGCCACGGACTCATTCAACGCATGGAACCCGACGCTCTGGCGCAATATCCGGTTAACGCCGCCACCGCAACCCATCCAGCATCCACCACAAGGCCAGATAGACCCCGGCCGCCGAGACCACTCCCAGGATCGGCGCCGCCGTGTCAGGCCGCAGCCCCAGCAGAAACAGCTTGCTCATTTCCAGCGCGCTGGCCAGACAAAAGGCAAACAACGCAGCCCATGCCCCCCGGTGCGCCACGGCACCAGCCGGCCGGCGCAGATCCCAGAGCCACAGTCCGAGCCCCAGGAAGGCATAGACACCCAGGTTCATGAACACACTGCGGATGGCCTGCCCCTCGGCGATGAAGTAGTGGTAGTAAAGGGGCAGCCAGCGCAAGGACTGCAACTGCGCCATGGCAGCCTCAAGCGTCGCCCAGCCATCACTCCCCGCGAGCACCACCAGCGACGCCACCAGCAGGTACACCGGCAGCATCGCCAGCAGCAGACTGCGCAGGTTGGCAGACAGCCACTGCCACGGCAGCCTCTCCCGCCAAGCCCACAGCATCGCCCCCAGCACCGCACCCAGCCCGTGCAGCAGTACCGAGGCCCCCTCGGAAACCCCCGATACCGTGACCAGCAGTCCCAGTTCCACGAGCAGGCCCAGCAAGACCCCCAGGGCCCCCGCCCACAGCAGGGACCAGTAACCGGGCACATCCATCCTCCAGGCCACCCAGAGCCCGAGCGGCAGCATCAGCAGCACCTCGAGCACATGCAGGGTCACGCATCGCACGCCCCACCAGCAGCCCTGCTCGGCCACGAACAGCCCCCACTGGCCGGAGGCCAGCTTGGTGGACCACTCCCTCGCCGAGATCACCAGATCCAGGGGCAGCAGACTCACAAACACGTAGGCGGCCACATACACCAGCAGCCAGGCACCCGGACCATGCTGACGCTGGATCAGGCCTCTGGCAGCCTGGCGCACAACCGGCACGCGCGACACCAGCCAGGCCAGCACCCCGATGACGCCGCCGGTGGCATTGGCACTGATATCCGTCAGGGAGGGGCCACGATTGGGGATCCAGAACTGCAGGAACTCCACGCTGGCGGTCACCAGCAGGCAGAAGCCCGCCACCAGCACGGCGCCGCCCCCCTGCAGCCAGGGACTGCGCACGCGATGCAGCCACCAGCCCGCCCACAGGAATCCCAGGGGCACGAACATCAGCACGTTGGAGACCCACTGCTGGCGCGCCCGGGGACCGCTGCCGTCGAAGCGGATGTTCTGATACCGCGCCCAGGCCTCAGCAAGACTCATGTCGCCGAAGGTAAAGGGCAGTAGGGTCAGGTACAGCACGACCCCCAGCCAGGCCAGGGCCGCATATCGCCAGATACGTGTGGGGATGAGGTTCAAGGGCCTGTGATGCCGTGGTCTGGGGCCGAGAATGGCAAGCTCAATGTTTTATTCTCTCACGGGGACACAGAGCTCAGAAACATAGGGCGGACCATGCCCTCCACCCTAAACCCATCCTCTCGCGGAGACGCGGAGACGCAGGGAATGAACAACCGAAATCCTCCCCTATAACGGAGGCACGGGGAGGGCTGTTTTGATCAGGATGCTTTTTCTCCGCGCCCCAGCGCCTCTGCGAGAGAACAAGCCTTTGATGTTTTCGCAGCTTCACGAAACCAACCTAACCGCAGTCTCTGCGACAAGACAACATCAAGCATCGGGTTGTCACACTACCTGTCAGCAAGCTCCAGCGTGGCGCGGATTCAAACCCGCTGGATCGGACCAGGATAAGCGGCGACCTGATCATCGCCGGTCAACAGGAGCATCCCTTCGGATTCAGCCTGGGCAACGAGGATCCTGTCGAACGGGTCCTTGTGGATCGGTGGAAGATGACCGACGGCGATGGCATGGGTGCTCGTGATGGGCAACTCCTCGTAACCGTTCTCAACCAAACCACGGCGCAACAGCGCAGGATCCACATGGAAATCGGTACGACCCAGGCTACGCTTGATCGTGATCTCCCAGAGACTGGCCGCGCTGAACACCAGTCGGTTATCCGGGTTTTCGATCAGCGCCACGGCCTCCTGCGAGAGCCTGTCCGGCATAGCGGCGGCCCAGAGCAACAGATGCGTATCAAGCAGCAGGTGCATCGTCCACCCCGAACTGGGCGAGGATCTCCTCTTCCCCCATGCGATCAAAGTCATCCGGGACCTGGACCTGGCCCGTCAGGAAGCCAAGCCTCCTCGCTTGCCCCGCTTCAGGCGCATCGATACTGACCACCCGTGCGATGGGCTTGCCGGCCTTCGCGATGATGAAAGGCTTGCCCTTGCTGACACCGTCGAGCAGCTTCGAGAGCTGGGTTTTGGCTTCGTGAATGTTGACTGTTTCCATGGCGGCAATGCGATCCTCAATAAGGACTTAGCTAACCAGACTTAGTTTATTTACGCGCTCAGCGTATAGCAATAACCCTGTGTATG
This sequence comes from Thioalkalivibrio sulfidiphilus HL-EbGr7, assembly GCF_000021985.1. Lineage (NCBI taxonomy): Bacteria > Pseudomonadati > Pseudomonadota > Gammaproteobacteria > Chromatiales > Ectothiorhodospiraceae > Thioalkalivibrio > Thioalkalivibrio sulfidiphilus. The sequence goes on from NC_011901.1 coordinate 2,471,188, forward strand.
ACCGGTCTACTCTGTAAACCATGTGACCAGGTTATTCTGTAAACGATGTTACCGGTCTGTACCGGTTTCTCCCTCTCCCTCAGGGAGAGGGCCGGGGTGAGGGTGGTTTCCTCAAAGCACGGAATATCTCATCCAGCACAGGCTCGATATCCGCCAAAATCTCATGATTCCAGAACCGAATGACCCGATACCCCAAGGTTTCCAGCTCTGCACTCCGACGGGCATCGTATCGCCTCTGCTCCGCATGTTGCCCACCGTCGGCCTCAACGATTAACCTGCCCTCAACGCACAAGAAATCGACGATGTAGGTCTCGATAACCACCTGGCGCCGGAACTTGTAGCCGGCCAGGCGGCGGCCTCGCAGGTGAAACCACAACAATTGCTCGGCATCAGTTGACTGCTTTCGCAGCAGACGTGCATTTTTCAGCAGGCTGTCGCGCCGAGCTTCCCTCACCCTGTCCCTCTCCCCGAGGGAGAGGGGAGCCATCGATTTGCTTTTGTTCATCATCCCATCCTTGGGCAATCCCTACGCTCTTAGACGAGGCCAAGTTCTGTAGGATGGGCTAAGCAACGCGTGCCCATGCTGGCAAGGCCTGATGGGTGCGCTGCGCTTCACCCATCCTACGTTTTTTTCTCCCCGAGGGATGAGGGGACTCTTCGATTTGCCTTGGTTCATATCCCCATCCTTGGGCATCCCTACGCGCTCAGGGGTAGGTAAACCTTTCAATCAACTTCTTTCCTCCGTGGCTCTGTGGCCCCGTGAGAGGATATCTGTTGTTGCTTGATCACCCTCGCGTCCCCGCGCCTCTGCGAGAGAACAAGCTTTAGGCTTTGCGGCGGGCACGGCCCGCCCTATGGCGACTTCTCCGCGTCTCTGCGCCTCCGCGAGAGTAAAAGCCTTTAGAATTTCTGGGCTTAACCCGTTCGCCAGAACACCCACCACACGCCCTACCGATTCAGATCATGCTTCTTCAACAGGTCATACAGCGTCGGTCGGCTCACCCCCAACAGCTCGGCGGCCCGGGAGATATTGCCGTCCACGATCTGCAGCGTGCGGCGCAGAGCGCGAGCCTCGGCCTCGTCGCGCACCTGGCGCAGGTTGAGCATCAACGGATCCTCACCCTCGGGCGAAAGCTCCAGGTCCTCGACATTGATCTGATTACCCTCCGCCATGATCACCGCCCGCTTCACGCGGTTCTCCAGTTCGCGCACGTTGCCGGGCCAGGTATGGCGCTCCATGGCCTTGAGCGCCTCGGGCGTGAAACCCTTCAAAGGCCGCCCCTGCTCTCTTGCGTAGCGCTCCAGCAGGGCACGGGCCAGGAGATGGGTGTCCCCACTCCGGTCCCGGATGGGTGGAATACTGATGGTCATCTCACTGATGCGGTAATACAGATCTTCCCTGAAACGCCCCTCCTGGATCAGCGCCGAGAGATCCTGGTGGGTCGCGCAGACCACGCGCACATCCACGGGAATCTCCTCCCGGCCACCCACCCGCTCAACCACCCGCTCCTGGAGAAATCTCAGCAGCTTGGCCTGCAAGGGCAGCGGCAGATCGCCCACCTCGTCCAGGAACAGGGTGCCGCCATCGGCGTATTCAATCTTGCCCCGGGTCTGCTTGACCGCGCCGGTGAAGGCCCCCTTCTCGTAGCCGAACAACTCGGACTCCAGCAGATTGTCCGGGATCGCCGCACAATTGATGGCCACGAAGCGGAAATCGCTCCGGGGACTCAGGGCATGAATCGCACGGGCGATCACTTCCTTGCCGGTGCCGCTTTCGCCGAGCAACAGCGTCGTCACATCTGTCGGTGCCACCTTTTCGGTAACCCGACACACCCTGAGCATCTCCGGGCTTGCCGCAATCAGCCCCGGCAGAGGCGACACCCCCTGGTTCTCCCGAAGCCTGCGATTCTCGCGCTCCAACTCGTACAGGCGCTGGGCGCGCTTGACGATCAGGTTCAGAAGATCCGCATCGACCGGCTTCTGATAGAAATCATAGGCCCCCAGACCCACGGCCTTGACCGCGTTCTCCCGATCACTGTTGCCGGTGACCACGATGACCTTGGTATCTGGAGCAAGCGTCAGAATCTGCTCCAGCGTGGCGATCCCTTCACTGGCGCCTCCGGGGTCGGGCGGCAGCCCCAGATCAAGGGTCACCACAGACGGCTCCGATCGACGCAGTTGGGCAATGGCCTCGTCGCGCGTGGTCGCCGTCGCCACCTCGAAATCCTCGAAACACCAGCGAAGCTGCCCCAGCAACCCTGGATCATCTTCAACAACCAGCAAAGTCGGACGCGTGTCAGCCTCGGCCATTAAACCCTCCCGCCGTCAAACCGGCACAAATCCACCAGGCACCTCGGTTGTAATGAATGCCTCATCCCTCAATCCTTGTGTCCATCAAGCTAACCCTGGCCATGTGTTCACGGGCATCGCCACAAACCGGATAGTTCATCCAGAAACGCCATGGTGAAATATCCGGGTCAATGCCGAGAAACAGCCGCATTATAAAGACCCGGTCACGATCCACCGGACGCCCTCAAACAGCAAAACCCATACCCACGCACCGCATCAAGACCAGGCCGCTGCCGATACCCCGCGGTGCTGCAGCGCTGTCATCCCGCAGGACTCAGCGCAAAACAGAGGGTACCAGTGATTCGGCAAGCCCGGCTATCACACAGGGCGGCCATGGGCCGCCCCATGCAGACCGCCTCAGATCAAACCTTCGCACCAGCCTGGAACCGGGGTAGACCCGACACCCGCCAGATGTCAGGATCAAAGCCCTGCCCAGGCAAGCCTGGCACAATCCTGCCCCGACACCGGACCCAGAATCATGAGCCCCCAATGAGGCCCCACCCGACACTGATCCCCGCCCTGCTCCTCCTGCCCCTGGCCATTCTGATGCTGCAGGGGTGCGAACGGGAATCCTTCGAGGCGCGCAGAAGCGCCGACGCCGTTTATGCGGAGCCCATGGCGCCCAGGCGCGCAACCGAAACCATCCCCGGACTCCCGGAGGCCTTTGATCGGGATGCGCAGTACACGAGAGACCTCTACGTGGCCACGAGCGGTGACGATACCAGCGGCGATGGCAGCCCCGACGCCCCCTTCGCCACGCTCAGTCGGGCCGCCAGAGACGCGACGCCTGGCACCCGCATCCACCTTGGCGAAGGCGTGTACCCACCCCTGGGCACACTCCCGGAACTCCAGGGTCTGGCGTCAGCCCCCATCGCCATCCTCGGCCAGGGCAATGCCATCATCGACGGCAGTCAGACCGAAGAGGTGATCGCCGGGCTTCACCTGAGCAATCCACGCTACGTGGTCATTGAAGGCCTGCACATTCGCAACACCTACCCCCACGGCATCAGCATCGACGATGGTGGTGACTATGCGTCACCCGCTGGCCCCATCATCCTCAGACACCTGAAGATCCAGGATGTCGGCCGCGGCCAGAACAACGACTGCCTCAAGTTAAGCGGTGTGGACCACTTCCAGATCCTGGGAAGCGAATTCGCGAATTGCGATCAAGGCGAGGCCATCGACATGGTCGGCAGCCATCACGGGCTCATTTCCGGCAACACCTTCCGGCAGACCCCCGGCACCGCCGTCCAGACCAAGGGCGGCAGCAGCGACATCCTTATCCACGGCAATCGCTTCATCGGCGTCACGGCACGTTCCGTCAACCTGGGCGGACACACCGGTACCCCGTACTTCCGCCCGCTGGACGCCCCCTTCGAGGCCGCACGCATCCGGGTCCTGAGCAACATCTTCTATCGCTCGGGCGATACCGCGATCGCCTTCACAGGCTGCATCGAGTGTCTGGCCGCCCACAACACCCTCATCGATCCCCAGGGGTACATCGTGCGCCTGCTGGAGGAACACCCGGAGCTGGCCATCGGGCGCGACGGGCAGTTCATCAACAACCTGATCGTGTTCAAGGCCTCGGAAACCCGGGGCTATGTGAGCCCCGGCCGCAACTCACACCCGGAAACCTTCACCCTGGGATGGAACCTCTGGTATGCCCGGGACCGCCAACGCTACAGGGGTCCGCACCATGATCGTCGCCTGGCCATGGAAGAAGGCACGATCAAAGGCCTGGACCCGAAGTTCCTGAACCCTGCCGCAGGGGATTACCGCCTGGCGGCCGACAGCCCCGCGATTGGTCTCGGGAAAGAGCGTCATGGTGATGCGTTACCAGATTATGATGGTCATTTTTTTGCACCTTCACCTGCGATAGGCGCCTACAGTCACACAAGGGTTTCTACGTAACCGCGAACATGGTAAAAACTGCTGATAACTCGCAAGGAAATTTGCCCATGGACACCGAAGCAAGCACTCAGCCCTCAACCCTATCGCGCTCTCGCAGTTCAATCCGGGAGGCGCTGCTGAACACCCAGTGGGGCTTCGACGCTTACATGCGCTTGCGTTGGGGCGGCACGCGGCGAGATTGGCCCTCCACTGGCCGGATCAACCGGGCGCTCATGAGCCAGGAGGAAGTCTCGCAGAGCGTGGCCGAAGCCAATTCCCTCAAATTACCGCCTTGTGAAGACGCACCCAAAACCTGGGACACGCTGGCGGCACTTAGAGCGGTCCTGGAGGCCACAACCACCGATGCGGTCGTACTTGATGCTGGTGCGGAAACCTACTCACGATTCCTGCCGTGGCTCTACCTCTACGGGTACCGCAATCTTCATGGCATCAACCTGGTATTTGACAAGCCGTTTCGCCAAGGCAGTATCCAGTTCGAAAATGGCGATATCACCCGAACCCGTTTCCCTGACGGACACTTCGATGCCATCGCCTGTTTAAGCGTGGTAGAACACGGTGTCGACCTGGAGGCCTACTTCCGCGAAATGTCCCGCATCCTCAAGCCTGGCGGAGTACTGATCACATCCACCGATTACTTCGAAACTCCGACCGACACTCAAGGCCTCACGGCCTATGGCGCGCCGATTCATGTTTTTGATCGTGATGAAATTCTACAGGGGGTAGAAATCGCGAAAGGTTACGGCCTTGGGCTGACGAGCGATCTGGATCTGCGATGCCAGGACAAAGTGGTACGCTGGCACCCATACGAACACCAGTACACATTTATTTCGATAGGAATGAAGAAGACCGGCAGCGCCTGACATTGCGGCCTGGGCGATGAATAACCCTGTTCAGCCTTAATCATCGCCTAACAGTCATATCACCGTAAACGAATCCCAGGAGGAAGCAGAGCCTGCCCTTCAACGAACAGTTCTCGCTAGCTTCGCTCAAAATACCCGGGAACGGAACTCGGACACTGGTGGACACCCGATACCCATGGCAGTCAACAGACGCCTAGCACACAAATTCAGACAGGCCACCAAGCTACCCGCACTACTGCTCATATTCGTTGCTTGGATCCCCCTGACCCTGGCCTCACTTCTGCTGTTGCTGGTACCCCGCAAAAAAAATAATCAGGGTGACACCAACGATCTCACCGTATTGGCGCCGTTCGAACCAGGCAATCGCAGTGGTGGCGCGCAGGCACTGGCCGGACTGCAGGATCTATTGAAGCAGCGTTTCAACCCGACATTGCTAGATCTCCTGAAGCTTGACCGCGAATCTGGACTACGCTCGCAGGTTTCCGCATTCCTGACCTATCCCATACCGGTCCCTGACCAGTGCAGACCATTACTGCTCAAGCCAGCGATCGCAGCGACCTCTCTGCACGATTGCGAACGTCTGCTGATCGAATTCATAGGCCCCGGCCTGTTCCTTTCACTCCAGCCACGCCCGAGTTATCCCGTGATACTCAGAGATCATGAGGTACTGATTCGCAAGCTGGTGATGGATTTCAACGAATCCCATGGCCTGGAGTCGATTCGGCTGGCACTGAGTATCGCTACCTGTTACCTCATCGGTCTTACCATTTATTCTCGCGCAGACCGCATCATCGCATTGACCCCGGAAGATGAAGCATATCTGCATGCCTGCTATCCTCACCTCCGGTCTCGGACGAAATCCATTCCTGTGCACTTTCAGTGCGATGGCATTCCAGAGACCACCGCACTTGTATCGCCCAGGGAACTGTTGTTTGTAGGGAATTTTTTCCACCAACCCAATGTTGATGCACTGAAATGGTTCTGCGAGGAAGTGGCCCCTCGGCTTGAACCTGGTTTCACCCTACACCTCTGCGGGCTGGACGCGCCCCTCGATCATATCGAACTGGGCAGCCGCAACCTCACAATTATCCGCCACGGGTTCGTCGATGACCTGGAATCCGGATTCGCCCATGTCGGCATCGCCATTTCGCCGATCGTCTCAGGCGGCGGCGTGCGCATCAAGAATCTCCACCTCGCCTGCCTCGGCAAGGCCATCGTGAGCACATCACTGGGCAATCAGGGCATCGGATTTGTTGATGGGAAGGATGCGATGATCGCCGACGATGCTATCGGGATGGCTCAGCGGCTCAACAGGCTGGCAGCGGAACCTCAGGAGATCAGCAGAATGGGACAGGCGGCACGCGCCTTCGTAAAAACAGCCTTTGACGCTGACGCCATCCGGGAGCAACTTGAGCGCGTGATTAGGATCAGAGATTAAGCCCTGATTATCCGCATACGATCTGACAGTTGCCATGAATTGAGAAGATCGCTGTCGGAGCAAGATCAAGCACAACAATATCCTGTCAAAAATACCGACACCCCATCGCGCCGCACCATTAGATCACCATAAATCCCTGGCCCGCTCAATCTGACAATCGCACCAAACGAATCGGGCCGGCATAGCCGGCCCGATTCAGGGGTAACACATGCGCAAACTGTCGTGAGGAGACACCTCAGCCTTGATTCCAGACCCTACGCCTGAATGCGGCGAGCAGAACCAGACCAAGCCCCATAAGCATGATCGACGCGGGCTCAGGCACACCAACAGAGGCGCCAGATCGCTCCGCGATGTAGCCCGTAACACGGGCCACATTCCCCATGTCCTCATGTGCATCATCCCACATCCAGACCATAGCCTCATGCATGGACAGCCACCTCTGCTCCTCGGACAGGCCATCACTGTCAAAATTGGAATCCCAGTTCGTGTAGTCCCAAGCCTCACCGGTCACCCAGTTCCAACCCTCATAGGCGTTTGCCGCATCCGCGTCTTGCCAGGCGCCGAGCCAGTATTTCCCGAGACGTGAATATTTATCTCCCTCAGGGGAAAACAGGCTGTTCTCGATGAAGGACTGCTCCGCTGCAGAGGTGATCGTTGCCAGATGCCAACCACCATCGATTAGAGAAACGGCCTCGTTGGCCTCACTCCAGGTACCCTGGAAATACACTACCATGTACTGGTGCAATTCACCGCTCGGGTGCTCGTCCCAGATTTCAAAAGCATGGGCAGTCCCTGACATCGCGCCGATCAGAATCGACGCAAACAGCAGGTCTCTCAATACGGCAAGTGGCTTCATTGTCCTCTCCATGACTACTCCGTTTTGTGGATTTATCGCCCCGGAGACCCACCACAGAACCCAGGGACACTTCCGTATTCATAAAAGCAAATATCGCGCCAGAATCCATATCACATTGTATACATTGGCTTTTTCCACCAGACACAAACAGCGGGCAGTATTTGAATGTAAGTTTTTGCGACATACCTCACAAAATTCAGAGAACTGGCTCTCAGCAATGAGACACACGTATCGAACCAGAATCGCACCCATGCTCAGAGCAAATACCCGAGTCCAGCCACGCAGATAGCGTCAATAATTCCGACGGACGACATCGATTCGGCGACGACAAGAATAACGGCACGAATATCCCGACGAAGCGCAACTAACGCTGTGATTTGAATCACGGAGACCAATCGCCTGATCAGCGACTATTCCTACGTGAAAGCCACTAGCCAAGGCAATTGAGATCCAGGTTTCTCGACAAAGGCATACCCAGCCGAAAGGCGGGGACGCAAAGCTACCGGTCTACGGGACTTTCCCACGACAGCGGGGTTACCGAAATGAAACAAATTGTTACAGAACAAACATGCGCGTCAGTCGGACAACGAGCGAATCGCTCCGGGCAAGAGCACATTCCGACCAATGACTCACGACCCGCTCGGCAGGACGCATCCCAAAATTTCACAAGCAACCCGGGAACAGCTCATCCAGGGCCTTTCAGCTCAGCCAAAGTGCATGAGCCCACCCTCTTTTGGACACAAAATACGTGTCAGCAGGTGAAAATGAAGCATCGCAGCGTGTTGAGTATACTGGGGACATCAGCACTGGCCATCGCACTTCTCTCCGGATGCGACGCAGGAAACACAAGCAGCAGTAGCGGGAACAGTTCCACCGGAAGCCAGACAACATCCCAGTGGTACATGGCAGTACGCGCGGTCGACGAAGAGGGTCAACAAGGACCTCTTTCCAATGAGGCATCTGGCCAATTATCTCCTGGTCAGACAGTCACCCTGGCTTGGAACGCCCCTAATACTTCACTGGATGGCACATGCACCACCGTAGAAGGTTACATCGTGGAAATGGGGCGCAATTCAGGCAGCTATTCGCATGCCTCAGTCGTGAACACCGGTTACATTGGATTTTATTGTTCGGCAACCGGCTCTAACTATTGCGGAAGCACCTATTCATGCGAAGTGGCCGTAACCATCCCGAACAGCTGAACAGGCTTATTAGGGAGCCCTTCAGACACTCTGCGCGCCGCAGCTGCATTCAGCAGATTTTAAGAGGTCACTTGGACATGTATCGCTTACTTATCAGCATCGCTCTTCTACTTCTTCTCTCGACACCCGCTCTATCAAAGACGCTCTACGTGGACGGCACGAGAGGCAATGACAATGTCTCGTATCAAGACAACAGCGCCGAAATGCCCTGGCGGACGATTGGGCGTGCGGCGTGGGGAAGCACAAATCGAAGCTCGCCAAATCCCTCCGAGGCCGCTCGCGCAGGTGATACGGTTATCATCAGGGCAGGCACCTATTCCACTACCGGTACAGGTGTCCGCTACGACCCTGCCTACAATCCAGCGAATAGCGGAACAGCCTCGAACCCGATTGTCTTCCAGGCAGAAGGCACTGTGATCTTGACTCAAACCGGACGGGGACCGCTGATTGGTGCTAACGGTAATTATGGAGCCAGAGACTACATCTCCTGGAAAGGATTCACGATTAACGAAATCGATGCACTATCAACATCCGATACCGGGCCAGTTGTGTTGTGGTCAACGACTGGCTCTACGATCGAAGATTGTGTCATCAATGGATACGACAATGGCGTGAACGGAGATAATCACAATGGAATCCGTTTGGAAAATACCACCAACGTCGTGCTTAGGAACAATCGCATATTCAATGTCCTAAACTTCGGCAACGTACACCACAATGGCGCAGGTATAATGGCTTATTTCAGCCGAGGCGCGCTGATCGAAAACAATGAAATCTACGACTCTGGCGCTGGAATTTTCGTAAAAGGCGGTGATAACCGAGACTTTACAATACGCAATAATCTGTTACGCAACAATGGCAAAGGTATACTCACCATGTACACCCATCCTGATGGTGAGCACCGCATCCATCAGAACATTGCCATCAATAACGGAAGCGGCATATCCATAGAACTCAATTCCAAGAATGTTAGCGTGGTCAACAACACGCTAGTTGGTAACGGAAATGGACTCCGGATCGGATGGTGTGGCGACACCATGAGTAATGTGAGATTTAGAAACAACATCATCGCACATTCTCAAACAGAGGGTTTTTCTGCAGGAGAATGTGGTTCGACGAACCCCTTCAATATCGACCACAATATCTATCACAACAATCCGCGTGGTTGGAGCATAGCCGGCACACGATACACCAGCATAGAAGCATGGCGCGCAGCACTCGGCGGCAAAGAACTAAGCAGCTTTACAAGCGATCCGCGATTTCAGGACATAAGTACGTTGAATTACCGTCTCCAATCCAGTTCTCCCGCATTTGGAGCAGGCATCGATGTTCTGGACCTCAATAACAACAGTATCACATCCGATGCAATTACAATTGGCGCATATATTACGGGAACAGAATCCATTGGACTCCTGAGCGGGACAGCTCCCGCCAGTGCACCAAGCGCGCCGCAATCACTAACGTTGCGGTGACCAACTCGCTCACATCTTAATGTGACTAACTTGGTAGAAACTCTACAAGACTATAGAAAATGCCCGTGGTAACAACCTAGCCACGGGCATTTCATTGGACTCTGTATTAATTCATGCGCCAAGGATACTTAATAGGTGACATTGCGCGAATAATGTCCGCCGCATTAACACATCGGCACAACTGAACATTGCGACGCTGACTCAGCATAACAGGAAGTGATTTTAACGCGTCAGTTTTCGCTTTCAGTATTACTTTCCCGCGTCCGCGCATGACAAATAATACAATCGATGCAAAATTGACAAATACATGAAAAGGAAGGTAGTACCAGAAATAACGACCAGGCATATTCTTAACATATGTCCAGACCATGTTTCGATGGGCGTAATAGACAGAAAAATCACTACCTTTGCCACTGCTAGCAGATCCGACGTGCCTCACGATGGCATTCGGAATATACATACACCGGCACCCCCGTAGACGCATCCGGAACCCAAAATCCACATCCTCGTGATAACAAAAATAATTTACATCAAAGCCGCCGAGGTCAAGGAATACTCGTCTTCGGATCAGTGCCGCACCCCCGCATGGTGAAAATACTTCCTCCTCCTTCAGACCGTAGACGTCTGCTGGCATACCCTGAAACCTCGGCCACACCCTGCCATCGACTTTATATGAATCGCCTGCCCCATCAATAATAGTCGCGTCCTGCTCACTTAACATCTTCGATGCAAATGAATCATGTGCAGGATATTGAACCGTCGCGCGCATGAGAGTTTGTAACCATTTTTTTTCTGGGAAAGCATCAGGATTGAGTAAAGCGATCCAATCACAGTCTGCCAGCATGTCAGCAGCTATGTTATTAGCCTTGGCGAAGCCAACATTATGATCCATACGCACAACTTGCAATGATGGCAGAATTCCTTCAACTCCCACCAAAGAACCATCATGGCTTGCATTGTCTAGCACTAATACTCGACTTGGAGAAACCGTCTGACGACTAACGTGCTCTAAACACTTCCGCAGTAACGCACCAGAATTGTAATTTACGATGATTACACCGATACGCATTCTACACTTCCTGTTGATGGACAAGTGAGCAGCGATTAAAAGCAAAAATTCCACCACACGATCAGCACATCCACATACGGTCGCTGCGCTGCATCATGTCAACGAACTCGGTTTCTAAAGACAATTCTGGCCATATTGAAACTCTACCTTGCTCAGCATCTCCGATGCGCTTTATTAAGCCAGAGCTCTAACACACCATTGCACAAATTGATTATTCACTCCACTTTGATATCTGACCAGCTAATTCTCTCAACCCAGGCGCAATGTGAAATAACATTGGCCGCCATGTAAAGCTAATCAGACTAATTTTCATATTCATCAAATATCGTATGTAATACTAAATGTTTTCTGCGCCTATTCAATGGTCACAACCATTTCACGAAACTTAGGACTAGACTCTATAAGTTCATCATAGTTGCCAGACCCGACAACACATCCCTGATCCATAACAAATATTTTATCGGATTGACGCACCGTGCTCAGACGATGAGCGATAATGATAATTGTCTTTTTACGTGCTAGCGAATGTATCGCTTCCATGACACCATGCTCAGTTACGTTATCAAGCGCGCTGGTTGCCTCGTCAAATATGAGAACATTCGGATCATGGTAAAGCGCCCGGGCTATACCAATCCTCTGTCTCTGTCCACCAGACAATCTGACACCACGCTCACCTATCTCGGTCTGATATCCATATTTAAGTTGATGAACGACAAAATCATGGAGATTAGCCATCCTTGCCGCTCTTTCAACGGCGTCAATATCAATCTTCTCAGCAGGAATCCCAAAGGCAATATTCGCTGCGATTGTGTCATCCGCCAGAAATATGGTTTGCGGAACATAGCCCACGCTTTTCTGCCAGGATGCGACATTATTCTGATTGATAACACAGCCATCCACGAGCAAGGAACCGCTTGACGGCTTGATAAGTCCAAGGATGATATCAACAACGGTGGTCTTTCCTGAGCCCGTTGTACCGACGAGCCCAATCGTCGAATATGCAGGGATATGCATCGTTACGCCGTCCAGCGCCAATTTGTCAGTCCCTGGATAACTGAACCGCACATCACGCAGCTCAATACTGCTGTTGAGCGGCAATGGAGTAATCGGAGATATATTGTCTGTCACCGGATAATTACGCCTTGAATCCTGAATCTCCAGCAAATCAGAATGGAGTGATTCAGTGGCCGGCATCATGACTTTGAGCTGCGTAATGCCACGATAGATACCTTGAAGCGCAGGCATAAGCCTGTAACCAGCTAATGCGTAGAGCGCAATCAAAGGCAAGGCCCCTTCTACGCCTCCATGCACGGAAATAAGATAAAGCAACACAACGATCATGCCACCGAACACAAGCCCCTGCATCGCAAATGATGGAAACTCCGATATGATCATGGATGAGATGCTTCGTCGCGCCATATCGAGCGATGGCTTTTTGAATCTCCGAAGAAATTCGTGCTCGTGCCCTCCGATCTTGATGTCCTTGATTCCACCAAAGGCCTCGCTTACCGCCCGATAGCGCCCCTGGTTTGCAACCATGCGCTCATGGCCGAGTCTCGCAAGATAATGTCTTGCAATCACATACACCAGCAGATAAACCCCACACAGAATGACAGCCATACTAATAGCTAGAACAGGATCCACTACAAGCAATAATGCCAGCAAGAATGCGGCTACAAAAAGATTCGACACAAGCACCATTGCGGTGAAAAAAGCACCCTGAATCACATATCCGACTTCGGAGAGAATGTTAGCAGAGAGCTTGGATGTGTGACGACCCAGATACCAGGAATACGGTTGCTTCAGATATCCACCAACAAGGCGCAAGCCAAGTGAATGATTCTGCAGATGCATGAATCGAAGCTGGGCCCATAACGTAAGCGCCCGTAGCAGGATGCTGAACATCAGCAAGAGGAATGTTGCCGACCCAAGGAAAAACAGAAATTCACTTCTGTCCTCAAAATTCAGATATGAGTAAACAGCAAACAAGTATTGGTTGCTTTCCACGACACCTGGATTTGAAAGTACGGCGATGAATGGCATGATGGATGCCACACCCATGGTTTCAACCAATGCCATAATAAGCGTTAGCAGGAATACAAACATGGCCCGGCGCCTTTCCTTTCGCTCAAGCATGTCATACATCGTTTTGAATATCGCTATCACAAATACCTATCCTAACCAGGTCAATTGGAGAGAAATGCCAGGGCCAGAAAATGGGGTCAAATAATTCAAAATCGCAGAGACGCACGATTAATCATTTATGATTTAATCACGCCCTCGTAGACAGCCTGTATTGATTGAGCATTGACTTCGGCAGTGAATCTGCTTTTGACATGGACGATACCAGCCTCACCAAGACGATGCCTGAGCCCTGGATCCCGGATCAGCGCCACCAGCTTATCCGCAAGATCAACATGATCTCCCGAGCGAAACAGCATGCCGGTCTCACCTGGAATAACGGTTTCTTTTGGCCCACCGAGATCAGCTGCAACCACCGGACGTCCCTTTCCCATGGCCTCGAGAACGACCAGACCAAATGGTTCTGCTTCCACCGACGCATGGACGACTACGTCCATGATGTCCATCAGGTCTGTCGCGTCCTTGCGATAACCCGTAAATATGATCTTCCTTGCCACACCCAAGGAGTCAGCAAGGTCGAGAATTCGATCGTAATAATTATTGTCCGCGACCTTGCCAACGAACACGCATCTCAAGTCAGGAAAAGACTCGACCACTGCAGGTAGAGATCTGATTAGAACCTCTTGTCCCTTCCACCACTTGATATTGCCAAGCATTCCGACTACTGGAACGCCCTCATCAATGCCCAAAGAATGCCTTAATCCAACGGGATCGGCGCTGTTTCTCAAACGCTCTGTTTCAATGCCATCATAGATTCGAATCAATTTTCCTGGCGATACACCACGTCTCTGAAGATCATCTTTAACCATATCCGAAACACTAATGATCCGATGGATCAACTTCGTACCGAAATATGACATACGCCCAAAATCGGGCGGAAAGCCTCTCTGGTGGGCGATAACAGTTAGCCCAAGCATTCTGGCCGCAAGTATGAGGTCCAGATCCCCTCCACTCGAATTATTTAGATGCACGATACTGACTTTCTCTCGGCGCAAAATACGCAACCATTTGTATGTATTCAAAATCAGTACACGCACGAAATTCACAGCGGACTGCAACAATCTGGTGATAACGGCAAACCATCTGAGCTTTGGTGACGGCAGGATGATAGGTTTCGGCGTATCCAGGACCATCACTCGCGCACCTGAAGCGACGAAGTCGTCTTTGATCTCAGTGTTTTCATAGAAGCAAACGATCGGCTGATAATTCTCCCGGTCCAGATGACGGCATATCGCCAGTAGGCATACGTGCGACCCGCCCACTGTGCCATCCGTGTTGTGTTCAAGATACAGCACCTTATTATTCAAAATGCTCACCATGGAGAACGTTCGGCGCATTGCCTGCATCAGCCATTACTGGCAACCACACACTCATTATCATCCATCCGCCGCATAGCTTTATGTTTATTACACAGCGCGCACTGATCATGAGTTCCCGCAGGGCGTTAGGCTCTTACACAACAGCCTGAAGCATCAGCCTCTGAGCGCCTCCCTGACCATTTTCGTGTAATGACAAGGAAGATGCGCATTCGCGATTCTTCGTCGCGCATTTGTACCCAGTCGCTCGTACAGATCGTGGTCAGCATTGAGCAATCGGATCATGTCCTTGAGGGCTTGAGGATCCTTGTGCCGCACCAGCAAACCATCCACCATGTGATCGATATAATCCACTGTACCTGCCGTTTTTGTTGCAATGACCGCCTTACCCAAAGCCATTGCCTGGAGCACCACGCTCTGACCCGTGGATATAGATCTGTGTTCAAGTGGTACGATTACCGCACGCGCGCGCAGAATAAGCAGTTCAAGCTCATTGACCGGGATATTCTCCAGTACAGTCACGTTGTCATTCCTGGGTAAACTGTCAGCGGTACCTGTTCCACCAACGATCACAAGCCTGATCTCCGTTCCCGAAACAGCCTTGATCAGTGTGTAGTAGTCCCGAAATGACCTTCCGGCAGCAATAATGTAGCCCTCAACCTGATCTACTGTTTTCTCCAAAAGTACAGGCGATGTGTGCAGAGGCACATACGCCAGCTTGTCTTTTGACCAGCCAAACACATGACTGTAATAGTTGATCTCGTGTCTTGATGAGACGATTACACGTTCAACCGAGGACAGCAGAAGTCGCATCAACGAATATTTGACCCTGGATCTAAACGTCGGCTGCTTCTCCCTCATGATGAACTGTAATATGACATGCTTCGGACGCCTCATGCCTGTCAGGGACTGCCAAAAGGCGATGGACAGACCGACAAGGTCGCACTCGAACGTGAATACATATTCGTAGCGACGCCTCCAACCGATCAGATGCCACAAAACCTTCAGCATCACCCAGGGCAGTTCCAGTGTGGAGATCGTTTGGGAGTGTTTGCCCTTGTAGGTCAGGCGTTCATAATCCAGGGCACAGAGGTCCTTGTCAGCATCCAGATGCGTCCACCACCAGGGCTTATCGTGCCATGGCCCCAGCGTGACCACGAGTGAACGGGGCCGCTTATCCGCTGCCTGCCGGCCTGTCTTCTTTCGTCGCTCAACAGACATCATGCATGCCTTTGCGGCCATGGATCTCTACTGGGTTTTGTGGCAACGGAATCCAGATCATTAATTAGTCTGCGGTGGCAGGTGAGCGATGCTCGGCACCGATCCCGGCAACATTTCCAGATCCAATCCCCTCCTGTTCACGGGCCTTGCGGATGACGGTTTCTGCCAGATTTGTCTGATATCGCTCACTGGCAAAGGCCGAATAGAGATCGAGCGGCGCCTTTCCCGGCTTGAGGAGCCTAAGGACCACCTTGAGCATCCCGCCCAGCATCCTGATCACAGTGAACGGCAACCACATGAAGCGCAAGTCAGGACGCGCTTCGCGTAAACGGCGTACCAGGTCACGTCGGCGGGGAGGCGGTGCCTCGACCAGGTTCACGACCGAAGGCGCCTCATCGAAGCGTTCTACCAGGTAGCGGATCACCTGCGCCGCCGTGGTGACGTCACACACGCTCAGCTCACTGGAAGGCGTGCCGGCGGCGACGAACAGCGGACCCACTTCCCGCCCCAGGCGTCCGGGTGGCGTGAAGTGACGATAGTCCACCAGCGGCCCAAGCCGGACTGTGCGCGTCCCGAATCCATGGGCCTTGCCCAGCTCGCGGGCGATGCGCTCCGCCTCGGCCTTGGCCCAGACATAGGGTCCTCGCCCGAGATTGCCCTCATCCACCGGATCGCTTTCGCTCAGGGGGTGCCCCACCTCACTGCTGGGCTTGTGCACCGCGATGCTGCTGGTATCGATGACCTTGCGGATACCCAGCCGGCCTGCGGTATCCAGCACGTTGCGGGTCGCACGGATGGTGTTACGCTCGTGGGCCTCCTTGCCGCCCACGGTCTCCGCGGCCAGGTGCACGACCGCCTCAACGTCCGTGAAGGCCTGCTCGGGCAACTCGCCCACCAGGTCCGCCTCGATGTACTCGACACCGGGCACCCGCTGGGCAAATGCAGGCATGCGGCGGGCCAGCACCCGCACCGACCAGCCACGTCCACGCAGCTCGGTCACCACCTCGCGGCCCAGGAAGCCGGTGCCTCCGGTCACCAGGATCGCCTTGCGGCCAGATTCGGGCGGGGCAAGGGCGGCCTCCGCCTGTCGCAGGGCCTCGGCAGCCTCCACCTCGGCCTGCCGCTCGGCCTCCATCAGCCTGTCACCGATCTGCTCGCAGAGTTTCACCGTCTGGATGATGCTCTCCCGGGTGACGGGCACGCTGCCTTCGCCATGGATACTGGCATAAAAACCCTGCAACAGGTCGGCGAGGCCCGGATAACTCTTGTGGCGCCGGAAGAACATCTTGAACAGGGTTGCCAGGGAACCGAACACCATCTGTCTCGCCTGGCTGAAGGGCCTCAGGACGACGGCGGGGGCCGAGGCGCCGGGCCCGGGAAGCCTGGTGACCCCAGCCAGGATGAAATCCGCATTGATGGAGCCGTTGGTGGCCACGATCTTCAGATAGGACTCGATGGGTCTGCCCCGCAGGGTGACCACCAGCATGGCGGGTCGGCCCTGGATCGACACCAGCGCCCGCACCTCGCCTTGCGGGGAGACATCGAGGGACCGTAATTCCATCTCCGGTGTAACGCCATCCTTCTCAAAGGCACTCAACAACAGGTAGACCGGATGCGGCAGGATATCGATCAGCTGTTCAACCGGCGTGACACTGCCCTTGCCATCGGCGCGCCGACGCACGGTCTTGAAGGAAAAATAGCTCTCCACATGGACCACGTCGCCGATCAGGTGCATGTAGTCCCGGTACTTGCGACCGGAATCCTGGAACAGGACCTGATGGGCCGCACAGGCCTTGAGACCCTTTTCATCCGCCAGCTGGAGCACTGCGCGGGCATCGTCCTCAGACAGGGCAAAGGGCTTCTCGACGTATACATGGGCGCCATGCTCCAGTGCCAGGCGGGCCAGATCCACGTGGGTCGCCGGTGGTGTGACCACGTGTACGACATCGGGGTCGGCCTCCTTGAGCAGTGTCTCGGCATCCCTGTAAAAGCCCACGCCGGCACCAAAACGCGTCTTCAGATCCTCCTCCGGAATCAGCGGATCGGCAACGGCCACGAGCCGAGCATTCTTCAGGGTGGCGATGGCGGCGGCATGCTGGCCTGCCATCTTGCCGCCACCGAGTATTGCGATCTTCAACACCTTGTCAGTCATATTCCCTGGCCCTTGATTTCTTGATGGATTGTTGGTCAGCCTGAATCGTGATCGCTCGAAGCGCTCAAAGTCAGGAAAAGCTTTTCTCTCGCGGAGGCGCGGAGGCGCGGAGAAAATCAATTAACACCAGGCTCGATTCAGTTTCGATGCGCGGATGTGCCGAGTGTATCGGGACATCGGTTACAGCAGATACCCACATGCAAGTCTTATACGAATTGGTCGGGTATAACAGGATCATGCCGCTTCCCGCAGTCCGTTGGTCACATTGAACGCCTTGCGCCAGAGGGCAAGATTCAGGGCGGCCCAGAGGACATCGCTGTGGTCGGCCTGACCCTGCCGGTGTTCATCATGCAGTCCACGGAGGGTTGCACGACCGAACACTTCGGTCACCAGATCATCCTGATGCAGCACACTCACCAGGTCACCCAGGCCCTCGGAAGCCCTGAACCAGTCGGCCAGCGGCACGCCGAAGCCGGATTTTCGTCGCTTGATCACCTCGGCGGGCAGGTGTCTCAGCGCCAGGGCCTTGACCACCCGCTTGTTGTCCATGCGACCCTGCTTGTAGGCGGTGGGCAAGCTGAGAGCGAAACGCACGACCCGGGGATCCAGGAAGGGCACGCGGGATTCGATGCTGGTGGCCATGCTCATCTTGTCCTGACGATTCAGGATCGAGACCAGATAGGTCTGCTGATCCAGCAGCGACAGCCGGCGGACGACGTCCCCTTGGGTGGCTTCGAAGGCCGCTCGCCGGTATGGCGAGACAGCCTGGGCCAGCTCCACCGGGGTGCGCAGCCTGTCCGGGTCGGTGGCCGCGGAATTCATCAGCACGTCCCACCCCTGCGGCAGGTCGCTGAAACGGTCGAGCTTCTGCACCCGATGATCACCCAGCAGACGCGCCGTGGAGCGCAACAGGGCACGAGCCGGCCCTGGCACGCTGCGCCAGCGCCGCAATAGAACCGGGATCTGGTAGCGGGGATAACCCGCAAAGAGTTCATCTGCCCCCTCCCCCGTCAGGACCACCGTGACATGCTTACGGGCCAGTTGGCTGACTGCATGGATATGTACCGAATTGGGAAAATGCAGCGGCTCATCGTTGTGCCAGATGAGTCGTTCCAGGTCATCGGTGAAGGCCTGGTTGGACAATCGGATCTCATGGTGCCGGGTGCCGCAGCGGGCCGAGACCAGGCGGGCATACTGACTTTCGTCAAAGGCCGATTCGTCAAAACCCACCGAGAAGGTGTTGATCGGCGCAGAGGCATGTCGGGATGCAAGCGCGGTAATCAGGCTGGAATCAACGCCGCCGCTGCAGAACGTGCCAAGCGGAACATCACTGACCATCTGCATGTGCACTGCGTCGTCCAGCAGAACCTCGAGGGCATCCACCGCCGCCTCGAAACCGCCGGCAAAGGGCTCAGCCTCGGGAGCCTGAAGGGTCCAGTAGCGATGCATGACAGGGCTTCCGCCCGAGAAGGTCAGACGATGGCCCGGCAGCAGCCGACGCACATTTCTGAACAGGGTACGCTCACCGGAAACGTCTCGAAACAGCAGGTATTCCGGTAACGCTTCAGCCTCCATCTCCGGTTGGACCAGGCCGGTGGCGAGGAGCGTCTTGATCTCGGATGCAAACACCAGGCCCCCGGGCGACTCCGCATAGTACAGGGGCTTGATGCCCATCTGATCCCGGACCAGGTGCAACTCGCCCGAACGCCGGTCCCAGATGGCAAAAGCAAAGATCCCGTTGAGCCGTTCAAATGCGGATACGCCCTCTTCCAGGTAGAGATGCAGGATCACCTCGGTGTCGGAATGGGAGCGGAACTGATGTCCCTTGGCCTCCAGTTCCTTCCTGAGCTCCCGGAAGTTGTAGATCTCGCCGTTGAATACGATCCAGACGGCATCATCGGCAGCCGACATGGGTTGATGCCCGCCGCCCAGATCGATGATGCTCAGACGGCGATGCCCCAGCATCACGGGGCCATCCTGGTAGAAACCGCCGTCATCGGGTCCGCGATGGGTCATGGTGTCGCGCGCGCGCAGAAACACCTCCCGGTCCAGGGGCTGTCCGTCGCGACCGACGACTCCGACAATTCCGCACATTGCTATGAATGCTCCATGTCTGAAAATCCACTCTCTCGCGGAGGCGCGGAGGCGCGGAGAAAATCGAAACTCATACAAGTAATCCAAAATGCCAAGAAAAGCTTTTCTCTCGCGGAGGCGCGGGGACGCAGGACAAGAGTGTCAATATCTGGATGCATTATCCTTCTTTGCCCTGCTGTTATATTGCTAGAGACGAAAATCATCGTATTCGCAGATCTCGCCTCGACAATCATCCGGCAACAACACGGTTTCATCCAATCAACTTTTTCTCCGCGGCTCTGCGCCTCCGCGAGAGGAGACACGCCGTTCCTCATGTGACCTGTACACTGCCCTTTACCTTCGAGATCACCCATTTGAACTTGCCGCTCCGGGAGCGCTCCAGTTCGGAAACCTGCGTGACCCGCACCCTCACCCCCTCGCCCAGGCGTTGTTTGAACTCCCGCAGCAGGTGCTGGGTGTCTGCATCGCTGTAGCCGGGGCCCGGGACGACACGGATCTCGATGCTGTCGTGGTCGTCCTGGACGATCTGGCTGGCCTCCACCGTGTGCATGGGCTTGAACGGATGGGTCAGCACCGACGGGGAGATCATCCGGCCGTCTGACAGGGCCAGGATGTCCTCGGCCTTGGTGGTCACATCCTCCATCAGGGGCAGCCCGCGGCCGCAGGAGCAGGTGACGGTTTTCATGGCCGACACGTCGTTGCTGACATAGCGGATCAGCGGCATGCCGCGATTGTGCAGGGTGGTGCAGACCAGCTTGCCGGGCTGTCCGGCTGGAACGGCGGCACCGTCCTCTCCGATGAACTCGGAAACACCGTATTCGAGGCACAGGTGGTGACCTTCGTGCCGGTCGCATTCAGCGCTGAACACCACCCGCTCGGCTGCAGCCAGGTAGTCGAACACCCGGCACTGGAAGGCCTGTTCGATCGCCTCGCGCTGGAAGTCGTAAAGGGTCTCGGACGCGGAGATCACGGCCTTGAGCGGGAGCCTCTCTCCGCTGGAGAGCACAAAACGGGCAAGGACATAGAGCGTCGAGGGATAACCGTCCAGTACAGCCGCCCCGAAATCCCGGATCGCCGCCAGGTATTGCGGCAGATTGGCATTGGACATGTGGAACGCCGAGAGCAGCAGCTGGTTGTGGTAGCGGTTGTGACGCCAGAAGGGCGGGCGCTTCTGCTCAAGGGGCACGATCACGTTACCCGCAGCACCGCCACCCGATCGCCCCCGTGTCCGAAATTGACCCCTGCCCAGCGATACTGGCGATCCAGCATGGCATAGGTCAGCTGGGTGGTGTCGGCATCGTACAGCACCTCCAGGGGCGAACCGGTGGTGCCGCTGGTATGGCCCAGTTGCAGTGAACGCCGGCTGACGTTACGGGCGATCAGATCGTCGAAGTGCTCGATGATGTCCTTGCGTGTGAGCAGGGGCAGCTTGTGCAGATCGTCCCGGGACTGGATATCTTCGGGTCGTAGACCGTAGTCCGCGAAGCGCCGCTGGTAAAAGGGCACCTGTTCAAAGGCATGCCTGACGATGTCGCGCAGGCGCTCATCCTGCCACACCCCGAGCTGTTCAGGTGACCACCACTGGCTCTCTTCCAGGAATGACTGGTACTCGCGGAAACGCCCGCCGTAACGCTTGCGGTCAAGCCACCATCCAAAGCCACTCACCACGGCATTCTGGAGCGGGGCCGGGAGGCCGTCATAGACCTGTCTGACGAGTGGATTCATGCGGCGCGCTCCGACCTGCCCTGATGACGCCGGATGGCGTCTTCATAGGCCGTGATCAGACGCCCCCCTATAGGCCCCCAGGCATAGCGCGATACCGCCAGATCCCGGCCCCTGTCACCCAGCGAGCGGCGACGCTCCGGATCATTGAGGAGTGACACCACCAGGCGGGCGAAGGCCTGCGGGTCATCCTCGATGAGGATATCCTTGTCGTGGGTCACCTGGATGCCCTCGCAACCCACAGCGGTGGACACGATGGCCTTTCCCTGGGCCAGGGCATCCAGCACCTTGAGGCGCGTGCCGCCGCCGACCCGGATCGGCACCACGTAGACTGCCGCCTTTCTCACCAGTGGACGGACGTCATCGAGGTAACCGTGAACGCGCAGACCACTATCCGCGCGGGCGCGCTCCAGCAACTCCGGCTGAGGGTCCTGTCCCACGATGTCAAAGCGTGCATCGGGCCGGGCCGCCTTGACCAGGGGCCAGATGTGATCGACGAAATGCATCACCGCGTCGCGATTGGCGAACATGTTCATGCCGCCGGTGTAGATCATCGCCGGTTCCTCGGGCTCATTGCCCGGCACGAAGTAGTCCACGTCCACACCATTGGGCACGACCGCGGTTTCAACGCCCGGTGCGATCTTTCGCAGGGCGCTGGCATCCACATCAGACATCATCACGTTGACATCGAACCGGGGACTCATGGACGCCTCGTAGGCCAGGAGCTTGCGGGTCTGCATGGATAGGTAGGCGCTGGCCGGCCAGCGTTCCACGGCCGCGCGTCTGTCCATGAGCTGGGATTCGATATTGTGGTGGGTCAGCACCGAGGGCAGTCCCGGGGCGCTCCCCATGAAGCGTGCCAGGGCGATGGTGTCGTAGTGAATCACATCGATGCCCCGCTCCTGAACGATGTCTCGGATACGCCGGCCGAAGGCGGGAGAACGATGGGCGATGACGCTGAAGGGCTCGGGCAGTGCCAGGCCTGCCCCGATGGCCAGCAGCTTGTCCAGTTGTGACCGCTTGGGCCAGAGGTCGAAGTATTCCACGGATTCACAGAAACTCCCCAGCACCCGGCGGCTGTGCTCCACCTCCTCGGGCGTCTTGAGGATGTCCCGGTGCACGAAGGCCAGCAGATGCAGCTCGTGACGATTCGCGACCTCGCGGACGATGTTGAATCCCCGCTGCAGGACACCGCCATGGGGTGGATAGGGGACGATCTGGCTCAGAAACAGGACTTTCATGATGATGTATGCCTCTTGCGCCTGGTTGCCCGACCCGACGAAGCCCTGGACCGCCGCGCTTCACGAGGGCTGACAGGGACAGCCTCCACGGCATTCTCACCCGTCTTCGGACAATCCAGCAGATAGACCCGGCGTGCGGCGAAAATGATGCCCGCGATCACATAGAGATGGGGGTAGTACAGAACCGACAGGAATCCGCCCGCAACAGCGAAGGCGATCAGGCTGCCCGTCACGGCCACCATGAGGCGCCTGTACTCCAGTTTCACCGGGTCCCCGTCAAGGGGGATGGCTTTGATCGTTCGCTGGTTGTCCCGGAACAGGGTCCAGAGCAACCAGAGCAGCAAGAGCAGGCCCGGGTAGCCCAGCTCCCCCAGCGTCAGAAAGTAGACGGAATGGGCTGTCAGGGGCGGCCAGCCGGGCGGTGCGTAGCGGCTACCGAAGGCGATGGAAAAAGTACCCGGCCCCATGCCCGTTAGGGGGCGGTCATTGGCCATCTGTATTCCACCTTTCCAGGCGGTAATGCGCCCCATGGCCGAGCCATCCTCCTGATAGGTGGTAAGGGTCTGCATCCGGGTGATGTAGGTCTCGGAGGCCACGGCCATGACCACCAGAAGACCTCCGACGATCATCACCACACCAACGCCCTTCTTCTGGGACAGGGTCCAGAGATAGAACACGATGGCAATGATCGCCAGGGCGGCCCCACGCGACTGGGTTCCCATGACTGCGCCGAGAAGCACGATCGCGGCCATGACCCAGATCAGCTTGCCCAGAAAACTCCGTGAGGACTGGAAAAGGTACAGGCACATGGGCAGGGCGATGGCCACCGACAGGGAAAAATCATTCCCGTCACCCAGGAAGGTGACATTGCGGACATAGGTTCGTTGGTTCGGGTCGGTAAGAAGGGCTGGGTTTTGAAATATGAGCCAGACATGGACGCCGATGATGACGACGAACAGCCATTTGATCTTATTCACATCATCACAAAGCTTGGCCACCATGAAGAACAAAAACATATACCCGAGCAATGCCTTCCAAATCAGCCAGGATTGATCCTTGTTGATTGAAAACATCATGGACACTGTCGCCAACAGCAGAAGCGCAATAAAAAGCTTCCCCTGTTGAGAACCCAGGATGTCTCCATTGGGATTCCGCGATTCAACGATCAGGCTCGCGGCAAACACACTCAACGGAATCAGGGAGTAGAGCTTGAGCTGGATAATAAACGGGAAAAACTGATCCGGGCGAGTGTAATCCAGGACGAAGACCAGCAATAAGCCAACGAAAAGCATCAACGCCCACCCTGCGGGAGACCGGCATGCGCTCTGTATACGCTAACAAGACGTTCAACGCGACGCCGGTGATCAAACCGATCCAGAACGTCACTCCTGCCACGACGAGCCATATCAGCAAAGCGGTTCCGCTGCCTGACAAAATCTGAGATGGCATTCACGAGCGAAGCATGTTCCCCCGGGGGGATCAGTATGCCGGTCTCGCCATCTTTCACCACCTCGCCGGTCCCTCCCACGGACGTGGCGATGACCGGCACCTCCATCAGCAGGGCCTCAAGGATGACATTGGGCATCCCCTCCGTGTATGAGGATTGCACGACCAGATCAATTTCGTTGTAGATTTGATCCATGTCCGTGCGATACCCCGCAAAGATCACAGCTTCACCCATATCATGCTGATCAACAAAGTCTTCAAGCAGACACTGGTCAGGACCAGTACCAAACAATACAAATCTCAGCCCATCATGCTGTTCCAGCAATACCCGCGCAGCTTCCAGGAAAGGCATCTGCCCCTTTTCCGGACTCAGTCTTCCTATGTTGGCGATCAATATCTCGCCATCTTCAATACCGTTGCTGGAACGAAATAGCCCCCGCCCTTTCTGCGGATGGTATTTTTCCGTTCGTAATGCATTTGAAATCACAGTGCATCGATCTTCGCGAGCCCATTTACCCAGCCTTCTGCGGGTCTCATCGGAAACGGAAATGATATGGCTGGAAAACCGCAACAGGACTTGATCAAGACGCGTGCTGAGCCGGCCTTTTGGGGTATTGGCAATCCACCCATGGACAGTGGATACCAAGGGCTTGCCGAGCAGCTTCGCAGCAAGCAGGCCGAAAAGATCTGTTCTGAAATCATGGCTATGCAAAATATCCGCATCATGCTTCTTAACCAGATCCAGGATCTGCTTCAGCACTCGCGCATCCAAAGATCGGCGCTCATGGATACGCTCGACAAGCAAACCTCGCCGACGCGCTTCCTCCTCGTAGGACGTTCCATCCTGTAGACCGCCATCAAAGGCACAGACCACAATCCGACAGACAGTCGGATCAATCGTCTCAGCACAATCGAGAATGGTTCGACCCGGTCCATCCACCCAGGGGGAATCTCTCAGATCCAGCACAGTGATAGGCTTTCCGGCATCGGAATCCGATACTTCGCTGGACGGCAGAATAGCGTATTCCGGCATCTCAGATCTCATGAGCCACCATGAGCCATTGAAACAAGTCGGCGGGTCGCACGGAATCCATCAGCCAACCAGCGCGTCAGAACTTCCGGAAAATAAGACCAGACCATGATTCCGAACAACGCGAGATCCATGTTTTTAAATTCAAGGGATTGCTGCGCAGCCTGTCGCGCGAGCGCATGATTTCCCGCTAACAACCTGACACGTGCCAGATGCCTGTAGATGACCGACAGGCGCTGACGCACAACAGACTCGCCTAGCCGTTTCCCTGCTACATCAGCAATTCTCGTTACCACTCGTGCCGAGTTTTCAGCGACCAAAGCTGCATTACCCAATGATGTCAGCTGCCCGGGCCTGCGCCGCACATCGACCAACGGCATGTTCAGATATGCCATGGGTTGTTCCAAAGAGACCTTGAGCCACAGATCATAGTCTTCTTCCGTTGTGAGCGACGCATCAAAGGCCCCTGTATTCTGGATACAATCACGGCGAATCATGACGGTGGATGTCTTGATGAAATTTCCGAGGAAAAGTGACTTAAAACAATTTCCGTAATACATGACCGCATCATCCGAGGTCGTTACCATCTGTCCGAATATATCCGACCATTCAAGATCATGACGACGGAACACACCGTAGTAGGATTTGGCCGCCGCGTCGACAAGGCAGCACTCCTCTTCATCCACCAGCCTGAAATCAGTAAATATCAAACCTGCATCCGGGAACTGGCTTTCCGCACGCAACTGATTTTTGATCTTGTTGGCGTGCCAGACATCATCTGCATCCAGGAAAGCAAGCCATCGCCCACGAGCAACTGCAATGCCCCTGTTCCTTGCCATGGCCACACCCTGATTGCTTTGCTGGATAAGCCGAATACGGGAATTGTACGCCCCAAGAATCGAGGGCGTGTCATCGGTAGAACCATCATCCACGACGATGACCTCTACAGTTTCATCAGACTGCGCCAACACGGAATCAAGCGCGCGGCGGATGAAGGCGCCACAATTGTAAGCGGGAATGATCACGCTTACCGACGGCTCATTCACTGCAGTGTTCCTCTACCCTTTGCAGTGTTCCTCTACCCTTCATGGAAGAATCCCTGCCGTGACAAAAGTGACGTAGAAGCCAGTCATCAGACAATTCCTGCATTTCATTACGCCATTGGGGATCCGACAGGATGTGGTTGGCATGGGCAATGGTGTGCATCTCGTAGTGATTCCCCAGGCCCGCAAGACGACCGGCATAGGGCTGAGCAAATTTCTCCTCAAACTCCCAGGCAAGACGGTCAGCGCCGCTGAACACCAACAGCAGGTGCCCGCCCGCACTGAGGAAATCGAAAAACGCGGGGGGTACCAAAGGGTTGAGATTGGACACCTGCGGCTCACTGGCCGTCACCGGTTTGGGCGCGGTCTTTTGCTTACCCAGCAATCGGCGCTGCACCGCCCTGAAAAGCAGACGGTAGTCACTTTTGAAGGTGAGCAGGCGCCACCAGGCGTGCGGGTTGAATAGCTTGCTCAGGTAAGTGCTGCCCAGATCCTCCAGCTGACCCTGTGTCATGAAGCGGGAAGGATCGGTCTCGCGCCCATCCAGGGCCACCGGGAGACCCAGTCCGAGCACGCCACACACACGCCGATCGCGGCCGGCAGCAAACAGCCCGGTCAAGGCCCCACCACACAAACCGGCCAGGATGAACTGTCGCACCCCGAGCCGCTGCTCCAGCCAGTCCATGGCACACAGGGTGTCGTCCAGGTAACGCCCATCCTGCACCGAGGCATACAGGTCGACCAGTTGCGTTTCCGGCAACTCGCCTTCGGAATCGCCAAGCCCGTAGAAATCAAAGCGCAGCACAGGAAACCCGAGCTTGAGCACCGATTCGGTCATCTTGTTGTAGAGACGGTGGGGGGCCACCCGGGTCTTGACCCCCGGGGACAGGAAGATCACTGCCACATCGCCACGTTCGGCAACACCCCCCGGCCGATGCAGGACACCGAACAGGCGCAAACCGTCCCGGTTGGGGAAAACCACCGCCTCGCGCTCAGCCATGGGCCTGCTCCCGGACATCGCATGGGGCATCCAGCCAGCTCAGTGTCGCCGCGGACAGGGCTTCGGCCCGCTGGTAGAAAGGCTTGATTTCCCGCCAGAACGGCTCCTCGACCAGGGCTTCCAGATGGGCGTCGGGATAGCCTTCCGCGAGCGATACCAGTTCCTTGCGAGGTGGCTGTCCGGGCTTGCCCGCCTGAAGTATCAACACCTGGCCGCTGAAGCTGCCGGCCCTCGCCAGCAGGTCAATGGACGAGGCCTGCTCGTAGAAGGCAAGCCCCAGTTCGTAGCCATCGACGTTGATGGGCTTGCCAGCCTGCAGGGATTCGACCAGGGCCTTGCGGTCCTGGAGGACCCGCCCGTAGGCTGCCATCTGTGATGTGAGATTGCCGCGCAGCACCTCCTGCATGTAGCGGCCGCCCTCCACGACGGGCTCCCAGAGCACGAGGCGATCGATGTCCTCCCTGCGGGTGGCCGCGAGCGCCGCGAAGGTCGCCCCCAGGCGCAGCCCGAACAGATTGATCCGATTCAGCCCCGCCACGGACTCGCGCAGTCGCTCAACGGCTGCGGAGATGTCGCTCAGATGCGTCTCCACCGAGGCAGCCACAAATTCGCCGTCACTGTCGCCATGCCCCATGTGATCAAAGCGCAACACCGCATGCCCACGTGCCGCCAGGTCCCGGGCGAGACTCACATAGACCCGGTGAGCCCAGAGCTTCTCCTCGGCGAACGGGTGGCAAAAGACAAAACCGCATCCCGTCGCCGCTGACTCGGGGCGATGCAGGACACCGAACAGCTCACAGGCACCGTTGGGGAAGAAGAATGGCGTTTCATTCATCGCGACATCACACCGACAGCACAGGGGCATCACACACGCCGGGAGGGCTCCCAGAGTTCCTGGCGGGTCCCCATGAAGAACTTGCCCCAGGCCCAGGCGACCGCCAGATTGGCGGCGCTGAAGTAGAGCGGCACCTTGCCGTAGATGCGATCCTGAACGTTTGAGACCTGTTGCCAGGCCAGTACGGCAAGACCATAGAACAGCAACTGCAACAGGAAGATGACGGCGTAGAAAGGATGACCGACCAGGGCAAGATTGGTGATGAAGACGGCCAGGAGGAACAGCGGCACCAGCCAGCGCATGGCCTTGTGGGAGAACAATACCCAGGCAAACAGACCAAAGCGTAGCGGGTTGAGCAGACTGCGCTTGACCCACAGGGTGGTCATGCCACGGAGCAGGGTGCGTACCTTGCGGCGAAATTCATCGCCGGGGTGCTTGACGGCAGCCATGTATCCGAATGCCGCGGGCTCTGTGATTGCCCTGAAACCCGCCTCCACGGTGTTGAGGACCGACAGGAAGTCCGGCGCCAGACCATCCACGAAAGGTTCGCACAACTCACGACGCTGGGCGTAGAAGGACCCGCTGGCCCCGACGATGGAACCGATGGCGGACTCCCGGTTGCGCAGGAACAACTCGTAGCGCCCGTAGAGCCCCTCGCCGCCACCCTCGGGGATGTGATCTTCGCCGGAGACGCAGCCCACCTCCGGATCCGCAAAGGGACGCACGATTTCCCGCAGCGCCCGGGCGTCCAGCATGATGGATGAGTCGGAGAACACGACGATCTCGCCGGTTGCCCGGCTGAGCCCCTGATTGAGCGCGTTGGCCTTGCCCCGGCGCTCAGGGAGCAGCACTGCCGTGAGGCGCGCGTCCCGCGCAGCGTCTTCGAGCAGGGCATTGGTGCCGTCGGTGGAGCCGTCGGAGACCACGATGATCTGCAGGGCGTCGGACGGATAGTCCAGGCTGAGGAGGTTGTCCAGCTTTTTACCGATCACCGCTGCTTCGTTGTAGGCGGGAACCAGCACCGTAATCCTGGGCGTGTACGACGCATCTCCGCGGACAACCGGACATCTGACCAACTTGCCAAGCAGCATGAGCAGCAATGGATAGCCCATATAGGCATACCCTACTGCAAACAGAGATACCCAGAAGGCAAGTTCCATGGCCATTCACACTCGGGTTCGCGGGCGCAACGACGGGAGGATCGCCCGGGATGCGGGCGTCCCTCGCCACATGACCATGATCCCACAGATCCCCTGAGGTAAACCATGGCCGGAAGGACACCGGCCGCGGAAGCCAAACCCACCGCCTCTGACCGGAGAATCCTGTAGGGTGTATCCTAGCAAGGATAAATGTGATTTTCATCACATTTTATGGCCCTGTCACGATGCGACCGATATGATTGTGACCTGCCGTCGGCAGCCTGCTGCAAGGTGCCTCCACCGCCTGACCCGGTGCACCTGCAGTGGTCAAGCCGAGGAGCGCGGCCGTAGAATCGTGGCCACGGGTCAACCGCATACGGATAGCCTGCTTAGTGCAGGCACCGCCCTGCGGTCGGGCCAGGACGAACATCGAGAGGCGATGGGACTCACATGCAATATTCCGCGACGGACAACGCGCTCCACCCCATGGACGGCAAGCCCGCCCCGGCCGACAGCGATGCAGCCCCCCTGCTGGTAGAGGACATCGGCGACGATCAGGGTGCCGCCTGGGATGCATTCCTTGGCACCCAGCCACGGGGCTCCTTCTATCACCTGCATGGCTGGCGCGGGATCAACCAGACCCAGTTCGGTCACCGTTGTCATTACCTCGCTGCCAGGCGGCAGGGCCGGATCGAGGGGGTGCTGCCGCTGGTCCTGCTGAGCAGCCGTCTGTTCGGACGCATCCTCTGCACCCTGCCCTTCGTCAATTTCGGCGGTATCGTGGCGGCCAACGGCCAGGCCGAGTCCTCCCTGCTGCGCGAGGCGGCAGCCACCGCCGACCGGCTTGACGCCGATTACCTGGAGATCCGGGCCGCGAACCCGCTCGACACGGATATGGCCGCCTCGCTGCACAAGGTCAGTATGACCATCCACCTGGACCCGGATCCGGACACCCTGTGGAAGGCCTTCGCTTCCAAGCACCGCACCAACGTGCGGCGGGTCTACAAACACGACGTCCAGGTCCATGCCGGCGGCATGGACCTGCTGGATGAATTCTACGACGTGCTGGCGGAATCCTGGCGCAACCTGGGCACGCCCATCTATCGCAAGGCCTACTTTCGGGAGATTCTGTCCCGTTTCCCTGACAAAACACGGATTTTCGTCTGCCGGCAAGGGGACAAGCCCATCTCCGTGGCCTTCAACGGCGAATACAATGGCGTGGTGGAGGGCATGTGGCTGGGCTCCCGTCCAGAGGCGCGACAACTGCAGGCCAGCTACGCCCTGTACTGGGAAATGATCAAGGACGCCTGCGAACGGGGCTTTTCACGCTTTCACCTGGGCCGGTCCACGGTGGATTCGGGCGGTGAAGGCTTCAAGAAGAAATGGAACGCCGAGGCAACCCAGCTTTACTGGTATCACTACATGCCCAAGGGCGGTCCCGCACCCCAACTCAACGTGGACAATCCGAAATTCCGCCTGGCCATTGCCGCCTGGCGGCGGATGCCACTCAAGGCCACCACCCTGATCGGCCCGCTGATCTCACGGAGCATCCCGTGAGTTATCTCGCCCCGGCGGGAACACCCATCGTGGCCAGTGATCTGTGGCAGTGGCTGCGCGGCCTGCCTGACGCAAACAAAGGACTTGAGCGGTTTCGGGACGCCCTCATGGAACGGTTCCAGCTGCGTGGCTGCGAGTTCGTCTCCTCCGGCCGGGCCGGCATGACATTGCTCCTGCAGACCCTTTATCGATTCCGGGGCGAGCCACAGAGAACCGAGGTCATCATTCCCGGCTACACCTGTTATTCAGTACCGGCTTCCATCGAGCGGGCAGGCCTGCGCGTGCGCGTCTGCGACGTGAGCCCGGACACCCTGAGCTATGACCTGCGACGCCTGGACAACTTCGATTTTTCCCGGGTGCTTGCGGTGGTCAGCGCCAACCTGTACGGCCTCCCCAACGACCTGCCGGCCATCGAGGCCCTGGCCCGCAAGCACGGGGTTTTCATGGTGGACGATGCCGCCCAGGCCCTGGGCGCTACCCATGGCGGCCGGTCCGTGGGCAGCTTTGGTGATGCCGGGATCTTCAGCCTCGACAAGGGCAAGAACATCACCTCCATGCAGGGCGGCATCCTGGTGACCCGGTCCGCGGAGATTGCCGAAGCCCTGAAGGAGAGCGCGGACGCCCTGCCGCCGCCGGCGCTGCGAGACACCGGCCTGCAGGTGGCCAAGATGCTGATTTACGCTGCCCTTCTGCCGCCGGCGAGATATGGCATCACCCGCAAGCTGCCTTTTCTGGGCCTGGGCCGCACCCCGTACCAGACCTACAGCCCCCTGACGCGCTACAGCCCGGCGCTGGGGGCGATGGCACATGTGCTATACAGCCGGCTGGACGCCCTGGCCGGGCAACGGCGGGATAACGCCCGGCGGCTCCTGGATGCCGTTGCCAGGCATTCCCCGCTCAGGGCAATCAGCCCGCTGCCCGACACCACGCCGGTCTACGTCAGATTGCCCCTGCTTGCCCAGGACCGGCAAAGCCGGGACAGCCTCCTCCAGACCCTGGACGCCGCGGGCGTGGGCGCCACGGCATCCTACCCCACCGCGGTTACCGACATCCCGGAACTGAGGGCGCGCCTGTTGGCGGAGGACCTGGACTCCTGTCCCGGGGCGCGCGAGGTGGCCGAGCGGATTGTTACACTGCCGACGCATCCCTACGTCAGCTCATCGGATATCGAACGGATCTCATCGGTACTACAGGGCCTGAACCCTGATGTACCCGCCACCCGGTGCGGGTAAACCGGAATCCCTGGGCGCTTGTCATGGACGTACATGTAGCAGACAGCCTGGAAGACCTTCCCTTCTCCCATCTGGAATGGGACCGGCTCGTGGCCGAGGATCCCCGCGCCACGGTATTCCAGAGCCGCCCCTGGATAGAGGCCTGGTGGGCCAGCTTCGGTTCAAGCTACAGGCTGAGTCTGATTTCCCTCACTGAAGGGGGTCGGCTGACCGGCCTCCTTCCCCTGATTCAGGACAAGCATGCGCCCCAGGCGCCACTGCAGTTCCTTGGCCAGGGTCAAGCCGATTACCTGGACCTGATCGCCCGGTCCGAGGACCGTGTCCGGGGGCTGGAGGCGGCCCTGGCCCGAATGACCCGGGAACCGGGCTGGACGGAACTGCGATTGCGCAATATCCCGGGCGACAGTGAGACCGCGCGGGCATTGCCGATCCTCTGCGAGAAACTGGGGCTGTGGCCGTTGCGGGGGGATGACGAAGTCTGCCCCACCCTGTGCCGTGACGGTCCGGCGCCCAGCCCGGCTACCCTGCTGCAGAAGTACCGGGTACGCAGGGCATCCAGGTACTTCGCACGGCAGGGCAGGCTGGCGGTACGAGACCTCTCGGACCCCCAGGAGGCGCGTGCCCACTTGAGCCGTTTCTTCGAGCAGCACGTCCGCCGCTGGCAGGGGACACCGACCCCGAGCCTGTTCGACCGTCCTGAAAAGCGCGCCTTTTACGAGCGCCTGGTGGAGTCCCTGCTGCCCGCCGGGCACCTGTTGTTCACGGTCGCCGAACTGGATGGCGAGCCCATCGCCTACCACTTCGGCTTCGACTTCAAGGACCGGGTCATCTGGTATAAGCCCTCCTTCGAGCCACGCCTGGCCCGGCACTCGCCGGGCACCATCCTTATCGAGCACCTGCTCAGGCACGTGGTTCGCAACAACCGCCTGGAGCTCGATTTCACCATCGGCGCGGAGGCCTTCAAGGACCGTTACTGCAACCTCAGGCGCAGCAACGCACAGTTCAGACTCTTTCGCACGCCTGCCCAGTATCACCGGGCGCGGGCACTGGATCTCGGCTATCGGGGCGCCCGTGCCGTGGTGCGCAGACTCGGGATCGCCCCCTGGCTGCGCGGGAGGTATCCACGATGAAGGTCTCCGTGGTGATACCCACACACAATCGCGCCAGCATGATCACCGGCGCGATCGAGAGCGTGCTGGCGCAATCCATGAGCGATCTGGAGATCATCGTGGTGGACGATGGCTCGAGCGATGGCACATTCGAGGCGCTGGCGCCTTATCGGGACCGGATCGTGTACCTGCGACAGCCCAACGGCGGCGTCTCCCGTGCCCGCAATACGGGCATGCAGGCCGCACAAGGGGAGTACATCGCCTGGCTCGACTCCGATGATCGCTATCAACCCTACAAGCTGGCGCTGCAATGCGGACTGCTGGATCAGCACCCGGAGATTGGCATGGTCTACTCCGAATTCTCCGGCTTTGATGACGAGGGCTTTTTCGACGAATGGCATTTGCGCCGCTACCATGAATCGGCCTACCTGAGGGGCGGCATAGAGTACGAGCAATTGTTCACCCACAGCCGCCTGCTGGAGGAAACGGACTATGGCCGGGAGGCGCTCTCCGGCACTCGGCCGGAATGGCTGATGCGCCGAGCCTGGTTTGGCGAGCTGTACGAGGCCTACCTTTTCAACACCATCGTGTTCACCAACAGCATGGTATTTCGCCGTGAGTTATTCCAGCAGGTGGGCGCGATCGCCCCGCACTTCAGGAGATTCGCGGATCTCGAATTCGCCATGCGACTCTGCCGCGCCGCACCCGCGGCCTTTGTGGACGTGCCCACCTATCAGCTCCGCTATCATCCAGGCCAGGTATCCAGCACATCAGGCCCGTCCGGCACACGCATGCACCTCACCAAACAGCGTGACCTGCTCAGGGTTTTCCGTTTCCATACACACCCCGAGCGCAGGATCCCGCAACTCGACCAGCAGCGCGTGGATCAGCAGACCGCCCGGCTCTGCCGTGCCGTCGCCCTGCCGATGCTGTCTATCAACGAGGGCAGTGCGCATTCAGACCGATATTATCCCCGTCGTGCCCGCCGCTATCTGGGCGCCTGTGTCCGGGCGGGCCGACCTGAGCGCCTGCTGCGGATACTGTCTTTCATGCCCCACCCCGCACGCCGGGTGGGCTTCAAGCTCATGGCGCTGGGCGGCGCCTTACGTCAGAGCCTGGGCCAGCGGAAGGGCCAGCGACCGGGTACCGGCCGCTGATGGAATTCGCACTGCATGCCGAGCCGGAAGACCTGTCCCTGTTCGCGGCAGACTGGGAGCGGCTCTACCTTGCCCGTTCCCATGAACCCTCCGTCTCACTGGAATGGACCGAGGCATTACGCAACCATCACCTGAGAGGCGCGGAACGGTTTCACCTGTTATCAGGTCAGGAACACGGCAGGACCCGCCTGCTCGTGCCGCTGGTATCCGAACGACTGAGTGTGGGCGGCTTGCCGCTTCGCAGCCTGCGGGCCCTGTCGGAGCTTTCCAACACCCACAGCGACCTGCTGTGCGACAGTCTGGACGATGTCATCGGCGAGAGCCTGGTCGATGCCCTGCGCCAACGGGTGCCCGACTGGGACATCCTGCGCTTTGCACGCGTTCTGGAGGATTCGACGCTTGACAGGGTCCTGACCCGGGCAGTCGCGCATTCAGCTCTGCCTGCCCGATTCAGGCTGGAGGCGCCGTCCTTCTTTCTGGCTCTGCCGGACAACTTCGACACCTATCTACGGGGGCGGAGTGCCAAATTCCGCAACTACCTGCGACGCATGGAGAAACACCTGTCCGCCAGGGGCACACTGCGTTTCCTCAAGGTGGATTGCGCGGCAGACTTCTCCGACGCGTACCAGACCCTGCTGGAGGTGGAGAGGACGAGCTGGAAACATGATCACGGGACCGCGATCAGCGCAGTTCCGCATCAGACCGGCTTCTACCGCCAGATGGCTGCCGGTGCTCTCGATGCCGGACGCCTGCATCTCACCTTCTTGTATCTGGATGACATTCCCGTGGCCTACAACCTCGGCCTTCTCTCCCACGGGAACTATCACTACCTCAAGACCAGCTTCCACGAGGCCTATCGCCGGGACGGGGTCGCCACCGTGGCCCGTGCACGCCTGATTCGCATGCTCGTTGAGGAAGGCGTCCGGGTTTTCGATTTCCCGGGGGAGCCCTACGAATGGGAAACCCAGTGGACACAGGACCTGCGCTGGCACCGTTCCGTGGTTATCTGCAACAACACCGCCATGGGGCGCATGTATCACATGCTGAGCAGCCTGCGAGACCGCCTGCGCCCCCGCGGCCAGGAGCGGTCCGTGACCTATTGTGACCCCAGGGCCCTGAAGGCACCCCGGGATGCCCGACCATGACACGGATCGAAGTCATCACAAACCTGGAGGGACTGCATGCCCTGGCACCCGACTGGAAGTCGCTCGGCGCCCGGTTCCCGACCCCGCTGCTGCAGTACGAATGGTTCCTCAGCTGCGCAGAGGCACTCTACCCCGGTGGTGAGCTTCGCGTGGTCACCCTGGAGGAAGATGGACGGCTGACCGCCCTCGCCCCCCTCGCCCAGGTGCGACGCAGACACGGGCGATGGCTGGAAATCATGGGTGTTTCAAAACTGCACGAGCCCGCCGGGCTGCTCTATGAGAATCCGGCAGCACTGGAGAGACTCATGCAGGCGCTGACGCGTCTGGGCCATCCCCTGGACCTGGGACGACTGCCCGGAAGCTCCCCACTGCTCACGGGCCCCGGCATCCACATCGATGCGAGGGGACTATGGCTGCGCAGACCCGGGGCGGACCGTTGTGTCCTGGACCTTCAGGAGGGATGGGACGGGGTCTGGTCTGCCATGCGCAAGAGCCGGCGCACGGACTTCCGCCGTCTCGAACGTCGGGCACGGGACCAGGGCGGTTTTCAACTGCAGGTGGAGAAACCGGTACCGGCCCAGGTGGACGACCTGCTGGAACAGGCAATGGACATTGAGGCGGCAGGCTGGAAGGCCTCGCGGGGTAACACCCTGAGGCAAGACCCGATCCTGGCCGATTTTTTTCACCGCTATTGCCGTCGCATGGCTGAACACGGCGCGCTCCATCTCTACTACCTGCGCCTTGGCGGGCATACCGTTGCCATGCATGTCACCGTATCATTCGCCAGCGTCCTCTGGGTACTCAAGATCGGCTACGACGAGCGCTGGCGCAACCTTTCGCCCGGCCTCTACCTGGCGCTGGAAACCATCCGGCACGCCGCCCAGAATGGCCTGTCTGCCTATGAATTCCTGGGCTCTGCGGAGGACTGGCAAGGGGCATGGCCTACCCGCCGGGAGTCCCACGGGACGCGGATCTGTCTGCCCTTGAGTGCCGAGGGCATGCGCGGCCTTCTGGATCTGGCAAGCACCAGACTCGGTCGCCATACAAGCCGGCCAGACCGGGCCGCTCCAGCTTGAGCCGGGCGCCATGATCCGGTCCGGCGGGATAGTTTATGATGAGCGTTTGCCATGGTCATGATGCGCTTCCGCCGCCAGCACCGCCTTACCGGGAACACACAGACATGACGCCGTCCCTCATCAAAGCCCGTATCAAACGAGCCGCCGCCGCCCTGCTCTACGGCACGGGTCTGCTCTGGCTTCTAGCAAGCCGCCGCCTGAGAAACCGGGCAGTCGTGTTGATGTACCACCGGGTCCTGCCCCGTGACGAGGCAAGCAAATCCTTCTCCCACCCGGGCATCGTCGTCACACCGGAGACCTTTGCACGCCATCTGGACATCCTGAAACGCCATTTCCGACCACTGTCGCTCCCGGAATTCCTGTCATACATGGACTCGGGACAAGGCTTCCCACCCAAATCATGCCTGATCACCTTCGACGACGGCTGGGCGGACAATCATCGCTATGCCATGCCACTGCTGCGTGAACGCGCTCTACCTGCCGTGGTCTTTGCCGCCACCGATTACATCGGCACCACCCGCACATTCTGGCAGGAGCAACTCGGTCATCTGCTCTACGAGGCAACCCGGCATGGCGTCGGTTCAGCCACCCTGGCTGCACGGGAGATCCACCTGGAACCATCCAGGGACGAGCACACCCTGCGCACAGACATTGCGCGCGTGGTTGACCGCTTCCGCAGAGAAACCTACGACAATATCCAGGCCCTCATGGCAGACCTGAGCGATGATCTTCGGGAAGGGGGATTCGAGGATGCCCTGAGACCGCCCGACCGGTTCATGGACTGGCGACAACTGGGAGACTTGTCTGACAACGGTATCAGCATTGCTTCCCACACCTGTTCACACCGCATCCTCACCCGTCTGGACAGCACCGCCATGGGAAAAGAACTGGAGCAATCCAGGCGTCTGCTGGAATCCCGCCTGGGCGGAGCCGTCGTTACAGTGGCCTATCCCAATGGAGATTTCGATCCAACCGTGGAGGCGACCACCAGGGCTTGCGGTTATAAACTGGCATTTACCACCCAACCCGGATATGCGTCAGCGGACATGCCACCGCTGGTGCTGCCGCGCATGAATATCCACGAGACGGCCACTGATACGAAACCTTTATTTCTCTGTCGCACCCTGGGGATCCTTTAATGACCGGGGGCACAAAACTGCGCATCCTGGTGACTGACGGAGACAACCGGTCGGCACTGGCCGCGACAAGATCCCTCGGGCGAGCGGGCTACCATGTAGCCGTTGCCCACCATCATCACCCGGCCCTGGCATCCTCATCACGCTACTGTCGAGCGCGTATCCAGACGCCCGATCCTCAAAAGGACCCGGAGGCCTTCTGCACAGCCATCGTCGAGGCAGTACGCACGCATCGCTTGGATGCCGTGATGCCCATGTCGGACATCACGACACTGACACTCGCACGCGCCATGCAGGATGGCCTGTTGGACTGCCGGATGTGTGCACCACCTCTGGACAAACTTGAGGCGGCTGCAGACAAGCGGACCACGCTTGAACTGGCCATGCAGCTCGGTGTCCCGGTGCCGCGCAGCATCGTGCTTGAACAGCATCGTGACGCCGAGCGCGACCTGGATCTGCCCTACCCCCTGGTGATCAAACCCGCACGGTCCCGGGTCTGGTACAAGGGAAAATGGCTGTTCAACGCGGTCTCCTATGCACGCACGCCGGAAGAACTCCAGGCAACATTGCGCGAATTTGTACCCGCACAGTTTCCCGTATTGCTTCAGGAACGCATTGAAGGACCGGGAGTCGGAGTATTCGCCTGCTACGACAGGGGTCGACTGGTTGCGCTATTCAGCCACAGACGCCTCAGGGAAAAACCCCCTTCAGGCGGGGTCAGCGTATTGAGGGAGTCCGTGCCGGTAGACCCCGCTGCCGATGCTCACGCACAGGCATTGCTGGGCGCATTGGCATGGCATGGCCCGGCCATGGTGGAGTTCAAGATGGACCAGAGGGACAACTCCCTGAAACTGATGGAGATCAACGGCCGGCTCTGGGGATCACTGCAGCTTGCCATTGATGCTGGAGTGGACTTCCCCAGACTGATGGCAAGGATCATGGCCGAAGACAATGTCACCCCGGTTCTCTCATACCGAATCGGTGTGCGCACACGGTGGTTGTGGGGTGATGTAGATTCTATCCTGGCTTTGTTTCTCAAATCCCGGGAAGAACTTAACCTCCCGCCCGATCATCCAGGCCGCTGGCGTACACTGCTTGATTTTCTTGTCCCGTGGAGCAGGGGTCTGCGCTACGAAGTACTTTCTCTCGAAGACCCTCGCCCCTGGATATACGAGAGCCGACACTGGTTGTTTCCGAAACGATCAAAGTCACATTAGGATTTCCGTATGTGATAAGCAAGAGTGCAGAAGCAATAATCCGTTACTGTTGGGCCATGTTTGATCTTTGTCCCACCCTTGGTAATCGGGCAAAAACAAATGCCAATCACAAATCGCGATGACTACAAGGATTACCTCACGGCAGACCTGGCTGCGGCAGGCCTGACAAAGTGGCGATGGCACTACAGATTCAGACATGATGTCCTTTATTTCATTCGCCTGCTCAGAAAAGCCGAATACCTGACGAATTGCACTGCCGGCAACCTGTCCTCGCTTCACCTGAAAATCGTCAAGTGGCGCCTCAAAAAGCATGGTCGTTACCTTGGTCTGGAAATTCCCACAAACGTATTTGGCAAAGGACTGGCTGTTGTCCATCCATGCGGAATAGTCGTCAGCCGCAAAGCCAGTATTGGAATGAATTGCAGGATACACGCAGGCGTGAATATCGGTGAACACAGAGGAGACGCCCCCAGGCTCGGAAACAGCGTCTACATCGGACCTGGCGCCAAGATCGTGGGTGGTGTGAACATTGGAGACGCTGCGGTTATTGGCGCTAACGCAGTGGTTGTTAAAGACGTACCGCCAGGCATAACAGTGGGTGGCGTTCCAGCCAGATTTCTGGCAAATCGTGATTCGAGGTACCTCATTACACAAGCTGAACGATA
The DNA here is from genome assembly GCF_000021985.1 of Thioalkalivibrio sulfidiphilus HL-EbGr7. Lineage (NCBI taxonomy): Bacteria > Pseudomonadati > Pseudomonadota > Gammaproteobacteria > Chromatiales > Ectothiorhodospiraceae > Thioalkalivibrio > Thioalkalivibrio sulfidiphilus. Next base: position 2,511,020 of record NC_011901.1, read on the forward strand.
AGGGCTAGAAAAGACACTATGTAGCATCTGGCATCGTCACCCAGCGATCCGGGAACGCCATGATGCAATAGCATACGCGGATTCAGACACCTCAAAGAATCTCTATAACGACAAATTGTATACAGGAAATAACGTGGACACCGAACTCAAGGATTACATAGAACGTGGAATCTACGAAGTCCATGGATGGCTTGAACCATACAGCGCGCTATTCATTGCGGATCTTATCGAAATCCTGCGGGAATCCGGCACAAAGGGCGCATATGGAGAAATTGGCGTACACCACGGCAAGCTGTTTATTCTATTAAAGCTCGCGACTCAGAATGCGCAGGGTTTTGCAATAGATGTATTCGACGATCAACATCTGAACCTTGACCACTCAGGGTTAGGAAATATCGATAAATTTAAAAGCAACATAATAAAGTGGTCAAAGTCGCTGAATCATGTCCATGTTATCAAGAGATCATCGCTCGATGTTCAACCCGAAGAGCTATTGAACCTGGTTGGCAAGTGCCAGTTCATATCTATTGACGGCGGACATACCGAGATATGCACACTGTCTGATCTTAAACTAGCCGAGAAGGTACTACTGCCAGATGGTGTTGTTGTTATCGATGACTGCTTCAATGAACAATGGCCTGACGTGGCAACCGGCATTGCGAGATATTGCACTGACGACGCTACCCTGCTCCGCCCTTTTGCCATCAGCCCTAACAAGCTATATCTGGCGAGAGAGGACGTTCATCAGAAAATTCTTTCCAATATCAAACCCAGTCACACGAAACACTTGTCACGTGAAAACAGGATGTTTGGTCATAACGTATGGATTTTTCATCCCAACACGGTTGTAGCGCCCCCTGGCACGGAAACAATGGATGAAGTATTACGCCTTGTCCGGGCATACCCCATGAGGTTCTTAAAACATGCAATACGACGCATCCCGCTATTTAAATGATTAAATAGATCAATGACCGGCATACCTTCTAGAGGCAGAAGCAATGTAATTCATATATTTCTCTTGGGACACACACTCATATTCCGTTGATGCCTGATTGAAAGAAAAGCTCTCGCCGGCCTCTCGACAAGATAATGCGTCATATATGAGTAAAATATTAACATTGACAAATATGTCAGCAGAGGGAAGATGGGATTATCGTTATATTGTGAAAATATACGCTCGACAACCATGATCATCATCGCTTGATTAAGATAAATCGAGTAGGACAGCATAGACCAACCGCTAAGCTGAGCCACCAAAGCCGACAAATAACCATTCTCAGTCGCAAATACAGCTATTCCGGTCATAAACAGAAATGGTGCAAAAAAATCCAGTTTGCTGACAACATCCGTACGGCCGAACACCACCAAGAGAATTGCCAGGAGAATCAACATCTCAAGTCGGTTTGACTCAAACCTGGACCAGACTGTTTTGCGATAACGCAAAAAGATCGCGTAAGACATTATGCCCAATAAAAACGCTGACAATCCGCGCAATAGGCCGGCATTTAAGAATCCGCTGATGTTCTGGTACGTTCCCGACAGATTCCCGACCGCCAGATACATTACGAGCAGGCAGACAAGAGATATGGACAAAAGCACTCTCAACCTCAAACCCGCGCTCACTAGAAAAAAAGCTGCCGCGCCGACCCAAAGCTCGACTGATATGGCCCAGCTCGGGTAGTTCCATGTCAGACCATGGGGATTCAGACCGATACCGTGCATCATGAATAAATGACTGACGAAGCTCGTGAGTGTCCCATCCGCGTAGGAAGGGAGACCCCCATCGATTAGCCAGTACACAAGTACGAATACAACAAGGGAGAATAGATGCATAGGATACAACCTTGCAAAGCGCCGTTGAGCGTAGCTCCGCAATGTCAGTACTTTATTTCGCGACAAGTATCCATGTGCGAACAAGAAGCCACTCAGCATGAAGAAGAACTCCACCGCCAAGTAGCCGGCCCATTGGTCATAAAAATGAAACACTGCAATACTGAGCGCCGCGACGACACGCAATCCATCCAACGATTGGAAGTAAATGTGTGATTGACTTGATTCAGTTTGCACAGGCTATTTGTCCAGTTTTGATGTGTCCATGCATCTACTCAGATGCGCATTTCACTACAGACTTGTGGGTTACTTTCTACGGAATAAACCTTAGCGGATGATGAGAAACACATTAGACGCATCGTGAGCCATACTGTTTCGCGCTTACCGCTTCGCCTACCTGTCGACCTTGATATCTGCCCCGCGAATCACATTCAAATACATAGCTTCGTAGTCTAGGCACATCCGTGAGGCCGTGTAATTAGCTTCATAATCGCGCCTCGCCTGTTCGGCAAACCGCATGCGCATTTCAGAATCACCGATCAGGACACAAAGACTCGCCGCCAGCTCTTTCGGCGCATTCGAGGAGACCAGGGCACCGCTCTGGCCATCTCGTATTACATAGGGATTGTCTCCCACTGTAGTGGCAACCACAGCACATCGACATGACATGGCCTCCAGGACCACCATGGACATCGCCTCCCAGAGTGAACTCTGGACGAAGATATCCAGCCATGGGAGTACACGACTAGCCGCATCTTCTATCCAGCCAAGGAACTCTACATAACCGTTGAGATTGAGTTCCCGAGCATAGGCCTCGAGCGCGCCACGGAGATGTCCATCCCCGACAATCACCAGACGGAATTTCAGGCCTTGGTCCGCGAGTATTCTCGCCGCCTTCAACAGATCATCGATTCCCTTCTGCTCGATGAGCGTGCTTATACTGCCGATCACAACATCGGCTCCCTGCCTCACCCTGTCCTTGTCCTCAATCCGTGCCCGACGATAAGAATCAGTGACTCCGTTCCGTATAACGGACAAGGCTTCCGATTCAAGATGGTAAGTTTGCGCAATTGATTGTCGCTGTACTTCACCAACCGCAATCAAACGATCTGGGAACCGGTGAAAGAATTTTTCGAGGTAGTGGTAGCGTCTGTTGTTTCGTGGGTAGTTCCCATAGTGGAATGTCGTTACATGCTTGATATGTGGCAGCGTCATGACACTCAGACTGGCATCGACCATCGCATGAATATCCTGCGTATGCACCAATTGAACACGGCGCTCTGCCATCAAATGACGAAGCTTTAAGAAGGTCAGCAGGTCACGCCTCCCGGATTTTCTCGGGGGCAGACCGATCACTTCGTAACCTTCACGCTCGAGATCTTTAGCAATCTGCCCATGTCCTTTCAAGTGAACGACAGAGATGTCAAAAAGGTTCCTGTTCAAACCACGACACAAAGCTGCCGTTACATTTTCTGCGCCCCCGATGTAGAGCGCAGAGTTCACGATCATCACCCTGTACTTCTCGCCGATATTCGCCTGAACTGTCACTTAATGGATTCTCTTGAAGAACATTATCTGAAAATTTGTTGGTATGAAAAGGTACAGAGAATCGGGCATCATCAGCATTCAAGAGCACAGGCGCATCAATTAGTGGATTTTCTGCGATGACTCGCTCACAGCATCCAGAATTTTCGCCGACATGGACTCTGCCGCCCGCACAGCCATACCCACCAATTCAAGGACCCGCTGCACGTCTTGTCCGTATGGATCATCAACCTCCAGCGGACCACCAGGCAAGAATGCCCCCAGCCATACCACCTTCGCCTCGTACACTCGACCCAGACCAGTTATGGCATGCCAGTTATGACGATCCATAATGACAATCGAATCTGCCCACTCAAGGTCACTCTGTTCAATCACTCTGGATTTATGCTGGCTTAGGTCAAGGCCTGTGAGACACCTGACGTGGCCCACATAATCATCTGGAGACCGGCGACCGGGCTTCGGATGAAAACCTGCGGAGCGGATTTCGATTCCATCCTGACCTGACAATGATCGTCTCAGGTACGCAGCCACAAGTGGACTACGATAGATATTGCCGTAACACATCACCAGGATACGTCTGAATCCCAGTTGAGCAGCGCGTTCAAGTGTCTGACACCTTGCTGATCGCAGGGCACGGTATGTAGCGAATCTCAGCTGCACTTTCTGAAGAAGCCCCATTTGCTGCACCTTGACAGTCGCTGGAATCAATCCATACCCGTGCCGACTCCAGACGCCGCCGTAGGCGATCCCACCATTGCCGGCCTGGCATGCAAATAACGGGTAGTGCGCCGCTTGGCCTCAATGTCACGGTAGATCCATTCCGCCTGCCTGGTTTCGCAGCCGAGCACAGCAGCCAATTCTTCGGCGGGAACCTGGTGGTTCAGGGACCAGAGCGCCAGGTCCATCTTGTCGTAGGGGAGTGCGAAGTAGAACTCGTCCTGGCCCTGGGGCAGGCTGTAGGTGTCGGTGGTGGGCTTGGCGGTGCAGATCTCCTCGGGCAGGCCCAGGTGACGGGCGAGCTGGTAGACCTGGGTCTTGTAGAGATGGGCGATGGGTTTGACATCCGCCGAGCCGTCGCCGTTCTTGACGAAAAAGCCCTGGTCATATTCCAGGCGGTTGGGGGTACCCACCACGGCGTAATTGAGCCGGTCGGCGTGGAAGTACTCCAGGGTCTTGCGGATGCGCTGTTTGAAGTTGGTGGCAGCGACGATCTGCAGGTAGCTCTTGAGATCCAGGCGTTCCTCGGCCAGTTCTCCATTAGGCTTCTGCACAACAAGGGCGAAGCGGTTGATCTGCCCCTGCTGACCGCCCTGGATGACCAGCTTGTTCTTCCAGGTCCCATCGTAGTCCGGGAACACGCTGCGGATGGCATCGTCCCGCCAGCGGTAGCAGCCGATGGCCTCAAGCGTCGGAGCAATATCTTCCACGGTGTACTCGATACCCAGTTGCTCGGCCACCATGCGTCCCAGGCGCACGCTGTTGGAAGAGGAGTCCCGCTCCGGCAGCAGCAGTCCGAAGACCTTGCCCGGCCCCAGCGCCTTGACGCACAGTGCCGCGCAGACGGCACTGTCCACGCCACCGGAAATGGCGATGATCAGCCCGCGACGGTTAAGGTCCTTGCGCAGGATCTCCCGCAGGGCCGCGCTGATGCGCTCGACCTCCGCTTCGGCGTCGATCTTGAGGACATCCGGGCTTAGTTTCTGAGACATCTTGTTCTCCATGAACTGAGGTTCAAATCGTTGTTCTCTCGCGAAGACGCTAAGAAAATCAAAATCATGTTCTCTCGCAGAGGCGCTGAGGCGCGGAGAAAGTCAAAATCATGATCTCTCGCGAAGGCGCAAAGACGCTAAGAGAAAAGCACTTAAAAATTGTTTCCTTGGCGTCTTCGCGCCTTCGCGAGAGAAAAGGTTTTTGTGATTTTGGTGCCTTTACGAATAACCATGATTTTTGATTTTCTCCGCGTCTCAGCGCCTCCGCGAGAGAATCGCTTTTGAATTTCCTTGCACCGTCGCAGGAGGATGGCTGCTCAATGACCGCGCCGGGCCGCGAGGGCGCGGACGTCGCCTTGGTAATCAGCGAAGGTTTCCACCTGGTCGAAGGCGTCATTGCGCTCCAGGCGATGTTTCATGGGCTCGCCCTGGCCCAGGCCGACTTCGAACAGCAGCCAGCCGCCCGGTTTGAGCAGGCGCGGGGCGTCATTGATCAGGCGCTGGATGATCTTGATGCCGAAGGGACCACCATCGAAGGCCATGTGGGGTTCATGGCCGGAGATCTCCTCGGGCAGCTGCTCCACCTTGGCACTGGAGATATAGGGCGGGTTACAGGTGAGCAGATCCATGCGGCCCAGGAAGTCGTCATTGTCGAAGGGGGCCGCCAGATCGCCGGCCATGAAGCTCACGTCGGGACGTCCGATGAACGCCGCGTTCTCCCGGGCCAGGGCGACGGCCTCTTCGGAAAGGTCGCTGCCCCAGACGCGGGCCCGGGGGGCGCTCACGGCCATGGCCAGGGCCAGATTGCCGCAGCCGGTGCACAGATCCACCACCCTGGGGCTTTCCCCTTCCACGTCCGCCAGTTTGCCGATGGCGGCACGACCCAGGATCTCGGTCTCGCGTCGGGGCACCAGGGCCGCCTCGGAGGACTTGAGCACCAGACCCATGAAGTCCTGCCGACCGGTCAGATGCGAAAGCGGCGTGCCTGCAAGGCGCTTGTCTACCAGGGTGTTCAACAGCCCCTCGGCAGCCTGATCAAGATCAGCGATTACCGCATCCCGCACCTGGCTCAGCGCCAGCGGTTGGCCGGCAGCCAGGGCCCAGAGACAGTCCAGGGTATTGCGCGGTGTCTCGTCCGGCTTGTCGGGCAGGACCTGGAGATCCTGTTCCAGTCGCGCCAGCAGCTGCAGATAGAGGGGATGGTTCATGAGGTCGTCACTTGTTCACCGTGAATAGAACTTCGAATCATTCCTTTCTCCCGATGGCGCTTAAAACACCAAATCCTTCTCTCTCGCGGAGGCGCTGAGGCGCGGAGAAAAGCAACATATTATTTGCCCCTAGATGCCAAAGCCCCTAAGAAATGCGTTCTCATCATTAATTGCTTCGTGCCTTGCTGCCTTCATACAAAATCATGATTGTGACTTTCTCCGCGTCCCAGCGCCTCCGCGAGAAAACCGCATTTGATCTTCTTTGCACATATCAGTCATATGCCAACCAGGTCCTTCTTGTTGATCTTGCCGTTGGCGGACTTGGGCAGGCTGTCCACCAGCAGGATGTCCCTGGGCACCATGAAGTTCTCAAGCCTTGAAGTGAGTTCCTTTCTGAGCCGCCGCTCGTCCAACTCACAACCCGCGGTGAGCACGACGTAGGCACGCACCGCCTGCCCCAGCAGGTCGTCGGTCACGCCAATGACGGCCGCCTCCTCCACCCCCGGGATGGCATAGAGTGCGTTCTCCACTTCCACCGGGCTGACCTTCTCGCCCCGAGTCTTGATGATGTCGTCGCTGCGGCCCTCGAAGTACAGGCAGCCGTCCTCGTCCATGTGGAACCAGTCGCCGGTGCGCAGCACCTTCTCGCCGGGATAGGGGCCATCCTTGAGCATCTCGGCGCTTTTCTCCGGCAGGTTCCAGTAACCGCGCATCAGGTGCGGGCCACGCACGTGGAGAATGCCTGGCTGGCCAGGCGGCACGGGCTCGCCCTCGGGACTCAGCAGATAGACCTCGGTGCCCGGGATCGCCTTGCCGACGGAGCGCGGCTTGACCTCGGCCAGTTCCGGTTCCAGGTAACTCACCCGCTTGCACTCGGTCAGTCCGTACATCTTGAAGATCAGGGCGTTGGGGAAGACCTCCTTCAAGCGCGGTACGTAATCCGCCGGCAGCGCGGCGGCGGTGTTGGTGATGCGTTTGATGGAGGGGAAACACAAGGGCTTGCGGCCGTGGGCCGCGAGGATCATGGAGTAGATGGTGGGCACGCCGGGGAAGGCGGTCACGCCATGCTGATCCATGCGATTGAACACCTCCGCCGGGTAGGTGAAGGAGCGCTCCAGCACCAGCGTGGCGCCCATCTGCACACTCATGAGCAGCTGGTAGAGACCGTAATCAAAGGCCATGGGCAGGACGTTGATGATCACTTCCTGCTCGTCCATGCGCAGGTATTCGATCAGGCTCTGGGCGGCGAACAGCATGGACTGGTGGGTGTGCATCACCCCCTTGGGATTGCCCGTGCTGCCGGAGGTGTAGATGAGCGAGGCCAGGTCCAGGGCGATGGTGCCCGGATCGAAGACCTCGGCCGGGGCGCCTTCGACCACGGTCTCGAACACCTCTGCTGCAGGGGATAGACCCTCACACTGCTCCGCCACCTTATCGCCGCCGGAGACGATCAGATGGGTGAGGCTGGGCACATCCGGCAGCACTTCCCGGAACACGAAGGCCAGGTGAGCATCGGTGATCAGGTGACGCACCGTGCAGTCGTTGAGCACGTAGGCAAGCTTGTCGTGCTTGGTCTGGGGGTTGACCACCAGGAAGGTGGCGCCCGCCCGGAGCACGGCATAGATGCTGACCACGCAGGGCCAGGTGTTGTCCATGTAGATGGCGACCCGGTCGCCACGCCCGAGCCCGCGTTGCTGCAGGGCCGCGGCGAGGCGGGCGCTCTGGTCTTCCAGTTGCGCGTAGGTATAGGACTCCCCACCGACGACAACCGCCACCTTGTCCGGGAGGTTCCGGGCATGGAGCGGCAGGATCTCGTGGAGCAGTCGTTGGGGCTTGATCGGCATATTCCTTTCCCGTCCGGGCAGTGGCCCTTCAGGCCGTGGCCTTCTTGCGCTGCACGAAGGCCACCAGGTTGGCCACGGAGTCCAGGTTCTCGGGGACCATTTCATCGTCGTCGACGGTGACGCCGAATTCGTCTTCCAGGAACATGATGACTTCCAGGATGCCGGTGGAGTCGATGATGCCCCGCTCCAGCAGGGAGTCCCCGCTGGCGAGCTGGGACTCGTCGTCGGTGAAGAGGTAATTCTCGAGGATGTAGCCCTTTATCTTTTTTTCCAGTTCCATTTTTTACCCCAAGTCAGAAAATCAAAGACTATTCTCTCGCGGAGGCGCAGAGACGCGGAGAAAACCCTTTATAGGGCGGGCCGTGCCCGCGAAAATGCCCAAGCAAAACACAAAAATCGTTCTCTCGCAGAGGCGCAGGGGCGCGGAGAAAACCGGTTATAGGGCGGGCCGTGCCCGCCGAATAATTCAACATCTCTTAATGCCGCCCAATCTATGCCAAACGAATCAAGCCCCGGGTTCTGCAAGACCATTAACAACTCGCACGATGCCCCTCTTCATGAGGGCTTCACCGAAATTCAACAAATAGCCCAATCTTCTTTCAGTCAGTCTAAGGTAAGTCAGAAGCTGTTTTTTGTGTGCGTCATTAAGACGCTCCACGCATTTCAGCTCAAGTATCACCTTGTCCTCGACAACAATGTCCGCACGGAAACCTTCCTCAAACCTCAATCCGCGATACTCGATCGCGATGGGAACCTGGCGCTCCACACGCAGGCCCAAGCCACACAATTCATATTCCAAGACGGTCTCATAGACCGACTCCATCAAGCCCGGTCCAAGATCACGATGAACCTGAATTGCCACCTCGACCACATAGTCGCCGATCTGATTCTCGGTCATTCCAGACACCTCCCTGTGCCCACCCATCATCAAGCTGACATTGCAATCAAAGAGCTTGATATACCAACCTGACTACCCATCAATTATCTTGCCTTCCTCCGCGCCCCTGCGCCTCCGCGAGAGAATACGCTTTTGATGTTTTCTCAGCCCAGTCCCCGAACCAATCCCGACCCATCCACACGGAAATTCTCATGGAAACGCTCAACGAAATGGTAATGCCAGAGCTGGGTGGAGAGGATACCCACTAAGGCCATGTTGTCCTTGTAACCGATGGCCCTGCCCCGTTCGATTTTTTGGTACAGACGCTGCACCTTGGCGGCGTCGAAATAGCCGTACCGGGACACCACTTCCGGACTGAGCAACTCCCGCACGTACTCAGTTTTGCCGCCGCTGAAGAAGGCCGGGATGTCGGGGGCCCGGTAGGGCTGCTTGTGGCGGGCAACGATGGCTTCGGGGAGATAGGGCCTCATGACTCGCTTGAGCAGGTATTTCTCGTTGAGCACCCGCATCTTGTGGCGGGGATGCAGCTGGTTGGCGAATTCGATGACCCGGTGATCCAGGAACGGGAAACGGCCTTCCACGGAGTTGGCCATGAGCATTCGGTCGCCCTGGGAGCACAGCAGGTAGCCCGACATGAGGGTGTGCGCCTCCACGTACTGGCCCCGGTTGAAGGGGTGCCAACGCTGTATGCCTTCCGGAAGACCACCCGCCAGCCGCTCCACGGCGTCTCCCCGCAACTGCGCGCCCAGTTCTTCGGAGAAGAAGACCTTGCACTGGGCGGTGGACTGCCAGCGGGTCATGTGGCTGAAGAAGGGGGATTCGGGCTGATCCAGGCCGGTACCGAAGAAGCTCTTCAGATAAGTCAGCCCCTGGGCCTGGGTCAGGTTCAGGTAGGGGTACAGGCGCTTGATGAGCAGGGGGCGCCAGCTGGAATCGGCGTTGCGCGCCCAGAACTGGCGGATCTTGCCTTCCTTGAACAGATCGTAACCGCCCAGCACCTCGTCGGAACCCTCGCCGGTCAGCACCACCTTGTAGCCCTGCTCCCGCACCAGGCCAGAGAGCAGGGACATGGGTACCGGCGCGGTGCGCAGCACCGGGGCCTCGGTACGCAATATCGTATCGAAGAAGGCCTCTCCGACCCGGGCCGTGTCGCAGCGGATGCTGCTGTGGTCGGCATTCACGTGGCGGATCATCTGCTGCTGGAAACCCGACTCGTCCAGGCCCTCATCCTCGAAGCCGATGGAGAAGGTGCGAAGTCGCGCGGTGCCCTGGCGGTGGATCATCGAAACCAGGGCCGAGGAATCCAGGCCGCCGGAAAGATAGGCCCCCACGGGCACGTCTGCTCGCAGCCGGATGCGCGTGGCATCGACGAGCAGTTCGCCCAGTTCGGCGGCCAGTTCGTCCTCGGTTCCTTGCCGATAACGGCCATCAATGGGGAAAGACCAGTCCCAGTAGGTTTCGCGGGTGATGTGCCCGTTCTGCACCACGATACGCTGCCCGGGCGAGACCTCCTCGATGCCCTCGAACAGGGTGTGGGGCGTGAGTGGCGCCCAGAAGGTCATGAGTTCGTCCAGGGCGGTGGCGTTGAGTCGCGGCGCAGCATCCAGGAGCGGCAGGATGGCCTTGATCTCCGAGGCGAACAGCAGGCGTCCGTTTTGCAGGGTATAGAACAGGGGCAGGATACCCACCCGGTCGCGGACCAGCACCAGGCGCTTGCGGGGGATGTCCCACAGGGCGATGGCGAACTGGCCGTTCAGGTGGTGGACGAGGTCGTCGCCGTATTCCTCGTAGAGGTGGACGATGACCTCGGTGTCCGACTGGGTGGCGAAGCGATGGCCCCGGGCGATGAGCTCGGCGCGCAGTTCCAGGTAGTTGAAGATCTCGCCGTTGAACACCACCCACACCGAGGCATCCTCGTTGTGCAGGGGCTGACGGCCACCCTCGAGATCGATGATGCTCAGGCGGGCATGGCCAAGACCCACATGGGCATCCCGGTAGAAGCCATGGCCGTCCGGACCCCGGTGATACAGACGATCCACCATGGATTCCAGCTCACGCTGTTCGACGGCCGGTCCGCCGTTCAGGTTCAGGATGCCTGCGATGCCGCACATGATGGACGATCAGCCCTGGGCGGTCGCAGCGCCCACGGGCGCCGAAGATTCGCCAGGCACCAGCTCCATGGACGCCAGCACGTCGCGCATGGGGGCGAAACGGAAATCATTTAACAGCCTGCGCAACCTGGATTCACAGCGGTGCAGGTTGTTGTAGTGCCGAAACCGCGACAGGGCCTTGGCCTTGATGCGCGGCTGCCCGGGGTCCACCTCCCAAGGGTGCAGGTAGAACACGAAGGGTTTGCCGGCGCCCTGGTTGATGTTGCGAAAACCGGCCCGGCTCAGGGCATAGGGGTAGAGCCGGAAATAACCACCGCCGGCCATGGGCAGGGTCATGCCGGCCCAGCGCACCGTGGAGAGGGGGAACTCCACCAGGCGCCGGCCTTCATTGAGGGTCATCTCGTGGGGCCAACGACCGGCGCCCGGGATGCCATAGCGATCGTGACGCACCGGGAAGATGCTGGAGTCGTACTCAAAACCGGCCTCGCCCAGGATATCCAGGGCCCACTGGGAGCGGCGGGTGATGGAGTAGCTGGCCGCGCGATAGCCGCGCACGGGCACCTGGCCCGCCTGCTCCAGGAGATCCTTGGAGCGGAAGGTCTCCTCCCGGAACAGTTCAGGCGTCTGGTTGTAGACCAGCTGGTGGCTGTAGCCGTGGCAGGCCAGCTCGTGCCCGCGCTCGACGATCTCGCGTACCAGCCCCGGCTCCCGCTCAGCCACCCAGCCCAGCACGAAGAAGGTGGACTTCACACCCTGTCCGTCGAACAGGTCCAGCAGGCGATGGGTATTGGCCACCACCCGGGACGGCATGTCATGCCAGTCGGCGCGGTCGATGGCATCGGCGAAGGCGGAGACGTGGAAGTAGTCCTCCACATCGACGGTCATGGCGTTGACAATGTGCCCGCTGCTGGACGAAACCGACATCTGCTTCACTCGAGGTCAGAAAGTGGCAATCAGACGGGCAGCCACGGAATGTTCACGGTACTCCCGCTCAGGAAGATCCGACTTCACATCGGTTCTGCGCAGGAACAGCGTGCCCGACAGTCGTCGCCCAAGTTGCTGTTGCACACCCGCACTCACCAGGGTCAACTCGTCTGGCGTGTCGATACCCAGCAACCTGGATTCCTGAACGCCAGCGGAGAGCAGCACTGTTGTGCGAGGCCGTAGCGCCCAGTTCCAGGTCAGATCGAAGCCCTTGAGGGTCTCCTCACGATCCGTGGTCTGATAAAGACGCCGTTCGTTGTATACACGCGCCGTCGTGGTGGTTCTGGCGGTGTTCAAAGCCAGCTCCAACTGCCCAAGCTCCCTCAGATAGACCTCGCCGACCGCGGTACCCAGCGCGGGGCCGGGCAGAATTGACTCTGGTGACCGGGGATCAAACTCCAGTCGTGTCTGCGCATAGGTGACAAAGTCCTCGTCGTACAGGGCCTGCGTGCGCCAGCGGCGCCCTTCCTGTACCCAGCGCAGACTGTAGGTGTCCCCGAACGAGCGTTCCCCGACCAATGCCTCAAACTCGTACCGGCCGGCCCGCTGGGACCGGATGCCAATGGCCCAGAGGGTGTCATCCGGCGCATCGCTGCCGTCGGTCAACTCGAATTCGTTGCGCTCAGCGCCCCCGATTACCACCAGTCGTGCCTGAGTGGTAATAGGAATGCCGAGTTCAACGGTGGCCTGCTCCAGAGTGATGCTGTCCTGATCTTCGTAATCCACCCTGGAGAGCCGATAGCGTGCGGCCCAATACAAGCGGTCTGCCACGGAGGTATTCTCGACCTGGGCTGCAACGGCATGTTGCACGCTGTCATCGAGCGTGTTGTCGTCATAGCTCACCATTCCGATGGCGTAGCGCAGGTCTGCCCGTACCGTATCTGTGAGTTGTGTGCGCCAATGCGGACTGATGTAGGCAGTGTATTCGTCGGTAAGATTGCCGGCCCCGGCGATCGTCCCTGTCGGCACCGGGGCACTGGCATCGATGACCTGCTGACGCACCGCAAGACCGCCATCCAGATAGAATGTCTCATCGGACAATTCGGCAGTTCCACGGGCGGAGAGCTGGTGAAACACCTCGTCCAGATCTGAATTGTCGCGATAAAAATAGCTTTGGAGTCGGTAGCGGATATCTGCATCCACACGCCGCCCATCAAAGCTGGCATCAATGCCCGGGGTGACCTCCATCACCAGGTCAGCGTTCTCCTGACCACGGGGCTCAAGATTGATGTTGTCTGAATAGATAACACCCACCGCTACAGACGGGGTCAATTCCCAGTTTGCGCTGCAGACAGGGGCAACAATGACGGCACAGCAAAACAACACAACGAGCCCGACTCGGTGGATACAACTGTGTGACGCCGCCACTTTCATGGGAATGTTCCGCCATGTACGGTGAAGATGGCAACCTGCAGACATCAGCCCTCCCGGTCCTCAGACCCGCCATAATATCCGCCGTAGTAGGACGATCCCTTGCTACGCCCGCAATAATTGAGGACCATCCCGACCACGTCATTCTCTTCGAGCATATCCAATGCCTCGTCAATGGCGGATTGGGGCGTTTTCCCCTCGCGGACGACCATGAGAGTTTGTCCCACCAGGTGGGTGAGAATCTGAGCCTGGCTCGTGGAGAGCAGCGGGGGTGTATCCAGCAGGATAATCCGATCGTCATACCGGGCAGCCAGTTCCGCCATGAGTGATTCCATCTGCTCACTGGCCATCAATTCGGTCACATCGGGCGAGGGGGAACCTGCAGGGATGACCCTGAGCTTGGGAATATTAGTTCGGTTGATCACGTCCGACAGACTCACGTCATCGCCTTTGAGTACATCTATCAGCCCCTTGGCCTGATCCAGCCCCAGCAGGTGGCTCAGTGACCGCTTGGAGAGATCAGCATCGATCAGCAAAACGGTTCTGTCTTGCTCCTGTGAAATGCTCATGGCCAGATTGAGCGACGTAAACGTCTTGCCATCTCCGGGCAGCGCGCTGGTGACTGCTACCAGATTGCCCCTTTCAATAAGTTCACTGCCTTTACCGAAGGCATTCATGAGCACCGGCCTTTTGAGCAGTCGGTATTCTTCGGCCTGGCGTGTCTGTGTCCTGCCCGGCGTCAGATAGCCGGACTTGTGCAGGGACTCAAGATCTATACGGCACTCCACACCCTGCCTGTCGTTAGCCTCCTGCTCACGGGCAAGAGGCAGCTTGACTGGCTTTGCAACGCGGGGTGATACAGCATCGCCGGCGTTATTCACAGCGCGTTCGAAGATATCCATTACACAAGGCCCCCCAGTGATGTCACCGCAGCCATGAGGCTGCGGCCCGTCAGCTGCATGTACACAGCCATCAGGAAGGCCGGAATCATCAAGGCGATAACCGTAGCAAACGCCGCAAAATCAAGACGCATCATCCAGCGTGCCCGAGGCGTCAATACCCTGGTTACAGCACCGAATACGGGCCGCCCGCTCAAGTCACCAAGCATGCGTCGGCCGTGGACCACCGGAAACAGCTGGGACATGAGCAATGCAACGCCGGCTCCGGCGCCAAGGCCCATCAGCAGGATGGCCGCGGAAAATTTGAGCCTGCCAGGAAAGATGGGGGTGGCCGGTGTACGAGGTGGTTCAATGACGCGGAAACGCACATCCTGGCCCGTCTGCTCCACGTCCTCAGATATCCGGGCAGACTCACGACGGGCAACAAGGGAATTGTACTGATCGCGGTAGATTTCATAGTTGCGATCCAGACGCCGCAGTTCCGCCTCAACCTGGGGAATGATCTCCAGCTGCTGCTGCAATCGCTGGACACGCGTGCTGAACTCATCGCGACGCACCCTGAGCGCGGCGATCTCGCCTTCCACCTCTCCGAGGGCAAGTCGCAACTGCTGGTGCAGCGGATTGGCCACCGCTGAGCTACTGGAAGCGGGATCTATGCCCGAGAGTTCTCGATCGCGCTGCACTTCCAGGGCTTCGATACTGCGGCGCGTCTGGACGACGTCCGGGTGGTTCTCCGTGAAACGAAGAAGCAACTCGTCCAAGCGTCTCTGCAGAGTAAGCAAGCGCTCTTCCGTGGGCGTCTGCACAAGAGCGCCGTCAGCTGACAAGCCGCGCTGCGTGGAAGGAGTTCCCTCAAGCTGACGACGCAATTCGTCGCGACGGAAATTGGCCTCGCGTAACGCAAGCTCCACTGCCTCAAGGTTAGACCTTGCTGCCTGCAGTCGGCCATAGTAATTGGCTTCCTGATCAGGAAGCACGTCGATATGCTCGCGCTTGAACTCTCTGAGTCGGTCTTCCGCCTCGACCAGACGGGATTCATACTCTGCAATCTGTTGGACAAGAAACTGTTGGGCAACATCGCTACGCTGCCGTCTCTCTCCAGCGGTTTCATCCACAAAGGTCGAAAGTAACGCTTCGACGATTCTGCGTGCCATCTCCGGATCTTTGTGACGCGAACTGATCACATAGAGGTCCGGGCTCCTGGGTGCCAGGGGCCGGGCGGCGTGCGTCTGTTGCAGATTGACGTTGCGCGTGAGGTCTTGAAGGATCCGCTCCTGTGCTGCGGGCGTAGTCGCACCATGATCCAGATCGGTCATACGGATGACCTTCTCAAGATTGGGGCGACTCAGGAGCTGGCGACTCATGAGGCCCAGCTTCTCACCCACATTGATATCCACCGCCAGCCCCCGCAGCAGCGGACGTAGCATAGAGTCGGTATCGACGTACACCGTGGCACTCGCCTCATAGACATTATCCACCTTGGAGAGTCCGTACCATCCTGCTATGCAGACCAGCCACGCGACGAGGATTCCATACCAACGGAATCGCCACATTCCGCGTATCAGTAACAACAGCTTTTCGATCAACTTCTGCATTAGGGCACTGCCTCACTGGCGGGACGATCCTCACCCGGTTTTTTCAGAACCAGGATTCCGGAATGATCAGGACGTCGCCCGGCTGCATGGGTACATTGGCTGAGATATCACCCCGTGTCACAAGATCCGACAATCGGACGCGAAATGCCTGCTGCGCCCCCGTTGGCCCCCGGATAATGGTCGCCCGGTTGCCTGCGGCGAACTCTGTGAGCCCTCCCACCTCGATGATCACGTCCAGCACGGTCATGCCCACACGGTAGGGAATGGAACGGGGCTGTACGGCCTGACCGATCACCCGGATCTGTTCGGTAGAGGTGCCCACAAAATTGGTGACCGTCACGGTTACAATCGGGTTCTGTACATAGTGGGCCAGACTTTGCTCGATGTCCCGGGCAAGTTCCGTGGGCGTCTTGCCACTGGCCTGAACATCTTCCACCAGAGGCGTCGTGATCCTGCCATCGGGTCGGACCGGCACTGTCACGGTCAGGTCCGGGTTACCCCAGACAAAAACGTTGAGCTGGTCACCGGGCCCGATGGTATAGCGGGGTTCCGCCTGTGCAGCCGGCGCCTCGCTCAAGGGCACATCAGGTCCCGCCGCACAAGCACCCAACAACATCACAACCAGCACCAGACCACTCCAGCGCAGCCACTTACTCACATACATTGACTTGAGCATTTCCCTTCTCCTTGCCACCATGCGTTTTTGTATCTAATCCAGCGCATCCTCAAAAATGGATCGCCTGGGAGCCTGCCAGGACAATCGCCACGCTGGACGCAGAATGCCCGGGCTGACCCTTGCCTGTCATTCTTGCTCGCCGTCGCAATCCAGGTACTACTGCAGACTCCGGTAAAGGGCCTCTGCCTCGGTGCGCTGTTGGAATTGAGCGTGTTCGCCCAGCAACTGGCCAAGCACCTGGCGTGCCCGTGGGTCATCTCCGGCCCGGGTCAAAGCAACTGCCAGGCGGTATCTCACCTCCGGAATCGGGGCCGCCTCTGCCGCCGATTCAATCAGGGACAGCCCACTGGCCACATCACCACTTTCGACCAGCATCCAGCCATAGGTGTGCGAGGTTGCAGCGCCCGGCTGAAGCTCATAGGCCTTGCGTGCCATTTCCAGTGCCCTGCTGTCCTGCCGCTCATGATAGAGCCAGGCGAGATTGTTCAGGGCCGCCACCTGATCGGGGTCAAAGGTCAGCACTTGTCCATAGAGCACCTCCGCCTCGTTGCGACGTCCATGTCGCTGGTGCAGCATGGCAAGATTGAGCATGGCCGAAACATCTTGTGGACTCGTTTCCAGCCAATCCTGCAGCACCTCAAGCGCCTGTCGCTCGTCACCGGCGCGCTCCGCCATTTGCGCCAGACGGCGGGCGCTCAGCGAGGCAGGCAAGACGCGATGGGCCCGGGCGTAAGCATCACGTGCCTGTTCATGCCGCCCGGCACTTACAAGGGCATCAGCCTCCAGCATCCATCCGACCGGGGAAGACGGGTAGGACTCGCGCGCCTGACGCGCATAGGCGAGGCTCGCATCCACCTGGCCCAGGATCAGCTCGACCCTGCCAGCCTGTTCCAGTACACGCAGATCCCGTGGAGCCACTTCAAGGGCGGCATTGATGTGCTGACGAGCCTCCCCCTCCCTGCCCTGCTGCGCCGCGATGCCTGCCAGGGCCAACCGGCCGGTCAGATCATCGGGAACCACATTGATGAGCATGCCATAGGTATCCGCCGCGCCATCAAGATCACCGTTTCGAGCCTGCAACTCGGCCAGCAGGCCAAGCGCGCGTGGATCCCGGGGTGAGGCAGCCACGGCCTCACGGGCCGTGCTGATGGCAGCATCCGCATTGCCTGACTGCGCATGAAAACGACTTAACCAGAGCCGGGGCAGAACAGCGTCCGGATTGGCCTCGACTGCCCGTTGCAGCCAGGATTCCGCCGTGGAAACATCACCGCGCCGCACGGCTGACTCGGCAAGCCCGAGCATGGCCAGACCATGGCGTGGCTCAATTCGCAGCACCGCATTGAAGTATCGCTCAGCAGAGGCCTGATTGCCTTCTTCGAGCCCCAGGCGACCCAAGGCGAGCAGGGCCGGAAGATATGCATCATCCACGTTCAAAGCATTGATGAGGCTTGCTCGACCTTGCGTTCGTTCACCTTGCTGTAATTGAATCAGGCCCACCAAGGTGTGCCACTCGGGACGGTCAGGACTGCGCTCCGCAAGGGCCCGCGCCTGACTCAAGGCCAGCGCCACGTTGCCACTGGCCACCAGCGTGCGCACCAGGAACAGTTCTGCGGCGGCATCCCCTTCCCTGACCAGGGCGGAAAGCTGATCAATCGCCTCATCGTAGCGACCCTGGGCGGCATGCAGCCGCGCCAGGTCCCCACGCAAGGCTGGATCCCCCGGAGATGCGGCCAATGCCTCCCTGAAGGCACTTTCTGCTGTCTCAAATTCTCCTGAGACCGTGGCGGAGCGGCCAATCATGGCCAGCAATGCGACACTTTCGGCATCCTGACCGCCCGCGCGCAAGGGCTCAAGGACGGCCATGGCATCACCGTGACGCCCCAGCCGGGCTTGAGCAGCAGCCAGCAACCGGCGGGCGGCGTCATTGGATGGCACCACGGCCAGATAGCGGCGCAACTGACGGGATGCCTCTTCGTACTCATTCAACGCAAAGGCCGTACCTCCCGCAAGCAACCTGGCCTGATGATGCTCGGGCCTGCGTTGAAGCGTATCCCGTAGCGAATCCCGCGCCACCCCAAAATTACCCTGACGATAGGCAACCAGACCTTTCAGATAGCTGAGCTCAGGGATGTCACCGAGCAGCGACTCAAGTTCAACGATAACCGCCTCGGCCTCTGAGGTCTTGCCCTGCCCCAAACGGGCTTCAACCAGCAGCAGATTGGCACGGGTGAGATCAGAATCATTGGCACGAGCACGTGCAGCGCGCGTGGATTCCAGCAACGCTGATTCCGCTTCCTGGAACAGTGCCTGCCTCAGGGCAAGCCAGCCATGCGTGAAAGCGGTTCGCGGGTCATCGGGGTCGGCCCGCGCGGCCTTGCGGGCCAGATTCAGCGCGGCAGCAGAATCACCTTGGTGGTTAGCGAACTGGGCCTGAGCCATCCACACGCGGGCCTGCTCGACACCGTAATCGGCGATCGCGTCCAGATCAGTTGATAGTTCATCGTATCGCCCCAGACCCAGGTTCGCCTCAACCCGGCGCAACAGCCATCGGGCGGTAGATGCATTGTCTGCAGAGAGCAGGGAGGAAACTTCTGAAAGTGCATCGGCAAACCGCTCCTGGATCAGGAGTGCGTCAATCAGCCAGGGCATCACCTCATCGCCCGGAATACCCAGTTCCAGCGCCCTTCGTAATTCACGCTGTGCGGCGTCGCCTCGTGCGGCCAGGACATTTAAGCGCCCTAGGCCAAAGCGTGCCTGAGCATGGTCCGGATCATCCTGAAGGATGCGCCGCAGTTCAAAGGCGGCGGCTCGCACGTCGCCCGCAGCCTCCAGCGTTTGCGCCCTTTCCAGGCGAGTGGCGCTGTCCTCTCCCGGGGAACAACCCAGCAGGTTTGCAAGCACAAGAAGCAGTATCGCCCCAACGAACGCACGCAGAGTACGACCAGCCGATCCGTCGTTTCCATACACCATGGGCATCATGTCTCTGAACATACGGCGTTTCCCGTCACCCTTGCCCCTTGGCTCAGCACCATGATGAGGCATGGATCCGCTGTGACAATGTCTGTACGGCATCCGTCAATGGCATCCCGCCAGCATACAGAAATTCAGCCAGCAACACTCGATCGCGTTCGGCTCCCGCAGAACCCAGTGGAGTGATCACCCACATAGCCCCGTCGGGTCTTCCACACAGGGCGCCGAGCATACCCGTCATCAACGCAGACCGATCGCTCGCAGACGTACGACCGGCCAATTGGTACCAGGACCACACCAGACGCTGGCCGTGCTGAGCAGAACTCAAGAGATCTTCACGGACCACAGCGGGCTGCGTGTCCGTTGAAACGCTGTGGCGATTCCAATCTTGCTGATGCCAAAGCGCTGGATCAAAAGCACGATTGTCCCAAGACACCAGTTTGCGCTCTTCCCTTTGTGTCTGGAACCAGGCCACGTGGACCTGCACCCGTGCCCCGTCCTCGCGTCGATAGACCACCTGACCTTGCAGGTCCGGGTCGCGAAACCGCCCAGCCAATATCGGCTTCCAGGCACCGGTCTCCATGCGCCAGGGCCCAAACGCCTCGGGCAATGACAACCCATGCCCGGCCAAACCATCGACTTCAGAGACGCTGCGATTGACGCCCAGCGGCACGGCAAGGGCGATGGCAATGGTCAGGATGACCAAAAGGCTTGCAGCAGGCCGGGTAGTAGCGGGCGACTCGGGACGTGCGGGGGGCGTCGTGCTGTCAGCACGGTACCAGCGCTCAGGCATCAGCCGTCCGGCAAGAAAAAAGAAACCGGCCATACCAATACCGAACAGGACCCAGCCCAGAGTCACGTGATCCTCACGCACCAGATAATGCTGCATGTCGGTCATCACGCCAGCCATGACGACGATGTAGATGCGCAGGGTATTCATGGCGAATGACAGCACAATGGCGGAGACAAACACCACCACGCCATAGATCGGCCGCAGGCTCACCCATGCGGCATACAACAGGGCAAGCGGCATCGCCACTACAAGCTGGCGCAGTCCGGTGCAGTTGTCATCCACATAGAAACTGCCGGGGACCACACCTATGATCGCCCCCTCAAGAATATTGGGAACACCGGTTGCGGCGAGCAATAGGCTGACTGCATGGGCCGTCAAGAGCCTCAGAGGCTCATTGATAAAGAACCACATGGGTATGGCAAACACCACCAGCCCTAATGGCAGGGCGAGCCGACGCAGACCCTGCATGCCGAAGGCTGCCCAGACAGTTCCCACGACAATCATCCAGGCACTCAACATGGCGCCCACTTTGACCACCATGAGCGTTGAAAGCATCCACAGCGACACCGCCGCGATCAGAACCAGGCCACCGGAGTAACTGGGCGCCCAACGAAGCGCAGCCGGGTCACGCCAAAGCGTATGTGCCGCAATACCCACCGATAGGGCCAACAACATGGTTCCGTGGGAGTAGGTGAAGTCATCCGGACTGAGCCAAAGGCTCCACAATCCGGCGAACACATCCCGGTAGACCAGTAGCACAAGCCCCAACAACAGCATCAGCAAGAACGACGGCAACACCATGCTGGAGATACGACCGCCCAGTGCAGCAGTGTTCATGTCACCCCCAGCTTGCGCATGAGGTCGTAGAGAGAGGGGCGACTTACGCCAAGCAGACTGGCCGCCCTGGATATATTGCCTTCGCAATACGCCAAGGCCTTGCGTACGGCACGCTCCTCGGCCAGGCGGCGCACATGACGCAATTTGAAACTCTCCTCGGGGATTTTTGCCCCGCTCAACTCCAGATCCTGGGGCGTGATTTCCATCTTGTCGCAAAGAATGACCGCACGGCGCACGCGGTTCTCCAACTCGCGGACATTGCCGGGCCAGTCGTATTCCTCCAACGCCGCCAATGCCTGATGACTGAAACCACGTAGTGGCCGAGCGAGTTCAGCGCTGTATTGATCCAAAAATCTCTTCGCCAGAAGCAGGACCTCGCCACTGCGATCGCGCAATGGCGGGATAGTGAAGGTGATTTCGCTGAGCCGGTAGTACAGATCCTGACGGAAGCTTGCTTCAGAGATCATGCCCTGAAGATCACGGTGGGTAGCACAGAGAATCCTTGTGTTGACGGGTATTTCGGTCCTGCCCCCGACACGCTCGATCGTTCGCTCCTGCAGAAAACGCAGCAATTTGGCCTGAAGCGACAGGGGCAGATCTCCGATTTCGTCCAGGAAAAGCGTGCCCTCATGAGCCAGTTCGATCTTTCCACGGGTGCGCTGACCCGCATCCGTAAAGGCACCCTTCTCGTACCCGAACAGTTCACTTTCAAGAAGACTGTCTGGAATAGCGGCGCAGTTGATGGCCACGAACCGGCCGTTGCTGTAGGCACTTAAGCGGTGCACCGCCCGGGCTAACAACTCCTTGCCCGTGCCGCTCTCTCCGAGCAGCATGATTGATGCATCGGTACTCGCGACACGTTCCGCTGCCTCACAGACACGCAGCATCTCTGGACTGCCAGCCCAAATGCCTTCCAAAGGCACCTTCAGGCGAGCACCATCAACCATCGCGTGCGAATTCCTCATGCGGCTCAATCCGTGAATTGCTAAGTTGCACTGTGCGCCAGAGGCGACGCAACTCCAACCAGTGACTGTCGAAATAATTTACACAATTATGGTCGATAATCACCTAAGGTGACGACTCAATTTACAGTTGATGGGCTTCACATTTCAAGGATTTTCTTATTGACACTAGGGGAGGCAGATGGCAAGGCAATCCTTGTGCCAACATGCATCACCGGGAGGCACAGGCACTGAAGTGTCAGAAGACAGAGAGACGAAGATGCATCTTGCCGAGATACTCGCCGCTCAAATTCAGCTGGGGGAGGAACTCACCCGGGTCTGTTGCAGTCGATCTGGGAAACCTCGCTCGGCGGTAATGGTGTCTTCTTGCACGCTGTTGCGCGGGACCGTGATGCCGGCAGCCAGATGGAATGTCATCTGGTAGCAGCCAACACCTATCCGATCCCCATCCCTGAGTTGATGCCGGACAACAGGTTCCCCGTTAACCTTGACACCATTCAAGCTGTTGAAATCAACTAGATAAAAGTGCTGGTCCACATGGAGTATCGCTGCATGATGCCGGCTGACGGACATGTGGGCCAGTTGGATACGGTTATCGGTAATGCGCCCAATGCTCTCCACTGGCTCGGTGAGCATATGAGTTGAGAGCACCCGGTCTTTGAGGCTCACGACCAGTCTGGCACCAGTGGCGGCAGCTGGCCTTATAGCCTCGGAAGATACAGTCTCTGCTTCCTCCGTCACAGGGAGAATCGCACGCCTCTGCTCGAAAGGCACCCATTGAAGCTCCTCAATGGACGACTCGACGAGCTCGCGTGATACTTCCCTGGTTTCCTCAATGAAAGCGGCAAGCAAGACCGTGTCACACAAGACGTTAATCAGGCGGGGAATACCACCGGTATAGTGGTGTATAAGTTCCACAGCATGATCATCAAACAGATCAGCGCCCTGCCACCCCGCGACCTCCAGTCGATGGCGAATATACTCCCCGATCTCGCCCACATTCAGTGGCCGAAGATGGAATCGCAAACGGATACGCTGCTCAAGCTGCTCCAGGACAGGGTCGTCAAGCCGGTCGGCCAGTTCCGGCTGCCCCACCAGAATGACACTGAGCACCTTGTTGCGGGATGATTCGCCATCGCTGAGCAAACGAATCTCCTCCAGCGCAGTAACTCCCAGATTCTGCGACTCATCCACCACCAGCAACACACTACGGCGCCGCCGGCCCTGATCGGCCAGGTACCGATTGAGCTTCTCAATCAGCTCGACCTTGGTACCCTGGGGTGACTTGATCCCGAGTATGGTGGCCAGGTGCTGGAGAAACTCCACCTCGGAGAGTTGGGTCTGGTGGATCCGGGCGACAGTCACCGAGTCATCCAGGGAGTCCAGCAACCGCTCCAGAACGATAGTCTTGCCCGAACCGATTTCCCCGGTAACGACCGCGAAACCGTCCCGATTGAGTACTGTGTACTTCATGTATGCCAGCGCCCGAGCATGGGGCTTGCTCATGTAGAGAAAGCCCGAATCAGGCGCGAGTTGAAACGGCGGCCTGTCCAGGTTGAAGAATTCAAGGTACATGGGTATTTGGCTACATGAAGGGTTGTGGGGAAGCGATCCGAATAAGCATATTGGCAGGTGTGCCGCGTCACCTGCAAGTCCTCCGTACAGCCCAGGAACGGGATCAGACTAGGCCAGGCCAGGTCGACAACTCAGTGCGAACCTGGGTCCTCGCCACGCCCATCAAGACCTCGCCAGCGATACCAAACCAGGGCGATGTACTCATGAATGGCCAGATCAGACAGCAGCAGGTTTCCCGGCTTGGCCATAATTTGCGCTGACCAGATATCTGCGAAAGACAGATAATCAGTCGGGGCTGGAATGGGTTCCAGCCCCTGTCCCCGGAAGACCATCATGGCACGGGACATATGACCCGCTGATGTAACCAGCGCAAAACGCTGATCCTTGAGTTCGGCCTGCAGATGTAACGCACTCTCAAAGGTATTGCTGGAGAGCGCTTCAACCCGGATCCTGCTCTCGGGCACCCCTAGCACGATGAGGACATCCGCCATCAATTTTGGCACCTCCCCACCACCAGTGACCGTCAGAATCGCTTCAGGATGCTCGCGCGCCAGCAGTGAAGCCTCCACCAGCCTGATCAAGGCATGACTGTTGACCTGATTGATGACAGAAACCCTTGGATCATGGGCTCCATAAGCGGCAAGCACCACAATATGGTCGAGTTCAGGCATGTTCTCCGGTGCCGGATATCGGTACTCGAGGCCCCCAAGCAGGGCATGAGCGACGGGGCCGGATCCAAAGACAAGATAAATCACCGCAGCGAGCGCCACCAATCCCGCAGCCCCCGGCCTCATACGCCGCCAGGGAGACAGTACCAGCGCACCCGCCAGACAGAGCACCAAGAGGCCAGAGGGCAACACCAGAAACTGGAGCATGGCTTCCATAGGGAACGGTTTAAGTTGTGGAGACTCGTAATGGTAAATTGCTGCGCATGACAAGCAGCACGAGCGCCTTGAAGAGATGACTCATGTTGAAGTCAGGGTACAGGTGACATGAACTCTGGCCATTTTTCCAGGACATAGTCATTCAAGGCCTGGTAGCCCGCAGGACTGATATGACTTCCATCTTCCGTAGCGAAATGCTGTTTACGCCAGCCGTCTCCTCCTGACAACGCACTCTCAAAATCCAGTAACGGAAGCTTGTTTTCCTCTGCGTAGGCACGCAACCAGGCATTCGTTTGCATCACGTGCTGATTGACTCTTTCGCCATAGGCTTGCTTGCCTCTCAATGCACCCACCCATGCCCTGAGTGCGTTCACCAGGCCCTGGGGTCGTGCCATCAAGATCTCGGTTGCAAGCACCGGTTGGATACCCTCGCCGCGCGCCATATCCACCATCTGCGCAATGTCCGCACGGGTGCGGGCCAAGCGGCTATCTACCTGCTCTGGGTCACTGCGAAAGATATCATTAATGAATCCCCAGACAATCACGTACTGGGGATTGAGCGCAATCACATCGTTCGAAAATCGACCTAAAAGCTCATGACTTTCCTGACCACCCACACCCTTGTTTACGACAGAAATACCTTCGATGGCTGCGATTTCCCAGCCAGCAGCGTAAGACGCCCCGATAATGACCACGCCCCGAAAATTCGTATCCAATGCGGCCCCTCCCACTTGCCCAGGAAGAATCATCAGAATTCCTGCAATCAGGATGACAACAGCCAGAAGCCGTTGAAAACATCCCTTGCCAGGCTCCGCCATTCCAGAATGAACAGACAGTCTCATTGGGTCGACCTGTTGATATTATAGGAACCCAGTTAACCACGGGGCTTCCAAATTCAGCTGTTGCAGCCCATCAAGTATTGATAGGCAAAATAACACCAGATGCGGAAGAGCGTCATCGCGTCGCGTCTGTAATACCAGACCTATCTCCCACGTCGGAGGGCAGCTGGATTTGAATCTCAGTGCCCTTGCCAGGTTCACTCTTCACTTGAACATTGCCGCCGAGGAAACGCACTAGCTCACGGCATTCGTAAGCTCCGATACCCATCCCCGTCAACCCCTTTGTGGTATCAAATGGCTTGAACAAACGATTGCGAACAAAATCCGCATCCATACCGCACCCCGTATCCTTCACGGAAAGATATACTTGGTCCGCATCTCGCCATAGATATACCCGCACCTCCCCATCCGGCGGTGTTGCCTCCTGTGCATTCTGTATCAGATGATTGATCACAGATAGCAACCTATCGCGGACTCCTCGTACGACAAACGGACCTCCTCCGACCTCAAGTTCAGGAACTGGCCTGTGCGTAGAGCGGCTATTAACGGCCTGGATGGACAGATCAACTAGATCGACGATCTGATACCTGGGCTCCACATCGCCGTTCCTGAGCTGCTCCATGAGCCGGTTCATGCGATTGACCGCGTTCTCCACCGTCGCAATGGCATCCTTCAGGAACGCAGGGTTGTCACCATGTCGCCTGGCATTGCTGACCACCAATGAAAGTTGGGCAATGAGATTCTTGAGATCATGGAGCACATACGCCGAGAGGCGATTGAAGCCCTCGAATTGGCGGACCTCCGCGAGCGCACGAGACGCATCCAGTTGGGCCAGGTGCGTGGCCGCCTGTAGGCCCGCGGTCTTGAGCAGATCCCGCTCTTCCCAGGTCAAGCGGGATACGGAAAGCGACGGCATGAGCACCACGAAGCCCATCAGATCCTGGTCATGAAACAGGGGCACGATGAGCCAAACGGCATCCTTATCGTCCAGCACGGACGGCAGTACCAGGTTCCCGTAGCGTTCTGGATACTGAAGATATTCAGGAAGATCCACGATCCATTCAGAGTCGTGCAGGAATACCGGCAATGGGTCGTCTATCGCAATCCCGGTCGCCACCTGC
This sequence comes from Thioalkalivibrio sulfidiphilus HL-EbGr7, assembly GCF_000021985.1. NCBI lineage: Bacteria > Pseudomonadati > Pseudomonadota > Gammaproteobacteria > Chromatiales > Ectothiorhodospiraceae > Thioalkalivibrio > Thioalkalivibrio sulfidiphilus. The sequence goes on from NC_011901.1 coordinate 2,537,671, forward strand.
CCAGGCATACCAATGGCGCCCGCCAGCTGATAGGTTCGGCCACCATCCCGCAACCAGATCTGCCCCCCGCCACTGTCCACGATATTGGCCAGCGCCCTGATCACCCGGACCGGTAGATCCTCGTGGCTATCTGTGGCCGACATGGTGGCGATGAACCGCAGCCACTCGTCACGATAATCGAAGCGGTAACTGAAAAAGTGCTTGCTGACAAACACACGCAGCCGGGCACGCAGCCTCTCGGACAACAGTGCGCCGACCAGCACCATGAGGGCCGCGAACAGGAACACCACCTGCAGTACTGTGCCCCAGTCGCCGCCGAAGACACGCACGTAGTACCCGGCGGCGGCCATGATCACTAGATACAGACCTGCCGCCATCAGGGTCACGCCCTGGAACACCACACCTCGGGAGACGAACACGTCCAGCTCCCAGCGAGGATTGCGCGCGGCCGAGATGGCGATGAGCGGTGCCATCAGCGCGAAGATGTAACCGCGCGCATCCAGCATGTGCTGGGACATGCCGCCGAGCATCAGCGCCTCGGCATGGATATAGAACTCGAAGACGTAGACGCACCCCAGACCGAGGGCCACGTACTTAACCTGCCACCGGTCTGCGGAACTGGTGGAACGCAGCAGATGCTCAATCATCACGAGCAGGCACAGGGCAAGGCCAAGCTTGCCAAGAAGCAACAAATCACGCAGCGGTTCATCGCTGACAATGGCAGGCGAGATGACAAAGCGGACCACCAGCGCAAGGGCGATCACGCCCGCCACCAGACCGATGGCGGCCAGATACCGTCTGGCTCGATCCTCAGGCCCCGTGGCTTTCCAGTTCAACAGCCACAGGAAGCCGAGCCAGGCGCTGTCCCGGAACACCTCGATGATGAACAGGAAGCCGGGATTGAAGACGGGCCTGCTCCACTGCCAGGCGAACAGGACAGACCAGAGCACGCTGACGGCGACCGCCCACATCAAGACATGTCCCACGGGGCCCGGACGTCTCCAGCCGATCAGCAGGATTGCCAGCAGCGCCGAAAAGGCAATGGCGGACAGGAGGTAGCCGGTCAGGCCGATGTTCATGCTATCGATCCCGACGGCATATCAGGTCAGACATCCGTGGCTTCTCGTGACTCGTGGCACGGATCGCAGGCAAGCGGGAGGTCTCACAGGTTTGGCGCATGGAACCAGGAAAACCGGTCGTCGGCAGGAATGATAGGACGATCCGGGATTCTGTACGCAGGAGACTGCGGGTCACCAGGTGACCATGCAAGCAAGGTCACCTGGTTGCCAAAGTTAGCGGGAACCCCTGCCCCACAGGACCACTTCAACGGTCTGGATGATGGTGAGCAGGTCCAGTGCGATGCTCTGGTTTTTCACATAGTAGAGATCGTACTGGAGCTTCTCGAAGGCATCCTTCTCGGAAGCGCCGTAGGGATAGTTGATCTGCGCCCAGCCGGTCAGGCCCGGCTTGACCCAGTGACGGTGATGGTAATAGGGCAGCTTGGCGGCCAGCTGTTCCACGAATTCCGGGCGTTCCGGACGCGGACCCACAAAGCTCATGTCACCCCGCAACACGTTGAACAGCTGCGGCAGTTCATCAAGGCGCGTCTTGCGCATGAAATTGCCAAAGCGGGTCACGCGCGGGTCCTGCTTCTGGGCCCAGCGGGCCACGCCATCCCCCTCGGCATCCATGACCATGCTGCGAAACTTGGTCAGGGTGAACGGCTTGCCGTTCTGCCCGACCCGCACCTGACGGAACAGCACTGACCCCTTGCCCCGGCTCTCGATCCAGATGCCCAGCGCCGTCAGCAGCATCAGGGGCCAGGCCAATGCGAGCAGAACCAGACTGGTCGCAACATCCAGCATGCGCTTGGCGTAGTCCCGGTACAGGCACTGACGGAAGCCCCGGGAGAAGATCATGGTGCTCGGGCGCAGGATATCCAGCTTGAGGAACCCGCCCTCCCGTTCAAAGAAATCCGAGACATCCAGCACGTTGACCCCGTTCATCTTGCAGGCCATCAGTTCATCCACCGGGAACCCGCCGCGAGGATCATCCATGGCGATGACCACATCATCGATCTGGTGGGCGCGCACGTACTGGTCCAGGGGCTGATCCAGATGCACCAGGCTGTCCTGTGGCACCAGACTCACTTCCTGAGCCTGGGGCACAAACCCGAAGAGCTCAAAACCGCGCCGATCACTGCGACGGCGCAGCCGGTTGAACAGGGTGGCGGTGTTCCCCGCACCCAGCACCAGCACCCGACGCTTGAGCGCGTCCAGATCCAGCAGACGCACACCGACCAGACGGGTCACGATCACGCCCGCAAAGGCACCTGCCATGGCCAGCACCATGATGCCGCGACCGAACAGGAGCGAGGGAAAGGCATAGAACAGTGCAGCCAGCATCGCGGCACCCAGGGCGAACGCGCCGACCACACGCAGGACCACCGCAAGGGTGGAATCCCGGAACCCGCGCCGGTAGAGACCCATGCTGAGCATGGCCAGCATGTTTACGGCGGCAAAGATCACCAGCTTCAGGCCCAGGCCATCAAAAACAACGGGGGCCGCGCCCTGGGGGAAACGAAACTGCACGGCGAGATAGAAGGCCGCCATGATGATCACGGCCTCGGCCATGGCCAGCACCACCAGGGGGGTGGAGAGTTCGCGCCCGAGGATCTGGACGTGACTGTGTTTGAGGCGGATGCCGCGTGGTTTCTGACGTCTTGCAGGCTCAGCGACCGGCAGCATGGTGACCGTACCGCCGCCATGCTCGGGCGCCTGGACGGATCCGCGTTCGCCTGCCCGCCTGCGATCCGGGCCGCTGAAGCCGGACATGCCCGACTCACTGGGGACTGCGGCCTTGTATTCAGCTTTCTGCGTCATGATCCACACGCCTCCTTGGCCGTGGGGGCAGCCGATCCGAGCCGATTTGAGACGGCTGCAGGACTGCCCAGATACAACATGATACCCCTTCCTGAACCAGGGGGCCCTGGGCCTGAGAGGCCCTTCACACCGGGGATTCAAGCGTCGGAACAAACCCTTGCAATGAAACCGGTTTTGGTCGGATTGGCCCATCAGGAAGAGGTGAGCCCCCGAGCCAGCAATGTGACACAGGTCACATTATGCATAGCATAGTGTACGTTCAGAAGATTGCAAATGTTTTAAGGCACCGGGTCCTTGGCAAAGGCAGGGGAAACTCGGTCTCCGGGCTCGGATGGAGGATCCAGAGTCCCGGACGAGCTGCGCAATCGTGGAGCTGGCGACAGGAGTCGAACCTGCGACCTACTGATTACAAATCAGCCGCTCTACCAACTGAGCTACGCCAGCGCAATCCGGTCGAGAAGTGTACTCCAGGGCGGGGACAGGCGCCAATCAAGGCACCACAAGGGGCGGGCAGGCCCGCTCCATGCGGTTGACCCCATCGGGCAGGGTGACATCGGCGTAGGATTCCTCGGGTCCGGCCAGATCCAGCCAGTAGAGGGTCTGAGTGCGGGTACGCGCCTCGATACGTGGCCCGTAACCCATGGCCTCGACCTGCTCCACACGCCTTCTGGCCCGTTCGTGCTCGGAAAACAGGCCCAGGGAGATACCGTTGCGGTGCTCCCCCTCACCGATGACATAGAGATCCAGCAGACCGCGCCCGGCCAGGTCCCGGGCCAGGTTGAGCGCGGCCTCGCGGGTCGCCCGTGGCGGCAGGAATACCCAGTAACTGGAGACGATCTCCCGGCTGACGCTGCGCAGGTCCCCCATCAGCCCCTGAGCCTCCAGCTGGGCGCTGAGGGTCTGGGCCTCCATCCGTGATACGAACGGTCCGACGGTTTCGCAATGCCAGCGCGGAGCAGTGCCGAGCGTTTCCGGGCTCGCCGGGGCTTCAGGCGCAGGCCCGGCAATACGTTCGGACAGGAGTACCAGCCGGGTGGCGTTACGGGTCTCGAGGCTCTCGACCGGGGTGCCGGCCTCCCGGGGCGGCTTGACCTGGGTCTGCCAGTACAGATACGCCCCGTTGAGCAGCACCAGAATCAGGACCAGGGTTCGCATGCACGCCCCCCCGTCATCACGTCCAGCCCCTGCAGCACCAGCCAGGGACAGTATTCGTAACGGCCCTGGAGCTGACTCAGGATGCGCGGCGCATCCCCGCCACAAAGAATGCGTCTCGGGGCATCTGACAGATTCGACTGAATGCGCTCGCAGAGTCCGTCCACCGCCGCAGCCGTACCATACAACGCCCCTCCCGCCACCGCGCCGGCGGTATTGTCCGCCAGCAGGGCCGGCGGCCCATCCGGCGTGTCACCCACCTGGGCAGTCCCCTGCCCCAGGGCGATCGCCATAAGCCTGAGGCCTGGCAGGATCACCCCCCCCAGGTGCGCACCATCGGGTGTGACCGCATCCAGGGTCAGGGCGGTGCCGCAGTCGATCACCACCAGACTGCCCTCGAACAGTTGCCGAGCGCCGACCATGGCCGCAAAGCGATCCGCACCCAAGCGCCCCGGGTCAGCGTAAGCGTTGCGGATGCCGTGCGCCTCGCGGACGGCCTGGTGCAACTGCGGCACCGGCCAGCCCCGTTGTGTGCAATAACTGCGGAATTCCGCGAAGAAACCCTCATCCCTGACACTGATCACGTGAATCGATTCCGGACCGGAATGGTGCGAAAGACCCCTGCCCAATGCCTCCAGGCCGTCGGCATCAGGGGACACGACACCCCGCGGCGGATCCTGCCCGGGAGCGCCGACCAGGGCCCACTTGATGCGACTATTGCCTGCATCCAGCAGGAGGCGTTTCATGGCAGCGCCCGCCTGACACTGACCTCGCCCGCATCCAGCAACCACTCGCGATCCTGACCCACGACCCGCAACCGACCTTCTGAATCCACCCCACGGGCCACGCCCTCGAGCACCTCATCCATGGCTGAAGTCACCCTGACCGGAACCCCGGACAACACATCGTAGCGGGACCAGCGAGCCAGGAGGGTCTCGGCCGGTTGAGCGTAGAAATCGTCGAGTGCCCGGGAAAGGGCCTCAAGCAGATGACCCGCCAGTGCATTCCTCGGCGGCAGGCCAGTCCCCATGAGTCCGGCGAGGTCGATCCAGGGTTGATCGATGGCAGCATCCGCGGGCAATGCCAGATTGAGTCCCAGGCCGACTACCAACACAGAGCGCTGCTCCCGCCTGCGCAGTTCAACCAGGATACCGCCGAGCTTGCGGCCGCGGGCGACCAGATCATTGGGCCACTTCAAACCGATCTCGTCATGACCCAGCGCCTCGGCCAGAGCCACGCCCAGGGCGAGCGTCAGCCGTGGCGGCACCCCCGGCCAGTGGGAGACATCCCGACGCAGGCTCATGGCCAACCCGCCACCGAAGGGCATCTGCCACCCCCTGCCGCGCCGGCCCCGTCCGGCGCTCTGGTGTTCCGCGAAACAAGCGACATCGCCGCTATCAGCATCCAGTCGCCCGAGCCAGACGCTGGTGGAATCCAGCTCCGGGAACACGTGCAGGCGCAATCTGGCACGCAGATCCTCGGAAAGCGCCTGGTAGATACGCTCTTCCGCGAGGAGTTCGACGGGGCGTTGGAGCCGCAGCATACCGGCCTGGTCGCGCACGACACCAAGACCCCAGCGATCCAGTCGCTCAAGCGCGTCCTTGCGTCGAGACGCGTGCCAGGCGCCGGGAAGCGCTGTCGCGGGATGTGGCCGCCCGTCTGCCAGCGCCTGCAGCAGACACATGGCATCCTGGATCGCAGCCTGATCCCGAACCGAGAGCCCGTGAACGATTTGTGGATCAACGGTGCTGATGGGGTGACATCCTGTTCTGTCCGTCAAAGACTTTCGGCTATGATCGTGGCAACAGGGAATGAACACAATGTCACCATTTCACAGAACCTTCCTGAACTGTGCGCTGACCAGCGCCGTGTTTGTCGGCGCGGCTGCGCCAGCCGCGCTCATGGCGCAGGGCCAGATACATATCCATCGCAGCCCGGACGGCACCCAGTGGTTCACCGACCGGCGCAACATGGGGCCCGACTATACCTACGTGGGATCCTACGGGCGACCGACCGCAAGTCACTCCTGTCATGGCATCACGCCGACCATCCTGGCGCAAAGGGCTGAACCCTATCTCACCACCGTGCGGCATTATGCTACCCACTATGGCATCGATCCGAACCTGGTCCGTGCAGTCATCACGGTGGAGTCCTGCTTCGACCGCCAGGCGGTCTCCCGGGTCGGCGCCCAGGGGCTGATGCAGCTGATGCCGGCGACTGCGCGGGAGCTGGGAGTGCAGAACAGCTTCGATGCCCTCGACAACATCCGGGGCGGTATTCGCTATCTGCATCGGATGCTGCAGGAGTTTGACCAGGACATCACCCTGGCCCTGGCCGCCTACAACGCTGGCCCTGGTGCAGTGCGCCGACACAACGGTGTCCCACCCTTCAACGAAACCCGCAATTACATCACCCGCGTCATGGATCACTACGAACGACTGGCGGGTACGGCCCAGACCTCAACACCCTGATACAGTCGCACGCTCCTTGCCTGCGGCTGAAGCCGTGATCAAACCCGCGCTCTGATCCAAGCGTAAGACCACCGAGTAAGTCACTGCTCAGACCTGGTGCCCTTGTGGTGTCCCCAGCGCATGTCCATGACTGCCAGGGTTGACGCCACGAGCGGACTCATTTGCGAAAAAAATCGCGCATAACAAAACCCCGCTGTCCAAAGGACAGCGGGGTTTGGGATAAGTGCCTGGCAGTGACCTACTTTCGCATGGGGGCGAGCGAGGACCGTTCGTCCAGTGGACGAACGCAGCCAATGCGAGCGACCCGCACCTCGTGTGCGGGGCTGGAGCGCCGCTTAGCGGCTTCCCCATGCAGGCCAAAAAAAACCCCGCAGTCTAGAAAGACCACGGGGTTTGGGATAGGTGCCTGGCAGTGACCTACTTTCGCATGGGGAAGCCCCACACTATCATCGGCGCTGAGCAGTTTCACTTCCGAGTTCGGGATGGGATCGGGTGGTTCCCACTCGCCATTGCCGCCAGGCAAACTTGTACCGTGTACCGGTCAATTCCGATACACAGAATTCGAGAAAGCATTCTAGGCGCAGTGTTATGTCGATTTCGGACTCAACATACAGCCCAAACTGTTTGGGGTTGTATGGTCAAGCCGCACGGGCAATTAGTACTGGTTAGCTTCACACATTACTGCGCTTCCACACCCAGCCTATCAACGTCGTAGTCTCCGACGGCCCTTTAGGGACCTCGAGGGTCCAGGGAAATCTCATCTTGAGGTGGGCTTCCCGCTTAGATGCTTTCAGCGGTTATCCCTTCCGTACTTAGCTACCCGGCAATGCCACTGGCGTGACAACCGGAACACCAGAGGTACGTCCACTCCGGTCCTCTCGTACTAGGAGCAGATCCTCTCAAATTTCCGACGCCCACGGCAGATAGGGACCGAACTGTCTCACGACGTTCTAAACCCAGCTCGCGTACCACTTTAAATGGCGAACAGCCATACCCTTGGGACCTGCTTCAGCCCCAGGATGTGATGAGCCGACATCGAGGTGCCAAACACTGCCGTCGATATGGACTCTTGGGCAGTATCAGCCTGTTATCCCCGGAGTACCTTTTATCCGTTGAGCGATGGCCCTTCCATACAGAACCACCGGATCACTAAGACCTGCTTTCGCATCTGCTCGACTTGTCTGTCTCGCAGTTAAGCACCCTTATGCCTTTGCACTCAGTGCGCGATTTCCGACCGCGCTGAGGGTACCTTCGCACTCCTCCGTTACTCTTTGGGAGGAGACCGCCCCAGTCAAACTACCCACCACACAATGTCCCTGTCCCGGATAACGGGACTAGGTTAGAACTTCAAACATGCCAGGGTGGTATTTCAAGGTTGGCTCCACGACGACTGGCGTCGCCGCTTCAAAGCCTCCCACCTATCCTACACAAGCAGGTTCAAAGTTCAGTGTGAAGCTGTAGTAAAGGTTCACGGGGTCTTTCCGTCTAGCCGCGGGTACACTGCATCTTCACAGCGATTTCAATTTCACTGAGTCTCGGGTGGAGACAGTGCCGCCATCGTTACGCCATTCGTGCAGGTCGGAACTTACCCGACAAGGAATTTCGCTACCTTAGGACCGTTATAGTTACGGCCGCCGTTTACCGGGGCTTCGATCAAGAGCTTCGCCCGAAGGCTGACCCCATCAATTAACCTTCCGGCACCGGGCAGGCGTCACACCCTATACGTCCTCTTTCGAGTTTGCAGAGTGCTGTGTTTTTAATAAACAGTCGCAGCGGCCTGGTCTCTGCGACCTCCAACAGCTTAGGGAGCAAGTCCCATCACCATCAGAGGCGTACCTTCTCCCGAAGTTACGGTACCATTTTGCCTAGTTCCTTCACCCGAGTTCTCTCAAGCGCCTTGGGATTCTCACCCTGCCCACCTGTGTCGGTTTCGGGTACGGTCTCGTGCTATCTGAAGCTTAGAGGATTTTCTTGGAAGCATGGCATCAATCACTTCGCTCCCGTGGGAGCTCGTCATCACGTCTCAGGATTGTGAAACCGGATTTTCCTGGAATCACTCCCTACTCGCTTAAACCGGGACAACCAACGCCCGGCTGATCTAGCCTTCTCCGTCCCCCCATCGCAATAACACGAGGTACAGGAATATTAGCCTGTTTCCCATCGACTACGCATTTCTGCCTCGCCTTAGGGGCCGACTAACCCTGCGCCGATTAACGTTGCGCAGGAAACCTTGGGCTTTCGGCGTGCGGGTTTTTCACCCGCATTATCGTTACTTATGTCAGCATTCGCACTTCCGATACCTCCAGCATGCCTTTCGACACACCTTCACAGGCGTACGGAACGCTCCTCTACCACTTACACAAAGTGTAAGTCCGCAGCTTCGGTACATGGCTTGAGCCCCGTTGAATCTTCCGCGCGGGCCGACTCGACCAGTGAGCTATTACGCTTTCTTTAAAGGATGGCTGCTTCTAAGCCAACCTCCTGGCTGTTTCTGCCTTCCCACATCGTTTCCCACTAAGCCATGATTTTGGGACCTTAGCTGGCGGTCTGGGTTGTTTCCCTCTCCACGACTGATGTTAGCACCCGCCGTGTGTCTCCCGTGCTCGCACTTCCTGGTATTCGGAGTTTGCAATGGTTTGGTAAGTCGGGATGACCCCCTAGCCATAACAGTGCTCTACCCCCAGGAGTGATACACGAGGCGCTACCTAAATAGCTTTCGAGGAGAACCAGCTATTTCCGAGCTTGTTTAGCCTTTCACTCCAATCCACAGCTCATCCCCTAATTTTTCAACATTAGTGGGTTCGGGCCTCCAGCGGGAATTACCCCGCCTTCACCCTGGCCATGGATAGATCGCCCGGTTTCGGGTCTACTCCCAGCGACTGAACGCCCTATTAAGACTCGGTTTCCCTACGGCTCCCCTATGCGGTTAACCTTGCCACTGAAAGTAAGTCGCTGACCCATTATACAAAAGGTACGCAGTCACCCCGAAGGGCTCCCACTGCTTGTACGCACACGGTTTCAGGTTCTATTTCACTCCCCTCTCCGGGGTTCTTTTCGCCTTTCCCTCACGGTACTGGTTCACTATCGGTCGGTAGGGAGTATTTAGCCTTGGAGGATGGTCCCCCCATGTTCAGACAGGATTTCACGTGTCCCGCCCTACTCAATTTCACTACAAAGGCCTTTTCGTGTACGGGGCTATCACCCACTATGGCCGGACTTTCCAGACCGTTCCACTAAAACCAATGCAGCTTTTGGGCTAATCCGCGTTCGCTCGCCGCTACTGACGGAATCTCGGTTGATTTCTTTTCCTCCAGGTACTTAGATG